>NZ_CAXUPC020000026.1:0-660 GCF_964252745.1 Allobosea sp. LjRoot9 | reverse complement strand
GGTCGTGTCCCGTAGCGTGGTGTAGCTTGTGATGGCCACCACGTTGGCCGGCTGGGCCGGGAAGGTCAGGCAGCCAATGTTGGGATGCCGACGATTGGATCATCGCTCAATGGCGCGATGCTTTCCAGCGTGATGTATCGGGCGCGCTGGACGGCCCACTCGTCGTTTTGTTCGAGCAGAATGGCGCCGACGAGCCGCGTGATGGCGGCCTCGTTGGGAAAGATGCCGACGACCTCTGTGCGGCGTTTGATCTCGCCGTTGAGCCGCTCCAGGGGATTCGTGCTGTGCAGCTTGGCGCGATGCTGCGTCGGGAAGGTCATGTAGGCGAGGACATCGGTCTCGGCGTTGTCCATCAGGGCGGCGAGCTTGGGGACGGTCGGCCTGAGCTGATCGGCGACGCGGCGCCATTGCTGGCTCGCGGCATGGGCGTCGTCCTGGGCGAAGGCCGTGGCGATGAAGGCTGAGACGACGCGCCGCCCGCTGCGGCCGGCATGAGCGAGCGCATTGCGCATGAAGTGGACGCGGCAGCGCTGCCAGGTCGCGGTGAGCACCTTCGAGACGGCGGCTTTGATGCCCTCATGGCTGTCGGAGATGACGAGTTTGACCCCGCGCAGGCCGCGCCGCGCCAGCTTGCGCAGGAAGGCGGTCCAGAAGGTCTCG
>NZ_CAXUPC020000025.1:0-702 GCF_964252745.1 Allobosea sp. LjRoot9 | reverse complement strand
GGTCGTGTCCCGTCACGTGGTGTAGGTGAGGTGGTCATCGGCGGTTGCCGGTTAGGTTTGGGTTGCGACGACCAACCCCGAACCGAGAGATCCACCGATGACCGACGAGATGATGAACCTGCGCGGGCTGCTGGAGAAGAGCCCTGATGCGGATGTTTTGCGCGAGATGATCGGCTTTGCCGCCCAGCGCCTGATGGAGCTTGAGGTCAGCGGCCTGACCGGCGCAGGCCTGGGCGAGAAGAGCCCGGAGCGCCTGGCACAGCGCAACGGCTATCGCGAGCGTGACTGGGAGACGCGCGCCGGTACGGTCGAGCTGCGCATCCCGAAGCTGAGGAAGGGCTCGTATTTCCCGGGTTTCCTCGAGCCGCGTCGCATGGCCGAGAAAGCGCTGACGGCCGTGATCCAGGAGGCCTACATCCAGGGCATCTCGACGCGTTCAGTCGATGACCTGGTCAAGGCGATGGGGATGAGCGGCATCTCGAAGAGCCAGGTATCGCGGCTCTGCGAGGAGATCGACGAACGGGTGCAGGCCTTCCTCGACCGGCCGATCGAGGGCGACTGGCCCTATCTCTGGATCGATGCGACCTATGTGAAGGTCCGCCAGGCCGGCCGGATCGTCTCTGTCGCGGTCATCGTCGCCGTCGGCGTCAACAGCGACGGCAGGCGCGAGGTGCTGGGCATGGATATCGGCCCGTCCGAGGC
>NZ_CAXUPC020000024.1:0-1051 GCF_964252745.1 Allobosea sp. LjRoot9 | reverse complement strand
CTAGATGTGAGCTCTCAATAGGTTGTCCATCCGGTCCCGAGCGAGGAAGCTGAGGTTGCGAAGCTTCAGTATCCCTCGGGGAGGAACCGGATGAACATCCACAAGAATGCCCGTCTGACGCGGCTGGGTCGAGAGCGGATTGTGCGCTTGGCGTCTGCTGGCTCGGCATCTGCTGTGATCGCCAGCGCGGTTGGTGTCAGCCTGAAGACGGTCCATAAATGGATCGCACGCTTCGCCACCGAGGGCGTGGCTGGGCTGGCGGATCGCTCGTCGCGTCCGCACCGGCTGCATCGCCCGACGCCTGCCAGCCAGGCCGAGCAGATCATCGCGCTGCGTCGCCAGCGCCTGAGCGGTCAGGCCATTGCCAAGCAGGTCGGCGTCTCACCGGCGACGGTGAGCCGGATCCTGCGGCGGGCGCGATTGAGCCGGATGCGAGACCTCGAACCGGCCGAGCCGGTGCGCCGTTACGAGCGCGCCCATCCCGGCGAGTTGATCCACATCGACATCAAGAAGCTCGGCCGCATCGACGGTGTCGGCCACCGCATCACCGGGGACCGGACCCGCCAGAGCAACCGGCGTGGACGCGGCGAAGGTCTCGGCTGGGAGTTCGCCCATGTCTGCATCGACGATGCCTCGCGGCTCGCCTTCGTCGAGATGAAGCCCGACGAGAAGGCCATAAGCGCGGTCGCTTTCCTCAGGGCGGCGGTGGCCTATTACGAACGCCTCGGCGTCACCGTCACCCGCGTCATGACCGACAACGGCTCATGCTACAAAGCCTTCGCCTTCCGCGATGCCTGCCGCGATCTCGGCCTGCGACACATCAGGACCAAGCCCTACACGCCCAAGACCAACGGCAAGGCCGAGCGCTTCATCCAGACCGCTCTGCGCGAATGGGCCTATGCCAGGCCCTATGACCACTCAGACCGCCGAACCGAAGAGCTGCCGCGCTGGCTCCACCACTACAATTGGCATCGACCACATGGCGGCATCCAGGCCAAAACCCCAATCAGCAGACTCGCTCTCGACGAGGACAACCTGTTGAGGCTCCACA
>NZ_CAXUPC020000023.1:0-1169 GCF_964252745.1 Allobosea sp. LjRoot9 | reverse complement strand
CGCGCGGCGGGTTTCCAGCGATTTCTCGTCGGTGACATCGAGTAGGATGCCGTCCCAGATCATGGTCCCGTCCGGCAGCTCGCGCATGGTGGCCTCGCTGCGCAGCCAGATAATCGCACCGGTCACCGTGGTGTAGCGCGCCTCGAAGCGCCAATTGTCCCTGTCGTCGAATTGCCGCATGCGGGCGTCCTCGAAGCGCGCCCTGTCCTCCGGCAGCATCCGGCCGATCCAGACCTCCGGATCGCGCTCGACCTCCTGCTGGGTGATGCCGAGCGACCTTTCCAGACTAAAGGACGCAAATCTGTAGCTCAGGGTTTTGTCCGGCCGGACGATGCGCTGGTAGAGCGTGCCGGGCGCGCGCTGAACCAGGGTCTTGAAGCGATAGGCGGTTTCACGCCGTTCGGCATCGATGACGATGATCAACGCCATCAATGTCGCACCACCGACATTGACCATCAGCGTGAAAGGCAAGGCCCGGATGATCACTGTCTCGATCATCGCCCAATTCGGCAGCAGCAGCAGCGGCGGAAGCAGAACGAGCGCCGATGACAGAGCCACCAGCCAGACGTCTTCCATGGCAAAATCACGCTGGCGCGACCTGGCGCGCCAATGGATGGCAACTCCCGCCAATGCACTGAGCAGAATGCCGACAATGCCCATGACCATGCCCGGGCCACCATTGGAATAGCGGTAGAGAGCGAGAGGCGCGGCCACGAGAGCCGTCGCCAGTATCCCGCCGACAGGGCCCGCGAGCAGGACGACGACATTTCGTGAATCGATCGCCAACCCCGGCTGCAGCATGAAGGGATGGTTCATGCTGAAGAAGCCGGCAGCAGCCAGCAGGGCGCTGACGACGATCTGGCGCAGAATCTGGTGACGATCGAGCCTTGGCAGGATGATCGTGAGCGCCAGTGCGGCCAGCAGCACGAAAGACAGGCTTTCGATCAGTTTGACGATCAATGACATAAGGGGGCCTTAGGCCGGCTCAACGATTCGATAACTATGCTTTCAATTGCTGAAAGCCTCGCTAACGCAGCATGATCGCCCGTGCTCGAGAGTATATGGCGTCAATTGGCCAGCCTCGTCCCGGGCGGAGCGCCCAGATCGATGCGGATGCGCCACCCTTCAAAGCCTGCCGCGCAGGCTCTTGACGAAGTCCCCGACATAAT
>NZ_CAXUPC020000022.1:0-1178 GCF_964252745.1 Allobosea sp. LjRoot9 | reverse complement strand
CCCACGGCTGTCCGGTTTAATTTGGGGTTAGTTGGAAGTTGAGCTGTCTCGGGTCTTTTTGGAGCGGCTTTGGCGGCTTGAGCAGTTTGTCGATGTCGCGTCTGTGCATGAGATTTGTACGGACGAGGCGGGCAAAGGCGAGCGGGCTGTCGATGATCCTGACTGCGTCTTTTGCGAGCTTGAGCAGGAGATAGGCGATCAGAGCGACGGCGATCTGGATACGAACGGCGTTTTCGGATCGTCCGATGAAGTGCCTGATGCGCAGTGTCTGTTTGACCCATCTGAAGAAGAGCTCGATGGCCCATCGGCGCTTGTAGAGGGCGGCGATCTCGTCGGCTGTGGCGTCGAGATCGTTTGAGACGACGCGCAGGGTCGCGCCGTCTTCGAGGACGACACCGATCTCGCGGACGGGGTCCTGGAACGGGTTTGTCCGCGAGGCGGCCTGACGCACGGGGAGAAAACCGAGGCGGTCATAGGAGAGGGTCGAGCCTTCAGGCAGGGCGCGCTCCTCGACCAGCGTCAGTGGCGTGTTGGCCTTGAGCCTGCTGACGATCCGGCAGCCGGCCGCGTCGAGCTTGGCCCACCAGGCGAAGTCGTAATAGCCGAGATCGAAGACGTAGGTCGCGCCCGGTTCGATGGGTATGGCGCGAGCGGCGATGATGTCGTTGACCTTGGCCGGGGTGACCGCGAGATAAAGCGGTGTCTGCGCGTCGGGGTCGTAGACGATGTGGGCCTTGGCGCCACAGACGCCCTTGGAGAAGCGGGCCCAGTCGCAGGCGATCCCCGACAGCCTGATCCCGGTCGAGTCGATCAGCCTGACCGCCTCAGCCGTGGATCGGCGCAAGCCGCGCCCGGCCATTGCCGTCATCCGCGCGAACAGGCCGCTGAACACCTCATGGGGCCGCCGCGCATTGGCATCGGCCAGCGTCGAGCGCGAGAGTTCGCGCGCACCCAGATGATAGAGCCGGGCGCGATGGCTTTGCACAGCCGTCTCGATCTCGCGCAAGGAGACGGCTCCCGCCAGTTGCCCGTAGAGCAGCGCCACGAACTGGCTTCTCGTCGAAAGTCGGCGCACCCGCGCATCCGACCCGTGCTCATCCACCAGTTTGTCGAAGCAAGACCACGGAACATGCTTCAGCAGCCCGTGAAACACGCTATTCTGATGCCGCATGGCGTCG
>NZ_CAXUPC020000021.1:0-1198 GCF_964252745.1 Allobosea sp. LjRoot9 | reverse complement strand
GCGGGAGAAGCAACCATGATCGGGGTTTTCGGTCATGGTGTTGTTTTGGAGAGCCATGGGGTTCCCCTTGCGAGGACGGCGTTGAGTATGATGATGAGCTTTCGGACACAGGCGACGAGGGCGACCTTGAAGCTTTTTCCGTTGGCGCTGAGGCGTTTGTGGAGGCTTACGAGATCGGGGTTCCAGCGCTGGCTGGCGGCGAAGGCTGCGAGGTAGAACACCTTTCTGAGGCGGGCCCTGCCTCCGGCGATGTGGCGTTGGCCCTGGTGCTTGCCGGTGTCGACGTTGAAGGGGGCGACACCGAGCAGGGCTGCGGCTTGCTCGCGGCTCATCTGGCCGAGTTCGGGCATGCGGATGATGGCGGCCAGCGCTGCGATCTCGCCGATGCCGGGAATGGAGCGGGCCAGATCGTAGCGTCGCTTCAGGTCGTCATGGCGGCTGAGTTTGAGGGTGATGCGGGCGCGGAGGAGCTTCTGCAGCGTGCTGAGGCGGGTGATCTCGCGAGCGAGATGGCGCTGATGAACGGGGGCGGTGAAGCGCTCGCGTCTGGTCTTGATACGGGCGATATCCTCGCCGATCTGTTCGATCAGGGTCAGTTCCTCGGCAAAATCGATCAGGCGGGGGTCGGGCGGCGGTCGCAGCTCCTCGACCGAGGCGGTCACCGCCGCGATCAGGGCGGCATCGATCGGATCGGTTTTGGCCCGTTTCTTCCTGAAGCGGCGATAGCCGTGCACCTGCGCCGGATCGAGCACGATCACGACGAAGCCTTCCTTGCGCAGGCGCGCTGCGACCGGCGCCTCGTAGTTCCCCGACGCCTCCAGCCCGACGCGGGTCACCCCGAGTTGGGCCAGCCGTCTGGCGATCGCGCCATGGCCCTCCTGGTCGTTGCCGACCACAAAGCTCTCACCGCCCACGACGGCGACATCGAGCCTGGCCTTGGACACATCGATCCCGGCCGCCTTCACGGCCGTCTGCTGCCTGCTATGCTGTTCCATCTTCGTCGACCCCGCCTTGCGTCAATGCGAACCTGGCGTTCCGTCAACCATCCGGGTCCGAGGAAGAGTGCCGGCCGTGATCCTGCTTCTCCACAGCTCTCGAGCTTTGGTGGCGACGATCCAGCGACCGACAGCCGGACCGGAGATGGCCGTCCCCGGTCCGGCAACGCCAATCCTAAACATCTTCAATGATACAAGGTGGC
>NZ_CAXUPC020000020.1:0-1297 GCF_964252745.1 Allobosea sp. LjRoot9 | reverse complement strand
GGGACTGTCTGAATTTTTGTGTCCGGGGCGGGTTGAGCTTCACCGCGTGATGAAGCGTTCCTCGAACATGATGGCGAACTGGGATTTTGCTTCGCCCCATTCGCGCGGTGCCATTTTCCACTCGGCCGCAGCGTCGCGCAAGACGAGATAGATCAGCTTGGTCGCGGCCTCGTCGGTTGGAAAATGCCCCCGTATTTTGACCGCGCGCCGGAGCTTGGCATTCAGAGCCTCGATCGCGTTGGTGGTGTAGATGATTTTCCGCACGCCCTCGGGAAAGGCGAAAAACGGGATGACGCGATCCCAGTTGCGGCGCCATGCCAGGGCGATCGCGGGGTATTTTTTGCCCCAGAAACCCGCATCGAAGGCCTCGAGCGCGGCCGCTCCGGCTTCTGCGTCCTTGGCGCGGTAGATCGCGCGCAGCGCCGGCACGACGGGCTTTCGATCCTTCCAGGAGACGAACTCCAGCGAATGCCGGATCAGATGCACGATGCAGGTCTGTACGATCGCCTGCGGAAAGACGGCGTTGATCGCTTCGGGGAAGCCCTTCAGGCCGTCGACGACGGCAATCAGCACGTCCTCGACGCCGCGGTTCTTCAGCTCGTTCATCACGCGTAGCCAGAACTTGGCGCCCTCGGTCGTCTCGATCCAGATGCCGAGGATGTCCTTGGTGCCGTCGGCCTGCACGCCAAGGGCCAGGTACACCGCCTTGTTGCGGACCAGGCCCTCGTCCCGGATCTTCACGCGCATGGCGTCGAAGAAGATCAGCGGATAGCTCGTCTCCAGCGGCCGGTTCTGCCACTCCGTTACGGTCTCCAGCACGGCGTCGGTCACCGTCGAGATCAGGTCGGGCGAGACGTCGAGGCCATAGATCTCCAGCAGATGGCCCTGGATCTCGCGGACGCTCATCCCCCGGGCGTACATCGAGATGATCTTGGCGTCGAAGCCGGGAAAGCGGCGCTGGTACTTGGCGATCAGCTTGGGATCGAACGTACCCTCCCGATCGCGCGGAATCCGCAGCTCCAGCTTCGAGCTCTCGCCCAGCACCGTCTTCTTCGAATAGCCATTGCGGCGATTGCTCTTCCCGGCCGCCGCCTCGCCATCGAGGTGATCGTCCAGCTCCGCCGACAGAACCCGGTTCGCAAGAGCCTTCTTCAGCTCGTCGACAAGTCCATCCTTGGCAAAAACATCTCGCGGGTCACGCCCCGCAAGCAACTGATCCAACGTGTCCTTCTTGATGACCATATGCGCCCTCCATCGGCGTCACTATGGCCCAAGACACAAAATCCCTGACAGTCCC
>NZ_CAXUPC020000019.1:0-3198 GCF_964252745.1 Allobosea sp. LjRoot9 | reverse complement strand
ATTGGTGGTCAGGTCGGTCTCGTCGACGATCAGGCTGGGGACGACGCCACCGCCTTTTTCCTCGACGACGACGTTGCGCACGATGGCGGGGCCGTCGTCGAGGAACTGCAGTGTGGCGCCGATCTGGGCCGTGGCCGGGGTGCTGTCATTGTCGCGATCGGTGATGGTCGCGGTCAGGGTGACGAGGCCGGCCGCCAGGCTGACGGGATCGTTGGGGTTGGTGGCGTCGGGATGGCTCAGCGCGCGGATCTGGTCGAGCGTGACCAGGCCTGATGCATCGACCGTGACGGTGAAGACGAGCAGGTTGGAGCCTGCGGTGCGGCCCTCGACCACGGTGCCGTTCAGCGAGAGCACGACGTTCTGGCCCGACGCGACGTCGATCAGGCCCGAGGCGGCCGCGGTGACGGCGAGCGCATAGGTGGTGGTGCCGGCGCCATCGGCGCCATAGGCCGAGGTGAACAGCCCGGCGAAGGAGGCGCTGGCATTGGTGGTCAGGTTGGTCTCGTCGACGATCAGGTTGGGCGCGACGACGCCGCTCAGCACGACGCTGGGAATGTCATCCTGAACCGAGATGGCGAAAACCGCTTCGCTGGTTCCCACAGCAGTCGTTGCTATGACGCCGATCGTACCCAGGTCGAGAATCTGCGCACCGTTGCCTGCTGGATCCGGCAGGCCGGTAAGCAGCGTGACAAGCACGACGACATCGCCGGTTGTCCCGGCAGGAATCGACTGGCCGGAGAGGATGTCCAGTCGGATGGCATCCACACCATCGACACGACCGACGACCTGCACATCGGAGACGCGAACCCAGGCGATATCATCGCCCGCTATCCCGTTCGTCTCGGTGCGCAGTCCACTCAGGTTGGAGCTGAAGGAAACGCTGGTGACAGGCGTTGCGCCGGCCGAGAAACGCAATGTGACGAGGGAGGTCTCGCCGAGATTTTGTGAACTCGTCCCGGTTGAGAGCGAGGATTCTTCGAGAAACGCGGTGGCATTGCCGCCGGCGTTCGACGGCCCGGTCGAGGCTCTCAGCCGCTGGCTGAGCTCCTCTCGATCGAGAGTGCCAAAGGACAGGGCTGTCGGAGGCAGGAGGCCCGTCAAACCGAAGGCATTTCCAATATTGCCGGCCGCGACGCTGAAATTGCCGCCAGAGCTTCCGGTGGCAGCCTGAGCACCGGCTCCTGGGCCGGCACCGGGCGTCACGCCGGCACGTTCGAATGCGGCGGCAAAGGCGCTTGCGGGGACTTCCACGTCGCCGATGATGATTGTCGGCATCGCCTTCGTCACATTGGGGATGACGACCGGCGCGCCGCTCGGCTGGTTGAGGATCAAATCATCGCCGCGGACCTGGATGTCGTCGAGTGACGCCCCCTGCGGGAGCTTGATCACGGGGGCGGGGGCCGGGGCTCCGGACTGTGGCGCGCCAGGCTGAACCACCATGCCGGCCGGTGGATTACTTAAAGGAGCCTGTGCAGGCGTCGCCGGGGTCAGCGGAGGTGCCGTTGGTGATTGAGCGATATCGTAGCGACCCTGGTGCGCCGCAATGTTGTTTTCGACAGCGCTAATACCTGACGTATCAGCGCGTTCATTCAACATGTTGGCGACGTCGAAGACATTAACCATGACTCAACCCCCTGTTAACGACTCGTTAATGATCGTTTCGGGGATTGCCGCAATATGGCCAGGCCGCCAGATGCATATCCGGCTATATACAGATGTAAATAATTTGAGATTTGTTGTTAATTTCCAATCATTTTCTTAGAAAATTCGCCGGATCGCGGGCCAATTGGGTCGATGCCGCAACTGTCGGATGGCGGGCGGCAGGTCGTGAATCCGGACGCGCCACCCATCCGCGACCTGCAGATTCAACGGCGCAGCATCACGCTCGGACATCTCGCGATTGCGAGATGTCCGAGCGTGATGACGTCATCCAGCAGCATCCGGCTTGAAGGGGGGCGCCATATCGCCGCCACGCCACCAGGCGTCGGCTCGAATTAAATATATAACGCTACGGCATGACCCAGCGTTAATTTTGTCTTAACAACGCGATGGCGACGTGCTTTATTGCTAAGGCGGCAATAATGCGGGTGGCGTTAAGTCTGCAATAGAATGCGGCGAGACCACCCGTTTGAGGGGAAGTCGACAATGACCGTGCTTAATGACGGCGCAATTCTCGAAGCCACATCTGTTGGCTCGGGAACGGGGAATTACGATTCGTTTTTGCGCTTGCAAGCGAATGGGACGGAGGAAGGCTTCAATACCGATCAAGGCGGAAATGTCCTTGATAATAAATCATCGTTCACCGACAGCTTGAAGTTTGGCGGAATCGCCACGGTCACAATTGGCGGTATTGAATATATTGAATTCAGGCTTGACCTGAATGAGAGCGACAGTGGCGGAAATCCACAGATCAGCCTCAATGATTTTAAGGTCTACATATCCGGTGCCCCTGCGACGCTATCCGATTTCAACAATGCGACGGATAGCTTTGGCGCGGGTTTTACGCAGGTCTTCGATCTGGCGGGCACGCAGGCGCTCTTTGACACCAACTCCGGCAGCGGAACTGACGATTATCGCGTTCTGATCCCGCTGAGCTCGTTCGAAGCGGCCGGGGCGACGGCTGCGTCCTATGTGACGCTTTATTCAAATCTGGGCGGGGCCGGCGCCAATGCGTCGAATGGCGGCTTCGAGGAGTGGAGAGTGCTTGCCAGCACCGCTTCCGTTGAGCCGGTGCCCGCAATCTCCATCGATAAGTCCGGTCCGGCGACGATCGCCGAAGGCGGCGCGACGGCGACCTATACATTCGTCATCACGGCTTCTGCCGCCAACGCCGCTACCGACCCGCTGACCATCGACAGCGTTGTCGATAACGTCTTCGGGAACCTGACGGCGGCTGCCCTTGCGGCGAATGGCGGAAATCCCATCGTGCTCGATCCGGGTGAAACATTCACCTTTACTTTCACGAGCCCGATTATTCTGCAGAACGCCGGCACGACACATACAAATGTCGTTACGGTAACAGCCCATGACGACGAGAACACGCCTGTCACCGATACGGATGACCACGTGATTTCGATCGCCGACGTCGCTCCCGATGTGAAGGTGGTGAAGACGGCGAGCGTGAGCTCGATCGCGGAAGGTGTGGCGGCCTCGATCACCTACAGCTACGCGGTGACGAATGAGAGCGCGGCCTCGACG
>NZ_CAXUPC020000018.1:2500-5749 GCF_964252745.1 Allobosea sp. LjRoot9 | reverse complement strand
CGCTGTCTAAAAAGTTTCACGTTGGTTGTTGACAGGCTTGGGAGGTGGGGCCTATACAGCGGCCATCGAGACGGCGACGCCGCTGGCGCCGCCGCCTCCCACGCTTCATTGAGACCTTTGGGCTTTGTAGCCGAGCAATCGGTACGCAGGCTTGTCTCTGTGAGATGTCGCTGTTTGAAAACTGAAGACAGAAAGAGAAACGTGGACGGCGGAGTTCTTGCGGACTTAGCTTAGGCTAAGTCGAACGAGACTTCGGTGTGCTGCGTTTTACAAGAGCCATCGCTGATGATTTGGGTGAAAGCCTGGGTCGTCAAGCAATGACTCCGTCAATACGCAGCGATTGCCGGAACAAACTCAGTATACAATCTGAGAGTTTGATCCTGGCTCAGAGCGAACGCTGGCGGCAGGCTTAACACATGCAAGTCGAACGGGTATCTTCGGATACTAGTGGCAGACGGGTGAGTAACACGTGGGAACGTACCTTTCGGTTCGGAATAATTCAGGGAAACTTGGACTAATACCGGATACGCCCTTCGGGGGAAAGATTTATCGCCGATAGATCGGCCCGCGTCTGATTAGCTAGTTGGTGAGGTAATGGCTCACCAAGGCGACGATCAGTAGCTGGTCTGAGAGGATGATCAGCCACATTGGGACTGAGACACGGCCCAAACTCCTACGGGAGGCAGCAGTGGGGAATATTGGACAATGGGCGCAAGCCTGATCCAGCCATGCCGCGTGAGTGATGAAGGCCTTAGGGTTGTAAAGCTCTTTTGTCCGGGAAGATAATGACTGTACCGGAAGAATAAGCCCCGGCTAACTTCGTGCCAGCAGCCGCGGTAATACGAAGGGGGCTAGCGTTGCTCGGAATCACTGGGCGTAAAGGGCGCGTAGGCGGACTCTTAAGTCGGGGGTGAAAGCCCAGGGCTCAACCCTGGAATTGCCTTCGATACTGAGAGTCTTGAGTTCGGAAGAGGTTGGTGGAACTGCGAGTGTAGAGGTGAAATTCGTAGATATTCGCAAGAACACCAGTGGCGAAGGCGGCCAACTGGTCCGATACTGACGCTGAGGCGCGAAAGCGTGGGGAGCAAACAGGATTAGATACCCTGGTAGTCCACGCCGTAAACGATGAATGCCAGCCGTTGGGGTGCATGCACCTCAGTGGCGCAGCTAACGCTTTAAGCATTCCGCCTGGGGAGTACGGTCGCAAGATTAAAACTCAAAGGAATTGACGGGGGCCCGCACAAGCGGTGGAGCATGTGGTTTAATTCGAAGCAACGCGCAGAACCTTACCAGCTTTTGACATGTCCGGTTTGAGGAACAGAGATGTACCTCTTCAGTTCGGCTGGCCGGAACACAGGTGCTGCATGGCTGTCGTCAGCTCGTGTCGTGAGATGTTGGGTTAAGTCCCGCAACGAGCGCAACCCTCGCCCCTAGTTGCCATCATTCAGTTGGGAACTCTAGGGGGACTGCCGGTGATAAGCCGCGAGGAAGGTGGGGATGACGTCAAGTCCTCATGGCCCTTACAGGCTGGGCTACACACGTGCTACAATGGCGGTGACAATGGGCAGCGAAGGAGCGATCCGGTGCTAATCCCAAAAAGCCGTCTCAGTTCAGATTGCACTCTGCAACTCGAGTGCATGAAGGTGGAATCGCTAGTAATCGTGGATCAGCATGCCACGGTGAATACGTTCCCGGGCCTTGTACACACCGCCCGTCACACCATGGGAGTTGGGTTTACCCGAAGGCGTCGCGCTAACCGCAAGGAGGCAGGCGACCACGGTAGGCTCAGCGACTGGGGTGAAGTCGTAACAAGGTAGCCGTAGGGGAACCTGCGGCTGGATCACCTCCTTTCTAAGGTCGGATCTTATCGGCTAGATTGTCCTTTGGATGATCGAAACCCTTTGATCCCCTTTGAACAAAGAGGCCAAATCAGGCCTCGACATGCGGGACTTCGCCGTCTTCGTTTCTCTTTCTTTTCCGGGCGAATACGCTGGATCGATAAGCATAGGGCTTGTCTCCACGTATTCTGGGCCAACGCTTTAGGTCTTTGGCCGCGCCTCGAAGCTTAATAGTTTCGAGTGCTTTGCCTTGGGCCTGTAGCTCAGTTGGTTAGAGCGCGCGCTTGATAAGCGTGAGGTCGGAGGTTCAAATCCTCCCAGGCCCACCAGCTTTGTTCAAGCCGTCAGGTTTGGATCGGGGCCATAGCTCAGTTGGGAGAGCGGTAGCTTTGCAAGCTTCAGGTCGTCGGTTCGATCCCGTCTGGCTCCACCAATAACGCCCGGAAATTCAGGTTTTGCTGATTGTCGTTCTCGCGAACGACGATAAGTAACGCTGTTTGTCATTGTGAAGAGGGAATAGATTTGCGGACGTCGCTACCCAGCGACATTCGATGTGCGGACACCATCTGCGCTCGTCTTACGCGGGTCTATTCGGCAAGCAAAAATGGTCTTTCCGATCATTGTCTTGCAGATGTGAATCTGCGGACATCGATCATGAGAACGATCAAGTGCCTTAAGAGCATTCGGTGGATGCCTTGGCGCTGAGAGGCGATGAAGGACGTGATACGCTGCGATAAGCCGTGGGGAGCTGCGAATGAGCTTTGATCCGCGGATTTCCGAATGGGGAAACCCACCTTCGACAATTCGTATTGTGACCGCAGAGGTGAGCGCAAGCTTGCAGCTGTTGTTGCACTACGAATTGTCACATGAAGGTATTGAACTCTGAATACATAGGGGTTCAAAGCTAACCCAGGGAACTGAAACATCTAAGTACCTGGAGGAAAGGACATCAACGAGACTCCGTTAGTAGTGGCGAGCGAACGCGGACCAGGCCAGTGCCTGACTGTAAGTTACCGGAAGTGGTTGGGAAACCACGCATTAATGGGTGATAGCCCCGTACGGATCTGCAAACAGTTGGGACATGAGTAAGGCGGGACACGTGAAATCCTGTCTGAACGTGGGGGGACCACCCTCCAAGCCTAAGTACTCCTCAGCGACCGATAGTGAACAAGTACCGTGAGGGAAAGGTGAAAAGCACCCCGACGAGGGGAGTGAAATAGCACCTGAAACCGAATGCTTACAAACAGTGGGAGCTCAAGGTTCGTCCTGGGTGACCGCGTACCTTTTGTATAATGGGTCAGCGACTTAATCTGACGAGCAAGCTTAAGCCGATAGGCGTAGGCGCAGCGAAAGCGAGTCTGAACAGGGCGTTCAGTTCGTCGGATTAGACCCGAAACCGGGTGATCTAGCC
>NZ_CAXUPC020000017.1:0-11223 GCF_964252745.1 Allobosea sp. LjRoot9 | reverse complement strand
AAGATCGAAGACCAAAGGATGGTTCTTCGCCTCGCTTTCGCGGAGCGCCCAGCATACCTCCCAAATGAGGGCTTTCGAACCGCCGATCTCGCCTTGCCTTTCCGGGCTTTAGCGAGCCTGCGGGACGGGCTGCCGGGCGAAGGCTGGGAGGGGACCGGCGCGGAGAGCCTGAGCCGAGCCGGATCATTCGTTGATCCATCCGTGACGCAGAATAGTCCGCCGCAGCGTTTCAGCGTTTCGCCGGCCTCACCCACACGTCGGAAAGCTCTTCGAGCCCCGTCGAATCAAGGCAACCAAAGCGGCGGACTGGTGCGGCCGCTTTTGGCGCCTTTCACCTAGAGCAATTCCGCGTTTCTCCGAATCGCGAAAATGCTCTAACTCCTTATTTTATTGCATTTTCTTCACGCGAACCGGTGCCCACTTCGCTCGAAAACGCTCTAGCCGAGCGGCGGACGTTTGTGGCGCGATTCAGCCCCGCCACTCGCAGGCTTTCAAGCCTCCTCCGGACCGGGCATGCACCTCAACGCAACTGGCCCTGACGCGATGCAGGGGCCAGGTTCCTCATGCTTGCCGCACCGCCTCCAAGGCGCGCCCGACGTTCCGTGCCAGGACGGAATGTATCTGTGCGATGACGGCGGCGCCTTCGCCGACGGCGGCTGCGACCCGCTTGGTCGAGCCGGCGCGCACGTCCCCGACGGCAAAGATGCCTGGGCAACTGGTTTCGAGCGGCAGCCGCTCGCCGTCGCCGGCGCGCTCCCCCGTGAGGACGAAGCCCGTTGCGTCGAGCGCCACACAATTGTCGAGCCAGCGCGTATTGGGGTCGGCACCGATGAACAGGAAGAGATGGCGCGACGTGCATTCCCGGGTCGCACCTGTCCGGCGGTCCCGAAACCTCGTCCCGGTCAGGCCAGTCGCCCGGTCGCCGTGCAAATCGACGATCTCGCTGTCCACATGCAGTTCGACATTGGGCAGCGCCGCGATCCGATCGATCAGGTACCGGGACATGGTCTGCTCGAGCGGGCGGCGCACCACCAGGTGCAGATGCCTGACCTGCGGTGCGAGATAGGCAACCGCCTGGCCCGCCGAGTTGCCTCCGCCGACCAGGACGACATCCTCGCCGGCACAAAGCCGCGCCTCGACGGGCGAGGCCCAGTAGGAAACGCCGGCCCCTTCCAGCGCTTCGATGTTGGGAATGTCGGGCTGCCGGTAGCGCGCTCCCGAGGCGATCACGATGGTGCGCGACCGTGCCGTGCCACCGTTGCTGAGCTCGAGGGTGAACGGGGCTTCCGCATCCGCTCCGTGACAGCGGAGCAATCCCACGGTCAGCGGAATGGCAAGTTCGGCGCCGAACTTCGCCGCCTGATTGAAGGCCCGGCCCGCGAGGGCTTGTCCGGAGATGCCGGTGGGAAAGCCGAGATAGTTTTCGATCCGGGCGGATGCGCCCGCCTGGCCGCCGAAGGCGCGGCTGTCCAGGACCAGGACAGACAACCCTTCGGATGCGCCATAGACGGCAGTGGCAAGCCCGGCCGGCCCAGCCCCGATGACCGCCACGTCATGGATAGTCTTCGGATCGAGATCCGGTGTGATGCCGAGACAGGACGCGGCGTCGGCATTGCTCGGGCTTCTGAGCAATGTGCCGTTCGGACAGATCATCAGCGGCAGATCTTCGGGAGCGACGCCGAGGCGTTCGACCAGTTCGCGACCCTCCGGCTCGCACGCGGCGATGACGGTGTGGGGGTAGCCGTTGCGGGTGAGAAATCCCGACAACTCGACGATGCCCGGATCATCCCGGCGTCCGACCAGGATCGACCCTGCGCCGCCGGTCTGCCCTTCCTCGATCAGCATGACGCGCCGGAGGATGAAGGCGCGCATGATCGTTTCACCGACATCCGCCGATCCGATGACAAGCGCACGCAGATGCGGCGCATCAAAGGGTATAGCCACCGCGCCGCTGTCCCCCGCCACGACCGACATCAGGGATGGACGGCCCGAGAGCTGATTGGTCTCACCGGTGAACTGGCCGGGACCGTAGGTCGTGACCAGCGACGACCCGCCGGCTGCACCGCGCCGGATCGCGTCGGCCGAGCCATCGAGGATCAGCCAGGAGGGGGCGTCGCGGACGCCGATCTCGTAGACGATTTCACGAGGGCCGAAGCGGCGCGGTGCGCCGCTCGCGAAGCGATGCGCCATCGCAATCTGAAGGGCGGACAGCGTCGGAAACATCTGCTCTCGCCGAGCGTCGCCGATTGCCATGGGGTGACCTCCCTATCGCGCCTATGCCACGTCTCGTGCGCGACACCATCCGACCAGATGAGGAGCGTGACTGCAATCACGCGGGCGCGAACTGCGGCGCCTTTGGCAAGGTGAGCGCGAAGACGAGAAGGCCCAGGAGCGTCAGCCCGAAGCCCGCCCATACCGCGGACAGCAGGCCGTAGCCGGCCGCAATCGTCACGCTGCCCGCCCAGGCGCCGATGGCGTTGGCGATGTTGAGCGCCGCGAGGTTCATGGCGCCCATCAGCGTCGGCGCCTCCGGAGCGAAGCCCGTCAGGCGCACCTGAATCGTGGGGATGGCAACCATCATCGTCGTGCCGACGCCGAACAGCGCCGGCATCAGGATCCAGACATGGCCGCCGCCGGCGGCCAGCACCACAAGCACGATCAGGGCGCTGCCGAAGCCCATGACCAACCCTCGCGCGGGATAGCCGTCCGCCAGCCTTCCGCCGATCAGGTTGCCGGCGGTCATGCCGAGCCCGAACAGCGCGAGCGCGAGCGGAATCCAGGCTTGATCGAGCGCCGCTATATCGGTGACGAAGGGGCCGATGAAGGTGTACACGGCGAAGATGCTGGCAACGCCGAGCGCCGCCACAAGCATCGTCGCCCAGACGGCCGGCTTGCGTAGCGAGGCAAGCTCCTGCACCACGGGCCCGCCGTGAAGCGCCTCGGTTCGAGGCACCCAGGCCCACAAGGCGAGGAAGGCCAGCACGGCAACCCCGGCGACGGTGAAATAGGTGTTTCGCCACCCCATGGTCTGGCCGAGGAAGGTCGCCAGCGGCGAGCCGATGATCGTCGCGACCGTCAGCCCGGTCATGACCAGGGCGAACGCTTTGCCCGCGTGGCCGGGGCCGACGATGTAGGACGCCACGACGGCGCCGGCGCCGAAATACGCCCCTTGCGGCATGCCGCTGACGAAGCGCGCCAGGGCGAACATGCCGAGATCCGTGGCGACCGCCGACAGGACATTGCCGAGGATGAACAGACCCATCAGGCATAGGAGGAGCGTTCGCCGGTTCAGCCGTGCCGCCGCCAGGGTCACCAGAGGAGCGCCAATCACGACGCCGAACGCATAGGCCGCAATCGCGTTCGTCGCAGCGGGGATATCGATGCCGAGACTGGCCGAGAACAGCTGAAGGATCCCCATGCTCGCGAACTCGGACGTCCCGATGCAGAAGCTGCCGAGCGCCAGGGCGAACAGCGTAAGGCCCCGGTTGCGCCGCTCTGCTTCGTTCGTGCAATGCACCTTCACTGCGGCACATTGACCGCGATAGGCCTTGTCCAGCATCAGTGCCTCCATTCGCTATGGCTGTGCGGATCGTGCCGATCCATGCGGAGCAATCCGCGGAATCGTCCTGTCGTGCGGTCGGACCCTAGTGGGAAGGTTCCGTGATGATCTCCATTGCCACGAGCAGGATCATTCCTTCGACAACCTGCAGTAAGACAGCCGTATGCACCGACGGCATCCGTATTGACGGCAACATTGCCTTCACAAAGAAACTTCTCGCTTCGAGAACCTGAGGCGATAACTAGGCGGCGGCATCGACGTCCTCGCCCTTGTGCGCGCGCTCAGCCCGGACAGGGCTGCCCGGCAGCTCCCCATAGAGCCATGTCTTTGACATGATCCTCAAAGGTTCCGGGCGGAGTCGTGCGGCCGGCGCCGGGCTCCCATGCCCTGGGTATGAATCCACCGAGCGATGCATCGTGCCTCAAATGCTGAAGGAGGCCGACAGCGTCGCGACCGCCATTACGCCCGGGATCCTTAAGCTGGGCACAGATCTCGGCGCCACTCTTGCCAAACCAGATGAATTCTACGGGTGCAAGCTGCCAGTCGATGCCTGCATGCAAGGGCGCCGGAGCGGGAGGATTCGGCAATGTTGAAGTGACATGGCAGGTTGAACACGGAACTGTCTCTGCTCCAATGCGGCTTTTCCCGCCGTGAATGTTCATGCCATGCACTCGGGATTTGCTTTCACCGGCTGGCGTCCAGATTGGAATAGCCTTCGCATCGACGTGGCAATTGGCACAGCGTGGATGCGTCACCACCGCCTCAATCCTCTTCCATGCCTGCAGACCCGCGGCCCGGCTGATGCTGCCCAACGGCAACGCATCTTTCGACTCGTCTTTGGCCAGAACAAAGCCCGTCAGCGCGACGATTGATGAACTGGCAAATGTGAGCGCGATCAAAGCTATCCTTCTCATGACCTGCCCTCACACGAAATCGACGAATTTGTTGAAAGGCATTTCTCGTATGCGTTTGCCGGTCGCGGCGAAGATGGCATTGGCCAGTGCTGGCGCCGCAGGGGGTACGGGTGGCTCCCCGATGCCCCTGACCGTGAAATCATTCTCCAGGCCGCGCACCTCGATCACCGGACACTGATACATGCGCATGGCTTCGTGGTGATTGTAGTTGGTCTGCTGTACGGCCCCCCTGGCATAGGTGAGTTCGCAGTTCATGGCATGGCCAAGGCCCCAGACGACGCCGCCTTGGACGAGATTCTCGAAGTTGACAGGATCCAAGACCTTGCCGACATCAGCCGCCACCCAGACTTTGTCGATCTTGATGCCCGCGTCGGTCATGGTCACTTCGACGATCTCGGCGACGGCCGTTCCAAACGACTCGACAAACGCAACGCCACGGCCTTTTCCCCTTCCCAGGGGTCCCTTCCACTCCGCCATCTCGCCAACGGTTTCCAGGAGCTTCCGGTAGATCGGAATCTTGCACATCTCGATGCGCGCCATGAGCGGGTCGAGACCCGCGGCGTGAATCAACTCGTCGATGAAACCCTCGGTGAAGAATCCGTTGGCGGAAGCCCCTACGGCCCGCCAGGTCGTGCACGGTGACAGTCCTTGCACTTCGAAGCTTGTCGCCCGGTAATTCGGAATGTCGTAGTAAACGTTCCAGATTCCGACCCCCAGCTGGCCATCGGGGTCCTTCGAGGGCGAGCCCATCCTTGCCAAGAGTTCCTTGAACGGCGCTGTCGCGGCCACCTGCAGATCGGCCGCGACGAGCCTTCCATCCTTGACGCTTCCCCTGCACCGGCCCATCGCAATCTGCCGGGGAATGTCTTGCAGGAAGTCCTCCTCCCGCGAGAAGATGAGCTTCACCGGTGTCCCGCGCATCTGGTTCGCGATCTCGGCAAGCACTCTGATATTCTCGAATTCGAGCCGATGCCCGAAGCTCCCGCCCATCCACTCGTTATGAAAGGTCACTTGTTCTGGCTTCATGCCGATCGCCGTGGCCGCGATGTACTGCACGGATTGCGGCGTTTGGTGTCCGACCCAGATTTCCATTCCCTTGTCGGTAACGATGCCTAGACCGTTGAGCGGCTCCAGCGGCTGATGCCCCACATAAGGTGCGCGATATTCCGCCTCCACCAGCGTCCCGTCTTTTAATCCAGCGTCGATATTGCCGTCGTTGCGCCATTCCTTGGCGAGGAACTGTGGAGTAAATGACGAGGCCACGGTGTTCCAGTGGTTAGCCTGCTCGGCCGGATATTTGCTCGGCTCCCACACGCAGTCGACAAGCTTGGCCGCCTGCATCGCGTACCAGCTGTTCGTCGCAATCACCGCGATGCCATTCGATACCTTGAGGATCTTCTGGACCCCTGGCATCGCCTGAGCTTTGCTCGCATCGTAGGATTTGATCGGCTGACCCTTGTTGGGGTTCAGCTTGACGGCCGCGTACACCATGCCGTCCATCGTCCGGTCGATACCGAACTTCATTTCGCCGGTGACTTTCGAACGGATATCGAGCCGCTCCATCGGCTTGCCGAGAATTCGCCATTGTGATGGCTCGCGGAGCTTGGCGACCGCGACCGGCGTGATCTTCGCCGCATCGGCAGAAAGCGTGATGTAGGGAATTCTCGTCCCGTCCGGCAGGATTACGTTTCCGGCCTCGGTGCGTAAGTCGGCGGCCGCGACTCCGCTGCGTCTGGCAGCGGCTGCCTTGAGCGTTTCCCGTGCGATCGCGCCGGCCATGCGGAGCTTTTCGTATGTATCGGGGATAGCGCTCGAGCCCCCGGTCATCTGCAGCCCGGCCTGCCTCAGCCATTCCAGCGCGGCCGCGCGAGCCTTCTCAGCTTCGGGGCTTCGGTCCGGCGCCATGAAGGGCGCAAGTTCGTGGGCAAAGCCGGTATTGAAATAGGCGGGACTAGGTCCGGCGAAGCGAATCTCGAATTGGCCCGGCTCGAGGTCCAACTCCTCGGCGATCATCAGGGTCTGGATAGAGCCAACGCCTTGGCCTTTGTCAGCATGCTGGGCAATCAGCGTGATCTTGTCCGGACTGATCTCGACCCAGGGATTGAAGGCAACCGAATGCGGACCGAGATTCGTCATCAGCGGATTCGTCGCGGCAGCGGCGGAAGGCGCCTGTTGCGCCTGACCATAGTGACCGAAGGCCACGCCGCCCGCGACCGCGACGGAGCCGAAAACGAAGCTGCGTCGCGAAAGACTTGGCATCTCGCCCATGTCATTTGCCCCCCATCTTCTCGGCGGCCGAGTGGATCGCAACGCGAATGCGCTCATAGGTGCCGCATCGGCAGAGATTTCCCGACATGACCACGTTGATGTCTTCATCGGTCGGCTTGGGAATCGCTTTGAGCAAGGAAATCGCCTGAATGATCTGGCCGGTCTGACAGTAGCCGCATTGCGGTACCTGATGCTCGATCCAGGCTTGCTGCACTGGATGTAGCTTTCCGCTGCCGACTGCTTCGATGGTGATTATCGCCTTGCCTGCGACATCAGCCATCCGCGCCTGGCACGAGCGAACGGCTGCTCCGTCAATCTGTACCGTGCAGGCGCCGCACTGAGCTATTCCGCAACCATATTTGGGGCTTGTAATGCCGAGCTCATCGCGCAAAACCCAGAGCAACGGCATCTCTGGGACGACGTTTACTTGGTGTTTGGTCCCATTGACAGTTAGTTCGATCATACCGACGCCTTTCCTCAGTAGACGTTGCTGTTCGTTACCGCGAACATGGCCTTCTATGAGTCCGTACTCTGGCTGATGGCCGCGGCTGCCGCCTCGGCCACTGCAATGTCCTGCTCGACCGAACCCGCACTGGTGCCCACCGCGCCGACGATCTGGCCGTCGATCTTCACAGGCAGGCCGCCGCCGAAGATCACGACCTTGCCGCCATTGCTCTGCTCGATGCCGAAAAGCGGCGCGCCGGGCTGCGCCATCGCCGCAAGATCGGACGTCCGCTTGTCGAATATCCTGGCCGTCACCGCCTTGCCGATGGCGAGATCGATGCTCCCGATCAAGGCGTCGTCCTGGCGCACGAAAGCGATGAGAGCGCCCCCGGCGTCGACGACCGCGATATTGTAGGCGACCCCGATGCTGACGGCCTTGGCTTCGCCCGCCTCTACAATCCGCTTCGCTTCGGAAAGCGTGAGGCTATAACTGGAGCGTGGCATCGTCGTCCTCGCCTGGTCTCGATCGGGGTCCCATCGTTTTCGGACCGCGCATGTCCGCGACATGGCTGCTCACACAGCCACTTCCGTAAAAATCGCAATGTTCTTCTTGATTAACGGACATGTGTCCCGGGTCTCGCCAGAACCCGCGCCGCATCGTTACTGCGGCTTTACTAGCACCAGAGGCATGTGGTGCGGTGTAAAAAGACGTAAAATTGAGTGCCGGATTGCTGTGCGGCCCGCCCTCCGAGATCGCAGCGGGGGAAAGGACGAATGTGGTGGTGCGACACGACGGCCAAGCCCGGCGCGACGAGAGACGCCATCATCGCGCAGCTCCAGGAGATCTGTTCAGTTGGTTATGCGCTTGAGCGCCCGTCGTAAATTTATGTAGCCGTCCCCCTCAAAGCCCTCCGTCAACTGCGTGAGACGCGCAGTCAGCAATCTGCGGGCGTGACCGATCCGGCCGCTCGTATCCAATATTCGCGAAAGACTGATCGCTGTGCGGAGCTGCCATGCGAAGGCCCGCTGCTCGTGAGCCAGCTCGATTGATCGGGCGAAGTAGCTTTCGCCTTGCCCGACCTCATGCCGATGGAATGCGATCTCACCCTTGAGGCGGAATATGTCCGGGGCAATCCACCGATCGCTGGCGCTCGTCGCGTGCGCTATGGCCCCGTCGACAGCAGCATCCGCGGCATCCAGGCGGTTCGCGAGAACAAGCCCCTCGACGAGCGCAACGACAAAGGCGGAGTAATGCTGCATGAAACGTGCACTGCGAAGCTGCTCGACAGCCGTCTCGATGAGAGGCAGCCCGCTTTGAATCTCGCCCCGCCGAAGCAAGAGCTGGCCTCGGTAAGCGGTGGCGTAGATGTGCCAGACATCCAGCCGATGCCGATCCGTTTCCTCGAAAAGCAGATCGGTTTGCTCCTCCGCATAATCGAGATCCCCCTCGAGAAGCGCCAGCGGCGAGGATGCCTGGGCGAGCGCGAAGCATAGCGAGAGGCGGTGATCGATCGCGCGGGCTGCGTCGACGCTGGCATCAGCCGCACGCATCGCCTCGTCTGCATAGCCTTGAACCCACAGGATGCGAGCCTGCGTCACCAAGGCCGCAACATGCGGAGCGACCTGATAGCGGGCGATATGTCGGCGATGCCTCGGCACATTGTAGTTGGCGAGCATGCGTTCGATATGGCTTCTGGCTCCCGCCTGATCACCGAGAAAATGCAGCGAGGTGCCGATGAGCCGGTCTGCGATGATGCAATCATCGGGGTCTGCCGATTGCTGGGAGACTTGCTTGAAGCGGGCGGCGGCTTCACTGGCATCAACGAAGGCCGCGCTCTTCATCTGCCCGGCCCAAAGACCCCAGAGCGAGCGTAGGCGGTAGTCGTTGTCCCCTGCTCGCTCTGCGAGGTCGCGGGCCAGGACCCAGGCGGCCCCTGTCTGGTGTGCGGTGCTGGCCTTGTACATCAAGGACCATGCTCGTGCGGTCTGCAGCTTCATCACGTCGCTTTGGCGAGGCCTTGGCTGATCGTCACGAAGATCGAGTGCTTCTTCCACCCATTGCTGGCATTCGTTGACGAGGGACAGACGCAGCCACAGAGGGACCGTCTCGACGGTCAGCACGACACCGAGCTCTCGATCGCCGGTCGATGAGAAAGCCCATTGCAACGCCCTCCGCGCATCCGAAAGGATCGAGAAGGATCGGGCGAGCGCGGCTTGATCGTCCTCATCGAACAATTCGACCAATTCGGCGAGAAGCTCGCAGCAAAAGACCGCATGGCGCTTTGCGACATGGTTCACTTCGGGGGCCAGGGCGAGCTTTTCCCTTGCGTAGGCGCGCGTGGTTTCGAGGAGATAGAAATAGGTGTCATCGCCGTTCATGTCGGGAGTCACGAGAGACTGTGCGACGAGATCGGCTATACCTTCGACGACATCGGATGCGGCCAATCCGCCCCCGGCAACCACCGATGACGCCGATTGCAAGGTGAACCTGTTGGAGAACACCGCCAGCCGCTGCAGAAGTATTTGATCTCGCGGCTTGAGCAGCCTGAAACTCCAATCAAGGGTAGCGCGCAACGTCTGCTGGCGAGGCATGGCCCGGCGCCGACCCTTCGTCAGGATTGAGAGCGCATCATCCAGGATAGCCGCCAGTCCGCGAGCGCCAAAGGCATCCAAACGCCCAGCGGCGAGCTCCAGGGCCAACGGTATTCCATCCAGGCGCCTGCATATTTCAATCACAGGCTCGACATCGTCTTCGTGCAACTGGTAGCCGCCCGATCGCAAGCCTGCTCGCTCGACGAACAGCTCGATTGCCGGATAGGCGATGGCTTGCTGTAGGGAGAGGCCGCTCGTGGCCGGCGGCACTTCAAGCGGGTGAAGACGGTGGACCCACTCGCACTCGGCGCGCAGGGGCTCGCGGCTTGTCGCCAGTACATGGATTGCTGGAGCGTCCCGCAGGATTGCTTCGATGATATCGACGACAGCATCGATGACGTGTTCACAATTGTCGACGACGATCAGGCACGCCTCGCCGCGAATGTGCTGAACGAGGCTCGATGTCGCCTCATCGTTGACTATGGCTACGTCGAGGGCAGACGCAAAGGCGCGCAGGACGACACGTTCATCGGATACCGGGGCCAGATCGACGAAGTATATTTTTCCCCAATGGCCTGCATCCGGACCGTCGTTCAGTCGAGACATGACCGAGGCGACGAGCGTCGTCTTTCCAACGCCGCCGGAACCAACGACCGTCACAAGCTGGCGATGCCCGATTTCCTCCAGAAGCGTTCGCGAAGCCTCGGCTCGGCCGATGACCTTGCCGAGCGCAGCCGGCATCGACCTCAAGGCCGGGCTCTTCGCAGGGGGCTTCAGGCCGGCTTGGGAAGGCGCAACTATGCGCCCCACAGGCGCTATGAACGCATATCCACGGCTCGGGGCGTTGACGATGTAGCGCCTGCCCTCGCGCCCGTCGCCCAATACCTTGCGCAGTTCCGCGACCTGGACGCGAATATTGGCATCCTCGACATGCGTCGTCGGCCACGCATGAGCGAGGATGTCCCGCTTGCTTACGAATAGCCCGGCACGTTCGACGAGCAGGCACAGAATATCGAACGCCCTGCTCCCGATCTGGACCCGCCGGCTACCCTCGACCAAGGCGCGGCTGCGAGGCAACAGAACGAAATCGCCGAAACACAGCCCTTCGTCCACATCGCGCCCATCTGCATTGGGCGATGCATCTGCACTGCCGGACAACCATATCGCTTCTCCGGCGGCAGCTTTCCGGTCGCCCTCGATATGAGGGATGTCTGGGCTGTCCGCTGGCGCCTTGCTTGCCATGTCGCTGCGATCCAGAACGCCTCTCGTCTGGATTGAAACCTAAGGTAACCCTCGTTTTCAAGTGCGTCGTGGCAGCCTGTGTCGGAGCCGGCAGATGTTTGTTTGAGGTCTTCGCAAGCTCGCCAGGAGCGAATGTCCGCTTTCCGGCGGTGGTCCAATGTCCGCAGTTGGCGCGAACGGTCGACACAGAGCTTGCTGACGAGC
>NZ_CAXUPC020000016.1:0-11515 GCF_964252745.1 Allobosea sp. LjRoot9 | reverse complement strand
TAAGGATCATTTCGAGGAACCGATCCGCGTTGAAGGCGGCGTCTACGCCCTGCCCCAGCATCCCGGTGCGGGGACAACACCGCTGGCGGCAAGCCTCGAGCGCTTCGGTCAATCGCTCCGGTAGAGCCGCGAAGCCGTACAGCCGCGAAATCATCGAGCCGTCGCGCGCCATCCGTGCTCGGACAGGGCCGACCGCCGATGGTTGCGGATGACTGCGCTCATAAACGCCAGTCGGACGTCCGGGTGAATTGCGCCAAGAGCTGACGTTGGATGATTGCCCAAAACCGGACGCGCACGCACAGATCGGATCGATCGGCGGCTTGGAGGACTGCCCTCGTCATGGCCAGACAGGTGCGCCGTCCAGTCCCGCCGTTTCCGGGAGGCCGCAGATCAGGTTCGCATTCTGCACCGCCTGGCCGGCCGCTCCCTTGCCGAGATTGTCGACGACTCCCATCGCGATCACCAGGTTGCGTTCCGGATCAGCCGCATAGCTGACGAATGCGAGGTTGGAGCCGGTGGCCCATTTGGTCTGCGGCGGCTTGTCGGTCACACGGATGAACGCCCGCCCGGCATAGAAGCGCCGGGCCGCCTCCAGGCACTGCTGCGTGGTGGCGCGGCCGCGGCAGTAGATGGTCGCGAGGACGCCGCGGGTCATCGGCACCAGATGGGGCGTGAAGACCAGCCCGGCCGCGCTGCCACCGCTCAGCCGCTCGATCGTCCTGGCCATCTCGGGCATGTGGACATGCTTGAGCAGTCCGTAAGGCACCAGGTTCTCGTTGCTCTCGGCATAGCCGAACTTGCTGTCGCCGCCGCCCCGGCCGGCACCGGAGATGCCGGTCTTCGCGTCGATCACGATGTTGCCGGGCTCGATCAGCCCATTGGCCAGCAGCGGCGCCAACGCGTTCAGCGTCGCGGCGGGGAAGCAGCCGGGATTGGCAATGCGGGTCTGCCCCACGATCTCGGCTGGCCAGACATCCGCCAGGCCGTAGGTCCAACCCGCGACATAGCGGTGGTCGCCGCCGATATCGACGATCTTCACGTGCCTGGGGACGCGCGCCAGCGCATCGGCCGAGGCGCCCGTGGGCAGCGACGCGAACAGCAGGTCGAGCTTCGGCAGGGTCGCAGGGTCCCATTTCTCGATCACCAGCTCGGCGAGCTTGGCCGGCACACCGGGGAAGCGCTCCACCAGACGGCTGCCGGCGCTGCCCTCGCCTGCGGCGTAGACCAGCTCGAAAGAGGGGTGGCTTGCGACTAGGCGCAGCGCCTCGCCGCCGCCAAAACCGCTGATCCCGACAATGCCGACGCGAATGCTCATGGTGGTGTCCTTCCGGAGTTCGGGCAAAAGAAAACCCCCGAAGCCGGGGGCTGCGGGGGTTCAGGAACGCGGGCCGGGGCCGCTCCGGCGGGTGGGCCTAGAATGAGGCCATCACCACGCGGAAGGACGCTGATCGACGCGCAGCCGGAAGAGCCGCCGCTTGGATGCAGTGGCGTCGGCGTCGGTCACAGAGATTCCGGTTCCTGAGCATGGCTTGCGACACTGTCGCGCGCCCTATTCATCGTCAAGCGGAATGTCCGCTGACGGTCCGGGCCGGCTGCCCCGAGTGTGAGAGCTGCGGCTGCGACCGGCCGCACTCCCCCCTCCTCCACGGCGATGGCCGCCCTTGCGAGATCAAGCCGCGGCCTCTGCAGGATGACGGCGCATGTCGGCCCCGAGAGACTCAGATTGTAATTGGAATAATTCTAAACTAAGAAAAGGTGATCGAGGCAAAATCCGTTCAACGGGACGACACCGCCATGACGACAGCCACCCTTGCCAGCCCGCTATGCCCTGCAAGCCAGAAGCCCTGCACCTGCTTCCGGCCCTTCGAGCCGACCTGCTCGGCGAGCGCGGCCGAGCAGGCCAAGCGGTCGCCCGGGTGGATCGGGGACCGGATTCCACGGGCGCTCAGCCTGTTTGGCCATGATATCGAGACCGTCGAGGTCTTGCGGGTTGCGGTCGTCGCCGTTTCGGCAGCGCTGGTCTGGTTCGGGCTGAGCGGGAGCGTGGCCGGCGTCGATGTCGTGGGCGCGGCGGGGTTGCTATTCGGCGCCTGGCCGATCCTGCACGAGGCTTTTGAGAACATCAAAGAGCGGCGGATGACGATGGAGCTTTCCATGTCGATCGCCATCCTCGCGGCCGCGGCGATCTCGGAGTTCTTCACGGCGCTGGTCGTGACCTTCTTCGTCCTGGTCGCAGAGGAGCTGGAGCATCTGACGGTCGATCGCGGGCGGGCGGCGATCGCCGACCTCATCGATGTCATGCCGCATGAGGCGACGGTGCGCCGCGACGGCGTGATCTCGGTGGTTCCGATCGAGACGATCGTCGTCGGCGACCGGGTGCTCGTCGCGCCCGGCGAAAACATCCCCGTCGACGGCGTGGTCAGGTCCGGCCTCTCCTATGTCGACCAGGCGCGCATCTCCGGCGAATCGATGCCTGTCAGGCGCAGCGAAGGCGACGCCGTCTTTGCCGGGTCGATCAACCAGTCAGGCGCACTCGACATCCAGGTGGATCGCATCGGGCGCGACACCAGCTTCGGCCGGATCATCGACGCGATCGAGAACGCCGAGCAGTCGCGTGCGCCGGTCCAGCGCCTGGCCGACCAGCTCGCCGGCTATCTCGTCTATTTTTCCTTCGCCGCGGCGATCCTGACCTATTGGCTCACCGGGAACGTCCGCGACACGATCTCCGTGATCATCGTCGCTGGCGCCTGCGGCGTGGCTGCCGGCACGCCGCTGGCGGTGCTCGGCGGCATCGGCCGCGCCGCACGCAGCGGCGCGATCATCAAGGGCGGCATGCATCTCGAAACGCTCGGCCGCATCGACACGATCGTACTCGACAAGACGGGTACGCTGACATTCGGCGAGCCGCGGGTCTCGGCAATCCACCCGGCCGCCGGCCATTCGGAGCTTGAGCTTTTGACGCTGGCGGCATCGGCGGAACTGCGCTCCGAGCATCCGCTTGCCAAGGCGATCGTCGCGGAGGCGCGTGCACGGGGCATCGCGGTGCCGGAGCCCGACAGCTTCGACTACACGCTCGGGCGCGGCGTCGCCGCCCAGCTCGGGCCCAATCGCATCCTGATCGGCAGCATCAAGCTGATGCAGGCGGAGGGCGTCGCCGTCCCCACTGAGAGCGGCCATGCGATGTCCTCCGAGATCTGCGTTGCGGTCAACGGGCTCTTTGCCGGATCGTTCGCCGTTGCCGACGAGGTCAGGCCCGAGGCCGCAGCCGCGATCGCCGCCCTGCACGCATTGAAGATCCGCACCATCCTGCTCACCGGCGACAATGCCACGGTCGCCGAAAGCGTCGGCGCGTCGCTGCGGATCGGGACCGTCGAGGCCGGCATGCTGCCCGAGCAGAAGCTGGAACGTGTTCGGCAACTGGTGGCGTCCGGCGCCAAGGTGGCCATGCTCGGCGACGGCATCAACGACGCCCCGGCCCTGACGGCCGCGAGCGTCGGCATCGCCATGGGCTCGGGCACCGACGTCGCCAAGGAGAGCGCCGACATCGTCCTCCTCGCCAATGATTTGGAGCGCCTCGTCGAGACGGTGCGGATCGCGCAGAGGACGCGCGGCGTCATCTGGCAGAATTTCTCGGGCACGATCGCGGTCGACGCGCTCGGCATCGGGCTTGCCGCCTTCGGCTTCCTCAACCCACTCTTTGCGGCCTTCATCCATGTGTCGTCCGAGCTGATCTTCATCTCCAACTCGGCGCGGCTGCTTCCCGCCGCCGACGAGATCAAGCTTGCACGCGCGCCGCGGAGCACCGCTGCCGGCACTGTGAGCAACCGGACCAGTCGACACTGAGCCTCAGGGTCGGCGTCGCATCGGCTGCGAGTTCGGCCAGTGCGGTCGTGGTGGCGGGTGGCGCCGTCGCGCGCCATCCGTGCCCGGACAGGGTTAACCGCGCATCGTTGCGGGTGAATGCGCCCGTAAATGGCGGATGTTGAGAGGGCGCGGCGAAGCGGAGATTGCCGACGTCGCCCATGTTATCGGCTGGAGCATGCCCGCATCAGCCCACGAGGTGGGGCTGCTTGAGGCTGAGGGTCTCCTGCCCGCTCGCCAGAGGCCTTCCCGGCTCGGGCTGCAAGAGCCTGGAAGCCCAGAACCTGGATTTGTCAGGCGAACCGGTGTCCGCTTCGCTCGAGAATGCTCCAACTGATGGGACGGATCGTATCCGCCTCTCAGCCTGGCTCGATCATTCCCAACACCGCCACGAGGGCCAGCACGGCCGCACCGAGAGCGAGTTCGGCATATGTGCCGCGACAGATGTTCCTGATTGCCTCATCCAGGCCGGAGCGCATTTGTGGAACGAAGCGGTAGCGGTTCAGTACGGCCACGCCCGCCATCGTCGCGACGAGGACGACCTTCACAAGCAGCAGCCACTGATACGGCGTCCGGACGGCCGGCCAGCCGCCGAGAATCAACGCGGCGTTGACGATGCCCGTCAGGATGACGAGTGCGACCGCGGCATGGCCACAGGAAGAGAAGCGTTGCAGGGCGAGCTTCGCTTCCGCGCCCTGTGCGGGGTCTCGCAGCCGCGCGAGGCAGGCGGGCAGGATCGCCAGCGAACCCAGCCAGAAGCCACCGGACAGCAGATGGACGACATGATTGGCGACATGGATGGCCTCGCGCCCGCCCGCGTCCATGCGCGCATGTCCGGAAAGGCTCAGGCTCGCCAGCAGCAGCGCCGAGCCCGCGGTTTTCAGGCGAGGTGACCCGGCGCAGGCGAGAAAAAGGATCATGACGACGAGCGCAAGCCCGGCCCGCAGCAGCAACGCATGGCCCGCGCTTGTCCCCAGAAACAGGGCCTTCAGCGTCTGGCCGTCCAGCGCCCTGTCCCAACCGCCGCCGATCATGGCAGCCGTGGTGGGCAGGCTGAGGACGCAGCTGAGAACCGCGACGAGGCTCGCCGCACTCAGCCTGCCCCCGGCCAGGCTCGCCAGCCGCTCGCCCAGAGTTATCGGCGCCAGGATGGCGACGAAGCACTGGACGCCGAACAGCAGCACGGCAGCGGCATAGAAGCTCAGCCGGGCAAAAGCGAGGATCGTTTCCGGCGCGATCACGGTCCGATGGTGAACTGGTAGGCGCCACGCGTGGGGTGCCCGTCCTTCGAGAGCACATGCCATTCGACCGTATAGGTGCCGGCGGCCAACGCGCCATCGAGCGGCACGGTCATCCGCTTGTCGTCGTCGGTTGCGAGCGCCGCCGCGCCGGTCGCCACCACCTTGCCGTCGGCGCCTTTGAGGGTGACGCCGCAGAGCCCGATTTCGAGCCCCTCGGAAAAGGCCAGGCTTAGCGCTGCCGGCGAGGCGGAAACCCTGGCGTCGGCAGCCGGCATCTGCGCCTTGAGATGGGCATGTGCGACAGCGCCATAGGTCGAGGCCAATAGCGCGGCCGCAGCCAGTGCGGCTCTTGCGAACGCATTCATCGCGTACTCCGGCAGAATTCAGATGGGATTACGGGCCTGCCGGCGCACATCGTCGGCGATGGGATGGAGCAGCTCCGGCGTCACCGCCCCGACGAGGCTGTAGCCGAGGCCGCCATCGGCCCAGGACCAGCCGTTGACACCGCCCTGGGAGTGCCGAGCCATCGGAGCGTCGTTCTCCGCCAGCATCGGGCGAGCCAGCACCACGAGGCGCGAGCCACGATCATCATCATACATGAAGAGCGCAGCGGCCCCGTGCTCGGTCGGCACGACGCGTCCACCCATCAGCCTGTAGCCCGAGCTGGCGAGATCGGGGATCGCGATCGGGCGACGCAACTGCCGGGAGGCCCAGGCGGCAAGCTGAGAGCGGTTCTCGGCCCTGACCTCGACGGGATTGGTGCGATCGGATGCGAAAACGGCAAAGCTTGCGGCGGCCTCGCGGGCCAGCGCCTGCGTGCCTTCCTGCGCCGGCAGGCCGACGCCGCGCAAGGCCCAGCCGCCCAGCCCGCCCGCGCAGACGAGCAGGCTCGCCGCCATCGCCATCGTCCAGCGCGGCAGGCCGCCTCGCGGTCGCTGCCGTTCCGCGACCGTCCGGCCCACATCGAGCTCCGGCGGGATCGGTTCCTGCGCGACCGGAGCGAAGGCGGCGCGCAGCAGATCGCGCTGCGCCTCGTAGCCGGCAATACGCTGCGCCACCTCGGGATGCGCGTCGAGATAGGCTTCGACCTCCGCCTGCCGTTCGGCATCGAGGCGCTGGTCGACGAAACCGCTGAGATCGTCTTCGGTGATGGGGCGGGGGGTCATTTGACGCTCCGGAGATGGGGATGGGCGCTGCCGGCGGCCGGGGGCTCGGCGCTCATCAGCCTGAGAAGCCGCTCGCGGGCCCGCGACAAGCGCGACATCACCGTTCCGACGGGGATGTCGAGCACCTTCGCGGCGTCGGCATAGGAGAGCTCCTCGACCGTCACCAGCAGCAGCACCGTGCGCTGCTCGTCCGGCAATTGCTGGAGCGCGGCGAGGAGATCGCGATAGCGCATGCGATCCTCCTGCGATGCGGCAACCGAGAGGCTCGCCTCAGCGGTGTCGTCAAGCGCCAGATGCGCCGGCCGCTCCGAGGCGCGGCGTAGCCGCGTCATGGCGAGGTTGTGCAGGATGGTGAAGAGCCAGGCCCGGGCGTCACCACCCTCGCGCCGCTGGTGCCAGCGGCCGATGGCCCGTTCCAGGCAGTCCTGCACGAGGTCGTCGGCCGCCGACCGGTCACGCAGCAACGCCCGCGCATAGCGCCTGAGCGCGGGCACGAGGGGTTCGATCTGGCGCACCATGTTGACGGTCATGACGATCTCGCGCGGGTGACTGCCGGCCGCCGTCTCGTCGCACCAAAAGGCGACGGAACGGCGGCCGAAGGGTTCAGTTCAGAACCTGCTTCTGCACGACGGCGCCGCGCTGGGCGGCGGTGCCCTCGAGGATGACGAGGTAGCGCCGCTCGGCCTTGGCGTCGCTGCGCACGATCTGCCGGATCGGGCCGGTCGCGTTGACGATGGCCGAGCCGGCCGGGTTCGTCATGAAGGCCGAGATCGGCTCGATCTCACCCCTGCCTTCGGGGCTGTTCGAGAGCGCCAGCAGATAGGGCTTGCGCGCCTCCAGCCCGGTGACGGAGGCCTGCAGGACCTGCAGCAGGCCCTGGTCGAACAGCGAGATGCTGGTCGGCATGGCCTCGCCCTTGCCGGCGACCGGCGTCAGCGCGAGATGCAGGGTCTGGCCGGCGAGACCGAGCGGCTGGAGATTGGCCATGCCGTCGCCTTCCGGCACGGCGTTCGGCACATAGTTCACCGCCTGCGCCGCCTGGCCGATCGGGACCTGCGCCACGACCTTGTTGGTCAGCGTGTCGATGGCGGCAAGCCGGTCGGCATTCTCTTGCCCGACATAGATGCGCGTGCCGTCACCCGAGGGCCAGATGCCGTGCGGCAGCTTGTCGACGGGAATCGTCGCAACCTGCTCGAAAGTGTCGGTGCGGTAGACCTTGACCTGGTTCAGGCCGCCGATCGTGATGTAGGCGAAGCTGCCGTTCGCATTGGCGGCGAAATTGACGTGGTTGGTGATCGGCCCGGTGTCGATCGTCTTGATCAGGTCGAATGGCGGGAGCGCATTGAAGACCTGCGTCTTGCCGATGTCCTTCAGCGTAAACCAGACCTGCTTGCCGTCCGGCGTCGCCGCGATGTTGGGGCAGAACGGGCTGTCCTGCTTTACATGTCCGATGATCTGGTGGCTCGCCACGTCGACGACGACCGTCTCGGGCACGAAGGACGAGCAGATGTAGCCGTATTTGCCGTCCGGCGAGAAAATCTGCATGCCCGGACCGTTGGGGACCTTGATGCGGGTCGTCTCCTGATAAGTCGCAGCGTCGATGACCGAGATATAGTCCTCGCCGCGCACCGTGACCCAGACCTCCTTGCCGTCCTGTGTGAAGAACGCCTCATGCGGTGAGCGCCCGATATAGGTGGTGTGCTTCACGCTGTTGGTGGCGGTGTCGACGAAAGTGACCGAGTTGGAGCCGATCGAGACGATCGCGATCGTCTTCCTGTCGGGCGAGAAGCCCATGCCATGCACGAGCACCTGGCCGCGATAGAGCGGGCTGAAATTGCCGGGCTGCGGATCGCCCAGCCTGATCACCCCGAGGAGCCTGTTGGTCGCCGGGTCGCTGACGGAGACGGTGTTGGAGAATTGCTCGGCCGCATAGACGCGGTCGCGGCTGCTGACCGGGATGTTCGGGGACGAGGTGGCGAAGGGCGCCTGCCCGGCCAAGGCCGGGGCGATGCCCGCGAGAATGCTGCTTGCGAGCAGGCCGGCGAGGATACGGGTCTTCATCGGGAAGGTTCCTACTTCTGGGGGGAAGGCGATATCGCGCCCGAGTGGTCATGATGGTGGCCGGCGGCCGAGGCTGCAGGCACGGTCAGGGCGGGTGCGGAAGGCTGGGTCGGGGCGGGCACTGAGGCGGGAGCAGGCTTGCCGAGCGCGAGCTGCATCGCCGCGATCTCCTGCTGCTGCTCGACGATGATCTCCTGCGCCAGGCGCCGGAGCTGCTCGTTCTTGCCGTAGCGCAGATAGGCGATCGCCATGTCGATGGCGCCCTGATGGTGCGGGCTCATCATCGCGACGAAATCGGCGTCGATGTCGCCGCTGGGCTTCACCTCCATCGCCGCCATCATCCTGTCCATGGCGGCGTTGTTTTCGGAGAGGAACGGCGCCTCTGCGGCCACCGCCTCAGCGGGCTTCGCCGCCGCATCATCCGCCTTCGCAAGCTGCGCGCCGGCCGCGCCGCCCGCCATGGCGGCGGCAATCAGGGCAGCCAGAAACGGCCTTCGGCGTCGCATGGCAGATCTCCTTCGCAAGAATGGGCTCTTGAGAAGGCAGACTCCGGCCTGATCAATTTATTCCCCCGCCTCCATTTTTTTCTGGAAATGCCTTTCCGTCCGTCGAGCGAAAGCGCCGGCCTCGCGATCAGGCGTTGAGACAAACGCCAGCACCGGCGCAGCGAACTGCACGATTTATTGTTCGCGCGGCCCAGCCGTGGTGCGGCGTTCCCTCATGAGGTCGCGGAAAGCCGCCGCTACTCTGCTGACATAGCGCTCCTTGTGCTGCAGGACGAAGAAACGGCGCTGGGGCAGCTCCGCCTCGACGGCGACCAGATCGCCTGCCTGCAGCACAGGCTGGACCACGAGGCGCGAGATCACGGTCGCGCCGGCTCCTGCCGTCACAGCCGTGCTGACCGCCTCGTTCGACGGCAGTTCGAGCACCACCACGAGTTCATCGAGCGTGCGGCCAGCGCGCGACAGCATGTCCTCGAACAGCCGGCGCGTGCCCGAGCCGGGCTCGCGCAGCACCCATGCGCTCTCACCGAAATCCGCCGCTTCGACAATGCGCCGGGTGGCCCAGGGATGACCCCTGCCGACCACGAGCACCATCTGATCATCGGCGACAGGCTCGATCGCCAGGTGCGGGTCGTCGATCTCGCCTTCGACGATGCCAAGATCGGCGAAGCCGTCATGGACCGCTTGCGCCACCGATTGCGTGTTGCCGATCGTCACCGGTGTCTCGACCCCGGGATAGCGCGCGCGGAAACGGTGCAGCAACGGCGGGAGCCAGTAGTTGGCCACGGTCTGGCTGGCGGCGAAGGCAAGCCGGCCGCGCCGCAGGCCGGCGAGATCGGCAAGCACCGCCTCCGCCGAGGCGGCGCGGGCCAGGACGGCCCGCGCCTCGGCGAGAAAGAGCCGGCCGGCATCGGTAAGCGCGATGCGGCGGCCGATACGGTCGAACAGCTTCACCGCATGCCGGCTCTCCAGCGCCCCTATCGCCGCGCTCGTCGCCGATTGAGTGAGGTTGAGCACTCCGGCGGCCTGGGTGACGTGCTCGCGCTCGGCCACGGCCACGAAGATCCTGAGTTGTTCGAGGGTCACGGCGCCTCCTCAGGCCATGAGCTTCACCAGCGCCAGACTGAACGTGGCGATGAAGAGGAAAGCAACAAGGCCGAGCAGGAGCGGGCGCAGGCCCTTCGCCTTGAGCTTGCGGATGTCGGTCTCGAGCCCCATCGCTGCGAGCGCCATGGAGAGCAGGAAGGTCGTGGCGAGGACGATGAGCGACTTCGTCTGGGCCGGGACGCTGACAATGCTGTTGACGCCGACCATCGCGACGAAGCCGAGCACGAACCAGGGCATCGGAGGCCTCGCCTGGCTGACGCCATGACCGGCGTGGCGTGCTCGGCGCGCGGTTGCAAAGCCGAGCACGATCACGACCGGCGCCAGCATCATGACGCGTGACAGCTTGGCGATTGTGCCGAACTCGCCGGCCTGCTGCCCGTCCTGGAAGGCTGCCGCTACGACCTGAGCGATCTCATGGATCGAGGCGCCGCTCCACAGGCCATAGGCATGCGGTGCGAGATGCAGCAGGCCCGGCAGCAGCGGATAGGCGAACATCGCGACCGAGCCGAAGACGGTGACGCAGGCGACCGCATAGGCGACATCCTCGTCATGCGCATTGGTGACGGTGTTGACTGCAATCACCGCCGAGGCGCCGCAGATCGAGGTGCCAGCGGCGATCAGCTCCGCCAGCTTGCGCTCGACGCCAAGCAGTCTGCCGAGCGCCGTCGTGAAGAGAAAGGTCGCGACCAGCGTGAGCACGATCACCGCGAGGCCGTTGACGCCGACCTGCACCACTTGCGCTGCCGTGAGTTGCAGGCCGAGCAGGATGATCGCGAGCCGAAGCAGCTTGCGCAGTGCGATCGTCACGCCGGGCCTGGCCCGCGTCGGCGTGCCGATGAGGTTGTGAAAGGCGATGCCGATGATGATCGCCAGGATCATCGGGCTGAAGTTTCCGACGCCCGGCACCTGCCTGAGCGCGAATGACGCCGCTGCGATCAACGCCGTCAGCAGCAGGCCCGGCCAGATCGCCGCTTTCCGGTCGGCGTGATATGCGATGTCCGCTTGCGGGCGAGGCCCGCCTTCACCGACTGCGTGACGGGGATGGAGAGTTGAGGTTGATCCGATCATGACGGGGCTCCTTCAGCTCCCGAACTGATCGCATTCCGGAAATCATTCGATCCAACTTATTGTTTTCGTCAAAACGATCGATATTTTTGTTGATTCGGCGCGGCTGGCGTATCTTCAGTGAATCGCCTTCCTGAGTGCCGCCGCAGCCCGCGGCGACCGGCCAGGCGATCTATGCACTCGCCGCGGCGTGGCGACGGCGGTGTTGACGCTCGCGGCGGGTGCACTCTACGCCCGCTTCAGCGCCGCCGCGCTCTTCGCGATGGCGGCGCCATGCGTCGGCGCTCTGTCTCTGACGTTGGGGCTGTGCGCTCAGTCCCGGTAGAGCGAGATGGCCAGGAAGGCGCTCGGCACGTGCAGCGTCAGCGGGACGCTTCGCCCCTCAGGTTGTCACGAGCACGCGGACGGGGCCGGTTCGTTCGAGGACCTGCGCGACCACTTGCGAGCCGGAGCGTCGCAGCGAAAGCACCCAGACAGCGGGCGCAGGTGAAACGCGCGGAACCACGGTCCA
>NZ_CAXUPC020000015.1:0-64153 GCF_964252745.1 Allobosea sp. LjRoot9 | reverse complement strand
AACCGCCCGCCCCGACACGGACAGCGTCACCGAAGACGGGCCGCTTGTCGCCGACGGCAATGTGCTGACGGGCCTGGGAGGAACCGACGTCAACGCAACGGATGGCGTTGCGGACCCCAAAGGCGCTGATGGAGCGTCGGTGGTCGCGGTCTCATTCGGCGCAACCGCGGGCTCGGTTGGAAATGCGCTGGTCGGCACTTATGGCTCGCTGACTTTGAATGCCGACGGCTCCTACAGCTATACCCTCAACAATGCGAGCTACGCCGTTCAAACGCTCGATGACGGCGAAACCCGAACCGAGGTGTTCTCCTATGTGATGGCGGATGGAGACGGCGACACATCTCCATCGACGTTGACGATTACGATCAACGGAAAGAACGACGCGCCGGTCGCCGCGAGCACCCAGGTTTGGATGTCGAGCGACCCGTCTCAGCAAACGCCCGGTTACACAAACGGATATCCCCTGCTCGCGAGCATCCCGACAGATGTCGATGTCGAGAACGTCATCGTCACCGCGACGAACGCGCCGACCGGGGTGTTCTACTGGAACGGCGCCAGCTATGTCGCCCTGGCGGCCAATACGGTGCTTTATAATCCCAGCGCCAACATCAACCTGCTCGACGATCTCGTCTATCGCCCGACCGTGGGCCTGACCGACACGCCCACGACCGTGTTGCAGCTCTCGGCGACGGACGGAACCGCGCCGGTCAACTACTCCGTCACCATTCACGAAGTCGCGCCGAACCGCCTGCCCGCGGCATCAAGCCAGATCGGGGACGGGAGCTCGCCCCTGACCTCGGGCAACGACCAGCAATCCGCGCTCGTCCTGACACAGGCTTTCGTGGATGGCATCTCGGCCAACCTTTCCGGGGCGACGATCAAGATCGCGACCGATTTCCAGCAGAACCCCATCGTGACGCCGATCCCTGCAGGCGAACAGAACCCGACCACCTTTGCCGACAACTCGAGCGCCGGCAGCGCGCGCGAGAGAGAGGTTCAGGTCGAACTCAGGATTGGCGCGAACAGGTTTGCCATCGTCGAGGACGATACGACCGCCGGAACTTTCGAGCAAAGCTGGTTCTACAACACGACCAGCCACTTGATGGAAGCCACCGTCAGCTACTCCAATATCTTCCTGCTGGATGGAGCGGGCGTGGCCACGGGCATGACCCTCGCTGCTTTCCTTGCGGCGAACCCTCCAGCCGCTGGCGATAGCTGGACGCTGAATTACTTTGACAACAATGGCGGGAATTTTCAGGCTCGCCTGGCAAGTTTCGAGTTCTTCTACAACGACCCCGGCGACCCCGGCATCCTGGTCAACGGCGACGCCACGCTCGCCGACCAGATCTATGGCACCTCCGGGAATGACAATCTGTCGGGTGGCGGAGGTCATGACATCATCATCGGCCGCGCCGGCAATGACGTTCTCAACGGCGGCGATGGCAACGACACCCTCCGCGGCGGAGCCGGCAACGATATCATCGATGGCGGCAACGGGATCGACCTGATCGACTTCAGCGATGCAAGTTCGGCCGTCAATTTCACGATCGTCCAGAGCTCCAGCGCGACCGCCGCATCGGCTCCCGGGCTTGGAACCGATAGCTATCGCAACATAGAAGGCGTCATCGGATCTGCTTTTGATGATCTGCTGACGGGCTCGTCCGGCGCTGACGTCATCATAGGCGGAGCGGGGAATGACGTTCTGTCGGGTGGCGGCGGAACGGACACGCTTTCGGGAGGTATCGGCTTCAACACCCTCACCGGTGGCGCAGCCGCCGATGTCTTCATCATCGACCCATCGAAACTGACTGCAGCGCTGCCGGATCTGATAACCGACTACAATCTGGCCGAAGGCGACAAGGTCGATCTCTCGAGCCTCTTCAACTCGCTTGGCGCCAACAAGCCGACGGACGCAGCGCAGGCCGACGCCACGATCAACGTTGTCGGCAATCAGCTTCAGGTCGACGCTGACGGCATTGGTGCGGGCAATGCCTTCGTCACAGTCGCAACGTTTTCCGCGGCACCCAGCGCGGGTCAGGTTGCAATCATCTTCGACGAAAACCAGCCTCATGTTACGGTGACCTAAGGACCAGGTGGATATCGCGCTCTGAAGCACGGTGAAAACAGTCAGGATGCAACCTAATGTCGGCTGATGACGCAACGCCGCAGGTCATTTCGGCAGTCTTCTCCATCGCCGACATTGTCGAGGACCCGTTGCCGCTTGCGGTCGTGATGGAAACCGCGCGAAGCCAAGGCTTGGATATGCAAGGCTTGGATATGCAAGGCTTGGATATGCCTCCTCCAGCCTTGGCCGAGCTGCTCGTCGATCCAGCCGGTGACGTCACATTGGCAGCCATGGGGCTGGCGCCGCCCGAAGATGGGATCTTGTCAGAGCCGTTGCTGTCGGTTGCGTTGAACCACGCTTTCGATAGCGACAATTCGGTCACGGTCTGCGTCAATTCTCCGCTGGATGGAGATTGGACGTGGTTGCCGCTGGGGCACTCGCTTGAATTGTGACAATCTTCGTGCAACTTTTATGATCGTTTTGCATGGCCGATAGGCGGGTTTCTTATGGTAAGATTCGGGAGTTTAGTCGTGGTTCTCTCGGCGCTTCTTGCGTCAGGAGCAGCAACGGCCGCGGATATCGCTTCTCATCGGCCTGCCAAAGATGCTCCGGCCACGCGCAGCGTATTACGTTTTTGTCCGGCAGGTCGCCAGTCGGCGATCGCTACATTGCCGACGCTGGAAGCGATGAGCATTCAAACTAACGAGCTTTATGAGACGTCGCTCGCCGTATACGAAAGCGATAGCACTCAATATAGCCGCTCAGTAAAAATCAAATGGGCCGATCTGGCCCGAATTACATGCGGAATCGCGTCCGGATATCTCTCTGGAGGAGAGGTCAATGTCGAAAGGCTCAGTGATTGCGAATGCAATTACGCCAGAATGAATAGATTCTGAGTGAAAAATTTTGCCTGTAATTTTATTTTAATTAGAAAAATTATAAATTTCAGACCAATTCTCGTGTGACTATCGCCAAATAAGCCAAGGGCAACTTTGTGCGGCGCAAAAATAGGTCGGGGGATATGTTGAATTCAGTTCGTAAGCCTGGACAAGCGAGATGCAGGCTATTCCTGGCCTGTTCGGCGCTGGTGGCTTTCTCGTTTGAAGCGCCGGCGCAGTCTCTGCGCGAAGCCGTTTCATTGACGATCAAAACCAATCCGCAGATCAGCCAGGCCATCGAGAACAAGGAGGCGATCTCCTTCGAGCTGCGTCAGGCGCGCGGCTTATACATGCCGCGGGTCGACCTTGAGACCTCGGCCGGGCGGCGAGATCTGGAACGGCCCGTCACGTCGGGGGTATCATCCCAGACCAATTATTCGCCAGTCGAAGCCGGAGTTACGGCGACCTGGAAAATTTTTGACGGCGGCGGCCGGGCGGCCGAAGTCGAGCGGCAGGCCTCGCGCGTCGATGGTGCAGCTACGCGGGTTTGGGAGCGCTCCGAGTTCCTCGCGCTCGAGGTAACCCGTGAATACATGGAAGGAATCCTGCAACGCCGCCTTGTCGGCATCGCAGAGAAGAACGTCTCGTTCCTGAGCGATACGCTCTCGCGCATCCGCACGAACGTATCGAGCGGATCATTGACCGATGCTGATCTGCGGCAAGGCGAAGAGCGCGTCCTGGGAGCGCGGGCACGATTGATCGAAGCCAAGCAAGAGCTCAGCGCGGCCCAGATCAGGTTTACTCGCCTGGTGGGCATAAACCTGTCGCGCCCCTCCACGCCCGGCTCGCTTGCGTCCAAACTGCCGAAATCAATTGATGTGGCACTTGGCCTCGCGGTCCGAAACAATCCGCGCTTGAGCATCTCAAATGCAGAGATCGATGCCGCCAGCGCCCTCGTCCGTGCCGCTCGCGCAAAATTGGCGCCTGAGGTCTTCCTCGAAGCCCGCGGTCGCGTCGGGCGGGACGTCGATGGCGTCGCGGGGCGCACCAACGACGCACAGGGCCGCGCCGTGATGCGTTGGAACCTCTATAATGGCGGGATCGACGAGGCCAATATCCAGGAGCAAACCAAACGCGTCTCCGAAGCCCAGTTTGCCCGCGACCAGGTTCTTCGCGAAGTTCGTGAAGCGGTCAAACTCTCCTTCGATCGCAGGTCGCGCCAGCTGGAACTTTCGGCGGCTTTGGACCGTCAGCTTTCCGCCGGCAACCGTGTGGTATCCGGCTACAATGAGCAGTTCGCGGTTGGCCGCCGCTCGCTTCTGGACCTTCTCGATGCGCAGAACACCCGGTACAATGCCGAGGTTCTGCTGGAGACGGCAAAGACATCGGCGCTGTTCGCCGAGTATCGGATCCTGGCGTCAACGGGACAACTGGTTAAATCTCTGGGGCTGGCTCCCTCCGCGCATGCGACGACCTATGCGCGCGATGACGCAGGTGTGCCGCCAACAGAGTCCGCGTCTCGGCTTCCGCAACGTTCTCCCCCTCCGGCCGGTGCCCGGCCCTGGCTGCCCCAGGGGGCTCTCCAGTGAGCTTGCAGCGAGATCTGATTGAAAGCGACCTTGTCATCTCTTGAAACGGCCGTAGAGGACGCTCTCAATCCTTCTGGCGCCTCGCCGTTATCTGACGACCTTCTGTTCCTATGCTTGCAGAGGGCTGCCGTTTTATTCGAGCGACCGAACTCGCACGCCATCCTCATGGCAGGCCTCCCGCTCGATCCGGCAGGTTTCACGCAGGACCTGATGGTGCGCGCCGCCGCGAAGATCGAGATCGGCGTGACCTGGATCAAGCAGCCGATCAACGAGCTCATCGCGGCAGATGCACCAGCGATCGCATGGCGACTGGATGGCAGCCCGCTCCTGATAGAGCAGATGCGGGATGGCGGAGAGATCGACATCTATCTGCCGGAGCGCAAAAGCTCTTGCGTCGTCAAAACCCTGCTCGATCTGTCGCTTCAGGAAACCCTGGCCTCGCTGAGACCGAGCGGGCAAAGGCTTGGGCTGAAAGGCGCGGAAAACCAGCCTCCGCACTGGTTTTGGGGCAACCTTGCCCGCTTCTGGCGAACGCATGGCTACATCCTTTTAGCGACGGTCATCGTCAATCTACTCGCATTGAGCACGCCGCTTTTCACGATGAATGTCTATGATCGGGTCCTTCCCAACAAGGCCTTCACAACATTATGGGTGCTGTCTGCCGGCGTGGTAATCGGACTTATGTTCGATTTTGTTTTGCGGGTCGTCCGAACAAACCTGATCGACTACGTCACACGCCGCATCGATTTAAGCATCTCAAGCAGCATGATGGAGCGCGTACTCAATACACGCTTCTCGTCGCGCGCGGCCACGACCGGCGCCATGACGCAGCGATTGAATGAGTATGAATTCATCCGGGATTTCTTTGCCTCCAACACCATTGTCTTCCTGATCGATATCTTTTTTGCGATCATATTCGTTGCCGTCATTGCCTGGATCGCCTGGCCTCTGGCCTTTGTACCCGTGGCGGTTCTTGCGATCATGATCGTCGTCGGGCTTGTGATCCAGAAGTTGATGGGCAATGAACTGGCGCGCGCACGCTATACCCAAGCGCAACGGCATTCTCTCATGGTGGAGATGCTTTCAGGGCTCGAGACCATCAAGAGCCTGGGCGCCGAAGGCGCCCTGCTGCGAAAATGGGACATGATCTCGCGTGAGGCCTCGTTCTCATCCGAGCGCATCAAGGCGCTATCGGCCTACGCCGCGACCATTGCCTATGCGATGCAGTTCCTGACGACTGTCAGCATCATCATGATCGGAGCCTATCTCTTCGACCTGTCCATGATCACCGTCGGTGGCATCATTGCCTGTTCCATGCTGGCAGGGCGTGCCGTTGGCCCCGCCGGCCAGCTCGCCATCAGCCTCACCCGCGTGCGCCAGGCCTTCTCCGCGCTGGATTCGCTCGACGGCGTCATGAACCTGCCCGACGAACGGGTCGACGAGCGGCTTCTTGTCGCTCGCGATATCGAGATGGGCCATATCGAATTCCGCCGTGTCGGCTTCCGCTACGAGGCGGCTGGGCAGGCCATCCTCGAAGGCTTCAACCTGACGATCAAGCCCGGCGAGCGGGTCGCAATCCTGGGTCGGGTCGGTGTGGGCAAGACGACTCTCGGGCGTTTGCTGATCCGCCTCTATGACGTCGCCGCCGGCGATATCCTGATCGATGGCGTGGATATCCGGCAATATCACCCACACGTCATTCGTCGTCGGATTAACTTCATCGGCCAGGAGGCCGATCTGTTTCATGGCACCCTGCGAGAAAATCTATTGCTCGCCAGCCCTGAGAGCTCCGATGCCGAGCTGGTAGCGGCTGCCAAACTCGCGGGGGTCGACGAGTTCGCGGCGCGCCATCCCCAGGGCTATGCACTGCCGGTGGGTGAACGCGGCGGGCTCCTCTCAAGTGGTCAACGTCATATGGTGGCGCTGGCACGGGCTTTCTTGCGTCGCGGCAAGGTCCTGTTCCTCGACGATCCCACCAGCTCGATGGACATGGCGACCGAGCGGCTCTTTGTGGCAAGGCTGCGCGCGTCGCTGACCCCTGAAACCACGCTCGTGGTGACCACGCATCGCAACGCCGTGCTGTCGCTGGTTGACAGGATCGTGGTCATTGAAGGCGGCCAGGTGGTCGCAGACGGCCCGCGGGACGCTGTGCTGCAGCGACTTGCCAGTACGACGGCCGCGGCGGCGGGCTGATCTGCGTCGCAGGGCGCCCTTGCGCAAAAATCCAAGCAGTCGGCGCGGCCTCATGACGCCCAACCATGCCTCAATCGACCCAAGCTGGAGCATTTTCGAGCGAAGTGGACACCGGTTCGCGTGAAGAAAATGCGTTAAAACAAGGAGGTAGAGCATTTCCGTGATTCAGAGAAACGCGGAAATGCTCTAGAGGCCGTTATGGCTTGATGACCAGCCGCTCAAGATCGGTGGGCGCGTGGCTTATGATGAGACACCCGTTTGAGAGCTTGCCCGTTTGGGAGCTTGAATCATCCGCCTGGGCGCTATTATCACCCCGCCACGGCTGTTACGGTGGATTTCGATAGTCCGACCTATGTCGGCTGTCGCTGAGCGATAGCCGACATAACCCCATATGCTGTTGGGCGCCTTCCGCTCGAAAGCCGCCCAACGCACATAATCATATGCTGGTCTTGCATATGCTGGTCTCGCGAGCCTTCAAACCGACGGCGGGGGATGGCAATGTTGGAAACGGACAAGGTATTCGCCGGCTCGCTTCCGGAAAACTACGACCGCTATATGGTGCCGTTGATTTTCGAGCCGTTCGCCGCAGATCTTGCGCGACGAGCAGCGTCCTTGTCGCCAAGCGCCGTATTGGAAATCGCCGCGGGCACCGGGGCCGTCACCCGCGCATTGGCGCCAAAACTGTCCCCCAGCGCAAGCTATGTTGTCACCGACCTGAACCAGCCGATGCTCGACTACGCCGCCTCGCGGCAAGCTCCCGACAGCCGCATCACATGGCGCCAGGCGGATGCTTTGGCGCTGCCATTTGAAAATGCGGCCTTCGACCTCGTGTGTTGTCAGTTCGGCGCAATGTTCTTTCCCGACCGCATATCTGCCTACCGGCAAGCCAGGCGCGTCCTGAAGCCCGGCGGACATTTCCTGTTCAACGTCTGGGATCGCATCGAGGAGAACGTATTTGCCGATGAAGTGACGCATGCTCTCGCAAGGCTTTTTCCGAACGATCCGCCGCGTTTTCTGGCGCGCACGCCGCATGGCTACCACGACACAGCCCTGATCCGCAGCGAACTAGAGGCCGCAGGTTTCTCCCATGTGGCGATCGAGACGAGGGCCGAGCAGAGCCGCGCATCCTCGCCGCGACTTCCAGCCATTGCCTATTGCCAGGGAACGCCCCTTCGCAACGAAATCGAGGCCAGAGACGCTGGGCAACTGGACGCCGCAACCGACTACGCCACATCCGCAATCGCTGACAGACATGGCAGCGGCGAGGTTGCTGCCAAAATTCAGGCTCATGTCATCGTGGCTGTATTTTAGAGCGTTTTCTTCACGCGAACCGGTACCCACTTCGCTCGAAAACGCTCTGGAGCAATTTCCGATCCAATTGGATCGTTCAACCGCTCCAGCTCTTTGCTTTGACGCGCTTTCTTCACGCGAACCGGTACCCACTTCGCTCGAAAACGCTCTAGTTTACGCCCTCGACGCTGCGCACAACGCACATGAATACCGGTTTTTCTCCCGTGGGGTCGATGACCGACGTGTTCATGATGCCGCTGATCTTCCGAGCGGAGGAGCGAAGCGTGAAGGGAACGCCGATCGCGCGATGCGGGTCGACCGTCAGCAGCGCGATCAGCCGAGCCGGGGGCACATTCAGCCTGAGCGTCAGCTCCGGGTTCGTATCGCCTTCACTTTGCAGGCGCCCATCGAGAAGACGAGCGAAAGGCAGGTTTTGCGCGATAACCTGCTGCTTATCCGTCATCGCGACGGCAGGTGCTGGAATGGCGGACAGGATCCCACGGATCGACGACAACAGGATGGCATAGTGTCTGTCGCATTCATCGAGGAGCCATCTGACGACGGCAGCGCGAAGGAGGGAGGTCTGGTTCTCTCCCGCATGGTCGGCGAGCACCATGCTGATCAGCTGACTCAGCTTGACCGACTGCCGGGCGGCCATCTGTTCAAGGCTGGTCCAGAACGGCTCCTCAAGAGCAAAGATGTGTCGCCTGCCCCCGAATGACAGGATGCGCGTTCGGCGGGCAAGCGCTCTGCCGGTCGTCAGTCCGTTTTCGCTCGGTAAAGCCTCAGCGCTCACGCAAAGCCTCGCGCCAGGCGCGGTTGATCGGCTTCAGAAGATAGGTCAGAATCGACTTGTGCCCGGTGATGATGTCGACATCGGTGATCATGCCCGGAATGATGGGAAACTCGACCCCGCCCCGCTTCAGTGCGGCTTCATCAGTCCTGACGATGACAGCGTAGAAATTCTCCTTGGCATTGCTGTCATAGAGGCTGTCTGCCGAAACGTGCTCGACTGTGCCGGACAGCCCGCCATACTGAAAGAAGTCGTAAGCCGTCACCTTGACTATGGCGCGCTGGTTGAGAGTTATGAAGGCGATATCGGACGGACGAATGCGCGCTTCGACCAGCAGCTTGTCCTCCAGCGGAACGATTTCGACCACCTTCTCGCCGGCATTCAGGAACGCCCCCACCGTCGTGATCGGAAGGGCGTTGATGATCCCCTCGACCGGCGCCCGGATATCGGTTCGCGCGACACGCTGCTCTGCGCCGCGCAAAGTCTGATCGATCACGGAGAATTCGGATTTGCGAGTCGTCAGCTCGCCGGCCGCTTCGCGCCGGGACTGGATGACTTGCTCATCGACTTGCAGCTCTGCTTCCAACAAGTTCGATTTGAGCCTGACGAGCGTTTCGGTTCCCGTGGCAACCTGGCCGCGGAATTCGACAAGCTGCCGCTCCACGCGCAGTGATTCCATTTGTGAAACCAGATTGCGGCTCACCAACGGACCGACTAGCCGCATCTCGCGCTCGGACAGCTTCAAGCCCTCGGCATAGCGGTTCATGTTGGCGACGGTTTCGGCGATCTCCTGGCGGCGCTGCTGGACGCGCTGGCGAAAGACTTCAAGCCGCGTATTCAGGTTTTCCTTGCGCAGCGCCAACAGGCGCTCCTCGTTCTCACAGACGGCGATTGCGGTCTCAGCTACGCGAGGCGGACATTGATAAGGTGTATCCTGACCTGATGCCTCGATCTCCAGACGCGCAATCTGGGCGCTGAGCGCGCGCGCCTGTGCCTCGACTTCGTTGGCGCGTGTGGCATTCGGCGTATCCTCGAGGCGCATCAGCAGATCACCACGGTGGATGCGCTGGCCAAGCCTGACAGGGATTTCGCGGACGACGCCGGCCTCAGGCGTTTGAATCACTTGTACGCGGCTAGACGGAATGACCCGGCCGGAGCCGCGAGTGACCTCTTCGAGCTGGGTCAGGCCGGCCCAGAGCCCCAGCAACAGCATGAGCAAGCCAACGAAAAGGACCACCAACTTCGCCAGTCTCGGCACTGCCTCGCCGCGCTGGATTTCGCCAAGCCCGGTGCCTGTGGTCGGCTCCGTAAGCCAGCTGTTGAGATACGAGAGAAGTCTCATGGTCGATATGGTTTCCGCTACGTGAGCGATCTTATCTCAAATTAGATCGATTCAAATAGATTCCCTTTGCCTTGGTGAACTTCAGAAGCCCGATCTCTCAAATTTTAGGTATTTCCGCAGCCCGCTAGCGACGAGAGCGGCCTCCCAATGCGTCTGCAAGGGGAGGCAATCATGCAGTCGAACTGGCGACAAGGTATCCGGGCCGCGCTGACATTGGTCGGCGTCGTCTTTGCGATGCAAAGCCAGCCGACGCGCGCCAGCATCGACCCGGCTGATCTTTCGGAAAAGCCTGCCCTGCTCGCTGAGAACGGAACAACGGAACCGGGAAAAGTCCTGACGCGCTTCATGTTGCAGGCCAATGCGATGCAGCCATTGTCCACACCCTGGAGCGCCCCTGAGACAACAGGCTCCAGCAACAACCTTGTCGATGCACCGCTTCTGGCTCCCAAGTGGCAGAAGAGCAGTGGCATTCAGTTCGCCAACGTCTTGTATCAGCCATTTCTGCCTTTCCTTCAAAATCTGCCGGGAATGCTTCAGCAGCAGCCTCCGGTTAGCTCGGACGGCATTCCCAAGCAGGTATTCGGATCGGTGGCGATCTCGGTCTCGAACTCGATCCACGCCGGGAAATGGAAGCAAATCCTGGCGGAGCAAGGGGACAACCTCCTGAAGGCTCCCTGTGAAACGCTGCGTCAAGGCTGCTCCAATCCGCGCCTGCAACGGGCTCGAGAGGTTGTCCGCGAGGCGCGCGGGCTGGATCGCAATGCCAAAGCCCGCCTCATCAACCGTTTCGTCAACGAAACGATCCAATATATGACGGATATTGAAAACTATGGCGAGCTCGACCACTGGGCCACATTGGCAGAGACCCTGAACAAAGGCCGCGGCGACTGCGAGGATATTGCCATTGTCAAAATGTGGATGCTGAAAGCCTCTGGCGTTGACAGTTCAGACCTCTATCTTTTGATCGGCAAGCATATCAAGCTGCATCAGGATCATGCGATCCTGGTGATGAGGGCTGATACGGATCAGAATTTCTACCTCGATAATCTTAGCAACAAGATCATTTATTCCAACGCGGAAGTATCCATGCAACCGCTGCTTTCCTATGGCATTCGCGGTACGTGGCTGCATGGCTACCAGAAGGCACGCCTCGAGGCCAAATGAGCCTCAAGAATCAATGCCGCATTAAGCTGAGAGAAGACGAGATCTTTGATCTCATAATGTGAATTAAAACTACAGATTTTGGGCCGCAGATAAGTAAAATACTATTTACCCGTAAAATTCTTTAGCAGCGCAGCCAGCATTTCTGTAGACGCCTTCCCCTTTTCAACGGTTAGAACAACAGCCTTGTTGTTCCGATCGACCAGCCGAAAATCAAGCCAAGGCGCGGACACAATGCGGCGCTGATTATTGGCTAAATCGATAGGGTCAGGGGACAGCTCCACCCTGTCTGCCCCGGCGGTTGTCATGGCTATGCGGCCTAGAAGCGGCTCGCCTTCCGTGGCGCCCGAGCGCCGAGCGCGCGGCATCTCGGTCAGCGCCAGGCGCCCCTCCATCTTGGGGGCCGAAGCAACCAATTCGATCGCCAGGATTTTCGAAGTTGAATCGACCTTGAATGCCAGGTCGACACGCAGATCAGTCGTATCGATTTGGATAGTGACTCGCACCAATTGTGTTTCGCCGCTAAGATCAGCACTCCAGACTGCCTGGCCTTGACGAATGATCGGGAACTCTGGCTCCGCCTCATTGTCGCTGATCAGTCCGGCGCGGGTCGTCGATGGCTTTGTCAGCCCAACGCTACGAGCGACCGCTGCCGGCATGGACGTAGCCGGCATCCAATTGGAATGCAGATTGTCCCGGTTGAGCAGGAAGGATTGATCGTAGATCAAAACCGCCCGCTCAGAAAACCTATGGGCGAATTTCTTTCGACTCTCAATGAGTTGGGACAGTGGATTGCAAGCGAGGAAGCTCTTGCAGAATAACAAGTCGGCGAAAGCACAGCATTGAACGATGGGATTTGGAGGCTGCTTTACTTCTGCCAGAGCCTCGCTTCTGGCCTCAAGACCAAGCGAGGCCTGCGCCAAGATGAAGATAGCAGCGAGTTTACGCACGCCTGCAAAATTGGCTCTCTGGAAAGCGGCTTTGGTTTCCGACATGCGTAACATTGTCGACTGATCCAAAACGTCGTTATCTTACAAACTGTAACGCATTTGTACTTATTATACCAGTCGTAGAACCGCCCTAGAGGCGGCGCTGATCGCCGCGCTCGACAGCGGCCGGCTGGCGCATGCGGGGCTCGATGTCTTCGAGCAGGAACCGCTGCCGCCATCACACCCCTATCTGCGGATGGACAGCCTCACTTTGACGCCGCACGCCGCCTACAAGACGACGGAGGCCTCGCTCAGGCTGATCGAGCGGGCCCTGGAGCAGATATCGGCCGCCTGAACGCAGCCTATTCCGCCGCCAGCGCCAGATGGCGCAGGCGCAGTTCGGGATGCTCGTGGAAAGGCTGCAGCGGCGTCATCCAGCGGCGCAGGGTCTCCCCCGCCTCGACCCGCGCCGAGAACGGGTCCTTGCCATGGACGGTCCAGGTGATCGTCTCGTCCAGTTCGAGCAGGCCCCAGGAGCCGGCCGGCTCCGGCAAGGTGGTGAAGCTCTCGGTCAGCGATTGCAGCGTCAGATGCGGAATGCCGTCGACCGTCGTCAGCGTGTTCCAATGGACATGGCCGGAGAGGCAGACGACCGGGACATTAGCCTGCCGCAGCACGGCGCGCGCCCGCTCCGCGCCGGGATAGGTCGAGAATTCGGGATTGCGCTCGAAATAATAGTTCCCGGTCTGGCCATGACCCGAGATCGGGACATGGCTCATGATCGCGAGCGGGCGGTCGGCGGCGTTCACGGTCGCGGCGAGCCAGAGCAGATCGGCCTCCTGCAGCACGAAGCCGCCGGGGCGGTGGATCTTCGAATCCGCGGCCCAGAGCACAAGCCGCCAATCGCCGAGATCGATGATGCGATGTCCCAGCTTCTGGCCCAGGATCGCCTCGTTCTCGGCGACGCTGAGATGGTCGCGGTCATGATTGCCGCAGAGATGGAAGCGCGGCGCGGCAATGGCCGAGAAGGCCTCGGCGACCTCCTGCTCCAGCCGCAGATCGGTCGCATGGTCGCAATCGGAGATGCGGTCGCCAAGATCGATCACGGCGTCGGGCCTGGCCTGCGCGACGAAGCGGCGGAACTCCGCCAGCAATGGCAGGGCGTGGGCGCCCATCTTGGTGAAGCTGTTCTCGCCGTGATGGATATCGGCGACGAAGGCGAGGCGAAGGGCTTTGGCCATGACAAGGCTCACGATTGCGATGGGTTGAGAAGAAGAGGAGGAGGAGCCGGCGCAGGCCGGCCCCTCCCGGATCGGCTCAGCGGGCCGCCAGCGTCACGCGGCCGGCGCGGAAATCGAGCACATAGGGGATGTGCCCGGGCAGCGGCCGCCAGGCGAGCGAGCGCTTCATGCCGTAGGATTCATAGGGCTGGTAGAGCGGCAGCACCGGCGGGTCGTTCTTGATCATCTGCATCAGCCCGGCATAGGCCTGCTTGCGCTCTGCCAGATCAGTCGAGTAGCGGAACTTCTCCCACAGCGCGATGTAGGCCTCGTCGGCCTTGAAGCGGCCTTCCGAGGCGGAGTTGCCGGTCGGCGCCCACATGATGCCGAAGGAGCCGGCGGGATCGGGGAAATACATCGGGTTCGACCAGTTGCGCGCCATCATCGAGGGCTCGGAGCCGGTCCATTGCTCGGTGACGTTGAGCTGGGTCTTGACGCCCACAGCGCCCCACATCTCCTGGATCGCCTGCGCGGCCAGCAGGCCATTGGTGTAATAGGCGGCCTGGGTGTCGAAGCGGATCGGGAAACCGTCATAGCCCGCCTCCTTCAGCAGGGCCTTGGCCTTGGCGGGATCATATTCGAAGGTGTCGAGCTCCGGCATGTAGAGCGGGCCGAACTGCGCGAATGTATGCGAGCTCGGCACCTTCGCCTTGCCGAACCAGAGCGCCTCGTTCAGCGTCTTGCGGTCGATGGCGTAGGACAGCGCCTGGCGCAGCTTCGGATTGGCCATCTTCGGGTTCTGGGTGTTGAAGATGACGACGTGGAAGAGCGGCGTCTGCATGCCCTCGACCTTGAGCTTGGCATCAGACGCGATCGGATCGAGCTGGTCGGGCGGGATATTGGTGATGAGGTCGACCTCGGCGTTCTTCAGCGCGGTCAGGCGGCCCGAGAGCTCCGGAATGCGCTGGACCGTGACCTTCTGGAACGGCGCCTTCTCGCCCCAGAAGCCGTCATAGCGCTCATAGACCAGCTTCTGGTTGGGGACGAATTCGGTGATCTTGTAGGGGCCGGTGCCGACGGGCTTGAGCGCAAAGGCCTCGAAATCACTGGGCTCGGCGACATTGGCATCGCCCGTCAGGGCCATGACGTATCTCTTCGGCACGATCATGCCTTGCTGCACGTTGAGCAGGGTCTCGAACAGCGGCTCGGGCTTGGTGGCGGTGATCCGCACCGTCTCGGCGTCGACCGCCTCGACCTTGGCCATGTTGGGCAGCGTGTCGCGCTTGCGCACGGTATAGGGCGGGAAGGTCGAGTTGATGATGCGGTCGAAGGAGAAGACCACGTCCTCCACCGTCATCGGGTCGCCATTGTGGAAGGTCACGCCCTGGCGGATCTTCAATTCGATCTGCGTCGGCGAAACCTGCTTCCAGCTCGTGGCGATGCCGGGCTGCCAGACGCTCTCGGCGCGGGCCGCGTCCTTGCCGATCAGCGGATCGAAGGCGTTGAAGTAGAATTGCGAGCCGACATTGGAGAAATCGCGGCCGGGATCGAGCCAGGGCGCCATGTTCTGCACGCCGACCTTGAGCTCCTGTGCGGCGGCAAGCCCGGTGAGCGCTGTGGTGGCGAGCGCTGCGGCGAGCGCGGTCTTCATCAAGGTCTTGAGCATGGTTTCAGCCCTTTCGAGACGAGCGGGAGAGGAAGAGGCGTGGCAGGCGGGTGTGAAAGGCAGGCGGCCGTCAGCGTTCGCGCAGGCGCACGTCGAGATGGTCGCGCAGGAAATCGCCGAGCAGCATGGCGGCTAGGCTGACGAGCACGATCAGCAGCGCCGGCACCGCCACGATCCAGGACGCGGACGCCATGTAGTCGCGCCCCTGCCCGACCATGGAACCGAGCGTCGCTGTCGGCGGCTGCACGCCCAGGCCCAGGAAGGAGAGCGCGGATTCGAGCAGGATCAGGTTGGAGAAGTTCAGGCTCGCCATCACCACGATGGGCGAGACGATGTTGGGGATCATGTGCACGGTGGCGATGTGCCAGCGCGTCGCGCCCGCCGCCCGCGCCGCCTCGACGAAGGGCAATTCCCTGAGGCCAAGCACCTGGGCGCGCACCAGCCGGGCGAAATGCGCCCAATAGGCGATGCCGAGCACGCAGATCAGCACCGCGACATCGGTCCCGGCCAGCGCGATGACGAGGAGCGCGACGAGCGTGAAGGGCAGCGACAGCATGATGTCGACGAAGCCCATGATCAGCGCATCGGCCCAGCCGCCGAACAGGCCGGCGACGAGCCCGAGCGAAACCCCGAGCGCCAGCCCGATCAGCGTGCCGAACAAGGCAAGCGCCAGCGTCAGCCTGAGGCCATGGAGGCAGCGCGAGAGCAGGTCGCGACCGAGCTGGTCGGTGCCGAACCAATGCGCCGGATTGGCGCGCTCGAAGCCGATCGGCGGGCGCAGCCGGGCGAGCAGCTTCTGCTGGTCGGGCTCGAAGGGTGCGAGCGCCGGCGCAAACAGCGCGAGCAGGACGAGGATGAGCGCGAGCAGGGCAGCACCTGCGACGAGAAGGCTGACGCCCGCCGGCCAGGCGAAGCGCCCGCGCGGCTTGGGCCGCGGCGGAAATGCGATCTTGGCGTCGAGGGCATTGGCATCGAGGATATCGGTCATGATCGCTCAGGCTCCAGCCAGGCGCACGCGCGGATCGACCAGCGCATAGGTGAGATCGACCACGAGATTGACGAGGATCACCGCGCTCGCGACGACGAGGACGCCGAATTGCAGCACCGGGTAGTCGCGCTTGATCGTCGCGCCGACCAGGAGATCGCCGACCCCGTTCCAGGCGAAGACGGTCTCGACCACCACCGCGCCCGAGACCAGCGTGGTGATCTGCAGGCCGAGCACGGTGATGACCGGGATCAGCGCATTGCGCAGGCCGTGCTCGAGGATGATCGCGCGCTCGGACAGGCCCTTGGCGCGGGCGGTGCGCATATAGTCCTCGGAGAGGACATCGAGCATGGCGTTGCGGGTGTAGCGCACCAGCGCCGCAACGAAATAGGCCGACAGCGCGATCGTCGGCATGACGTAATGCAGCAGCGTGCCGGAGCCGGCGCTGGGCAGCCAGTGCAGCGTGTAGGAGAAGATCAGCAGCAGCAGGATGGCGAGCACGAAATTCGGGATGGCGTAACCGAGGAAGGCCGCGAAGAGCACGCCGCTTCCGCCCGGCCGGCCGCGCCAGATCGCAGCCAAAATGCCGGCGGGCACGCCGACGCCGATCGTCAGCGCCAGCGTTGCGACCAGGAGCGAGGCGCTCTGCCAGAGTCGCTCGGTGAAGATCGTCGCGACCGGCCGCCGCTCCATCAGGCCGAGGCCGAAATCGCCCGAAAGCAGCGAGCGCCAGAACAGCCAGTATTGCTCGACGACCGTGCGATCGAGCCCCCAATAGGCGATCATCTCGCGCCGCGAAGCAGCGTCGAGCCCTTCCGGCATCAGGAAGTCGATCGGGTTGCCGGTCAGGCGGGTGGCGAGGAAGACGACAGAGACGATCGCCCAGAGCGTGATCGCCATCCGCAGCACGCGGCCGGTCAGGAATTCGAGCATGTCTTCCCCCTGCCTGGGCTGCCACGGACATCGCATTCACCGCCTGGCTTCCGCTCTAGGCTTTGCTGCCCTGGGCCCTTGCTGCGATGGCAATGTGGTGGCAGCGCTTCATGACAGGACGATGAACTTAGCTCAGTAAATATCAGATTTGACACTGAGCTTATCTCAGTTCATGGATTCAAGTATCCGGCCGGCAGATTTTGAGATTCGCGCGATGGGCTCGCTTCGGGATGTTCACGGTTATCTCGTCGATCTCGACGGAACCCTGGTGCGCGGCCAGCAGGCCCTGCCGGGCGCGAGCGCCTTTCTCGAGGCGCTGGAGGGCCGTTTCGTCATCGCCTCCAACGACGCCGAGCATACGCCGCTGGAGCTATCGCGCGGCCTGAAGCGGCTTGGCCTGGCGGTCGCTCAGCGCCGGATCATCCTCGCGGGAACCACTGCGCTCGACGAGATCGCCCGCCGCCTGCCCCGCGCCCGCATCTATATGATGGCGAGCAAGAGCCTGATGGCCCATGCGCGCGACCAGGGGCTCGTGCCGGTGCAGACACGACCCGACATCGTCTTCCTCGGCCGCGACCGGCAGTTCTCCTATGAGCGCCTGACGATCGCGGCCAATGCGGTGCGCGACGGCGCCGAGCTCGTCGCCGCCAATCCCGACCTCGTCCATCCCGGCCCCAATGGTGCAATCGTGCCGGAGACGGGCGCGCTGCTGGCCGCTCTCATCGCCTGCACCGGCCCGGTGCCGCACCGCGTCATCGGCAAGCCCGAGCCCGCCTTGTTCGAGGCCGGGCTTGCCCTGCTCAAACTGCCCAAGCGCGCCGTCATGATGGTCGGCGACAATCCGGCGACCGACGGCGAGGGTGCGCGGCGCTTCGGCCTGCGCTATTTCGAGATTCGCGACGGGGTGTTTCCGCTCCCGGGAAGCGCCCCGCCCCAGCATGAAAGCATCGGCCTATTGGCCTTGAGCGCATGACGACCGCGAAGCCCGCCTCCAAATCTGCAGAGATTCGCAAGCCCGCGGAGATCCGCAAGAGCCCGTCATCCTCCGGTCTGGAGGGCGCGCTCGATCGCCTGCAGGCGCTGCGCGCCAACCTGCCGCCGACCGCCGCCCGCATCGCCGATTTCTTCATCGCCCATGCCGGTGAGGTGGTGCACATGTCGGTCACGGAAGTGGCCGAGCGCACAGGCGCCAGCGAAGGCAGCGTCATCTCGCTGTGCCAGCAGCTCGGCGCGCGCGGCTTCCAGCAGGTCAAGATCGCGCTGGCGCGCGATCTGGTGCAGCCGGTCCAGTTCATCCATGAGGATCTCGCCCGCAGCGACGACACCGGCACGGTGATCGAAAAGATCTTCCGCAGCGATCTCCAGGCGCTGCACGACACCATGAAGGCGCTCGACACCGGCGCGATGGAACGGGCCGTCGCCGCGATCCTGAAAGCGCGCCGCGTCGAGCTCTACGGCATCGGCAGCGCCGCCCCGATCGCAGAGGACGCGAATTACCGCCTGCTGCGCATCGGCGTCGAGGCCAAGGTGGTGGTCGATTCCCATGTCCAGGCGATCAGCGCCTCGCTGACCGGGCCGGATGTGGCTGTCATCACCATCTCCCATTCCGGCAGCACGCATGAGACCGTGACGGCAACCAAGCTCGCCAAGGAGGCCGGCGCGACGACGATCTGCATCACCAATTTCGGCAAGTCGCCACTGCTGGCCTATGCCGATATCGTGCTGCACACCATGGCGCGCGAAACCCAGTTCCGCACGGAGGCGATGACCAGCCGCATCGCCCAGCTCGCCATCATCGACGCGCTGATCGCCTGCCTGTCGCTGGCCGATTACGACAAGGCCCTGGCGACGATCGGCAAGACCTTCGACGTGCTCTCAACCAAGCGATATTGAGGTTTCCGGGCCGCCCTAAGGCTTGCCGTCTTTGCTGGGAAACACGCCGTCATTCCGGGGCGGCCCGCAGGGTCGAGCCCGGAACCCAGAACCGCAGATGGCAACGATATGAGCGTGGCTGATGGCGGAGCCCGCTTCCCAGCTCTGTCGGTTCTGGGTTCCGGGCTCTACGCGGAGTTTATCCTTGGGCCGACCAAAGGTCGGACCCGAGGGCGTAGCCCCGGAATGACGGCCGTGGCTCCAATCAAATCAACAGGCTAACGGCGTTCCCGCTGGCGGATCAGCCGGCGGTGGCCACGCCAATGCCGGGAGCGACCAAGCGGGCGCAGATCCGCCCGCAGGACCAGCAGGGATTTGTACGGCCGCGCTCCAGTCCGTGGCTCGCGGTTGCTGCCGTCGATAGAGCCGAGCCGATGGCGCGGCCGGAGCCAGTGGAGCCCACCCGACACCGAGCCCGCTTTTCCGGGTTTGAGCTCCGCTATGCCCATTGAGCGCAACGCCCGCCCCCGGCTCGCGAGCCTTTGCTAAACCACCTGTGAACGCTGCTGCTCCTCGCGCACCTCATCGAGGATCGTAAAGCCCGTCCTGGCCATCACTCCGGCCTCATGAGCGACGATGTTCAGGACATCCGCGAGCGAGCGCAGGCCGCTTTTGCGGGTCAGGCTCGCCAGGGACTGCGCCAGTTCGGCGACATAGTCCGCCGTTTCGCATTGCGCCTGAGACAGCATCGCCAGCCCGTGCAGCTCGTTGCGCGCCACAGTCGCATTTGCCGACAGCCAGGCGGCAATGCCGGCCTCGTCACCATGCGACCGCGCCTCCGTTGCGCCAGGGTGCTTCTCCAAGGATTTCGTCACCATGTCAGTCCCCCGAGTGGCTGCTTTGTTGAAACGACAACAGCCTACGAGACCAAGCTAGGCACAGGATATTGATGAGCAATTTACCATCTTTGCAGCCCGCTCATTCCATTCAGGACCAATTTGAACAATTTTTGTGTCTAATCTTTGCTCAGAAATACACGCTAAGCGCGAAATTTGCTCGCCATGCGGTCGGGCGCGATCGCGCTGGCCATATGCCGGCCTCAGGCCGGGCGCACCGCCGGCTTACCATTTGGCGGCGTGACAAAATCTGCGCCCGCGCGCACGAGAGCGTGATGGATTTTTTCAACCGCGCTCGCATGCGAGCCGACGAAGCCGTCGAATTCCTCGATCCTGCGGATGGTCGAGACGGCTACGCCCGTCGCTTCCGAGAGCTGCTTCACCGACCAGTTGACGATGCCGCGCCCGCCGCGAATCTGGGCACCGCTGAGCCCCCCTGTCGCGCAGCTTGGCGCAGGCCACTCCTTGCTGGCATGGATGTCGACGCAGCCGCCGACCCATTCGGTGATCTCGCCGGCATCGTCACGGACCGGGACGCTGCGCGCGCGCACCCAGCGATAGCTGCCGTCGCGCAGGCGGACCCGCATCTCGATCTCGCAGACCCGGCCAGCTGCAAGCGCCATGTTGCGCTCGGCGACGACGCGCTCGGTATCGTCGGGATGGAGCATCGCGATCCAACCCCAATCGCGGCTGTGGTCGGGATCCTGCCCCGTCAGTTCCTGCCAGCCCTCGAGCCATTCGATCCGCCCATCCGGCCCGGCGCTCCACCAGACCGGGGTGCAGGCCGCAGCCATCGCATCGAAGCGTCGCTGGCTAGCCTTGATCAACTGCCGTGCCTCGTATTCGGCGGATACGTCGAGGAAAGATCCGACCAGACGATGCGGCCTGCCGCGGTCGTCGAGCAGAAACTCGGCATTGACCCTCACCCAGCGCAATTGCCCTTTCGGGTTGAGGATCCGGATATCGCGGTGGAGCGGCATGGCGTTGCGCAAGCTCAGCTCGATCTCGGCCCGCGGGCCGAGATCGGCCGGGTGAATCAGCGCGTGGAACATCTCTTCGGACGGCTGGTGCGTTGCCGGATCGAGCCCCAGCAGCCGGAACATGCCAGGCGACCAGCGCACCTTGCGCGACGGCAGCGCCATCGAGAAAATGCCAAGCGGAATCCGCTCCTCGATGAAACGCAAGGTTTCACCGAAGCTCTCGTCTTCGTTGAAGAATGCCAGCATTGGACCCCCCGATCCAGTGTCGACGCGCTTCGCGGCATCTGCGCCGCAGATACTCGGTCTCGAATCAATCACGACAACACCACTTTAGAACAATGCTAAAATTGGCGGTCAAAGATAGATAGACCCCTGATTGAGCGGTCATCGGCTATCGTAACATAAGCAGAGCCTGTCCGTTCCATTTTGAATCGTCAGGAGCACCTTCCGGTTTCCGTAACGAATCGGAGATTTCGGCCGGCCGACGCCAGGGCAATTACTCTCTGGCCAAGCGCGAACGATGCCTTAATCGTAATAATATCACAACTTCGCTTGCGGCCTGCTTATTGGCCCCGCTTGAATGCTGGAACGCTGTTTGTACCGGGAAAACGCATCGCTCAATTGATCTAGATCACGGCTTGACCGCGTTTTCTTCACGCGAATCGGGATCCACTTCGCTCGAAAACGCGAGAGGCGGATTCAGAATTCAGCTGGAATCACAAAGTGATCCCAGCTGAATTCTGAATCCGCCTCTCATCTAGAGTATTTCCGCGTTTCTCCGAATCGCGGAAATGCTCCAGCTCCTTGTTTTATCGCATTTTCTTCACGCGAACCGGTGTCCACTTCGCTCGAAAATGCTCTAAGAGTCAGAGCAGGATCAATGCGAAAAACCGGTGCCCACTTTTTCGCATCCTGCTCTTGCCCTCAATAAACATCGGCCTGATAGCGCCCGGCCTTCTTCAGCGCGGCGACATAGGCCACGGCCTCGTCCGCCGAGCGGCCGCCATGCTCGGCGACGACATCGACCATGGCGCGCTCGACGTCCTTGGCCATGCGCTTGGCGTCGCCGCAGACATAGAAATGCGCGCCCTGCTCCAGCCAGGCGAAGAGCTCGGCACCGCGCTCGCGCATGCGGTCCTGGACGTAGATCTTCTCCTTGCCGTCGCGCGACCAGGCCAAGGTGAGGCCGGTGAGGACGCCCTCCTGCTTCATCGCGTTCAATTCGTCCTCGTAGAAGAAATCCGAGGCCCGGCGCTGATGGCCGAAGAAGAGCCAATTCCGGCCCGGCGCCTTCGTCGCTCTGCGGTCATGCAGGAAGGCGCGGAACGGGGCGATGCCGGTGCCGGGGCCGCACATGATGACGGGCGTCGCGGGATTCTCCGGCAGGCCGAAGCCATGCGCCCGCTGGACATAGACCGGCACCTTGTTGCCGGGCTGGACGCGCTCGGCGAGATAGGTCGAGGCCACGCCCCAGCGCGGGCGCGTGCCGACCTTATAGCGCACTGTATCGACCGTCAGCGTGATGCGGCCGGGCGTCGCGACATGCGAGGACGAGATCGAATAGAGCCGCGGCTGTAACGGGTCGAGCGCCTCGACGAAGGCCTCAGCCGAGAGCTTTGCCTGGCCGAATTTGTGCAAGGCGCCGAGCACGTCGAGCCGGTCGAGATCGCCATCGGGATCCTCGCCCGCCGCGAGGCGCTTGGCCTTGGCGCGGGTTTCGCCGCCCGTGACATAGGAGATCAATTGGAACAGCGCATCGGGCGCCGGGCCGAGTGCGCAATCGCTGACGAGCGCCTCACGCAGCGTCTTGCCGTTGACGGGCGCGTCCGGCCGCGCGCCGAGCAGCGCGATGACCGCGTCGGCCAAGCGTGGATCGTTCTGGGCGACGATGCCGAAGGCGTCGCCGACGATGTAGTCGAGCCCGCATTCCGAGAGATCGAACTCGACATGCCAGGTCTCCTTCTCCGAGCCCTCGCCATTGAGCTTGCGGCGCGAGAGGAAGGTCGCCAGGGCCGGGTTTTCGCGCGAACGGCCGATCGGGCCCGCGGGCGCGGGCGAAGCGGCTTCCGCCATCGGCGCGGCGGGAGCGGCGCCACCCTCCTCCACCAGCGTCTTCAACATGCGCAGCGTGTCCTTGCCGCCGGGCGCGCAGAGGTTCAGGCGCGGCTCCTGCCCGGAGGCGATCGCGGCGGAGTAAGTCTCGCAGACATAGCCGCACTGGCCGCAATCCTGCTGCGCCATGGCGGCGAAGAGCTTGCGCGGCAAAGGCTTGCCCTCGGCGAGCGTCATGCGCTCCGCCATCTCCATTGCCGGATCATGCCAGGGCGCGCCGTCATCGGCCTCGCCCATCACGGCGGCATTCTCTGCAGGCGAGAGCGCGGTAACGCCGGCATTGTCGAGCGAAAGCAGGCCGGCGAAAAAGCCGTTCAACCAGGAGCGCTGCTCCTCGGAGAACGGCGCGGTCTCGGGCAGGACCTGGACGATGGGGGACGGGCTCTGCACGGTCATGCCGCGTCTCCGGTGCTCGCGACCAAGGCCTGCAACGCCTCGATCTCATGGCGGCGGGCGAAGGCGACGAAGCTTTCGTCGGGCGCGGCGCGATGAATCTGCCAGGTGCGCAGGACCGCCTCGACCAGCGCCGGAGCATCCTCGGCCCTGACCTTCTCGCGGAAGGGCCGCGCCATGCCGCCATCGACGCCATAGCCGCCGCCCACGAGCAGATCGTAGCCGGGCACGGTGTCGCCTTCCTCATTGACCGGCACCTTGGCGCCGATCAGCCCGATATCGCCGATATAATGCTGGGCGCAGGAGTGGTGGCAGCCTGTCAGATGGATGTTGACCGGCGTCTCCAGCGTGATGCGCGGCTCGCAATGGGCGGCAATGGCGAGCGCATCCTCCTTGGTGTGGGCGGCGGCAAATTTGCAGCCCGTCGCGCCCGTACAGGCGATCAGCCCCGCGCGCAGGATCGAGGTTTCGGCGGAAAGGCCGATCGCCTGGAGATTGGCAACAACATCCTCGACCTTCGCATCCGGCACGCCGGAGATCAGCAGGTTCTGCCAGACGGTCAGGCGGATATCGCCATCGCCGCAACTCTTGGCGATCGAAGCGATGACGCGCATCTGCGCCACGGTGAGCTTGCCGACCGGCAGCGCGACACCGATCCAGTTCAAGCCGGCCTGGACCTGCTTGTGCACGCCGATATGGGCCAGGCGGTCGTAAACCGGGCGCGGCTTCACCAGGCTCGCATCGACCCGGACCAGCTTGCGCCCGAGCTTGTCCTCGACCGCAGCGAGGAATTTCTCGAAGCCCCAGGCATCGAGCACATATTTCAAGCGCGACTTGTTGCGGTTGGTACGGTCGCCATTGGCAATGAAGACGCGTACGATCGCGTCGGCGACCGCGACGGCGTCAGATGGCGCGACGATGACGCCGGTGTCGCGGGCGAGGTCGTGATGGCCGGTGATGCCGCCCAGCGCCAGGCGATACCAGATTCCGGGCTCGATGGGCTGGCCTTCGAAAGCGGCGCCCTCGCCCAGCTCTATCGCCTGGAAGCCGATATCGTTGGTGTCCTCCAGCGTCGCGATCGAACCCGCGCCGTCAAAGGCGACGTTGAACTTGCGCGGCAGGCCATAAAGCGAGCGGTCGTTCAGGATGTGGTGGTGCCAGGCGCGGGCATGGGGCCGCGTATCGAGCAGTTCGAGCGGGTCGATGCCGGCCGTGGCCGAGCCGGTGACGTTGCGGATATTGTCGGCGCCCGAGCCCTTGGCGGTGAGGCCGAGATCGGCGAGCCCTTCGAGCAGCAGCGGCGCATTCTCGGCGCTGATCTCGCGGACCTGCAGATTGGCGCGGGTGGTGACATGGGCATAGGGGCCGCAGAGCTTTTCCGCGAGATCGGCGACGCCTTCGAACTGCCAGGCCTTCAGGATGCCGTTGGGAATGCGCAGGCGGCACATATAGCTGTTCTGCGCCGGGGCCACGTAGAACAGGCCGTGATAGCGCCAGCGGAAATTGTCCTCAGGCTTGGGATAGGTGCCGGCCTCGGCCTGCGCCTTGAAACGGGCATAGGCATCGAAGGGATGCTCGGCCGCCTTCCACTTCTCCTGGTCAACGAGTTTGCCGCCGCCGGCGACGATGCGCGCCTGCGCCTCCTGATGCTCCTTGTCGGGACCGGAAGGCGCAGCAGCAGCAGCGCCCGCAGCCCCGCCGAGCGGGCCGAGGCCACGCGCCGCGCGGGCGGACTGCATGCCGCTCATGAAGCCTTCGAGATAGCGCTTCTGGTCCGGGCTGAAATCGTCGCTCATGTTGGTTCTCGGTCATCCCGGACGACGCGAAGCGGCGATCCGGGACCGTCCTCAGAATGAGGCGCCGTTATTGGCGCCATACGCGTCTCGCGATCCCGCATCTGCGCAGCAGCACTTCGTGCCGCAGCGCGTGCGGGATGACCGTCCCTGCTCACGCCGCCTCGACGAAGCGGTGGCGCTCGTAGAGGAATTTCAGGACCGCCTCGCGGGCGGCGATGTAGGTGCGGTCGGCGACCAGATCGAGCCGCTTGCGCGGACGCTCGAGCCGAACGTCGAGCACCTCGCCGATGCGCGCCGAGGGGCCGTTGGTCATCATCACGATCCGGTCGGAGAGCAGCACGGCCTCGTCGACGTCATGGGTGATCATGATCATGGTGTTTCCGAGCGCGGCATGGATCTGCATGATCGAATCCTGCAGATGGGCGCGGGTCAGCGCGTCGAGCGCGCCGAAGGGTTCGTCGAGCAGCAGGATCTTGGGTTCCATCGCCAGCCCGCGGGCAATGCCGACGCGCTGCTTCATGCCGCCCGAGATCTCGGCCGGGCGCTTGTCCCTGGCATGCCCCATCTGGACGAGGTCGAGATTGTGCATGATCCAGTCATGCCGCTCGGCCTTGCTCTTCTGGCGGCCGAAGACCTTGTTCACGGCGAGCGCAACATTGTCGTAGACGGTGAGCCAGGGCAGCAGCGAATGGTTCTGGAAGACCACGGCGCGCTCGGGCCCCGGCGAATTGACCTCCTTGCCCTCCAGCAGCACCGCGCCGGCGCTCACCGGGGTCAAACCCGCGATGATGTTGAGCAGGGTCGACTTACCGCAGCCGGAATGGCCGATCACGGAGACATATTCGCCCTTTTCGATGACGAGGTTGATGTCCTTGAGCACCTCGGTCGTGGCGGTGCCGCGCTGGAAGCGTTTGTCGACATGGTCGATCTTGAGATAGCTCATCGCATCCTCCTCAATTGGTCAGGGTGCCACGGGTGACGATGGTGCCGATGAAGGCGACGAGGCGGTCGAGCACGAAGCCGACGACGCCGATGTAGATGAGCGCCACGATGATGTCGGACAGGCGCGAGGAGTTCCACGCATCCCAGATGAAGAAGCCGATGCCGACGCCGCCGGTCAGCATCTCGGCCGCGACGATGGCGAGCCAGGACAGGCCGACGCCGATGCGAAGCCCGGTGAAGATGTAGGGCGCGGCGGAGGGCACCATGATCTTGAAGAAGAACTCGATCTGGTTCAGCCGCAGCACCTGCGCGACATTGCGGTAATCCTGCGGGATGTTGCGGATGCCGACCGCCGTGTTGATGATCACCGGCCAGATCGCGGTGATGAAGATCACGAAGATCGCCGAGGGCTGGCTGTCGCGGAAGGCCGCCAGCGAGAGCGGCAGCCAGGCGAGCGGCGGCACGGTGCGCAGCACCTGGAAGACCGGATCGAGCCCCCGCATCGCCCAGACCGACTGGCCGACGAGCGCCCCCAGCAGCACGCCGACGACCGCCGCCAGGCTGAAGCCGATGGCGACGCGCTGGAGCGAGACCAGGATGCGCCAGCCGAGACCGATATCCTGCGAGCCGTTCCAGAAGAACGGTTCGGTGATCAGGTCCTTGGCTTCCGCCCAGATCTTGGTCGGCGGCGGCAGCGAGGATTGCGGGCCATGCGCGGTGAGCTGCCAGACCAGCAGGATCAGCGTGACCGTGATCAGCGGCGGCAGGATGTTGACGAGAACCGCCTTGAGCCAGGCGCCGAGCCGCTCGCGCAGCGGCTTGCCGGCAACCGCCGGCAGGGTCACCACCTCGGCCTGCACGGCCGATAATGCGACGACCTTCGCGCCCACGGTCGCGTTCTTCAAGACAGTCTGACCCATCCCGATACTCCTCTGATTGAATTGGTCCGTCGCGTCCGTCATGCCGCCACCATCATGCCGCCACCGTCTCGCGCGACTGCGCGCCGATGCGCCGGATTTCCGGCAGGCAGGAGCCGCAATTCGTGCCGGCCTTGAGCTGCCGGCCGATATCCTCGGGCGTCATCGCGCCACCGCCGGCGAAGGCCGCGCGGATCGCATTGAGGCCGACGCCGAAACAGGCGCAGACCGTGGGGCCGGGATCGGCCGCGCCATCGAGCCGGCGGCCGGCGAGCAGTGCGAGCCGGTTTTCCGGCGCGAAGCCGGCATCGGCGAAGGCGAGCTTGACCGTGTCCCAGAGCGGCGCCCGCCCGGAGGGGCCGACGAAGAGCGCAGCGATCAGCCTGCCTTCACGCGTCACGGCGCAACGATAGGCGCCGCCCTGGCGGTCGATCATCTCGGTGAGACCATCCTCACCGAAGGCTGAGCGCACGGCCGCCATCAGATCATCGACAGAGGCATCTGTCGCGAACAGGCGGCCCTGCCCGCCTTCGACCGCAACACTCGCCCACCAGCTTCCCGCCGGCAGGGCGAAGGCCTCACGCGACAGCACGAAGCCTTGCGCGGCATAGCTCACGGTCGCGATCGACGAGGGCGTCGCCTTCATCTCCGGCTGGCCGGAATGGGGATCGCAGAAGGGCTGCACGGCCGCGCCGATACGCGCATCGGACGCCGTCTCGGCCGACCAGTGGATCGGCGCGAAGAGCGAGCCAGCCGGCACGCCCTCGTCGCGCAGGACCTTGAGCACGACCGCGCCATGGGCGTTCGCGATGCGGGCGAAACCGCCCTCCTCCAGGCCGAAACGGGCGGCATCCGCCGGATTCACATGGACGCTGGGCTCGCTGACATGGGCTGAGAGGCGCGGGCTCAGGCCGGTGCGCGTCATGGTATGCCAGTGATCGCGGACGCGGCCGGTGTTGAGCAGCAGCGGAAAAGCCTCGCTCGGCTCAGCCGCCAGCGCCGGCATGGCGAGCGGCTTCATCTGGGCGCGGCCGTCGGGCGTGAAGAAGCCGCCATTGGCGAAGAGGCGCGCCGTGCCCTGCGATTGACCGGCGGGCACGGGCCATTGCACGGGCCTGAGCGCATCATAGCCGCGCTTCGTCAAACCGGCATGGGCGCCGATGTCGAAATCGCGGGTGCCGTCATTCTCGAAGGCGGAAAGTGCGGCGTGCTCGGCATAGATTTCGGAAGCATCGGCGAAGCCGAAACCGGCCGCGAAGCCCAGCCGCCTGGCGATCTCGCAGATGATCCACCAATCCGGCCTGACCTCGCCCGGCAGGGGCAGGAAGGCGCGCTGACGCGAGATGCGGCGCTCGGAATTGGTGACCGTGCCGTCCTTTTCGCCCCAGGCGGCGGCCGGCAGGATGAAATGCGGCTTGGCGGCGAGCGTGTCGTTGGAGAGCACGTTCTCGGAGACGATGAAAAGGTCGAGCCCCTGCAGCGCCGCCATGACATGGTCGGCGCGCGGCAGGGAGACGGCCGGGTTGGTTGCCATGACCCAGAGCGCCTTGATGCGCTTGTCTGCCACCGCATCGAGCATGGCGACGGCCTTCAAGCCTTCATGCTGCGCCATGTTGGGCGCGTTCCAGAAACGACGGACGCTGTCGATCTCGATAGCCGAGTAGCCCATATGGGCGGCGAGCATATTGGCAAGCCCGCCGACCTCACGCCCACCCATGGCGTTGGGCTGGCCGGTCAGCGAAAGCGGCCCGCCGCCGGGACGGCCGATGCGGCCGGTGGCGAGATGGCAATGCAGGATGGAGGCGACCTTGTCGGTGCCTTGCGCCGACTGGTTGACGCCCTGGCTCCAGGCCGTGACCACAGCAGGCGTGCCGGCCCAGAGCGCGTAGAAGGCTGCAATGTCGGCCGGGCTCAAGCCGGTGCGCGCGGAGACGGCGGCGATGTCGGGCGCGATGCCGCGCGCATTCTCCAGCACGGCCTCGAAACCGCTGGCGTGGCGCGCGAGATAGGTCGCGTCGGTCAGGCTGTGCTCGGCGAGATGAACGAGCAGCCCTGCGAACAGGACGCTGTCGGAGCCCGGCTTGAGCTGCAGGACGAGGTCGCAATCCTCGGCGGTGGCCGTCACGCGCGGATCGATGACGACGACCTTGGCGCCGCGCTCGCTGCGGTTCTGCTGGATGCGACGGAACAGCACCGGGTGGCACCAGGCGGTGTTCGAGCCGACCAGCACGATCAGATCGGCGCTGTCGAGGTCCTCGTAATTGCCCGGCACCGTGTCGGAGCCGAAGACGCGCTTATGGCCGGCGACCGTGGAGGACATGCACAGCCGCGAATTGGTGTCGACATGGGGCGAGCCGATGAAGCCCTTCATCAGCTTGTTGGCGACGTAATAATCCTCGGTGAGGAGCTGGCCGGAGAGATAGAAGGCGACGGCCTCAGAACCCTCGTGCCGGATGATCGAGCGGAAGCCCTCGGCAACCGCATCGAGCGCAAGCTCCCAGGTGACACGGTCATAGCCGCCCGCCGCATTGCGCTTCAGCGGGTGCAGCACGCGGCTGCCCAGGCCGAGCGTCTCACCGAGCGCCGAGCCCTTCGAGCAGAGCCGGCCGAGATTGGCGGGGTGGGCGGGATCGCCTGCGATCGCCGCACCGCCTTTGCCGTCCGGTGTTGCCAGAACGCCGCAGCCAACCCCGCAATAGGGGCAGGTGGTGCGGATCGCCGGATCGGGAATGCCGGGGCCGAACGAGGCATCGTCGATGCGCATGTCAGGCAGCCTCCCTGATGCAGTAAGGCTCGCCGAAAGGCAGATCGGCGCGGATCGCCGAGATCTCCTGCCCCGAGCGGATCAGGCCGAGATAGAACAGGGCGCCTTGCGTATCGCCGACGAGGACGCAGCCCGCGAGCCTGCCCTCGCGCAGCACGAATTTGCGGTAGATGCCGGCCTTGGGATCGCGCAGCACGAGGATCTCGGCGCCCTCGCCCGCCTCGAACTCGCCGGCCGAGAAGACGCCGACGCCGCTGACCTTGAGATTGGTCGCAAGCAGCGAGCCGGCGTAAGCGGCCTCCACCCCTGCGGATTTCTGGCCAGCAAGCCGCATCGCCAGCACGCGTGCCTGCTCATAGGCCGGCTCGACGAGGCCATAGACCTGGCCGCGATGCTCGGCGCATTCGCCGATCGCGAAGACATCGGCATCCTCGCTCGCCATCGCATCGTCGACGACGATGCCGCGATTGACGGCGAGCCCCGCCGCCTTGGCGAGATCGATGTTGGGGCGCACGCCGATGGCGATGACGACGAGATCGGCGGGGATGATCGTGCCGTCCTGAAGCTCGACGCCCTCGACCTTGTCCGTGCCGACAAAACCCTTGGTCGCGCTGCTCAACCTGACATCGATGCCGCGCGCCGTGATCGCGGCCGCGAGCAGGCCCGCGCCCTCGGCATCGAGCTGGCGCTCCATCAACCGATCGACCAGATGCAGCAGCGTGACCTTACCGCCGGCCTTCGAGAGACCATAAGCAGCCTCGAGCCCGAGCAGGCCGCCGCCGATGACGACGATGCGCGCACTGCGCTGCGCATAGGCCCGCATCATTCCGACATCGGCGGTGTCGCGGAAGGTCGCAACGCCCGGCAGATCGCCGCCCGGGAAAGGCGGCTTCAGGGGCTTGGAGCCGGTGGCGAGGACGAGCTTGCCGTAAGGCAGGGCCAGCCCGTCCTCCAGCGTGACCGTCCTGGCCGCACGGTCGATGCCGGCAACCGGGCGGCCATAGATCATCGAGACGCCGCGCGCGCGCCACCAGGCGGCGGGCTTCAACTCGATATCGGGTTCAGCGATCTCGCCCGCCAGCAATGGCGAGAGCAGCACCCGGTTATAGGCAAGCCGGCCTTCCGCGCCGATCACCGCGATGGAATAGCGACCGAGCGCGCGCTGGCTGAGCTCGTCAACCAGCCGCGTCGCGGCCATGCCCTTCCCCACGATGATCAGCGGCTCGGCCATGCGATCAGGCGACCCGCTTGATCTTGAGCGCCTTGAGATAGTCCAGCGGCGCGGCGGGATCGAACTTCACGCCGTCGAAGAAGGTCTCGACGCCGCGCGAATCCGCGGTCGGGGCCCCAGCGACGCCGAGCGTCTTGGCGGCCTCGCGCCAGAGATCGGCCCTGTTGGTCTTGTCGACCAGGGCCTTGATGTCGATCGTCGGCTCGAACTTGCCCCAGCGGATGTTCTCGGTGACGAACCAGCTGTCATGGCTCTTGAAGGGATGGGAGACCTCGCCGCCCTGGCCCCAGAACTTCATGTAGAGATTGGTGCCCTTCACCTCGCGGCCATTGCCGTAGTTGATGTCACCCTGCAGGCGCTTGTTGATGTCGGTGACGGGGACGTTGAACCATTGCCGGCGCCCAACGATCTCGGCCAGCTCCTGGCGGTTCTCCATCTTGTCGGCCCAGATCTGGGCTTCCATCACCGCCATCAGGATGGCCTGCGTCGCCTTGGGATTGGCGTCGACGAAATCGGCGCGCATGCCCAGGATCTTCTCGGGATGCTTGAACCAGAGTTCGCCGGTGGTGAGCGCGGTGTAGCCGATGTTCTGGTTGACCAGTTGCTCGTTCCAGGGCTCGCCGACGCAGAAGCAGTCCATCGTGCCGACCTTCATGTTCGCCACCATCTGCGGCGGCGGCACGGTGATGACCTTGATGTCGGTGTCGGGGTCGATGCCGCCGGCGGCGAGCCAGTAGCGGATCCAGAGATCATGCGTCCCGCCCGGGAAGGTCATCGCGGCGGTGAGCTCCTTGCCGGCCGCCCGCTTGCGCTCGAAGGCCAGCTTCAGCGGCGAGGAATCCTTCTGGACGTTGAGGTCCTTGTATTCATTCGAGACCGAGATCGCCTGACCGTCCTGGTTGAGGTTCAGCAGCGTGTACATCGGCAAAGGCTGGCTGTTCTGCATCACCTTGCCGGTGCTGTAGAGATGCGTCTTCGGGCGCAGGATATGGCCGCCATCGATGCCATTGTTCTTGAAGCCGAGCGCCATATTGTCGCGCGTCGCGCCCCAGGAGGCCTGCTTGGCGATGTCCATGTCGGGCAGGCCGTATTTGGCGAAGAGGCCCTTCTCCTTGGCGATGATCAGCGGAGCGGCGTCGGTCAAAGCGATGTAGCCGAGGCGCGTGCCCTTGAGCTCCGGCCCCGCGGCTTGCGCGAAGGCGCCCGACGGCAGCGCAAGCCTCGCCGCACTCAGCAAAGCGGCCGCGCCGGAGAGCTTGAGGAGCTGGCGGCGGCTGGCGGCGGTTTTCGCCGGCTTCACCCTGGTCTCGACTGTCTCGGTCATCGATCGCCTCTCTGCTGGACTTAAAGCTGGGGTCTGGGTCGAACTCGTCTGCGCCGCCAGAACGAAAAACGCCGCGCGAAAGCACCTGGGTGAGGCACGTTCGACAGCGGCGTTGCTGTGCGTTTCGATCTGAAATAGGGCGCGGGCAGCCTTGGCCGCGTTACACCAACACAAACAAGGATCGTGCCAACCGGTTCAAACCGAGGCAATTCTTAGAATTTCAACAGCTTAGAGGTAACGGGCCTCTGCCGGCCGCGGGCGCGGCGCCCTTTATTGCGCCGCACAATTCAACCGCAGTCGCACAAAAAATGCGCAAATCTTCAAGGGCGATCGGCGCTGCCCGCAAAGAGAGCAGGCCGGAAGACGGCCCTGGCTTGCTCGGTCATCTCCGGGCTGCGGATGATCTGGCCGGCCTGTTCCATGCCTGCGAGAATCCAGTCGGCATGCTCGGGATCGGGCCGCAGCGCCTCGCGGTCGAAGCGGATGAAGCGCTCGACCTTGCGGGGCGGCCGCCCCGCTCCCTGCAGCAACTCCCCATGCAGCACCGGCTCCAGGATATCGGCGGGCAGCGCGAGCCGATCGGGCTTCGACAGATGCATGGCGAGGCGGCCGAAATTAGCGGGCTGGCAGGCCCAGTCGCTCGCCCGCAGGATCGCGGCGTTGAGCTTCGAGACCGCAGCCGCGCGCCGCTCCGCATCGTCGGCGCGCCAGGCCAGCACCTTGTCGGGGCAGTTGCGGCGCAGATCGACGCTGCAATGGACCATGGCGCCGATGCCTGCAGCGACGGCGGCCGTGTTCCAGGGCGCGCCCGCACAGAACCCGTCGACGCGCCCGCTGGTCAGCGCCTCCACCGTCTGCGGCGGCGGCACGACCTCGAAGCGGATGTCCCGGCCGAGGACGAGCCCGGTCTTGGCCAGCCAGTCGCAGAGCAGGTAGGTATGGCTGGAGAAGCCGAAGACAGCGGCAAGCGTCAATGGCGGCAGGCCCGAGGCCTTGCGGCGCTCCACCATGGCGGCGAGCGCCCGGGCGGAAATGGCGGTGTCGGCCATGTCGCCCTCGGCGAGCCGCGCCAGCTCCTCATAGCGGCGCACCGATAAGGTGATCGCCGCGCCGTCGAGGTTGAGCGCCAGCGGCGCCGCCATCGGCGCCTTGACGCCGCCGACGCCCAATGTCGCGGCAATGGCGGCCGGCCCCAGCATATGGGCGGCGTCGAACAGCCTGACATTGAGCTTGTCGCGCAGGTTCGACCAGGAGACCTCGCGCACCAGCTCGAGATTGAGGCCCTCCGCCTCGGCAAAACCCTCGTCCTTCGCCAAGGTGACGAGGGCGCAATCGACCAGCGGCATGAAACCGACGCGTAAGTGCAGGGTCATTTCAGCACCTCGGCGGCTGTGATGATGGAGCGCGCAATGTCGACGAGCTTGCGCTTTTCGTTCATCGCTGTGCGCCGCAGGAGCGCATAGGCCTCTTCCTCGGGCAGGCCCTTCATGCGCATGACGATGGCCTTGGCGCGGTCGATCGTCTTGCGGTCCTCGAGCTGCGAGCGGGCCTCGTCGAGCTCCTCGCGCAATTTGCGGAAGGCGTTGAAGCGGCTGATGCAGGTCTGCAGGATCGGCTGCATGCGCTCCTTCTTCAGCCCGTCGACGATATAGGCGGAGACGCCGGCCTCGACCGCAGCCTCGATCGAGGCCGAATCCGACTGATCGACGAACATGGTGATCGGCCGCCGGACATGGCGGCTGACCAGGAACATGTCGGCAAGCGCGTCGCGGCTGGGATCCTCGAGGTCGATGACGACCACGTCGGGGTCATGCAATTCGATGGCCGCGACGAGCCCGTTGGTCGCGCCGATGCGGACGAGATCGGTGAAGCCGGCCTCGCGCAGGCCCTCATCGATGATGGCTGCGCGCACCGGATTGGCATCGACGATCAGGATTTTCAGGTCTGGTCTCATGGTCAGCAAGGAGGCGCCGGCATTCCACCCACAGGTGTTACGCCGGTGTCGACGAGCTGGAAAGCCAGCAAGAGTCAGGCCAGCGGCCGCGATGCCTCACGCAGCAGGAGCAGCCCGGAGCCCGCCTGCGGTCTCGATGAAGTCGACCACCGCGTCGACCCCCTCGCCCGCCTTCGTATTGGTGAAGACGAAGGGGCGCTTGCCGCGCATCAGCCGCGAATCCCGGTCCATGACCGCCAGATCCGCGCCGACATGGGGGGCGAGATCGGTCTTGTTGATGACGAGCAGGTCCGAGCGGGTGATGCCCGGCCCGCCCTTGCGCGGGATCTTCTCGCCGGCGGCGACGTCGATGACGTAGATTGTCAGATCGGCGAGCTCGGGCGAGAAGGTCGCGGCGAGATTGTCGCCGCCGGACTCGATCAGGATGATGTCGAGATTGGGGAATTTGCCACGCATCTCCTCGACCGCCGCCAGGTTGATCGAGCAGTCCTCGCGGATCGCGGTATGGGGGCAGCCGCCGGTCTCGACGCCCATGATGCGCTCCTGCGGCAGCGCACCCGCCACCGTCAGCAGGCGCGCATCCTCCTTGGTGTAGATGTCGTTGGTGATGGCGCAGAGATCGTAAGTGTCGCGCATGCGCTTGCAGAGCACCTCCATCAGCGCGGTCTTGCCGGAGCCGACCGGGCCGCCGATACCGACGCGCAGGGGGCCATGGGGAGAGCGTGTCACCGATCACAATCCTTCGAAGAGCAGAGCCGCGTAGCCCGCGGCGATCGCGAGGCATAGAGGCGCGTAGTAATGTCTGTCGAGCGTCGCGAAAGGTTCGAGCGCATGCTTTCGCCGCCAGGCCGGCACATAGCCCGCGACCCCTCGTAGCAAGAACACGGCCATGATCGCGAGGCCCGCGCCCATGATCAGCAGGCGGGGCGCCGCGCCCGCGAAAGCCCCGGCGAGCAGCAACGGCCAGAGCGCCGTGACCGCGATTGCGGCAGCTACAGTGATGGACAGGAGCGGCGACGGCATGCGCTTCAGCCTCGCATCGCCGACGACGGTGCTGACGAGGCCCTGCTGGGTCGAGGCCGGCCAGAGGCCGCCCAGCCCCCAATAGAGATGCAAGCCTGCGATCACGGCCAGTACGAACGCCAAAGCCGTCGCGACCGCCATGATCATGAGCGGAACAGCCGCGAATACTGGGTCTCGTGTCGCAAAGATGCGAGGTCGGAGCGCAGCGCGCAGCCGCCGAGATCATCGAGCGTCGCCGTCTCGGCTGCGGCTGCAGCCTCATGCAAGGCCGGCACGAGACCGGCCGTGATGCGCTGCCCATCGGTCTGGCCGACAATGCCGAGCCGCACCGAGGCCGAGACGAGGTTGGCGACGAAGCCGAGCCCATAGGCCTCCAGTGACGGCCGTAGCGGCAGGTCATGGCCGGCGGCCGCCACGCCGACAGCGATGGGATAGGCGATATCGCCGTGCCAGATGCTGCGCAGATGCTCGATCGCATCACACGGCCAGGCGGCGCGCACCGCTGCGATGAAGGCGTTGCCCTGCGTCACCGTTTCCAGCCGGCGCTCGGCCGAATTGGCCAGCGCCAGGGCCAGCTCCGCGGTCTCGACCAGGCCGGCATCGTCGCCAGCTTCCACCACGCGGCAGGTGTTGGCGAACAGGATCAGGTCGTTGCGCAGCGAGCCGTGGACGATGAGGGCCTCGAGCCAGTCCCGGAGCGTCGCGGCGTCATGAAGATCGCCCGCCTCGAAAGCCCATTCCAGCCCATGCGAATAGGCGAAGGCGCCGACCGGGAAGGACGGCGACAGCCAGACCATGAGCGGGAGATGCGCGGACGACATGAGCGGCGCTCAGTGGTCGTGGCTGTGGCCCTTGTGACCATGCTCGGCGCCATGCTTGTGGCCGTGGTCATGCCCGCAGCCGCAGTCGTCACCGTGAGCATGCGCGGCGTGGTCATGAGCCTTGTGGTCATGAGCCTTGTGATCATGGCCCGCATGGTCGTGCCCGTGATCATGGTGGGCGTGATCATGGCCGGCATGGTGGTCGTGCCCGCAGCCGCAAGCATCCGCCGCATGAGCGTGCCCATGCTCATGCCCGTGATCGTGATGGTCGTGGCCGTGGTCATAGGCGCCACGCTCGGGCTGGAAGGGGCGCGTCACCGCGTTCATGGCGCAGCCCTGGCCGCGGATCATCTCCGCCAGGACATGGTCGTTCTCGATATAGATCGCGTCGCCGCTGATCTCGGCCGGGGTGTGGCGGTTGCCTATATGCCAGGCCAGCCGCATCAGGCGCAGCGGGTTCTCGGCACGGATCTCGAGCAGGCTTTGCGCCGCCGCCTTGATCACGACCAACCGGCCGTCTTCGAGCCTGACCGCGTCACCGTCTCCAAGCGCGGTCGGCTTGTCCAGGTCGAGCAGGATGTCGAGCCCGCCATCGCCCTTGAGCGCGAGGCGGCGGCGGTTGCGATCCTCATGGTCGAGCGTCAGCGTCTCGACGATCTTGTCTGCTTTGACTGCAGCCTTGCGAACGACGGAGGTGGCACGCAGCATGATGTTAAACCCGTGACGATGGTGGATCAGAGGCGATCGATGGATCGCGGTTCGACCACTTCGATCACCGGAGGGGCGCTGACGCAAGCCCCTGCGACATTGAGGAAGGCGATGAGATGCGGCGCGGCCATGTGCCGATCGATGTCGGCGCGTGTCTCCCAATGCTCGACGGTCAGGAAACGGCCGGGCTCGGTGAGGCTCTCATGCATGTCATAGGCAAGGCAGCCCTGCTCGCGGCGGGTGGCGATGATGCAATCATGCGCGGCAGCGGTGAATTTGGCGCGCGCCTCGGCCAGCACCTGCGCCCGGGCGATGACGATAATCGGATCGGACATGCGGCCTGAAGCTCCGGAACGATCGAGGGTTGCCTGATTCCCCGATTACATCTCGACGTTGTATCCGGGCGCAACAGCGCAAGCTGCATGGTTGACCAAAGATTAACAAAAAAGACGCGCCAAAGCCTTGCGCAAAAAAGTGGCGGCCGGTCTTTCGCAGGAGCAATGCTCGCATTCGGGCGTTTCCGTCCGAACGCGACGTGATCTAGCGCCCGGCCATGCCCACTGCTGCGATCCTGCGCGGCTGCTCCTCGCCTATGCCGGCGCGCTTGTCGAAAGCCTTCTGCGCCCGGCTGATCTCGCCATGGTGCTCATAGGCCCATAGGCCGAGCGCCTGGACCGGCAGCCAGAGCGAGCGACCGAGATCGGTCAGCTCATAATCGACGCGCGGCGGAATCGTCGGGAAGACGGTGCGGTTGACCAGCCCGTCGCGCTCGAGCCCGCGCAGGGTCAGGGTCAGCATGCGCTGCGAAATGCCGTCGACCATGCGCTTGATCTCGTTGAAACGCCTGGGACCATCGCCGAGCAGGCGAACGATCTGGACGCTCCATTTGTCGCCGATGCGGGCGAGAATTGGCGCAACGACCCGGCAGTTCTCAGTCACATGCGTGTGCCCTTGTTCCAAAAATGTGCCTCCTTGTCGTGGTTTAGTCAGGCTCGTACATAGCCTCAGTATCAAACATATACCAGAGAGGCTCCCTATGAAACTGCTTCATCTCGACTCCAGCATCCTCGGCGACAACTCGGCCAGCCGCGAGGTTTCGGCAGCCATCGTCGCCCGCCTGCGCCAGGCCGATCCGAGCCTCGACGTGACCTATCGCGACCTTGCCGCCGATCCCGTCCCGCATCTTTCCGGCGCCTATCTCGCCGCAGCCGCCGGCGCGCCGGGCAGCGAGGCGCTCCAGCAGGAGGTCGCCACCAGCACGGCGATCATGGACGAGTTCCTCGCCGCCGATACCGTCGTGATCGGCGCGCCGATGTACAACTTCACCATCTCGACCCAGCTCAAGGCCTGGATCGATCGCATCGCCGTCCGCGGCAAGACCTTCAGCTATTCGGAGAACGGCCCCCAGGGCCTGGCCGGCGGCAAGCGCGTCATCATCGCCGTCGCACGCGGCAACATCTATTCGCCAGGCGCGCCCGCAGCGCCGAATGATTTCCAGGAGCCCTATCTACGCGCCCTCTTCGGCTTCATCGGCATCAGCGACGTGGAGTTCGTCCGTGCCGAGGGCATCAACTTCAGCCCCGAGCACCGCAAGGCCGCGCTGGCGAGCGCGCAGGAAACCGCCGCCGCGCTCAAGCCCACCCTGCCGAAGGCGGCGTGAAACCCACTCCGTCCTCGCCGCCTGCTTAGGCCAAAGCGGCGATCTGAGAGAGGGATCGGTCGATCGGTCGCGCCCAACCGTCGCGGCCGATCGCACGCGCTTCGTCCAGTGCGTCCTGCAGCTCGAACGGCGCGGCCTCCCGCAATGCCGTGACCAGCGCCGCCGCCTGAGCGAGGTCCTTGCGGCTCTTGGCGGCCTCATGCGCCCCGCGCTTCTGCGCCAGAATGAGCTTGTGCACCGCGAAACGCGCGGGGCGCGGGAGCGAGACCGCCACGCCCGCGCCATGCAGCGCGACGGCTGGAACGGGCTCCTCGATCAACCAGTCGAGATGCTGCAACGGAACGGCTCCCGCAGCGAGCGCCTTGAGCGGCATCGGATTGCGATCAGAGCGTCGCCGCTGCGGCGTCAGGAGATCAACGACGAAGCTCTCGGCATTGCGGAAGCGCGCCGGCGGAGCCCTCGGATCGAGCCCAGGCAAGCCGGTGAAGCTAGCATCGGCCCTTTGCAGGATCGCGATCATGCTGTCTCCCGCGATCTCGCCATCGAGCGCGAGGTCGGCGGTGGCGAGATCGGCATCCTGCGTCATCACCGTGGCGGAGGGCAGGATCGCGCCGAGAAGCGGCGGATAGCATTGATAGGCCGCCGTTCCGACCAGCACCGCGCCGCGCCGGAACAAGCCGGCATGGGCGACAGCATCGAGCACCTTGCCGAGCGTCGCCGTGGGTCCCGGGATAAGCCGCCGCAAGGTCGAGACAAGCCGGCGCCGCTCCTGCCGGCGCGCCATCTCGGCTTTCGCCGCCTCGGCGCGGGTGATGACGGCGGGATCGTCGGCGCGGCCGAGATGCTCGACCGTGCGGCTTGCGCCGACCCAGCGCTGAAGGCGCAGATAGCTGATACCGCCGACCGTCGTGGCGACGACCGTCGCCTCGTCGGACGACGCCATCCCGACCTGCTGCTGCAGATCGGCATAGAGCGTCTGGATGTTGAGCGGGATGCGCTGCATGGACACTTAGTAGCACAGATTACCATTTGTGCTACTAAGTTGACCTATTATCGAGAAGCCCATCCCGTCCGGAATGCTTCGCTGCGCTCCTCGCAATGACGGAGCGGCGGCTCTCAGAACAGGAAATAACGCTGCGCCAGCGGCAGTTCCTTGGCGGGTTCGCAGACCAGCAATTCGCCGTCGGCCACCACGGCATAGGTCTCCGGATCGATCTGGATGTCGGGCGTGGCGTCGTTGTGGATCATGCTCTTCTTCGAGATGCCGCCGCGCGTGTTCTCGACCGCGACCATCTCCTTGTCGGTGCCCAATCGCTGCTTCAGACCGTTGGCGATCGCAGCCTGCGAAACGAAGACCAGCGAGGTCGAGGTCACGGCCTTGCCGAAAGCGCCGAACATCGGGCGGTAATGCACCGGCTGCGGCGTCGGGATCGAGGCGTTGGGGTCGCCCATCGGGGCTGCCGCGATCATGCCGCCCTTGATTATCATGTCCGGCTTGGCGCCGAAGAAGGCCGGCGACCAGATCACGAGATCGGCGAGCTTGCCCACGGCGATGGAGCCGATATGGCGCGAGATGCCATGCGAGATCGCCGGGTTGATGGTGTATTTCGCGACATAGCGCTTGGCGCGGAAATTATCCGCCCCCGTACCGGCATCCTCCGGCAGCGGGCCGCGCTGCAGCTTCATCTTATGGGCGGTCTGCCAGGTCCGGGTGATGACCTCGCCGACGCGGCCCATGGCCTGGCTGTCTGACGACATCATCGAGAGCGCGCCGAGATCGTGCAGGATGTCCTCGGCCGCAATCGTCTCCTTGCGGATGCGGCTCTCGGCGAAGGCGAGATCTTCCGGGATCGAGGGCGAGAGGTGGTGGCAGACCATGAGCATGTCGAGATGCTCGTCCAGCGTATTGACCGTGAAGGGCCGCGTCGGATTGGTCGAAGAGGGCAGCACATTGGGCAGCCCCGCCACCTTCATGATGTCGGGCGCATGGCCACCGCCCGCCCCTTCCGTATGGAAGGCGTGGATGGTGCGGCCCTTGAAGGCCTTGATCGTATCCTCGACGAAGCCCGACTCGTTCAGCGTGTCGGTGTGGATCATCACCTGGACATCGTAATCGTCGGCAACCGAGAGGCAGTTGTCGATCGCGGCCGGCGTCGTGCCCCAATCCTCATGGAGCTTGAGCGCGCAGGCGCCGGCCTCGACCATCTCGACCAGCGCGCCGGGCAGCGCCGCATTGCCCTTGCCGGCAAAGGCGAGATTCATCGGGAAGGCGTCGGCCGCCTTGATCATCTGGCCGAGATGCCAGGGGCCGGGCGTGCAGGTCGTAGCCAAGGTGCCGTGCGCCGGGCCGGTGCCGCCGCCCAGCATGGTGGTGAGGCCGCTCATCAGCGCGTCCTCGATCTGCTGCGGGCAGATATAATGGATATGGCTGTCGAAACCGCCGGCCGTGATGATCTTGCCCTCGCCCGCGATCACCTCGGTGCCGGGGCCGACGATGATGGTCTCGGACGGGTTGAAATTGCCGAAGCCGCTCTGGATGTCGGGATTGCCGGCCTTGCCGATGGCGCAGATGCGGCCCGCTTTGATGCCGATATCGGCCTTGACGATGCCCCAGTGGTCGAGGATCAGCGCGTTGGTGATGACGGTATCGACCGCACCGTCAGCATTGCGGACCTGGCTCTGGCCCATGCCGTCGCGGATGACCTTGCCGCCGCCGAACTTCACCTCCTCGCCATAGGTGGTGAAATCACTCTCGACCTTGATGACGAGCTCGGTATCGCCCAGGCGCACCGTATCGCCGGTGGTGGGGCCGAACATCGCGGCATAGGCGTTGCGTGGGAAGGGAAAGGGCATGGGGGTTCTCGGATCCCTGTTTTCTCAAAAACTTGCCAGCAAGACTCAGGCCGGCTCGGGCGTGGCCGGCGACGATGACGAGCCCTCCGCTTTCGCTTTCGGCTTCTTCTTCGCAGCCGGCTTGCGCCGCTTCGGCTTCGGCCGCGCCTGATCCTGCAGCAATTCGAGCTGGACCTGCTGGATCTCGGCCAGGCGCTGCCATTGCCGCGTGATGAGGTGGTCCATCTTCTCGTGGAGATGGCGGATTTCGAGCTCGGCCTTGAGGTTGACCTGGTAGTCGTTCGAGGAACGTAGCCGGTCTTTCTCCTCCTGCCGCTTCTGGCTCATCATGATGATCGGCGCCTGAATCGCGGCAATGCAGGACAGCACGAGATTGAGCAGGATGAAGGGATAGGGATCGAAGGCCTTGCCCTCGCCGATGATCGCATTGATCGCCATCCAGACGACCAGGACCATGCCGAAGCTGATCAGGAAGGACCAGGAGCCGCCGAATTTGGCGAGACCGTCGGAGAGGCGCTCGCCCAGCGTGCGGTGCTCTTCGAAATCATCCTCGATGTTCTCGGCGATCGTCTCCTGCCGCGCGATGCTCTCGGCGACCTCGCGGTCGAGATCGGAATATTCGCCGTGCTCCTCGCGCAGGATCTCCTCGACATAGCGCGTGCGATAGCGCGCCAGCTCCTTGATGCTGATCAGGCTGTGGTCTTCGAGCTCGGGAAAATCGCGCCTGATATGCTCGGCCAGCGTCGGCCGCAGGCTGTCGAGGACGACGAGGTTCTTGCGCGCCATCTCAACGCCAGTAAGCGCGCAGACGCCCTTTTTCTTGCTGAGCTGCGCCACCGCCTCGGCAGGCGGCAGCTCGGCCTCGTTCAGGATATCACTCATTACCAACCGGCCCGTTCAAAGCTTGCCCATCACATCCTGGCGGAAGCCATAGACCTCGCGCTTGCCGGCGAGCGCCACCAATCTCACCTCGCGGGTCTGGCCGGGCTCGAAGCGCACCGCCGTGCCGGCCGGGATGTCGAGCCGGAAACCGCGCGCCTTGTCGCGCTCGAAGCGCAGGGCCGGGTTGGCCTCGTAGAAATGATAATGCGAGCCGATCTGGATCGGCCTGTCGCCGCTATTGGCGACCGTGAGCGTCAGGCTCTCACGGCCGTCATTCATGATCAGGTCGCCCGGCAGTGTCGTGACCTCGCCGGGCTTGAGCCTGCCGGCCGAGCCACGGATCGGCTCATGCACGGTGACGAGCTTGGTGCCGTCGGGAAAGGTCGCCTCGACCTGGACGTCGTGGATCAGCTCGGCGATGCCGTCCATGACCTGGTCGGCCGTGATGACATGGGCGCCGGCCTCCATCAGATCGGCGACCGATCTGCCGTCGCGCGCACCCTCGACGACGTAGTCGGTGATGAGCGCGACGGCTTCGGGGTAGTTCAGCTTGACGCCGCGCTCGAGCCTTCGCCGCGCCACCATGGCAGCCATGGCGACGAGCAGCTTGTCCTTTTCGCGCGGCGTCAGATTCATGCCTTCACCTTTTCGTCTTCATCCTCGGAGGTCTCGTCTTCGGCGACCTCCTCGTCTTCTTCGTCTTCGTCGCCGTCTTCCTCGGACTCGTCGTCCTCGTCCTCATCGCCGTCAAGTTCGGCATATTCATAGGCGAAGACGATCTCGCCGGTGGCGGGGTCGAAGCTGCTGGAAGTCGATTCGTCGAAGGCTTCGATCAGCATCTCCGCATCATCGGGGCCGTCGACATCGAAGCGGCGCACCGCCTCCTCGCCCTCGCCGCTCAAAGCGAGCTCGACCGCCCACCCGCGCGCGCCGGTGTCATAGATGCATTTCAGACCATGGATCGCCAGCATGATGCTCTCCTCAAATTGACCAGGTGCGCGGCAGCGCACGACCGGTCAAATGCCCGAGCAGCGTGACGAGGACGCGACGGAGCGCCTGTGCATCGCGCGAGAGCAGACGGACCACCAGCAGATCGGAGACGATGCCGGCGCCCCCCTCGACATCGGGAAGGGCGTCGGCGATGAGCCCGCGCACATCATCGAGCCCCACGAGATGCTCAGGCCCCACGGCTACCAGTGTGGCGGAGGCGCGCGCACCAGCCGCGATCGCAGGGCGCGCAAGGCTTGCCGCCACAGCTCCTTCGAGCCGCAGATCATCGGCGAAGACCAGCTTGCCCTCGCGCCGGATGCGCCAGCGATCGCGCAGCGAGCCGCGCAGCATCGCCTCGCCCATGGCGCTGCGGCCGAAGAAGACCGACTCGCAGGCGACCAGCCTTGCATCCGCGGCGAGATCGATCGTCAGGTTGCGTGCGAGCCGCGCGCCCGAGAACAGGATGCTTTCCTGCGGCAGCCAGGCCAGGCTCGCGCCCGCCTTGAGCGTGAGCGCCGTCTCGATGCGCGTGTCGGCGCCCTGGCTGCGATAGATCTTCTCGGCGGCCTGGCTGGTGATGACCGCGTCGCTGCCGGCCTCCAGCACGGCTGCGACCCGCATCGTATCGCCGCCGGCCATGCCGCCGCCGGTGTTGATCAGCACGGCCTCGCAGCTTGCGTCGAAGGTCGTGGGAAAGCGGGCGCGGTAGCCGCCGGATTCCGCCAGTTCGAGACGATGCGTCCGCGCTCCCACCCGGCCGAAGCGCAATCGCACGCCACCATCGGCCCGCACATAGGCCGGCAGGAGCGGGTCACTGGCTGCCGGCACGGGCGGCGCAAACATGGGAAACCTTGAAACGAGCGAACGCCGCCAATCTTCCGCGCGCCTCTTGTCCGGGCAAGGGCTTGCGCGATCTCGTCTGCCTAAATTTCAGGCAGAGCCTCGCCGCAGAGCGAAGCTCAGCCGGCCTGCGCCAGAAAGCGCTCGACCTCCTCGCGCCGCGGCGCGCCGGCGCGGCCGCCGAAGCGCGTGCATTTGATCGCGGCCGTCGCTGAGGCGAAACGGATCGCCGCGCGCTCGCCCTGCCCCTCCGCCAGCGCCAGTGCGAAGGCGCCGTGCCAGACATCTCCGGCGCCCAGCGTATCGACCGCCACGACGGGAAAGGCGGGGATATGCGCGATCGCGCCATTCTCGACGAAGAGCACGCCCTCCTTGCCGAGCGTCACCGCAAGCCAGGTCTCGGCATTGCCGGCGATCTTGGCGAGGCCGAGGCGCGGATCATCCTCCTCCGACAATTCCTGGAGCGCCTGCGCGCTGAAGGCGACATGGCTCGCGGTCGCGACGAGATCGGGATGGGGCGGCTTGCGGTCGGCGTCGAGCACGCCGGGGACGCCGGCCTTGCGCGCCAGGGTCAGGGCGGCGAGCGCGCCCTCGCCCCAGCGCGTGTCGGCCAGCACCGCGTCCGCCCCCTCCGGCAGGCTCCCGGGCAGCCAATCCGTCGTCACCGGCATGGCGGGATCGGAATAGGAGATCACCATGCGCTCGCCTTCGGCATCGACCAGGATGGCGGAGACCGGCGAGCGCAGGCCGGGCGCGCGGAGGCAGAAGCCGGTGTCGACGCCCTCGCCTTCGAGCTCAGCGACGATCTGGTCCCCGGTCAGGTCGTCGGCGAGCCGCGTCGCCAGCCATGAGCGGCCGCCGAGCCGCGCGATCGCGACCGAGGCGTTGCCGGCGCAGCCGCCGCCGACCACGGCGAGATCGCGCGAGCGATATTTTTCGCCGCGCGTCGGCATGGTCTCGACGCTGTAGACATAGTCGAGCGTGGCGATGCCGAGGGAGAAGACGCCGGTCATGCCGCCGCTTCGCCTACCAAGCCCCGGTGTTCGGCATGCTCGTCCAGGGCTCGGCCGGCGGCTTGGGATCGCCCTTCTGCAGGATCTCGATCGAGATGTTGTCGGGCGAGCGGATGAAGGCCATGTTGCCGTCGCGCGGCGGCCGGTTGATGGTGACGCCGGCCTTCATGAGCTTGTCGCAGGTGGCGTAGATATCGTCGACCTCATAGGCGAGGTGACCGAAATTGCGGCCGCCGGTATAGACCTCCGGATCCCAGTTATAAGTGAGTTCCAGCGTCGGGCGGCCGCGGCTGCCCTGCTCCCTGACGGTCTCGACCTCGTCGGGCGCGGCCAGGAAGACCAGCGTGAAGCGACCTTTTTCGTTCTCGATGCGGCGGGTCTCGACCAGCCCGAACTTGGTCACGTAGAAATCGAGCGCTGCGTCGAGATCGGTGACGCGGACCATGGTGTGGAGATAGCGCATCGTGGACTGCCTCTTGTTTCGATCATGGGCGGGTTGATCTCGATCCCGGATCGGGCCAAACCCTGCGCATTCCTAGAGCATGACACCAAAGAGTGGGAACCGGTTTTCGGACCAAGTCCTGTTTTGACCCCAAATCCTGCTCTGGCCATTGATGACAGCCCGATACGGGATTTGCCATGACGAGAACGGACGACGCAGACGAGCGGCCGGCGCCGACCGCCCTGCAGATCAGCGCGATCAAGCGCCGCGCGGCGATGCTGTCCGTGATGGCCACCATCCTGCTCACGGCCGCGAAGGTCGTGGCGGCGATGATCTCGGGCTCGCTGGCCCTGCTGACCGACGCCCTCCAGGGCCTGGTCGATATCGGCTCGACCCTGTTCACCTGGTTTGCCGTCCATGCCGCCGACAAGCCGGCCGATGAGGAGCACCATTACGGCCATGGCAAGCTCGAGGCGCTGGCCGCACTGGTCGAAACCGCGATCCTGTTCACGCTCGCCGGCGCGATCCTCTGGGAGGCAGGCTCGCGGCTGTGGCTGGGCATCGCCGAATATGTCGCCGTCACGCCCGTGGTCATCGGCGTGATGCTGCTTTCGATGACGGTCGATGCGCTGCGCTGGCGCTCGCTCAGCCGCGTCGCCAAGGAGACCGGCAGCGAGGCGCTGGCCGGCGAGGCGACGCATTTCTCGACGGATTTCGTCGGCTCCGCGCTGGTGCTCGCCGGCCTCATCGGCGTCTGGGCCGGCGCGCCGCGCGCCGACACGATCGCCGCCTTCGCGATCGCGGCCTTCACTGCTTTTTCCGCCTTCAGGCTCGCCCGGCGAACCATCAACACCTTGATGGACGCAGCGCCAGAGGGCGTCAGCGAGCGACTGAACAAGATCGCGGCGGCCGTGCCGGGCATCGTGGCGGTCGACTGGATCAGGGTCCGCCCGGCCGGCGGGCGAACCTATGGCGAGATCGGCATCCGCGTCTCGCGCACCTTGCCGCTCGACCGGGTCGTGGCGATCAAGCAGGCGCTGCTCGACGCCGTCGAGAAGGAAGAGCCCGGAGCCGAGATCACCATCGCCGCCAACCCGATCCAGGTCGATGACGAAACGGCGCTGGAGAAAGTGCTGCTGATCGCGCTCAAGCTCAAGATCCCGGTGCATCACGTCACCGTCCACACCATTGGCGGGCGGCTCTCGGTGAGCCTCGACATGGAGGTCGACGCCAAATTGCCGCTGGGCGAAGCGCATGACATCGCGACCCGGCTGGAAGCGGCGATCCGGGAAGAATTCGGCGGCGAGACAGAGGTCGAGACCCATATCGAACCGATGGAGACCGGCGCGCCGGCCGGCCACAACGCCGCCTGGGAGACGGTCGAGGATATCGGCAAGGCCCTGGCGGGCGAAGCCTCAAAACTCGGCGGGCCGATCCACGACATTCACAGCGTCCGCGTGCGCCAGACCAAGAATGGGCTGGTGGTGAATTATCACTGCCGCGTCGACCCCGCGCTCAATGTCGCGGCCGTCCATGCCGCCGTCGATGCGATCGAGCGCGCGGTTCGGATCGCCCGCCCGCAGGTCTGCCGGCTCGTCAGCCATGCGGAACCGGCGCGCATGGCGACGACGCCCGACCCGCTGCCCGGATTGTGACCGCGGTTCACAGCTGATGCATTCGAGGTCCACGTCCCGGTGAGAGGTTGCGGCCGCCAAACGCTGTCGCTTCCGAACAGCGAGGCATGACGAGGGACATCACTGATGAAGACAGCCATTCTCGCGACCGCCGCCATCGCATTCACCCTGCTTACCGGCCAGACCTTGTTTACCGGCCAAGCCGCCATGGCGCAGAGCGCCGATGACGCCAAATGGGTCGGGCAATGCCTGATCGACAATGCCGGCGGCGCGGCCGAGCCGATCGTGCGCAAATACTGCGTCTGCATGAACAACAAGATGAGCGACAACGAGACCCGCTCGATCTCGCAATGGGAGAAGAGCAATCCGGCCGCGCGCGCCGCCTGCGACAAGGAAGCCGGCTGGCGCTGAGCTCTGGCGTTATTCTCTGCCGTCATTCCGGGACATGGCGCAGCCATGGGCCCGGAACCCAGAGCCGCTGCGCGTCCTCGTGACGCGAGCCGGCGACCGGTGCCGTCTTGAGCAGCGGTATCGGTTCTGGGTTCCAGGCTCGATCCTTCGGATCGCCCCGGAATGACGGCGGAGCTTCAGCCATAAGTCGGTCTCAAAGGCCGATGCTCTTTTGGTCCCGCATCGGCTTGCCCCGAAAACCGGTTCCCACTTTTCGGGCCGATGCTCTTTTGGTCCCGCATCGGCTTGCCCCGAAAACCGGTTCCCACTTTTCGGGCCGATGCTCCGGGAACCGTTCGGATTGATCCGTGGAAGGGCACGGCCGATCCAGCGATTGACTCGGTCGGTCGACCGATATTACGTTCGAGCAATATCGGTCGTTCGACCGAACGAAGGCGCGGCATCGCGGTCTTCGGCAGCTCCACGGCAAGGAGGCATCGCCATGGGTGGCATCGCTTCAGTTCTGTACGGTGTGCTGGCCTATCTGCTGTTCCTGGGCACGTTCCTTTACGCCATCGCCTTCGTCGGCAACCTGCCGGTGCCCAAGACGATCGACAGCGGCGTAGCCGGGCCGCTCGCGCCGGCATTGCTGATCAACATGGTCTTGCTGGGGCTCTTCGCCATTCAGCACAGCGTCATGGCTCGGCCCGGGTTCAAGCGCTGGTGGACGCAGTTCGTGCCGCAGCCGGTCGAGCGGACGACCTATGTGCTGCTCGCGAGCCTGGCGCTGGTGCTGCTCTATTGGCAGTGGCGGCCGATGCCCGAACTGGTGTGGTCGGTGACCGGTCCTGTCGGCGCCGCGGCCCTGCAGGCCATTTTCTGGGTCGGCTGGGCCGTCGTGCTGATCAGCACCTTCCTGATCAATCATTTCGAGCTGTTCGGCCTGCGCCAGGTCTATGCCCGGCTATGCGGCCGAACATTGCCTGAACCGGTGTTCAAGACGCCGTTCTTCTACAGGAAGGTCCGGCATCCGATCTATCTCGGCTTCCTGCTGGCCTTCTGGGCAACGCCCGCCATGACGGCCGGACATTTGCTGTTTGCGATCGCGACCACCGGCTACATCCTGATCGGGATCTATCTCGAGGAACGCGATCTGATCGGCTTGTTTGGCGATCAATATCGCCGCTATCGCGAGCAGGTATCGATGCTCATTCCGCTTCCCGGGCGCAAGGCCGCCGCAGATGGCTCCCCTGAAACGCCGCCCGCAGGGTTGAAGCGCCCATAGCGGCGGCGGATGATCCTTGGCCCTTCTCGAATGAGGTGCCGGCGGGGAGTTGGAAGGATTGGCATGGCGGGCGCGTTGTCGAAGAAACCGGAGACCAGCGTCACGCTGCTCGAGGCGGCCAAGCAGGTGCTGCGCCAGAATGGCTATGCCGGATTGTCGACCCGTGAGGTGGCGGCTGCCGCAGGCGTGCCGCTGAGCCAGATTCACTATCACTTCGGCTCCAAGCAGGGGCTCGTGCTCGCGCTCTTCGAATATCTGAACGCACAGTTGCTCAGTCGCCAGAACGCCATGTTCGGCGACGCGACGCTCACGCTATCGGAGCGATGGGACCGCGCCTGCCAATATCTCGACGACGATATCGGCTCGGGCTATGTGCGCGTTCTGCAGGAGCTCATCGCCGCCAGTTGGCATGATCAAGCCGTCGCCGAGGTCATTCGCGCCGGGATCATGGGCTGGGTGGATCTCATCGTGGATGCCGTGCGCAGGAGCGAGCCCGAAATAGGCAGCCTGGGCCGGTTCTCGCCCGAGGAGGTCGGCGCCCTCGTCGCCAACGCCTTCATCGGGGCGGAGAGCCTTTATCTCCTCGGCCTGGAAAAGCAGGGCTCGCCCGTACGCCGATCCTTGGAGCGCGTGGGGGATCTCATTCGTATGGCGGAAGGAGCTTCGCCGAAGAGGTGACATCATGCGCGCAAAGCTGCCCGGCGAGGAGGGCTTCGTCGATCGCGACGGCGTGAAGCTGCACTACGAGATCTATGGCGACGGCCCGGAGACGATTGTTTTCCTGCCGCCTTGGAGCATCGTGCACTCCCGTGTCTACAAGGCGCAGTTGCCCTATTTCAGCGAGCGCTTCCGCTGCATTGCCTATGACGGCCGTGGCAACGGCAAGTCCGACCGGCCCGCCACTGTCGCTGCGTATGCGCTGGACAACTACCTCGCCGACGCACTTGCCGTCATGGATGCGGCCGAGGCCGGTGAGGCCATCCTCGTGGGTCTTTCCTTTGGCGGCATGCTGGCCTGCGCGCTCGCCGCGCATCACCCCGAACGGGTCAAAGCAGCGATTCTGGGCGGGACATCGGCGAGCATAGGCCCCGGATATCCTTACGCGACACCGCAGCATTTTCTCGCCAGGCATGAACGGTTCGAGGGATGGAACAAGTACAACCGCGAATACTGGCTTAGGAACTATCCCGATTTCGCGGATTATTTCGCTCGCAACATCTTCTCGGATCCTCACTCGACCAAGCAGATCGAGGATGCAATCGGCTGGGCCAGCGACACCACGGGTGCCGTTCTGACCAAGACCGTGGAAGCGCGCTCACTTCCGCCGGCCTTCGATGTCAGCGAAGCGATGTACCGCAAGATTCGCTGCCCGATTCTGATGATCCACGGCGAAGACGATCAGATTCAGCCTCATGCGCGCGCGCAAGCGGTGGCGGAGGTAACCGGCGCCGAGCTCGTAGCGATTCCAGGCGGCGGCCATAATCCGTTCGGGCGCTATCCGGCAAAGTGCAACACATTGATCGTCGATTTTCTCGACCGAAAGCTCGGCATTCCCGCCCGGGAAGGCGCTGTGCGGCGGAGCGCGAAGACAAAGAAGGCGCTCTATCTGTCCTCGCCCATCGGTCTTGGACATGGTCGCCGCGACATCGCCATTGCCCGCGAGTTGCGCAAACTGCACCCGGAGCTGCGGATCGACTGGCTGGCGCAGGATCCGGTGACGCGCCTGCTGGAGGCGCATCGCGAGCCCATCCATCCGCTAAGTCCTCGGCTCGCCAGCGAGACGCGGCACATCGAACTGGAGTCGGGCGAGCACGAGCTCAATGCCTTCCAGGCCATCCGCCGGATGGATGAGGTGCTGATCGCCAATTTCATGATCTTCCAGGATGCCGTCGACGAGGGCGGCTACGATCTCGTGATCGCCGATGAAGCCTGGGACATCGACCATTATTGGCACGAGCATCCCGAGCTGAAGAGGGCCAAGCTCGCCTGGCTCACCGATTTCGTGGGCTACATCCCCATGCCATCGGGAGGAGATCACGAAGCCTTTCTGACCACCGACTACAATGCCGAGATGATCGGGCACATTGAACGCCACCCGGGTGTTCGGGATCGTGCCATCTTCGTCGGGAATCCCGAGGATATTGCTCCGTTGTCGTTCGGCCGGGACCTGCCGGCGATGCGCGATTGGGTGCCCAAGCACTTCGATTTCGCCGGTTACGTTATCGGCGCGCACCCCGAGAGCTTTGGCGGACGGGCCGAGTTGCGCGAGAGGCTCGGCTACAATCGCGGCGAGCGCGTGTGCATCGTGACGGTCGGCGGCTCGGGGATCGGCGGGCATCTGATCAGGCGCATCCTGCAAAGCCATGCGCTGGCCAGCGCGCGGCTCCCGGGCCTGCGCATGATCGTCGTCGCCGGTCCGCGCATCGATCCTGCCTCGCTCAAGGCGCCAGCAGGCGTCGAAGTACATGCCTTCGTGCCGAACCTCGACCGTCATCTCGCAGCCTGCGATCTCGCGCTGGTGCAGGGCGGGCTGACCACCTGCATGGAGCTGACGGCGGCGGGCACGCCGTTTCTCTATTTCCCGCTCCGCAATCACTTCGAGCAGAATTTCCACGTCGCCCACCGCCTCGACCGTTACGGCGCGGGGCAGCGTATGGACTACGCCACCGCGACACCGGACATGATCGCGCAGGCCATGGTCACGGCGCTGCAGGCACCGCCGCAATTCAGACAGGTCGAAGCAGACGGCGCCCAACGGGCGGCGCGGATGCTTGCCGATCTCCTCTGACCCGAAGCCGGGCCATGGCGAAGCCCATGGGAGAGACCATGGGCCCGGCCCCGCAAGCGCTCCAGCCCTGCGGCACGCCCGGACTTCCGAGCGGAGGAGGCTCGGGCTACACACGAGGCTTAAGAGTCGCTTCTGTCAGGTCAGTCCATGCGCGCCGAAGACACCCCCTTGATCCGCCTCGAGGACTATCGCCCGTCCGACTGGCTGATCGATACGGTCGATCTCGACATCAGCCTCGCCCCGCAGCAGACCCGCGTGCGCGCCCTGCTCGGCCTGCGACCCAACCCGGCTGGCCAGCCGGGCGCGCCCCTGATCCTCGACGGCGACGAGCTGGCGCTGAGCGAGATCAAGCTGGACGGCGTCACGCTCGATGCGAACGCCTTTGCCGCCGGCCCGCAATCGCTGACCGTTCATGCGCCGCCCCGGCGCGGTTTCACCCTGACGATCGAGACCGTGCTCGACCCCTCCGCCAACACCAAGCTGATGGGCCTCTACCGCTCGTCCAAGGTCTATTGCACGCAATGCGAGGCGGACGGCTTCCGCCGCATCACCTATTTCCTCGACCGGCCCGATGTGATGTCGGTCTATACGGTCAGGCTGGAGGCGGCGAAGGCCGAGGCGCCGGTGCTGCTCTCCAACGGCAACCGCGTCGCGACGGGGGAAGTGCCCGGCAGCGACCGGCATTTCGCCGTCTGGCACGACCCCCATCCCAAGCCGGCCTATCTCTTCGCCCTGGTTGGCGGTGCGCTCGACCATGTCCGCGAAGACTATGTCACCGCCGACGGCCAGCAGGTCGAGCTCGCTGTTTATGTCGAGCCCGGCAAGGCCGGGCGCGCCGGCTGGGCGCTGGATTCGCTGGTGCGCTGCATGCGCTGGGACGAGCGCGTCTTCGGCCGCAATTACGATCTCGACGTGTTCAACGTCGTCGCCGTGTCGGACTTCAACATGGGCGCGATGGAGAACAAGGGCCTCAACATCTTCAACGACAAATATGTGCTGGCCGATCCGCAGACCGCCACCGATGGCGACTATGCCTCGATCGAGGCGATCATCGCGCATGAGTATTTCCACAACTGGACCGGCAACCGCATCACCTGCCGCGACTGGTTCCAGCTTTGCCTGAAGGAGGGCCTCACCGTCTTCCGCGACCAGGAGTTCTCCTCCGATGAGCGCTCGCGCCCGGTGAAGCGCATCGCTGACGTGCGCACGCTGCGCGCGACGCAATTCTCCGAGGATGCAGGCCCCCTCGCCCACCCGGTCAGGCCGCGTGCCTATAAGGAAATCAACAACTTCTACACGCCGACGGTCTATGAGAAGGGCGCGGAGGTGATCCGCATGCTCAAGGTCCTGATCGGCGCGGACGCCTTCAAGCGCGGCATGGACCTCTATTTTGAGCGCTGCGACGGCACGGCGGCGACGATCGAGGAGTTCCTCGACTGCTTCGCCGAGACCTCGGGCCGGGACCTTTCCCATTTCGCGCGCTGGTACGAGCAGGCCGGCACGCCCACCATCGTCGCCTCCGGCCGCTACGACGCGCGGGCGAAGCGCTACACGCTCGACCTCGCCCAGACGACCCCGCCGACGCCAGGCCAGGCGACGAAGCAGCCAGTGGTGCTGCCGGTCACGCTCGGTCTCGTCGGCCGGGATGGCGACCTGCCCCTGACGACCGGATCGAGCGCTTATGCCGGGGACGGGCTGATCGTACTCGACCAGCCCTCGCTTTCGGTGGTCTTCAGCGATGTCGCGGAGGCGCCGATCCCCTCGCTGCTGCGCGGTTTCTCGGCGCCGGTGCGGCTCGAGCTCGATCTCTCCGACGCCGATTTGCTGCGCCTGTTCTCGGCCGACAGCGATTCCTTCAACCGCTGGCAGGCGCTGCAGAGCGTGGCGACACGGGCCCTGGTCGCGGCCGGGCGCCCCGGCACCGACCGCGCCGTCCTCCTGGCGAAGGCAGCCGAGATCGCAGGCGCGCTTGAGCATTTCCTGCGCGAACAGGGGCTTGCCGACCCGGCCTTCGCTGCCCAGGTGCTGCGCCTGCCGGCCCCGGCCGACATCGCCCGCGAGATCGGCGGCGATGTCGATCCCGACGCGATCTATGGCGCCCATCGCAACCTGTCGGGCGCAATCGGGCAGGCTTTGGAAGCAACGCTGATCGGCCTGCGCGACACGCTCGCCACCAAGGCCACCTACGCTCCCGATGCGGCCTCCGCCGGCCGCCGCGCCCTACGCAATGAGGCCCTTGGATTGATCGCCATCGCCGCTCCCGAGGCGGGAGCCCGGCTGGTGGAGCAGCAGTTTTCGAGCGCCGACAACCTGACCGACCGGCTGGCCGCGCTCGCGGCCATGACGCTGATCCCCGGCGAGGCGCGCGAGCACTTGATCGGGCGCTTCGCCGAGATCTATGCCAGCGAGCCGCTGGTGCTCGACAAATGGCTGATGGCGCAGGCGCTGATCGCCGAACCAGGTACGCTCGACCGCGTCAAGCGATTGATGCAGCACAAGGGCTTCTCGCTCGGCAATCCCAACCGCGTGCGCGCCCTGATCGGCGGCTTCGCCGCGAACCTGACCCAGTTCAACCGGGCCGACGGCGCGGGCTACGAATTCGTCGCCGACATGGTCATCGCGCTCGACCGAACCAACCCCCAGGTCGCCTCGCGCCTGCTCGGCTCATTCAAGAGCTGGAAGATGCTCGAACCCACCCGCAAGGACCTCGCACAGGCGTCTCTGGCGATGGTCGCGCGGACGCCCGGATTGTCGCGGGACGTCGCCGATATCGCCGAGCGCGCTCTCGCCTGAACGGCACTGAGGGGCCCCTTGCCCGAAACGTTAACGTTTCATTACCCGCACAGGATTCATTGATTCGATCACTACAACCTTAAGGCGAATTCTTACGTCCCGATTCAACTCAAGGCTAGACAAACCGGCCCGCGCGGATTCAACTCAAAGTGATTCGAGGGGATGCGGCACGTCTCCCGATCTTACTGACGGTACGGATTATCCGAAGGGGGACGGGCATGACGCGTGCCAACGCGAGCTGCGCATCTATGCGCGCAGACACGATTCTGGGGGTCGCCAGATCGCTGACGCACCCGCTTTATCGGCGTTTCGAGAGCCTCGAACCGATCTTTCGCAAAGTCTTGCCGGCGCTCGTCGCCGTGTTCATGCTCATCCTGGGCGCCGGGGCCCTGGTTCAAACCTCGGCCATGCGAGATGACGCCCTGCTCGATGCTGCAGGCGACATCGATCTCGTCTCGGCGCTGATCGTGCGAGAACTTGAGGTCGCGGTCCAGACCGGCGCCTCGCCTGCGTCTCTTCTTGCAACGCTGGCCTCCAAGCACCTCGCCCCCCATGGCCGCATCGTCCATGTCAGCACAGCCGACGGGCAGGTCATCGCCAGCGAGCCCGTCATCGGCCAGACCCAGCGCACGCTGGTCGACCTCCTCGGCCAGACCCAGCCGCTGACCGTGTTCGGCGACCGCGCCGGCGTGATGCGCATCACCCTGCCGGGCGCGACCGAGGTGTTCGCGACCGTCCGCAATCTTCCCGCCCCGCTCGGCCAGGTCGCGGTGATGCAGCCCGTGTCCCGGGCGCTCGCGACCTGGCAGCAGCGCCGCAGCGCGATCTTGGCGCTGATCGGCTCAGCCGCGCTCGTGCTCGTCGCCCTCACCCTCGCCTTCATCCTGCAATCGCGGCGGGCCTCGGCCGCCGATGAGGATTGCGACCGCGTGCGCCAGCGCATCGACTCCGCCCTGAACCGCGGCCATTGCGGCTTGTGGGACTGGGATCTGGCGCGTGGCCGGATCTACTGGTCGGATTCGATGTACGCCATGCTCGGCTATGACCGCTCCGGCGACTACATGTCCTTCGGCGAGGTCAGCGCCTTCATCCATCCCGACGATGTCGATCTCTATGCGCTTGCCGATGCGATCAGCCGCGGCGAGGCCGAGCATCTCGACCAGGAGTTCCGCGTGCGCGGCGCCACCGGCGACTGGGTCTGGCTCAAGGCCCGCGCCGAGCTCGTGATCGACCGCCGGACCCATTCCCAGCATCTCGTCGGCATCGCCGTCGACATCTCCGAGCAGCGCAACATGGCCGAGCGCACGGCGACCGCCGACGCCCGCCTGCGCGACGCCGTCGAGGCGATCTCCGAAGCTTTCGTGCTCTGGGATGCCGATAACCGCCTCGTCCTGTGCAACGCCAAATACCAGCAGCTCCACCAGCTCCCCTCGGAGCAGCTCCAGGTCGGCATCGGCCATGATCAATTGATGGCGCTGAGCGCCCAGCCCAATATCGACCGCGAGCCGGTGCGCACCATGCGCGGCACGGTCGGCGCCTCGTCCTATGAGGCGCGCCTGTCTGACGGCCGCTGGCTGCAGATCAACGGCCGCCGCACCAAGGATGGCGGCTCGGTCTCGGTCGGCACCGACATCACCAAGCTGAAGCAGCAGGAGGAGCGCCTGACCCAGTCGGAGCACCAGCTCCTGATGCATGTCACCGACCTCAAGGCCTCGCGCCAGAAGCTGGAAGCGCAGGCGCAGCAGCTCGCCGACATGGCCGAGCGCTATCTGGAGCAGAAGGCCGCGGCCGAGAGCGCCAACCGGGCCAAATCGGAATTCCTGGCCAATATGAGCCATGAGCTGCGCACGCCGCTCAACGCCATCATCGGCTTCTCCGAGATCATGGAAAACGGCCTGTTCGGCAGCCTCGGCTGCGACCGCTATCTCGACTATGTCCGCGATATCCGCTCCAGCGGGGGCTATCTGCTCGGCGTCATCAACGACGTCCTCGACATGGCCCGCATCGAGGCCGGCCGGATGCGGCTCGAGAAATCCGACGTCGCGGTGGGCCTGGTCATCGACGAGGCCGTCCTCAAGGCGCGCAGCGAAATCGACCGCAAGCACCTTGCGCTGCGCATCGAGGGGCCGCGCGACCTGCGCCTGGAGGCCGATCCACACGCGCTCTACCAGATCCTCGGCAATCTGCTCGACAACGCGGTCAAGTTCACGCCCGAAGGCGGGCAGGTCGCGGTGCGGCTGCGCCAGGTGCCGGGTGCGCTCAACATCTATATCGAGGACACCGGCATCGGCATTCCCAAGGAGAAGATCGACCGTATCGGGCGGCCCTTCGAACAGGTCGAGGGCGACCTCACCCGCAGCTATCAGGGCTCGGGGCTCGGCCTCGCCATCGCTCGCTCGCTGGCCGAACTGCATGGCGGCTCGCTGCGCCTGCGCTCATCGATCGGCGCCGGCACCATCGTGATGGTGCATCTGCCGCTGGATGGCGGCGCCGGGCGCATCACCGCCCAGGCGGCCTGAGCCCTCAGCCGGCGCGGGCCGCGCCGAGCAGCTTCTGGAACAGGGCGCGGACACCGGCGCGCATCTCGTCCAGCTCCGCCCGCAACACCTTGGCGTCCGGCCGGCCCACAGCCGTCGCAATCCGCTTGAGCACGCGCGGCGGCACGGCGGCAGGGTCGAACGTCTCCTCGACGGTGAAACGCTGCCATAGCTGAACATCGCCGATCAGCCTGTGCGCCTCGATCAGGAAGGCCGCATCGGCAGGCGACAGCAAGCCAACCTCCCGCGCCGCGGCGAAAACGGCGGCGGTATCGGGCGCGACCAGGCCTGGATGGCGCGCGGCATGGGCCAGCACCAGGAACTGCGCCAGGAAATCCAGATCGGTCAGGCCGCCAGCCACGAGCTTCAGATCCCAGGGATCGCTCTCGCCCTTCTCCTTGGCGATCAGGGCGCGCATCTCCAGCACAGCTGCCGCGACCTTCGCCGGCTTGCGCTCGCGCCGCAGGACCAGGGTAATCGCAGCCTGAGCCCGTTGCGCCAATCCGGCATCGCCGGCGACGACGCGGGCGCGTGTCAGCGCCATCTCCTCCCAGATCTCGGCCTCGCCTGTATGATAGGCCTCGAAACCGGAGAACTGGGTCGCTGCCGGGCTTTTGTTGCCGGTGGGCCGCAGGCGCATATCGACCTGGTAGAGCCCGCCGCGCCGCGTCGGCACCGTCAGCGCTGCCACCAGCCGCTGGGTGAAGCGGACATGCCAGGTGACGGGGTCGAGGCTTTTGGCGCCGTCGCTCGGGCCGGCGTCCTCCGGCCGGTCATAGAGCAGGATCAGGTCGAGATCGGAGGATGGCGTCAGCTCGCCCGCGCCGAGCCGGCCCAGCCCCAGCACCACCGTCTCGGCGCCCGCAATGAGGCCATGATCGGCGGCGAAGGCGGCCCGGGTATCGTCGAAGGCGACGCGCAGGCAGCCTTCGGCCACGGCGCAATAGGCCTGGCCCGCCTGCTGGGCCCGGTAGACGCCCGAAATCAGGCGCGCGCCGACCAGGAAATTCTCCTGCCGCGCCGCATCGCGCAAGCGGTCGAGCCCGTCCTCGACGCTGGGCGGCGGATTGCCGACGACGGCCCTGATGCGGCCGGTCAAGGCATCGATGTCGAGATTGGCCGAGGTGAAGGCCGGGTCGATGATGCCGTCGAGGACATGGGGATAGAGCGCGGCGACCTTGGCGAGCCTCGGCGCGCTGCCGAGGATGTCGGCGAAGATCGTCAGCAACGACGCATGCGAGCGCAGCAGCGTCAGCAATTCGACCGCCGCCGGCATGCGCACGAAGGCGTTGTCGAGATGGGCGAGCGCGCCATCGGGATCGACGGTGCGACCCAGCGCCACCAAGAGCGCCGGCGTCAGCTCCGTCAGGACCTCGCGGGCGCGGGCGCTGGTGACGGCGGCGCGGCGGCCAAAATGCCAGCCGCGCACCGTCTCGGCGGCGGTGCCGGGGTCGCGGAAGCCGAGCTTGCGCAGGGTCGCCAATGTGTCCGGGTCGAGCTCGGTGCCGGTGAAGCTCAGCGTGCCCGCTTCGCTGGCCAGGCTCGGCCCCTCCTCGAAGAGCAAGGCGTAATGCCCCTCGACGCGCCTGGCATGCGCCGTCAGCGCCTTGCCGAAGGCCGCAGTCGAGGGATAGCCGCAGAAGCGCGCGAAGGCTTCCAGATCGCCCTTCGCCTTGGGCAAGGTCTGCGTCTGCTCGTCATGGCGCATCTGCAGGCGATGTTCGATCACGCGCAGATAGCGATAGGATTCGGCGAGCTCATCACGCGCCTTGGGCGTGATCCAGCCCTCATGCGTCAGTTCGCCGAGCATCTCCAGCGTGCGCGGGCCGCGCAGGGCCGGGCGCCGGCCGCCGAAGACAAGCTGCTGCGTCTGCACGAAGAACTCGATCTCGCGGATGCCGCCGCGCCCGAGCTTCACATTATGGCCCTCGACGGCGATCGTCTCATGGCCCTTCACCGTCTGGATCTGGCGCTTCATCGCATGGATGTCGGCGATCGCGGCGAAGTCGAAATATTTGCGCCAGATGAAGGGCGCGAGATCGGCGAGGAAGCGCTTGCCCAGCGCGAGGTCGCCCGCGACCGGCCGCGCCTTGATCATGGCGGCGCGTTCCCAGTTCTGGCCGACGGTCTCGTAGTAGGAATAGGCTGATGGCAGCGCGACCGCGACATGGGTCGAGGCCGGGTCCGGCCGCAGGCGCAGATCGACGCGGAAGACATAGCCGTCGGGCGTACGCTCCTGGATGATGCGGGCGATGGCTTGCGTCAGCTTGACGAAGAAGCTCGACGGCTCGGCGACGCCTACAGTCTCGGCAGCCTCGGGATCGAAGAAGACGACGATGTCGATGTCGGAGGAGTAGTTCAGCTCGCCCGCGCCATGCTTGCCAAGCGCGAGCACGACGAGACCGCAGCCCACGCCGGGATCAGCCGGATCGCGCAAGTGGATGCGGCCGAGATCGGCCGCCTGCCGCAGGACATGCTCGGTCGCGAGACGCACGGCGGCATCGGCCATCGCCGTCAGCGCTGCCGTCACCGTCTCGACATCCCAGACGCCGCCGATATCGGCGAGCGCGATCAAGAGCGCCATTGCCTGCCGGAAGCGGCGTAGCGCGCGCATGAGTTCGGCCGTCTCGACGCCCGACGCGGCGATGGCCGCGATCTCGGCCAGCAAGGCATCGCGGCGCGCCTCCGGCGCTGTCGTCAGCGCCGAGACGAGGCCTGCGGGATCAAGCCGCATGATCTGCGTCAGGAAGGGCGAATGCGCCAGGATGCCGGCAACGAGATCGACTGATGCCGGGTTGGCGGCGAAGTGCTGCGTCAGAGCCTCGGCGGCTTCATCGTCGCGCAGGCGCTCGATCAGCTCGCGCACGAGGAGCGCCTCGCGGCGGGCTTTGGCCGGCAGCACGGGGGCGGCCTTCAGTCGATCACAAAGCCGCCCGTCCATCGTCCCGCCCTGCTAGATCACGCGGACTGCAAGCCAGCAGGGTTCGGCTGCGCTGTCGAGGCCGGGAGCGCAGCGCCCTCGGGCATGTCCACAGGCTTCGGCTGCGCTTGCGGCAGCGAGATCACCACGCGCAGGCCCGGCGCATTGTCCTCCAGCCTGAGCTGGCCGCCATGCAGCCTGACGACGCCGGCCGCCAGCGCCAGGCCGAGCCCGAAGCCGGGCTTGCTGCGGCTCTGGTCGAGCCTGACGAAGCGCTCCAGCACGCGGCCGCGATCGGCCTCCGGGACGCCCGGCCCATGATCGGCGACGACAAGCTCGATCTCGGAGCCGACAGGAGCCGCCGAGACGACGACCGTCGCCGCGCCCGCCTCGATCGGCTGGCCGTATTTCAGGGCGTTGTCGATCAGATTGGCGAGCGCCTGGCCGAGCAATTCGCGATTGCCCGAGACATGCAATTCCGGCGCAACCTCAGTGACCAGCGAGAGGCCCGCCTCCTCGGCCAGCGGCTCATAGAGCTCCGCCATGCCGGAGACGATCTCGGAGAGGTCGAGCGCATCCATACTGTCCTGGATGCGGCCGGTCTCGAGGCGCGCGATCATCAAGAGCGCGTTGAAGACGCGGATCAGGTTGTCGGCCTCGTCGATCGAGCCGTCGAGCGCAGCGCGCAATTCGTCGGGGGATTTCGCCGTGCGCAGCGCCTCCTCGGCGCGGTTGCGCAGCCGGGTCAAGGGCGTCTTCAGGTCATGGGCGATGTTGTCGGAGACCTGCTGCATGCCGGCCATCAATTCACCGATGCGGTCGAGCATGGCATTGAGGTTCAGCGCAAGGCGGTCGAGCTCGTCGCCCGTGCCCGAGATCGACAACCGGCCCTTCAGATCGCCGGCCATGATCGACTGGGCCGTGTCGGTCATGCCGTCGACGCGCTTCAGCACGCGGCGCGCCACGAACCAGCTCGCGAAGCAGCCGAGCACGAAGACCAGCAGCAGCGACCAGCCGGCCGCGCGCCTGATCACCACGCCGAGACGCTCGCGCTCCTCGACATCGCGCCCGACCAGCAACCTGAAACCCGCCGGCAGCACGAAGACGCGCACGATCGCGCGGCTCGGCGTATCGACCGCATCGGCGGAGCGCGCATATTCGATCTCGCTTTCACCCGGCCGATCGAGCGCACCGGGCGGCACGGCCTCGACATTGCCGGCGAGACGATCGCCCACCGGCGTGGTGACGAGATAGAGCGAGGCGCCGGGCCCGCGCGAGCGCCGCTCGATGATGTTGACGAGCCGCCTGATGCCGCCCTGGCGCTGCTGCTCGGCAAGCCCCTGGATCTCGGCGTCGATGGTCGAGCGGATCTGGTCGTCGAGCAGGCGCTTGGCGTTCCAGGCGACATAGCCCAGCACGAAGCCGGCGAAGAGCGCGAAGATGACGAGATAGACCGCCGTCAGCTTGAAGGCGGTGGTGCGGAACAGGTTTGGCAGCAGATGCGTGGTCGTCTTGCGCGGAACGCTCTGCGCGGCCGCGCCCTGCTCCGCAGGATCAGCGCGCCGTGTCACGGACCATGTATCCCGCGCCGCGAATGGTGTGGATCATCGGGTGTTCGAAGCCCTTGTCGACCTTGGCGCGCAGGCGGCTGACATGCACGTCGATGACATTGGTCTGGGGGTCGAAATGATAGTCCCAGACATTCTCCAGCAGCATGGTGCGCGTCACCACCTGCCCGGCATGCTTCATCAGATATTCGAGCAGGCGGAATTCGCGCGGCTGCAGCGGAATCTCCTCCTCGCCGCGCGCGACGCGATGGGCCAGCCGGTCGAGCGCGAGATCGCCGACGCGATAGGTCGTGGGCTCGGACGCCGGCGCGGCGCGGCGGCGCGACAGCACCTCGACCCGCGCGAGCAGTTCGGAAAAGGCATAGGGTTTCGGCAGATAGTCGTCGCCGCCGGCGCGCAGGCCCTTCACCCGATCATCGACCTGCGCCAGCGCCGAGAGGATCAGCGCCGGGGTCACGTCGTTCTGCTCGCGCAGCGAGCGGATCAATGACAGGCCGTCGAGGCGCGGCAGCATGCGGTCAACCACCAGCACGTCATAGCCGCCGCCTTCCGCCATGGCGTAGCCTTCGAGCCCGTCGGCGGCATGGTCGGCGACATGGCCGGCCTCGCGGAAAGCCTTGGTCAGATAGGCCGCTGCCTCGGCATCATCTTCAACGATCAAGAGTCGCATGGGATAAGCCTATCCTACAAAACGCAAAAACGGCAGGCCGGACGATACGCATCCGGCCTGCCGCGGTGAAGGCTGGTCTCCCGGTGGGGGCGACAGGAACCGTGAGACTCTAGCCTGCCCTCGTTAGGCCGCCGGCTGGCGGCCAACCTCGAAGCTGAGCTGACGCTCCTTGCCGTCACGCCAGACCGTGAGACTGGTCTTGGTGCCCGGCGCGAACTTGGCGATCCGGCGCGAGAGGTCGCGCGCATCCTTCACCTGCTCGCCATTGACGGCGACGATGGTGTCTCCGCGCTTGACGCCGGCCTTGGCGGCCGGACCGTCCTTTTCAGCGCTCGCGACCAGGGCGCCACGCGCCTCCTTGAGGCCGATAGCGTCGGCGACTTCGCTCGTCACCGGCTGGATCTGCACGCCGATGAAGCCGCGCGCGACCGAGCCGTCCTTCTTCAGCGCATCGACGACCTGCTCGACGGTCGCGGAGGGAATGGCGAAGGCGATGCCGACACTGCCGCCCGAGGGCGAGAAGATCGCGGTGTTGACGCCGACGACCTGGCCCTGCTGGTTGAAGGTCGGGCCACCCGAATTGCCCTTGTTCACCGGCGCGTCGATCTGCAGGTAATCGTCATAGGGGCCAGAGCCGATGTCGCGTCCCTGCGCCGAGACGATGCCTGCGGTCACGGTGCCGCCGAGCCCGAAGGGATTGCCGACGGCCAGCACCCAGTCGCCGATGCGCGGCTTGGCCGAGGCGAGCTGGACGTACTGGAAATTGCCGCCATCCTTGACCTTCAGCAGGGCGAGATCGGTGCGCGGATCGGTGCCGACGACCTTGGCCTCCAGCGTCTTGCCGTCATCGGTGACGAGCTGGACCTCGACCGCGTTCTCGACGACGTGGTTGTTGGTCACGACATAGCCGTCCTGGCTGACGAAGAAGCCGGAGCCCTGAGCCATGCCCTGGCGCGGCTGCGGCCGGCCCTGACGCGGGCCGTCTTGGCCGCCTTGGCCGTCCTGGCGGAAGAAGCGCCGCAGTCCGGGCGGCAGATCGTCCAGGCTGCCCTGGCCGTCCTCATCGGTGGCGGCGACGGTCTGGGTCTTGACGCGGACGGAGACGACGGCGGGCTTCACCTTCTCGACGATGTCGGCGAAGGAGGGCAATTGCGTCTGGACGCCCGAGAGCTGAATCGGCTGGGCGAAGGCCCTGTGATCGAGCTTCAGCGCGCCATCGGCGATACCGGCGGCAAGGCCGATGCCGAGCGTGGCGGCGCCGGCGATCAGGACGCCGCGCTTCAGAATGGATCTTGAGATGGTGGTCGTCATGGCGAAACCCTCGGTCAAATCGGCAGGGCCTTCCCTGTCTGTGCCAGGGACCATGACGAGCGCAGCCTTACCCGGATTTGGCGCGAAGATGACGATTTCGTAAGGTTGGCGCTGCAGCGCGTCCCTGCACGCTTGACGGGCGTTTACGCTGCAGAAACACTCCCCCCGCAAACCGACGTTCGCGGGGGGACTGATAATGGGCGTTCTCAGACATGCGGTCGCCGCCATGCTGCTGCTCGGCAGCAATGCGGCGCTGGCGCAGACCGTCACGGCCTATCAATCCGGGCTGCGGATAGCCGAGGGGCGAGGCTACGCCAATGCCGGCTGCTATGCGCAGGTCTTCGCCAAGCACGCCGTCGTCGTGGAGAGGGCCGATGGGCGGCGGAACTGGCATGCGGCCTCGACCCCCGCCTATAACGCCGAGCAACGCAGCCGCTGCGGGATAGACCGTCTGGCCGATATCTCGTCGCGCCGCGCCATGCGCGCGACCGCGATACGACCACGCAGACCCGCAGGTTCGGCTTATGCGACTGGCCTTCAGGTCGCAGCCGAGCGCGGCCATGGTGGCGAGCGCGCCGCCTGCTACGCCCGCATCTTCTCCAGCTACGCCTCGGCAAGCCAACGGCCGGATGGCCGGGTACACTACGTTGTGGAGGGCCGCTCGGTCCCGGTCTACGCGCTCGAGCTTCAAAGCAGTTGCGGCATCAGCCGTTGAGAGCGTTTTCGAGCAAAGTGGATACCGGCTCGCGCGAAGAAAACACGTTGAAACAAAGATGGGCTCGGGGAACCCTTCTCCCCTG
>NZ_CAXUPC020000014.1:0-181158 GCF_964252745.1 Allobosea sp. LjRoot9 | reverse complement strand
TCAGGCCCGGGCATGACGTCGAGGCCAGCATGACCGCCACAAAGATCCATCTCACCCTCGCCGCCCTGATGGGCTTTGCCGGCGTCGCATTGCTGGCGGCGGCCGCGCATGTCACCGGCACGCAGAATGTTGGGACCGCTGGACAGATCCTGCTGTTCCACGCCCCTGCCGTGATCGGCGCGACCGCAGCTCGCAAGGCTGGTTTCCTGACCGATTTCGTGGCGCGCCTGGCGATCTCGGCGTTGATCCTGGGCGCGGCCCTGTTCGCGGCCGATTTGACGCGGCGGGGCTTTTTCAACGAGGCCCTGTTCCCGCGCGCTGCGCCGATTGGCGGCTGGTTGATGCTCGGTGGCTGGCTCGGGCTGGCTGTCGCCGCAGCACTCGCGCCACGCAACTGAGACCATCGAAAACCGGTTTCCACTTTCTCGCATGATGCTCTAGAAGGCGCACCGGCGCGGCTGTCTTGCGCGCGCTTGCGGAGCCTGTTCGATGATCAACCCCGCCCTTCTGACACCGTCGCAATCGGCCGACCTGCTGGTCGTAGCGCTGCCGCATATGCAGCGCTACGACCAAGAGGTCGTGGTGATCAAATATGGCGGAAACGCCATGGGCGACGCAGCGACGGCGGAGGATTTCGCCGAGGACATCGTGCTGCTGGAGCAGTCGGGCGTGAAGCCGGTGGTCTGCCATGGCGGCGGGCCGCAGATCGCGCGCATGCTGACCAAGCTCGGCATCAAGTCGGAATTCAAGCAGGGCCTGCGCGTCACCGACCAGGCGACGGTCGAGATCGTCGAGATGGTTCTGGCCGGTTCGGTCAACAAGGAGATCGTCGGCTACATCTCGCGCGAGGGCGGCAAGGCGATCGGGCTGTGCGGCAAGGACGGCAACATGGTCACCGCCCGCAAGGTGACACGGACCATCGTCGATCCGGATTCGAAGATCGAGGAAATCCTCGATCTCGGCTTCGTCGGCGAGCCCGACAAGGTCGACACCACGGTGCTCGACGCCGTGCTCAAGGCCGAACTCATCCCCGTGCTCGCACCGGTCTGCGCGGCGGCCGACGGCCAGACCTACAATGTCAACGCCGACACCTTCGCAGGCGCGATCGCGGGCGCTCTCAACGCCAAGCGCCTGCTGCTTTTGACCGATGTGCCCGGCGTCCTGAACAAGGACAAGGAGCTCATCCCGGAGCTGACGGTCGAGGAATGCCGTAGGTTGATCGCCGATGGCACGATCTCGGGCGGCATGATCCCGAAGATCGAGACCTGCATCTACGCGCTGGAGAAGGGCGTCGAGGCCGTCGTCATCCTCGACGGCAAGGTGCCGCATGCGGCGCTGATCGAGCTCTTCACCGACACCGGCTCGGGCACGATCATCCGGCGCTGAGCATTTTCCGTCATGGTCGGGCTTGTCCCGACCATCCAGGTCTTCATCAATCGAGAGCGGTGCTCGAGACGTGGATGCTCGCCACAAGGGCGAGCATGAAGGCGGTGGCCCACCCTTGCGACCTTAAACCTTAGCAGAGGACTTGCATGTCAGGTTGGGCGCTCCACATTTCCGAGTCCCCATGAACACGCACGCCTCACCTCCCGCCGCCATGCCGCCGCTGCCCGCGGAGGCCTTCGCGCATGTCGACCATTGGGTCTTCGACCTCGACAACACGCTATATTCGCATGAAGCGAAGGTCTGGCCGCAGGTCAACGAGCGGATCACGCTGTTCCTGCTCGAACTCTTCGGCCTCGACGGCCTGTCGTCGCATGCGCTGCGCCGCTACTATTACGAGCGCTACGGCACGACGCTGAAGGGGTTGATGGAGGAGCATGACGTCGATCCCGACGACTTCCTCGATTTCGCCCACCAGATCGACCTGACCCTGCTCGATCCCAACCCGGCGCTGGGGGATGCGATCGCGGCCCTGCCCGGGCGCAAGCTGATCTTGACCAACGGCTCGCGCGGCCATGCCGAGAACGTCGCCGGCAAGCTCGGCATCCTGCATCATTTCGAGGACATCTTCGATATCGTCCAGGCCGGCTTCCTGCCCAAGCCCGAGCGGGCGACCTATGAGAACTTCCTCGCCAAGCATGCGGTCGACCCCGGGCGGGCGGCGATGTTCGAGGATATCGAGAAGAACCTCATCGTTCCCAGCGCGCTGGGCATGAAGACCGTGCTGATCATTCCGCGCACGCCCGACCCCTTCCGCGAGGTCTGGGAGCAGGCTGCAATCGATGCCGGGCATGTGCACTATGTCACGGACGACCTGACCCGCTTCCTGGCGCCGCTGGGGCGAGAGGGCGGCACGGCAGGCCGAGGCGCCTGAATCCGGCTCTACCGGAAGCGCAGGTTCTCGCGCGACAGCTGGTCGATGCTGCTGCAGCCCATCAGCTTCATCCCGCGCTCGATTTCGGTGCGTATAGCACCAAGCGCGCGCTCGACGCCCGGCTGGCCGGCCGCGGCCAGTGGATAGAGATAATAGCGCCCGAGGCCGACGGCCTTGGCGCCCAGCGACAGCGCCTTCAGCACATGCGTGCCGCGCTGCACGCCTCCATCCATGATCACGTCGATCCGATCCCCGACCGCATCGACGATCTCGGCGAGCTGGTCGAAGGCCGCCCGCGAGCCGTCGAGCTGGCGGCCGCCATGGTTCGAGAGGACGATGCCGGTGCAGCCGATATCGACGGCCCTCCTGGCGTCGGCGACCGACATCACGCCTTTCAGACAGAACTGTCCCGACCAGAGCTTGACCATCTCCGCGACATCGTCCCAGCTCATCGTCGGGTCGAGCATTTCGGTGAAATAGCGGCTGATCGACATGGCGCCTCCGCCCATATCGACATGCTGATCGAGCTGCGGCAGCCTGAAGCGCTCATGCGTCAGATAGTTCAGGGCCCAGGCCGGCTTGAGCGCGAACTGCAGCATGCCGGCAAGCGTCAGCTTGAACGGAATCGAGAAGCCCGTGCGCAGGTCGCGCTCGCGGTTGCCGCCGGTGATGCTGTCGACGGTCAGCATCATCACCTCGACGCCGGCTTCCCTGGCGCGCTGCATCATGGCGCGGTTCAGGCCGCGATCCCTGTGGAAGTAGAACTGGTAGACCTGCGGCGTGTCGTGACGTTTGCGCAGCTCCTCGAGGCTGGTCGTCCCCAGGGAGGACACGCCGAACATGGTGCCGTATTTCGCGGCCGCCGCCGCGACGGCGCGCTCGCCCTCATGGTGGAACAGGCGTTGCAGCGCCGTCGGCGAGCAATAGACCGGCATTGCCAGTCTCTGGCCCATGACGGTGACCGACATATCGACTTGCCCGACGCCGCGCAGGACGTTGGGAACCAGATCGCAGCGTTCGAAGCTTTCGCTGTTTCGGCGATGGGTCACCTCGTCATCGGCTGCGCCGTCGATATAGTCGAAGATCGGCCCCGGTAGCCGTCGCTTCGCCATCGCCCGGAAATCATGGAAATTGTGGCAGTCGCCCAGGCGCATCGCTTGTGTCTCGAAGTCGGATTATCTGCTGAGGAGAGGTTCGGACCTTGGCCGAGATTCCCGGGCTTGGCCAGCCGGTAGCCTGCGCGGCCGGGCGAATGCCTCTGGAGAAAAATCGTTGCGACAACGGCTCTGCCGAGGCAGATCGTTCGTCTTTACGGACCAGTTTTGATCTGTTATCGCTTTCGTCCGTTATAACGAACAAGGCAGAGATCATGACCGGACAAGACAAGGGGGCGAGCCTGCACCCGGAAACGCGGCTGGTCCATGCCGGCACCCTGCGCTCGCAGTTCGGCGAGACCTCCGAGGCGCTGTTCCTGACGCAGGGCCATGTCTATGACAGCGCGGAGCAATGCGAGGCGCGCTTCCTGAACAAGGATCCGGGCTTCCAATATGCCCGCTTCTCCAACCCGACCGTGACCATGCTGGAGCAGCGCATGGCCGCGTTCGAGGGCGCCGAGGCCTGCCGCGCCACGGCGACCGGCATGGCTGCGGTCACCGCGGCGGTGATGGGGCTCGTGCGTGCCGGCGACCATGTCGTGGCGGCGCAGGCGCTGTTCGGCTCCTGCCGCTATGTCGTCGAGGAGCATCTGCCGCGTTACGGCGTCGCCTCGACGCTGGTGAACGGGCCCGACATCGAGGCCTGGCGCAAGGCGGTCAGGCCCAACACCAAGGTGTTCTTCCTCGAGAGCCCCTCCAATCCGACGCTGGAGGTGATCGACATCGCGGCGGTGGCCGCGATCGCCAAGGAAGTCGGCGCCAAGCTCATCGTCGACAACGTCTTCGCGACGCCGCTCTTCCAGCGGCCGCTGGAGCTGGGCGCGGACATCGTGGTCTATTCCGCCACCAAGCATATCGACGGCCAGGGACGCTGTCTCGGCGGGCTGCTGCTTGCCTCCGAAGAGCTCATCCAGACCGAGATCCAGACCTATCTGCGCCAGACCGGCCCGGCGATGTCGCCCTTCAACGCCTGGGTGATGCTGAAGGCGCTGGAGACCTTGCCGCTGCGCGTGCAGAGGCAGGCGCAGAGCGCGACCATCATCGCCGATTGGCTGGCAGGCCAGGAGAAGCTGTCCAAGGTCATTTTCCCCGGCCACAAGAACCATCCCCAGGCTGCGACCATCGCCAAGCAGATGAGCGGCCCCTCGACGCTGATCGCCTTCGAGGTCGCCAGCGGCAAGGACGCAGCCTTCCGCCTGCTCAACGCGATGAAGCTGATCCGCATCTCCAACAATCTCGGCGACGCCAAGAGCCTAATCGTCCACCCCGCCACGACGACGCATCAGCGCTTCACGCCCGAGGTGCGGGCGTCGATGGGCGTGACGGATGGGATGATCCGGCTCTCGATCGGGCTCGAACATCCCGACGACCTGATCGCGGATATCAAGCAGGCGCTGGCGACGGTCTGAAAACCGCGGTCATCCCGTGCGCGCTGCGGTGCGAAGTGCCGCGGCGCAGACACGGGACCGTTATCAGGAATAGGCGCCCTAACGTCCTACGATCCCGCATCTGCGCAGCAGCACTGTGTGCTGCGGCGCGCGCGGGATGACACCCTACGCCGCGCGCTTCAACCCGACCTGGCTCCAGATCGCCGTCAGCGCGCTGACGAGATGGTCGATATCGGCATCGGAATGCATCGGCGAGGGCGTGATGCGCAGGCGCTCCGTGCCGCGCGGCACGGTCGGATAATTGATCGGCTGGACATAGATGTCGAAGCGCTCGAGCAATTCGTCGCTGATCCGCTTGCACAGCACGGCGTCGCCCACCATCACCGGCACGATATGGCTGGAATTGGGCAGATGCGGGATGCCCACAGTATCGAGCCGGGCGCGGACGGCGGCGACGCGGTCCTGCTGGCCCTGACGCTCGGCCTGGCTGCGCTTGAGGTGGCGGATCGAGGCCAGCGCACCGGCAGCCAATGCCGGCGGCAACGAGGTCGAGAAGATGAAGCCGGAGGCGAAGCTGCGGATGAAGTCGCAGGTCGCAGCGGAAGCGGCGATATAGCCGCCCATGATGCCGAATCCCTTGGCAAGCGTGCCCTCGATCACGGTCAGGCGATGGCTCAAGCCCTCACGCTCGCTGACACCGCCGCCGCGCGGGCCGTAGAGCCCGACCGCATGGACCTCATCGATATAGGTCATGGCGCCGAACTCGTCGGCAATGTCGCAGAACGCTGCGATCGGCGCGATGTCGCCATCCATCGAATAGACCGACTCGAAGGCGATCAGCTTGGGTCGACCAGGGTCGATCGCCTTCAGCTTGCGGCGCAGATCCTCGGGATCGTTATGGGCAAAGACATGCTTCTCGGCGCGCGAATGGCGAATGCCCTCGATCATCGAGGCGTGGTTCAGCGCATCCGTCAGCACGACGCAGCCGGGCAGGCGGGAAGCGAGCGTCGAGAGCGAAGCCCAGTTCGACATATAGCCGGAGTTGAACAGCAGGGCTGATTCCTTGCCGTGCAGGTCGGCAAGCTCGCGCTCCAGCAGCACATGGTGATGGTTGGTGCCGGCGATGTTGCGGGTACCGCCGGCGCCGGCGCCGCAGCCATCGAGCGCGCCATGCATCGCGGCGAGCACATCGGGATGCTGGCCCATGCCGAGATAGTCGTTCGAGCACCAGACGGTGACGTCGCGCGGGCCCTTCGCGCCGTGATAGGTCGCGCGCGGAAAATGGCCGGCATGGCGTTCGAGATCGGCGAAGACCCGGTAGCGGCCTTCCCTGTGGAGCCCGTCGAGCTCCGCGCGGAAGAAGTTCTCGTAGTCCATCGGACGCCTCCTGACGGCCTACCTCCTACGCAAACCGGCGCAAGCGGGAAATGGCACGCGGTGTCGCGGGGGAATGCCCCGATCGCGCCTCAAGCCTCCCGGCGCGCGAGATCCAGCAGCGTCTCCAATAGCACGCGGATCGCGATACCGGCATCGGCTTCGGTCATATTCTCCAGCGGCGAATGGCTGATGCCCTTCTCGTTGCGGACGAACAGCATCGCAGCCGGGCAGAGTTTCGCCATCGTCATCGCATCGTGGCCGGCCCCCGATGGCAGCCGCCGCGCGCTCAGATTAGCGCCCGTGCGGGCAATGCCTGCCGCGAAAGCCTCCTGCAGGCCCTCATCCATCGGCACGGCCTCGGCCTTGGCGTAGGGCGTCAGCGCCATCGTCACGCCCCGGCGCGCCGCGATCTCGGCGAAGCGGGCGCGGATATCGGCCTCCACCAAGGCAAGCGTCTCGTTCGAGGGGCTGCGGAAATCGATCGTGAACTCGACGGCTCCGGGCACGACATTGGTGGCGCCGGGCTCGGGCCGCAGCGCGCCCACCGTGCCGACCGCCTGATCATGGGCCGCCGCGATCGCCTCCAGCGCCAGCACCATCTCGGCGCTGGCGGCAAGCGCATCCTTGCGCAGGCTCATCGGCACCGTGCCGGCATGGCCGGCCTCGCCGGTGACGCGGATGCGCGCGCGACTCTGCGCGTTGATCGCGGTGACGATGCCGACTGCCTCGTTCTGCGCCTCGAGCACCGGGCCCTGCTCGATATGGACTTCGAGATAGGCCTTCACCGAGCCGGGCTTGCGAGCCAGCCTGGCGATGCCCGCGGGATCGCCGCCGAAGGCGACGAGCGCGTCGGCGAGCCGCGTTCCATCGGAATCGCGCGCCTCGAGCGAGGCCGGATCATGATCGCCGGCGAGCGCGGAGGAGGTCGAGAGATGGGTCGGGAAGCGGACATTCTCCTCATCGCCGAAGGCCACGACCTCCAGCGCGAAGGGCAGGACGATGCCCGCATCCCGCAAGGCCTGCGCCGCCAGGACGCCGGCGACGACGCCGAGATTGCCGTCGAAGCGCCCGCCATCCCTAACCGTGTCGATATGCGAGCCGATCATCACCGCTGGCAGGCCGGGCGTCGCGCCCTCGCGCCGGCCCTGCACGGAGCCGGCGGCGTCGATGAAGGCGGTCAGTCCGGCCACCTCCATGGCGCCCTTGGTCCACTCGGCAGCCTGCCTGTGCGCCGGCGAGAGATAAAGCCGCGTCAGCTTGCCCGGCTCGTCGGTGAAACGGTTGAGGCCTTGAAGCGCAGCGAAGGCGCGCGCGCCGAGCACGGCGGCGGAGGGAAGCATCTGAGTCATGGCACCAAGCTTAGTAAGTCGCCCGGCCGCCCGAAAGGTCGAAAACGCCGCCGGTGGTGAAGCTGTTCTCTGCCGAGGCGAGGAAGGCGACCATGGCGGCGACTTCATCGGGCAGCAGGAAGCGCCCGCGCGGGATCTTGGCGAGCATGTAGCCGATATGCTCCTCGCTCATCTGGTCGAAGATGCGGGTGCGGGCGGCGGCCGGGGTGATGCAGTTCACCGCGATGTCCTGCGTCGCCAATTCCTTGCCGAGCGACTTCGTCAGCGCGATCACCGCCGCCTTCGAGGCGGAGTAGGCCGAGGCGTTGGGATTGCCTTCCTTGCCGGCGATCGAGGCGACCAGGACAAGGCGGCCGTAATTGCGCTTGATCATCCCCGGGATCACCGCTTGGCAGCAATGCAACGTGCCGTCGACATTGAGGCGCATGACCCGCGCCCATTCCTCCAGCGGGTATTCCCAGGTCTTGAGGTTGGGGCCGGCGATGCCGGCGCTGGTGACGAGGATGTCGACGCTGCCATGCCTGGCCTCGAGCGCCTCGCTCGCCGCCTTCACGGCCGCCGCATCCGTCACGTCGATGGCGAGGCCTGTCGCCTCGCTGCCGATCTCGGTCGCGGCCTTGTGCGCGAGATCGCCATCGAGATCCCAGATCGCGACCTTGGCACCGCTGGCGGCGAAACGCTCGGCGACGGCGCGGCCGATGCCCTGGGCTCCGCCGGTGACGATGGCGACGCGGTTCTTTAAATCGATTTGATTCATCTTCGGCCCCTGGCTCGGTGGTGCCGCAACCTAGAGCAGGATGCGAAAAAGTGGGAACCGGTTTTTCGCATTGATCCTGCTCTCACTTTTAGATGAGAGACGGATTCAGATGTCAGATGGGATCACTTCGTGAGCCCATCTGACATCATCCTGCTCTCGTGCATGATCGCCACGGCTGTGAACCCGCCCCAGCGTTAAGGACCCGCGCGCAGGGGGCGCGGGTTCGGCCGCAACACGGATGGCGGCCGCAACAGATGCGTTTTCGAGCGAAGTGGAGACCGGTTCGCGTGAAGGAAACGCGGTAAAACAAAAAACAGGAGCTGTTGAACGATCCAATGGAAATGGAAATGGCTCGAGAGGAGCGAGTTGGGCACGCGTCGCCGCCTGGGCCGCCTTCACTTGGGTCGCGTTAAGATATGATACCAATCGACAGATTTCGGTAACCATACCAGCAATCACTGGACGATTACGCCGTCGTGTCAAAATGAAGCACACAACTCGGAAGGGTTATGTTTTTCTAACGCCTAGTTGCAATCGTAGGAGTAACGTAGCGACAACGTGCCGGATCGAAACAGGCCTTCGATTTAGAGCGCTTTTCGATTAACCCGGCCGCTACAATTGCAGGAAGAAGCCGTTCACCCTTCCGCTGGGTTCAACTTGACCCATAGCCCCTATCGGCCATGACGTAAGCTCCAATTCCATCGAGCAAGCGTGAACCCGTGGTCGCCGCCCTATCCCTCAATCTTGCGACCCAAGCGGACGCTCCGGCCAAGCCGGGCTTCGCCACGCGTGATATTGGCGGCATCGGGATCGCGGTGCTGACGCGCCCCGCCGCGCTTGCGGAAGTCGATGACGCGATCGCCAACCAGCGGCATCTCAAGCTCGCCTTCTGCAACGCCAATCTCGTCAACCTGGCGGCGCATGACCAGGTGCTGCGCCGCGATCTTGCTGGCTTCCTGGTCCTCGCCGACGGGATCGGCGTCGATCTCGGCGGCTGGCTGCTGCATGGCGCCGGCTTCCCGGCCAATCTCAACGGCACGGACTTCATCCCCGGCCTGCTCGCGACGGGAAAACGGCGTCTGCGCGTCGCCCTGCTCGGCGGGCGCCCCGGAATCGCCGCCCGCGCCTCAGTGCGCCTGTCCCTGCAATATCCCGAGCATCGCTTCAGCGTGCTCAGCCATGGCTATTTCGCCCCCGAGGAAGAGCCTGCGCTGCTGGCGAAACTGGAGGCCACGCCGCCGGATCTGCTTCTGGTCGCCTTTGGCAATCCACGGCAGGAACGCTGGATCTCGCAGAGGCTGGGACCACAACATTGTTTGGTCGCGGCCGGCGTCGGCGCCCTGTTCGATTTCCTGGCCGGCGAGGTTCCGCGCGCGCCCGAGGCGTTCCGCCAATTGAGGCTGGAATGGCTCTTTCGCCTCTGGCTGGAACCCAGCCGGCTCTGGCGCCGTTACGTGTTCGGCAATCCTGTCTTTGTTCTGCGCATGCTGCGCACCCGGTTGTTCGAGCGTCGACCCACGCGGTGAAACCGCGCCAATCTCCATTCGCTACTCGCCGTTCGTCATTCGCTCATCAGCCGTTTTGCGTTGTCCGATGATGACGCCGAAGAGCGGGCCGGCGCAGACCATCACCAGGAAGACGCGGATGATGTGGTGAGCTGCCACGAAGGCGACCTCGGTGTGCAGCGCCAGCGCGATCAGGCTCATCTCGGCGAGGCCGCCCGGCGAATAGGCCAGGATCAACGGCACATGGCCGTGGACCGAGACCAGCGCGACCAGCCAGGCGAAGCTCAGGGTCAGCGCCAGCAGGAGCACCGTCGAGCCGACCGAGAGCACGAGCACGCGCAGGATGATGCGCGGCGGCGTGCCGACGAAACGGCAGCCGATGGTGACGCCGAGCACGAGCTGCGCGCCATTGACGATCTCGAAAGGCGGAACCGCGTTGCTCAGCCCCGCCAGATGCACCGCAGCGCTGACCAGCATCGGCCCGAGCAGGAATTTCGCCGGCAATCTCAGCCAGTGCCCGACGACGATGCCGGCCAGCCCGCAGGCCAGCAAGCTGGCCTCGGCGAGAAGCGGTGTCTGCTGGAATGACGGCCCGGCAACCCGCGTGCCGCCGAGCGGAACGCCGCCGATCCACTGCACGATGAAGGGCAGCGTCATCACCACCAGCAGGATGCGGGCGGAGTGGATCAGCGCGATGATGCGGGCGTCGCCGCCCTTCTCCTCGCCGACCGTGACCATCTCGACCAGGCCGCCCGGCATGCCGGCGAAGAAGGCGGTGACCGGGTCGAACCCCGCGAATTTGCGGAAATAGCCGACGCAGGCGAAACCGCAGGCGCACATGAACAGGACAAGGCCGGCAATGGTCGGCAGCCAGTTGGGGATCTGGCCGATCACCTCCGGCTTGAAGCCGGCGCCGAGCATGACGCCGATCACCATCGTCATCGGCGGGCGGATCACCGGCGGCGCGGCGACGGGCAGGCGCAGCAGGGCCGCGATCGTGCAGACCACCATCGAGCCCAGCATCCAGGGCAGCGGCAACCGCCCCTGTACGAAGAGCCAGCCGCCGACACCGCCAAGGACCAACGCCAACGCAAAACGCCGATAAGGGAAGCGCCCCGGCGCGAGTGCGCGAAGGCCCCCCGACAGACTCGACAGCAGATCCCTCATACGTCCGACTTGAACCCCGGCAAAAACTTGAACCCCAGCAAGACTTGAACCCCGGCAAGCGTGATGCAGGCACAGGCCCATGGAAGATGGAGGCCTCCTACACGCCTTTGCATGGGCGCAACAGACCGGGGCCGGAATGCCGCCCTTGCCGCCGGTACGCATCGGTCGGCTCGCCCTACACAACCCAGGCATGTGTCCGGGCCTCTGGCGGAAGATGCCCGTTTCATCAATGGTTTCGCATCGGGGATGGAAACGAGCCGCGCGCTAAAAATGCGCGGCCGATGGTTCGGGCGATGAGCGAAGAGCGACTAACCGGGCGGCAGGGCCGTTCGGATTTCGATGACGACGCCGTAGACGCCTCGTTCCGTCCTTTGCATGCCGACGAGCCGCCGCCTCCGGAGGCAGCTGCGCCCATCGTCCTCAGCTCGATATCCGAAATCGCTGCGCCCGCGCCGCGCGGCTGGATCGTCCGGCTGCGACACGGCCTCGCCCGCCGCTGGCTCACTGCGAGCCCCAATCTGCGCGGCTCGGTCTACATGCTGTCGTCGCTCCTGGTTTACGCCGTCATGGTCGGCGCGATGAAGCATGTCGGGGCCGCGATCCCGCTGATCGAGATCCTGATGATCCGCCAGATCATCATGAGCCTCGTCATCGTCGCGATCGCGGGCTCGGCGCTGCCGATGCTGATGCGAACGACCCGCCCCGGACTTCAGATCACGCGCGGCCTCATCACGCTCGCCTCGATGCTGTGCGGCTTCTCGGCGGTCATCCACATTCCGCTGGCGCAAGCGACCGCGATCGGCTTCAGCCAGGTCTTCTTCGTCACCATCGCCGCCGTGCTCGTGCTGAAGGAAAAGGTGGATTCGCGGCGCTGGATCGCCACCATCATCGGTTTCGCCGGCGTGATGATCATGCTCGATCCTGCCGCGAGCGGGCTCAACATCTATGCCTTGGCCTCTGTCGCTGGCGCGCTGTTTGGCGCGGGCGTCACCGTCAGCGTGCGCATGCTGGCGGCGACCGAGCGCACCGAGACCATCCTGCTCTATCAGGGCGTCGTGCTGATGGCGGTGCTGGCCGTGCCGTGCTGGTGGTTCTGGACGCAGCCGAGCCCGGAGCAATGGTTCTGGCTCGTCGTGCTCAGCCTGTTCGGCACCGCGGGACAATGGCTGCTCACGCGGGCCTATCAGGTCGGCGAGGCGGCCGCGCTCGCGCCGCTCGACTTCACCCGGCTGATCCTGTCCTGCTTCACCGGCTTCGTATTCTTCGCCGAAATCCCGGCATTGACCACCGGGATCGGCGCCGCCATCGTCATCGGCGCGACGCTCTACACCATCCGCAAGAATGCAAGAGCAGGATGCGAAAAAGTGGGAACCGGTTTTTTGCGTTGATCCTGCTCTCACTCTTGGATGAGAGACGGATTCAGATTTCATATGGGATCACTCCGTGATTCCATATGAAATCATCCGGCTCTCGGCCGGCGCTCGCTCCCAGGCCCGGGCCCTTGATCTGAAACCTCCCCTTGGAAAGGCCGCCCGTGACCCATCATCTGCTCGAGGCCGGCCTTTCGACCTGCCATTGGGGCTTCTTCGACGCCGCGCTCAAGCCTGTGCTGACGATCGCGAGCGGCGACAGCGTGACGATCCGCACCGTCACCGGCCCGCCCGAGGCGCAGCCGAAATCCGGTTTCCATGTGCTGCCCGAAATCCACGAGATCCATGCCAAGGCCGACCGCTCGGTGCCCGGCCATATCCTGACCGGCCCGGTCGCGGTCAAGGGCGCCAGGCCCGGCCAGGTGCTGGAGGTGCGCATCCGCGAGGTGAAGCTGCGCACCGACTGGGGCTACACCATGATCAAGCCGCTCGCCGGCACGCTGCCCGATGAGTTCGACACGCATAAATTGATCCATATCGGGCTCGATGCGAAAACCAATCTGGCGCATCTGCCCTGGGGGATGGAGCTGCCGCTCGCCCCCTTCTTCGGCGTGATGGGCACGGCGCCCCCGGCGCATTGGGGTCGGTTGACCTCGCTCATACCGCGCGCCTTCGGCGGCAATCTCGACAATAAGGAGCTGGTCGCGGGTTCGACGCTCTATCTGCCCGTTTTCGTCGAGGGCGGGCTGTTCTCCTGCGGCGACGGTCATGGTGCGCAGGGCGATGGCGAGGTCTGCGTTACCGCGATCGAGACCGCGCTCGAAGGCACCTTCGAGTTCATCCTACGCGAGGATCTGTCCTTCACGACGCCCCGGGCGGAGACGCCGACCCACCACATCACCATGGGCATCGATCCCGACCTGAACATCTGCGCCCAGAAGGCTTTGCGCGAGATGATCGCGCTGATCGTCGGGCGCACAAAGCTCGCGCGCGAGGAGGCCTATATGCTGTGCAGCCTCGCCGCCGATCTGCGCGTGACCCAGACGGTCAACGGCTCCAAGGGTGTGCATTGCATGCTGGCCAAGAGCTTGGTGGCGTGAGCCGGCTCGTCATTGCGAGCGTGAGCCGAAGCAATCCAAGGGGATGTCGAGCGCTACGGCTCTGGATTGCTTCGTCGCTGCGCTCCTCGCAATGACGGGGTCGGCGGATTGCCTCTCGCGGCCTCGAGCAGCTATGAATCGATGCACGCGATCTCTGCGTGCGCCGTCGCCCCTTTTTCGGAGCCCCCATGCGCATCGAGAACGATCCAAAACTCGACTTCCGCGACGTGCTGATCAGGCCCAAGCGCTCGACGCTGGGCAGCCGCGCCCATGTCGACGTCAACCGAACCCTCCGTTTCGCCCATACCGGCACCGAATGGAGCGGCTTTCCATTGATCGCGGCGAATATGGACGTGGTCGGCACCATGGCGATGGCCCGCGCCCTGCTGAAGCATGGCGCCATGGTCGCCCTGCACAAGCACTACGGCGCCGACGAGCTGATCGCTTTCTTCAAGGAGCCCGAATCCGCCAACGCCTTCTATTCGCTGGGCACCACCGCGAGCGACCATGACAAGCTCAAGGCCGTCCATGCGAAGGCGCCGATCAGCAAGATCTGCCTCGATGTCGCCAATGGCTATACCGAGAAATTCGTCGACACGGTCAAGGCGACGCGCGCCGCCTTTCCCGATGCCGCGATCATGGCCGGCAATGTCGTCACCGGCGACATGACGGAAGCGCTGATCCTGGCCGGCGCCGACATCGTCAAGGTCGGCATCGGGCCGGGCTCGGTCTGCACCACGCGCAAGATGACCGGCGTCGGCTATCCGCAGCTCTCGGCCATCATCGAATGCGCCGATGCGGCGCATGGGCTCAAAGGTCTGGTCTGCGGCGATGGCGGCTGCACCGTGCCGGGCGACCTCGCCAAGGCCTATGGCGCCGGCGCCGATTTCGTCATGCTGGGCGGCATGCTCGCCGGCCATGACGAATGCGAGGGCGAGATCCGCTATGAGGAGCGCGATGGCGGACGTGTCGCCGTCGGCATGACCTTCTACGGTATGTCCTCGGACACGGCGATGAAGCGCTATGCCGGCGGTGTCGCCACCTATCGCGCCTCCGAGGGCAAGACCGTCGAAGTGCCTTATCGCGGCCCGGTTGAAGGCACGATGTCGGAATTGATGGGCGGGGTGCGCTCGGCGATGACCTATATCGGCGCGGTCAGGCTGAAGGAAATGCCCAAGCGCACCACCTTCATCATGGTCGGCAGCCAGTTGAACACGGTGTTTGGAGGGTGAGGGTGCGGCCTGGACGCGATCCGCTCGATCGGCGTCGCGGACTACGCTCACTTTCCGTCTTCCAGGCTTGCAAGCCGGCCTAAACCCCGCTCTATCGTCGCCCATGACGAGGACGCCGAACGGTGGGGCGATACTGTGACGCAAGGCGACACTGCCTCCACACCACTGTCACTTGCGGCGCTGGGCTGGACGGATTTCTTTGCAGATCAATGCGAACCGGATGACGCCTGCCTCCGGCCTGCGCGCATCGACACTGTGCACCGCGCCCGCATGAGCGCAATCACGCAGGATGGGCCGATCAGGCTCAAGCTGCCGGTCCATACCAATACGGGCGACTTCACGGTGGGTGACTGGGTTCTGGTGGAGCCCGGCACGCATCTGCTACGGCGCCGGCTGGAGCGCGCGACGGTGTTGGCGCGGCGCACCGAGGGCAGCACGATGCCGCAGCTTGCCGGGGCCAATATCGACACGCTGTTCATCGTCACCTCCTGCAATGCGGATTTCAACGTCGCGCGCCTGGAGCGCTATCTTGCGCTGGCCAATGAGAGCGGAGCCGATCCCGTCATCCTGTTGACCAAGGCCGATCTCGTGCCGGACGTGCAGCCCTATCTCGACCAGGCCGCCGCCCTGCAACGCGGGCTGGCTGTTGCAACCGTCAATCCGCGCAGCCCTCACGCGGCGGCTGCGCTCGCGCCCTGGTGTGGCGAGGGCCGCACCCTCGCGCTGGTCGGTTCGTCCGGCGTCGGCAAATCGACGCTTGTGAACGCGCTTGCCGGCATCATCGAGGGCGAACCGCAGCAGACCGGCGACATCCGCGCCCACGACGCTAAGGGGCGCCACACCACGACGTCGCGCTCGCTGCATGCGATTGCCGGCGGTGGCTGGGTGATCGACACGCCGGGCATGCGCACGCTCCATGTCAGCGATGCGGCGTCCGGTCTCGAAACGCTGTTCGCCGAGATCACGGAACTAAGCCCGCTCTGCCGCTTCCGCGACTGCACCCATGAGCACGAACCCGGCTGCGCGGTTCAGGAGGCAGTCGCCAAGGGCGTGATCGACCCTGAGCGTCTGGCACGCTGGCGCAAGCTCGGCCTGGAGAACAGGGCAAAGACGCCGCAGGTGAAGGGGCCAAGGGGGAAGCGGCGGTAGGCGGCGTCGCCAAATACCGCGCCTCCGAGGGCAAGACGGTCGAGGTGCCCTATCGCGGCCTGGTCGAAGGCACGATGTCGGAATTGATCGGCGGGGTACGCTCGGCGATGACCTATATCGGCGCGGTCAGGCTGAAGGAAATGCCCAAGCGCACCACCTTCATCATGGTCGGCAGCCAACTGAACACGGTGTTCGGGGGCTGATGGGCAGGCCCGGCGCGGCCTGGCTGGAGGAGCCGCTCCCGATCTATGTCGGACGTTGGGAACCTCGGCTTTCCGGCATGGGTTACGTCGCCTGGCGTCAAAATTGAGCTGTCGGGGATGCGGCCCGGGTCATCGCATTGAGACATAACCTGCGAGACGCAGCGGCAACGATATTCGCTGAAGACCCATGGCGATTCTGCCCATTGACGAGTGTGACCATGATCGACGACCCATTCGAGCTGCCGCACGGCGACGATTTTGACCCAGACTCTCCTGCGGCAGCCATGGCCCGACTACGGGATCGGTTGAGAGACATCCATCCGCAGGCCGCAGAGATCATCACTGCGCATGCGGCCCTGGAACTGGAAGTGGATCAAGTGCTGAAGCGGTTCCTCCTCCGGCCCGACAGGCTGCCTCGGCTCGGTCTGGAGCACCAGTTGGGCATCCTTCGCGCGCTTCTGGATGACGAATGGCTCGACTTTGTGCTGGACGCTATCAGCGCCTATGGCGCGGTCCGCAACTCCATCGCCCATGGCGATAGCCCAAGTACGATCACCAAAGTGATTGGCCGGCTCGGCGACAGAATGCATAAAATCGGAATGCCACTAGCACCTGATACCAACCTGGGCTCATTGGCCATGGGCTTGGCCGCCGCCCTGCACGTGGGCGCGGAGAGCCAAGACGGCTTTCAGCCCAAGCCTTGAGAACCTACACGCCAAAGCAGGCCCTCACTGAGGCTTTGCCAAAGTCCGCTAATCACCCGCAGCAGTCGCCGCCCCCGCTACCACTCTCGCCCCGTCTGTTGCATAGTCGCGTCTTCAACGCAGAAAGCCGCTCACGGCTTCGGGGAGAGCGACGATCATGAAGACGACAATTCTAGCCGCGGCACTGCTGGCCGCAGGGGCTTCGTTTGCCAATGCCCAGCAACTCGCTCCGAGCCCGACGCTCGATGCGATCAAGGCGCGCGGCAATATCGAATGCGGCGTGCATCTCGGCCTGCCCGGCTTCTCCTTCGCTAATGACAAGGGCGAATGGACCGGCCTCGATGTCGATTATTGCAAGGCGCTGGCGGCCGCCGTGCTCGGCGACGCGACCAAGGTCAAGTTCACCCCGACCTCGGTGCAGCAGCGCTGGCCGATCCTGCAATCGGGCCAGGTCGACCTGCTCTCGCGCAACTCGACCATCACCTTCTCGCGCAATGCGACGCTCGGCCTCAACTTCCAGGGCATCAATTTCTACGAGGGCCAGACCTTCATCGTCCGCAAGAAGGCCAACGCCAAGACGGCGGCCGATCTCGACGGCGCCTCGGTCTGCGTCGCCGCCGGCTCGACCGAGGAGAAGAACGCGGCCGACTGGTTCCGCGAGCGCAATCTCAAGGTCACCATCACCAATTTCCAGAAGAATGACGACGCCATCACCGCCTATGATTCCGGCCGCTGCGACGCCTATACCGCCGGCGTCGGCGCGCTCGCCGGCCAGCGCGTCAAGCTCAAGGTGCCCGACGACCATGTCATCCTGACCCAGCCGATCTCGAATGATCCGCAGGGGCCGGTGACGCGCTGGGGCGACGAGCGCTGGCAGTTGATCGTGCGCTGGGTGCTGAACGGCACCATCGCCGCCGAGGCGCTCGGCATCACCTCCGCCAATGTCGACGAGATGAAGGCCAACTCCAAGAACACCGAAGTCCGCCGCCTGCTCGGCGCGGAAGGCGGCTTCGGCGCGATGCTCGGGCTGCCCGACGACTGGGTGTACAAGGTCATCAAGCAGGTCGGGAATTATGGCGAGAGCTTCGAGCGCACCGTCGGCATGGGTTCGACGCTGAAGCTGGAGCGCGGCCAGAACCAGCTCTGGACCAAGGGCGGCCTGCTCTTCACGCCGCCGTTCCAGTGAGAGCTGAGCTGCTTCCGCTGTGACGCCTCGATAGAACGACGCCGTCATCCCGGACAAGCGGCATCGGGGATCCACGCCAGAGTGCCAAGCACCACAGCGGTGCTTGGCACTCGACATTCAACTGAATGGCGCGTTTCGGGCCGAAACCTTTCGTGATTTGGATATTTGGGGATGATCAGCCGAATACCGAATTCCGATGAAATCGCACGGATCGACAGTGAGCATCTCCTAACCACGGAGCTCAAACCAGCCGACCTCTTGTTCGTATTCGGAACGCGCGATGGCGTGAAAGAGCGCATCGATGCCGCCTATCATCTCTGGCGTGATGGATATTGCCGCTGGCTCATTGTCAGCGGCGGCCTTACGCCAGGCTCCGACATGACTGAGTGTCACATCATCAAGGCGGGGCTTGTGTCGCTCGGGGTACCCGCTGGTTCGATCCTTGAGGAGCACAAGGCGACGAACACCGGCGAGAACGTCATATTCTCATTGCCGATCATCGACGCGCATCTTGGCCTCGACACGATCCGCACTGTGATTTGCCTTGGTAACCTCTGGACTTCGCGCCGGTATCCGATGACGCTTCATCGCCACTGGCCGGAGCCCGAGAAAATGCTCGTTGTCGTAAATCACTACGAAACGCCCAATGCGCTCTGGCATACCAACCCGGAACTTTGTGCGCGCGTGCTCGGTGAATGGGATAAGATACAGCCTTACATGGCTAACGGGTTTATTGCCGAATGGCCGCAATAGAATGCCGCTTTAATAAGTCTGAATCTCGAAATTAGCGGATTTTCCGACGTTCTACAAAATTGTTATTAGAGATCAGGATATAGATTTCTTGACCAAAGCCCTCGCCCTCATCAACGACAAGCGCGTGCGCGACTGGATCTACCAACTCGCGCTCGTCGCCGGACTTGTCGTCCTGACCATCTATTTCGTGCGCAACGCCTCGCAGAACATGGTCAAGGCCGGCATCGCCTCGGGCTTCGATTTCCTCTGGCGCACCTCGGGCATCGACGTTCCCTTCGTGCTGACGAGCTACACCCAGGCCGACAATATCCTTAGCTTGTTCTGGGCCGGCGTCGCCAACACCATGCTGGTGACGGTGATCGCGATCGTGCTGGCGACGCTGCTCGGCTTCGTGCTCGGCATCGCAAGGCTGTCCTCGCATTGGCTGCTCTCGACGCTGGCTGGGGCCTATATCGAGTTCGTCCGCAACATCCCGCTGCTGTTCTTCGTGCTGTTCTGGTATTTCGGCGTGATCGCGGCCCTGCCGGCGCCGCGCGACAGCCTGAGCGTCTTCGGTATCGCCTTCCTCAACAATCGCGGGCTGACGATCCCGCTGCCGGATGCGCCCGCGAATTTCCGCTGGGCTGTGGCTGCGATCCTGCTGGCCTGGCTGGCGCAGTGGCTGGTCGCGTTCTGGGCGCGCAGGCGCAAGGAACGTACCGGCCGTGACGCGCCCGTACTCGCCATCGGCGCCGTGCTGGTCGTCCTGGTCCCGATCCTCGCCATAACCTGGGCCAGCCTCGCGACACGCTGGGACATCCCCATCCTGCGCGGCTTCAACTATCGCGGCGGCTTCGTGGTGATCCCGGAATTCGTCGCGCTGCTGGCCGCGCTGGTGACCTATACGGCGGGCTTCATCGCCGAGATCGTGCGCGGCGGTATCCAGGCCGTGCCGCATGGCCAGACCGAAGCCGCCTCGGCGCTCGGCCTGCGACGCGGGCAGATCCTGCGCTTCGTCACCATCCCCCAGGCGCTGCGGGTGATGATGCCGCCGATGACGAACCAGTATCTCAACGTGCTGAAGAACTCGTCCTTCGGCGCGGCGATCGCCTATCCCGACGTGGTCAGCCTGTTCATGGGCTCGGCGCTGAACAACACCGGCCAGGCGATCGAGATCATCGCCATGACGCTGGCGGTCTATCTCGTCATCGGGCTCGCCGTCTCCGCCCTGATGAACTGGTACAATGCCAGGATCGCGCTGGTGACGCGATGAGTGAAGCCACCCTCCCGCTCTGGCGCAAGCGCCTGTTCGGCACGCCCGCGACGGCCGTCGGCACGCTCGTCATCGCGTTCTGCATCGCCTGGATCGCGGTGCCCTTCCTGCGCTGGGCCTTGATCGACGCGAATTGGTCGGGCACCTCGCGCAACGACTGCACGGCCGGAGGCGCCTGCTGGGTCTTCATCCGCGCCCGTTTCGGCCAGTTCATGTACGGGCTCTATCCCGTCGATCAGCGCTGGCGCGTCGATCTGACCGGCATCCTGTTCCTGCTCTCGGTCGTGGCCATCGTATTCGCGCCGAAGCGCCTGCAATTGCGGCTGGGCCTGTTCTCTCTCGTCATCCTGCCGCCGCTCGGCATCTGGCTCCTGGCCGGCGGCTTCGGCCTCAGGCCGGTCGAGACGCGCGAATGGGGCGGGCTGATGCTGACCCTGTTCATCTCGGTCTATTCCAGCCTGATCGCGATCCCGCTCGGCATTTTGTTCGCGCTCGGGCGGCAATCCGAGCTTAAGGTCATCCGCCTCGTCAGCATTCTGTTCATCGAATTCTGGCGCGGCGTGCCGATCATCGCGGTGATCTTCCTCGCCTCGCTCCTGCTGCCATTGATCCTGCCCAGCGGCGTCGGCATCGACAGGCTGGCGCGCGCCGTGATTGGGCTCGGTCTCGTCATCGCGGCCTATATGGCGGAAGCCGTGCGCGGCGGCCTACAGGCGCTGCCCTCGGGCCAGCGCGAGGCGGCGACCGCGCTCGGCCTGACCTATTGGAAGGCGACCGGGCTGATCATCCTGCCGCAGGCGCTGCGCATCTCGCTGCCGGCGATGACGAACGAGTTCATCGCGCTGGTGAAGAACACCACGCTGGTGCTGGTGGTCTCGATCCTCGATCTGCTCGGCATCGCCCAGGCCTCGCTCGCCGATCCGAACTGGGTCGGCATGAACATGGAGGCCTATTTCTTCTCCGGCGGGATCTACTGGCTGATCTGCTACGGCCTGTCGCGCTGGAGCCGGGCGCTGGAACGTCGCGGCCGCCAGAGGCAGCGCTGATAATCCACATGGCCGCCCTTGCTGGCGTTCATGCGGGAAACGGAGCTTCAGCGGCCGCCAGGGGCGGCCGCTGAAGGTATTTTTCCGCATGGATCAGACCAGGTCGAAGCGATCGAGGTTCGTCACCTTGGTCCAGGCCGCGACGAAGTCCTTCACGAACTTCTCCTGCGCATCCGAGCTGGCATAGACCTCGGCCAAAGCGCGCAGCACCGAGTTCGAACCGAAGACGAGATCGACGCGTGTGCCGGTCCATTTCACGGCGCCGCTCTTGCGGTCGGTGCCCTCGAACACGTCCTTGGCCTCGGAGACCGCCTTCCACTGCGTCCCCATGTCGAGCAGGTTGACGAAGAAGTCGTTGGTCAGCGCGCCCGGCCGGTCGGTCAGGATGCCGTGGCCGGAGCCGTCGGCATTGATGTTGATCGCGCGCAGGCCGCCGATCAGCACGGTCAGTTCGGGCGCGGTCAGGGTCAGCAACTGCGCCTTGTCGATCAGGGCCGCCTCGGCGGGGACCTTAAGCGCCGCCTTCTGGTAGTTGCGGAAGCCGTCAGCGGCCGGCTCCATGACCTCGAAGGAATGGATGTCGGTCTGCGCCTGCGAGGCGTCGGTGCGGCCGGGCGTAAACGGCACGGTCACATCATGGCCCGCGGCCTTCGCCGCCTGCTCGACGCCGGCATTGCCGGCGAGCACGATCAGATCGGCGAGCGAAATCTTCTTGCCGCCGCTCGCTGCCCTGTTGAAGGCGATCTGGATGTCCTCGAGCGCCCTGAGCACCTTGGCGAGCTGCTGGGGCTGGTTGACCTCCCAGTCCTTCTGGGGAGCCAGGCGCAGGCGCGCGCCATTGGCGCCGCCGCGCTTGTCGCCGCCACGGAAGGTCGAGGCCGAGGCCCAGGCCGTGCCGACGAGTTCCGACACGGTCAGGCCCGAGGCCGCGACCTGGGCCTTGAGCGCGGCGACATCCGCGTCATTGACCAGGGGATGATCGACGGCCGGCACCGGATCCTGCCAGATCAGCTCTTCCCGCGGCACTTCCGGCCCGAGATAGCGCGAGCGCGGGCCGAGATCGCGATGGGTCAGCTTGAACCAGGCGCGGGCGAAGGCCTCGGCGAAGGCCTGCGGATTGTTCAGGAAGCGGCGCGAGATCTTCTCATAGGCCGGGTCGAAGCGCAGCGACAGGTCGGTCGTCAGCATGGTCGGCTTGTGCTTCTTCGACGGATCATGGGCGTCGGGGATGACGGCCTCGGCGTCCTTGGCCTCCCACTGGATCGCGCCGGCGGGGCTGCGCGTCTGCACCCATTCGAATTTAAACAGGTTCTCGAAGAAGTGGTTGCTCCACTGCGCCGGCGTCTGCGTCCAGGTGACCTCGAGACCGCTGCCGATGGCGTCCGCGCCATGGCCGGTACCGTAATTGCTGGCCCAGCCGAGGCCCTGCGCCTCCAGATCGGCGGCTTCGGGATCCGGCCCCTTATGGGACTCGGCCGAAGCGCCATGGGTCTTGCCGAAGGTGTGGCCGCCGCCGATCAGCGCGACGGTCTCCTCGTCGTCCATCGCCATGCGGGCGAAGGTCTCGCGGATGAAATGGGCGGCCGAGATCGGATCGCCATTGGCGCCCGGGCCTTCCGGATTGACATAGATCAGGCCCATTTCGGTGGCGCTGAGCGGGGCAGCGAATGTGTCGAGGGGACGATGGGTCAGCCAGGCGGTCTCTGCCCCCCAGTTGACGTCCTGATCGGGCTCCCAGCTATCGGGACGGCCGGCGGCGAAGCCGAAGGTGCGGAAGCCCATGGTCTCCAAGGCGACGTTGCCGGTGAGGATCAGCAGGTCGGCCCAGGAAATCCTCTGGCCGTATTTCTGCTTGATCGGCCAGAGCAGGCGGCGCGACTTGTCGATGTTGACGTTGTCCGGCCAGCTGTTGAGCGGGGCGAAGCGCTGCTGGCCGCGACCGCCGCCGCCACGGCCGTCGCTCAGGCGGTAGGTGCCGGCGGCGTGCCAGGACATGCGGATGAACTGGGGGCCGTAATGACCGAAATCGGCAGGCCACCAGTCCTGCGAGTCGGTCATCAGCTTGCGCAGGTCGGTCTTCAGCTCCTCATAGTCGAGCTTGCCGAATTCCTGGCGGTAGTCGAAGGCCTGGTCCAGCGGGTCGGATTTCGACGAGTGCTGGTTCAGCAGATCGACGCGCAGCTGATTGGGCCACCAGTCGCGGCTCTGGGTGCCGCTGGTCCCGTGAGCGACCGGGCATTTTCCCGCGCCCGCTTCAGTCTTCGCATTCATGCTTCTCTCCAGTTCACGTTACGCCGGTTGCGCGGTTCTCTCGACAAGCCGATCGATGCCAGGCATGCGATCCGATGTCGTGGCCTGTTAGACGAGTTGGGTCGGACGCGCGGAACGCCGCTGAGAGCGTCTTAGCAAAGGAGTTTCATTATATTAATTCCGATTTTCTGATTGTAGCGATAAGCTAGGATTATGACGAACCTGACACTGAAGCAGCTGCGCTATTTCGAGGCGCTGACACGCCATGGTCATTTCGGACGCGCGGCGGAGAGCTGCGCCATCTCTCAGCCGGCCCTCTCGATGCAGATCAAGGCCTTCGAGGAAGAGCTCGGCGCCGAGCTCTTCGAGAGAGACAGGCGCCAGCTGCGATTGACGAGCTTCGGCGAAGAGATCGCCCTGCGCAGCAAGGACATCCTGCGTTCGCTCGAGGAGCTGGAAGATTATGCGCGCAGCTCTCGCGGCGGGCTGGTCACGAGGCTGCGCATCGGCGTGATACCGACGGTCGCGCCCTATCTGCTGCCGAGCCTGATAGGCGAGCTGAACCGTCTCTATGACGGCCTTGACCTGCATGTGCGCGAAACGCTGACGCCGAAGCTGGTTCAGGAACTGAATGAAGGTCGGCTCGACATGGCGATTGTCGCCTTGCCGGTGTCGGAGCCTTCATTGACCGAAACCACCCTCTTCACGGAAAGCTTCGTCCTCGTCCGGCCGCGCGAGGACGAGGGCAAACCCGCTCCAAATCCCGAGGATCTCCGCGAAATGCGCTTGCTGCTGCTGGAAGAAGGGCACTGCTTTCGCGAGCAGGCCCTCTCGTTCTGCAACAAGAACCCGCGTGCGGTGCAGTCGCGCGATCTGCTGGATGCAAGCTCACTGTCGACACTGGTGCAGATGGTCGATGCGGGTCTGGGGGTCACCTTGCTGCCGGAAATGGCGGTAGCGGTCGAGACGCGCTCGGCTTCGGTATCCGTCACACGCTTCAAGCCACCCCAGCCATCGCGCACGATCGGCATGGTCTGGCGCAAGACCAGCCCGCTATCCAAGCAGTTTTCGCAGATTTCCGAAGCTGTGCGCCTGTCGGCCGGGGCGGCTCGCTCATAGAGCCCGCAAACGCGGAAACGCGCCGTCATCCCGAGCAAGCCGCGTTAGCGGGCAGATCCGGGATGACGGCGCGTTTCCGAGCATAAGCGGCATGGTCTAGAGGCGCTCAGCCGAAGAAGCCGAGCGCCTGAATTGCTGTCGAGCCCTCAGCCCCGCCCGGCCATCTTGCTGCGATCGCGCCTGCGATCCGCCGCCGGCTGGTAGGCGATGCGCGAGTGGTAGGTGCAGTAAGGCATGCCGGTCTGCGAACGGCCGCCGCAGAAGCGGAATTCCGGGGTCGTCGGATCGCCCATCGGCCAGCGGCACATATATTCGCGCAGGTCCATGATGGTGACGCGTTCGGAGAACGGCACCACCACATCCTCGGAGAGGACCGTCTCCTGCTGGGCTTCAGCATCCGCCTCGGCGGCGTATTGCGGAGCCAGCGCGTTGTTGCCGCGCGTCATGCCGGCGTGAGCGCCGCCCATCGGATGGCTCGGCGAGCGGGTCGGCGCCTTGCGCGGCGTGCTGGCGCGCGGCGTGCTCGCCGCGGCGGGGTTCTTGGCCCGGCCGGACAGGCCGAGACGGTGGACTTTTCCGATCACGGCATTGCGCGTGACGCTGCCGAGCTCACCCGCGATCTGGCTGGCGCTCAGGCCGTCGCTCCAGAGCTTCTTGAGAAGCTCGACGCGTTCTTCCGTCCATGCTCCGGCTTCGTTCATCGGCTTCACCTATCGTCTCCGCCCAGTCCCTTGCGGGTCCAGGCTGGGGTGGCTCATGACGGAATCCATGACCGGCAGCGTCCGTTGCTCAACGGAAGCTGTTACACCCGGAACTGACGGTACAGGGGACGCCGCACGAGATGTCGTATCTGACTGACGAGATCATACAAGATGGCGGGACTCGGCGACAAGAGTCCGCGAATCGGAAAACGGCTTTTCCCCAGGCCATTCGTGAATGTCTCGTCAAGTGAATCCATTCGGCAACGCTGACGTTGCGGCATGAATCCATTTGCGGCGCAATTGACAGGGCCTGACCGCTTTTGCATAGTCAGCCTTGTCGAGCCGCCCTTTTGGGCGGCGCTTATGTTTTTGACGGATCAGGGTCCTCCTGCGATGCGGATGACGGCGCGACGAGAGATCGGGAACTGGCTGCGACGATAACGTCGCCGTCGGGTCGCATGATGCTGGCAAGATGCCGGCTCGCGCCCAGATTGTCGTTCAAGCTCAGCGCCCTTCCGTTCTCATCCGCCCCGTCGCGAGGACCGTCTCCATGTCATCCGCCGTTCCTGTTTCCACTGCCCCGTCCGTATTGTTGCCGACCTATGCCCGCGCGCCTGTCGCCTTCGAGCGTGGCGAAGGCGCCTGGGCGATCACCAGCGACGGCACGCGCTATCTCGATTTCGGCGCCGGCATCGCCGTCAATTCGCTCGGCCACGCCCATCCGCATCTGGTCAAGGCCCTGACCGAGCAGGCGGGCAAGATCTGGCACACCTCCAACCTCTACACGATGCCCGATGGCGAGAAGCTGGCGCGCCGGCTCTGCGAGGCGACCTTCGCGGAGCGCGTCTTCTTCACCAATTCAGGCGCCGAGGCGAATGAGTGCGCCATCAAGATGGCGCGGAAGTATCATGCCGCGAAGGGCCATCCCGAGCGCTATCGCATCATCACCTTCGAGGGCGCCTTCCATGGCCGGACGCTGGCGACCATCGCCGCCGGCGGCCAGCAGAAATACATCGACGGTTTCGGCCCCAAGGTCGACGGCTTCGACCAGGTGCCGTTCGACGACGAGGCCGCGCTGAAGGCCGCGATTACGCCCGAGACCGCAGCCCTGATGATCGAGCCGATCCAGGGCGAGGGCGGCCTGCGTTCGGTGCCGCCGCGCATGTTGCGGCAGCTGCGCGAGCTCTGCGACGAGCACGGGCTGATGCTGATCTTCGACGAGATCCAGACCGGTGTCGGCCGCACCGGCAAGTTCTTCTCCTATGAGCATGCCGGCGTTGCGCCTGACATCATGTCGATCGCCAAGGGCATCGGCGGCGGCTTCCCGATGGGCGCGTGCCTGGCGACCGAAGAGGCGGCCTCGGGCATGACGCTCGGCACGCATGGCACCACTTTTGGCGGCAACCCGCTCGCCATGGCGGTCGGCAACGCCGTGCTCGATGTCATTCTCGGCGATGGCTTCATCGAAAAGGTTGCGCAGACCAGCCTGCGGCTGCGCCAGTCGCTGGCCCAGCTCAAGGACCAGCATCCCGACGTGATCGAGGAGATTCGCGGGGAGGGGCTGATGCTCGGGCTGAAGCTCATTACGCCGAATACCGATTTCGTCGCGGAGGCGCGGGCCGCCGGCCTGCTCGTCGTCGCCGCCGGCGACAATGTCGTGCGCCTGCTGCCGCCCTTGATCATCGGCGATGCCGAGGTCTCCGAGGCGGTCTCGCGGCTCGACCAGGCGGCGCGCGGCGTTGAGGCCACGCTGAAGCGCCCCGCCGCCGAATAAGCCCCGCTCTTTCCATGACCCCCGACCTGCCATGACCCACGACCTGAAGGAAGCGCCCGTGACGCGCCATTTCCTCGACATCTCCGATTTCTCGACCAAGGAATTGCGCGCCATCCTGCGCGCCGGCGAAGAGATCAAGGCGCGCCGGCGCACCCCTGATGCAGCCGGAGATCGTCTGCTCGAAGGCAAGGTCATCGCCATGATCTTCGAGCAGCCTTCCCTGCGCACCCGCGTCTCCTTCGATGTCGGCATCCGCGAACTCGGCGGTTCGCCGATGATGGTGACCGGCCAGGAGATTGAACTCGGCGAGCGCGAGACCATCGCCGACACCGCCCGCGTGCTCTCGCGTTATGTCGACGCGATCATGATCCGCATGCTCGACCATGACGCCGTGGTCGAGATGTCGAAATACGCCACCGTGCCGGTAATCAACGGGCTGACCAAGCGCCAGCATCCCTGCCAGGTCATGGCCGACGTCATGACCTTCGAGGAGCGCAAGGGCCCGATCAAGGGCAAGCGCATCGCCTGGACAGGCGACACCAACAATGTCCTGACCTCCTGGGTCCATGCCGCCGGCCGGCTCGACTTCGAGTTGGCCATCGCCACGCCCGAGGAGTTGGCGCCGCCACCGGCACTGCTCGACTGGGCTCGCGACCAGGGCGCCAGGGTGAAGCTGACGACGCGGCCGGAAGCGGCGGTCGAGGGCGCCGATTGCGTCATCACCGATTGCTGGGTCTCGATGGGCGACGAGGAAGGCACGCGCCACAATCTGCTGCGGCCCTACCAGGTCGATGACCGCCTGCTCGACCGCGCCGAAAAGGATGCGATCTTCATGCATTGCCTGCCGGCGAGCCGCGGCGAGGAGGTCACCGATTCCGTGATGGACGGGCCGCAATCGGCCGTGTTCGACGAGGCTGAGAACCGCCTGCACGCGCAGAAGGGCATCCTGGCCTGGTGCTTCGGCGGAGTCTCCGCCTGATGGCGGCCGATGATCTGGGGGCCGGCGTCGCCGTGCTCGACGACCGGGTGGTGCCGTTCACCGTGCCCGATCTCGACGTGCGCGGCCGCGTCGTGCGGCTCGGCCCCTCGATCGACACCATTCTCGGCCGGCACGATTATCCCGAGCCGGTTTCGCGCGTGCTCGGCGAGGCGGCGGCGCTGACCGTGCTGCTTGGGACGGCGTTGAAATTCGAGGGCCGCTTCCAGCTCCAGACCAAGAGCGACGGGCCGATCTCGATGATGGTCGTCGATTTCAACGCGCCCGACACCTATCGCGCCGTCGCGCATATCGACGAGGCCAAGCTGGAGCAGGCCGTGGCCTCGGGCAATCTGAGCACCGGCGACCTGCTCGGCGAAGGCCATCTCGCCATGACGGTCGACCAGGGCTCGCAGACCACGCGCTATCAGGGCGTCGTGACTCTGAACCGGCAGAGCCTGGAAGAGGCGGCGCATCAGTATTTCCGCCAGTCGGAGCAGATTCCCAGCCGCATCCGGCTCGGCGTCGGCAGCGTCGTCACCGGCGCGGGCCGGGAATGGCGCGCCGGCGGATTGCTCGTGCAGTTCATGCCGCATTCGCCCGATCGGCTGCGTGCGGCCGACCTGCATCCCGGCGATGCGCCTGAAGGCCATGAGATCCTGAGCAACACCGACCCGGACGGCATCAGCGACGATTCCTGGGCCGAGGCGCGCTCGCTGGTCGAGACGGTCGAGGATCATGAATTGCTCGACCCGATGCTGGAGAGCGAGCGCCTGCTCTACCGGCTGTTCCATGAGCGCGGTGCGCGCGTCTTCGAGCCGGTCGCGGTGCAGGAGGCCTGCCGCTGCTCACGCGAGCGCGTGCTCGGCATGCTGCGCGGCTTTTCAGCCGAGGACCGCAAGGCGATGGTTGCCGATGACGGCACGCTCGGCGTGACCTGCGAATTCTGCTCGCGGCGCTATACTTTTGAGGCGTCGGAAGTCGAGGCAGGGCCGCCGGCGGCGGAGTAGAGCTCTGGAACCGCGACGGGAAATCCTTCCTCCCTCGCGGGGGAAGGTGGCATGGCGAAGCCATGACGGATGAGGGGGCGCTGTGAGCCTTCCGCCTCAGCCGAAACACGACGCCAACCGGACAGGGCACGGCGCCCCCTCATCCGGCGCTGCGCGCCACCTTCTCCCGCATCAAAGTCGGCTGTTGCCGACTTTGACACTTTGGGCTGCCCATCTCGGGCAAGCCCGAGATGGGTGGGAGAAGGGAAGAGGGCACGCGCCTCTCTCATTCAGCGCTATGCCCGATTACCCCGGCATTCCGCCAGCAGCCTGCGCATGAAAGCCTCGCCGGCGGCGAACTGCTCCAGCGTGATGAACTCGTCGGGCTGATGGGCCTGGTCGATCGAGCCCGGGCCGCAGACGATGGTGGGCAGGCCGGCGCGCTGGAAATGGCCGGCCTCGGTGGCATAGGCGACCGCGATGGTGCTGTTGCGGCCGGCGAGCCGCATCACCAGCGTCTCGGCTTCCGACCCCGGATCAGGCGCGAGGCCGGGCACATCCGAGCTCATCACCGTCTCGATGGCCGCCGAGGGCGCGGTCTTGTGCATCCGGCCGAGAACCTCGTCCGAGAGGGTCTTGAAACGCGCCGGCACATCCTCCGGATCCGAGCCCGGCAAGGTGCGCACCTCCCAGGACAGGTCGCAGCGATCCGCCAGGATGTTGCGGGCGATGCCGCCATGGAATTTTCCGACATGGACGGTGTCGTAGGGCGGATCGAAGCGACCGCTCGGGTCGAGCCTGCCTTCCCGCTCATCGGCCATCGCCACCAGCCCGGCCGCCAGACGCGTGCCGGCATGGACGGCGCTGGCGCCCAGATGCGGTTTCGACGAATGCGCGGCGACGCCGGTGATCGTGGTGAAGAAGGTGCGGATACCCTTATGCGCATCGGCGAGGTCGAGCGAGGTCGGCTCGCCGACGATGACGGCACGCGGACGCGGCAGGTCCTTCCCCATCCGCGCGATGCCGTCGACCACGCCGAGGCAAGTGACCTCCTCGTCATAGGAGAAGAACAGGTGGATCGGTGTCTTGAGATCGGCGGCGAGGAAATCCGGCACCAGCGCCAGCGCCAGCGCGATGAAGCCCTTCATGTCGACGGCGCCGCGGCCATAGGCCTTGCCGCCCTCGACATGCAGCGTGAACGGATCGCGGCTCCAGGCCTGGCCCTCGACCGGCACGACATCGGTATGGCCCGACAGCAGGACGCCGCCGCGATCCGGCGGGCCGATGGTGGCGAAGAGCGCCGCCTTGTCCCCGGTCGCATTAGGGATGCGTATGGAGGCAACGCCCCAGCCGGCGAGGTAGTCCTCGACGAAGGCGATCAGATCGAGATTGGATTTATGGCTGACCGTGTCGAAGGCGACGAGGCGGGCAAGCATGTCGAGCGGCGCGTAAAGCTGCCCGGTCGGCTGGGAGGAAGCAGTCAATGCAGAACCTTCTTCACATAGGGCGAATCGAGCGGAAAGAGCGGCACGACGACATTGAAGATCGCGCCGTCCTCGCCAAGCATGGCGTAAAAGCCGCTCATCGAGCCGTCCGGCGTCATCAAGGGGCAGCCGGAGGTATAGCTGAAGCTTTCGCCCGGGCGCAGCACCGGCTGCTGGCCGATGACGCCGTCGCCGCGCACCTCATGAACCTCGCCGCGGCCATCGGTGATGAACCAGTGCCGGGTCATCAATTGCACGGTCTGAAGCGACAGATTCACGATCTCGATGGAATAGGCCCAGAAATAGCGGCGCTGCTCATGCGAGGATTCCCCCTCCATGAATTTCGGCGCGGCGGTCACGCGCACGCCATGCGTCTCCGCTTGATACATCGTGACGGCTCCCTCGATGGCGCGGGCGCCGCGCGGCCCGATCGTGGCCGGCGGGCGAGGCCGAGGCCTCTGTTATGAACCGGGCGGCGGCGGCGTCAATCCTGATGCGGCCGGACAGGCGAGCGCAAGCCCGGACGCACGCCCGAGGAGCGGTTCACCGCACCGGCAAAGAGGCCGGGCGATGCCGATCCAGGACCCAGCTGGCGCGTTCAAGCGCCGATTTGCCGCGTCGAGACGCCCAACAGCACTGTGGATGGCTGTGCCGGAGGCGCGGAATGCGCTGCGCTTTCGCTGTAAGCTTCCGGCGAGCCCTTCATCGGACATCTGAGTATGAATTACGGAATTTGGCCTTCGCAGACAATTCGCTCGGCGATCGCGGACGGGACCATACGCGCGAGCTCGCCGATCCATGAGGATCTGATCCAGCCTGCGAGCCTCGATCTGCGGCTCGGCGCCACCGCGTTCAGGGTTCCGACCAGCTTCCTGCCGGGCAAGGGCAAAGCGGTCTCGGAGAGGCTCAAGGAGCTCGCGACGCATGAGGTCGACCTGTCCAAGCCCCAGGTGCTCGAGCGCAACTGCGTCCACATCATCCCGCTGCAGGAGCGTGTCTCGCTGGGAGCGGATACGAGCGCCCGCGCCAACCCCAAGAGTTCCTCTGGCCGCCTCGACATCTTCGTCCGGTTGATCGCCGATGGCGGCATGTCCTTCGACGAAATCCCGGCGGGCTATGACGGGCCGCTCTATGCGGAGGTCGTGCCGCGCTCGTTTCCGATCATCGCGCGCGCCGGCGACACGCTGAGCCAGTTGCGCTTCCGCCACCACGCCTCCGACGCAGCGCAGCCGGCGAACCGGTCGATCTCGGTCTCCATCGACCTGGAGGGCGCTGCGGCTGACGGGGTCATCGCTTACCGGGCCCGCAAGACCACCGGCCTGATCGACCTGCAAAAGGTCGGAGAATACGACCGGAACGATTTCTGGGAGCCGATCAAATGCCGCCCGGGCCGGCGCGAGCTCGTCCTGGTCCCGGACGAATTCTACATCATGGCCTCGCTCGAGGACATCGTCATCAACGAGAACGAGGCGGCCGAGATGGTCGCCTATGACACGGCGGTTGGAGAAGTGCGGGTGCATTATGCGGGCTTCCTGGACCCGTTCTTCGGCCGGGTCACCGATTCCTCCGGCAAGAGCAAGATCGTCCTCGAGATCCGGAGCCACGACGTTCCGTTCATGCTTGACCACGGCCAGAGGGTCGGCACGATCGTCTTCGAGAACATGATCGAGCGCCCCGACAAGCTCTATGGACAGTCGATAAAGTCGAACTATCAGGGCCAGGGGCTGAAGCTCGCGAAGCAGTTTTTCTAGGCCATTCGGATTTGAGCGTTGAATCGAGTGAGGAGCCAATAGGGCGGTCTTATCTGGACAGCCTGCCCTCGTCGTCGATCAGGGTAAGTTGGGTGGGTGGGGCATCGCTCCAGGCCCAGAGCACGAGATTGAGATCACTCGCTCCGGCCCCGGCAGCGAAGCTGCGGACCAAAAGCCCGCGATAGCCATCCGCCATCAATCGCTGCGCGAAGGATTGCGTTCGAGATTTGCCATTCGCCTTCGCCTCGTCGCGCCAGCTTGGCGCTGCGAGCAGATCGGCGTCGATGCCCTCTGCAGCGATTGCTGTGGTATCGCGAGTGTCAAAAATCTGCTCGATCGCCGCTTCATAGGAAACGAGCGTGGTCGGTTGGAGGCTCCCGACTTGGTTGGCCTCGCGCAGCGCTGTCATGACAGACAGCGAGGTATAAAGCGCCGGCACGCCCTTTGGATTGAACCGTCCGCCATATAATTCAGATCCACGGCCCGACAGCGGTTCGCGCGCATAAAGCGGATTGAGCGCGCGATAGAGCTTCCCCTGGTAGTTGAGCGCCATCGTCAGGCGTGGACGCCCGCATCCACCGCGTCGACGTAGTCGAGAACATCTTCGGCACGACCCGCGCGCACAAGCTGCATGGCGGTCTGGCCGGAAAACCCAGGCAGCGGTTCCGAACGATACCAGGCATAGGCGATCAGCGCTGAGCCAAAGCGCGGCTCAACCTTGTTGATGACCTCGATCATCTCGCGCAGCCGGCTTTGCGTCCGGTCCGACTGAACCCGGTCGCGGCGCTGGACGGCGTCCTTGCCGAGACCAGCGGTGCGGGCAACCTCTTCACTGGTGGTGCGGAAAACGTCGGCGATTTTGCGGGGAGCAAAAATGCCGTCATCCGCGTACTGAGCAAGACCCATGACGCCCTCCCTTGCTCCGCTCACTCTGACGCTATATTGCGTCAGAATGAGCGGAATGCAAGAGTGCCGGCCCGTCCATCTTACAGAAATCCGATCGAGATCCACGGGATGAAGGTGATCAGCAGCAGGCCCAGGAAAAGCCAGGCCAGGTAGATCCAGATGCGGTGCATGCCGGCGTCGGGCGGCACGTCGCCGATGATGCAGGCGGCGTAGTAGCAAAGCCCGAAGGGCGGCGCGAACAGCCCGAGCCCCATCGCGAGGATGACGACCATGCTGTAATGCACCTCGTGGATGCCGAACTGCTTGGCGATCGGGAACAGCAGCGGCCCGAACAGCACGATCGCCGGAATGCCCTCCAGCACGCTGCCGAGCACGATGAAGGCGATCACCGAGATCAGCAGGAAGCCGTTGGCACCGCCTGGCACGCCGGCCATGCGTGCCGCGAGTTCGTGCGAGAAACCCGACTGGGCAAGGGCCCAGGCCATGGCGCTGGCTGCGCCGACGATGAACAGGATCGCGCCCGAAAGCGAGGCCGTCTGCACCAGCATGGGCAAGGCGTTTCGCCAGACCAAGCCGCCGCGATAGATCAAGAGGCCGAGTACGAGACTGTAAGCGATGCCGATGGTCGAGACCTCGGTGGCGGTCGCGACGCCCTCGACAACCGCGCTGCGGATCAGGAAGGGCAGGATCAGCGCCGGGATCGCGATCCAGAGCGTCTTGGCCACGAGCGACATCGGCGCGCGCGCGATCTTGACGCTGGAATCCTCTTCTTTTCCGGCGCGATAGCGCGCCACCAGCGCCAGCACGAAGGCAAGCACCAAGGCCGGCAGGATACCAGCCGTGAACAGGGCCGCGATCGAGACGCCTGTGACCGAGGCGATCGCGATCAGCACGATCGAGGGTGGGATCGTCTCGCTCATCGCGCCGGAGGCCGCGAGCAGCGAGACGAGCTCGCCATCCTTCATGCCGCGCTTGCGCATCTCCGGAAACAGCACCGGGGCGATCGCCGCCATATCGGCGGTCTTCGAGCCCGAGATGCCCGAGACCAGGAGCATCGCGCCCAGCATGACATAGGACATGCCGCCCCGGACATGGCCGAGCACCGAGGCCAGGAAGGCGACCATGACGCGCGCCATGCCGGTCGCCTCGACCAGTTGTCCGAGCAAGACGAAGAGCGGCACCGCGAGCAGGATCAGCGAGCTCATGCCCTCGTCGATGCGCCCGACCACGACCAGCAACGGCGTCCGCGTCGTGATCAGCAGGAAGGCCGCCGTCGCCAGGCAGAAGGAAAAGGCGATCGGCACGCCCGCCATGACGGCGAGCCCGAGCAGCCCGACGAAGAAGATCAGCAGGTTCCAGTTGCCGAGCCCCTTCAGCGAGGGGCCGATGAGATAAAGCGCTCCGGCGATCAGCGCATACAGCGCAGCGACCGAAAGCACATCGCGCCATGAATGCCGCGCCAGGCTCAAGAGCACGCTGACCAGCGCGATCAGGCAGCCCACCGGAATGGCGGCGGCGCGGATGGTGCCGGGCCAGCCGAGTGCGGGCGTCTCAACAAAGGACTGGTCCTCCATATACTCCCAGGTCGGATGCAGGATCAGGGCAAGGAAGATCGCCACGCCGCCGGCGGCGAGCGTCGCCGCCCAGGCCTCGGCGCGCGGCGAAAGGAACGAGACGAAGAAGGTCAATCGCATATGCGAGGCGCGCTGGACGGCGATGGCGCTGCCCAGCATGGCGAGCCAGAGGAACAGGATCGAGGCCAATTCGTCCGACCAGATCAGCGGCTGGTGGAAAGTGCGGGCGAGAATCCCTACGAACAGGATCACCACCTCGGCGACGACGACCGCCGCGGCAGGGATTTCGACGAGCAGGCGCAAGCCGCGCTCGATCCTCCCGATCAACCCGGAGCTATGCCCCGGGTTGAGTGCGACCATGCCGGGATCGCCGATCGCCGCGCTCATGCCAGCGCCCCGACCACGGCCTCGAGCGCCTTCCAGTTATCCTCGCCGAACTTACCCCGCCACTCCTTGTAGAAGCCGGCCGCGCTGAGGCCCTTGCGGAAAGCCTCCTTGTCGGCAGCCTCGAAGGTCAGGCCCTTGGCGATGAGCTGGTCCTTCAGCGTGGTGTTGAGCTTGGTCGTATCGTCGCGCTGCTCCAGGGCGGCGCGGTCGAGTTCGCGCTTGACGATCGCCTTCAGATCATCAGGCAGGGCGCTCATCGAGCGGCGGTTGCCCAGGATAAAGAACGGATCCCAGATGTGGTTGGTCTCGGAGACGTATTTCTGGACCTCGTAGATCTTGCCGGCCTCGATGGTGACGAGCCCGTTTTCCTGGCCGTCGACGAGGCGGGTCTGCAGCGCCGTGTAGAGCTCGTTGAAGTTGATCGAGGTCGGGCTGGCGCCGAGTGATTTGAACAGCGAGGTGAAGATCGGCGAGACCGGCACGCGGATGCGATAGCCGGCGAGGTCTGCCGGCGTCCTGATCGGCTTGGCCGAGGAGGTGATCTGCCGGAAGGTGTTGTCGGCCGGTTTGGCGACGACGAGCGCGCCGGTCTTCTCGATCTGCGTGGCGATCAGCTTGCCGAGATCGCCATCCATCGCCTTCCAGACCTGGCCGTAATCGGCGAAGGCGAAGCCGACATTGGCGATGCCCGCCAGCGGCGCGACGGTGGAGAGCACCGAGCCGGCGATGTTGAGGAAATCGACGCCGCCGCTCCGGATCTGCGTCAGCAGATCGGTATCGGAACCGAGCTGCGAGGCGGGGAAGAAGCGGATCTCCATCCGGCCGCCGCTCGCCTCCTTGATGCGCAGCGCCGCTTCGCCGAGCCGGGTGTTGATCGGCTGCGTCAGGGATTGCCCGGTCGCGAGCTTGTACTCGAATTCGGCGGCGCGCGCCGGCGCGGTGCGAATGGCGACGAGCGGGATGGCGGCCGCACCAGCAAGGAGGCTGCGCCGGGTCAGCGTCGCGCATGGCGACGATGCGGGCGCGGATGAAGGCTTCTGATGATCTGGCATGGACGGTCCTCCTGAATTTTGTCTCCAACGTCGCTGATGCGCGTCGGTATCCTGTTCGAGTCTGGCTGCGCCTGGCTTGAAAGCCGCGCCTCGACTGAGCGCCAGTCGCGACAAGCGGCGCGCATGGCGTCGCCGGCATCATCCCGCGGCGAGAATGCGTGTGTTCAGCTTGCGCGTGGTCAGCGATAGCGGGGGCTGTGCGAGCGGTCCTCTTCCTTGGGCGGTCCGACCTTTGGCCGGTATCCAGCGTTCCTGACGCCTCTCTGAACGGAGGCTTTCCCTTCTGGCGCCGGCCTTCCGGCCGTCTCCAGCAGCGTCAGCCTAGATTGCTGGCCACTGCGCACAATTGAGTTATATTTCGCGTCCTTTTAGCTGACCTTAAAGGTTCGCGATGCAGATTCCGTTCCGCTCGATCATCGTCTTCCATGCGGTGGCGCGCGCCGGCAGCGTCTCGCGCGCCGCCGAGGAATTGCGCGTCACGCCCTCGGCCGTCAGCCAGCAGATCCAGGCGCTGGAGCTGCATCTGGGAACGGCGCTGACCCTGAAGGTCGGCCGCAACATCACGTTGACCGAGGCCGGCGAGCGCTATTTCCAGATGGTTGGGCGCGAGATCGAGCATATCGCCGATGTGACGCAGCATGTGCGCGGCATCCGCTCGGCCACGACCCTGACGGTGCGGGCCGCGCCCAGCGTATCCAGCAAATGGCTCCTGCCGCGCCTCCACAGCTTCGTCGACGCCAATCCGGATATCGAATTGCGGCTCGACGGCACCAATGAACCGACCGATTTCAGCAAGGAGAACGTCGATATCGAGATCAGGCATGGCGAAGGCGTCTGGCCCGGCCTGTTCATCGAGGGGCTCGGCAAGGAGCGCTTCTTCCCGCTCTGCTCGCCCTCGCTGCTGGCGCCAGCCAGCCTCAAAGCCGCGGATCTGCCCGAGCAGCGCCTGATCCATTCCGTCAAATCGCAGATGCAATGGCCGCGCTGGTTTGCCGAGGCCGGCGTCGAGCCGGAGCGGCGCTGGCATCGCGTCCTCTTCGACCGCAGCCATATGGCGATCGACGCTGCCGCCAGCGGCATGGGCATCGCGCTCGAAAGCGAATTGCTCGCCTGGCGCGAGCTTGCCGATGGCTCCCTGATCCGCCCGGTCCGCGACGCCCCCGAGGTCATGGCCGCAACGCAATGGATCGTCTGCCCGCATAACCATCTGCGGCACCGCAAGACCCGCACCTTCCTCGACTGGCTCCGGGCCGAGCGGGATCGTTCGCAGCTGCAGCACACTGAGGCCGCGACAGTTTAGCCGTTCTACATCGTTGGCGCAGATAATCTGAATTGCCCCGATGCCGGCCGCTCCCTAACCTTCTGATCGAAGCAAGGCGGGGCAGATTGGCCTCCAGTCGCGACAACCCGCCGCTCGACAGGGAAACGCAATGACCAAAGAGGATGTCGCCTCAAGCCTGGCGACGGCCCTGGCGGCTGTCTGCGCCTCTCCCGGCCGAGCCTTCGCGACGCATTTCCCGAAGACCGCTCCCGATCCGGCTTTGAGGCCGACGCGGTTGAATCCGCTCTCCTAGAGGACACGTCATGAATCTGCATCGCATGCTGCTGGAGCGTCAGGCCGCGGGTAAGCCGGTCACCGTCGGATTGATCGGAGCCGGCAAGTTCGGCCTGATGTTCCTGTCGCAGGTCCGCTCGACCGACGGCATGCATCTCGTCGGTGTCGCCGATCTGAACACCGCCCGCGCCCGCTCGCAGCTCAAGCTCGGCTGCTGGCCTGAACAGCAATACGCCGCGACCTCTGTCGACGACGCGCTCAAGAACGGCAGCACGATCGTGACCGATAATGCCGAGGCGCTGATCACGCATCCCGGCGTCGAGGTGATCATCGAGGCGACGGGCGACCCCGGCGCGGGCATCCGCTTCGCGCTCAAGGCGATCGAGCACGGCAAGCACATCATCATGGTCAATGTCGAGGCCGACGCCGTCGCCGGGCCGCTCCTGGCGCGCAAGGCGAAGCAGGCTGGCGTGGTCTATTCGCTCGCCTGGGGCGACCAGCCGGCCCTGATCGCCGACCATGTCGACTGGGCTCGCGCCGCCGGTTTCAAGGTGGTCTCCGCCGGCAAGGGCACGCGCTACCACCCGACCTACCATCAGTCGACGCCCGATACGGTCTGGGACATCCTCGACAAATACATGAAGATCAAGGATCGCAACTCGATCAATCCGAAGATGTTCAACTCCTTCGTCGACGGCACGAAGTCGGGCATCGAGATGACGGCGGTCTGCAACGCCACGGGGCTGCATTCTCAAGCTGACGGCCTGTCCTTCCCGCCGGCGACGCGCTTCGAGCATGCCGAGATCTGCAAGCCCAAGGCCGATGGCGGCGTATTGGAGCGCAAAGGCGTCACCGAGGTCACCTCCTCGGTCTATCGCGACGGCAGCGACGTGCCCCATAGCCTGGTCATGGGCACCTATGTCGTCTTCGAGAGCGACAGCGCCTATAGCGAGGAGTGCTTCCGCGAATACAGCATGCTGCCCGACAAGACCGGAAAATACGCCTCGCTCTATCGCCCCATCCATATGATCGGCCTGGAGCTCGGCATCTCGGTGGCCTCAGCCGCGCTGCGCAAGGAATCGACGGGCGCACCGATCTGCTTCAACTCCGACGTCGTCGCCACCGCCAAGCGCAAGCTCACGCCCGGCGAGATGCTCGATGGCGAAGGCGGCTTCTGCGTCTGGGGCAAGCAGACCCCGGCCGATGCCTCGCTGAAGGAGGGCTATCTGCCGCTCGGACTGGCTCACAACGTCAAGCTCAAGACCGAGATCGCCGAGGGCCAGCGGATCAAATGGGACGATGTCGTCTACGATCCCGACAGCCAGGCCGTCCGCGTCCGCCGCGAGATGGAGGCGGCTTTCCGCCAGCCCAACGCCGTGTGACGGCCGGCCGAGAGAAGGGCGGGCGGTAACCCGCACGACTCCGGGCCCTGTCGAGAGACAGGGCCCCGTCTGCACGTGATCAGCGGCCGTGCTCGAACGCCTCGTCGATGATGTCACAGCCCATCCGCGCCAGGGCCTCGTCCGCATAGGCCGAGCGGTCCCATGTGCCCTCCGCGATGCTTTCGCGCGTCTTGAGCTCCTTGGCGAGCTTGCCCTTGGCGCGTTCGAGGATGGCCTGCGCCTCGCGCGGCGGAACGATCAGGACGCCGTCGCCATCGCCGAGCACGATATCGCCGGGGTTGACGACGACACCGCCGCAGGAGATCGGCACATTGATCTCGCCCGGCCCGTTGCGATGCGGGCCGCGAGGGGTGGCGCCGCGCGCATAGACGGGAAAATCCAGCTCGCGGATGGCGTCGACATCACGCATTGCGCCATCGACCACGAGGCCGGCGAGGCCGCGCTTGCGCGCCCAGAGCACCATGTTCTCGCCGGCGAGCGCCGTCGTCAGATCGCCGCCATCCTCGACGATCACGACATCCCCGGGCGCGGCCATGTCCAGCGCCTTGTGGACCAGGAGGTTGCAGCCCGGCCGGGCCCGCACCGTGAAGGCACAGCCCGCCATCAGCGCCCGGTTCCACGGCCGGATCGCGGCATCCAGACAGAACAATCGGTTCATCTCGTCGGCGATATTGGCGACCGGGATCACGGCCAGTGCTCGGACCAGGCCCGGATCGGGGCGGTTGATCCTTCGGAAAATCCGGAAGCCGACATTGCTCATAGCGGGGTGTCCAGTCTCAACGGGTTGTGAAATGAAGCGGCTGGGACCTCAGCCGAAACCGTAAAGCTCTGCGGGATTGTCGACGAGGATGCGCGTCCGCACCGCCTCCGCGCCGGACCAGCCATCGAGGAGATCGAGCAGGACGGCATCGTCCGGCTTGTGCCCGGCAGGCTCCGTGACATGCGGCCAGTCGCTGCCCCAGACGAGCCGCTCGGGCGCGAGAGCGACGAAGGCGCGCGCGATCTGGCTGGCGTCGGGATAATCGGGCGCGCCGGCTTGCGTATTGAGATAGGCGCCGGCGAGCTTGACCCAGGCCCGGCCCGCCGCAACCAGATCGCCGATCACCGCGAAGGCTGCGTGCTCTGGCCCGAGTGACAGCGGCAGCCTGCCCATATGGTCGAAGACGATCGGGCATGGCAGGCGCTTGAGCAGGGCCGCATGCGCGACGATCTGGTCGCCCATCATATGCAGCTGCACATGCCAGCCGAGATCGGCAATGCGCCGGGCCAATGGCTCGATCATCTCGATCGTCGTGACGGTGTCGGCCGGGTTCCAGACGCTGAAGCGCAAACCGCGTACGCCGCCCGCGTCGAGCCGCTTCAGTTCGGCGTCGTCGACGCCGGGATCGAGCACGCCGATGCCGCGACCAGCCCCGCCGAAGCGGCGCAATGCGTCGAGCAGGCAGGCATGGTCCTTGCGATGGAATTTGGACTGCACCACCACCGCCCGCTGCGTGCCGAGCCGCCCCTGCAGCCGCCGGTAGTCCTCGAACGTCATGCCGGACGGCTTCACCGCATCCGGGCTCGGAAAGCGCGGATCCAGGATATGGCAATGCGCGTCGCAAGCACCCGCCGGCACGGCAGAGCGAGGCGCCGCCATGCCGGTGGAATTGGGGACCGGACCATCATCCGCCATCGGCGGCTCCTTCGCGTGACCGAGATGCGACGCGCTTCAGTCGATCTTGATGTTGCGGGATTTGACGGTGGTGGCCGCGCGGCCGATCTCGTCGTCCAGGAAGCGCGCGAAGGCGTCAGGCTTGTTGCCGACCGGCTCGAGCCCGAGCTTTTCGAGCTTCGCCTTGATCTCCGGATTGGCGACCGCGGCGACGATTTCGCGCGAGAGGCGCTCGACGATGGCTGGCGGTGTGCCCTTCGGCGCGAAGAGCCCGTTCCATTCCTGCGTCTCGAAATCCTTGAGGCCGCTTTCGATCAGCGTGGGAACCTCGGGCAGCAATGGCGAGCGCTTCGGAGAACCGATGGCGAGCGCCTGCACGGAACCCGAGGTGACCTGGCCGAGCGTGGAGGCCGTATTGCCGAAATAGAGCGAGACGCGGTCGCCGATGACATCGTTGAGCGCCGGTGCTCCGCCGCGATAGGGCACATGCACGATGTTGAGATCCGCGGCACGGTTCAGCGCCTCGCCGGCGAGATGAGAGGCCGATCCCGCGCCTGCCGAGGCGTAGCTCGCCTTCTCCGGGTTCTTGCGCGCGTAGTCGAGCAGCTCCGCGACCGTCTTGTAGGGCGCCTTGGGGCTGGCGACGAGGATATTGGGCGCGATCACGACGAGCGAGACCGGGATGAAATCCGCCTTGGGGTCGAAGGGCAATTTGCGCAGGGTCGGATTGGCGGCGAAGGCCGAGGCATCGAAGAGCAGCGTGTAGCCGTCGGCCAGGGCCTTGGCGACGAAATCGGCACCGATCACGCCGCCGGCGCCCGGACGGTTCTCGATCACGATCTGCTGGCCGAGCGTCTGGCTCATCTGCTGGCCGACGATGCGGGCGGTGCTGTCGGCGCCGCCGCCGGCCGCATAGGGCACGACCATCTTGATCGGCCTGTCCGGATATTGCGCGAGCGTCGGCAAAGGCGACAACGCAAACAGTACGGCGGCGATACGGAGCAGCGTCTGGCTCATTTATGGATGTCCTTGCTGGATCTGCATGGTCTGGGAATATCGATGGGCTGGGATCAGCCGCCGTGGAGCACGCCGGCCTGCGCCAATTCCACTATCGCGTCCTCGGTCACGCCGAGCCCGGCCAGGATCTCGCGATTGTGCTCGCCCAGGCGCGGCGCCTTGGTGCGGATCGAGCCCGGTGTGTCGGTCAGGCGCGGCACGACATGGTGCATCGGCAGGCTGCCCATATCCGGGTCGGGATAGTCGGCAATCAGCTCGCGCGCGATCACATGCGGATCGGCCATGATCTGCGGCGTATCGTAGATCGGGCCGATCGTGACCTCGGCCTTCTCGAAGAAGGCGACGTTCTCGGCCTGGCTTCGCTGCGCGATGAAGGCGCCGATGATGGCGTCCAATTCCTCGACATGGCGCAATCTATCGGCATTGGTGCGGAAGCGCGGATCTTCGATCAAGTCCGGCCGGCCGATCGCACGGAAGAGCCGTTCGGTCATCTTCTGGATCGAGCCGGACAGGCTGACATAGGCGCCGTCGCTGCAGCGATAGGCATTGCGCGGGGCGGAGTTGGTCGAGCGGCTGCCGGTGCGCGGCTTGACCTTGCCGGTCAGGCGGTAATTCGCGGCTTGCGGGCTCAGGATCGCAAAGAGCGGGTCGAGCAGCGGCAGGTCGACGACCTGGCCCTTGCCGCCATTGATCTCGACCTCGCGCAACGCGATCATCGCCGCCGAGACGCCATAGAGCCCGGCGATGCCGTCAGCGAGATACATTGGCGGCAGCACGGGCTCGCGATCGGCGAAGCCGTTGATCGCGGCGAAGCCTGAGGCGCCCTCGATGACCGTGCCGAAGCCGGGGCGCTGGGCATAAGGCCCGTCCTGGCCCCAGCCCGAGATGCGGATGATGACGAGGCGGGGGTTGATCGCAAGCAGCGCTTCAGGCGAGAGCCCCATCTTCTCCAGCACGCCGGGCCGGAAGCTCTCGATCAGGATCTGGGCGCTCGGGACCAGATCGCGGATCAGCCCACAGGCGCGCGGGTCGCGCAGGTTGAGGCACAGGCTCTTCTTGTTGCGCGCATAGACCTTCCAATGCGTCTCGATGCCTTCGGTCTTCCAGGCCCGCAAAGTGTCGCCCTCGGGCGGCTCGACCTTGATCACCTCGGCGCCGAAATCGCCGAGCACCTGGGTCAGCACATTGCCGGCGAAGAGACGCGACAGGTCGAGGATGCGGATGCCGTCGAGGCTGCCTTTCGCGGCCGGCTCGTAATCGCGGCGATGAAGTTCGCTCATGTCTCAGATGTCCGGATTGGTTTGCGCGCGCTCGGTCGCATCAGCCAAGGCGACGATGGCGCGGGCGCGGATCAGGAAGGGCGCATCGATCATCTGGCCATCGACCAGATAGGCGCCGACGCCCTTGGCTTGCGCATCCTCGGCTGCGGCCAGGATTGTCCGGGCGCGGGCGATCTCGGCGGCCGTGGGCATGAAGCTCTCATTGGCGATCGCGATCTGGCTCGGATGGATGCAGCTCTTGCCGGCGAAGCCATGGCGCCGGGCCGCCGCGCACTCGGCGCGATATCCATCGGGATCATTGACCCCGCCGAAGGCACCGTCATAGGCCGCGACGCCGGCTTCAGCGGCGGCGAGGCGGACGGCAACGCGGATATGAGCCAGCGCCGCCTCGTCGCGCCGGTCGATGCCGGTCGGTTCGAGCAGGTCGGCGTAGCCGATCTGAAGCCCGGCGACGCGGGGATGGGCGGTTGCGAGCTCGGCTGCCCGGCGCAAGGCCTTCGGCGTCTCGATATTGATCAGCAGCCCGGTAGGCTGGGCACGACCAGCCGCGGCGTCAAGCGTGTCGAGCAGCAGGGCAGCCTGCCGCACCGTCTCCGCATCCTCGACCATCGGCAGGTTGACGAGGTGCACAGCCGGCATGACCACCGCCATCATATCCGCCTGGAAATGCCGGGTACCCAGCGCGTTGACGCGCACGACGACGGTCTTGCCGCGCGCGGCTTCGGGAGAGCGCAGGAACGCCGCGAGCTGGGCCCGGGCCTCGTCCTTGCGCTCCTCGGCGACGGCGTCCTCCAGATCGAAGGACAGCGAATCCGCAGCCGAGCCGGCCGCCTTGGCGAAGAGCTCCGGCCGCGAGCAGGGGACGAAGAGCTTGCTGCGCATCAGCATGGCGATGATCCCTTGTTCAAAGCGGGTCCCTTGTTCAAAGCGCTTCGGGGCCGTTCTGGAAGATCATGATCGCCTCCGGCGGGATGCGGACCAGCACCTCGGGTGAGCTCACCGCCCGGCTCGTCTGGACACGCAGCCTGAAGCCTTGCCCCGCCATTTCGTGCTCATGGACCGAGCCGAGATAGGAGCTGTGCGTGATCCGCGCGCCGAGCACATTCGCGCCGGGAGCATCGGTCAGTTCGATGCGCTCGGGCCGGACGGCCAGGACGAGCTTGCCGCTGACCGCGTCGGGGCAGGAGCTGGCGACGAGCTGCGTGCCGTCGCCGAGGCGCAATTGCGCCAGCCCGGCGGAGCGGCCGACAAGCTCCGCCTCGATGAAATTGGCCGAGCCGATGAAATCGGCGACGAAGGCGTTGGCCGGGCGCTCATAGATATCGGTCGGCGTGCCCAGCTGCTGGATCTTGCCCATGCTCATCACCGCGATGCGGTCGGACACTGCGAGCGCCTCTGACTGGTCGTGAGTGACGTAGATCGTCGTGACGTTGAGGCGCTCCTGCAATTCGCGCAGCCAGATGCGGGCCCGCTCGCGCAATTTGGCGTCGAGATTGGACAAGGGCTCGTCCAGCAGCAGCAGGCGCGGCCGGTAGACCAAAGCGCGCGCCAGCGCGACGCGCTGCTGCTGGCCGCCGGAAAGCTCGAAAGGGTAGCGCTCGGCGTATTTGCCCATCTCGACGAGGTCGAGCGCTTCCTTGATGCGGCTGTCGCGTTCTGCGCGTCCGATCTTGCGCAGCTCCAGCGGGAAGGAGAGGTTCTGCGCCACCGTCTTGTGCGGCCAGAGCGCATAGCTCTGGAAGACGAGGCCGATATTGCGCGCCTCCGGCGGCACGGCGATGCGCTTGGCGCCGTCGAAGAAGACCTTGTCGCCGATGCGGATCGTGCCGGAGGTCGCCTCATTCAGGCCCGAGATCGCAAACAATGTCGTCGATTTGCCGCAGCCGGAGGGGCCGAGCAGCGTCAGGAACTCGCCCGAGGGGACCGTGAGCGAGATGTCGTCGACGGCATTGACGTCGCCATAGGCGATGGTGAGACGGTCGAGAACGAGATCAGCCATAGATTTTGGCTCCCAGGACGCGGCGTGCGACGAGCACGAAGATGGCGGTGATGACGACCTGGATGGTCGCGAGAGCCGAGACGGGGCCGTTATCGCCCTGGGCCCAGAGCTGCAGCATCGTCGTACCGATGATCTCGGAGCCGGGCTGGAACAGGAAGACGGCCGTCACATACTCCTTGAAGAAATGGATGAAGAGCAGCGCAAAGGTCGAGAACAGCGCCGGCTTGAGCAGCGGTGCGATGATCCGCGTCACCGTCGTCCACCAGTCGGCGCCGGAGATGCGCGCGCCGCGATCGAGTTCGTCGCCGATCTGGGCCAGCGCCGGCGCGATCGTGCCGAAGCCCACCGGGATGTAGCGCACCATGAAGGCGAGGATCAGGATCCAGATCGTGCCACGAATCGTGTCGAGCCCCGGCACCCAGATCACCGCGTAGAAGAAGCCGAGGCCGGCGATGATGCCGGGCAGCGAGCGCGGGAACAGTGCGATGTATTCCAGTGGGCGCGCGCCCTTGAATTCGGAACGGCGCGAGACCAGCGTGATGATCGCGACCAGAACGGTGCCGATCACGCCGCCGATGAGCGAGATCAGCACCGAATTGCCGATCGAGCGCATATAGTTCGGCGTCTGCAGGATCAGGTCGAAATTCTTCGTCGTCAGCAGCGTCCAGAACGGCACGAGCGGGGTCAGGAAGCTGACGCTCGCCCGCATCAGCGTGCCGGCGAAGACGAGGACGATGGTGAAGAAGACATAGGCGAACACCGCCGCGAAGACGATCCAGCGCCAGCGGCCGAGATCGAGGAGAGCGGGCCGGCTCGCCTTGCCGCGCACGGTGACGAAGCGGTTGCTGCCGACCATGAGGCGGCCCTGGAGCCAGACCAGGAAGGCGACGATCGCGAGCAGGATGAGCGCGGCCGCGCCGACGATACCGTAATCGGGCTGGACGGCGGCGTTGATGCCCTTGTCATAGAGGAAGCTGGTGATGGTCTCGATCTTGTTGGGAGCGCCGAACAAGAGCGGGATCGAGAGCATCTCGATCGCGACGACAAAGTTCAGCACGGTCGAATAGATCAGGGCCGGGCGCATCATCGGCACGGTGACGCTCCACAGCGCCCGGAACGGACCGGCGCCGACCGAACGCGCCGCCGCCTCGAGCTGCGCATCGGCCTTGCTGACGGCGCCCAGGCACATGAGAAAGGCGAGCGGCGCCTGCGACAGCCCGGCGACGACGCCCATGCCGGAGAGGGAATAGAGATCCCACGGCGTCACGCCGGTCCAGCTCCGTACCGCGAGCGTGACGTAGCCCGAAGGGCCGTACATGGTGAGCCAGCCGAAGGCGATGACGAGATGGCTGACGAAGAGCGGCCAGACCAGGACCTCGCCGAGCCAGCCTCGGCCGGGCAGGTTGGTGCGCCCGATCACAACCGCAGCCAGCGCCCCGAAGACCTGGGCGAAGATGGTCGAGAGAACCGCGAAGATCACCGTGTTGAGCGCGATCTCGCCGATGCCGGCTTCAGTGACGAGACGGCCGAAATTGGCCGCGGTCAGCGTAGCCGAGGCGTCGTAGAGCGGCTTGTTCAGGAAGGCCTGCATCGCGATCGGCGCGATCGGCCCGATGACGAGCAGCGTCGTCAGCGCGGCGACGCTCCAGAAGATCAGGCGCGAACGGTCGAAGCCCGTTCGCTCGAGGGCGGCATCCATGATGGGGCGAACCTTGTGATTGGAGCGGCTGCAGCGTGCGGACGGCCTCAGCGGCCCTGCATGGCGGCGTTCCATTTCTCGACGAAGGGTTTGGCCTGCTCGATCAGGGCCTTGTCGAAGCCGACGACGATCATGTTCTTCTCGCCGACCTTCTGGGCGATGCCCTGATAGGTGTAGCGGACCTCGCTTTCCGCCACGTCCTCGCGATAGGGCACGAGACCGCCCTTGCCGAGCAGGGTCTGGCCCTTGTTGCTGAGCAGGAAATCGAGAAAGAGCTTGGCGGAATTGATGTTGGCGGCCTGCTTGGGAATGCCCATGCCGCGCAGCATCACCGGCGTACCGTCATCGGGGAAGGCAAAGCCCAGGATCTTGCCGCCCGGCTCGTCGAGGCGCGGGAAGATGGTGATACCGGAGACCGCGATGCCGACGACATATTCGCCGGCCGCGATCTTCTCGTTCATCGGCCCGCCCGAGACCTCGCCGCGGATCATAGGCCCGATCGCGCGCAAGGCCGTCCAGCCGGCATCGCCCTTCTCGTGCAAGGTCTGCCACCAGGCCGCTAGGCCGAAGGAGTTGCGCGCCGCGTCATAGGTGGTGATCCGGCCCTTATAGGTTCCGGGATCGGCTGCGGCCATCTTGGCGAGCGAGGCGAGGCCGGTCGGCCGCTGGCCCTCCTTCAGAAGCGCCGTGTTGTAGGTCAGCACCAGCGGATCGGACGAGGCCACGAACACGCCGGGATAGGGCTTGCCGAAGGCGGGCACCTTCTCGGCCTCGGGGCTCCTGTAGTCGAGCATGCGCCCGTCCAGGCCATAGGCGGCCCAGCGGTCATTGGCGCCGGAGATCAGCAGATCGGCCGTGCGCGCGCCGCTGCCGGCCTCGGCCTCCCAGCGTGAATGCACGGTGCCGGAGCCGAGATCGAGCGTCTCGACCTTGATCCAGGGATAGCTCTGGCGGAAGCCGTCGAGCACCGGCTTCCAGTTGTTGTTCGCCATGTTGGAATAGATGACGAGCCCGTTTTCCTTGCGCGACGCCTCGATCGTCGCGCCGTAATCGGCGGGATAATAGCTCGGCGTGGCAGGCGCCTGCGCCGAGCCGATGCCGGGCGAGGCCACCAGCGCGGCAGCGGTGAACAAACTAGTCAGAAGGCCCTTGATCACGGTCGTTTCTCCCTGTGTTTTTCGCAAAGAACGCCGAGCGCTTCGCAAGCTCGTGGCTTGCCTGCGCCGCGGCGGCGATGGTCAGCGCCTTCAGGCGCTCTTGGTCTTGCGCGATCCGCTCACGCGGTCCCGAGATGTTGAGGGCCGCGACGACCCTGCCGTCCTGCGACAGGATCGGCGCCGCGATTCCGGCTGCGCCTTCGACGACCCCCTTGAGATTGACGAAGGCGCCGTCGCGCCTGGCGGCTTCGACATGCGCCCTCACGGTGGCCGCCGTCGCCTCGTCGAGCCCGGCGAGATAGGCCTCGCGCTCGCCCGGGCTCATTCCGGTCAAAAGGACGATGCCGCTGGCGACTTCGTGCAGGGTGCGCGCATGCGAGATATCCCGGTCGTAGCGGATCTCGCGCAGGGGCAGGAGCTTGTTGAGGTAGCGGACCTTGCCTTCGGTCAGGATGGCGATGAAGCCCGACTCGCGGGCGGCATTGACGGCCTCGCGCAGGACGGGTTCGACGACCCGCAGGATCGTGCCCCAGCCCTGCTGCCCGGCGGAAGGCTCGCCCGGCAAACGGATGAGCACATAAAGCCCGTCGGGCTGCCGCAGCACATAGCCGGCCGAAACCAACGAGCGCAGCAGCAACAGCGCGCTGCTCTTGGGCACCGCCATCGCCTGCGTGATCTCGGCAAGCGTCGCCGGCTCGTAGCGGCGTGCCAGCCATTCGATGAATTCGAGGATGCGCTCAGCGCCTCGCCCACTCATCCTGTCGCCTCATCCCATCGTTCAGTATTTTGAACGCGTTTTATTTTATGAATGAGCCATAGCGCCTGGGCACCTGGGCTGTCAAACCGCAGGCCTGAGCACAGGGCCGCCTCGGCGCGGGCCCGCAGCGGGATCGACCGAGGTGATGATTGTGTTGGTTGGTGGATTGAGAGCATCGCCCTCTGCGAGCGATGCCTGACGGCGACCTTCGGCCTCGCCTCAGCTCATGGTCAGCAGGCCCGGCGCCTTCGTCTCCACAAGCCCGGACCAGTCGGCCCCGATCCGAGCGCTGACCTCGGATGCGAGCGCTTCGGGACGGCCGCGGCCCTCCGCCCCCTCCTCGATCCAATAGGCGATCAGCTTGCTGCGGCCGTCCTGGAAGACGGGCATCTTGCGCGCTCTCTGGCGGATCGCGCGGATGGCGGTCTGCTCGCCCGATCCCCAGAGATAGCCGCAGCCCTCCGGTAGAGGAATCCGCTGGAAAACCTCCGCCAGCCTGCTGGCGCAGAGCCCGTTGCCGGAGCCATGCAGCCAGGTCACCAAGGCCCGGGGATGAGGCGGCAGCGCCTGCTTATGCGCCTCATCCGCGACTTCGATGACGACGCGGCTGGCGATAGCGTCGGGCGTGTCCTCGATGAGCCGCGCCAGGGCCGGCAAGCCGGTCGCGTCGGCCAGCAGCACTTGCCAGCGGAAATCCGGAGGCGGCTGATACAGGCCGCGCGGATTATTGATGACGATGCGGTGCCCGGGCGGAGCAGCCTGCGCCCATTCGCTGGCCAGACCGCCCTCATGCACGACGAAATCGATGTCGAGCTCGCGCGCAGCCGCATCGAAGCGGCGCACGGTATAGGTGGAGTAGCGGACCGGCGGCTTGCCTTCCGGATAGGTCCAGCGCCCCTCGCCATCGATGATGGGGAGCACCGTTTCGCCGGTCGCCTCGTCGGGAAAGAACAGGCGGACATATTCGTCCCCGATTCCGGTGGAGGCAAACGCGGCGAGGCCCTCTCCCGCGAATGTCAGCCGCACCATGCCCGGCGTCAGGATCTGGCGCCGCGCGACCGCTATTTCGTGAAACATCTGCTGCGTCATCGATCGTTCCAAACCTGCCGGCGGCAAGAACGTACCTGCCCTTGGATCGCCAGGGCCTGTCTCATAAGTCGTCGCGCGCAAGTTGAAAACCGCTCTGCAAGACTATCTCATTGGTATATTTCTAAACTATACATGGTTAAGCAAGGAGTGGCGGCCTGAAAATGGATCATATTCTACCGTTTTCGCTGGTGCGAGGCGATATGCCATGTCCGCAAGTCCGGACGATGTCGAGAGTCTGCACATCTCCTAGCATCGTCGGCTCCTATCCGGGGCGGCAAGCGACAAGCTAGACGAGACGTTCCGTCTCACTTAACTTAGCTCATGACCTCCGCCGCCATCACCGCTCCCCGCCGATCGGCACAGTCCCACGAGGCCGTGCTTGCGGCCGCGGCCGACATCGCCGGCCGGCGCGGCTATGGCCATACAGGGATCGAGGACATCGCCGCGCAGGCCGGCGTCGGCAAGCAGACGATCTACCGCTGGTGGCCAAACAAGGCCGCGCTCTTCATCGAGGTCTATGGCAGGCTCGTCCCCGCCGGCCTCGGGGCCGAGAATGCGGGCAGCCTGGCCAGCGATCTGACGAGGCTCCTGCAACGATTATCTGACCTTTACGCGGACACGCCCGCCGGCAACATCCTCTCGGGGCTGATCGCCGAGGCCCAGACCGATCCGGGCCTCGCCAGCCAGTTGCACGACGCCTATGTCGCGCCGCGCCGGGAGATTCTGCGCTCCATCCTGAAGCGGGCCACTGATCGCGGGGAAATCGCCTTTCCCGACAATGCGGATTTCGTCATCGACCTGTTCTCGGGCGCCGTCTGGTTCCGGATCCTGCTCGGCACGCGCCGGCTGGACCCGACATTCATACAACAGCTCGTCGACGCGCTGCTGCGCATGGTCCAGCGCGCTCAGCCTGCCCCCGCGATGCCTGCGGACATCCAGGCGAAGGATTGATCGGGGAGGGTTTCTGCCATGGCGCGCATCGATCCACTCAATGTGGCCCATTACTGGCGGGACCACCGCTGGGATGGCTTGAGCCTGATGCACGCCGACTTCCAGACGCAGCACTATGCCCCGCATCGCCACGAGGCTTTCGTCATCGCCGCAACCGAGTTTGGCGGCTCCGTCTTCCGCAGCAGGGGGCTTGTCGAACAGGCGAGCGCCTCCACCCTGCTGGCCTTCAATCCCGCCGAGCCGCATTCGGGCGGAATGGGAGCAAGCCCGAGATGGCGCTACCGCTCGCTCTATCTCGAGCAAGCCGCGATCGACGCGGTGGCGCGGGGGCTCGGCATCGACACGGTGCCCTATTTCACCCGGAACCTGTTCCCCGATCTCGACCTCATCTCGCGCTTCCTGTTGCTGCACGGCGTGCTCCAGGATGGGCGCGACGCGCTCCAGGCCAATGAGCTGATGATCTCGACATTCGCGATGCTGTTTGCGCGCCATGGCAGCGGCGGCGGCCGCATCGAGCCGGCGCCGCGTGATCGCGCCCGGCTGAAGATGGCCCTCGAGATGATACGGGCGAGGCTGAACGAGGCTGTCTCCCTGTCCGATCTCGGCCAGGCGCTGGCGCTGACCCAGTATCAGGTCATCAGCCTGTTCAAGCGGACGACGGGGCTGACGCCCCATGCCTATGTCACGCAGCTTCGCCTGGATGTGGCTTGCCGCCGCCTCGGCCAAGGCGCTGGTATCGCCGATGTCGCGGTTGATTGCGGCTTCTACGATCAAAGCGCCCTGACCCGGCACTTCAAGCGCTGCTACGGCGTGACCCCGCTGCAATTCGCCACCGCCGCTCGCAGCTGAATGGGCCGGGGAGCGATCGACCCCGGCCCTTGATCGATCAGCCTTCGCGACCGGCCGGAGCCAGGATCGGATCGGGCATCCCGCGGCTTTCGGACGCCCCACGCGGGCGGCCATGCAGCGCCAGGATGATCGCGGCGCTGAAGGCCACCGCCGCGGTCACATACCAGGCCGGCGACAGGCCGTTGCCGGTCCTGGCGATGAGCCAGGTGGCGATGAACGGCGCAAAGCCGCCGAATATCGTGACGGCAAGATTGTAGGCGATCGAGGTTCCCGTCGAACGGATCTCCGCCGGGCATATTTCCGCGATCGCGGCCGGCGCGGTTCCGGTGAAGGCCGCGATCAGGGTCGCGAAGACGATCTGGAAGGCGAGCAGCGACCATAGCGTCGGCGACGCGCTGAGGAGCGCGAGCAAGGGATAGGTCAGCACCACGATGGCGAGGGCGGGACCGACCAGAAGCGGGCGGCGGCCGATGCGGTCCGACAAGGCTCCGAAGACCGGCGCCAGCACGAGCAGCACGACCAGGCTGACCGCATTGGCCAGGAAGGTCGTGCTCTGCGGCAGGTGGAGCTGGCGCACCGCATAGGTCGGCATGTAGATCAGGAAAAAATAAGTGCAGACGGTCCAGGTGATCGTGATGCCGAAACCCGTGGCGATGCTGCGCTTATGGAAGCGCAGTGCCTCGCTCAGCGGCGAACCGGGCAGCTTGTTGGCGGCTTGCGTGAACTCCTCGGCTTCCTCGGTCTGGGCGCGGATATAGAAGCCGACAGGGCCGATGAGCAGGCCGAGCAGGAACGGAATGCGCCAGCCCCAGCTCTCCAGCGCTTCCTGGGAGAGCAGGCCGGTGATGGCCGCGCCCAGGAGCGAGCCGAGCAGCAAGGCGCAGGCCTGGCTGGCCTGCTGCCAGCTCGCGAAGAAGCCTCGGCGGCCTGGCGGCGCATGCTCGACGAGGAAAGCTGTCGCGGCGCCGATCTCGCCCCCGGCCGAAAAACCCTGGATCAGGCGCGCCAGCACGATGATGGCGGGAGCCCAGGCGCCGATGCTGGCATAGGTCGGCGCGAAACCGATCATGGCGGTACCCAGCGCCATCAGCAGGATCGTCACCGACAGCGCGAATTTGCGCCCCCTGCTATCGGCCATGCTGCCGAGCACGATCGCGCCGACGGGCCGCATGAAGAAGCCGACGCCGAAGGTCGCGACCGTGAGAAGCAGCGACACCGTCTCGTCGCCGGCGGGAAAGAAAAGCCGCGAGATGATGATCGCGAAGAAGCCATAGACCGCGAAATCGTAGGTTTCGAGCATATTGCCGATCGTCGCCGCGATGATGGCGCGACGGGATTTGGCACGCATGGGCGCCGAGATTGGCCCGGACTGTCCGAGGCCTGCTTGCATCTGTTCTGCCGACATGAAGATCCCCTTGTTTTTGTGTTGCCTTAAGCTGTTTTGTGTTGCCTCAGGCCTCGGCCCATTGCGTCGCGCGAGCGAGGAAGCGCATCGCTTCCTCCAACTGTTCCGCCGCGATCCATTCATCCGCCTGATGCGCCTGCTCGATCGAGCCCGGGCCGCAGACCACGGTCGGGATACCCGCCGCCTGGAAGAAGCCGGCCTCGGTTCCAAAGGGCAGCTCCATCAGCGGCAAGGTCGCGCCGAGCTCCTGGGCGATCGCGAGCGCCGGATTGTCCGCCTCCGGCCGCAGCGGCGGGATCGTCACGGTTTCCCGGGTTTCAGGCGGCAGGCCCGGCGGCGCGGCGCGCGCGATGAACGCCTCGGTCGTGCTCCTCAACGCAGTGATGTCGGCGCTCGCGGCCGGCCGTATCTCCCAGAGGACCTCGCAGCGGCCTGGCACGACGTTGATGCCGGTCCCGCCGGAGATCTGGCCGACATTGAACGTCGTCCGGTCGTCGCCTTCGGCGTCGTGCGCCCCATGCCCGTCGAGAAGGCCGACAAAACGCGCCGCAGCCGCGATGGCGCTCACCCCCCTGCCGGGATTGCCGGAATGCACGGCATGGCCGTGGAAAACCGTCCGGAAGCCGAGATAGCCGCGATGGCGATCGCCGATGCGCATGCCGGTGGGTTCGCCGACCACGACGAGTGCCGGCCTGGACAGGTTTGCGACGAGATCAGCGACGAGCCTCGGCACGCCGAAGCAGCCGACCTCCTCGTCATAGCTCAAGGCCAGGTGGACCGGGCGCTTCAATCGCGCCTGGCCCCATTGCGGCGCGAAAGCCAGGCAACAGGCGACGAAGCCTTTCATGTCGGTCGCGCCACGCCCGTAGAAGCGGCCGTCGCGCCGCGTCAATTCGAAAGGGTTGCTGCTCCAGCTCTGGCCGTCGACAGGCACGGTGTCGGTATGGGCGGAGAGCACGATCCCACCCGGCGCATCCGGCCCGAAGCTGGCGAGCAGATTGGCCTTGGCGCCGCCGCCGTCATGCGTGAGCCGGATTCTGGCGCCGGCGGTTTCGAGCAAGGCCGCCGCCCAGCCCACGAGCTCCAGATTGGAGTTGCGGGAGGTCGTGTCGAAGGCGACGAGACGGTGGAGCAAACCGGCGGGCGTCATCGCATCGCTCATGCCGCCCGCGCCCTGGCCGATGTCAGGCGCTCCTGCGATCCTCCGGACAGGGCGCTGCCGGAGCCGATGCCGACGGGTTTCGCCGGTGCCAAGAGCTTCGCAGCGGGCCTCAGCTTATCGGGGTCGTGATGGTGGAATCTGTGCGCCATGCCCTGCCAGCCATTTCGAGCGTGCCGGGCAGCGTGATGCGGAGGCGCCTGATGCTATTGGTGAAAATCGAGGGTTTGGGAAAAGAACCGCCGCCTCGTCATCTCCCTGGCCAACCGGCGATGCCGCTTTGCCAGGGAGATGACCGCGCGAATCGAGATCGTGCATTGGCCCTTATTGGGAGATGACTCGCGCCGGCGATCCCGCTATGGAGGGCGATGTCGGCGGCAGGCGCATGCCCGCGAACCGGCATGCGGGCGTAGTTCAGTGGTAGAACGTCAGCTTCCCAAGCTGAATGTCGTCGGTTCGATCCCGATCGCCCGCTCCATTTTATCCCGGTATCTCAATATCTTAGAAAGCGACCGTCGCCCTAGCATGGCTGTGGTCGCGAATGACCGGTCGATTGCCCGTGCCCTGTTGGTCGGCGTCCGAAGCGATTTCATCAGGGAAAAGATCAGAGCCGATTTTGACCCGAACGCATGATGGGTTAGGCGTTCCCAGCGATCAAGATCACGCGCGGCTAACTATTAATGTGCAGCTTGGTCAGGACGCCGCGATATAGTCTTGCATCAAGATCGTAAATTTCGCGAGGCATTCCCGATCCGGAGAAAGTCAGATGTCGATTTGGACTCTCATTCGCTTCGGGAGAGAAGCCAGAAGGATGCTTCGCCAAATCGAAGCCGAGCTTGAGAGCACCTTCATGCAGTTTGTGATGATGCCGGATGACAAGCGCTTCCTTGTCTCGACCTACATGGTCCAGACGATCCAGAAAGCGATCCCAGACTATGATTTCCGGCGGCAGTTCTATGCGCAGTTCGTGGCGCACATCATCCACCTGTCCGATGAATCCATCGGAGTCGAAGTGATCTCATATCGGCAGTTGCGCGATCGGTCGAAGGAGCAGGGCGACCATGAAGCGGAAATCGCATTCAATCTCCTTATGCTGTTCTATTCGCTGTTTCTAATTCGATACCGATCGCAGGATTTCAGTCGCATCTTCACCGAACGATCACGCTCGATGAACGATGTCATCCAGAACTTCCTAGCCACCAAGCTCGATCAGGTGGCCGGCATGCGAGTGGACACGGCCTCCGAAAGCTTCCGGTTCGCTGCTAACGCTAGGGCGAACGGAACCGTCGTCCCAACGAAGGGGATGCCTTAGGGGCTGGCTTTCGCGATATCTACTTCCCACCCCTCGTCCGACCTTCCGAACGTCTGCAAACGGGCAAGGCCGCCCCGCTCTTCTCGGACCCGTTAGGGCGCCCTCGGGCGGATACCAAGCGTCTGATTAGTGTCATCTCCGCACTTGAGTGCATACGCTCAATCAGCGACAATGTTAACGCGGGCGGTGCCATGAGATATTTTTGTTTCGGACCCGAAAAACATGCAATTGCTGCCGCTATATGAGGTGATATGGACGATAGGGCGACTCTGATCTATAGGATAGTCGATAGGTACGATGTGACTTTGCCGCCGAGCGGCAAACATTACTGGAGATACCAAATTTAGACATACTCTCTATTGAGATTGGGGGAGAAATTACGCCAATGCCGGCTCCATCCAACGTGCCCCTCAAAGGATCACAGTCTCGGTAGGCATCCGCGGTAGGGGAGCCCCGAACTTTCCGGCATGGTCCGGCTGGGGACACCGTCGTGCATTCTCAATCGTTCAGGAATTTCCCCTGGCGCTGCGCAAGCATCTCAGCCGGTGCGTTCGGCGATGGCGGTCCCTGCCGCCCAGCCTGATGACCATGCCCATTGGAAGTTGTAGCCGCCAAGCCAGCCGGTGACGTCGACCACTTCACCGATGAAGTACAGGCCGTCGACTGTGCTTGCTTCCATAGTCCGTGAGTTCAGACCGGACGTATCGACGCCACCGAGCGTCACCTCCGCTGTCCGGTATCCTTCCGATCCGATGGGCATGACGTCCCAGCCCTGAATGGTGGACGCGATCGCGGCGAGCTTCTTGTCGCTTGCGTCGCCGATGGGTCCCGCCCAGCCATGGGCATCGGCGAGATAAGCCGCCAATCGCTTCGGCAGGATATCACCAAGCGTATTGGCGATGCTTCTGCGGCCGTTATCCTGTCTGGAAGCGCGCAACGCGGCGAACACGTCCTGCGTGGGCAGGAAGGCGATCCTGATCGGTGCTTTCTCGCGCCAGTAGGACGAAATCTGCAGGATCGCGGGGCCGGAAAGTCCGCGATGCGTGAACAGCAGCGCCTCGTCGAATGTCGCCTTGCCGCACGAGACGCGCGCAGCCGCGGCAACGCCGGCCATGTCGCGAAACCCGGCAAGCACGTCTTCACCGAATGTCAGCGGCACCAAAGCCGGGCGTGTCTCCGTCACCGCCAGACCAAACTGGCCGGCGATCTGGTAGCCAAGACCGGATGCCCCCATTTTCGGGATCGATTTTCCTCCGGACGCAACGACGAACTGCCGGCACCGAATCTTTGTAGCGCCATCGCCGCCAAGCGTGACTGCAAAGCCGCCGTCAACCCGCTCAAGGCTTTGCAGCGTGGTTTTGAGGCGCAGCTCGCAGGCCGCGCGCGCCATCTCGTCCATCAGCATTGCGATGATGTCCTTGGCGGACTCATCGCAGAAGAGCTGCCCGAGCGTCTTCTCGTGATAGGCGATGCCGTGTTTTTCGACCAACGCCACGAAATCATGCTGCGTGTAGCGGCCCAACGCGGATTTGGCGAAATGCGGATTATTCGACGAAAAATTGCGCGCGCTCGTACCGATATTGGTGAAGTTGCAGCGGCCCCCGCCGGAAATGCGGATTTTTTCGCCGGGCGCTTTGGCATGATCGACGATGAGAACACGCCCACCGCGCGATGCGGCATGGATCGCGCACATCATTCCAGCAGCACCGGCGCCCAGGACGACAGTGTCGAAACGCTCAATCGACATCGAATGCTGCTAGCCTCGGAAGAGCCCTGACGGGGCATTGCGCAGCGTTTCGGGTGGCATCGCGCTACGCTTAAGCTTCGGGTAGATGATCCGCGCCCCTCCATCAACCGATGAGATCGCGAGCGAGCGTCTTATCGCAATCCAGCCATTCCGCCGGTCCATCTGTACGGGAACACAGGCGCAGTATTTCAATGGCTTGGTCCCGCTTCCCAAGCTGAATGGCGTTGGTTCGATCTCGATCGCCCGCTTCATTTCCCGTATCTCACGCGATTTCGCTTCGCTCACCGCTCCGATGGGGCGGCCTGACCGGCCGGCGGGCAGTCGCCCTTGCGAACCCTTCGGGTTCGACCTCGCTCCGCTTCGTCGCTCCAATCCTCCCCAAACGCTCATGACCTGCGTCACGGAGGCCGCTTCCGGCGGCGGCCGCGCGGGGGTAAGAGTTAGCGCATGACGCAAGCGCAGGACGATCCGCAGCAGGATACGGCCCCGCCGTCGCGAGCGGGCATCCTGCTGCTCGCGGGCGGCGCGCTCGGCCTGCTTTTGACCGGGCTCTTGCTGTGGTGGCGCGAAGGCGATCGGCTTTTCACCGATGGCCTCATCGCCGCCCTCGTCGCCTGCTTCTGAGCCCCGTCCAAACGCCCTGAAACCGGATCGTCCGCCGTGCAACGCCGCCTCATCCTGCCCCTGATCGTCTTTCTTCTGGGGGCGCTTGCGCTCGCCGCGGCCGCGATCATCACCTTTTCGCCGACACGACAGAATCAGACCGGGACGGCGAGCGTTGGTGGGCCATTCTCGTTGACGACGCCGGACGGCAAGACGCTGACCGACAAGGAGCTGCGCGGCGCGCCCTTCCTGGTGTTCTTCGGCTTCACCCATTGCCCCGACATCTGCCCGACCAAGCTGTTCGAGATCTCGGAGATGCTGCGCGCCGCCGGCGCCAAGGGCGAGAAGCTGCGCGCGCTCTTCATCAGCGTCGATCCCGCGCGCGATACGCCGGAGACCCTGAAGAGCTATCTCGGCAGCTTCGATCCGCGCATCGTCGGACTGACCGGCGATCAGGCGGCGATCGACGCCACGGTCAAGGCCTACCGCGCCTACGCCAAGAAGGTCCCGCTCAAGGATGGCGACTACACCATGGACCACACCGCGCTGGTCTATCTGATGGGCAAGGACGGCAACTTCATCGGCGCCTTCAACAGCGAGCGGCCGCCGGCCGAGGCTGCAGCGGAGTGGCTGCGGCATCTATAAGGCTCGCGCTGCCGCGCACGGCGCAAACTAAGCCGGCAGCTTGTTCATGAGTTCCAGCTGAGCCAGGTGCTCTTTGATATGGCCGCGAATCAGCATCGCGATCGAGCGATGGGTCTGATTCTTGCCGTTGGTCAGATAGACCTCCTGGATTTGCAGAAGCCGCTGGTGGCCCTCGACCTGCCCTTTCACATAGGCCTTGTCGAATTCCGGACCGTTCGGCATCGCCTTCAGAATCTCGACCATGGCTTTCGCCTCGGCAGTCAGGGGTGGAGGAGCGGTCTCCGACATGCCGGTGGCGGCCTTGACCACGGATGCCGCCACCTCTTGCTCAGCCGCCTCGAACTGGGCAAATCGTCGGACATTCGCATCGACGGCCTTGGTGGCCGCCGCGCGGCTTGCCTCCAGCGACGTCGCGCTCGCTTCCAGGGTTTCCGCCGCATGTTTCTGTTCAGGTGACATCCCAGCCGGCGCGCTTTGTCCAAGTGCTGCCGAGGGGAGAGCAGAAACCATGGCTGCTTGCAGAAATGACCGGCGATCCATGAAACTCTCCCCAGATTAGCTAAAACTTAAAAGGGGTGAACTTCCGCCAGCGATGAATGTTCATTTGCGCGCGAAGCTTGGTATCCGCAGGTTACGGACCTGCCCAGACCGGCATCAACTGGTGAGGCTGCTTGATTGCGACGGATGCCGCCCCGGCCACCATTCGATCACGGCGCATTCGGACGATGCCGTCCGAATGCGAATAACGTGATCGATTCTAAAAGCTTGGAGCATTGCTCCCACGAAAAACCGGTACCCACTTTTTCGCGCAATGCTCTGGGAGGGGAAGGGCCGGGGCGGCAAGGCTGCGCAAACGCGATGCCCGATCGGTTAGTCGCGGCAGAACGGCAACAGGTTCACGAGCACGCCACATTCCGGATCGGGCGCCTGGAGCGCTTTCGAGCGAAGGGGGCACCGGTTCGCTCGCGACAAACGCGAAGCGTTTGCGCGGAGAAAGCGCGCTCCAACACAGGGCAAGCGGCCATGCCGAGCGTCGCGGCCGCACAGACTGCTGCCTTAAACGTGCCAGCATCGATGTAGCCTTTCGACATAAGGCTGCCTTCGAGGGTCGGGAGGATGCCGGGCGAAACTCCAGAACCGAACGTTGTCGAACATGCTGCTCGCCATGCTGACACTGATGATGAAAGCCGTCAGACGCCGGCGTGCGCGCTCCAACCGGCGGCGCAGGCGGTAGGGCGTTTTCGAGCGAGCGACCCGGCCGGATCGGAAATGCTCGAGAGCCGGATCAATGCGAAAAACCGGCTTCCACTTTTTCGCATCCTGCCCCAGCCGCAGCCAGGCACTCCCCGTGAAGACGGCGTTGGCGCGGGATTTGCTCCTCATGCCCGGCGAGGCTTCTTAAGGCTCGGGTAACCATGAAGCATCACTTTTGAGCGGAGAGAGGCCACCCCCGGCGCAGAGCCACCTTGGGAGTGAATTCATGGATGCCTTTACGATGGTCATCATGGCCTGCGTGTCGGGGGAGCCGACCTGCACGGCAACGCGAATCAGCGAGATGGGCTTCACCAGTGTCGAAGCCTGCGAGGCCCGGATCGACGAGATCACGCGCTCCATGACCAAACAGCTCGCCACTCATCAGGAATTCAAAGGTCGCGAAGTGACCTATGACGTCTCCTGCCTGGACAGGGCGCAGCTCCGGCGACAGCTCGGTGTCACGCAGGCTGATACTTAGCAGCGGTCGTAGGGCGCGGCTTGCCAGCTGATTCGCCGGTAACCGTCACCAATCTTCATCGGTCGCGGGTAAAGGCTGGGATCAGCGTGCCCTTTCAAAGGCGCATCGCCCCCTCATGGCCACGGCGTTGCCGACTCCGGCGCGTCTCCTGTCAAGCTGAGGTTCTGAACGAAGATCACGCGCGAGAGGCTGAAGACACGCACGAAGGTTGCTTGCGGCTCCCACCAAGGCTCCACGACGGTGCCCCAGTAGTTCATGGCCACGTGCGGCAATCGCAGCAGCTTGGCCCGGACAAACAGCTCCTCCAGCGCCCGCTGCTGTTGTGCCGTGCCAAACAGCTGGAGATGCAGGGAGGGCGGGCTGCGCGTCTCCCAGTTCGTCGTTTGGCCCCAGCCCATTGCCCCTTCACCAAGCCGGCTGGCGAGCCGCAAGCTCTCAGAAGTGGGCTCGAACCCGACACTGACCCGCATTTGCCTCAATGCACTTTGCGTGTCCGCGCCCAGTCTCCCCGAAAACTGGACCTTAATGTCTGCGGGGTGGCCGGGGTCATCCATGTCACAGCGAGTGTTCATGGCGTCTAGGCCGACGAAGCCTTGCACCACATGGTTCTTGCGCGAGAACTCGTCCCATAGGTCTGAGGTCCACTCCCCGGGCAGGGTGGGAGGTGGCGTGTCCTTCTTGCTCCAGAATCCCAAGGCGCCCCCCAACAGCGAGTTCCGCATGCACTATGGAGGTCCTTTTGTGACCGTCCCGTGCGAACCGCACAAGACGTTCAGCCACCTCCCGAGTGGTTCTGGCGAAAGCTCGGTGTCGCGCAGGCCGATACTTGCCACGGTCGCGGGGCGTGCTGCCGGCTGATTCGCCGGAAACCGTCGCCAATCTTGATCGATCGGGGTAAAGACGGGGATAGTCCCGGTCGATCCCGGGCAATCCTGCCTCGTTCCAGCTATTCAGCTTGGAGAAGAAATGGTGGAGCCAGGCGGAATCGAACCGCCGACCTCTTGAATGCCATTCAAGCGCTCTCCCAACTGAGCTATGGCCCCACGCTAGCCGGCTGATTTGGGGGTCAGCCGGGATATTCCCGGGCGGTCATGCCTCACCTTTGCGGTGATCGACCGTCCCGTCCTTGTCGCCGCTGCGAGCGGCGAAGCGCTCTATAGGCGGGAGTGCCGGAAGACTCAAGCGCTGAATGTCGCCTAATCGTCATTCCTTCACAGGGCCCGCCCAGAGGGCGGAATCCTCAAACGTCCTCGTCGCCCTCGATGTCGCCATCGATCAGGTCGGCGACGTCGTCATCGCCTTCCTCGTCTTCTTCGAGGAAGGTGTCGTCCTCGGGGGCGATGTCGTCGTCCTCGACTTCGATATCGTCCTCGCTGGTGACGACGGCCTCCTTCTCGGTGGCTTCCGCATCGGCCTCGTCGAGCGAGACGAGTTCGACTGCGCCGTCGGCGACCTCGATCTCATCCTCGTCATCGGCAGGCTTGGCGGCAACGGCCGCCGCCTTCGCCTGGGGCTCGAACATCGAACGCGGGAACGTCTGCCCGGTATAGGGCGAGACGATCGGATCCTTGTTCAGGTCGTAGAATTTGCGGCCCGTTGTCGGGCAAACGCGCTTAGTTCCAAGTTCCGGTTTCGCCACTGCGTCGGACCTTCAATCATTCATGTTCTGAAAAGCAGGCGCGTCCGTTAGTCGGGGCAGGCGGCCCTGTCAAATGTTGATTTCGCCCCGAGGGGCGCGTGACGCCTGGCTAAGGGTCATGCTAGGCAGCCCGCGCTTCCCCGAGACCAGCCGGCAGAGACCAAAGTGGCCCACGCGCAGCCCCCGATCCCCGTCACCGCACGCAGCAGGGGCCCACTTGCGGGACGCGTGCGCGTGCCCGGCGACAAGTCGATCTCGCACCGCTCGCTCATCTTCGGCCTGCTCGCAATCGGCGAGACGAGGATCAGCGGCCTGCTCGAGGGCGAGGACGTGATGCGCACGGCCGATGCCGCGCGCGCGCTCGGCGCGATCGTCCATCACGACAGGCCGGGCAGCTGGCGCATCCGCGGTGTCGGTGTCGGTGGCTTGCGCGAACCCGGCGGCGTACTCGATTTCGGCAATGCCGGCACCGGCTCGCGCTTGATGATGGGCGTTTGCGGCGCCCACCCGATCACCACGGTTTTCGACGGCGACGCCTCGCTGCGCAAGCGCCCGATGCGGCGCATCCTCGACCCGCTCGAACTGATGGGCACGACGATCGTCGCGCAGGAGGAGGGCGGGCGCGTGCCGCTGACCCTGCGCGGGCCGAAGGAGGCGGTGCCGATCACCTATCGCACGCCGGTCACCTCGGCGCAGATCAAGTCCGCCGTGCTGCTGGCGGGCCTGGCCGCTCCCGGCGAGACGACCGTGATCGAAACGGAGGCGACGCGCGACCATACCGAAAAGATGCTGACGCATTTCGGCGCGGATGTCTCGGTTTCGCCGGATGGAGCGCATGGACGGCGCATCATGCTCAAGGGCCAGCCCGAATTGCAGGCTGCGCCGATCGTGGTGCCGGCAGACCCGTCCTCGGCCGCCTTTCCGCTGGTCGCGGCCCTGATCGTGCCGGGCTCGGACATCCTGATCGAGAGCGTGATGACCAATCCGCTGCGCAGCGGGCTTTTGACCACTTTGCGCGAGATGGGCGCGGATATCAGCGTCGAGAGCGAGGCGAATGAGGGCGGCGAGGCGGTCGCGACGCTGCGCGTGCGGGCCGGCGCCCTGAAGGGCGTCACGGTTCCGCCCGAGCGCGCGCCCTCGATGATCGACGAATATCCGGTGCTGGCGGTCGCGGCCTCCTTCGCCGCGGGCACGACGCGGATGCGCGGCCTGCAGGAACTGCGCGTCAAGGAATCCGATCGCCTGGCTGCCGTGGAGGCCGGGCTGAAGGCAGCCGGCGTCATTTGCGCGATCGAAGGCGACGATCTCATCGTCGAGGGCCGTGGCGGCGAGGTTGCCGGCGGCGGCCTGGTAGCGACCCATCTCGACCACCGCATCGCCATGAGCTTCCTGGTGATGGGGCTGGCGACGCGGCAACCGATGACGGTCGATGACGGCGCGATGATCGCGACGAGCTTTCCGAGCTTCGTCGCCTTGATGAACGGGCTTGGAGGCGACATCGCATGAGCCGCAACGATGGGCGGGAGCGGCTTGTCATCGCGGTCGACGGTCCCGCCGCCTCCGGCAAGGGCACGTTGGCGCGCCGGCTCGCCGCGCATTACGGCCTGCCCTATCTCGATACCGGACTGCTCTACCGCATGGTCGCGAGGGCCGTGCTCGATGCAGGCCACGACATCCAGGACGCGGACGCCGCAGCGGCAATCGTCGCGAGCTTCGATGAAGCCGCCTTTCCCGAAGACAGCTTGCGCGGGCGCGAGATCGGCGAGGCCGCCTCCGTCGTCGCGGCGATGCCGGCCGTGCGCAGCGGTTTGATCGCGCGCCAGCGCCGCTTCGCCGGGCAACCCGGCGGCGCGGTGCTGGACGGGCGCGATATCGGCACGGTGATCTGCCCGGAGGCGGGCGCAAAACTCTTCGTCACCGCCACGCCCGAAGTGCGTGCCGCGCGCCGCCATCGCGAGCTGACGGGACGCGGCGAGCCTGCCACTTTCGAAGGCATCCTGGCCGATATCCGCCGGCGCGACGCGCGCGATTCCGGTCGCAGCGACGCTCCCCTCAAGCTGGCGGAGGACGCCGTCCTGCTCGACACCTCGGCCCTGACCATCGAGGAAGCGGCCGCCGCCGCGATCGGCATCGTCGATGCCCGTCGCGTCGGCTGACGATCCGCAGGCCAATCCAAGTCACGAGAATGCGATAATAAGCGACTGAGCCTGCCCAGCTTTCGCCCTTGGCGGGGATCGAAACCGAGCGCACACTGCCATCACGATAGGATGACGGAGGTGGCGATGCGGCGTTGGCTGTTCGGTCTCTTGAGTCTCACGGCGGCGAGTCTGCTGACCGGTACGGCGCCCAGGGCGCAGCAAGCGCCTGTGCCTACCGAGGAGGTCGATGTCGCGCTCGTCCTGGCGCTCGACGTGTCCTATTCGATGGATATCGACGAGCTCGCCTTGCAGCGAAACGGCTATATCGAGGCCTTCCGCTCGAAAGAGCTGCATAACGCCATCGCCAAGGGGGCGATCGGCAAGATCGCCGTGACCTATTTCGAATGGGCCGGCGGCGATTTCCAGCACATCGTCAAATCCTGGACCATCATCGACACGCCGCAATCGGCGCTGGCCTTCGCCGAAGAGCTGGGCGAGGCGCCGACGCGGCGTGGCCGGCGCACCTCGATCTCGGGGGCGATCGACCTCGGTATGGCGCTTCTGGAAAAGTCCAACGTCACGGCGATGCGCCGGGTCATCGACATCTCCGGTGACGGCGCCAACAATGACGGGCGCCCCGTCACCGCCGCGCGCGATGCCGCCGCCGCCAAGGGCATCAACATCAACGGCCTGCCGATCATGCTGAAGCAGGCGAGTTATTTCGATATCGACAATCTCGACGTCTACTACAAGGACTGCGTGGTCACCGGCATCGGCGCCTTCGTGATCCCGATTCGCGAGCGCCATCAATTCGTCGATGCGACGCGGACCAAGCTGGTGCGCGAGATCGCCGAGATGCCGCGTGACGGCGAGGCGCTCGTCCAGAAGGCGCAGTCGACCGGCCAGAACCCGAGCTGCCTGGCGGGCGAGCGGCAATGGCGCGACCGAATGGGGAATTGAGACGGCCGCCTCATGTCCCGCGCGGCTTCGCCCTTGTCGTCGGCGGGGCGGCGGCCGGATCGTCCGGCCAGGGATGGCGCGGGTAGCGGCCCTTCATCTCGGACTTCACCGCCGACCATGAGCCGCGCCAGAAGCCCGGCAAGTCGCGGGTGATCTGGATGGGCTTGTGCCCCGGCGAGAGCAATTCCAGCACCAGCGGCACGCGCCCGCCGGCCAGCGCAGGGTGGAGGCCAAGCCCGAAGAGCTCCTGCACCCGCACCGAGATCGTCGGGCCGGCCTCGGCGGCATAGTCGACTGCGAGATTGGAGCCTGTCGGCGCGGTAAAATGCGTCGGGGCCTCGGCATCGAGCCGGCGTTTCAGATCCCAGGGCAAAAGCTCGATCAGCGCCGCATCGAGATCGGAGGCCTGGATCGCCGCAAGCGAGGCGCGCCCCAGAAGATGCGGCGCGAGCCATGTCGCGGCATCGGGGCCAAGCCCCTCATCCGTCAGATCGGGCCAGGGATTGTCGCCACCCGAGGCCAGCATCGCCTTGCGCAGGAAGTCGACGCGCCCGCGCAATTGCATTTGTGCCTTCGTCCAGGGCAGGAGCCCGATGCCGAGCGCTGCAATGCCCCCGGCCAGCGCCGTGGCGTTGTCGAGGGAAGCCTCGACCGGCAATGGCCGTTCCGCCAGCAGCAGCGCGCCATAGCGCCTGACGGCGCGGACACGCAGCGCGCGCGCGGCCCGCTCGAATGTGACCTCGCTGCGCTCCTCGATCGTGAAAGGCGCGAGCCCCTCGCCCGCGAGCCAGAGGATGTCCGCCTCCGTGATCGCCACAGCCGCCATGATCCGCGCCTGCTGGGCGGCCCCGGTCATCTCCGCCACCACGAGCCAGGGCTCGCGTGCCAGCCGCTGGGAGGGCTCCAGCGCCGCGCCGCGGCCATTGGCGAGCAGATACTGGCCGGAGCCCGCGCTGCGCGCCCTGGCGATGCGGTCAGGATAGGCCAGCGCCAGCAAGAGGCCAGGCCGCAGCGCCAGCTCCCGCAGCTTCGGACGCGCCTTCTCCGCGCTGCGCGCCCAGCCTTCGGCCAGCCGGCGCATATCCGCAGCGCGGCCGCCGCGCTCGCGACCGAGTCGCTCCAAGCGCTCGGCCAGATCGATCGCATCGCCGCCCAGCCCGCGCTCGACCAGCAGCGCGGCAAGCGCGGCGGCCGGGCTCGCTTGGCCGAAGCCCGCGGCGGCCACGACCATGCGCGCCAACCGGGGCGGCAGCGGCAGCGCCTGCAGCGCCTTGCCTTCCGGCGTGATGCGGCCATCGCCGTCGAGCGCGTGCAGCGTCGTCAGCAGGGCGCGCGCCTCCTTCAGGGCAGGTGCGGGCGGCGTATCGAGGAAGGCGAGGCTCGTCGGGTCGGTCACGCCCCAGGCAGCGCAATCGAGCAGCAGGGGGGCAAGGTCGGCGGAGAGGATTTCGGGCCGTGCGAAGGCCTCCAGCGCGCCGGTGCCGGCCTCCTCCCAGAGCCGGTAGCAGATGCCGGGCTCGGTGCGCCCGGCGCGGCCGCGACGCTGGTCGGCCGCTGCGCGGCTGACGCGGCGCGTCTCCAATCGGGTCACGCCGATATCGGGCTCGTAGACCGGTACGCGGGCAAGGCCTGAATCGATCACCACGCGCACGCCCTCGATCGTCAGCGAGGTTTCGGCGATGGCGCTCGCCAGCACGACCTTGCGGCGGCCCTTGGGCGCAGGCAGCACGGCGCGATCCTGCTCGGCCTGGTCGAGCGCGCCATAGAGCGGCGCGATCTCGACGGAAGCCTCGCGGATGCGTTCGCGCAGGCGCTCCTCGACACGGCGGATCTCGCCCTGGCCGGGCAGGAAGACGAGCAGCGAGCCCGCCTGCTCGTTCAGCGCCAGAAGCACCGCATCGGTGACCTGATCCTCGATGCGCTTCAGCGGATCGCGGCCGCGATAGCGCGTCTCGACGGGAAAGGCCCGCCCCTGGCTCTCGATCACGGGCGCTTTGCCGAGCAATCGCGCCACGCGCGCGCCGTCGAGCGTCGCCGACATCACCAGGATGCGCAGATCCTCGCGCAGGCCTGCTTGCGCATCGAGCGCCAGCGCCAGGCCGAAATCGGCATCGAGCGAGCGCTCGTGGAATTCGTCGAAGAGCACGGCCGCGACTCCCTCGAGCCCGGGATCGTCGAGGATCATCCGGGCGAAGACGCCTTCGGTGACGACTTCGATGCGGGTCTTCGGGCCGATCTTGGAGCCGAGCCGGACGCGCAGGCCGACCGTCTCGCCAACGCGCTCACCCAGCGTCTGAGCCATGCGGTTGGCGGCCCCGCGCGCCGCCAGACGGCGCGGCTCCAGCAGGATCAGCTTGCCGCCCTTCGTCCAGGGCTCGTCGAGCAAGGCGAGCGGCACGCGCGTGGTCTTGCCCGCGCCGGGGGGGGCGACGAGGACGGCGTTGGGCCGCGCCCGCAGCGAGGCTGCAAGTTCGTCCAGGACGGCATCGATGGGGAGCTTCGTGTCGAAGGCGCGCATGACGTCTCGCCTGTGGCGCGACGGGAGGCGAAGCGCAAGCCTTTGAGCGGAATGCGGCGCCCGGGTTTCCGGCAAGGCCTGATGCTCAACCGGGACGCTTGCAACAGGAATCGATTGCCCAAGGCCGACAGGATTCGGCAGGATCGCGCGGGCCCGCTGAAGCAGGCCCCGCTTTCGAGAGACCCAGCGTCAGGCGGCCTGCTTCAGCCCGACCTCGAAGGGCGACAGCACGACCGCACCATTGCGCACCGTGACCAGCGTGTTGGCCGGCAGAGCCTGCCAGCAATCGCGCGCGGCATCGACCGGCTCGGAGGCGATGATGACGCTGTCGCCGCGGTCGCAGAGATAGAGCGTCGGCGGCTTGGGGTCGGAGGACCAGCGCACGGCATGGACGCTGTCGCCATCGGCAAGCGCCGCAGCGCAGCGCAAGGGCTCGCGGATGCCAGCCTGCTGCATCAAGGAAAGCGCTTCGCCCAGCGCCCAGGCGAGCGCTTCGCCAGGCGCCATTCCGTCGGCCATGCCGGCCAGGGTGAGCAGGAAGATCGCCTCGGAATCGGTCGTGCCGACGCGGACGCCATAGAGCGCATCCGGAATCAGGCTCTCCAGCTTGCGGCGGATCAGGCCGTAGCCGCCGATCTGGCCGTTATGCATGAAGAGGTGGTGGCCATGGGCGAAGGGGTGGCAGTTGGCCCGCGTCGTCGCAGTGCCGGTCGCGGCGCGGACATGGGCGAAGAACAGATGCGAGCGGACCTGGCGCGCGATCGAGAGCAGGTTTTCGTCCGCCCAGGCGGGCCTGACCTCCCGGTAGAGCCCAGGCTCCGGCCTGTCGCCATACCAGCCGACGCCGAAACCGTCGCCATTCGTACCGGTCTTGGTTTCCTCGGCATGGAGCGATTGGTGGATCAGCGAATGGCAGGGTGCCGCGACGAGATCCTCAAGAAAGACTGGCGCGCCTGAATAGGCGAGGAAACGGCACATGTTCGGTCCCGAATCGGCCGCGGCCGGGGTGCCGCTAGGAGGAGATTATTCTACAGGGATGAATGCCGGCATAACAATCGACCAATGCGGGTCATTCCGCATCTGCGCAGCGGCGCGCAGTGCCGCTGCGCAGATGCGGAACCGCAAGACGCGAAGGCGCCTCATCCTGACGACGGGCTACTCGCCGCAGCTGAAATCGAGCTTCGCGCTCTTGGCGCTGCGGCCGACCTTGACCTCGATATCGAGCGGCGCGCAGGTCGCGTTGTCGAGCAGGAAAGCCTTGTGGATGCGCCCGCTCTCGCCGAACAGGAAACCGCCATAAACGCGCCGCAGCAGGGTCTTCTCGCCGGTCTTGGCGCTCTGCTTGACCGTGATGGAGGCAAGGTCGCGGGCGATCTTGTCGGAGGATTTGGTGTTCTTCGCGCCGGTGAACACCAATGTCACCAGGACCGCATCTGCCGGCTCGCCGGCATCGCCCTCGCCGATGACCGTGTTGTGCAGCGCCTTGTTGGCGCCGATGAGATTATCCGAGAGCTTGCCGGAGCGTTCGAGGAAGATCTGGGCCCTGATCTCGGCGACCGCGACCTGGGCGAAGACCGGGCTGACCAGGGTCGGGGCGAAGATAAGGGCCAGCAGAACTGGCAGAAGCGCTCGCATCCTCGAAATCCCCCGTCGTCTCTCGTTGCGTCAACCGGGCCTATACTGATTTGGCCCTCGGTTGCTAGGCTTTCGGTCCTCGTCTAACCAGCTAGGCTCGGCGATGATGACAACCACGCGAAAAGCGGGCGGGGAATGGCTTTGGCGAGCTTTCTGACACGAACCGGCGCGGTGCTCGCGCTATGCCTGATCTCCAGCGCGGCGCTGGCCGCAGGCGATATCGGCGGCGCGACGATGGGAGCGGCCTGGGCGCTGCCCTTCGCCGGCATGCTGCTCTCGATCGCGCTCGGCCCCGTGCTGTTCCCGCATTTCTGGGAGCTGAACTACGGCAAGTTCGCTGCTTTCTGGTCGGTGCTGGTGCTGGCGCCGCTGGTCCTGTCGCGCGGCTTCGACCCGGCGCTGGGCGCGCTCCTGCATATGGGGCTGCTCGACTATATCCCCTTCATCATCCTGCTCTTCGCCCTGTTCACGATCGCTGGCGGCATCCTGATCATGGGCAATCTGCACGGCACGCCCGCGACCAACACGGTTCTTCTGGCGATCGGCACGCTGATGGCGAGTTTCGTCGGCACCACGGGCGCCTCGATCATCATGATCCGTCCGATCCTGCGCGCCAATGATGCGCGGCGCCGCAATGTCCATGTCGTCGTGTTCTTCATCTTCCTGGTCTCGAATATCGGCGGCTCGCTGACGCCGCTCGGCGACCCGCCATTGTTCCTCGGCTTCCTGCGCGGGGTGAGCTTCTTCTGGACGACCACGCATCTGCTGCCGGAGACCGGCTTTGCCGTCATCGTGCTGCTCGCGCTGTTCTATGGGCTCGACAGCTGGTTCTACCGCAAGGAGGACGGCCTGCCGCCGCTCAAGGACCCGACGCCGGACCGCGACATCAAGCTCTATGGCAAGGTCAACATCGCCCTGCTCGGCGGCGTCATTCTCGCCATCCTGATGTCGGCGAGCTGGAAGCCGGGCGTCGCCTTCACCGTGCACGGCATCGCGGTGGAATGGCAGAACCTGGCGCGCGACGTCATCCTGCTCGCGCTGGCGGGACTTTCGCTGAAGCTGACGCCGGGGCCCGTGCGCGCCGGCAACGAATTCAGCTGGGGGCCGATCAAGGAGGTCGCGAAGCTCTTCGCCGGCATCTTCATCTGCATCATCCCGGTGCTGGCGATGCTGCAGGCGGGCCGGAACGGAGCCTTCGCGCCGCTGGTCGCGTTGGTGACGAACCCGGACGGAAGCGCCAACAACGCCGCCTATTTCTGGCTCGCTGGCGGCCTGTCCTCCTTCCTCGACAATGCGCCGACCTATCTCGTCTTCTTCGAGCTCGCCGGCGGCGATCCGCAAAAGCTGATGACGACGGGCGCGCTGACGCTGACGGCGATCTCGGCCGGCGCGGTCTTCATGGGCGCCAACAGCTATATCGGCAACGCGCCGAACTTCATGGTCTATGCCATCGCCAAGGACCGGAAGGTCGCGATGCCGAGCTTCTTCGGCTACATGCTCTGGTCGGGCGCGATCCTGATCCCGCTGTTTCTGGTGCAGACGCTGATTTTCTTCAGGTGAAGCGGCGATCTCGTCACGCTCGGGCCTGATCCGAGCGTCTCTTGCCGGGAGCTCGGGTTCCCACGGCTTGCATTGCGGCTTGCGCGTCGATCAACGCCACGCATGGCTGATGTCACCGTCTCTGACTTGAAGCGGGACTGCCTGTGCTGGCAGATAGCGTTGAGACGATCACGCCGCAGGATACATTTCCATGACCGACGCAACCGCCAGCAAGCCCTCCCTGCCGACCTATGCCGATGTCGAGGCGGCAGCAGCGCGCATCAAGGGCGTCGCCCACCATACCCCGGTCCTGACCTCGGCCACCGCCAACAGGCGCACTGATGCCAGCCTCGTCTTCAAGGCCGAGAACCTGCAGCGCATGGGCGCCTTCAAGTTCCGCGGCGGCTATAATGCGATCGCCGCATTGTCGCCGGAGCAGAAGCGTGCCGGCGTCGTGACCTATTCCTCGGGTAATCACGCCCAGGCGATCGCACTGGCGGGCAAGCTGCTCGGCGTGCCCACCACGATCATCATGCCGGAGGATGCGCCGGTGGCGAAGGTCGAGGCGACGCAGGCCTATGGCGGCGAGATCGTGCGCTATGACCGCTACAGCCAGGACCGCCTCGTGATCGGCGGCAGGCTCGCGGCCGAGCGCGGCCTGACCGTGATCCCGCCCTATGACCACCCTCATGTCATCGCCGGGCAGGGCACGGCGACCAAGGAGCTGATCGAGGATGCCGGCCCCCTCGACATCCTGCTGGTTTGCCTCGGCGGCGGCGGCCTGCTGGCTGGGGCGGCCTTGGCCGCCAAGGCGCTGAATCCGGGCTGTCGCGTCTTCGGCGTCGAGCCCGAGGCCGGCAATGACGGCCAGCAATCCTTCCGCTCCGGCAAGATCGTCAAGATCGCGGTGCCCAAGACGATCGCCGACGGGGCGCAGACCGCCTTCCTGGGCGATCTCACCTTCCCGATCATCCAGACCCTGGTCGAGGACATCGTCACCGTCAGCGATGCGGCGCTGATCGACGCGATGCGCTTCTTCGCCGAGCGGATGAAGCTCGTGGTCGAGCCGACCGGATGCCTGGCCGCCGCCGCCGCATTCACCGGCGCGGTGCCGGTCGCGGGCAAGCGCGTCGGTGTGATTTTGAGCGGTGGCAACGTCGATCTGGCGAGCTTTGCCCGTTTCATCGCGCCGATCGGTTAGATCACGTCGCATTCGGACGGAAACGTTCGAATGCGAAAGAATGTGATCGGCTCTAAAAGCTGAGAGCATTGCTCTTGCGAAAAACCGGTGCCCACTTTTTCGCGCAATGCTCTTAAACCTGCGGGCGCGTGCCATTCCGGCGTTGACGCCGGGCGCGGCAGCGACTATACGCCTGCCTCTCGCGACGGTCCGCGCAAGCAACGGCCGCCGCCCACGCATTTTCCATCACGGTCGCGGTCCGACCCCGCCAGGCACATAGCCTGAGGCGAACGGACGCGATGAGAACGAGGACGTTTCGATGGCCAATACGACGTCGGCCAAGAAGGCCACGCGCAAGATCGCGCGTCGCACCGAGGTCAATAAGGCGCGCCGCTCGCGCATGCGCACCTTCCTGCGCAAGGTCGAGGAGGCGATCGCCTCCGGCGACAAGAGCGCCGCTGCCGACGCTCTGAAGGCTGCCCAGCCGGAGATCATGCGGGCTGCTCAGAAGGGCATCGTTCACAAGAATACGGCGTCCCGGAAGGTCTCGCGCCTGGCGCATCGGGTTGGCGCTCTCGCCTCCTGATTTTCGCTATTCCGCAGAACGGATTTTCGACTGAAAAACCCGGCCGTGAGGCCGGGTTTTTTCGTTGGCTGCAGACCGGGCTGTGACCCGGCTGCTACAGCGCGCGAATGATTGATTCGGATCGCCTGTCAGCAAGATTCTGCAATCTTTCCACGGCTTTGCGGGCTTGACTCCAGGAGCGCTCTGAGGGCGCAAAATCGGCCTCTCCGGCGCTTTTGACCGCGCAGCGAAAGCGCTTATTTTTCATGAGTTTAGCGGGCAAAGGATTTGGCCCTCGGGATTCCCTCCGACTCTCCTCGGGCGGATGGCACATTTGGAAAAAAAAGATTCGCCCCCGGCAGCATGGGGCATCCGTAAAGAAAATCTTAAGTTCCACAACCAATTGCACGGTGAATGCCGGTAGGTCAGGCTACCCCTTTCGGGCCTCGACTCTCGGAAGCCGGCTGAAGGGGATGTTGATCCCTTTCGAGAGCGCCCTGTAAGGTCATTTTCATCGCCGGGCGGACAGCAATGGCCACCGGGGATTTCCGAAGAAATAATAGTGTTTTGGCTCGCGACCTAGGGGGGTTGGAGGATGCGGCTCTTTGTCTTGTCAGGTTGAGATGAAGTGCGGCCTCGTCTCGCGGCGGGCTTTCCAAGCGTAATCGACAGGAGCGAAGGCAGGCCCCCTGCGAGCGCGCAGCGTTCGTGGGAAGCCTGATCTATCGACCGGACAGTAGCGCCGGCGAGGCTGCCGCATTGCGGCGGTTCTCGCTCACGCGCGCCAATTTTTTAAAAGAAACGGGGCAACACACATGTTTGAACGGCAGGAGACGGTGGAAGCGATCGAGGCAGTGGCGGCGCCCCTTCCTTTGGTTGCGGCCACGATCACGGAGACGATAGCCCCCCTGCAGGGTTCGCTCGGGGAGGCCTGGGACCGCGTTCGCCGCCGCTTGCGTGCGGAGCTTGGCGAGGACGTGTTCTCGAGCTGGTTCGCCCGCGTCGAGATCGGCGGGCTCGTCGACAGCGTCGCCTATCTGACCGTGCCGACCCGTTTTCTGAAGAGCTGGCTCGAGGCGCATTACGCCGAACGTCTTCAGGTCAATTGCCAGGCCGAACTCGGCGCCGTGAATGGTGTCATCCTGTCCGTCCGCCAGGTCTCGCGTGACAGTGCGCCGGCCCCGGTGCGGGAGACGGTTGCCGTGCGTCCGCGCTCTGCGGTGGCTGCGCCCGCGGCGGCTTCCACTGAGGTCCGCCACGGTGAGGCCGCGACGCCGTGCGAGCGCGACATCGTCGACGCTTGCGGCACGCTACTCGACCGGCGCCTGACCTTCGAGAACTTCATCGTCGGCAAGTCGAACCAGCTCGCTTTCGCGGCTGCCGAGCGTATCGCTGCGGCTCCTGCCGGATCGACGCCCTACAACCCGCTCTACCTTCATGCCGGTGTCGGCTTGGGCAAGACGCATCTGCTGCAGGCGATCGCTCAGGAAGCGCGCCGCCAGGGCAAGCGCGTCGCTTATTTCACCGCCGACCGTTTCATGTACGGCTTCGTCGCCGCGCTGAAGTCGCAGACCGCGCTCGCCTTCAAGGAGAAGCTGCGCGGCATCGACCTGCTCGTGGTCGATGATGTGCAGTTCATCCAGGGCAAGTCGATCCAGCAGGAGTTCGGCCATACGATCAATGCGCTGATCGACGCCGGCAAGCAGATCGTCGTGGCCGGTGACAGGCTCGCCAACGACCTCGAGGCCCTGGACGAGCGCATCCGCTCGCGCCTGGGCGGCGGGCTTGTGGTCGAGGTCGGCGATCTCGACGAGACGCTGCGCGGCAAGATTCTCGGCGGCCGGTTGGCGGCGCTGCATGCCGCCCATCCGAATTTCCACGTCAATCCCGATGTCGTCGCCTATGTCGCTTGCGTCGTCGCCACCAATGGCCGCGATCTCGACGGTGCCGCCAACCGCTTGCTCGCCCATGCCACGCTGTCTGGCCAGGCGGTCACCCTGGAAACGGCCGAGGCCGCGATCCGCGATCTGGTGCGGACCCGCGAGCCGCGCCGCGTCAAGATCGAGGACATCCAGAAGCTGGTCGCGACGCGCTACAATGTCAGCCGGGCCGATATCCTTTCGGAGCGGCGGACGGCGGCGGTGGTGAAGCCGCGCCAGATCGCGATGTATCTCTCCAAGGCGTTGACCCCGCGCTCCCTGCCCGAGATCGGCCGCCGTTTCGGCGGGCGCGACCACACCACGGTGCTGCATGCGGTGCGCAAGATCGAGAAGCAGATCACGGAGGATCGATTGCTCCATGACGAGGTCGATCTCTTGAAGCGCATGCTGCAGGAGTGAGCGGCGGGCATTGAAGCCCCTCCGCCCGCTTTGATTGTGATTGCCGGCGCGCCTGCCCTTGCGCCGGTGGCGCGCCTCCGGCAATGTCGCGGGCCATTCCGCCGCCCGCGCCTCCTTGGCCGGGCGCAATCACGCCAGAAGACTAAGAGATATGAAGGTCACGGTCGAACGTTCCACGCTGCTGAAGTCGCTGGGCCACGTGCATCGCGTGGTGGAGCGCCGCAACACGATCCCGATCCTGTCGAACCTGCTGCTCAGCGGAGCGGAGGCCGGCCTGAGGCTCAAGGCGACCGACCTCGATATCGAGGTCGTGGAAACGATCGCCGCCGATGTCGCTGAGCCCGGCGCGACGACCGTCCCGGCGCACACGCTGTACGATATCGTCCGCAAGCTGCCCGACGGCGCGCAGGTCTCGCTCGAGACGACCGGCGAGACCGGGCTGACCTTGCGATCGGGCCGCTCGCGCTTCCAGCTCCAGACCTTGCCGGAAAGCGACTTCCCGGACATCACGGCCGGCGAGATGGCGCATCGCTTCGTGCTCCCGGCCGGCGAGTTCAAGCGCCTGATCGACAAGACGCAGTTCGCGATCTCGACCGAGGAGACGCGCTATTATCTGAACGGCATCTATCTCCACACGCTCGATGTCGAGGGCCGCAGCCTGCTGCGCGCGGTCGCCACGGACGGCCATCGCCTCGCCCGCGTCGACACCGCAGCGCCTGCAGGTGCCGCCGGCATGCCGGGCGTCATCATCCCGCGCAAGGCCGTCTCCGAAATCCAGAAGCTGCTGGAGGATGGCGAGACCGAAGTGGCGATCGAATTGTCCGCGACCAAGATCCGCGTCGCGACTCAGGCCGTGGTGCTGACCTCGAAGCTGATCGACGGTACCTTCCCCGATTATCAGCGCGTCATCCCCAGCGGCAACGACAAGCGATTGACCGTCGACAAGGGCGATTTCGCGGCCTCGGTCGATCGCGTCTCGACGATCTCCTCCGAGCGCGGCCGGGCCGTGAAGCTCTCCATGGCCGATGGCCGCATGACGCTCTCGGTCACCAATCCCGATTCCGGCTCGGCGACCGAGGAGATCGAGGTCGACTATGATTCGAGCCCGCTCGATATCGGCTTCAATGCCCGCTATCTCATGGATATCGCCGCCCAGCTCGATGGCGACACAGCCCTGCTCAAGCTGGCCGATCCCGGCTCGCCGACCGTGATCCAGGATCGCGAAGGAGCGTCTGCCCTCTATGTGCTGATGCCGATGCGGGTTTAGAGCCTTGCGCGAAAAAGTGGGTACCGGTTTTTCGCATGAGCAATGCTCTAAGCTTTTAGAATCGATCACGTTCTTCGCATTCGGACGGCGCCGTCCGAATGCGACGCGATCGAGCCAGCGTTCGGTGCCGTGACTGCCGTCGCGCGCCTGATCCTCCAGGATTTCCGTTCCTATGAGGCTCTCGATCTGACGATCGAGGGCCAAATCGTTGCGCTTGTCGGCGAGAACGGAGCAGGCAAGACCAATCTTCTGGAAGCACTTTCGCTGTTCGCGCCCGGGCGCGGCCTGCGCCGCGTCGACCTTGCCGACATGGCGCGGCAGGGCGGACCGAGCTCCTTTGCCGTCTCGATCGCGCTCGCCGATGACGGGCCGCGCCTGGGCATGGGGCTGAGCGAACGCGACGGCGAGGGCAAGCGCAGCCGCCTCGCGCGCATCGACGGCGTTCCGGTCGGCTCGGCGCTGGCTTTCAGCGAGTATCTGCGCCTGGTCTGGCTGACGCCGGATGTCGACGGGCTGTTCAGGGGCGCCGCCGGCGACCGCCGCCGCTTCCTCGACCGGCTGGTGCTGGCGGTCGACCCGACGCATGCGACCCGCTCGAACGCGCTGGAGCGCGCCTTGCGCTCGCGCAACCGCGTCCTCGAGGAGACGCCGCATCAGACGCAATGGCTCGATGCCGTCGAGCGCGAGGTCGCCGAGCTCGGCGTCGCGGTTGCCGCCGCCCGCGCCGAGACGGTGGCGCGCTTGAGCGCGATCATCGCGGAGACCCGCGACGACACCTCGCCCTTCCCCTATGCGGCGCTGGCGCTGGCCGGCGAACTCGACACTCTGGTGGCGCAGCGGCCGGCACTCGACGCCGAGGACGAGTACCGCGCCTTGCTGCGGCAGAATCGCGCCCGCGATCGCGCCGCCGGGCGAACGCTGATCGGGCCGCAGGCCTCGGATCTCGAAGTCCGCCACGGGCCCAAGGACATTCCCGCCGAGCTGGGCTCGACCGGCGAGCAGAAGGCGCTTCTGATCGGCCTCGTGCTCGCTCATGCCAGGCTCGTCGCGGCGATGAGCGGCATCACTCCGCTCGTGCTGCTGGACGAGATCGCCGCCCATCTCGACCCGCGCCGGCGGACCGCGCTCTACGACGCCTTGCTCGCGCTCGGCTGCCAGGTCTGGATGACCGGGGCCGATCCGGCGCTGTTCACCGGGCTGCCGGAGGGGTCTGAACGTATCAGGGTTGAGGCCGGTCGGGCGTTGCACATGGTGTGATCGAGATCAGACGTGCCAATTGTGATCGGCGTGGTGATGATTGCGCTTTGAGGGGCGTTCCTCGCCTACAGGGACGTGCGCACGTTGCGATTTTAGAGCATTTTCGAGCGAGGCGGGCACCGGTTGGCGTGAAGAAAATGCGATGAAACAAGAAGATTGAGCATTTCCGCGATTCGGAGAAACGCGGAAATGCTCAACTGACCTGTCTGCGGAGACGGCAAAGCCATCGTCATGCTGGCCGGGAGCGCGCCTCATGGTTGATGGGCGGTTAACCATTCGGTGCCAGTGTCATGGCCCATGCAGCCATCCCCGAACATGTTCTCTGCGTCGGAGAAGGAGATTGCGAGCCGTCTGCTCGCGCTCCTCGCGCCGTATTTCGATGCCTCGATCGAGAAGCTTTACAGTTCGACCTTCGGCCGCGACAAGCTTAACCAGGATCGCCAGCTCCATCGTGACGAGCAGGCCAAATACCGCCTGCTTTTCGCCCTGCAATTCGATGCTGATTACATCGCGGCCAAGCGGCGCATCGTCAGCCGGGCCAACCAGAACGACGTCACGTTGGCGGACTATCCGCTGTTCTTCCTTGAGGATTTCTCGAACTTCCTGTCAGTCATTTTCTCGCGCTGGAAGCGGCGCTGGGGGCCGGTCGACGAAGCGCTGCGCGTGTTCTGCAAATTGATGCTGACCGACATTGCCTACTCGATCGCCCGTTTCGACGAGGCGATCGACTTGCAGACGGGCGAGCGCATCAAGCTGGTTGAACAGGCATTTCGGAGCGGCATCGCCGAGCGCATCTCGGCGATCGAGGTCAGCATGGGCGACATTTCCGGATTCTCCAGCGAGCTGTCGGCCAAGGCCGGTGAAACCCTGTCGGCAGTGGCCGAGACTCAGCGCAAGCCCGAGCAGGTCGCGGCCTCGGTGGCCGAGATCGTTTCCGCCACGCGTGCCTTCGGCGCGTCCTGCGCCGAGATCACGGTCGAGACCGCAATGTCCAGCCGGGCCGCGGATGAGGCCGGGGCGGGCTGCGAGGGGATTGCCAGCAATGTCGCCATGCTCCGGCAGGCCAATGGCCGTATCGGCAGCGTGGTCGAACTGATCCGTAATCTCGCGGCGCAAACCAATCTGCTGGCGCTCAATGCCACCATTGAGGCCGCGCGCGCGGGCGAGGCCGGGCGCGGTTTTGCGGTTGTCGCCGCCGAGGTGAAATCCCTCGCGACGGCGACCAACAGCGCCACGGAGACCATTCGTCAGGGCATCGACGAAGTGGTCAATGCGAGTCTCGCCATCGATGAAGCCGTTGCCCAACTCGGCAGCACCATGCAAGCGATGCAGGCCAGCGCCCGCCTTGTGGCCGAATCCGCAGCCGGTCAAGCCGGGCGCATCGAAGCCATCGCTGCCCAGGCCGAAGCCTCGTCGCTCGGGGTTGATGCAATCGCCCGCCATGCGGCGCTGGTCGAGGGGCTCGCCGGAGAGGCTGCGGTGCTCGCTTACCACACTGATGAACGCATCAAAGCAACCTCCCGGTTGGCGCAGGAACTCGAAAGCTCGATCGCCGTCTTCCTCGGCGAGGTTGCGCAGGTGCGCGCCGACAGGCATCACGCGGTCGTGCGCGAAGCGGTCTGATCGATCAGGCCACGCAATGCGATGGGACGGGGCGCTCCGAGCCTGCTAGCTTTGCGCTCCAACACGGCAATGCGGTGGCCCCATGGCCCTTTCGAGCCTTCTGATTTTCGCCGGCGTCTATTGCCTCGCCGTCGCCTCGCCGGGGCCAGCCATTGCGGCGCTGGTGGCGCGCTCGCTTGCCACCGGCTTTCACCGCTCGCTGCCTTTTGCCGCCGGCATTGCCGCGGGCGATCTGGTCTGGCTCTCGCTGACCGCGATCGGGCTCGCCGTGCTGATGCAGAGCTTCCACGGGCTGTTCATCGCGATCAAATATGCCGGCTGCGCCTATCTGCTCTATCTCGCCTTCAGGCTCTGGACGGCGCCCGCTGGAGCGTTGCAGCAGGCTCCGGCGGCGCGCGGGGAAGGGTGGCGCCTGTTCCTGGGCGGCATCGCGCTGACGATGGGCAATCCCAAGGTCATTGTCTTCTTCCTGTCGATCCTGCCGCTGGTCGTCGACCTCTCCGCTCTGACGCCGCTTGCCTTTGCCGAGATCGCCACGCTGATCACATTGATCATCGGCTCGACCCTGATCGCCTATGCCTATGCGGCCGATCGGGCGCGGCGGCTGGTGGCGAGCCCGCGCGCGCTGCGCCGGATCAACCGGCTGACGGGCGGCGTCATGGCGGGGGCTGCCGCCGCCATCGCCATGCGCAGCTGAAACCTCCGTGCTGCTGGCGGCGGGCCTGCTCGATCTCGGCTTCGCCCTGTTCCATGCGGCGTTCTGGCGGCTCTTCGGCTGGCCGGAGCGGCTCGCGCCATCGGGCGGGCTGAACAGCGCGATCACGCAAACGCTCAATGTGATGCTGAGCTTCGTCTTCGTCGTCTATGGCGCGGCGTTGATCAGCCAGGCGGGAGAGCCCGAGGCATCCTGGCTGCTGCCCGTCGCGGGCGGCCTGTTCTGGCTGCTGCGATTGGCGCTCCAGTTCCTCTGGTTTGATCTGCGCCCGCTCGCATCCAGGTTGATCACGGCGGCCTTCGCCCTGGCGGCCGCGCTTCATCTGTTGGCCGGGCTGTCCTGACGCTGGCAATCCGCGCGGCGGTCGGGCACACCACTCCTCATGCCGCAATCCCGCGAATCAGACGCCCGCGCGATCCTCAAATCCGTCTTCGGCTATGACGAATTCCGTCCCGGCCAATGGGAGGTGATCGCGGCCGCCCTTGCCGGCGAAGACGTCTTCGCCGTGATGCCGACGGGTTCGGGTAAATCGATGTGCTATCAGCTGCCGGCGCTGGTCGCGGGTGGTTTGACGCTGGTGGTTTCGCCATTGATCGCGCTGATGCGCGACCAAGTCGGGCAATTGACGCGGGCCGGCGTCGCCGCCGCCTCGCTCAATTCGATGAACAGCGAAGCGGAGGCCACTGAAGCCTGGGACAAGCTCAATGCGGGCGAATTGCGCCTGCTCTTCGTTTCGCCCGAGCGCCTGGCGGGCGAGGGGCTGGTTTCGCGCCTGCGCCGGCTCGGCGTGACCCGGCTCGCCATCGACGAGGCGCATTGCGTCTCGCAATGGGGCCATGATTTCCGCCCAGAATACCGCCTGCTCGCCAAAGCCCGCGAGGCCCTGGGCGGCGTGCCGGTGACGGCCCTGACCGCGACCGCCGACCGGCAGACGCGCGAGGACATCGCCCAGCAGCTCTTCCCCAAGCCGCCGCACAGCGTCGTCCACTCCTTCGACCGCCCGAATCTGAAGCTCGCCTTCGCACCCAAGGACCAGCCCAAGCGCCAGATCGCCGAGTTCCTGACGCGCCATCGCGGCGGCAGCGGCATCGTCTACTGCTCCTCGCGCGGCCGCACCGAGCGTTTGAGCGAGGGCCTGCGCGAGAAGGGCTACAATGCGCTGCCCTATCATGCGGGCATGGAGCAGGGCCTGCGCAACCGCAATCAGGACATCTTCCTGCAGGAGGACGGCGTCGTTGTCTGCGCCACCATCGCTTTCGGCATGGGCATCAACAAGCCCGATGTCCGCTTCGTCGTCCATGCCGACATGCCAGGCTCGATCGAGAGCTATTACCAGGAGATCGGCCGTGCCGGCCGCGATGGCCTGCCGGCCGACACGCTGACCCTCTACGGCATCGAGGACATGGCGCTGCGCCGCCGCCAGATCGACGAGAAGGCGGTCGAGGACGAGCGGCGCCGGATCGAGCACAAGCGCCTGAACGCCATGATCGACCTGTGCGAATCCGCACTTTGCCGCAGGAGCGCGCTGCTCGCCTATTTCGGCGAGGAGACGCAGACCTGCCGCCATGGTAACGCGCCGATCCGCTGCGATCTCTGCGGCGGCGAGGCCGAATTGACCGACGCTACGCTCGATGCGCGAAAGCTGCTTTCGGCGGTGGCGCGCTCGGGCCAGCGCTTCGGCGCGGGCCATCTTGCCGACATCCTGACGGGCACCATGTCCGAGACCATCCGCCGCCAGAACCATGATGGGCTGAAGACCTTCGGTGTCGGCCAGGACAAGCCCAAGAGCGCCTGGACCGCATTGACGCGAAAACTCTTCGCCGCCGGCGCCCTGGCCGAGGCCAGCGTCGAGCATGGCGGCTTCTGCCTGACCCCGAGGGGCGAGGATATCCTGTTCGGTCGCGAGGCGATCGCGCTTCGGGCCGATCTTCATGCCGATCGCCGTACGCGTCGCGCCGGGCGCGAGGCGGCCCGCGCCGACGGGCTCGACGAGGGCACGGCCGGGCTGTTCGAGCATCTCAGGCAGCTGCGCCTGTCGATCGCCCGCGAGGAGGGCGTCGCGGCCTATATCATCTTCACCGACCGCACCCTGATCGCGATGGCGCGCGAGCGGCCGCTGGGGCTGGAGGCGATGCGCGCGATTGAAGGCGTCGGCGAGCGCAAGCTGACGCAATATGGCGAGACCTTCCTGGAGGCGATCGTCGGGTTCGCGGGCTGATTCAGCCCCGACTCGCGCACGCACGCGTACACGCGTGAAAAAGCCGTCATTACCCCCTATATTCAGCCATACGAATCAAGACGATCGCGGATGCCCGCGCCTCCGCCGAAGGACCACGACATGAGCGATGCTGCCCGCGACCTTGAAGATGCCGCCTATGGCGCCGATTCTATCAAGGTTCTCAAAGGCTTGGATGCGGTGCGCAAGCGCCCCGGCATGTATATCGGCGACACCGATGACGGCTCGGGCCTGCATCACATGGTCTATGAGGTGGTCGACAACGCGATCGACGAGGCACTGGCCGGCCATGCCGACCTCGTCACCGTGACGCTGAATGCCGAGGGTTCGGTCACGGTCACCGATAATGGCCGCGGTATCCCGACCAATATCCACAGCGAGGAAGGCATCTCGGCAGCCGAGGTCATCATGACCCAGCTCCATGCCGGCGGTAAGTTCGACCAGAACTCCTACAAGGTCTCGGGCGGCCTGCACGGCGTCGGCGTCTCCGTGGTGAACGCGCTCTCGGTCTCGCTGAAGCTGCGCATCTGGCGCGGTGGCCAGGAGCATTTCATGGAGTTCCACCATGGCGATGCGGTGGCGCCGCTCGCGGTCGTGGGGCCGGCCGGCGACAAGCGCGGCACGGAGGTGACCTTCACCCCGTCCCAAGAAACCTTCACCATGATCGAGTTCGACTACAAGACGCTCGAACATCGCCTGCGCGAGCTCGCCTTCCTGAATTCGGGCGTCCGCATCGTCCTGACCGACGCCCGCCATGCCGAGGTGGTGCGCGAGGAGTTGATGTATGAGGGCGGCGTCGAGGCCTTCGTGCGCTATCTCGACCGCGCCAAGACCGCGATCATCACCAAGCCGGTGATGCTCTCGGCCGAAAAGGACGGTATCACCGTCGATGTCGCGCTGTGGTGGAACGACAGCTACCACGAGAACGTGCTCTGCTTCACCAACAACATCCCGCAGCGTGACGGTGGCACCCATCTCGCCGGCTTCCGTGCCGCGCTGACGCGCCAGATCACCGGCTATGCCGAGACCTCGGGCATCCTGAAGAAGGAAAAAGTCGCGCTCACCGGCGATGATTGCCGCGAGGGCCTGACCGCGATCGTCTCGGTCAAGGTGCCCGACCCGAAATTCTCCTCGCAGACCAAGGACAAGCTGGTCTCCTCGGAGGTGCGCCCCGTTGTCGAGAACGTCGTCAACCAGGCGCTCTCGACCTGGCTCGAAGAGCACCCGCCCGAGGCCAAGCTGATCGTCGGCAAGGTCGCCGAAGCCGCTGCCGCCCGCGAGGCCGCCCGCAAGGCGCGCGACCTCACCCGCCGCAAGGGCGCGCTCGACATCGCTTCGCTCCCGGGCAAGCTCGCCGACTGTCAGGAACGCGATCCAGCCAAGTCCGAACTCTTCATCGTCGAGGGTGACTCGGCCGGTGGTTCGGCCAAGCAGGGCCGCGCCCGCGAATACCAGGCCGTGCTGCCCCTGCGCGGCAAGATCCTCAATGTCGAGCGGGCGCGCGTCGACAAGATGCTCTCCTCCGAGCAGGTCGGCACGCTGATCATTGCGCTCGGTGCCGGCATTCGCGAAGAGTTCAATATCGAGAAGCTGCGCTACCACAAGATCATCATCATGACCGACGCGGACGTGGACGGCTCCCACATTCGCACCCTGCTCTTGACCTTCTTCTACCGGCAGATGCCGGAGGTGATCGAGCGCGGGCATCTCTTCATCGCCCAGCCGCCGCTCTACAAGGCGGCGCGTGGCAAATCGCAGACCTATCTCAAGGACGAGCGTGCGCTCGAGGATTACCTCGTCGAAACCGCGCTCGACGGCGCGGTCTTCAAGACGAGCGACAGCGCCGAGCGGGCCGGCTCCGATCTGCGCGGCCTGATCGAGGAGGCGCGCGGCATCCGCTTCACCCTTGGGCAATTGCATTCGCGCTATGACCGCCGCGTCGTCGAGCAGATGGCGATCGCCGGCGCGCTTCATTCCTTCTCCGAGGACAGCGAAGCGCAGGCCAACGAGAAGGCAGCCGCCGTCGCGGCGCGTCTCGATGCGATCTCCGACGATCTTGAGCGCGGCTGGGAGGGCAAGGTCGCCGATGGCGGCTTCCTGTTCTCGCGGATGGTGCGCGGCGTGAAGCAGGTTGCGGCGATCGATGCCGGCCTGCTCGCCAGCGCAGAGGCACGCAAGCTCGATGCGTCGAGCGCCTCGCTGCAGGAGGCCTATGCCAAGCCAGGCCTGCTGAGCCGCAAGGGCGACGACCATGCCGTCAACGGCCCGACAGACCTGTTTGACGCCGTGACCGCCATCGGCAAGAAGGGCGTCTCGCTGCAGCGCTACAAAGGCCTCGGCGAGATGAACCCGGAACAGCTCTGGGAAACCACGCTCGACCGCGAAGCCCGCTCGCTGCTGCGCGTCAAGAACGACCAGAACGACGAGGCCGACGACCTCTTCGTCAAGCTGATGGGCGACGTCGTGGAGCCGCGCCGCGAATTCATCCAGAGCAACGCCCTGACCGCTACGGTCGATACCTGAGTTGCGTTGATCCTACGCGGTCGGCCTAGTCACCCTCAAAGGTTGCGATCTCCGTGCCACGCGGCAAGGAGATCGCGCCCGGTAGCGCAGGCGGCTCAATTAGCCTCTGCCAGAGGGAGTTCGATGGCACTATCTGCAAGTCCTGCCGAAGGGTTAAGTTGCTTTCGAATCAGCACCAGGGCGGCATCGTCGGGATAGCTCACCGCAACGAAGCCTTGCTCCCGCTCGAGGTCGATAGCCTCGTGATTCTGGCGGTTTTCCACTGACTCGATCGTCTTGACGCCTTTTGCCTCGGCATATTTGGAGACATGGCGAAGCAGCTCCCAGCCCACGCCTCGGTGCTTGTATTCGGCGCGGATCGAGATCGCCACCTCGCCTTTCTCCAAGGCGGGATCGCAAGCCAGCATGGCTGTGGCGATGATCGTCTTTCCGTCTTCGGCAAAGGCGAGAAAGTTCTCGGTCTGCCGATGGTCGATATGCGTCATGGCGACGAGGCGATCATGGCTCACTTCGCGAACACTGGCGAGAAACCGGAAGCGCAGGTCGTCCGGAGTGACATGGGCGAAGAACTCCGCCAGGCCTTCTTCGTCTTCAAGACGAGCCGGGCGCACGTGAAAGGTTAAACCCGTTCGCGTGGTGATGTCGCAGCTCCAGTCATCCAGTTTCATATCTTTTCTCCTTTACGGGCGCCCAAGCGCTTCCTATGGATCAAGAATTCAGCCGACCTTGGCGACAAGTAATCAGCCACATCCGGTCGATCCTGCCTGCCCGCACGGTCTTGAACGTTCTTTCAAGAATATTGTAATCGGCTTGGGTTTGGATTGAGCGAGATCAATCCGCTGGCGGCCATTCAGTAGAAATGGCTGAATTTCGACGCGAGAACTCGGGTCTAATTCAAGTCCACTGCAGATAGGCGGTGATCTGGCGCTGGTTCCCAGAAGTGGTCTGCGCCAGAAAAAGGGGCTGCCAGAGGCCGCATTCTATCGTCAATTCCCAAGCCAGCAGCCAACTGCCCGCGCTCGCGGAGCGCATGAGTGCGGAGCAGGCCAGCTATCTGCTGGTCCCGTATGGGACGGTGAAGGGGAGTGTCAGACTCTTCCTATTTCATTCGATTGAGGTGCTGATCTGTGTCGGTAGGTCAGTGATACGCAGACCGATGGGCTGCCAAGCCCATCGACAATTCAGGTGAATTTCACAGGGAGAGTCAGGTTTAACTGTTGCTTCCGACGTTGAGGCAGAAGCGATAGCGCTTCAGCTTCGCGCGCTGTGCGGGCCCTTGAACTGCTCGCAGAGCGCTTCTGTCGCCCGAACCAGCATGGCCGCATCGACGCCCACCGCGGTGAAGGTGGTGCCGAGCTCGATGCAGCGTGCGGCGAAGGCGTTGTCGGGCGTCAGGATGCCGGCGGGCTTGCCGCAGGCCCTGATGCGGCCGATCGCCTTCTCGATCAGCGCCTTGACCTCCGGGTGACCGGGCTGGCCGACATGGCCGAGGCTCGCCGCCAGATCGGCCGGGCCGATGAAGACGCCGTCGACGCCATCGACCGAGGCGATCGCCTCCAATTGGTCGAGCGCCTCGCCGGTCTCGATCTGCACGAGCAGGCAGAGCTCCTCATGGGCGCGCCGGCCGTAATCCGCGACGCGGCCGAAGCGGGTTGCCCGCGTTACGCCCGAGACGCCCCTGATGCCCTCGGGCGGATAGCGCATCGCCGAGACCGCGGCCCGCGCCTCCCCGGCGTTCTGGACATAGGGGATCAGCAGGGTCTGCGCGCCGAAGTCGAGCAATCGCTTGATCAGCACGGCGTCGTTGCTGGCTGGCCTCACCACCGCCGAGACCGGATAGGGCGCGACCGCCTGGAGCTGCGCCAGCACGGTCAGCGGATCGCCGGGTGAATGCTCGGTGTCGAGCAGGAGCCAGTCGAAGCCGGAGCCCGCGACCGCCTCGGCCGCATAGCTGCCCGGCAGGCTGCACCACAGGCCGATCTGCGAGCGGCCCTCATTCAGGGCGCGCTTGAAGAGATTGGGCGGGAGTTCCATGGCGAACCTCAACTGAACGAGACGCCGATGGCGCCGAGCGGACCGTAATCGGCCTGGATGACGTCGCCGGCTGCGATGTCGACCGGCCGGGTGAAGGAGCCGGCGAGCACGATCTCGCCCTTCCTCAGCCCCGTTCCGACAGCGTGCAATTTGTTGACGAGCCAGGCAATGCCGGCGGCGGGGTGGCCCATGATCGCGGCCGAGACGCCGGATTCCTCGATGATGCCGTTCTTCGACAGGGTTGCGCCGATCCAGCGGATATCGACATCCATCGGACGGATCGGCCGTCCACCGACCACGATCGCCCCGAAGGCGGCATTGTCGGCGATGGTGTCGGTGATCGCGCGCGGAACCTCGGTGCGGTAATCGATGATCTCGAGCGCTGGCAGCACCATCTCGGTCGCGCGCATGACGTCGTAGATGCGCGCGCCCGGGCCTTCCAGATCCTGCCCCATGACGAAGGCGAGTTCGACCTCCAGGCGCGGCTTGATGAAGTCGCTCGCCTTGATCCGGGCGCCGTCATTGTAGAGCGCGTCGTCGAGGATGCAGCCATAATCCGGCTCGGTCATCTTCGACGCCATTTGCATGGCGCGCGAGGTCAGGCCGATCTTGTGGCCGACCATGCGAGCGCCATTGGCGATTCGCGCCTGCGCCCAGAGACCCTGGATGCGGTAGGCGTCCTCGATCTCGATGCCGGGATAGGTCTTGCTGAGCTGGGGAATCGCCTGGCGCATGCGCTCCGCCTGGAGCAATGCGTCGGCACCCTGTTGGCGCTCGCCTTCGGTCAGCATGATGGTCTCCTGCGCGGCTTGTCGGGCTGGCTTGTCGGACGGGCTTGCGGAATGAAGCGGCGGGTTCGCTACTTGATCGGCGGGCGCGGCAGCACGGTTTCGCCGGGCTCCATCACATAGGTGTAGTCAAGCGCATACCAGGGCGTGGCGATGCCGGCATCGGACGGGTGCGGCTCGTCATGGCGGACATAGTCGCCGAGCAGGGCCCTGGTGACGCCGAACTGGACGTCGGTGTCGATATGGGGATCCTTGGGGTCGTAGACCTGTGAGATCAGGACCTTGAAGCCCGGCTTGACGATCAGCGCATGCAGATGCGCCGGGCGATAGGGATGCCGGTCCTGCATCGCCAGAAGCCGGCCGACGACGCCGTCGGTCGGGATCGGGTAACCGACCATCTTCACGGTGCTGAACCAGAAGCGGCCATCCGCATCGGTGGTGAATTTGCCGCGCAGGTTCATCTCGGCCTGTTCGGGATCCTGATTCTCGTAAAGCCCGACTGGCGAGGCGTGCCAGATATCGACCTCGGCGCCAGCGATGGGCGCCCCGGCCTGGTCGATGACGCGGGCCGTCACCAACAGCGGATCGCCTGGCGTGTCGGAGCGGATGATCGTGCCGCCATTCCTGACATGCGGCGCGTTCAATCGCCAGAATGGGCCGAGCAGCGATTGCGAGGTTTCGGTGTTGCCGCCATCGCCATTGTTGAGCAGGCAGAGCAGGGAGGAGACGCCGAGCGAGCCGGCCATCAGCACCATCTCGTTATGGCTGTCGCTGGTGAGCTTGCCGATCTCGTTCAGGAGCGCGGTCGCTTCGCGAAACTCGATTTCGGTCAGGCGCACGTCGCGGATGAAGGCATGGAGATGGGTCACGAGCGAGGCCAGGATTTCGCGCTGACGCGGGTTTTTCGTGCGCGCCATCACTGCCAGCGCATCGCGCGTCACATCGTGGTGATTCTCGATGATCATGGCGTCCTCCTTGCGCCTTTCCATCAATTAAAATCGATTATCTGTCAACTTGGGTGAGCCGAAGCGGGAGCCGAAGAACTGGTGTCTGCGAGGCGTGTTTTACCGGAATTTGAGATAATACGCTTATTTAAGGCATCAATTTTCGCTGCCTTGTCGGGTATCGACAGCACGAGTTAGGGTCATGTGGTTTTTTAGGCCTTTGAATTTGACATCAATAATCGATTATTATAGCTATCGATAATGGTTGAGCTGGCATGGCTGAAGGGGGTGGCAGCATGAGTTTTGTCGCCGATGAGCCGGCCGATGCATTGGCGTTGGGGGCTGGATTTGCCAGAGGTGGCAGTTCCGCTTCCGAGGAACCCGCATCCATGCCCGGCTCACCGACCCATGGCTCAAGCGACAGCAAGAACACCAAGGCATCGCGTCTGGTCGACCGGCTGCGCGAGGCGATTTTGTCGGGCGAGCTTCGCCCCGGAACCAAGATCAATCTCGACGCGGTCAGGCGCGAACTTGATGTCTCGCTGAGCCCTCTGCGCGAGGCGCTGGCCCGCCTGATCGCGGTCGGCCTGGTCGAACTGCACGACAACAAGGGCTATTCGGTCGCGCCGGTTTCGCTGAGCAATCTGGCGGAAATCACCCGGCTGCGGGTCGAGTTCGAGAGCCTCGCGCTCTCCTCGGCCATCGCCAATGGCGATCTGAGCTGGGAGAGCAACGTCATGCGCACGCTCCACCGCCTCAACCGCACCGAGCGGGTCGCTGGCGACCCGGCGACGCTGGAAGCCTGGGAACACGCCCATCGCGACTTCCACATGACGCTGATCGGAGGCTGCGGCATGCCTCTGCTGCTGAATTTCTGCGCCATGCTGCACAATCTGAACGATCGCTATCGCCGGGTTTTTCTGGTGGCGCAGGGTGGCGATCGCAATGTCGCCGCCGAGCACAGCGAGATCGCGCAGGGCGCGGTGGCGCGCGATGGGACTTACGCCTGCGAGAAGCTGCGCGAGCATATCCTGCGCACCGGCACCAATCTGCGCGCCCGCCTGTCCGATCAGCTTCAGCCCTGAGCCGAGAGGGGTGCGGTCCTGATGCAGCTGTCATCCGCCTCGCCGCCACCACTCGGGATCGCGCATTTCACCACGATCGATGTCGCACCGCTCGACTTCGTCGCCCTTGCCGCGGAGGTCGGCTACGCCACGCTGGGGTTGCGGCTCCACCCGGCTTTCCCGGGCGCCCCGTTCTACGAGATCCGGCCGGGCAGCGCGCTGATGGCCGCGATGCGCGCTTTGCTCGCGAATACGGGCCTGCGCGTCCACGATATCGAATTCGTCGTCATCGACGGCAGCTTCTCGCCGGTCAGCCTGGTGCCGATTCTCGAAAGCGCGGCCGAACTCGGAGCGCAGCGGCTGAGCGTCTGCGGTGACGATCCCGAGCATGGCCGGCTTGTCGCCAACTTCGCCGGGCTCTGCGATCTGGCGGCTGGCTTCGGCCTGGGCGTCGATCTCGAAAACATGCCCTGGCGGCAGGTGGCGACCATACAGGATGCCGCGCGGGTCGTGCTGGAGGCTGGCCGTCCCAATGGCGGCGTGCTCGTCGATGCGCTGCATCTCGCGCGCGGCGGCGGAACCCCGGCGGATCTGCGGGAGATGCCGCGACATCTCATCCGGAGCGCCCAGCTTTGCGATGCAGGTGCGGATCGGCCCGTATCGGTCGAGGCGATCATCCAGGAGGCGCGCGGCGGGCGGTTATTGCCGGGGCAAGGCGTCCTGCCATTGCAGAATCTGCTGGCCGAGCTCCCGGCCGATGTGACGCTCTCGGTCGAGGTGCCCAATCATGGCGTCCCGGCGCTGGAGCACGCACAGGCCGTCTTCGACGCTGCGATGACGGTGATCGCGGCCCGCGATCTGGTTGGATCGGCCTGAGGCGATGACGCAGGCACGCAATCATTGCCCGTCAGCGGCAGACCATCCTCAGCACGGTTTCGATGGCGCTGCGGCGGCGGCGTTCGCGCGCATCGGGGGCTGCCATGTCATGGCCGAAGACCTGGCGGATGCTGGCCTGGTTCGAGACATTGTAGAAGCTCAGCGCGCTGATCGTCAGGTGGATGTCGATCGGGTCGAGCCCCTCCCGGAACAGGCCATCCGCCAGCCCGCGCTCATAGACCTCGCGGATCATGTCGATCGCCGAGAGGTTCAGCACGCTGATCTTGGTGGAGGTCGCGAGATGGCGGCCGTGGTGGATGTTCTCGACCATGACGAGGCGGACGAAATCCGGATTGTCGGCGTGATAATCGAAGGTGAAGCCCGTCAGCGTGGCGATCGCCTCGCGCGGCGGCAGGGCTGCGAGATCCAGGCTGCGCTCGAAGGTGCGGATGCGGGCATAGGCCTCCTCCAGCACGGCCCGGTAGAGCCCCTCCTTGTCGCCGAAATAGTAATAGATCATCCGCTTGCTGTTGGAGGTCTTGGCGGCGATCTCGTCGACGCGGGCGCCACTGAGGCCGTTCTCCACGAATTCGGCGCGCGCCACCGCGAGGATGTCGCGGCGCACCCCTTCGGGATCCTGCGTCCAGCTCGCCGATTTGCGGCGCTTTGCCGGCAGGGGCGGGGCGGTCACCATCCGATTCATCTCGCAACGTTCCAAACCGGTCGCGACCCTAGCGCGCTTGGCGCTGCTGTAAATGGACCAGGCAGTTAATTTCACTTGACCAATTGAACTATCCAGTACAATTGGAGTCACGGATCTATCGCAGGCATGGCGTGCTGTGCGCGCTGAGCTTGAGAGCTCCCGCCAAGGCGCCCGATCAGAGGCGCTGGAAATGACGATATAATGCTCGGACCGACCCGTTCAGAAGGTTGGCCGCTCCAGGGAAAACGCCGTGAACTACACGCTCGACTTCTTGCCCGTCATCGACGGGCTGCCCAGCCTGCTGGCGGCCTGTCTCGGCACGCTCGGATTGGCTCTGGGCGGCATGATCCTCGCGATCATCATCGGCATCGGCGGCGTGATGCTGCGCGATTCCGGCATCAGGCAGGTGCGCTGGCTCGTCATCGCCTTCGTCGAGCTGATCCGCAACACGCCCTTCCTGGTCCAGATCTATTTCATCTATTTCGCCCTGCCGCTCGCCGGCATCCGGCTCGATCCGACGCCGACGGCGATCATCGCGCTCGGCATCAATGGCGGCGCCTACGCGATCGAGATCATCCGCGGCGGCGTGCAATCGATCGGCAAGGGGCAGATCGAGGCCGGTCTCGCGCTCGGCCTGCACAAGGCCCAGGTCTTCCGCCTCATCGTGCTGAAGCCGGCGCTGCGCGCGATCTACCCCTCGCTCACCAGCCAGTTCATCCTGCTGACCCTGACCACGAGCGTGGCCTCGGCGATCGCGGCCTATGAACTGACCTCGGTCGCCCAGAGGATCGAATCCGACAGCTTCCGCAGCTTCGAGGTCTATGGCGCGGTGACGCTGTTCTACCTCGTCATGTCCTGGCTGCTGATGCGGATCTTCGGTCTGATCCAGTCGCGCTATCTCAGCTATCCGGTCAAGTGAGGGAGGGCGTGATGGGTCTCAACGAATTCCTCTTCCTCCTCGCCGGCCTGAAGTGGACGCTGGCTCTGTCGGCCATCGGCTTCCTCGGCGGTGGCGTTGCCGGCCTCATCGTCGCGCTGGCGCGGACCTCGGGCATCGCCCCGCTGGAGCGCGTCGCAGCGGGCTATATCGGCCTGTTCCAGGGCACGCCGCTCCTGATGCAGCTTTTCGTGGTCTATTACGGGCTGGCGCTTGTCGGGCTGAAGCTCGATGCCTGGGTCGCGGTCGCGATCGGCTTCACCCTGCATGCCAGCGCCTATCTCGGCGAGATCTGGCGCGGCTCGATCGAGGCCGTGCCGCGTGGCCAGACCGAGGCCGCCAAGGCGCTGAGCCTGAATTACGTCTCGCGGATGAAGGACGTGATCCTGCCCCAGGCGATCCGCATTTCGCTGCCGGCGACGATCGGCTTCCTGGTGCAATTGATCAAAGGCACCTCGCTGGCAGCCATCGTCGGCTTCACTGAGCTGGCACGCGCCGGCAGCATCGTCTCGAACCAGATTTTCCAGCCCCTGCTCGTCTTCGGCGTCGTCGGCGCCCTCTATTTCGCCATGTGCTGGCCGCTGTCGCTCTACGGCGCCTGGCTCGAACGCCGCCTCGCCACGGCCACGCGGTGAGGCGGCCGGCACAACGCTCTGCCAATGCCTGACTCAACATGCCTGCCCCAACAAGAAGCCAACCCAGGGAGTAAAGACCATGACTGATGTGACCCGCATGACGCTGAACCGCCGTCACCTGCTGCTCGGCGCTTCGGTCGCCATCGCCGCGCCCGCTTTGCTGACCCGGCCCGCGCTGGCGATCACGCCGGCCGAGATCAAGAGCAAGGGCAAGCTCGTGATTGGCATCCAGGGCGACAATCCGCCCTTCGGCTTCGTCAACACCAGCGGCAAGCAGGAAGGTTTTGACGCCGATGTCGGCGAGCTCTTTGCCAAGGAGCTCGGCGTTGCCGTCGAATTCGTGCCGCTCGCCGTGGCCAATCGCATTCCCGCGCTGACCGCCGGCCGCGTCGACATCCTGTTTGCGACCATGGCGATGCTGCCGGAGCGCGCCAAGGCGGTGCAGTTCTCCAAGCCCTATGTCGCGAACTACATCACGCTGGTCGCGCCGAAGGCGACCGTGGTGAAGGCCAATGCCGACATGGGCAAGCTCGTCATCGGCGTGCCGCGCGCCAGCGTCCAGGACGCGCAGATCACCAAGAATGCTCCCGAAGGCACCACGATCCGCCGCTTCGACGACGATGCCGCGACCATCCAATCGCTGCTTTCGGGCCAGGTCCAGGCCGTGGGCGGAAACATGTTCTATGTCCAGCGCCTCAATGCGCAGAAGCCCGATGGTTTCGAAGACAAGCTCGAATTCACGCGGCTCTACAACGGGGCCTGCACGCGGCTCGGCGAGAAGGAGATCAACGCGGCGGCGAACGCCTTCATCGACAAGATCGTGGGCAATGGCGAGCTCGCGAAGATCTACGCGAAATGGATGAAGGTGCCGCTGCCGAACTTCCCCGCCAGCCTCGAAGGCGTCTCCTTCGTCGTCAGCTGACGCCCCCCTCCAGCAGCCGGAGCCCTCAGTCATGACCCGCCATGCCACGACTACGCCCGCCGCCACGGACACGCCCATGATCGTGATGGAGAGCGTCGAGAAATGGTATGGCGGGTTCAAGGCCCTGACCGGCATCAATCTCTCGGTCCGCACAGGCGAGAAGATCGTCCTGTGCGGGCCGTCGGGGTCGGGCAAATCGACCCTGATCCGCTGCATCAACCATCTCGAAGCCTATGAGAAGGGCGCCATCCGCGTCGGCGGCATCGCGCTCGGCGATGATTCCAGCACGATCGACGCCGTCCGGCGCGAGGTCGGCATGGTCTTCCAGAACTTCAACCTGTTTCCGCATCTGACCGTGATGCAGAACTGCACGCTTGCCCCGATGCGAACGCTGCGCCAGAGCCGGAAGGACGCCGAAGCCACGGCGCGCCGCCTGCTCGACCGGGTCAAGATCCTGGAGCAGGCCGACAAATACCCGGCCCAGCTGTCTGGGGGCCAGCAGCAGCGCGTCGCGATTGCGCGCGCCCTGTGCATGGGCCCCAAGGTGATGCTCTTCGACGAACCGACCTCGGCGCTCGATCCCGAAATGGTCAAGGAGGTGCTCGACACCATGGTCGCGCTCGCCGAGGAGGGCATGACCATGATCTGCGTCACCCATGAGATGGGTTTCGCCCGACAGGTCGCCGACCGCGTCATCTTCATGGCTTCAGGCGAGATCGTCGAGGAGGCCCCGCCCGAAATCTTCTTCAGCAAACCCAGCCACGCCCGTACCAAGCAGTTTCTCGGCGAGATCCTGCGTGGGCATTAGAGCCTTGCGCGAAAAAGTGGGTACCGGTTTTTCGCATAAGCAATGCTCTCAACGTTTAGAATCTTGCGCGTCAGCGACCGGAGCCGATGATGAGCCGCCTCGTCTATGTCCTGAACGGCCCCAACCTCAACCTGCTCGGAAAGCGCCAGCCGCATATCTACGGCCATGTCACATTGGCCGATGTCGAAGCCGAATGCCGCAAGCTCGCAGGCGAATTGAAGCTCGACCTCCGCTTCCACCAGAGCAACCGCGAATACGAGATCATCGACTGGATCCACGCGGCGCGGGAGGAGGCTGGCGGCATCGTCATCAACCCGGCAGCCTTCACCCACACCTCGGTGGCGATCCTCGATGCGCTCAACACCTTCGATTCGCCGGTCGTCGAGGTGCACATCTCCAATGTCCATAAGCGCGAGGCCTTCCGGCACCATTCCTATGTCTCGCTGCGGGCCGATGGCGTCATCGCCGGCTTCGGTACGCAAGGCTACACGCTCGCCTTGCAGCGGGTCGCGCGATTGATCGACGAGAAGGCGGCCTGATCGGCATGCGCCATGCCGCGACGGGCGCTATGGTCCGGACCGACTGAAGCGCCGGGATACCGCAGCGAGCCATTGGCGGTCGGACCACAACCTTTTTGAGGAGATGCATCATGGATGACACGGGATCGCGGCCGCTGCGCATCGGCGTCCTGGGCGCGGCGAACATCGCGCGCGCCTTCACCAGCGGGGTTGCACCTTCAAAGACCGTGACGGTCGCGGCTGTCGCCAGCCGCGATGCCGGCAAGGCGCAGCGCTTCGCGCAGGAATGCGGGATCCCGCGGTCGCACAGCTCCTATGAGGCCTTGCTGGCGGATCCGGAAATCGACGCGATCTACAATCCGCTGCCGAATTCGCTCCATGCGGAATGGTCGATCCGCGCCATGGAAGCCGGCAAGCATGTGCTTTGCGAAAAGCCGCTGGCGATGACGGCGGTCGAGGCGCGCGCCATGTTCGAAGCCGCGACGCGGCTCGGACGCCATCTCGTCGAGGCTTATCCCTATCGCGCCCAGCCGCAGACCCTGAAGCTGCGCGAATTGCTGGCGGAAGGCGCGATCGGCAAGGTTCAATTGATCCGCTCCAGCTTCGGCGTCGCCTTTTCCGATCCGAGCAATATCCGCCTGAAGCCGGAGGTTGGCGGCGGCGCGCTGCTCGATGCCGGCAGCTATGCCGTCAGCCTGGCGCTGCTGGCCGCGGGCGAACGGCCAGAGCGCGTCAGCGCCATGGCCCGCTGGAGCGAGACCGGCGTCGATCTCAGCGTCGTGGCGTCATTGGAATTCCCGAGCGGCGCGCTGGCGCAGATCTCCTGCAGCTTCGCCACGGCCTATCATCGCAATGCCCTGATCGCCGGCGATGCCGGGACGATCGAGACCAGCTATCTCAACCATCCCCCGGCCGGCGGCCCGCCGATCCTGACGCTGCGGCGCGGCACGACCATCGCGGCTGTGCCGGAGATCATCGAAGTCGCACCCGGTAACGGCTTCCTGGCCGAAGCCGAATCCTTCCAGCGCCTCGTGACCCAAGGCGTCGCGCATTGGACCGGCGCGACGCCGGCCGAATCCATCGACATCGCCCTGACCCTGGACGCGATCGGCCAGAGCGCGCGCTCGGGCGCGGCCGTGACGATCACGGGATGAGAATCGGCAAAGCAAGACCATGAAAGCCTGTTCGCCATGATACGCGGCACGACCAAGCTCATCGCCCATCTCGGCTACCCGACCGAGTCCTTCAAGGCGCCGATGATCTACAATCCCTATTTCGAGCAGCACGGCATCGATGCCGTCGTCGTGCCGATGGGCTGCAAGGCGCAGGATTATGCCGCCTTTCTCAGGCCGCTGTTCAGGCTCTCCAATATTCATGGCGCGCTCGTCACCATGCCGCACAAGGTTGCGACGATCGCGCTCCTGGACGAGGTCATGACCACGGCGAAGGTCGCAGGTGCCTGCAACGCGATCCGCCTTGGTCCCGATGGGTCGCTGATCGGCGACATGTTCGATGGCGAAGGCTTCGTGCGCGGCGTCCTGCGCAAGGGCCGCACGCTCTTGGGCGCGCGCGCGCTCGTGGTTGGCGCGGGTGGCGTCGGCTCCGCCATTGCGGCCTCGCTGGCCAGGGCCGGCGTCGCCGAACTTGGCCTGTTCGACGCCTACACCCCGATGGCGGGGGGCCTCGGCGAGCGCCTGCGCGCCCATTATCCCAAGCTCAAGGTCGCGGTCGGCTCCAACGACCCCGCCGGCTACGACATCGTCGTCAATGCGACGCCGCTCGGCATGAAGGAGGGCGATCCGTTGCCGGTCGATGTCGAGCGCATCGCGCCCTCGACCTTTGTCGGCGAGGTCGTGATGAAGCAGGAGATCACGCCTTTCCTGGCGGCGGCCCGCGCCCGCGGCTGCGCCTTCCAAATCGGCACCGACATGCTGTTCGAGCAGATCCCGGCCTATCTGGAGTTCTTTGGATTTCCGGCGGCCACAGCAGACGAACTCCGGGCGGTTTCACGGATCAACTATTGAGCGGGCCATCCTGCTCGCACTCTTAGATGAGAGCCGGAGGCCTCAACTCATCGCGCTGAAAACCGACCAGCCCGTCGCTTCGGCCACGCGCTCCAGTGCCAGCGTGCCCAGCTTGGAGTTGCCATTGGCGTTCAGCCCGGGCGACCAGACCGCGATCGAGGCCTTGCCGGGGGCGATCGCCAGAATTCCGCCGCCGACACCCGATTTCCCCGGCAATCCGACGCGGAAGGCGAAGTCGCCCGAGGCGTCGTAATGGCCACAGGTCAGCATCAGCGCATTGATGCGGCGCGCCCGCTGGGCCGAGACGACGCGCGCGCCACCGGGTTGGTACAGCCCGCCATGCATCAGATAGCGCCCGGCCATGGCGAGCTGCCGGCACGTCATCGCGATAGCGCATTGGTGGAAATAGACGCCGAGCGTCAGCTCCGGCGCGTGCTGGATGTTGCCGAACGCTTTCATATAGTTGGCGAGCGCGACATTGCGGAATCCGGTCGCCTGTTCGGCTCGCGCCACCGCCTCGTCGATGGCGATCGCGTCGTCATCGGCGAGGTAGCGCACGAAGCGCAGCAATTCGCCGATCGCCACGCGCGGCTCATGGCCGGCGAGGTTGATGTCGGCGACGACCAGCGCGCCCGCATTGATGAAGGGGTTGCGCGGAATGCCCTGTTCGCGCTCGAGCTGGACGATCGAGTTGAAGGGCGTGCCGGAGGGCTCGCGGCCGACGCGACGCCAGAGCGTGTCGCCGACCTTGCCGAGCGCTTGCGTCAGCGCGAACACCTTCGAGACGCTCTGGATCGAGAAGGCCTGCTCGGCGTCGCCGGCGGCATGGACCGCGCCATCGGCCGTGACGATGCAGAGCCCGAAACGGCTGGGGTCGATCGTCGCCAGAGGTGGAATATAGGTCGCAACCGCACCGCGATCCTCGGCTGCCGCCATGTCCTGGGCGATATCGCGGACCAGTCGGGTTATGTCCGTCAAGCTTTCCATCCCCGCCGGTCTTGCAGTCCGACCTTGCAGCCCGTCCTGGCGCAACAAGCCCGAGTGATCCCGGTGGGTCAAGCGCGGCTCCGGATGAAAGCCGTTGCGCCGCGCCCGGATCTGTCGTGATCTTCCGTGCGGGACATAAGGGCATTTTCGAGCGAAGTGGACGCCGGTTCGCGTGAAGAAAATGCGATAAAACAAGGAGGTAGAGCATTTCCGCGATTCAGAGAAACGCGGAAATGCTCTAGACCACCGGGAGCCGATGCGATGCGGATGGCCGCGATCTCTGCCCTGATGCTGGGGTTTTGTCTCACTTTGCCCGCCCTGGCGCGCCCGCTCGAACGCGAGCTGCCACCCAAACAGGCCGCTTGCTGGGAGCGAGACTACGACGCAGCCCATCTCAAGGCGCATCCGGGGCAGCGCGTGGCGAGCATCCGGCTGGTTCACCTGCCCGATGCGGTGCCGCCGGAGCCGGGCGGCAGCTATGTCCAGTTCTACATCAACCTGCGCCGACGCAATGCGGCGACGGGCTATGACTATCAGCTTGGTGGCTTCTGCCGGCCGAATGGCAAGGGCCTGCGCTGCCAGCCGGAATGGGAGGCCGGGTCCTGGCGCATCGACGCCGGCCCCGGCGGCACGCTTGACGTCAGGAACGACGGCATCGTCGCCAACCCCAACCCCTATGATGCCGAGGAGATCGCGGACAAGGCCGTCAAGATTCCGAGCAAGCCCGACGACATGCTCTGGCGGCTCTCGCCCGCGAAAGGGCCTTGCGAGTTGCAGTGACGAGGGTCGAGCTCAGGCGGTCTGGCTGGACAACTTGATCAATCGCTCCAGAGCCGCGTCGAGGAAGCCGCTGGTGCGGGCGTCGGTGATCTCGCCATCCTCGCCAAAGGCTTTGTCGGCGGCGCCGACCGCGACCATTTCAGGGATCAGCAGCGCGCCGAAACCGAGCTCCAGCACGGTGCGCAACTGCGTCAGGCCGCGATAGGCGCCCAAAGCGCCCGGCGAGGCGCCGCCGAGCGCCACGACCTTGCCGGCGAGGCCGGTCGCGGGCGCTCCGGGCCTGGCGACGCTTGCCCAGTCCAGCGCATTCTTCAGCGCCGGCGCATAACCCGCATTGTATTCCGGGCTGGCGATGAACAGGCCGGCATGAGCGTCGATCTGCGCACGCAGGTCATGGGCCGGCTGCGGCGCGTGACCGAAACCCGTCGCATCGACCAGCGGCAAGGGGTAATCGGCGAGCGAGATCAGCGTGACCTGCGCTCCCGCCGCCATAAGCTTCTTCGCCGCGAGGGCCGCGAGCTTCGCATTGAGCGAGCCGGGGCGCGACGAGCCGGAGAAAACGAGAATCTTGGGTGCGGACATGACGGCCTCGGTCGGATCAGGACTATCGGGAGCGACTGGCATGAAGGCTATGCCGTTGCACCCGCGACGCCAAGACCGCCGAGCGCGATGTCATGATTGCGCGGATGCAATGAAGCGCGCGATTATGTCCGGGCGTCAGATCGTCGGGAAGGCCGCCTGCCAAGCCCTACGTCCAGGCTCTACGTCGCCTGGCGGTAGACCCAGACGCGCGCGGGCGGGATATTGCGCAAGACCCAATCCGAGGCGAAGGCCTTCAGCCCGGAGCCCTTGCGGGGCACGGGCGATATCACCGAATAGGTGAACTGGATCAGGGGTGCGCCTTCGACCAGCAAGGTGAAGGCGTCCTTGGCGAGCGCGCTGCGCATCGCCGGCGGGCGATTGAACAGGGGCAGGCTGGAGACGACGGCGATCGCCTTCTCCTGGAGATGGCCTGCCAGCGTCGTCGAAAGCGCATAGGCATCGCCCTCCACCACGGTCGCGCGGGGAAAGCGCTGGCGCAGCAGCGCGCAGAATTCCGGGCTGTACTCGACCAGGATGAGCCGTTCCTCGCTGATGCCGCGTTCGATCAGCGCCTCGGTCACCGGTCCGGTGCCGGGCCCGATCTCGATCACCGGCCCGGGAATGGCGGGGTCGACGAAGGACGCCATGCGCCGGGCCAGGAACGGGCTGGACGGCGTCACGGACCCGGTTCGGCCGGGATCGTCGATCCACGACTTGATGAAACGGGCTTCGTCGCTCAGCTTAGATTTGGCCTCGCCGGCAACCCTGGAAACATGGGTCTTGAACTTCTCGGCCTTCTGGCGAACCTCGCCTTCGACCTTGTAGCGCACGGCAGCGACTCTCAGGCGCGCCTCTGCCATGCTGTCGACGAGGTCGGCAGCGGTCACGCGCACCTCATCCTCGATGCGCACCGCCATGCTCGACTGGCCTAGCCTTGCAGCTAGAGAGCCGGTGCGCGGGCGACGATGGGGAAGAGTTTGAGACATTTGACCCCTAGTGCTGACGCAACATGCGGCAACCATGACGAAATAATGACGTTACCTGCGCGACATATAGGGTTCAAGAGCCTTGAGGGCACGAAAGCCTGCCGCTTGTTGAGGCAGGAGGCGCCCTCAGATCAGCGGTCTCGGCTCGAGTTCGCGTTCGAACAGCGAGGCCATGCGGGCGGTCAGGCGCGGATTGAGTAGGGTCAATCGCCCGCCCGAGATCGCGAAAAGGCCGGCCCGGCGCAGCTTCGCCCATGTCTTGCTGGTGTGGACGAGCGAGAGTCCGAGCGCGTCGGCGAGCTGCTGCTGCGAGAGCGGAAACCGAAAGCTGTTCTCGCTCACCAGGCCAAGCGCGTCGGCGCGGCGATGGAGCGAGATCAGCAACGCCGCGATGCGCTCGGCGGCATTGCGCTGGCCGACGGAGGTCAGGTTCTCGTCGATCAGGCTCTCCTCGCGCGAGCCGAGCCAGGCGATCTCATAGGACAGGCTCGGCATCCGCACGAACAGATCCCAGACCCGCTTGCGTGGAAAGGCGCAGAGCTCGACCTCGGTCAGGGCCTCGATGCCGTGCTGAGCGGCACTCAGCAGGGAGGCCTGCAAGCCGACGAGGTCTCCCGGCAAAAGGAAGTTCAGGATCTGGCGCCGGCCGTCGGGCAGGGATTTGTAGCGGAACGCCCAGCCGGAGAAGAGCGTGTAGAGCGCCGCGTCCTCCTGTCCGGGTTGGATGATGTCGGCGCCGGCCGGCAACAGGCGATGCTCCATCTTCATCGACTGAATGAAGCGCACCTCGTCGTCGGTCTTGTCCTTGAAGGCCGGCTTGAGCCGGAGCGGACAGGCCAGGCAGGGCACACCGATGCGGCTCTGATTCGCGCTAGTCGCCATCGTCTCGATTGATCCGCTCTCGCAATGGCCGCCGGCATGCGCGTCTGGCTGGGCAACACAACGCGGCAAGGCATCGTTTGTTCCGGCCCGCGGCGGCGCAGCATGCATGGAGTGGCAGGGGAACTTGCGCTGCGGCAGGACGTTTCTGAATCAGCGTCCGTCATGGTGCCGTTGACGATTCTGGAGTGGCCGAGGGATGTCCGACACGCTGAGTGTCCCGCAACGCTCGCGTATGCGTCGCTTCTTCGCGACGGCATTGAAATTCTGGATTGGCAAAAGTCGGCTGCGCGCCTGGGGGCTGACAATCCTGGTGCTCGTCTTCGTCGCGGCTCAGATCGCGACCGCCGTCGGAATCAATGCCTGGAACCGGTTGTTCTTCGACGCTCTCGAAAAGCGCGATGTCGCGGCGGTCTGGAGCACGGTCGCCTGGCTGCCGCTGCTCATCGCGGTCTCGGCATTGACGCTGTCGGCGCTGGTGATCAGCCGCATGCTGCTGCAGATGCGCTGGCGCGAAAATCTGACGCGCCGCATCGCCGGTTGGTGGATCGCCGACCAGCGCTACTACCGGATGCAGTTCACTGCCAAGGAGCAGAGCGCGCCGGAATATCGTATCGCGGAGGATGTCCGCCTTGCCATCGAGCCACTCGTCGAATTCGCGATCGGCCTGATCAGCGCGGCCGTCACCGCCGCGACCTTCGCCACCATCCTCTGGCATGTCGCAGGCTCGGCCCGCTTCGTGCTCGGCGGCGCGGACATCGTGATCCCGAGCTATATGGCGATCGCGGCGATCCTTTATGCGATCATCGCCTCGCTGGCCGCCTATGTTGCCGGCGGGCCGCTGGTCGGCCGCATCTCGGCGAAGAACGAAGCGGAGGCGCAGTTTCGCGCCGAGATGACAAGGCTGCGCGAGAATGCCGAGAGTATCGCGCTGATCCGCGGCGACGCCGACGAACGGACCTCCGTCGGCGAGAATTATGGTCGCGTCGTCGCAGCCTGGCTGGGCGTCATCCGCCAGCAAGGCGTCATCGCGCTGGTGCTCAACACCAATGGCGCGCTGTTTCCGATCGTGCCGCTGCTGCTGATCGCGCCGAAATATCTTTCCGGCGAGGTCACGCTGGGTGCCGTGATGCAGGTCGTCGCAGCCTTCAGCGCCGTGCAAGCAGCCCTGATCTGGTTCGTCGACAATATCGTGCGGCTGGCCGAGTGGTTCGCCTCCGTGGCGCGCGTCGACGAGCTCCAGGAGGCGCTGGAGGCGCTCGATGTCGGTACGATCATGGAAGGCGAAACCCAGATCAGCCTCGGCGAGAGCGAGGATGGCGCGATCCATATCGAGAATCTCTCGATCGCCCACAGCAATGGCCGCGTGGTGATCGCCGATGCCTCGGTGGTGATCGAACTGGGCGAGAAGGTGCTGATCGTCGGCGAAAGCGGCTCCGGCAAGAGCACGCTGATCCGCGCTTTGGCGGGGTTGTGGCCCTGGGGGTCGGGAAGGATCGAGATGCCGCGTGGCAAATCGATCGCCTTCGTGCCGCAGAAACCCTATCTGCCGATGGGTAGCTTCCGCACCGTGCTGCTCTACCCGCAAGCGGATATGCCGATTGCCGACGATGTCGTCCTCGCCGCCTTGAAGCGCTGCGGGCTGGCCTATCTCGCCAAGCGCCTCGATGAAGAGGACAAATGGGATCAGATCCTCTCCGGCGGCGAGCGTCAGCGCGTCGCCTTCACCCGCCTCCTCATCCAGAAGCCCGACATCGTCATCATGGACGAGGCGACCTCGGCGCTCGATGAGGACAGCCAGAACTCCCTGCTGGACCTGTTCGAGGGCGAACTCGCCCATGCGACGGTGATCAGCGTCGGCCATCGGATCGGTCTCGAGGAGTTTCACGACCGCAAGATCACGCTGGAGAAGCGCCTCGCCGGCGCTCGTCTGAGCTCGCGGCGACTGGTGAAGTCGCTCTGGCGGCTGTTCCGCAGCCGCAGCTCCGCCAATGACGACGCGGCTTGAGTGGAAGCGGTTCACGTCGACGTGATCGCGGGTCCGCGCCCCGATCGTGCCGAAATGGAACTGTGAGGCGATCCTTGCGTTAACTCCTGCATAAACCGGCTGATGGTGGCTGGTTGTGGCGTTGGGAGAGACAGATGTTGAATGACAGCCTTGCCCCCATCAAACGCGCTGGCCTGTTCTTCGGCTTCATGGGCGTGGCCGTCGCCAGCCTGACGATGGGTGCGGATTGGCAGAGCCCCGGCGACCAGAGCTCGAGCACGGTCGCGCAGGCCAAGATCCAGCGCCATGAGCCGACCGATATCCAGCCGACCGATATCCGTTTCGCCGCCGTGAACCCCGGCCAGAAGGTCGTCGATCGCACCAAGCGCGCCATCGCCACCTCGCAGCAGGCCATGCTGGAGAGCGGCCCGAAGGTGATTATCCGCTGATTTGATTTATGTTCGCGGGGGAGGAACCGTTTTCAGGGTTGCACGTTGACAACCCAGCGCTCCCTCGCGCGATGCACTTCGAGCCGCCTCCGGGCGGCTTGTTTTTTGGTCGTCGCGGGTGCGCGGGTTTGCCGCCAGATCACGTCGCATTCGGACGGAATCGTCCGAATGCGAAAAAGCGTGATCGATTCTAAAAGTTGAGAGCATTGCGCGAAAAACCGGTACCCACTTTTTCGCGCAATGCTCTTGGGGAACACGATGTATCTGCGCATCCGCCACGCTACCACCTATCGCTATGCCGCACCGGTGCAATTCGGGCCGCATCGGCTGATGCTGCGCCCGCGCGATTCCTTCGATCTGCGGGTGGTCGACACGGCCTTGTCGATCGCTCCGCGGGCGCGGCTGCGTTGGATGCACGACGCCTATGGCAATTCGGTCGCGGTCGCGAATTTCGACGCGCCGGCCAATACGCTCGACATCGTCAGCGAGCTGGTGATCCAGCGCTTTGGTTCGGCCTTGCTGCGCAGCGAGATCGAGAATTCCGCAGCCGTGACCGGCGTCGTCTACAGCGAAGCGGAGCGCGCCGTGCTCCAGCCCTATCTCGATCTCGCTGCCGCCGATCCCGACGGCCTGCTCGACCAATGGCTGGTGGATTTTCGTGCCCGCATCGGCCATGGCTCCGGGCATCTGCTGCGCGACCTCGCCCATGCGATCTATGCCGGGCTGAGTTATGCGGTGCGCTTCGACGAAGGCACGCAGCATCCCGCCGATACACTGCGCCTACTGGCCGGCTCCTGCCGCGATTATGCTTGGCTCTTCATCGAGCTCGCCCGGCGCATGGGCTTCGCCTCGCGTTTCGTGACCGGCTATATCCACGACCGCTCGCCCGACGCGGCCGGGTTGGTCTCCAGCATCGGCCTGACCCATGCCTGGGCCGATGTCTTCATCCCCGGCGATGGCTGGGTGGAGTTCGATCCGACCAACGATCTCGTCGCTGACAGGCAGCTTCTGCGCGTCGCCGTCGCACGCGTGCCCGAGGATGCCTCGCCGGTGTCCGGCAGTTTCACCGGGGGGACGGGTTCGTTCCTCGGGCTGAGCGTCGGCGTCAATATCGAGCCGATCGACAAGCCGGCTTGATGGCGCGGCGCTCCGGAGAGCGTTTTCGAGCGAAGTGGCGACCGGTTCCCTCGCGACAAACGCGAAGCGTTTGCGCGGAGAAAACGCGTCAAAACAATGACCTGAAGGCGTTCCGATCCAACTGGATCTGAAACTGCTTCAGGTGAAATGGGCGATCCTCCAGGCGCCAAGCCGCGGCCCTTCCGGTGCGCCCGCCTGAACCGCCTCGATCTGGGTGACGAGGCCGGCGAAGAGCTTCGGCGGCTCGCTATAGGCGATCTCGCGATCGGCCTCGATGGCGATCTCGATCGTCCCATCGTCGATGTCGGAGACGGAGATCTGGATGCTGACGTCCGGCGTGCTGCGCAGCGCGCGTGACATCACGTCGACGATCAGGAAACCGAGCGGGATGATCCGGTCGACCGAGAGCGAGGCGCGCGTGTTGACGGTGCTGGTGACCCATTGGTCGCGGCGGCGGAGCAGGTTCGAGATCATTGTGACGACATCGTCGACGAAGAGGTCGACGCGCACGGGCTGCATCTCGCCGTCGGCCAGCGTGAAGCGATAGGCGGCCGAGAGCACGTGAACGCGGCATTCGGCGTCGGCCAAGGCCATCCGCGCCTCACCGCGGTAGTCGCGCTTGGTCAGGCCGATATAGCTTTGCACCACCTGCAGGCTGTTCTTCACGCGGTGATGCAATTCGCGAACGAGGAAACGGTTGTCGTCGAGCGCCGTCTGCAGCTTGCGCTGCCTGACCTCCTGCTCCTCGACCATGACGTTGAAGGCTTCCGCGACGCTGCGGATGTCGCTTGGCATGTCGTCGGCGATCACCGCGCGTGCCGTCGTCAGGGTCGAGCGTGTCCTGGCCGCCGCCTCGATGCCGCGCAGCCAGCGCACGCAATGCTTGTCGATCGCGCGCAGATAGACCACGCAGAGCAGAGCCAGCGTCAGCAGCGGCGCCAGCAGCAGCACCAGAAACTGTGTCCGGGCCGCCTGCCCCAACGCATCGTCGAAGCTGGCGACGATGTAGAAATCTGGGTCGGCGACGATGCGGGTGGCGTAGATGCGTGAGGCGCCGGCGCGGCTTTGCGTCTGCGAGGGCTCCTTCGAGAGCGAGGCCAGGTCCCGCGCCGGCAGCCAGGACGCGTCATCTGGCTGCGCGGTGCCGCGCGAGACGATGATGTCGCCGTCGCGTGCCGCCAGGGCGACGACGAGCCCGGGTTCGCCGTCGCCGAGGTCGAAGACCTGGTCGAGCAACTCCGGGTCGACCAGCAGCAGGCCTTCCTGCATCGGGCCGCCGGCATCGTCGCTTCGCGCGTAGACGGCGAGATAGCGCTTGCCGCCCAGCGTCACATGGTCGTAGCGCGCCCGGGCGAGCTCCGTCCCGGCCCAGCTCTGGACCGGCGGCTTTGCCTGCAACATTGCCGCTGCCGCGGCGAGATCGGCGGCGGTGATCTCGGGATCGAGCGAGAAGGCGCAGGTGTCGCCGCCCTGCGGCAGGATATGGATGGCGCGATAGCCGGCGACCCGAGCGAGCGTCTGGCCGCCGACCTTGCCACAATCGCTGCTCTCGCGACCGTTCAGGGCCAATGCGGAACCGCCGGCGAGCAGCGACCGCAAGGCGCCGCGATACCAGACGCGGGTGCGCACGGCGTAGTCCTCGGCCGTGCGCATCTGGGATGTGCGGATCGCGGCGGTGACGGTCTGGTAGGTGGTGACGGCGGTGATCGCGGTCAGGCCGGCGATTGGCAGCGCTATGCCGATCAGCAGCGCGAGCAGACGCCCTCTGACGGTCTTGAAGCGCGCCAGCCGCATCAGAGGCCGACGATTTCGGAACCGACCCTTTGGATGGCGGCGGCGCTCTTGCGATCTGGCCCGAGATCGTCGAGTCCGCCGATCGAAAGCAGTTCGGCCAGCTTCGTCCGGGCGCGGTTGACCCGGCTCTTGATCGTGCCGATGGCGACGCCGCAGATCTCGGCGGTTTCCTCATAGGACAACCCGGTCGCACCGACCATGATCAGCACTTCGCGCTGCTCCTCGGGCAGCTTGGCAAGCGCCTTGCGGAAATCGGCGAGGTCGAGATGGCTTTCCTGGTTGCCATGCGTCGCCATGCGCTCGGCATAGGTGCCCTCGCTATCCTGCACCTCCCGCCCGCGCTTGCGGTAGAGCGAGTAATAGGTGTTGCGCAGGATCGTGAAGAGCCAGGCGCGCAGGCTCGTGCCGGGCTCGAACTTGTCCGAATTACCCCAGGCCTTGAGCAGCGTGTCCTGCACGAGATCGTCGGCGAGCTGCATCGAGCCCGAAAGCGAGGCCGCGAAGGCGCGCAGATTCGGAATCTCCTTGATCAGCCCGTCCTTGAAATCAGAGGCGCTCATCGGACATATCCCCCGAAGCGGCGCGGGTTTCCTGAGCTTCGAGCTGGGCGAGCAGCACCAGGAATTTGTCGGGCACCGGCGCGTTGACGATATCGTCGTAATGCGCCTTCAGCGACCGCCCGATCGATTCCTGCACCCTGGGGTCGAGGACCAGTTCGACCTCGTCATTGTCGCCCCCGCCGGGTTCCGTCATCGAGACGCTCGTGTTGTTCATGTCAGCCCTCGCAACGAAAGCGAGCCCGCTTTTCCAGCTGGTCTCGCGCTTGATCATACCGGCCCGCCCAAGCCGGCACTCATACGGCCAGATAACAGGCTTCGCCGGAAAAGGTTCCAGGAAGAACAAAAAATAAATTGCTTGTCAGAAAGCCGCTGCAGGTGCTCATTTTCGGCTTGTTACAAGGGACCTTTGCATGTCGATTGCCAAAGAAATTGCACCGCACCTGCCTTATCTGCGCCGGTTCGCCCGGGCGCTGAGCGGGACGCAGGCGAGCGGAGACGCCTATGTCGTCGCGATGCTTGAAGCGCTCGTCGCCGATCCCTCTTCGTTCCCGCGCGGGTTCGATCCCAGGCTGGGCCTCTACCATACGTTTCTGAAGCTGTGGTCCTCGGTCAGCCTCAACGCCACCAGCACCGGCTCCGCCGAGGCCGACCGGCCCTCGGCCGAGCGTAATCTCGAAGCGCTGACGCCGCGGCCGCGCCAGGCCTTCCTGCTTCGCACCGTCGAAGGGTTTTCGATCGAGGAGGTTGCCACGATCATGGATATTTCAGCGTCCGACGCCGCCGGCCTCATCCAAGCGGCAGGTCAGGAGATCGCCGAGCAGGTCGCCACCGATGTGCTGATCATCGAGGACGAGCCGATCATCGCGCTCGACATCGAGACCATGGTGGAGGAGCTCGGCCATACCGTGACCGGCGTCGCCCGCACGCATCGCGAGGCGATCGCGCTCGTCGCCAAGAAGCGCCCCGGCCTCGTCCTCGCCGACATCCAGCTCGCCGACGGCAGCTCCGGCCTCGACGCCGTCAACGAGATCCTCTCCTCGATCGATGTGCCGGTGATCTTCATCACCGCCTATCCCGAGCGTCTGCTGACCGGTGACCGGCCGGAACCGGCCTTTCTGATCACCAAGCCGTTCCAGCCCGAGGCGGTGAAGGCTGCGATCAGCCAGGCTCTGTTCTTCGATCGCCGGGCCGGCCGCAAGGCAGCCTGAGCTTGCTCTCAGCGTCCAGGATCCGGGGTCGGCGGCGTTCCAATGCCGCCGACTTTTTTCATTGTTCGGGCCTGCCGGCCTAGGCCGATTGGGAAGCATGGGCGGACCGATCAGAACGCATGAACCGGGCGGGAACCAGCGGGCTGCTCCGGCGTTACGCGCAACGGCAGGCCGGACCAAACCGGCCGCCTTTCGGGAGGTCTTGGTCCATGGCGACGACGTTTGTTGCAGCCCTGATCGCGGGCGGTTCGATGGCGGTGGTTCTGTTTGGTGGCGTCGTATCCGCAGGCGCGCTGACGGCGGAAGCCCTGTCGCTCGCTTTGGCCGGTACCACGGTTCTGGCCGTGCTCAGCGCCGCCGCCCTCGACAGCTGAATCCGCAAATCACAGCCCTCCGCAACCTGTCCGGGATGGGAGTGTCATCCGGGGCAGTACGGACATATCCGTCGCCAGATCACGTCGCATTCGGACGGTATCGTCCGAATGCGAAAAACGTGATCGATTCCTGGAGTTTAGAGCATTGCTCCAGCGAAAAACCGGTACCCACTTTTTCGCGCAATGCTCTATGGCTTCGAAGCCTTGGTCGGTTCGCCCTGGCCATTGCGGCTGTCGCGATCTGGGCGGGCGGCATTCATGGCGTGGAAGTTCATAGTGCGGAAAGCAACGGCCAAAGCGGGGCAGGGATCAGGACCTTGCCGCCGCCGCGCCCGGTTGATCTGCGCCCACAGCAGCAGTCGCTGCCATCGTCGGAGCCCGCCGACCCCTCTGCACGCCCTGTTGGTGCGAGCCCTGCGGACCTGCCGAACCCCGAGAGTGGCGCCGCCTGCCTGGCGGGGTTGCGGGCGCTTTATGGCACGCGCGTTCGTGCGGCCAATGCTGATACCGCCAAATCCGAGGATGCCGCCTGCCGCGTCGAGAGTCCCGTCCTGGTCGAGGCGCTTGAGATGGGGGCCGTGCCGGTCGTCTTCGAGCCGCCTGTCACCTTGAGTTGCGAGATGGCGACAAAGGCGGCTGAGTTTCTCCTGATCAGCGTTCAGCCGCTGGCGAAGGGCTATTTCGGCCGGGATCTGGTCGGCCTGCGGGCCGGAGGCGGCCAGGAATGTCGGCGTCGCAACAGGGCGGCGACCGGGCCGCTGAGCGAGCATGCGACAGGTCGGGCGCTCGATATCTTCGGCTTTGTCCTGGCGGGGGAGGCTGGCGGCCTGAAGGTCAGCGTCGAACGGCCCGAGGATACCGTCCAGCATCGGTTCCTCCTGGCAGTGAGGCAGGCCGCCTGCGGCGCTTTCACCACCAGCATAGGGCCGGGGGCCGATGCCGCCCATGCCGATCACCTGCATCTGGACATCCAGGCGCGTCGTTCGCCGTCGACGCGGTTTTGCCAATGAATCCGTCTCTCATCAAAGAGTTAGAGCAGAATCATGCTCCAGGCGAGATTTGGCTCCAGCAGAGATTTGGAACCGGCCGGCTTCAAGCGGGAATGCGCGAGGGGGAGACAACGTCGCAAGCGGGGTGGCGGTCCTGCCTTTCGGCTTCGCTGCGCCGCACCGCGATGATTTCCAGAGCCGTCTTGGTGTCATGGCCCTGTGCGATCAGCTCTTCCAGTTCCCAGAACGGCGGCATGCGCACCTCGCCTCGCCAGGCTGGTCCCTTGCAAGCCAGTCCCTTGGCAGACGCATCATCCTGGAGGAAGCTGATGAGCATGTGGGTTTTCCGTCTCGATGCCGAGTATAACGCAACACCTCAGACCGGGTTCCGTTTAATGAGGAACTGTGGAGTGTTTGCGGCGTTTCAGCGTCATTCGATCGTGAGGAGTTTCAATATGGCTGCCCCGCTTCCCCGGTTTCAAACTGTCGCGATCCTTGCTGCCGCGGCTGCGGGTCTGCTCGCATTCCAGGCTCCGGCCCTTGCCCAGTCTGGCCCACCGGCGGGGCGCCTCAACTGCAGCGTCGGCGCGGGTCTGGGTCTGGTGGTGACGTCGCAACGCCCGGTGGAGTGCCGCTTCACGCCGCGCCGCGGTCCGGGGCAGCGCTATGTCGGCGTCGTCAGGAACTTCGGCCTCGATCTCGGCACGATCCGCAGCAACACGATGTCCTGGCGGGTCTATGGTCCTTATGCCCGGGCCCCGCTGGGGGCGCTCGCCGGCCGCTATGGCGGGGCGACGGTGGGCGGCTCCGCAGGGACGGGCGGCTCCGGCAATCTGCTCGTCGGCGGCAATAACGGCGATGTCACCCTGCAGCCGCTTTCGCTTCAGGGCGCGCGCGGGATCAACGTGGCGATCGGCGTGACCGGATTCGAGCTGACGCTGGCGAAGTCCAGGCGTCGTTGAGGTCGCAGTCGCTGAGGTCGCAAATGACTGGCACCTCCGAAGGTTCGCTACGATTCGCTAACCTTATCGCTGCAAATTTAATCGCATTTGACGATTTCCCAACATGTTCGGAGGAAGCTGCCGGAACATCGCAAGCACTCTGACGTTCTCTCGGCATGCTACGACAAGAGAACAGAGGAAGGGAGGCTGGATTGATGTCCGATATCCGCATCCTGATCGTCGAAGACGATCCTTTCATCGCAATGGACATCGAAGCAGCCGTGGCGGAACAGTTTGGTGACAGTGCCGAGTTGATCATCGTCGGATCGGTTGCCGGTGCGCGTTTAGCGGCCGCGTCGCACCTGTCCTGCGCCTTGCTCGATATCGATGTCGTCGGCGGCAAGACCTTCGATGTCGCCACCAGCCTGCTCCAGAGCGGCACGCCCTTCGCGTTCGTCTCGGGTTCGCCCCCCAGCGATGTGCCCAAATCGCTGCGTGACGTGCGTTTCCTGCGCAAGCCCTTTTCCACGCGCGAGATCGCGAGCTTCGTGTCGAGCGCGATCAAGCTGGACTAGAGCAGTTTCCGATCCAGTTGGATCGTTCAATTGCTCCAGGTCGTTGTTTTAACGCGTTTTCTCCACGCAAACGCTTCGCGCTTGTCGCGAGGAGACCGGTATCCACTTCGCTGGAAAAACGCTCTGACGGCCGGCGGCAGCCTCGCCGCACTCAATCCCGTTTCGGGAAGGTCAGCGTGATCTTGGAACCGGGGCGCCCGGAGCCGGGCGAAAGCGGCTCGGTCGTCATCGTTGCCCGCATGCTGCGCAACAGGCTGGCGATCACGGTCTGACCCAGGCCCTTTGTATCCGCCTCGACCACCGGCAGCCCGACGCCATTATCCTCGACCGTCAGGAGAAGCGTGGTCGCTCCGTCCTCGTCATGCTCGCTGAAACGGATGACGATTCGCCCCGGCGCATTGTCGGGGAAGGCGTGCTTGATCGCGTTCGTCACGAGTTCGTTGACGATCACGACGAAGGACACTGCGTCACGTCCAGGCAAGCGGATCGAATCCATCTCCAATACGATCTCGATCGGCCGGCCCTCGGCCGCCTTGCCGATCTCGGCGAGGAGATCCTCCATATAGGGCTGGGCGTCGATCTCGTCGGTCTCGATGTCGAGGCGCAAGCGACGTTGCCCGGCGGCGATCGCCTGGATGCGGGATTGCGCCTGGGAGAGAGCGTCGCGCACGGCCGGCTCGCGCGTCTGCCGGCTTTGGACATTGAGCAGCGCCGAGACCATTGCGAGGTTGTTGCCGACGCGGTGGTTGACGTCGCGCAGCAGCGCCTCGATGCGCAGCCGCTCGTTCTCGAGCTGCTGGGTTCTCTCGCTCACGACCCGCTCGAGCTGCGCGTTGCTGGAGGCGAGCAGGGCGCTGCGGCGCTGCCGCGTGCGCAATTGCTGCCAGGCAGCGAAGGCAAGTCCGGCCAGCGCGACGACGATGCCGATGCTGGCCAGAAGCCGCCTGCGCTCCTCGCCGCGATTGAGCGCGACGAGGCGGATGTTCTCGGCGAGCTGAAGCTGCTGCACGGTGCCGCGCAACGCGTCCATGACCGAGAAGCCGCTGCCGTCCTTCACGCGGGCGACGGCGGTATCCAGCCTGCCCTCCCGCGCAAGCGCGATCGTGGTGTCGAGCTCCTCCAGCTTGGAGAGCGTCTCGCTGCGCGCCTTGGCGACGCGCTCGGTCTGCGCGGCGTCGCCTTCGACGAGTTGTGCCAAGGCGTCGAGTTCCGGCAGGGCCGCTGCGCGGCCGCTCGTATAGGGGCCGAGATAGCCGGGATTATGGGTCAGGAGATAGCCGCGCTGTCCGGTCTCGGCGTCGCGCATATGGCCCAGGAAGCGCTCGGAACGCTCGCGAATCTCGATGGAATGCGAGACGCGCTCGGCCGTGGCGCGCGCTTGCGCGTTGATCCAGGCCGCCAGGATGACCGCCACGCCAACGACGCCGATCGCGATGATCGTCGTCGTGGCCGATCGCAGGCGGGCGCCTAGGGCGGGAATGCTGGGCAGCGCCAAGCGGCTGCGGGGCCTTACCTCAGTGGACATGGATACCGTGATACAGGACGGAACCCACAACCCCTATGTAAAAAGACAGGGGCAGTCGAGCGCGCGCCGCATTCGCATGAGAGCGTTTTCGAGCGAAGCGGACACCGGTTCGCGTGAAGAAAACGCGCCAAAACAAAGGGCTAGAGCAATTGCTCCAGAGCAGGATGCGAAAAAAAGAAACCGGCTTTTCGCGCCGATCCGCCTCTCACTCTTAGATGAGATCCGGATTCAGATTTCAGATGGGATCGCTGTGTGATTCCATCTGAAATCATCCGACTCTAGTGCGCAGCTTCGGCTGTTACGCTTCGTCCTCGTCGCTCTCGTCGCGGTTGAAGAACTGCCTGCCAATCAGGACGCCGAGGATGACGACGCTTCCGACGACGGCGGTGCGCCAGCCCATGCGCGACGACCCGATCAGCTTGGCCGCGATCGGTGCTGCGGCCAATGCCGTGGTTGCCAACGGCCGCGGCGGCCGGCGGCGGTTCTTGACATAGGTTGCGACGCCCAGGCTCAGCAAGGCGGCGAGGAACAGGCCGCCCGCGATCCAGAGGCTCGCCGTGATTGGGTCGTAGCGCAGCGTCAGCACGGTGTGCAGCGCGTTCAGGGCATAGCCCGCCGCACACAGGACCAGCAGGGCTGAAAAGCCGTACAGGCCGTAGATGATGACATTGCGCTTGACCGCGCCGGAGACTTCCGACGCGATGAAGCTTCCCAGCCCCCCGAGCATGGCTTATCGCGCCGACAGGAAGCCGACGAACAGGCCGACCGCCGCGGCCACCCCGAGCGCGCGCAGTGGCCGCTCCTGGATCTCCTGCACGATGATGCGCTGCAGATCGGTCGCCTGTTCCTTGGCGACGTCGACCATCTTGTCGGTGTCGACGCCGACGGCGCGAAGCTTTTCTGTGACCGTTGCCGCCAGGTCCTCGGCGCTGCGCGTCAGGCTGGCTTCGAGCTCGCTCGTCTCGCGCTTGACGCGGCGGCTGGCTTTTTGCGCGGAGGCCTTGGCGTCAGCAGCGATGTCCTCGGCGCCTGCGACGGCTTCGTCCTTGGCGCGTTTGACCGCCGAGGCCGCCTGACGTTTCGCGGAAGTGGTGCTGGCCATATCTGATGTCCCCCTCTCGATACTGCGAATGGATGGGTGCGCTCCAAATGACTCCGGAGCTTGATGACCTAACGCACGCATGGTGCGCGGGTTCCTTGTAGCCGACTAGAGCGGTTTCCGATCCAGTTGGATCGTTCAACGCTCTCGCTCCTTACTTTAAAGCGTTTTCGAGCGAACGGGTGTCCACTTCGCTCGAAAACGCTTTAGCCGATACTCGCCACCTGCTGCTGGGCGGGCTCTTCCTGGGGCGTGGCCTCGGCCTGCTGCGCCTTGCGGTATGCGGCAAATTCCTCCTGCGCGACCATGGCCACGAGCAGGATCGGAGTCGAGAGCACGGCGCCGACCGGCCCCCAGAGCCAAAGCCAGAAGACGAAGCCGATGAAGACCAGGAATGGCGAGACGGTGAGCCTGCGCCCGACGAAAACCGGGGTCACTGCATTGCCTTCGAGCAGATGCAGCACGAAATACGCCGCTGCCGGCCAGATCGCGGCGAGAAGAGACGGCGCGTCCAGCAGCGCCCCTGCAAGCAGCAGCACGGTGACGATGATCGGCCCGATGAAGGCGAGATAGTTCAGCAGGAAGGCGAGCGCGCCCCAGAATACGGGGAATGGCAGCCCTGCGAGCCAGGCGATCGCCAGAGCCATCACGCCCATGCCCAGATTGATCAGCGTCACCAGTCCGAAATAGCGCGCGACCCGCGTCTCGATTTCTTGAAAGAAGGCGCCGGCGGACTTCCGCGCGCCGCGCCCGAGGCAAAACCGCAGCGTGCGCGCCTTGAGATGGCGTCGCGTCGCCAGCCAGAAATACACTGTCGCGACGAAGATCAGCAGGCCGCCTGCCGCCGTCGAAGACGACACCGCGATATCGAGCAGCGGATTGCCTTGCGAGACGTTGAGTTCCGCCCCGCTCTTGCCGGTCAGCGCGGCGGCTGCCCGCTTCAACTCGCCCATGAAGATGAAGACGCCGGCGAGCTTGGCCTGCAACGCCGCCATCATTGCGGGCGCCCGGTCGCTCCAGCCGGCGATCGGCACGGCGAGCAGGGTGATCGCGAAGAGAATCAGGCCGACCCCGAGCAGGACCACTATGGCTGCCGCCAGATGCTGCGGCACGCCGCGACGCACCAGCCAGTCGACCAGCGGTCCCAGCACCAGGCCGAAGATGATGCCTGCCGTCACAGGCAGGGCGATGACCTTGGTCAGATAGAGCGTCGTGGTCGCCAGGATGACGAAGATGCCGACAATGGCGTAGCGGACGATAAGGTCATGCTCATAGGGCGTGACGTCGTCCTGCGTCTCCTCGATCTCGGGTTCCGCCATATAGCGCGGAAACGGTCTCCAGGCGGACGAGCTGAGCATGTGACGATATCCAACGCGCAAAGCGCGCCCCCCGGCGCGTCGGACCTATAACGTGGCACTGGCAGGCAAGGTTCCTGCGGTTCAAGTTTCTGGGGTCGAAGCGTCGGCGCCTCAATGCGCCTCGTCCCAGTTGCTGGCGGCCCGCGCATCGACCTGCAGGGGCACGCGCAGCTGTACGGCCGGGTGCGGTGCATCCACCATGACCTGGCGGACCACCGGCAATGTCGCCTCGACCTGGGCGTCGGGCACCTCGAAGACGAGCTCGTCATGCACCTGCAGCAGCATGCGGGCGTCCAGCTTGGCGGCAGCGAGCGCGCCCTCCATCCGGATCATGGCGCGGCGGATGATGTCGGCGGCCGAGCCCTGGATCGGAGCGTTGATCGCCTGGCGCTCGACGAAGGCGCGCTCGGAAGGGTTCTTCGAGGCGACCGCCGGGAAATGGCAGACCCGGCCGAAGATCGTCGTGACATGGCCGTTGGCCCGCACGAAGGTCTTGGTCTGGTCCATATAGTCGCGGATGCCCGGGAAGCGTTCGAAATATTTGCGGATATAGGCGCCGGCCTCCTCGCGGCTGATGGCGAGCTGGTTGGCGAGGCCGAAGGCCGAAATGCCGTAGATGATGCCGAAATTGATCGCCTTGGCGCGGCGGCGCACCTCGCTCGGCATGCCCTGGACCGGCACGCCGAACATTTCCGAGGCCGTCATCGCATGAATGTCGATGCCGTCGGCAAAAGCCTGCCGGAGCTGCGGGATGTCGGCGATATGGGCAAGCAGGCGCAGCTCGATCTGGCTGTAGTCGGCCGAGATCAGCTTGTAGCCCTTTTCGGCCACGAAGGCGGTCCTGATCTTGCGGCCGGCCTCGGTGCGGATCGGGATGTTCTGCAGGTTGGGCTCGGAGGAGGACAGCCGCCCCGTGGTCGTCGCCGCCAGTGCATAGGAGGTGTGCACCCGGTTGGTCTGCGGGTGCAGATAGGTCGGCAGCGAGTCGGTATAGGTCGATTTCAGCTTGGCGAGCTGGCGCCATTCCAGGATCTTCGAAGGCAGTGGGTGGCCCTGCTCGGCGAGCTCCTCGAGCACGCCGGCCCCGGTCGCCCATTGCCCGGTCGCCGTCTTCTTGGCGCCGGAAAGCCCCATCTTGCCGAACAGGATGTCGCCGAGCTGTTTTGGGCTGCCGATCAGGAATTTCTCGCCGGCCACCTCGTAGATCTCGTCTTCCAGCCGCGCCAGCGACTGCGCGAACTCGCCCGAGAGCCGCGACAGGATCTGCCGGTCGATGGCGATGCCACGCTGCTCCATGCGGGCGAGCACGGCGATCAGCGGCCGCTCCAGCGTCTCATAGACGGTGGTCTTGCCTTCGGCCGCGAGCCTGGGCTTGAGCGCGCGCCAGAGCCGCAGCGTCACATCGGCATCCTCGGCGGCGTAATCCGTCGCCTTGTCGAGCACGATCTTGTCGAAGGTCACCTGCGCCTTGCCGGTGCCCGCGACTTGCGAGAACGGGATCGTCTCATGGCCGAGATGCAGCTCGGAGAGCCGGTCCATGCCGTGATTGTTGTTGCCGGCGTCGAGCGCATAGGAAATCAGCATCGTGTCCTCGATCGGGGCGACGGAAAGCCCGTGCCGTTCGAGGATCAGCAGGTCGTATTTCAGGTTCTGGCCAATCTTCAGGACGCCAGGATCGACCAGCAGCGGCTTGAGCGCCGCCACAGCCTGGTCGAGCGGAATTTGCCCCTCGACCATGCCGCTGCCGAACAGATCGGTGCCGCCGCGATGCTGCAGGGGGATGTAGCAGGCGCGTCCGGGCGCGACCGCAAGCGAGATGCCGACGAGATCGGCCTGCATCGCGTCGAGCGAATTGGTCTCGGTGTCGAGCGCGACATGGCCGGCCTCATAGGCCCAACCGATCCAGCGCTCGAGATCGGCGAGCGTACGTACGCATTCATAAGCGGTGCGGTCGATCTTCGCGGCGATCGCCTCGTTCTTGCGAGCGGCCGCGAGGTCGGACGGCTTCATCCAGCCGTCGCCGTTCGATGGCTGCGCGCTGGCGGGCTCGGCGCCGGCGTCAGAGGCCGCCGCCGGCGCCGCGAAGCCGCCCTCGCCCGCATCCGCACCGACATAGAGCGCCTTCAATTCGGCGGCGCGCGCGCCGCCCGGGGCCAGCGCCTCGTCGGCGTCGATCGCCGCGACATCGGCTCCATAGGCCTCGGCGACGCGCTTGGTGATGGTGGTGAACTCCATCGCCTTGAGGAAGGCGACGAGCCTGGCCGGATCGGGGTCGGCCAGCGTCAGATGCGAGAGCGGCGTCTCGACCTTCACATCGTCGACCAGCGTCACGAGCTTGTGCGAGATGCGCACCTTCTCGATCACCTCGGGATTGGTCAGGGTCTCCCGGCGCTTGGGCTGCTTGATCTCGCCGGCCCGCGCCAGCAGCGTCTCCAGGTCGCCATATTCGCCGATGAGCTGGGCCGCCGTCTTGATGCCGATGCCGGGAGCGCCGGGCACATTGTCGGTCGCATCGCCGGCCAGCGCCTGCACATCCACAACCCGGTTCGGCATCACGCCGAAATATTCGACCACTTCGGGTTCGCCGATCCAACGTTCAGCCCGGAAGCCGGCGCCCTTCTTGGCGTCGCCCGAAGCGGGGTCATACATTGCCACGCCCGGCCCCACGAGCTGCATCAGATCCTTGTCGGCGGAGACGATCAGCACATCGGCCCCGGCCTCGCGCGCCTGTCTGGCATAGGTCGCGATCAGGTCGTCGGCCTCATAGACATCCTGCTCGACCGGGATCAGCCCGAAGGCGCGTACCGCCTCGCGCATCAGCGGGAATTGCGGGATCAGATCGGCCGGTGGCTCGGAGCGATTGCCCTTATAGGCGGGGTAGAGCGCCTTGCGGAACGAGTTCTCGGTCTTGTCGAAGACGATGGCGAGATGGGTCGGCTTCACCCCGAGCACGCCGTCCTTGACGAATTGGAACATTTTGGTCGCGAAAAGCCGAACCGCACCGGAGGGCAGACCGTCGGACCGCGCATTGTATTTCCTGTCCTGATTGATCGACTGGAAATAGGCGCGGAAGATGAAGTTCGAGCCGTCGACCAGGAAGAGGTGGTCGCCGGGCTTCAGGTCGGGGGCGGTGGTCTTCGGGACTGTCTCGCTCATGGCGCGGACCTTATTCGGGCAGGGCGAGCCGGTCCATGCTTGTTGGCGCAGCTAACGCAAAAGCCTGTCAGCAGTCTGGTGCCGTTGATCGCTTTCCCTCGAAGATGGGCGCGGGGAACCCTCTCAAACCCAAGTCGGCTGTTTCCGAGTTGGGTCACTCTAGCTGCCAATCTCGGGCCTGCCCGAGTTCAGCCTTCAGAGTGTCGAAGTCGGGTAGACCCGACGTCGATGCAGGAGAGGGTTCTCCGCTGCGGTTCAGGGCTACTTGGTGATCGTGTCGATCTCGGCCAGCTCTTCGACCGTCAGCGCCCATTCGGCCGCCTTGACGTTGGCGGCGATCTGCTCCGGCTTGGTCGCGCCCGCGATGACGCTGGAGACGACGGGCTGCGCGGCGAGCCAGGAAAAGGCGAGCTCGACCAGCGTCTTGCCCCGCGCCTCGCAGAAGGCGGTGAGCTTCTCGGTCTTCTCCCAGTTGATGTCGGTCAGGACCTCGTTGGCGCGCTGCGACTCCCTGGTCATGCGCGCGCCTTCCGGCATCGGCGCGCTGCGCTTGTACTTGCCGGTCAGCAAGCCGTTCGCGAGCGGGAAATAAGGCAGCAGCCCCATGCCGAAATGGCGGGCGGCGGGAATCAGATCCTTTTCCGCGCCGCGCACCAGCAGGCTGTATTCATCCTGGCAGGAGGCAAATCCATTGATGCCGAGATCGCGCGCCGTCCATTCCGCATTGGCCATCTGCCAGGCCGGCATGTTGGAGCAGCCGATATAGCGCACCTTGCCCTGGCGGATCAGGTCTTCGAGCGCGCGCAGCGTCTCGTCGATCGGGGTCAGCGGGTCGGCGCGGTGGAACTGATAGAGGTCGAGCCAGTCGGTCTTGAGCCGCTTCAGCGAGGCCTCGACCGCCGACATGATGTAGCGTCGCGAGCCGCCCTTCATCGTGCCGGCATCGTTCATGTCCATGCCGAACTTGCTGGCGAGCACGATGTCCTTGCGCCGCGGGCCCAGAAGCTGGCCGAGCACCGTCTCGGAGCCCCCGCGTGCGCCATAGACATCGGCGGTGTCGAACAAGGTGATGCCGTGCTCGATCGCCGCATCGACGACCTTGCGCGCCGCTTCGTCATCGATGCGGCCGCCGAAATTATTGCAGCCGAGGCCGACGAGCGAAACGCGCAGGCCGGAGCGGCCGAGATTGCGGGTGAGCATGGCAGTGGTCCTTCTCTGGAAGGACCACACAGGATCAGAGCCCGCGAGGCACGACAACCGCGCTGCGCGTCATTTTCGGGCTGCACCCAGCGCAGGGCCGGCGGCCCGGCCTCTCAATGAGACATCAGGCAGCAGAAGGGGGTCGTCTCGAGCAGGTCATTCGTTACACCGCCGAAAATCCACTCGTGCATGCGGCTGTGACCATAGGCGCCGGCGACGATCAGGTCGGCCCCCTCGTCCTGCGCCAGCTCGATGATCTCATCGACGATGTATTTCACGCTGTCGGGCCGCAATACGGCGCGCGCGGCGACGCCGTGCTGTGCAAGATAGTCGCAGACATCTTGAGTGCCCTGCTCTCCCGCATCGGCTCCGATCGCGAGCAACTTGACGACTTCGGCGCGGCCGAGCAGCGGCAGCGCATCCCAGAGCGCGCGACGCGCCTCGCGCGTATCCTTCCAGGCGATGACGATGCTCTTGGCCGACAAGGTCTCGACACCAGGCGGCACCACCAGCACGGGGCGGCCGAGATTCATCACGATATCACCGGGCGCGATGCCCATCCGGCCCTGGCTCTCATCGGCAGGCCCTTGCCGTGCAAGCACCATGAGATCCGCGGCGCGGGCCTGCGTCAGCGCAAAACCGCGCGGCTCCTGGATGGCACTACGCCATTCCACGGCGGCGTTGCCCTCGACGACGCGCCGGAACAGGGCCTCGGCCTTGGCCAGATCCTCCGTCGCGACCGTGCGGGCGGTGTCCACCAGCAGCGCATTCACCTTGGCCGTGCCGTCACCGTAGTAGGGCAGCTCGATGTCCTTGGCAGCGACACCGATCAGCCGGCAGGACAGCCTCTGCGCCAGTGAACTCGCCAGCCTGAGCGTCCGCTCCGCGCCGGCACCGAGATGAACGGGGGCGATGATGCCCGCATAGCGCCGGGCGTCAGCGGCTGGGCTCGTCTGGGGCATGTGGTGATCTCCTGGATGTGACGACGGGTCCCGGCGGGATCATCTCGTCTGGGGCGGCGGCAGCGACGATTTTGCGAGCGCATGGATGGCAATGACCTCGTAGGGCTGGAATTTGCCGTCCTGCTCACGGATTGAAACCTATTCGCCGATGGCAAAGCGATGACGGTCGAGCCCCAAGCCGCTTTCGTCGTCCTCGGGCGAGGCGTCGTCGTAATCGATGCCCCAACTCGGTCCGCCCTCGCAGCCCTCGCGAGGTGAAGCGAGATACGCTGAAGCATGGTGAGGCCCATCCCAGTCCAGTATCGAGCCGGCAGTCTTCCACCGATTCGCCGGGCGCGGCTTGATCCAGCGCAAGATCAGGCGGCGCCATTCGCGTCAGACTTGGAACCTAGGACATGAAGACGGAGACCCGGACATGCTCAAGTCGATCAAAAGCGTCTTTGTCGCTTTCACCGAGGAAGGCCGGGGCGAGCACAGTACGGCGCTGGCCTACGCCGTGTCGCTATCGCAACAGGCGAGGGCGCACCTGACCATCCAGGTGGCCTCGATGCGCTACGCTGTACCGGCCTCGCTCGTCGGCCAGTTCGGAGCCAGGTTGATTGGCACGGAAAATCGCCGGATCGCAGCGCTTGCCGAGGCGTTTGCCGACAATGCCAAGGGTCACGCCGATTTTGCCGGGGTCACTTGCACGGTCGAGACCCCGCAGCTGGTCTATTCGAGCCTGACCGACAGGCTGCTCGCCTATGCCCGCGTCCACGACCTGAGCATTCTCGATCTGGAGAAGGATGCCGTGCAGCGGGATCGCGGATTGATCGAGGCGGCGCTGTTCGAAAGCGGCCGGCCCGTGCTGATCGTTCCAGAGACCGGCGAGCACTTCTCGGCAAAACGGATCCTGATCGCATGGGACGGCGGGGCGTCTGCCGCCCGGGCCGTGGCCGACGCCATGCCCTTCCTGTCTGCGGCGGAGGAGGTCGAGATCCTGTCGGTCATCGGTGAGAAAGACCTGACAAGCCTGATCGCGGGTGCGGACCTCGCGCCGCATCTGGCCCGCCATGGCGCTTCGGTCACAGTCAAGAACGTGGTGCTCTCGGAGCAGGATGTCGCAGGCACGATCAGGCAGGAGGCAGGTGCATTCGGCGCCGATTTCATCGTTTGCGGCGCCTACAAGCATTCGCGACTGCGCGAATGGCTGCTCGGCGGCGTGACGCAGTCCCTCTTGAAGGACTGCCCGCTGCCAATCCTGATGAGCCATTGACCAGTCAGGGCTGGACCGAAAAAAAGGGCGAGCCTCGCGGCTCGCCCTTTGTCTCTCGAAGCGGCCCGCTCAGGCCACTTCCTGCTTCTGCTTCTGCGAGCGCTTGCGCTCGTTGGGGTCGAGCACGCCCTTACGCAGGCGGATCGACTTCGGCGTCACCTCGACGAGCTCGTCATCGTCGATCCAGGCCAGCGAACGCTCCAGCGTCATCCGGATCGGCGGCGTCAGGCGCACCGCCTCGTCCTTCGAGGTGGTGCGGATGTTGGTGAGCTTCTTGCCCTTGAGCACGTTCACTTCGAGATCGTTCTCGCGGGTGTGCTCGCCGACGATCATGCCCTGATAGACCTTCCAGCCGGGCTCGATCATCATCGGGCCGCGATCCTCGAGGTTCCACAGCGCATAGGCCACGGCCTCACCGGTCTCCATCGCGATCAGCACGCCGTTGCGGCGCCCGCCGATCTCGCCCTTATAGGGCAGGTAGTCATGGAACAGCCGGTTCATGATCGCGGTGCCGCGCGTGTCGGTCAGCAGCTCGCCCTGATAGCCGATCAGGCCGCGCGTCGGGGCGTGGAACACCAGCCGCAGGCGATTGCCGCCCGAGGGACGCATTTCCAGCATGTCGGCCTTGCGCTCCGACATCTTCTGCACGACGACGCCGGAATGCTCCTCGTCGACGTCGATAATGACCTCCTCGATCGGCTCCAGCAGCTGGCCGGCCTCGTCACGCTTCAGCACGACGCGCGGACGCGAGACGCCGAGCTCGAAACCCTCGCGACGCATCTGCTCGATCAGGATGGCGAGCTGCAATTCGCCGCGGCCGGAGACGATGTAGCTGTCCTTGTCGGCAGCTTCCTCGATCTTCAGCGCGACATTGCCCTCGGCCTCCTTGAACAGGCGGTCGCGGATGACGCGGGTGGTGACCTTGTCGCCCTCGGTGCCGGCGAGCGGGGAATCATTGACCATGAAGGTCATCGACACGGTCGGCGGATCGATCGGCTGCGCCTTGATCGCGGTCTCGACGGAGGGATCGCAGAAGGTGTCGGCGACCGAGCCCTTCACGAGGCCGGCAATGGAGACGATATCGCCAGGAATGGCTTCCTCGATCGGCGTGCGCTCGAGACCACGGAAGGCGAGGATCTTGGTGATGCGGCCGCTTTCGACCAGCGAGCCGTCGCCCGACAGCACCTTGATCATCTGGTTCGGCTTGGCCGAGCCCGAGACGACGCGGCCGGTGATGATGCGGCCGAGATAGGGGTTGGCTTCGAGCAGCGTGCCGAGCATGCGGAACGGGCCTTCCTCGATGCGCGGCTCCGGCACATGGCTGAGGATGAGGTCGTACATCGGGGCGAGACCTTGATCCTGCGGGCCGGCGGGATCATGCGCCATCCAGCCCTGCTTGCCCGAACCATAGAGGATCGGGAAGTCGAGCTGCTCGTCGCTGGCGTCGAGCGCCGCGAACAGGTCGAAGACCTCGTTGATGACTTCGGTGACGCGGGCGTCGGGCTTGTCGACCTTGTTGATCGCCACGATCGGTCGCAGGCCGAGCTTCAAAGCCTTGGAGACCACGAACTTGGTCTGCGGCATCGGACCCTCGGCCGCATCGACCAGAACGATGGCCGAGTCGACCATGTTCAGGATGCGCTCGACCTCGCCGCCGAAATCGGCGTGGCCGGGGGTGTCGACGATGTTGATGCGAGTATCCTTCCAGACGACCGAGGTCGCCTTGGCCAGGATGGTGATGCCGCGCTCCTTCTCGAGCTCGTTGGAGTCCATCACGCGCTCGATCACGCGCTGGTTGTCGCGGTAGGTGCCCGACTGCTGCAGCAACTTGTCGACAAGCGTGGTTTTGCCGTGGTCGACGTGGGCGATAATGGCGATATTGCGCATGGACATGCGGGTAAGGGCCTTGTTTCAAGACCGCAAGCCGGCCAGGTCAAAGCCCTGCCGGCGCAGCCCGTTCATGAGGAAACTGGAATTCGCTGCGCTGCACATAAACGCTGAAGGCCGTTTGGGCAACCTTTGCATCCGGCTCTTGGGCATCGGCCGAAAAGCGGGAGCCGGTTGCTCGGGACAAGCGGATGCAAGGTCAAAGCCCTACAGCATCGGGCGGAAGGCGATATCCGGTCTGATACGGCGGGGCGGCGCGCTATGCGTCGACCAGCGCCAGGCGCCGCTCCGCGACCGCGCGCCCGACCTGGTCCATCACCAGCCGGTAGGCGGCGAGCCCGGATCCGTCGAGATCGCCCTTGGCGAAATCGCTGAGCACGCGCGTCAGGATCTCGTCGGCCTCGCGGTCGAGCCGCGCCAGCTCGATCTCGTTGGAACAGATGCGGATCACCGGCAGCAGCGCCAGCAATTCGTCGAGCCCCGACATCGCCCGGCGGCGGCGCGCCGCGCTTTCCTGGCCCAGAATGGCGGCGCCGCCGGTGCCCAGCATGGAGAGACCCATCACGGCGAGATAGAACCAGTCGCCATAGCGCTCGAAGAAGGTCTCCTGCTCGCCGTCGATGAAGGCGGCGGCGCCGGAATGGACCGTGAGCGGGGCATCCTTGTCCGTGGAGGGCGTCTCCAGCCCCTGGATCGACGGTAGCTCGGCTGCAAGCGTCAATCGCAGCGCCAGCAGTTCCTTGACCACCTGGCCGACGAGAGTGTCGTCGAGATTCTGCGAGGCCATCAGGCGCGAGGTGACGGAGATCGTCGGCAGGTTTTCGGAAGGGCGGGGCGGGTCGCCGCCGAGCGCGCCGCGCACGATCTCGCCGGTCTCGATCGAGCGGTAGCGCGCCTTGATCGCCTCGGCCTCGCGGATCGGGATTAGCGCCGGGTCCTCGCCCCAGGCGGAGCGGAGGCGGTTGATGCCGTCATTATTCGCCAGCGAGCCGACGGCATTGATCGAGAAGAAGGCGTCGATGCGCCCTTCCCTGGCGAAGGGCACGATCTCGTCCGGCGTCAGCCCGATGATCTCGACCTCGCCGGGCCTGACTTCGTATTGGGCCAGGACGCGCTGGAGCAGCACTATATTCCCGGCTGGATTACGCGCGACGCCGATCCTGCGGCCGCGCAGATCGGCGATCCGCCCGATCCCGCTTGCCTTGGTGGTGATGATGAAGGGGAAGGAGCGGCGCGTGATCAGGGCCGTGTCGCCCTGGGCGGGCAGCGCGATGTCGGGGCGCACGATCGCGAGATCGGCCAGGCCGTCATCGAGTTTCTTGGCGCTTTCCTCCGAGCCTTCGGTCAACACGAGCCGGAAGCGAAGGGACGATTTCTCGCGGTTGAGCCCCTGGACGAAGCCCGCCGCCATGCGCGCATCCTCCGAGCCCAGCGGTCCGACAGCCAGACGCAATGTCTTGGGCTGGCTGACGAAGTAGAAAACGGACGCCGTGACGCCAAAGACCGCCAGTAACCCCGCCAGAGCCGTAAAGCCGCGCCGCCCCATCCTCAATCGATCCGCCCCATTCCGTTGCGTCCACGCAGGATGCTCTCACGGGCGATCATGTCGCAAGTGCGGCGGCACCCCGGATCATGCTAGAGCGGGCCGATGAACCACTATGACGACCAATTCGCTGTGAAAATCTGCGGGCTCTCGACGCCGGAGACGCTGGCTGTCGCGCTCGAAGCCGGCGCCGACATGATCGGCCTCAACTTTCACCCCAAGAGCCCGCGCTTCGTCACGGTCGAGCAGGCGACAGCGCTGGCCGCCATGGCGCGGGGGCGGGCGGAGATCGTCGCCCTGATCGTCGATTGGGACGAGACGCAGGCCATGAGCCTGGTTGAAGCGGTGAAGCCGGACTGGCTGCAGCTGCATGGCCGGGAAACGCCGGAGCAGGTGCGCGCCCTCAAGGCCGCGACTGGTCTGCCGGTGATGAAGGCGCTCGGCATCGCGGGCACTGAGGATCTTGCGGCGGTCGAAGCCCATCGCGGCGTCGCCGACCGCATTCTGCTCGACGCCAAGCCGCCCAAGGACGCAGCTTATCCCGGCGGTCATGGCCGGCCCTTCGACTGGACCTTGCTTGCCGAACTCGACCCCGGCTTGCGCTTCATGTTATCGGGCGGGCTCGATCCGGCTAATGTCGCCGAGGCGATCCGCATCACGAGACCCACCGGGGTCGACGTCTCCTCGGGCGTCGAAACCGCACCGGGCGTCAAGGATGCCGGCCGGATCAGGGATTTCATCGCGGCGGCGCGGGCCGGTGCGCAGAATTTGAGACCATAGAGGCAAGCCGGACATGAACGCGCCCCATAACCCGAACACCTACCGCTCCGGCCCCGACGAGAACGGCCGCTTCGGGATGTTCGGCGGCCGCTTCGTCGCCGAGACGCTGATGCCGTTGATCCTCGAGCTCGAACAGGCCTATGAGGCGGCCAAGGCCGACCCCGCTTATCATGCCGAGACGGCCTATGGTTTGAAGCATTATGTCGGCCGGCCCTCGCCGCTCTATTATGCCGAGCGCCTGACCGCGCATTTCCGCGACAAGGCGGCTGCAGCGGGCCAGTCTGGCGGCGCGAAAATCTATCTGAAGCGCGAGGAACTGAACCATACCGGCTCGCACAAGGTCAACAATGTGCTCGGCCAGATCCTCTTGGCGCGGCGCATGGGCAAGAAGCGCATCATCGCCGAGACCGGCGCCGGCCAGCACGGCGTCGCGACCGCCACGCTCTGCGCCCGCTATGGCCTGGAATGCATCGTCTATATGGGCGCGGTCGATGTCGCACGCCAAGCGCCCAACGTCTTTCGCATGCAGATGCTGGGCGCGACCGTCATCCCGGTCGAATCCGGCACCAAGACGCTCAAGGACGCGATGAACGAGGCCCTGCGCGACTGGGTCACCAATGTCGCCAACACCTTCTACTGCATCGGCACGGTTGCGGGTCCGCATCCCTATCCCGCCATGGTGCGCGATTTCCAGTCGATCATCGGCAGGGAGACGCGCGAGCAGATGCAGGAACTGGAAGGCCGCCTGCCGGATTCGCTGATCGCCTGCATCGGCGGCGGTTCGAATGCGATGGGTCTGTTCCACCCGTTCCTCGATGACCCCAGCGTCGAGATCTATGGCGTCGAGGCGGCCGGCCACGGCATTCCGTCAGGCCTTCACGCCGCCTCCTTGACCGGCGGGGCGCCAGGCGTGCTGCACGGCAACCGCACCTATCTGCTGATGGACGCGGACGGCCAGATCAAGGACGCGCATTCGATCTCGGCCGGGCTCGACTATCCCGGCATCGGCCCCGAGCATTCCTGGCTGCATGATGTCGGCCGGGCGAAATACATCTCGGCCACCGACGAGGAGGCGCTGGAGGCTTTCCAGCTGATCTCGAAGCTGGAGGGCATCATTCCCGCGCTGGAATCGGCCCATGCGCTCGCCCGCGTTGCCGATCTCGCCCCGAAGAAGCCGCAGGACCATCTGATGGTGGTCAATCTCTCCGGCCGCGGCGACAAGGATATTCCGCAAGTGGCGGAGATTCTGGCGGCGCGCTGAGCTGCACCTGACTGCCGAGAAGGAACAGATGATGAAGAAGACCATCCTGTTTGCGGCCATGCTGGCCCTTTCCGGCCAGGCGCAGGCCCAGAACCGCGATGCAGCTCCCGCCGAAGGCGTCGTCATCCGCACCGAAGGCGAAGTCCGGGTGAAGCCGGATCTCGCGACGATCCAGGCCGGCGTGATCAGCGAAGGCAAGACCGCGGCGGAGGCCCTGGCCAAGAACACGCCGGCGCTGGCGAAGCTGGTCGAGGCGGTCAAGGCGGCGGGTGTCGCCTCTGCCGATCTCTCGACCTCCCAGGTCGCGCTGACGCCGCGCCTGACTCAACCCTCGGTGTCCTCCTCGCCACAACCGCGGGCGCCCAGGATCGACGGTTATGAGGCGCGCACCGGCATCACGGTGATCCTGCGCGACATCGCCAAGGCCGGGCCCTTGATCGATGCGCTGGTCGCTGCCGGCGCCAACGACATGTCCGGTATCAGCTTCGGCCTCGCCGATGAGGGCAAGGCCAAGGATGCTGCGCGCGCCAAGGCGGCCGAGAGCGCGCGGGCCCGTGCGGAACTCTACGCCGCCAAGCTCGGCGTGAAGCTGGGCGACCTCGTCTCGATCGTCGAGGCCGAGGCCGAGCCTCCCGCCAGGCCGATGGGCGATGTGCGGGCTTATCGCATGGCGGCGAGCGCCGCGCCGATCCAGGTCGAGCCGGGTGAGATCACGGTCAGTGCCGCGCTACGCACCGTCTGGCGCATCGAGAAGTAGCCGGTCGGCTCAACGATGGTGGCGCAATGCATCCGCGAGCAGCGGATGCGGCGGCTCGGCGAACGGGTTGATCACGGTCATGCCGCGAGCAGCAGCTCACTCGTACATATCGTCCCGGGTTGCGCGAGGCAGGTTCAGGATGGGTCCGCTTCTGAGCCGTTCCGTCAGCGCATCAAAAGCCTTTTGCCGCCGCGTTATTTCGCTGTCCGTATCGTCGGCGCGGACGATCTTGACCCTCGGGCGTCCGCGTGACGTGACGATGACCTCTTCGCCGGCCTCGACGATTTGCATCAGCTTGGAAAACTCGTGACGGGCCTGCGTGGCGGAAACGGTTTTAACCATGCCGGCTTCCAAAGTGGCGATCTCGCTACGTTAACGCATTGGCCCGCTTTCGCGAAGCGCGCAGGCAGGGCTCCTAAGCTTCCGAGGCGCATGTTATCTACCGGCCCATGACACTGCACATCGTCCGTCTCGGCACGCCCCGCCTTCCCGATGAGGGCACGCGGATAGGCACCGTGCGCCGGCCGCCGCGCGGCGTCCGCAAGGAGCGCTATGCGGCCGATGACTGGTACGATGTCTGGTTTCCGGAGCTTTCGCCCAGCCCCGAACTGGTGAAATCGGCGCTGACCGCGGAGAGCGAGGCGGAATGGCATGGCTTCGTCCGCGCCTTCCGCGCCGAAATGGATGAGCCCGCGCCACGTCGCACGCTCGATCTGCTCGCCGCGCTCTCCCATAGCGGACGCTTCTCGATCGGTTGCTATTGCGAGCATGAGAACCGTTGCCACCGTTCGGTGCTGCGTGCGCTGCTGACCGAGCGCGGCGCCGAGATCGCCGGAGAGACCGGAGCTTGACGGCATGCCTCTCGCCAAGCCGGCCCCGGGCATGCTAACCGCAAGCCCATGACAACGACCGGCCAAACCCGCATCCAGACCCGCTTCCAAGCCTGTGCCGCCGAAGGCCGCGCCGCGCTGGTGACCTTCATCACGGCGGGCGATCCCGATTTCGACACCGCCAGCGCGATCCTGCACGCTTTGCCGGCCGCAGGCGCCGACATCATCGAGCTCGGCGTGCCCTTCACCGATCCGATGGCCGATGGCATCCCAGTCCAGCTCGCGGGGCAGCGCGCGCTCAAGGCCGGCCAGACCCTGAAGAAGACGCTCGCCATGGTCGAGGCCTTCCGCAAGGCCGGACATGACACGCCGATCGTGCTGATGGGCTACTACAACCCGATCTATGTCTATGGCGTCGAGCGCTTCCTGAGCGATGCGAAGGCGGCCGGTGTCGATGGTTTGATCGTGGTCGACCTGCCGCCCGAGGAGGATGCCGAGCTCTGCCTGCCGGCGCTGGCCGCGGGGATCAACTTCGTCCGCCTCGCCACCCCGACGACGGACGACAAGCGCCTGCCGAAAGTGCTGCAGAATACCTCCGGCTTCGTCTATTATGTCTCGATGACGGGCGTCACCGGCGGCACTATCGCCAATTACGACGCGGTCGGAGAAGCCGTCGCCCGGATCAAGCGCCATACCGATCTGCCAGTGGCAGTCGGTTTCGGCGTCAAGACGGCGGCTGATGCGGCCGCGATCGCCAAGGGTGCGGATGGCGTCGTCGTCGGCTCGTCGCTGGTCGAGCGCATCAGGCTTTCGTTGGATGTTCAGGGCAAAGCCACGGAAAAGACGGTTTCCGCTGTCACCTCGCTCGTCTCCGAGCTCGCAGCCGGCGTCCGCTCGGTCGCCAGGGCTGCCGCCTGACCCTGCAGGTATAGTTGAGGACGAATCCATGAACTGGATTTCCGAAGTCGTTCGGCCGCGGATCAAGACGCTGTTCAAGCGCGAGAGCCCGGAGAATCTCTGGATCAAATGCCCGGATTCCGGACAGATGGTCTTCCACAAGGATGTCGAGGCCAATGGCTTCGTCATTCCCGGCTCCGACCATCATCTGCGCGTCACCGCGACCGACCGGCTGCGCCTGACCTTCGACGAGGGCAAATGGCTCGACGTCGCCCTGCCCGAGGTCGCGATCGACCCGCTGAAGTTCCGCGACGAGAAGCGCTATATCGACCGGCTGAAGGACGCCCGCGCCAAAACCGGTGCGATCGACGCCTTCAAGGTCGGTTACGGCCGCGTCCAGGGCCTGGCGATGACGCTGGCCGTGCAGGATTTCCACTTCATGGGCGGCTCGCTCGGCATGGCGGCGGGCGAGGCCTTCATCAAGGGCGCCGAGACCGCGCTCGAGAAGAAGACGCCTTATGTCGTCTTCGCCGCCTCGGGAGGCGCCCGAATGCAGGAGGGCATCCTCTCGCTGATGCAATTGCCCCGCACCACCGTGGCGGTGCGCATGCTGCGCAATGCCGGGCTGCCCTATTTCGTGGTGCTGACCAACCCGACCACGGGTGGCGTGACGGCGTCCTACGCGATGCTGGGCGACATCCATATCGCCGAGCCCGGCGCGCTGATCGGCTTCGCCGGTCCGCGCGTGATCGAGCAGACCATTCGCGAGAAGCTGCCGGACGGCTTCCAGCGCGCCGAATACCTCAAGGACCACGGCATGGTCGACATGGTGGTGCACCGCCATGAGATTCCGGCGACGCTGGCCCGGCTCGGGCGGCTGCTGACGAAGCAGCCTGTGCCGAATGGCGTCGTGAAGCCGCCGCTTCCGGTCGCCGAAGCCGTCTGAAGGCGCGCATGGGCGGGAGGCCCTGAACCGAGATGGGGTCGTCCGACACGCTGCTCGCGCGCTTCATGGCGCTGCACCCTAAGCTGATCGACCTCTCGCTCGGGCGCATACTGACCTTGCTGGAGCGCCTCGGCGATCCGCAGAAGCGCCTGCCGCCGGTGATCCATGTCGCCGGCACCAATGGCAAGGGCTCGACCATCGCCTTCATGCGGGCGATTCTGGAGGCCGCCGGCCTCAGCGTCCATGTCTATACCTCGCCGCATCTGGTGCGTTTCCACGAGCGCATCCGCATCGGTGCGCCGGGCGGCGGCCGCTTTGTCGACGAGGCCGTGCTGGTCGAGGCGCTGGAGCGCTGCGAGCGCATCAATGCCGGCGATGCCATCACCTTCTTCGAGATCACCGCCGCGGCGGCCTTGCTGCTGTTTTCCGAGCACAAGGCGGATGTCGTGCTGCTCGAAGTCGGGCTGGGCGGCCGCTTCGATGCGACCAACGTCATCGCCCACCCCGCCTGCACGGTGGTAACGCCGGTCTCGCTCGACCATGCCGAATATCTGGGCGACACCGTGACCAAGATCGCGGCCGAGAAGGCCGGCATCTTCAAGCGCGGCGCCCCGGCGGTGATCGCGCCGCAGGAGCTTGAGCCGACGGCGGTGCTGGAGGCCACGGCCGAGCGCGTCGGCGCCTCGCGCATCCTGATCGGCGCGCAGGATTTCAACGTCCATGAGGATGGTGGCCGCCTTGTCTATGAGGACGGCGACGGCCTGCTCGATCTGCCCTTGCCGCGCCTCGTGGGGCGCCACCAGCATGTGAATGCCGGCACGGCGATCGCCGCCCTGCGCGCCGCCGGCTATGGCGGTCTGCCGGCGCGGGCCTTCGAGCAGGGCATGCTGGAGGCCGATTGGCCGGCGCGGCTGCAGCGGCTGGCGCGCGGCAAGCTCGCCGAGCTCATCCCCGCCCGCGCCGAACTCTGGCTCGATGGCGGCCACAACCCCGATGGCGGGCGTGTTCTGGCCCAGGCGATGGCCGATCTCGCCGATCGCAATCCAGCCCCGCTGGTGATGATCACGGGCCTGCTCTCGACCAAGGACGCCAAGGCGACGCTCAGTCATTTCAAAGGGTTGGCGCAGACGCTGTTCGCCGTACCGATTCAGAATACGCTGGCGGCGCGCCCGGCCGAGGAGGTGGCGAGCCTGGCGCGCGAGGCCGGGCTCAAGGCCGAGGTCGCGGGCTCCGTCGAGCAGGCATTGCACGAAATCGCCAGCCGGAGCTGGTCGGCCCCGCCGCGCATTCTGATCTGCGGCTCGCTCTATCTGGCGGGTGAGGTGCTCTCGGCCAATGGCACGCCGCCGGTCTGATCAAGCGGAAGGGCATCTGCATATCGCGCCGTGGCGCTGGCGCAGGCCGAGTGGAGACAGCATGCGAGGTCCCGGAATGGCGAGGCCAGGCCTCCTTCTGTTTTGCGGTCTCCTCCTGCTTTGCGGCGGGCTTGGTGGTTGCGTCACCTCCAGCGATGGGCGGCTGTCCGAGGCGGACGGCACCGATCGGGTCGTAGCAGGCGAGCCGACGGTCATGCAGCAGACCTATATGACGATGGATGCACGCTGTCGCCCGGTGAAGCGGCCGACCGCCGTGCTGACGCAGCCGCCTCGACACGGCAAGGTGAGGATGCTGCCCCGCAGGGGCGCGGCGACCTACGGACCCGGCCCCTACCGGCATTGCGACGGCAAGGTCGGCCCTTCGCTCGCCTTCGAATACACCTCGGCACCCGATTATCGCGGCCGCGATTCCTTCGCGGTGCGGGTGCGTTATGCGGATGGAGAGCTGCGTCACGGCCATTTCGAGGTCGAGATTCGCTGAAAGAGGCAGGAGAACGCTGATGGCACATCGTTTCGGGCAGGATGGCTTGCAGGTCGCACGCATCGGCCAGGGCAGTTGGAACATCGAGCTCGCCGACCGGCGCAACGCTGTCGCCGCGCTGAAGCGCGGGCTCGATCTCGGCCTCAGCCATATCGACACCGCCGAAATGTATGGCTCGGGCCGCTCGGAGGAGATGGTCGGGGAGGCGGTTTCTGGGCGGCGCGACGAGGTTTTCCTCGTCTCGAAGGTGCTGCCGCACAACGCTTCGAAAGCTGGAACGCGCAGTGCCTGCGAGCGCTCGCTCAGGCGCCTCAAGACCGACCGGCTCGACTGCTACCTGCTGCATTGGCGCGGCTCCTATCCGCTGGAGGAGACCTTCGCCGCATTCGAGGCGCTGCGCGAGGAGGGCAAGATCCTGTCCTGGGGCGTCAGCAATTTCGATGTCGACGATCTCGACGAGGCGCTCGAAGTGGCAGGACCGGGCCGCATCGCCTGCAATCAGGTGCTGTACCATCTGCGTGAGCGGGCGATCGAGCATGCGGTGATCCCGTGGTGCGAGCGCAACGGCGTCGCCGTCACGGCTTACAGCCCGTTCGGGCAGGACGATTTTCCGCCATCCATCAGCGCCGGCGGCAAGCTTTTGGCGGAGATCGCGGCGGCGCATGGGGCCAGCGCCCGGCAGGTCGCGCTGGCTTTCCTGACGCGGCGGCCCTTGGTCTTCGCCATCCCGAAAGCGGCCAGGGCCAACCACGTCGAGGATAATGCAGGCGCGCTGTCCCTGCGCCTGAGCGAGGCCGAGATCGCTCGCATCGACGCCGCCCTGCCGCGTGGGCCAAAGCCGCGCTCGCTGCCGATGTTGTAGCAGCCGGCGTCGAGGCGCAGACCTCAGCGCATGAAGCCGATGCCCCGCAAAAATCCCTCGACCTCGCTGCGCCAGGAGCCGACGGCATTGATGTAGCCATGGCCGTCTTGGCCATAGGCCGGAGCGGACACGAAGCGTGCCTTTCCGCCTGCGGCGGAGAAGGCCGAGTACAGGCGCTTGGCCAGATCGGGGCCGAAAAAGAGATCGTTGCTGCTGTAGAGCCAGAGTTCCGGCGCGCGCGCATAGCCGCCATAGCGCCCGGCTGCGGAGATCAGCGCCTCTTCCGAGCATACATCGTTGGGGCCGCGCGAGCCGCGCCCGCCTGCGAAATTGACCACGCCGAGCAGCCCTGAATCGCCGTGAGTTGCGGCTGCGATCGAGCCCCAGCCGCCAGCCGAGACGCCCATATAGACCAACCGGCGTGGATCGGCGTCGGGCCGAGCCCTCACGGCGCTGGCGGCGGCGCGGATATCCTGGGCAGTCGCCAGGCCGCCGCCATAATAGTCTGCGTTCTCGCAGCGGCCATAGCCCTCGGCCCAACCGCTTCCCTCGCCGCCATAGCCGCGCCGGATCGGCACTGCGACGAGCACGCCGCGCGCCACGAAGGTTTTTGCGACGGCGGCCAGCGTCGCCTCGCCGAACTTCGCGCGTGCCGCGGGGCTGCGTGGACTGCCATGCGACAGGATCAGCACCGGAAACGGGCCTTGTCCGCTCGGGACATAGAGATGGACGGCGATCTCGCTCCCGCCGACCGAGGTCTTCAGGGTTTCGACGGCGCGGACCTCCTGCGCCGCGAAGGGTAGCAGGAGCAAGCTGAGGGCCAAGCTGAGGGCAATGAGACGACGAGCAAGGCGGGAAGGCGATCGTGACGGCATGGCAAAGTCCGGCGGCTGACGGGGCGTTATGCTGCCGGCTCTTGGCGTCGCCGTCAAAAGCTCGCCTTGCGCACGGGACCAGCCCTCATCGGGTTTGAAACGCTGATTGCGCGATCGTGGAAACCACAATTCGTCTTTGCGCTTTACAGCTGGGCCAACTGAGGCCTTTTCTGAAGGCAATGGCGGCGGAGCCTTGCGCCCGACAATGCCGAAAGATCCAACAGTCGCGTTTTTCGGAGTGGTGTGATGCGTCGCGTTCTCGGCATCCTGGCCGTCTTGTTCCTATCGTTCGCCGGCATCGCCACGGCCCAGGCCGGCGTCTCGGTGAAGGTCGATATCGCCGCCCAGCGCATGCAGGTCGCGACGACCGATGGCGAGGTTTACAACTGGGCGATCTCCTCGGGCCGCAAGGGCTTCCGCTCGCCCAACGGCGTCTATCGGCCGACCCGGCTGGAGAAGAGCTGGTACTCGCGGAAATATGGCGGGGCCATGCCCTATGCCGTGTTCTTCCGCGGCGGTTACGCGATCCATGGCACCAATGCCGTCGGCGCGCTCGGTCGCCCGGCCTCGCATGGCTGCATCCGTCTTCATACAGCCAATGCCGCGAAGTTCTTCGCGCTGGTGAAGAAGCATGGCGCCGGCCAGACGCGCATCGCGCTGAACGGCGCGGCCGATGACGGGCTCTCGCAATTCGCCAAGGCGTCGAGCGGCGCCAAGTCTAAGCTCGCCAAGGCGAAGGCCAGGGAGCGTGCCGCCATCGCGCAGAACCGCAAGGCCCCGAGCTGGAACGCCGCCCGCGAGCAGATCTTCCTGCGCCCGGCGCTACCGGTGGATGCTTTCGGCTATCAGCCCTACTATCCCAATCAGCGCTGGCGCTGAGCGGTTGCGTCCGGTCAGCGGATCACAGCGTTTCCGGCACGATCCGCAGCCAGCCTTCCAGCGTCTCGCCCGGCTGAAGCCGCGTTAGCGGCGAGACGGCGCGTGCCGCCGCTTCGCTGGGTGAGCCGATCGCGTGGCTTTGCGGCTCGACGCAGAGGAAATCCGCACCAAGCGGGGCCCAGACCACCGGGAAGCTGAAATTCTCGCTGGCGGTCAGCGTGATCGCGAGACCAGTCGAGGGCGTCTCGATGCGCGCCACGCCATTCCAGCCGAGCAAGCTCCAGGCGGTCTCATGCTCCCGCGCGAAAACCGGCTTGCTCGCATAGGGGCCGCCATCGCTGAACAGCGCCGAGCCGGTTGCGCGAAAAGCCTCGCCGAAGACGAGTGCGCCGTCTGCGGTCATACCCAGCCGGGTGTCGGGCGCGCAGGGAAACCAGGGATGATGGCCGATTCCGTAAGGTAGTGCCGTATCGGCCTCGTTGGTGACGGCCATCGTGATGGTCATACCGGTGTCGTCGAGCGCGATGTCCTGCGTCGCACGGTAGCGATAGGGATCCGGGCCCTCCGTCCGGCGGTGCTCCAGCACGGTATGGCCTTGGGTCTTGCCCAGGACAGTCCAGGCCGATTGCCGGCCGAAACCGTGGATGTTGCCGCTGCGGTCATTGGCCGGGACAGTGAAGGCACGCTCGCCATCATCGACCAGGCAATCGAAGGCGCGGTTGGCGAAGGGCACCATCAGCCATGTCCCGAACATGTTGGAATGCGCGGTCGTGGGCACCGCTCCATCGGGCGCGTGCAGCAGCTTGTGTCGTTGTCCGTCCGGAGCGCGCCATTCAAGCGCCGTGACGATCCCGCCGATCTCGGGGGCGATACGGGCGGTGAAGGGGCCGGTCGACAGTTCCAGCATCGCGATCTCGCTTGGGGTCATGTGATCATTTGGGCTCATTTGATCAACGGCTGCAGCATCGCCTGCATCGCGCGCATTTTCGGCAGAAAGGCCTCGGCCATCGCTTCGGCGGAGTTGCGCTGCGCCTGGCCCGACAGGTTGAAGGCCGCAACGACCTCGCCGCGCGCATTGACGAGCGGCATCGCCAGCGAGACCAGGCCGAGTTCGAGCTCCTGGTCGACGAGGCAATAGCCCTGCGCCTGCGCCCGCGCCAGGATCGGCATCAACTGTGCGATCTCGGTGACCGTGCGTGGCGTCAGCGCGCGCGGCTTGCCTGCGAGAATGCGCGCCTGCGCCTCCTCTGGCGGCAGGGCCGCCAGCAGCATGCGGCCCATCGAGGAGCAGAAGGCCGGCAACCGGCTGCCGACGGACAGGCCCACCGACATGATCCGCCTTTGTGCGGAGCGGGCGATGTAGACGATCTCATGCCCGTCGAGCAGCGAGGCGGATGAGGATTCGTGGGTTTCCTCCGACAACCGCTCCAGGAACGGCTGAACCAGCTGCGGCAGCGCCGTCGAGGCGAGCCAGGCATGGCCGAGACGCAGCACGCGCGGCGTCAATCGGAAGAACTTGCCGTCGAACTCCGCGTAGCCGATCTTCGCCAGCGTCAGCAGGCAGCGCCGCGCGGCGGCGCGCGACAGGTCGGTCGCACGGGCGACATCGGCGATGGTGAGCTTGTCATGGATCGCGTCGAAGCATTCGATCACCGCCAGCCCCTTTTCCAGGGCGGCCATATGGTCGCGGTCCGGTGCTGTACTCGTCATGCTTGGCTCGCCATGCTTGACCGTCTTTGGTGTGCGCCGTAAAGTGCGATTATCAAAACGTTGTGCGATTAACGCACATAATGAGGAGATGTCAAGGTGGCTGAATTCGTCTCCCTTGCGCAAGGGGTCGAGGCGGTCCTGAGCGATGGCTGTTCCGTCGCGATGGAGGGTTTCACCCATCTGATCCCGCATGCGGCGGGCCATGAGGCGATCCGCCAGGCCCGCAAGCGCCTGACCTTGATCCGCATGACGCCGGACCTGGTCTATGATCAGATGATCGGCATGGGCTGCGCCGAGAAGCTCGTCTTCTCCTGGGGCGGCAATCCCGGCGTCGGCTCGCTGCATCGTTTCCGCGACGCGGTCGAGAATGGCTGGCCGCACAAGCTCGAGATCGAGGAGCACAGCCACGCGGCCATGGCCAATGCCTATGAGGCGGGCGCCGCGAACCTGCCCTTTGCGGTCTTCCGCGGCTACAAAGGCGTCGACCTGCCCAAGGTCAACCCGAAGATCAAATCCGTGACCTGCCCCTATACCGGCGAGGTGCTGGCGACGGTGCCGGCAATCCGTCCCGACGCCGCGATCATCCATGCGCTCAAGGCCGATCGCGAGGGCAATGTCCTGCTGGAGGGCATCGTCGGCGTGCAGAAGGAGGCGGTGCTGGCAGCAAAGCGCTCGCTCGTCACGGTCGAGGAGATCGTCGATGATTTCGGCCCGCGCAACGCCAATGCCGTGATCCTGCCGGCCTGGACGGTGACCGCGATCGCCCATGTTCCGGGTGGCGCCTATCCCTCCTACGCGCAGGGCTATTACAAGCGCGCCAATGATTTCTACATCGCCTGGGACAAGATCGCCCGCGAGCGTGAGACGTTTTTGGCTTGGATCAAGGCGAATGTGCTGGAGCAGGGGCCTGAGGCCTTCGCACAGCATGCCCGCCCGTCCCGGCAGGCAGCGTGAGGGATCATGATGACCGCAACCCCCACCGAGATGATGACGATCGCAGCCGCCCGGCTGCTGACGAATGAGGATGTCTGCTTCGTCGGCATCGGCGCGCCCTCGGCCGCCTGCAACCTCGCGCGTTTGACCCATGCGCCGAAAATCACGCTGATCTACGAATCCGGTACGCTCTCGACGCGGCCGACCGTGCTGCCGCTCTCGATCGGCGATGGCGAGCTCTGTGATACCGCGCTGACCACCGTCTCCGTGCCGGAGATGTTCCGCTACTGGCTACAGGGCGGGCGCATCACCATCGGTTTCCTCGGCGGCGCGCAGATCGACCGTTTCGCCAATCTCAACACCACGGTCGTCGGTCCCTATGACGCACCGAAGGTGCGTCTGCCCGGCGGCGGCGGTGCGCCCGAGATCGCGATCCATTGCGGCCAGATCTTCATCACCATGGCGATGGGCTCGCGCGCTTTCGTCGAGACGCTGCCCTTCATCACCTCCTTCGGCCACGGCACGGGCAAGGGCGACCGCGCCAAGCTCGGCCTGAAGACGAAGGGGCCGACCAAGATCATCACCGACCTCTGCGTGATGGAGCCGGATCCCGAGACCTCGGAGCTGACAGTGGTCTCACTGCATCCGGGCGTCACGCGCGAGCAGGTTCAGGCCGGCTGCGGCTGGCCCTTGCGCTTTGCGGCCGAATTGGCGGAGACTCCCGCCGCGTCAGTGCAGGAACTGGCGGTGCTGCGCGATCTGCACACCCGCACCAAGCACGCTCACGGAGTGGCGGCATGAGCCTGATCTATCCGCGCGAGAGCCTGAAGGCGCACCCCCTCAACGCCTCGCCCGAGTACAAGTCCACTTTGAAGCGCGCCCCGGCGCAGCCCCTGATCCTGTTGCCGCACACGCTGTCGGAAACGACCGGGCCGGTCTTCGGCCATGTCGCGGTCAACGAGACCGACACCGACCTCACGCGTCAGCACGAGGGCGAGCCGCTGGGCGAGCGCATCATCGTGACCGGTCGCGTACTCGATGAGGACGGTCGGCCGGTGCCGCATACGCTGGTCGAGATCTGGCAGGCCAATGCCGCCGGGCGCTATGTCCATATCCGCGACCAGCATCCGGCCCCGCTCGACCCGAATTTCACTGGCGCGGGCCGGGCACTGACCGATGCACAGGGGCGCTATCGCTTCGTCACGGTCAAGCCCGGGGCCTATCCCTGGCGCAACCATCACAATGCCTGGCGGCCGGCCCATATCCATTTCTCGCTGTTCGGGCCGAGCTTCCTCTCGCGCGTCATCACGCAGATGTATTTTCCGGGCGATCCGCTGTTCAAATACGATCCGATCTTCCAGTCGATCACCGACGAGAATGCGCGCAACCGGCTGGTCTCACGCTTCGACATCGAGACGACCGAGCCGGAATGGGCGCTCGCCTACCAGTTCGACATCGTCCTGCGCGGCCGCAATGCGACGCCGCTGGAAGAGCCCCATGACCACTGAGACCAAGACGACCACTGAGACCAAGCCCGGTTTGACCCCATCACAGACGATCGGCCCCTTCTTCGCCTATGCGCTGACGCCGCGCGCCTATGGCGGGTCGGAGCTCGCCACCGAACAGGTCGCGGCCGAGGGCGTGGCCGGCGAGCGTATCCGCATCGAAGGCACGGTCTTCGACGGCGATGGCGTGCCCGTGAGCGATGCCATGATCGAGAGCTGGCAGGCCGATCCGCAGGGGCGCTTCCATGCCGCGGGCAATGTCGGCTTCACCGGCTTCGGCCGAGCCGAGACGAATGCCGAAGGCGGTTTTTTCTTCGAGACGGTCAAGCCGGGCGCATTGCCGGGAGCTGACGGGATACAGCAGGCCCCCCATCTCAGCGTCTCGGTCTTCGCACGTGGTGTGTTACTCAGGCTCGCGACCCGGATCTACTTTTCCGACGAGCCGGGCAACGCCTCCGATCCGGTCCTGGCTCTCGTGCCGGCCGGGCGGCGCGATACGCTGATCGCCCAGCGCGGCGCGGATGGCGTCTTCCGCTTCGATATCCGCTTGCAAGGCGAGGGTGAGACGGTGTTCTTCGAGGCCTGAGGCCTTCGCTGTGAAGGCCGCCTCGGGACGCGTCATGATCGTCGTTTTTGGTTCCTTGAATGTCGACCTCGTCACGCCGGTCGAGCGCCTGCCCGGTGCCGGCGAAACCGTGATCGGCCCGGGCTATGCACTCCATCCCGGTGGCAAGGGCGCCAATCAGGCGCTGGCCGCGTGCCGCGCCGGGGCAGAGGTCGCGCTTGTCGGCGCGGTCGGGCGCGATGGTTTCGCCGAGATTGCCTTGTCGCTGCTCGCGGCGGACGGGGTCGATCTTGCCAATGTCGCGCATGTCGACGCGCCAACGGGGGCGGCCTTCATCGCCGTCGATGCGGCCGGCTCCAACCAGATCGTCGTCGCGGCCGGCGCGAATGCGTTCGCTCGCAGCGCCGTGCTGGACACCATGCCGCTGAGCGAGCGCGACGTGCTGTTGCTCCAGCGCGAAGTGCCCGAGGCGGAGTGCATCGCCGCTGCGCGGTCGATGAAGCGGGCCGGTGGGCGCGTTATCTTGAACCTCGCCCCGGCCGGTGCGCCCGCTGCGGCGCTGCTCGACTGTCTCGATGTCCTGATCGTCAACGAGCATGAAGCGTTGGTTCTGGCGCAGTCCCTGGGCTGGCCCGACGGGGAGCCCGAGGAGGTCGCTCGGCGCATCGACGCCGAGCGCGGGCTGACTTGCGTCGTGACGCTCGGCGCGGCCGGCGTGGTCGGCTGGCAGGGCGGCGTCCGGCGCAGGCTTGCGGCGCCGCAGGTCGACGTCGTCGATACTGTTGCTGCTGGCGACAGTTTCACGGGGGCCTTTGCCGCGGCGCTTGCCGCAGCCTGCGGCTTTTCGGGCGCGCTTCAGCGCGGACTGGCCGCCGGCTCGCTTGCCTGCACGGTGGCCGGTGCGCAGCCGAGCGTGCCGCGCCGGGAGGCGATCGAAGCTTTGGTCGGCCAAGCGTTTCTTTGAGTTCCCAGGCGCTTATTTTAGTTCCAAGGCGTTTCTTGGAGTTACGCAGTATCCTTTGCTGCGGGTTGATGAGAGCTTCGGGAACCCTGCGTTAAGCCTGTTCCTTGCAAAGCCGGCATCTGCCTCGCAACCTGCGCAATACGAGCTGCGCTTTTCATCTTTCCGCAGGGACTGCGCCACATGCTCGATCTGCAGATTGGGGATGGGGTCAGACATCGATGGCGCAAAGGCCGATCATATGGGCTCTCGGCGTCGCCGGGGCCGTGATCTACAGCGCGCTTTCCTATAGTGGGCGGCTTGCGGACATCACCGGCGGTGGCGCGCCTCCCGTCGCGGCCGTCGCCACTGCCGGGAACCGGTCGACGACGGCGCCAAAGGCTGCACCACAACGTCCGACCCTGACTGTCGCCGCAGATTATCGCGGCCATTATGTCGTTCATCCGACGATCGACAATTATCGCGTCCAGATGATGGTCGATACCGGTGCCAGCATGGTCGCGCTGACGGCGAGCGATGCCCGGGCGCTCGGCATCCAGCTCGGGCCCAGCGACTACAAGATGACCCTCAGCACCGCCAATGGCGTGGTCAAGGGGGCGCGCGTCAATCTGCGCGAGGTGCGGCTCGGCGATATCCTGGTGCGCAATGTCGAGGCGGTCGTGTTACCGGACGGCGCGCTCTCGATGAGCCTGCTCGGCACCTCCTTTCTCGGCAAGCTGCAGGGCTATGAGGTCCAGACTGGCAGAATGGTCCTGCGCGGCTGAACCTCCGGCCGGGTTCGGGCTGAGGCGTTTCCCATCATGGGCGTCATCGGCTATGCGTAAGGCCTCTGGCCCGCCTCTCCGTCCCGGAAGCCCCGATGTTCCCCAAGCCGCTGCCTGAGCTCTTCCCGAACACCTTCGAATATGAAGCCCTACCGCTGGTGAAGCCGACCGGCTTCCGCGAATACGACGCGCGCTGGTTCTTCGGGCCGGAGCTCAATCTGATGGGCGTCCAGGCCGTCGGCATGGGGCTGGGCACGCTGATCAAGCGCATGGGCGTGAAGCCGGAGATCGTCACCGGCCATGATTTCCGCAGCTATTCCTCATCGATCAAGATGGCGCTCGTCACCGGCCTGATGGCGGCGGGCTGCAAGGTCCATGATATCGGGCTCGCCATGTCGCCGATGGCCTATTTCGCCCAGTTCGCGCTCGATGTGCCTTGCGTCGCCATGGTCACCGCCTCGCATAACGACAATGGCTGGACCGGGGTGAAGATGGGCTGCGACCGCCCCGTCACCTTCGGCCCCGAGGAGATGGGTAGGCTCAAGGAGATCGTGCTCGCCGCCGATTTCGACCTGTCGGGCGGTGGCTCCTATCAGTTCGTGCCGGATTTCCCGGCGCTCTACATCAAGGATCTGACCAGCCGCCCGAAGATCACGCGCAAGCTCAAGGTCATCGCTGCCTGCGGCAACGGCACGGCAGGCGCCTTCGCCCCGCAGATTCTGGAGGCGCTCGGCTGTGAGGTCGTGCCGATGGATGTCGAGCCCGACCATTCCTTCCCGCGCTACAATCCCAACCCCGAAGACATGAAGATGCTGCATGCCATGGCCGATGCCGTGAAGCAGCATGGCGCCGATGTCGCACTCGGCTTCGACGGCGATGGCGACCGCTGCGGCGTCGTCGACAATCATGGCGAGGAGATCTTCGCCGACAAGATCGGCGTCATGCTGGCCCGCGATCTCGGCGCGCTCCATCCGGCTGCGCAGTTCGTCGTCGATGTGAAGTCGACCGGCCTGTTCAGCACGGATCCCGAATTGCAGCGGCTCGGCGTCAAGACCGATTACTGGAAGACCGGCCACTCCTATATCAAGCGCCGCGTGCGTGATCTGAACGCGCTCGCCGGCTTCGAGAAATCGGGGCATTTCTTCTTCAACGCGCCGGTCGGTCGCGGCTATGACGACGGCGTCGTCACCGCGATTGCCGTCATCGACATGCTCGACCGCAATCCGGGCAAGTCGATGTCGCAGCTCTATGCCGCCGTGCCGAAGACCTGGGGCACCCCGACCATGGCGGCCAAATGCGCCGACGAGATCAAGTATCAGGTCGGCGAGCGCGTCGTGAAGCGCGTCGAAGCCCTGCAGGCGCAAGGCGCGACCATCGCCGGGCAATCGATCCGCGACGTCATCACCGTGAACGGCGTCCGCGTCGTCAATACGGACGGCACCTGGGGGTTGGTCCGGGCCTCGTCGAACAAGCCCGAGCTCGTCGTCGTCTGCGAGAGCCCGGTCTCCGAAGCGCGCATGCGCGAGATGTTCGCGGCGATCGATGCCTTGCTGCGTGAAAACCCCGAGGTCGGCGCCTACAACCAGAGTATCTGACGGGCGAGGCAGACATGCTGCGGGGTGGTGTTCCCCGTCAGTTGTAGAGCGGGCACATGGCGACGCTGGTCCGCTCGACCTGCTCTATGTTGCCGGTGCCACCGGTCTTGCCGACGCGCGGGCGCATATAGATCGGGGCGTTGCCGATCGTGATCGATCCGGTCAAGAGGTAGCCGAGCGGCGTGAAGTTATAGCTCGCCGTCGCCATGATCAGCGAGGTGCTGGCGACCTTGAGATTGTCCGGCAGGGTGACCGTGTCCCCGCGTTTGGGCACGGTCGAGTTGCGCTGCGCGCTCCAGCAGACCTTGGCAACGCCGCTGCTGTCGATGACGACGCTGACGATCGCCATTTTCGGCGCCACGCTCGTGAACGGCGCCATGATCGTTTGCGCCGCGTCAAAAATATTGCTGATCTCGGTGTCCGAGATCGACGTGCCCTGGGCGGTCAGGTCTGCCAGGGCGCGGTTCAAATCCGTGACCTTGCGGTCGATCATCACGCCCTGCGCGACCTCGACGATGCCGAAATAGGCCATCAGCATGATCGGGAGAACGAAGGCGAATTCAACGGCGGCCGCGCCGCGGCGGCTGTCGGCGAAGCGTCGCGCCAGGCCGCGCAGGACGGCCGGGTTGCGGCGAAAGGAAACGACACGCCACATGATCCGACCTCAGGTCGCAGGAACGGTGAAGGGTTCGGTGCGGAAGGTGGCGGAGGCCACGATCGCCCGCTTGCCCGAGCCGAGATTGGCAAGCGCCGAGCTCCATTGCGTGAAGATCAGCTGGTATTCGAGCACCGCCCGCACGACGACGATCTGCCCGGGCAGCGGCTGCGTGAAACCGTAACCGCTGGTGTTCAAGGCGCCACCGCTCACGGGATTGCTCGCGGCCGTGCCTGTGTTCGCGCTGGCGAATGAGGCGTAGCTGCGGACGTCGATGGTCACCTTGGAGCAATCGATCAGGCCTGGCCCATTGGCGCAGATCGCGTTCTTGAAGGCTGTCGCATTGGCACCGGCGACGGCGCTTTTGTAGAGCGTCTGGGATTGGCCGGTGAGCAGCGCGCGCGAGGCTTGGGCGACGCCCTCCTCGAGTACCTGGCTGGTCCAGAACATCAGCGCGGTCTCGAGGATCGCCGCCAGCAGCATCAGGAAAGGCGTCGCTATGATGGCGAATTCGACGGCCGTCGCGCCGCCCTGCGAGCGCTTGAAGCGTCGCAGCAGGCGGTGGATTCCCCGCGGCCGGCGCGTCGGCTCGGCCGGTGTTTCGATCGGATGAGCCGTCATAGCGTCATGCGTCCAGCTGGCGTGCCACGGGGAACTGCAGGGCAGATGAGACCGGGGCACATTCTCGACTTGTCGTGCCGGCAGCCGCCAGGCCATGCCCGTCGATCTCGGCGAGCCCAGTCCTAGACGAAAAGAATTTCGGATCCGTTATGGCCACATGCGGACCATCGGCGGAGGCGTTAGTCCGCCATTCACCTTGATGGCCGTTCGCTGCGTCGCCGGAGCAGGCGCGGCTTGGTCCGCAGCCCTATCTCGAGAGCAATTTCCGATCCGGTTGGATCGTTCAATTGCTCTCGTCCTTTATGTCGACGTGTTTTCTTCACGCGAACCGGTGCCCACTTCGCTCGAAAACGCTTTACCGGTTCGTGCCGACCGCCAGGGTGTTGCGCGCGGTGGTCTGGCCGCCGACCTCGCCGAAATATTTCTGGGCGTCGCCGAGCTGGACCGCAGGCTGGCATATCGGCGTGCAGGAATAGGATTCGCGTTCGAGGCCCCGCTGCACGGTCAGGATGGAATCGGAAGCCGCGCTTACGCGCACGAGGGACTCTGCCAGCAGCGCTCCGCCGGCGTCGAGGGCGATCAGGTTGGTGACGCCGAAGCTCTTGCCGGTGACGACCATCACGCCGTTCTTCTGCACCGAGACATCGGCGATGCCGGGATTGCCGACGATCACGGTCTGCGCCCGCTCCGGCAGCCGCACCACCTTTGCGTGATCGACCAGGACATTCACGGTTTCGGGCGCGGCCGCCTGCGGCGCGGCGTTCACTACTCCGGCCGGCGCGGCGAAGGCGATGAGCGCAGCCAGCGTCCGCGACAGGCGGGCCCGGCGATGCGGCGCTGACGGTTCGAGAGTGGACATGGCTGACGCCTCAAGGATTCCAACAGCGGGAGCAAAGCGCAAATTGATGAATCAATCCCTAATGGGCCTCCGCCGAAGGCTTAGATCGTTACCTGAAGCCGCTGAAATTGAGGGTTTTCCTCATGGGAATTCAGTCGATCTGGCACGAGGCGATGCGATATGAGCGAAGGGGAGCTTGTTCGCGGATGCGTGAGAGTGGAAATGAATTCGAATACTGAGATAGAGTATAAGTAAGCGCTAGATGATCTCATAAATTCAGCGTTAACCATCGAAATGATGTCTCCGAAAACGAGCCAATTCTTCTTTCGGCTTAACCGATCAGCAAGGGGGGCGGGGTAGTGTCCATGTGTCGCTGACCGAAGCCGCTCAGAGCAACGGCAGCAGTCAAACCGTGGTGTAAAAGGAGTTCCAACATGACCAATCTCTTCGCTCGCTTCGCCAAGGACGAGTCCGGCGCGACCGCCATCGAATACGGCCTGATCGCAGCGCTGATCGCCGTCGTCGTCATCGCCGGCGCGACCCTGCTCGGCACCAATCTCAACGCCGTGTTCAACAAAATCGCCCTCCGTCTGGCCCCCATCGGCTGATCGGTCACGGACCAATATTTTAAGGCGGCCGCTTGCGGGCGGCCGCCCTATTATCTTCCAAGATGGCACCTCCGGATCGCTCGACCGCTTCAAGAGCCACGGGCTCCTGGTGGTCGGCCCGGTGTTGATTTTCGTGTTGCGTGGGATTGCATGTCATGTCGCCACCACTCATCGCGCTCCTCGTCGTCTTTCCGGCAGCGATGGCCTACGCCGCGGCGAGCGATCTCGTCTGGATGACGATCTCCAACAGGCTCTGTCTCGGCCTGATCGCCACCTTTGCGATCTGCGCGCTGTGGTTGGGTCTGGGCTGGGAGCAGGTCGGTGGGCACGTCGCGGCTGGCGCTCTCGTGCTGGTCGTCTGCTTCGGTATGTTCGCTGCCGGCTGGATCGGCGGGGGGGACGCTAAACTTGCCGCGGCGACGGCGCTCTGGTTCGGCTTCGACCAGCTTGTGCCCTATCTCGCCTTGGCCGGATTGGCCGGCGGTCTGCTCACCATACTGATACTGAATTTGCGCTCGGCCCCGCTTCCGGAATGGGTCGAGAATTGGCCCTGGCTGCGTCGCCTGCACGCAGCCAACGAAGGGGTGCCCTATGGCATCGCGCTCGCCCTTTCCGCCCTTTTTATCCTGCCTGAGACATCGCTCTGGCGTGCCGCCATCGGGCTCTGAGTGTGCGTTCCGGCCTCTCCGACACGAAAGCGTTAAAGAAAGATACGTCTGGTTAACCATAAGTTGACGATTCCGACGGCACCATTCTGACCGAGAGCCAACTCTGTCTTGGCCGAGGGTCAGTCTGATGAGTCCCGCCCGCATCATTATTCTCGTCGTGGCGCTGGTCGCCGGACTGGGCGCAGCTCTGCTCATGCAGCGCCCGGCGGATGTTCCTGCGCCGGCGGCCCGGATCGAGTCGGCGCCGACAGTGCCGGTGCTCGTGGCCGCCGCCGATATCCCGATCGGCAATACGGTGTCCGCCAATGACATGCGCTGGATCGACTGGCCGCTCGCGAGCGTGCCGGCCGGCGTGGTGCGCCAGGACGAGGCGCCGGAGGCCGAGAAGGAGCTGATCGGCCAGGTCGCCCGCTATGCAATACTCGGCGCGGAGCCGATCCGGCGTGAGAAGCTGATCAAGACCGACGGAACCGGCTTCCTTTCGGCGGTGCTCCCGGCCGGCAAGCGCGCCATCGCGATCAGCACGGACAGCCGTGGCGCCAACACGGCGGGCGGTTTTATCCTGCCCAACGACCATGTCGACGTCATCCGCACCTCTCGGGACGAGGGCACGGGCAGCCGCAGCGAGAGCTATTCCAGCGAGACGATCCTGCGCAATGTCCGCGTCCTGGCGATCGGCCAGAATGTCCAGGAGCGCAATGGCGAGAAGGTCGTCATCGGCGAGACGGCGACTTTGGAGGTCGATCCAGGCCAGGTCGAGACCGTCGCTCAGGCCCAGAAGACCGGTTCGCTCTCGCTCGCGCTCCGCAGTTTGAAGGATGTCGGCGAGGTTGCGCGGCCCACCGAGGATGGCGCCATGACCCTTGTGCGCTACGGCGTCACCTCCAGAGGCGTGAAACCATGACCGTCGAACGCATCTTCATCTCGGCGACGCTCGCATTCCTTCTGGCAGGTCCGGCCGGCGCCCAGTCAACCGGCCCGGCGCCGATTTTGAATGTCGGGTCGAGCGACCATGCGATCGCGCGCAAGCTCGATCTGTCGATCGGGCGCTCCTTGGTCGTCGAGCTCCCCCGCGACGCCAAGGAGGTCTTCGTCGCCAATCCGAAGGTCGCCAACGCCGTCGTGCGCTCGGCGCGCAAGCTCTTCATCATCGGCATCGCCGATGGCTCGACCTCGATGTTCGTCATCGATGCCGAGGGCAGGCAGATTTCCGCCCTCGAAATCGAGGTCGGGCGCGACCTCAACGTGCTTCGCCAGACCCTGCGCAGCGCCCTTCCCAAGGCTCAGATCGATATCAAACCCGCCGGCAACTCGATCCTGCTGGTCGGCAATGTCGCCAATGCCTCGGAGGCAACTCAAGCCGTCGATATCGCCACGGCTTTCGTCGGTCAGTCGAGTGGCCTCTTCTCCTCGTCCAAGGGCGCGGTCATCAATTCGCTGACGATCCGCGGGCGCGATCAGGTCATGGTCAAGGTCGTGGTCTCCGAAGTCTCGCGCAAGGCGATCAAGCAGCTCGGCATCAACTCGACCGGCGAGTGGAAGCTCGGCAATTTCTCGATTACGCCGAGCCTCGACAATCCGCTGCCGCTGTCGCCGCAGGCGCTGTCAGCGACGGCCGTGACGGCCGGCATCGGCAATTCGACGAACTTCACCTTGCGTGCCTTGGAGCGCGCCGGCCTCTCGCGCGTTCTGGCGGAGCCCACGGTGACCGCGATCTCCGGCGAAAGCGCCAAGTTCACGGCTGGTGGCGAGGTGCCGATCCCGAGCGGTTACACCTGCGACAGCGGCAAATGCACACTCGGCATCACCTACAAGCCGATTGGCGTTGCGCTCAACTTCACGCCGATCGTGCTGTCCGACAACAAGATCAGCATGCGCATCGCAACCGAAGTCACCGAGCTCGATTTCGAGAACCAGCTCCGCTTCACCGGTCCCAATTCGGAATCCGTCAATGCTCCCGCCTTCCGGGTCCGCAAGTCGGACACGACGGTCGAGCTGCCATCGGGCGGTACCTTGGCGACGGCGGGCCTGATCCAGCGGGTCACGAAGCAGTCGATCAACGGCTTTCCCGGGCTGATGAACATTCCGGTCATCGGCGTCATGTTTCGTTCGCGTGACTACCAGCGCGAGGAAACCGAGCTGATGATCACGGCAACCCCCTATATCGCCAAGCCGATGGAGCCCAATCAGGTTCAGCGTCCCGATGATGGCTTCGTCGAGGCCCATGATGCGCAGGCGATCCTGCTGGGCCGCCTGAACAAGATCTACGGCACCAATAGCGGGCCATTGCCGCAAGCCTATAAGGGCCGCGTCGGCTTCATCGCCGACTGACGGCGTCGAGCGCGCGAGAGGAATGACAGGACCATGACGGTTCGATCACAGCATATCAGGCTTCGCCAGCTGCGCGGGTTCGCTGCCGTCCTGGCGGCGGGGCTCGCGCTTGGCGCCTGCGCGAAAAACGCCGAGGTCACGGGCTCGCTCGCGCCGATCGATACGCGCGAACGCCACCCAATCGTGCTGCGCGATGCGCCGCGCTCGCTCGACGTCTTCGTCGGACGAGCCGGTGGCGGGCTCGATGCAAGGCAGGCGGAGGATGTCGCCGACTTCGCCCAAGAGTATCGCCGCTCCGGCCGAGGCGGGCTCGTTGCCGAGGTTCCCACCGGCATGCGTCGCGAGATGGCCGCGCATGACACGCTCAACGCCATCCGTGCGACCCTGGCCCGCAGCGGCGTATCCGCTGCAGCGCTTTCGGTCCGGACCTATCCTGTCAACGATCCCGGTCTCGCCTCGCCGATCCGCCTGACCTTCGCTTCGCTCCAGGCCGGCTTGCCGCATTCCTGTGGGCAATGGCCGGAGGATACGGGCGCTTCCAGCTTCAAGACAGGGGCGTCGAACGCGCCTTACTGGAATCTGGGTTGCGCCACCCAGGCGACGTTTGCCGCGCAAGTCGCCGATCCGATCGATCTCGTCCGCGCCCGCAGCGAGGGACGCCCCGACATCGCCAAGCGGATGGGCGCCATCACCAAGCTGCGTGAAGGCAAGGACCCCTCGACCGAATACCGGCAGCAGACGCCGCAGATCAATTCCACTGTCGGCGGAGGAACCTGATGGACAAGGATCAGGCCGTCGAGACGCTGGCCGAAGCCCCGAGCAACGAAGCCATCATCGCCCCACTTCCGCGCATCACCTTGCAGGCCTTCTGCGAGACGCCGGGCGTGGCCGCGACGATGCAGGCCGTCATCGCCGACCGCCGCATGGACAAGGCGCATGCGCGCATCCAGATGGGCGGTCCCGCGGCCGCCGTCGAGGCCTTCCGCGCGGCCCCGACCCCGAATATCATCGTGATCGAGACGGTGTCCGATCCCGCGACGCTCGTCCGCCATCTTGAGACATTGTCGGAGGCCTGCGACGCCGGCACCAAGGTCGTGGTCGTCGGGCATGTCAACGATGTCCAACTCTACCGCGACCTTATTCGCCGCGGCGTCAGCGAGTATCTGATCGCTCCGCTCGGCACGCTCGATATCTTGCGTACGCTGTCGGAGCTCTATATCGCGCCCGGCGCCCGCAATCTCGGCCGCGTCATCGCGGTGATGGGCGCCAAAGGCGGTGTCGGCGCCTCGACCGTGTCGCATAACGTCGCCTGGGCGATCGCGCGCAACCTCGATGCCTCGACTGTCATCGTCGATCTCGACATCGCCTTCGGCACGGCGGGCCTGGACTTCAACCAGGATCCGCCGCAGGGCGTGGCGGAGGCCGTCTTCGCGCCGGAACGCCTCGACGCCAATTTCCTCGACCGTCTGCTTTCGCGCTGCAGCGAGAACCTGGCTTTGCTCGCGGCACCGGCCATGCTGGATCGCACCTGCGATCTCTCCGAGGATGCGTTCGATCAGCTCTTCGATCTGCTGCGCGCCAGCGTGCCTTGCGTCGTCCTCGACGTTCCCCATCTCTGGAGCGCCTGGGTCAAGCGCGCCTTGATCAGTGCGGACGAGATCGTCATCGTCGCTGCGCCGGAGCTCGCCTCGCTGCGCAACGCCAAGAACCTGATCGATTTGATGCGCGCCGGCCGCGCCAATGATTCCAGCGCGAGGCTGGTGTTGAACCAGGTCGGCCTGCCCAAGCGGCCCGAGATCGATGCCTCCGAATTCGCCAAGGCGCTCAATGTCGAGGTGCTGAGCTCGATTCCCTTCGATGCACAGCTCTTCGGCACTGCCGCCAATAATGGCCAGATGATCGCCGAGATTCAGGCCAACGGCAAGGTCAACGAAGCCTTCGTCCAGATAGCCAGTGCGCTGACCGGGCGCGGCGAGGCCAAGCGCAGCAAGCGCAGCCTGTTCGAGCCGCTGGTCGCCAAGCTGAAGCGCCGCAGGGCCTGACGATGATGTGCGCCACGATCAGCGCCGGTACGGGCGGCTCGGTCGGGCAATGTCTCGCCTTGCCCGCGAAAGAGGGTTGAGATGTTCGGAAAGCGATCAACCGGCGCAAATTCGCCCCAGGCCCTGACCGTGAAGGCGGCCGCTTCCGCGCCGGGGCTTGCGCGCACGCTCGACCAGACCGGCGGGCAGGATCCGCGGCGCAGCCCGCCGCCCCCGCCCGTGCCGGTCGAGACGCCGCGCTCCGACGAATATTATCAGATGAAGAGCATGATCTTCGGGGCGTTGATCGAAGCGATCGACCTCTCGCAGCTCGCCAAGCTCGACGGTGAATCGGCGCGGGAGGAAATCCGCGACATCATCAACGAGATCATCTCGCTGAAGAACGTGGTGCTTTCCATCGCCGAGCAGGAGGAGCTGCTCGACGATATCTGCAACGACGTTCTCGGCTATGGCCCGCTCGAGCCTTTGCTGGCGCGCGACGACATCGCCGACATCATGGTCAATGGTGCGACGCGCACCTTCATCGAAGTCGCCGGCAAGATCACGCTGACCAACATCCGCTTCCGCGACAACGCGCAGCTGATGAACATCTGCCAGCGCATCGTCAGCCAGGTCGGCCGGCGCGTCGACGAATCCTCGCCGATCTGCGACGCGCGCCTGGCCGACGGCTCGCGCGTCAACGTCATCGCGCCGCCTTTGGCGATCGACGGCCCGGCGCTCACGATCCGCAAGTTCAAGAAGGACAAGCTGACGCTCGACCAGCTCGTGCGGTTCGGCGCGATCTCGCCGCCGGGAGCCGAGATCCTGAAGATCATCGGCAAGGTCCGCTGCAACATCGTCATCTCGGGCGGCACCGGTTCGGGCAAGACGACGCTGCTCAACTGCCTGACCAACTACATCGATCTCGACGAGCGGGTGATCACCTGCGAGGACGCCGCCGAACTGCAACTGCAGCAGCCTCATGTCGTGCGCCTCGAAACGCGCCCGCCCAATATCGAGGGCACCGGCGCCGTCACCATGCGCGACCTCGTCAAGAACTGCCTGCGCATGCGGCCCGAGCGGATCATTGTCGGCGAAGTGCGCGGACCCGAAGCCTTCGACCTGCTCCAGGCCATGAATACGGGCCATGACGGCTCGATGGGCACGCTGCACGCCAACACGCCGCGCGAATGCCTGAGCCGTATCGAATCGATGATCACCATGGGCGGCTTCAGCCTGCCCTCGAAGACGCTGCGCGAGATGATCTGCTCATCGGTCGACGTCATCATCCAGGCCCAGCGCCTGCGCGATGGCTCGCGCCGCATCACCCACATCACCGAGGTGATGGGCATGGAAGGCGAGGTCATCATCACCCAGGACCTGATGACCTACGAGATTCTGGGCGAGGATGCGTCTGGCAGGCTCACCGGCCGCCATCGCGCCACCGGCATCGGCCGGCCGCGTTTCTGGGAGCGGGCGCGATATTATGGCGAGGAGCAGCGCCTCGCGGCGGCGATCGACATGCTGGAAAGGCAAGGCGAGGCCGATGCGGCCTGATTGCGCGATCTGAGCGGAGCACCACGCCATGGACAAGAGCGTCATCGCTGTCATCGTGCTCGCGACCCTCGCCGCGGGCGGCGTCGTCTATGCGCTGTTCTATCCGTTGCTCAGCGGGCAGGCCCGGGCGGAAAAGCGCCGCAAGGAGTTCGCAAGTCCCGTCGCGGCGCGCGGTATCGACCGCGAGGCACAAGCCCGGGCCAAGCGCGGCCAGGTGGCTCAAAGCCTCAAGGACATCGAGAAGCGCGAGAACTCACGCAACAAGCTGTCCCTCGAAACGCGCCTGTTGCAGGGCGGGCTGAACTGGACGCGCAAGAAGTATTACATCGTCAGCGCGGTCATGGCCGTGGTGACCGCGCTGGCCCTGCTGCTGGCAAGCGAGAAGCCGCTCCTTGCAGTCATCGGCCTGTTCGTCGGCGGATTCGGTCTGCCCGCCTGGTACATCAAGCGCTGCAAGACGAAGCGGCTGAAGAAGTTCGGGATTGAATTCCCCAATGCGATCGACGTCATCGTCCGTGGCATCAAGGCGGGTCTGCCGCTGAACGACTGCCTGCGGATCATCGCGCATGAAGCCGCCGAGCCTGTCGCTGGCGAGTTCAGGCAGATCATCGAGAGCCAGGCGCTTGGCCTGCCGCTGACGGAAGCCACCGCGAAGCTTTATGATCGTATGCCCTGCGCCGAAACGAATTTCTTCGGCATCGTATTGGCGATCCAGCAGAAGACTGGCGGCAACCTCGCCGAGACGCTCGGAAATCTGTCCCGCGTCATCCGCGATCGCCGCAAGATGCGCGACAAGATCCAGGCCATCTCGATGGAGGCCAAGGCCTCGGCCGGCATCATCGGCTCGTTGCCGCCTGTCGTCGGAGTCCTGGTCTACCTCAGCAGCCCGCGCTACATCGAGCTGCTCTGGCTCACACAGGTCGGCAAGGTCGCAATGGTCGCAGGCGGCGTCTGGATGCTGATCGGCTGCCTGGTGATGCGCAAGATGATCAACTTCAACATTTGAGGCGGCGCGGATGATTGCCCTCATCGCAGACAAGCTCGCCGATGGACAATTCCTGTTGTCCATGCTCGTCGCCATTGCCGCCGCTGCGACCGTGCTGACGCTGGCGATCCCGCTGACGGAAGGCAACAGCCTGCAAAAGCGCATGAAGGGCGTCGCCAGCGAGCGCGAGAAGATCCGCGCCCGCGAGCGCGACAGGCTCAACCGGCAGAAGGACAGGGTCACGCTTCGCCAGGAGCCGAAGCAGTATATGCGCCGGATCGTCGACCAGTTTAAGCTCGGCGACTGGCTCGGCACGGAGACGGCGAAGCAAAAGCTCCTGATGGCCGGCTATCGCGGCCCCCAAGCCGAGGTGGGCTTTTTGTTCTTCCGCCTGGTCGTGCCGATCGGGCTCTTCCTGTTCACGCTGTTCTACGTCTTCGTCCTGAACGATTTCGGCCAGCCCTTCATCGTCAAGATCGGGATTGGGATCGCCGCCGCCTATCTCGGGATCAAGGCGCCGGAAGTCTTTCTGTCCAACCAGATCGGCAAGCGCCAGACCTCGATGAGATTGGCTTTTCCCGACGCGCTCGACCTGCTGCTGATCTGCGTCGAGTCCGGAATGTCGATGGAGCACGCCTGTCGCAAGGTCGCCGGCGAGATCGGCACGCAGTCCGTACCGCTCGCGGAGGAGTTCGCGCTGTGCACGGCTGAGCTGGCTTATCTGGCGGAGCGGCGGCAGGCCTATGAGAATCTGGCCCTGCGCACTGGGCTTGAAAGCGTCAAATCGGTCTCGACCGCTCTGATCCAGGCCGAGCGCTACGGCACGCCGCTGGGCACCGCTTTGCGGACCCTGGCCCAGGAAAGCCGTGACCAGCGCATGACGGCGGCCGAGAAGAAGGCGGCTTCGCTGCCGCCCATGCTGACCGTGCCGATGATCCTGTTCTTCCTGCCGGTGCTGTTCGTCGTCATCATCACGCCGGCGCTGATCCAGGTCTTCAAATGGCAGTGAGAAGGCTTTTCGGGTCGGATCTCACTTAAGATGAGATTGTCTGACAGAAGCACCAACCCCGTTGCTCCGTCGTAATTTCGGAGGAGCGGGGCGAGCTCACGATCCAACGGTGTCGCATCGTCACGAACAGGGAGAGCCGAAGAGGGCTCGCCCTTTGCCCGCCTGGCAAAACGCCCGTACGAATAGAATGCCGCCGTCGTGGCGAGCGTGATGACCACCAAGAAACTGGCCAGGATTTCGAAAAGCGGCATGCGCGCGACCGTTAAAACTCGTCGCAAAGATAACCCGGCTCGATCACATTCGTTCGCTCGTCGCTGAACTCTCGCCTCGCTTCGGCATTGATGAGTTGCAAGCCGCCTTCGGGACAACCTCGATGCACGAAACCGATCTTCACGAACCCCGTCGGGCCAGGCGCTTGCCGGCGCTGCGCATTTCGAGCTGGAGTCGGGACCGGGCGGGGACAGGTTCCCGGCCCGAATCACACCATTCCACCAGCGAGCTGACGATAGCCTCGTACAACATTCATAAAGCTGTCGGCCGGGATCATCGTTTTGCTCCCGACCGCATCGTGGAGGTTCTCAAACAGATCGACGCCGATATTGTCGCGCTGCAGGAGGCCGATCAGCGCTTTGGTGCACGGGCGGGGCTGCTTGATCTGGGACTTCTGCACCGCAAGACGGGATTACGACCGGTTATGATCGAAACGCGCTGGCAAGGTCATGGCTGGCACGGGAATGTCGTGCTGTTTCGCAACGGACGCGTCACGGCTAGCCGACAACTCGTATTGCCCGGCGTAGAACCGCGCGGTGCTCTGATCATAGACCTGTCGATGGGGGCCGCTGACGTTCGCATTGTCGCAGCCCATCTTGGCCTCCTTCGACGCTCGCGCTCGAAGCAGGTCGAAGCGCTCGTGAATGCTGCAAAGCCTACCGACGGCAGGCCAGTTTTTCTAATGGGCGACCTGAATGAATGGCGCCTGGGCAAGAAGTCGACACTGCATGGACTCGCGCCGAAGTTTGGACCGCTCCATGCTGCAATACCGAGTTTTCCCGCCCGGTTTCCGCTCTGGGCACTCGATAGGATCGTTGGCTATCCTGCCGAAACAATTGTGCGGGTCGAGCTTCATGACACGCCGCTTGCTCGCATTGCGTCCGATCATTTGCCGATCAAGGCCATCGTCACACCATCCATAGGCACCCGCCAGGCGCATTGACGGCAGCAGCTTGACGCTGCTGCACCTCAACAGCGATTCGCTGTCGAGGCTCTTCCTAACGGTCGCATCTCTCAATCTCGACGTCGTCGCGCCTTGCGTGCTGCTATTGGGCGCTCTGGCATATGCCGCCTGCCGCCTGCCGCCTGCCGCCTGCCGCCTGCCGCCTGCCGCATGGCGCGAGCGCAGTCGCTTTTCGGACAAATCCGATGCCGGAATAAAGAGCTGGATTTGCACCTCGCGTCCGAAAGGACGCGCGTCGATCTAGGCCGAGCCGCCCTCGACAGGCGCATAGAGGGCCCCGGCCACGGCATTCACGGCTCGAATCTCGCCGTTCGGCGGAGCCGGGTTCTCGCCACGGGGCTTCAGGACGACGCGTTTGGTCACGCCGGGGGCAAGGTGGAACCAGTTCTGCTCCGGTCGCCAGTTCGCATCGACGATATGGACCGATTGTGCCAGACGCCGACAGGAAATAGCGAGTGCCCAGTCTTCGCCGCTGCGTTCGAGCGTCGCATGCAAGCCCAGATCATGGCGCTCACGGCCGCGCCCGAGCGAAAAATGGAACGCATCCGCCAGAACGGCCCCGCCCTGCTCATCGCGCATCACGACGGAGGTCGCGTCGTGGCCGGGAGGACCGAAGCGGTAGGCATAGGAGATGTCGAAGAAGCGGCCAAGAAGATCGAAAGCAGACAGGCTGGCGCTGCTATGAGCCTCGAGCGCGAGCGTGCGAGAGGCTTTCACCACCGCGACCTGGCCGTCGCGCCAGCATGTCAGGTCGAGACTGGCCATGAGCGGAACCGGGCGCTCGTTAATCAGATGAATCATCAGCCCGTTGACGCCCTCGTCGGTCATCGTGACCTGTACCGGCCGAAAGGCGCGAGCGAGCCCGTACCATGCCGCCTTTGGTTCGCCGTCGCTGGCGATAACGCCCCAGCCCGCGCCGGGCACCAGATCTTGCAGCAGCCAGACCAGTGCGCCGCGTGTCGGCGATCCGGGCCGACGCCATTCCGCGAAGGTCTCCTCCATCACCTCCGCGGAGGTCGCGCGTGACAGAGCCAGATAGCGCTCGCAATCCTCCCGCCGCAGCTGTGCCGGGTCGACCCCATAGAGTTGGCGGAGGTAGTGGTCGCGCACGTCTTCGAAATCCCAGGACGCGCCGAGGTCGCGCGGCACGCCGCGTTTCCAGTCCGGGTGATGCGTCAGCGCTGGCGGGTGGCCAGAGGCCAGCGAGACCTCTTCGGGAACATTGGCGAAGGCGAGGCTTTCCGCTGCGAAACGAACAGTCGCGCGGCGGGCATCGTCGAGGCCGCGCTGATAGGCGCCCACGCCGTAATAATGCGTCACGCCCTTGTCGGCGACGAAGGGCAGCGGGCCGCCCGAAGGCGAATTCGGCACATAGGCGATATCGGGCCGCAGCCGTGACACGACCTCGGGAAGGATACGGTCGAAGACCGGGCCGGACCAAGCTGCAGGCGGTGCGCCGAGCATCGCCGCCTGCTGGAATACCTCGCTGCCTCCGCAGAGAACGACAAGGCTCGGCGAGCCTTGCGTCCCGTCGAGCAGCGTTTCAGCTTCCGCCTGGATCGCGGCGCAGAAGGCAGCGTCGCCTTGCGGATAGTCGAAATTGGCCAGCATCATCTCCTGCCAGACCATGATGCCGAGTTCGTCGCACAGCCCGAAGAACGCCTCGTCCTCATAGGTGGTGACGCCGGGGATGCGGATCATGTTCATGCCGGCGTCGCGGGCGAGGCGCAGCCAGGGCTCATAGGCAGCCCGGCCGCAGGCGAGCGTGGCCAGATCGGCGCTGCTCCAGCAGGCGCCGCGGCAGAAGATGGGCACGTCGTTGACGACAAGGCCGAAACCCTCGCCGTCGGCGCCGCGGTCGACGGCAAGCGAGCGAAAGCCGATGCGACCGAGGTCGATGGTTTCGCCGCCGATCAGGAGTGTCAGTTCGTGTAGGGCGGGGTCGCCATGGGTGTGCGGAAACCAGGGCGCGATACCAGGCAAGTTGAGCGTGCCCGATAGCGCGCCGGGCCCGGCAATATTCAACGCGGCCTCTCGTCCTGCGCACCGCATCAGGGCGCGTGGGGATATGCCCCCGGCATCATCCGACAGCGACACCGTGAGCGCGACCGTGCCGGCCTCGCCGTCATAGCTCGTGAGCAGATCGATGCCCGCGATAACGGACGCCGCATTGCCGATCTCGGCCCGCTGCACCGGCCGAAACGGCCCGGTCGGCAGCCCCGCAGGACACCAGCCCGGCATCGAGCCCAAGGCCGTCGTCCGGAACCAGCGCAGCCCGTTCGGCTGGATCATCGCCGGGCGCCAGCGCGAGCGACGCGGCGCGGAGGCGAGCCTCGGCGCCAATGCACGGAAGCAGAGCGCAATCTCCGCCCCTACGGGCACATTGACGGCCAGAGCGAGCGGCTGGAACATCGAGCGGCTCTCGGTGGCCAGCGTTCCGTCGATCCAGATTTCGGTCCAGCTCGCAAGCCCCTCGAAGCGCAGGGCACCGCTCAACGCCCGGTCGAGCCGAGTCCTGTACCAGTGGTCCTGTCGGCCGATGGCCTCGGCCGTATCGTCCGCCAGACGTCCGAGCGCGCGCAGGGTGCCTGCGACGGTGCCGGGGACAGCCGCCTCCTGCCAGGCGCCATCGTGCGGCAGCTCAGCCGGGGCCGCGACGGCGTCAGCCTCCGTCGCAAGCCAGCTCCAGTTCCCGATCGCCTCGACGTTTTCGCCAGTGCGCGCGACGATGCGGGCCATCCGCGTTTAAGCCGGAAAGCGGCGGGCGAGCGCCTCGTTCACGATGTCATGCTGCGTGGCGAGGTCGGCGAGGCTCGCGTCGAAACGCTCGAAGCGTTTTTGCTTCATCGCCCGCGCCAGATGGAACTGGGCGATCTTGGCGCCCTCGGCAATCCGAAGCGCAGCCTCTCGCGCATCGTCCAGCCGGTCCACGGTGGTGCTGAGCCAGCCGAGATGGGCCGCCAGCAGCTCGAAATTGGCACCGAGCTGGCGCAGCGTGTTGAAGGCGTAGTGATGGAAGAGCTCGCTCGGCCGCTCGGCAAGAGCCTGTGCCTGCGCGGTCGCGACCGCGCGGAAGGCAGAGACCGGGTTGGTGTCCGGTCGCCTTGCGACATGGCGTGCCAGCAGCCGCAACGCGGTCGAGCGCAGCTCCGCGTCGCCCGGCAGGCGCTGGGGCAGGCGCACCATCTCCGCATAGGGAAACAGCGTGTCCTCTCGCATCTGGCCCGGCAGCAGTCGCAGGAGGCCGTCGAAATCCTCGCCCGAGGCGCGGTGGAGCCCGTCATTGTGGAAGTAGTCGAGCTGGCGGCCTGCACGGTCGAGCCGGTTGACGGCGATCGTCGTCTTGCCGTGGCTGGTGCGGTAGGAGATGCCCTGCGTATCTGGCATGTAGAAGGAATCGAGCTCGATCAGCACGAGGCGCCGCCGTGCGATCTGCTGTTCAAGATGGCCGATCAGATCGTCATACAGCGCAAGCTCCGTGGCGCGCAGACCATAGAGCGCCTCGAGATCATCGAGCGGCGGCTTGAAGAAGGTGAATTGGTCGCCTTCGAAATCCTGCGCAACGGTGAAGCCGAAGGCGGCTGCGGGCTCGGTGTCCAGCGTGTGCAGGATTTCGATCCAGAGATCGGCATAGCAGTTCGTCTGCGGCCAGTGCCTATCGCCGGAATGCATCGCATGGCGGCGATAGGCGAGCGGGTCGCCCGGCAGAAGCGGATCGGAACCTGCCGGCGCGCCGGGTCGCCCGATCGTCGCGTGGACGGTCATGGCGCTTACGGCCAAAGCACGTCACGCACGGCCGCCGGCCATGTCTGGACGTCGAAACCGTGATGCTTGAACAGCGCAAGCGCGACGCGCTCCATGCCGAAGCCGACACAAGCCGTATGCGCGGTCTCTCCGTCTTCCGTCTTGATGCCCCAGGTCGTGCCAAAATGGTCTTGGTGGTAGTTGAAGGAGAGGCAGGCGGTGGGCTTCTCCACGCTCTCGATGGGAATCAGAAGTTCGAATTTCAGGCGCTGGTCGCGTTGGTTGTTGGCAAGCATGCGTCCGGCGCGGCCGAAAAAGGGATCGTTTGCGACATCGATATGCAGCGGCATGCCCAGCGAGGCCATCATCGCCTGGCCGCGCTCCAGCCAGGTCGCGCGAAATTCCGTGACCTGGTCGGGCGTGCCGAAGCGCACATATTCGCGCATCCGGAAGAGCTGCATGCGGGCCGGGTCCTTGGAGGGCTCGTGCCGGAAGCAGTAGGACTGCAGGTCGAACAGCGCGCCGTTCTTGCCGACCGGCCCGCGCTTGGCCACGACGGGATAGAGCACATAGCAGGCAGCCGGAGTCAGCACGATGTCGGTGGACTTCTGACCCGCCGTCCAGTCGACCCCGTCGGAGACGTTGTGCAGCAGTTCGGCGTGGGCTCGCTCGTCGCCCTCGAACGCGTGGACCGTCCCGGCGAGCTGGGGGAAGCTCTTGAGATAACCAGAGCGCTCGAAATGCTTGCGGTTCATCGCGGGCGGGAAGCGCGCCACCTCGGCGCCGTCCTGGCCGCCATAACGGGTGATCAGATCGTCGAAGCGAGCGACAACCTCTTCGAACAGACCGCTGCGTCCATAGAGACCGTCGACGCCGGTGTCGATCAGCAGGCCGCTGTCGATGAGTTCAGCAAGGAAACCTTGCTGTTGCTGGCAGTTCTGGCACATGGGATCACCGGGACAGGCTGGAATCGTGCTTGTACACGGCCAGCAGATTGGATGTGTTGCCGAGGATTCGGTCGTTGTTGATCATGATCGGCGCCGAGAGCGCGTCGCGCATGAGGCGTGTCAGGCTCGACGGGCTATCGTTGCGATAGCCCTGGATGCCGCAGATCAGGAAGGCTTGGCTGACGATCTCGCCGACGTTCTGAGATGCGGCGATCTTGATGCTGTTCATCGCTACGACAAAGCCCATCGAGGAGAGCTCGTCGGCATCGTCGCGCGCACGTTCGTAGCGGTCGAGCCCGGCGACGACCAGCGCCTTGAACTGCTGCAGGCGAGCGAGCAGCTCGGCCAGGCGCAGGGCGCTGGGCGGTGTCGTGCCTGGGCGCTTGCGGGCCTCGCCGCGCACGAAGCTCTCGGCGCGGGCAACAGCCTCGGCGGCGATCCCGTACCACACGCCCGCCCAGAGCAGATGGGCATGGGCGAGCATGGATTGCGCTGCGATCTCGGCGAAGGGCGTCGGAATGATCTGTTGCGCGGGCGCGCGGCCGGCAAAGGTGAAATTGTCGGAGCAGGTGCCGCGCATGCCCATCGTGTCCCAGACCGCGCTGCGCTCCAGCCGGTACTGATCTCGGGTCACCACTGCCATGACTTGGTCGGAGGGCGGTGCTTCGGGCGTACGGCGGGCTGTGATCAGGATGGCATCGGCCTGCGCGCCATAGGAGATCAAACAGCCCTCTTTTTCGAGGGTGAAGTCCTCGCCGTCGCGCACGACGCCGCAGACGCTGCTGCGCAGGTCGCCGCCGACGCCGCCGCCTTCGGTCGTAGCCGAAGCGAGCAGGAGCTGCTCACCGGCGATCCGCGCCATGAAGCCGCGATGCCAGGACTCCGCACCGCAATGCACCACGAGGCTCGATACCTTGATCTGATGCATCGCGTAGATCATGCCGGTCGAGGAGCAACCCTGGGCCAGGACGGAGGCGATCTCGGCGATGGTGGCGAGGCTCGCCTGCTCGCCGCCATCGGCGGCCGGGACCATGATGCCCAGAAGGCGTTGCGCCCGCAGCGCATCGAAGGCCTCCTGTGGGAAGCGGGCCTTCACATCGACGTCGGCTGCATGCTCGGCTGCGATCCGTGCAACCGCGCGGGCCTTGGCGATCATGGCCTTCTCGTTCTCTGCACGCGCGCCGAGGTCGACCAGGACAGGGCGCTGCCTGCTTTCGGCCGACATCCCGGGCTGCGATTGGGGTGCGGCGCGGCCGGCGAGTGACGCCATCAGACGCGCTCGCTCAGAATGCTTTGGATCGCATTTTCGATCGCCGCAACGGAAGCGAAGTTGCGGCGGTTCATCATCCTGTCGGGAAATTCGACCTCGAAGGTTTCTTCGAGCGCCATCATCAGCTCGACGGTGCCAAACGAGGTCAGGCCGGCATTGTAGAGATCGGCGTCGTCGGCGAGGGTGGCGACGTCGACCGGTAGCCGCGCCGTCGTCTTGAGAATATCCCTGATCTTGCTCTTCATTGTTTGGTCCTGCCCATTTCATCCGCTGGCGACTTCGCGGCGGAAGATGACGTCCGCATGCGAAGTCAAGATGAGCGTTCCATGCGCTCGCCGAGGCTCCCTGCCGATCTCATCTCTCGGGAAGTCCTGATTTGTAGTGTTCGACGCGATATTTTCTTATGAGGCTGGCATACCGCGGAAAATTTAATGGCGCGTTGCAGTTTTCGCCGAAACCTGCATTCGAACATCTCGATGACAACATCTTGCAAATTTTGGTAAACGGCGATCACCCCGCCGTGGGTGCGCTAAATTGGCGATGTCTCGTTTACGATATCTTCAAGTTTTGCCTGGCGAAGGCGTTCCCGAGCACCCTTGAAGCCGCTTGGCTGTTATATCAGGCCTCCGGTGCGGACGGGCCGCTGCCGGGAAGGAGCTCAAGGCATGGCGACGTTCGGATCGCGTCTTGCAGACCATAAAGGTGTCGGGCCCGGCTTCGATGCAATGCGTATCGCACTCGCGCTCTCAGTGCTCTACATCCACACCGGCCTGCTACGGGTCGCGAGCCCCGAGGCCGCGCTCGCGCCGGTGGCGCCCTACGTTCCGATGACCCAGTGGGCGTTCGACTTCGCACCGCTGCCGATGTTCTTCGCGCTGAGCGGATTTTTGGTTGCCGGCAGCGCCGAGCGGCTGTCGATCGGACAGTTCGTTGTCAATCGCGGCCTGCGCATCCTGCCGGCGCTCGCCGTCGAGATCATCCTGTCGGCGCTCGTCCTGGGACCGCTGCTGACGATCTATACCTTCGGTCGCTATGTCTCGGACCCGCTCTTCGCAGGTTATTTCCTAAACATGCTGGGCAACATCCACTACGAACTGCCGGGTGTGTTTCTCGACAATCCCAATCCGCGCATCGTCAACGGCTCGCTCTGGACGGTGCCGCATGAAATCGCCTGCTACGCCCTGCTGGTCGGCGCGATGTTCATCGGCGTGTTCCGGCGGCGCTTCCTCGTCCTGCTCGCGACGCTGGCGCTGTTTGGCGTCTCGATAGGCATCTTCCTTTGCGGCAAGCTCGGCATCGTGCTGCCCTATCACGATGCCCTCAGCTATCTGTTCGTGACGCGCGGCGCGGCGCGGCTGGTGCCGCTCTTCCTAGCCGGTATCGTGCTCTACCAGTACCGCGACCGCATTCCCTACCGTTTCAGATATGCCGTGGCCTGCGTCGCCGCCTATATCGCGATCGCGGCTTTCGGGACGCCGGACTGGAACGCCAATCCGATCTTCAGCTTCGTTACGGCGCCGTTCTTCGCCTATATCGTAGTCTATGCTGGGTTGTCGCCGAAGCTCGTCTTCAAGCCGCTCTCGCGCGGCGACTATTCCTACGGCATCTATCTCTACGGCTATCCGCTGCAGCAGGCGATGATCCAGCTCATGCCGTGGATCGACAACCGGCTGGCCTTCTTCGCACTATCGATCGCCGCCGCGAGCGCGATGGCGATCTTCTCCTGGCATGTCATAGAGAAGCCGATTCTGCGCCTGCGTCGCAAGTTCTCGCTCACGGCACGGATCCACACGGGCGAGGCGGAGCCTGCCTCGGGCGCGGCGCTGCCGCGGGCTCAAACGGTCCCGGCGGCCAAGTAATCTGGGCGCGCGCCCGCAGGCTCAGTGGCGAACCCCGCTTCGGCCGCCTCGGGCGCGGCATCGCTGGTGCCCGTCAGGAACCACAGCAGCGCGGCGGTCTTGATCGAGTAGACGGAATCGCTGACGAGCATCAGCAGGCAGATATAGGTCGCGACGCTGACCTTGAAGCGCCAGGCCCGGCGCGAGCGTTCAGGCGTGAAGATGAAGAGGCTCCAGAAGCCGATCGCGCCGATCAGCCCGATCTGGTTGAGTGAATAGGCGTAACCGGAATCCGATAGGAAGGGCTTGTCCGGCGAAAGACCCCAGACAGCCGACGGCGACAGCGAGGTCACCAGCCGTGCCGTCCAAAGGAGGCGGCCGGCGAAGTTGTTCTGCCAGCTCACCTCCGCGCTGGTGAAGCCGTATATGGCAAGCCCGGCCAGCACGAAGAAGGGCGCAGCCAGCCAGACGAAGCGTGGCGTGCGCGGCGCGAGGAACCAGGTGATCGTCGCGAGGATGCAGACATTGGCGCCGAAGCGGGAGTCGCTGAGAATGATCGCGCCGATGCCGGTCGCCATCGTCAGCCAGCGCTTGTTCATCTCTTTCCGGTTCAGGCACCAGATATAGATGATCGCGCCGAAATTTCCGGTCGAGATCGGCTCCAGAAAGACAGACGAGGCGCGATGTGGCCCCAGGAAGGGCAGCAGCGTGCGCGCATCGGGCCGAATACCCGACGCAAAGAGTGCGCCGGTATCGGCCTTGACGTCGGAGGGCGCGACCGTGCCGCGCGCGACGTAGTATTTGATGATATTGAAATATTTGACGTAGACGTCGAGCGCCAGGAACTCGAACAGGCCGAAGGCCACGACGATCAGCCCGCTGATCAGGGCCGCGCGATCGGCCAGACGCGGGTCCCGGCAGCTCCGCCCGAGCAGGTAGAAGGCGATCGGGATCAGAAAATCACGCACCGCCTTCGGGTCGAGCAGCGGGCGCATCGCCATCAGCATGGCAGCGTACGACATGAAGACGGCCAGCACGACATAGGGCGCTGCGTTCCGGCCGAGGCCGAGATAGAGCGCCGTGGCGACGAGCACGACCTCGGAGCCCATCACCATGGTGTCGTTGACGGCCATGACGTTCGTGTTGAGAAAGCACAGCGCGGTGTTGAAGGTCAGCGCACCCACCAGCAGCGCGAGCGTCAGGGGGGAGGGCGGCGGCGAGCCATCTGCGTCTGCGACACGATCCCGGGCGGATGTCACGCGGCTGCCCTTGGCCACCTTCGGAACAGGCGCTCAGTCTCGCCAGGGGTCACGAGCGCCACGACGAGCTCGCCGGTCGGATCGACCTTGGACGCCGCGCGGATAATGTCGGGCACCCCCATGCCCGAGAGATCCGCCGCCAGCACAATCGCGTCAGGCGAGATCGCGCGGGTGCTGTCGGTCGCATCGGAACGCAGGACGAGCACGAAGTTGCTGCGGCGCGACCCGCTTCCGGACGGACCCGTACCTGCATCGATGCGCCGCATGTTGATGTCGTTGCGCCCTGCACTCTCGCGGTAGATCAGGACGCTCTCTCCGATCTCCGCCAGCGCCTGGGCGAGATGTTGCGCGATATCCGCCTGCACCGCTGCGTCGAGCGGCCCGGCGATCAGGACGGAGGCCGGTAGGTGTCGCCCGAACCGCGCCTGGAGCAGTTTTGCGGTCGGTGCGAGTGCAGCCTGCCGCTCGGCCACGTCCTTGGGCAACCGCGCCACGCTGGCGACGCCCAGGATCTCGCCGGCCTGTTTGGGGGTCAGCGCGCTCTGCGGGAGCAGGCGGGCGGTTCGTAGGGGCAGCAGTTCAAGCAGATAGGCGATTCCCAGCCCGGCGCAGGCCCCAAACAGCAACGCGGCTGCCAGGACGATGATCGCAGGCGGCTTGGATGCGACAGCGGGCGGGACGGCTTCGGAAAGCAGGCGGGAATTGCTCGTCTCGATTTTCTTCTGTTGGTCGAGCTCGCGGGCGCGGGTCAGCGATGCGTTGTAGACGGCGCGGATGGCCTCGGCCTCGCTCTCGAGCTGGCGGAGCCGGATTTCGGCCACGCCGCTGGTTTCCTGGGAGCGCGTCAACTCGCTGGCACGCTTCTGCAGATTGGCAAGGTTGGCCTCGGCCTGACGATAGGCCTGCTGCACGGAGGAGCGCACGCGTCCCAGCTCTGCGGCGAGCAGCTTGCGCGTCTCGGCCAGCTCCGCCCTGATCTCGATCAGTCGCGGGTGCTGGGGCATCAATGTTTGCGCCAGGCTCGCCGCTTCGCGCGCCGTCTGTGCGTATTGCGTGCGTAGCGACACGACGCTGGTCGACGTCAGGGCTTCGGGAATGGTATCGGAGAGCAGCCCATTGTCCCGCAGGTTGGCAATGCCGTCGCGCCGCGCCGTCTGGCGGGCGAGTTCGGCGCTGGCCTGGCTGATCTGGGTATAGAGATCGCGCAACTGCTGCGTCACCACGAGCCCGGTCTCGCCGGTGCTGACGAGATTGTTCTTGATCCGGAAGGCCTGAACGGCCGCTTCGGCATCGTTAAGCTGCGTCCGCAGCCCGGCAATCTGACTGATCAGAGACTCGTTGGCGCGCTCGACCGCACCGCGGCGCCCGTCATTGCCCTGGCGAAAATAAGCCCTGGCCAGCGCGTTCGCGATATCGGCCGATTTCGTCGCGTCGGGATGCGACACGATGATGCGGAAGACGAGCGAGTTCTCGATCCGCTGGATGACGATGGCACGGCGCAGCGCATCCATCGTTTGAGCAGAGCGCTGTTGCGGGGTCGGCATCAAGAGTTTGCCGAAATGGCGCGCGAGAAACCCGGGTTGGGGCGCGAAGGCGCTGTCCTGTTCAAGGTCGAGATCGCTGATCATTTGGCGCAGGACGCCTGACGATGTCATGACCAGAGACTGGCTATCGACATTGGCGAAGTCGATCGAAGCCGAGCTGTCCGAACGTACGATATCCTTGCCGACGATCTGCAAAGCCTGAGGATCGACCAACAATTCGGCAGTCGCGCGATAGACAGGTGTCTGGGCGACGACATAGGCGAGAGCGAGCAGCAGTGTCACGCACGCGCTGGCGGCCACCATGAGGCGCCTGCGCTTCAGCAGGTTCAGCAGCTCCGGCAGGCCGAATGCCGAGGTCGGCGACGGCGCGTCGTGTCGTCCGCCGACCTCCAACGCAGTAACCACCTGAAGCCTCCTGAAACGCGGCCTAAATGCCCCCCGGCCGGCGCTGCTGGCCCGAAGGGCAGGCGGCCGAAGGCGCTGGAATCCAGCGGGCATGCTGGCTATCCGTGGTTAAGATCTTCCTAAGCAGGTCGATAAAATTCTAATGATCTGTAGAGATTTATCTAAAATCGGATTTAACCACGATTGATACGGAAATGGTTTCGATGTTTCTTGTTATCGACCTTGGTGATAAATAGATATTTAGAGAAATCGCCCCGATCTTACAACGACCAACGCCGCCGTCCCTGGAGACGCGTCCTGGGTGGAGCCGCAGCATTGCCGACCCGCTTCAGACCTCGGTCAAGACGCTGCGCTGGATCCCGCGCGACGACGTCGCGGCCATTTAAGGCATCATGAACGCGTCTCGAGGCAAGGATCGGGCGGGGCTATCGGCCTTGCATGTCGGTCGGGAAAACGGGGGTGGCGTCCCGGAAAAACGGAGTGGCGTGCGGATTCTGATGGCCTGCGCGGCGTTCCCTCCCTTCATCGACGGTGGCGGACCGATCTCGGCGATGATCGTGGCGAAGCTGCTGCGAGCGGCAGGCCACGACATCGAGGTGGTCAATGTCGCCGGCGAGGACAAGCACGAGATCTTCGACGGCGTGCCGGTCCACCGGCTTCGTTCGCTCAATATCGACTGGAACTATCGCCTGCCGCGTCCTGCGTGGAAAAAGCTCGTCTGGCACGCGCTGGAAAATTTCAACCCTCGCGCCTTCTTCGCGATGCGCCGCGAGATCAGGCGTGTCCGGCCCGATATCGTCCTCACGGACTCCATCGAAAACATCAATGTGGCGACTTGGGCCGCCGCCAAAAGCCTGGGCGTGCCCGTTTGCCACATTCTGCGAAGCACCTTCCTCCTGTGCTGGAAGGGCAGCATGTGGCGCAACGGCGACAATTGCGCCCGCGCCTGCGGCTCCTGCCGGGCGACCTCCTATGGCAAAAAGCTGATGTCGCGCTTCGTCGATGCCGTGGTCGGCGAGACGGATTTCATCGCCGCGCGCCATCTCAGCGAGGGATACTTTCCCCATGCGACCTCACATTGCATTCCCGGCGCGATCGCGCCGCGCGATGTGCCCTCGCCGCGCGTGGCGCCCGGCGAGGGCAGGCCGCTGCGACTGGGTTTCATTGGCGTCCATGATCCGATCAAGGGTCTCGATACGCTGGCTGCGGCCGCCCATCGCCTGAAAGGACAGCCGGTCGAGTTCCTGATCGCCGGAACCGGGCAGGGCAACTATGCGGCCGCACTGCCGGAACGTTTTCCGAAGGAGAACACGCGCTTCCTTGGTTGGGTGCAGCCCGACGCGTTCTTTCCCCAGATCGACGTACTCGTTGTGCCCTCTGTCTTCCGGGAGCCCTTCGGACGCGTCGTGATCGAGGCCTTCGTCCACGGCGTTCCGGTCATAGGAGCGCGGTCGGGCGGCATTCCCGAAACGATCGAGCCCGGCATCAACGGCGCCCTGTACGCGCCTGGAGACGATGGCGCATTGGCGCAGCACATCACTGAACTCGTGCAGAATCCGGAGCGTATCGCCACGCTTTCCCAGGGAGCCCTCGCAGCGGCGCGACGCTACGCGCCCGAACGCATCGCTTCGTCCTATGAGGCCGTCTTCGCCGAGTTGCTGCGCGGTGCGCAGCCGGGACGCGTGCCGGTGATTCAGGACGCAAGCTCGTGAAGGCCCTGTGGAGATTGTCCAGGCGGACGGAGGCCAGGCGGTTCGTGTCCGCCTTCTCGTCGCGATTCAGCAGCACCTTGTTGAGCTTCCTCGTCCTGCTGACGGCGAGTCATTTCCTGTCCACGCAGGAATATGGCCTCTATGTCTTCCTGTTTTCGATCGGCAGTGCGCTGGGCCTGATCGCGGTTCTGGGACAGCAGATTCTTGTGGTGAAGCGCTACCAACACCATGAAGGGGCCAGCCATTGGCTGAACCAGGCGCTGGTCGGCGTCAATGCGCGCTGGCTCGCGCTCGGCTGCGGGCTGCTGGTGGTTGCAGCCACCGTGTTCTTCATCTTCGCGGATGCGTTTCCGGAACCCTATCGGCATCTCTGGGTGGCGCTGGCCTTTGCCGCGGTCTTCGCGGTCAGCGAGTATCTGCAGAACTATTTCCGCATTCACGGGCAGATCAACCTATCGCTCGTGCCCCGTGAGATCGTCTGGCGCGGCGCGTCGATCCTGTGCATCGCCGCTGCGGGGCTCATCGGCTATCGCGCCGATGGCGAGGTGGTCATGACCATCGTCACCGTGCTGCTGGGGGCCACGACTTTGTATCAAGCCGTCGCCTTCACGCGCGGCGAAGGCTGGGGCTGGCTGGCACGCCACGATGATGTACCGCGCGAGACTCGCGGAACTTGGCACAAAGAAAGCCTGTATTTCATCGCCAATGGCATCCTGAACTCTTCATCGGCCTATCTGGAAACGATCCTGATCGGCGCGGTGCTGGGGCTGGACAAGGCCGGCTTCTACTTCGTGGCCCTGCGGATCGCGATGCTGCTGACCTTGCCGGTCGCGGCGATCGATACCGTCGGCATCCCCATGATCGCCGCCCGCTTCCAGAAATCCGACAATGCTGGCGCCCAGATCCTGATCGGGCAGCTGTCCTTCGCCAGCTTCTGCATCTCGCTTCTGGGCGCCTTCGCCCTGGTGATGATCGCGCCGTTCGTCCTCTCGATCTTCAATGCGGATTTCGCCCAGCATGCCGATGTCCTGACGGTCCTGTGCGTGCTGTCCGTTTCGCAGGCCTTTTTCGGGCCCGGTTCTTGGCTGTTGATGATCGGCGGCGGCGAGCGCTTCTTCCTGATCGCGCGGGCGGTGATCTTCGTTTTCTATCTGGGATTACTGTACGGCCTGGCCCAGATCGGCGGGCTGATGGGCATCGCGATCGCGGGGCTTTTCATGACGCTGGCATCCAATCTGGCCGCCTGGCACTGGATCAAGCGCAAATATGCGATCGACAATATGGCAACGGCGTTTTTCAGACCCTTCATCTTCACGGGGCTGAAGCAGCCAGAGCCGATGCAGCCCCAGCCCGATGGTGATCACGCCGACACCGCAGCAAAAACGGCTGTGCATTGAAAACGCCGAGGCGGAGCAGGGATATGGGCGCAGCGGCGGCCGAACGGACACCGGTCATGGCACGACGGCAGGATGCGGCATCCGAGCTTCCGATCGCGCCGGTGTCGTCGCCGATGGCCGCTCTATCATCCCAGGGAACGCCCGTCGCCTTCTCAGGCACGATCGGCATGCTTTACCCAGGAGCCGCGTCGGTGGCCGTTCTGATGCTGGCTCCGGTCGGCTACGAGGAACTTTGCCTGCGCAGCACGTGGCGGACATTGGCTGAAGCGTTGTCCCTGGCCGGCATAGCCTGCCTCCGCTTCGACTATCCCGGTCTCGGTGACGCGCTCGATGCCGTCGAGCCGTCCGGCCTCGATGACTGGGACGAGACCGTGCGCGCTGCCGCCGATCTGCTGAGGCAGGCCAGCGGCTGCTCGCGCTTGATCCTGCTGGGACAGGGCTTTGGCGGAACGCTCGCCCTGCGTCTGGCTGACGCGTTGGCTCCGGTCTCCGGCTGCGTGGTCATGGCGCCAGTCGTCAACGGCAAGCGCTATCTGCGCGAATTATCCGTCTGGACGCGCATCGTTGCCGACCGCATCGGGATCGGCATGGATCCCGACGATGATACGGGCTGTGCCGTGGCGGGTCTTCGGTTGCCGCCGGCGCGCCTGGCCGCCATCGGAAGGCTGAGCTTGCTCGACACCGACAGCCGTCCCTGCGACGAGGTGCTGCTGCTGACCCGTTCTGGCCATGCGGGCGATGCAGCGCTCGCAACACATTTGGCTGCACGCGGTACCGCGGTGACGACCTCGCCCTATCAGGGCTACGAGCTGCTGACGACCGATCCGACCGGCGCCAGGCCGCCTTTGCCGACGATCGCGGCCATCGTCGCTTGGGTCGCGCTGCGCGCACGCGCGCCGGAACAGACCGTTCACGCGCTCGCGACGGCCAAGCCTTATGAGGGGCGGGTCGCGAAGCTGTTCGGGCCGGGCTTCATCGAGAGCCCCGTCCGATTCGGTCCGGACGGACGTCTTTTTGGCGTGGTGTGCGAGCCCGAAGGCCGCTCTTCCCGCTCGTCGATCGTGTTCGTCAATGCCGGACGCGACTACCATATCGGCTGGGCCCGCGTCACGGTCGCGCAGGCTCGTGCCTTCGCGGTGCGCGGCATCGCGTCGCTACGCTTCGATACCAGCGGCATCGGCGACAGCCTGCCCGATGAGAACGGTCCCGAGGAAGTACTCTATTCCGAAGAACAGATCGCCGATGTCCGGCTCGCCCTCGACGTCATGGATACGCGCGGCTACCAGGATCCGATCCTGATCGGGCGCTGCAGCGGAGCCTATGCTGCCTTCAACGCCGCGGTCGCGGATCAGCGGGTCCGGCAGCTCGTCATGGTCAACAACGAGCGCTTCGTCTGGGACCCTGACGAAAGCGTCGAAGATGCGATCCGGTACGCCCATCGGAGCGTCGGCGACTTCGGCGCGACGCTGAAGCGTAACGGCGGGCTGCGCCGGCTGCTCACGGGGCAGCTTCGGATCGGGCCGGCCGCGCGCTATCTCCTGTTCCGGCTCCTGAAGCAGGTTTCGGTCCGGCTCGCGCCTGTGCTGGGCCGCTTGACCAAGCACGGCCGGCTGCGCCGCGAATGCCAACGGCGCTTCGGCGTGCTGGCGGCCCGCCAAGTCGATGTGGCGTTGATCTATGCCGAAGGGGATGTCGGCATGGCCGAATTTAACACCTATTTCGGCAAGACCGGCGAGGGGCTCTCGGCCTATCGCAACGTGTCGTTCGCAACCATTCCCGACGCCGACCACAACTTCACCCACCTCGGTGCCGCGCTTCGGCTGCGGGCCAAGCTGCTGGAGACGGTCAAGCCATGAATGTCTCGACGAGACGGCGGCGCGCCGGCCTGCTGCTAGCGGCTGCCGGCCTGTTGGGCGCCGCCATGCCTGCGACAGGCGCGGAGACGTGCCTGCGTGGCGTCAATCTCTCGGGCGCCGAATTCGGCACGGTGCCGGGGCGGCCGAACACCGATTACACCTACCCCGCCGAGGCGGCGATCCGCCGGCTGGCCGGACTGGGTATGACCTCCTTCCGGCTGCCGTTCCGCTGGGAACGCATCCAGCCCAAACCCGGCGGTGAACTCGATGCGGCCGAACTCGCCCGCCTCGACCAGAGCATCGACACTGCCAAGGGCGCGGGTCTGGTCGCGATCCTCGACCTGCACAATTTCGGCTATTATGCTGGCAAGAGACTGGGCTCCCCGACATTGCCAGCCTCCGCGCTGGGCGATGTCTGGCGGCGGCTGGCAACGCATTATCGCGACCGGACGAACGTGGTCTTCTCGATCATGAACGAGCCCTACGACATCCACAGCGCCGAATGGGCGAAGACCCAGAACGTCGCCATTGCGGAGATCCGCAAGGCGGGCGCCCGCCAGATGCTCCTGGTCACGGGAACCGCCTATGGCGGCGCCCATAGCTGGACAGCGGATTTGCCGGTCGGCAACAACGGCCGCGACCTGCTGGCGATCGAGGACCCGCTGAAGCGGTTCGCCTACGACTTTCACCAATATCTCGATGCCGATTATTCCGGCCGCCAGTCGGAGTGCTCGGCAGCGCAAGGCGCACTCAAGGCCATCGACGAGGTCAGCATCTGGCTCAAGGCCCATAGCCGACAGGGCTTCCTGGGCGAATTTGCGGCCTCCGACCGGCCCGAATGCGTCAAGGTCTTCAAGGAGATGACGGCGCGTCTCGATGCACGTCCGGAGCAGTGGGTCGGCTGGACTGCCTGGGGTGCCGGGCCGTGGTGGCCGCCGGACTACGTCTTCAACCTCGAACCGACGGGGGCAGGAGAGAGGCCGCAGATGAAAGCGCTCATCGAGCAATTGAACACGAGATCGGCAAAAAATACGACCTGTGGCCGGACGGGACGTCCGTGAACGCGCCGCTCCGAAGCCTGCGTGAGGGGATGCGGATCGTCCACGTGGTCAGGCAGTTTCTGCCCAATCGCGGGGGGTTGGAGGATGTCGTCGCCAATCTCTGCAGAGCGCAGCTGCGCATGGGGCTCAAGCCCTCGGTGCTGACACTCGATCGGCTGTTCGGCGATCCGGGACTGCAATTGGCGCAGGAGGAAGTCATCGACGGAATCCCGGTCCGGCGCATTCCTTATCACGGCTCCTCCCGTTACCCCTTCGCGCCGTCGGTCTTCGCTCACCTGTCCGATGCTGATATCGTCCATGTCCATGCCATCGACTTCTTTTTCGATGCTCTCGCGCTCGGCTGGATCTTTCATCGCAAGCTGCTGGTCGCGACGACCCATGGTGGCTTCTTCCATACGCGCGACTTTTCTGGCCTGAAGAAGATCTGGATGAATGGTCCCACGCGGCTATCATCGCTGGCCTATCGCGCCATTGCCGGCTGTAGCGCCAATGATGCGCGGATGTTCGAGAATGTGGCGGCCGGCAAGGTCCGCGTCATCGAGAACGGTGTCGATCTCGACAAATTCCGCGGCGCATCCAGCGTCGCTCCGGTTCGGCGCCTTGTCAGCATCGGACGCTTCTCCAAGAACAAGCGTCCCGAGAACCTGATCGCGACCATGGCGGCGTTGTTGCGCACGGGCGCCGACTGGCATCTCGATATGATCGGCGTTGAATCCGACTGGTCTGAAGCCGCGCTGCGCGATGCCATCGCTCGAGCCGGCTTGGCAGGCCGGATCGACATCCATCTCGGCCTCGGCGACGCGGAGGCCCGAGACGTGATGAGCCGCTCCTCGCTGTTCGTCTCCGCCTCGGATTTCGAGGGGTTCGGCCTTGCGCTGATCGAGGCGATGAGCGCGGGGCTGGTGCCCGTCGTCCAGCCCAATGCAGCATTCGCCGCTCTGTCGGAAAAATATTCCGTGATCCGCCTCACCGATTTCGGCGCTCCCCAGGAGGCGGCGAATGTGATCGTCGAGGCATTCGAGAGCTTGAAAGCCTCGCGTGGGGCCTTGAAACCCGACATCGATGCGCTGGCTCCATACTCCTGGCAGCAGGTCGCCTTGAATTACCGGGCATTCTACGAGGATGCGCTGCAAGGACGGCTCGATTTCAGGCGAAACCGAAGCTTCAGCGGACACAACTAACCTCCGACCCTCCGACGGCAAGCCGGCGGCGTTGTCACGTTGACCGCCGGCGGGCGCCAAGAGGTAGTCTGGTGAGAGCTCAGGCTGATTAGGAAGAAACCGCCCCTGATCCAGGCGAAGCCCATGACTACCGCCATGCAGCATCATTCTTCTGTTCGTAGTCGCGCAACGCTTTAGCGAGGCCGCCTAGGGAGCTCGGCATCAGACCTTGGGTGCTTCGCCCATCGCTGCTTCCGGCTTGCGGGCGGTTGTCTTACCCTTGCTGCCGCCGGCCCTCAGAACGTCCCAGCTATTCGTCTGACTGACGCTGCGCTTGAGATAAGCGATCGTGGCTGCGGCTTCCGTGGGGCTCTGGTCCTGCCGGGCCAGCGTCTCCGCTTCGCCGAAGCGGCCCTGCAGGCCGAGCACGAGGACGAGGTTTTGCCGCACGCGCACATCGCTGCGGTTGGAGGTGGCCGCCTCACGCAAGACCCGTTCGGCCTCAGGCAAATGCTTCGAGAGCGCCAAGGAGAGGCCGAGATTGGACATCACGGTCGGCTCGCCGGGCGCGAGCTTGAGAGCCGCCTGGTAGAGCTGCTGCGCGCGTTCGGGTTCGCCCAACTGGTCAGCCACCGTGCCCTGCGCCGAGAGGATGCGCCAATCCGGCCGTTCCGGCGAATGGGCGCGGGAGAGCACTTCGTCCGCCTCTTTCAATCGGCCATTATCGGCGAGAGAACGGCCATAGGCCCCCAGCATTTCGAGATCATTGGTATGGACCAGGACTGCGCCCTGCAGCACGGCCAGCGCCTGGGCGTTCTGGTCGAGCGCGCGCAAGGCGCGCGCATAGTAGAAGGCGGCGTCACGCTCCTTAGGGCTGGCGTCGTAGCGCTTGCCCCAGCGCTGGCTCTCCGCTTGCCAATCGGCCGGATTGCGCGGCTGGGCCTCGCTGCGGCCGATCGAGCCTGTGATGTCGCCGAGCCCGCTGCGGCTCTGGCAGCCGGCAGCGGTAAGTGCGGCGAGGCAGACGGCAGCCAGAAGGCTGGTGCGGACAAGCTTGCGAGAGGCCATCAGGGGCGCTGGAAGGCTGGCAGACATGGCGGGATCGCCTCGCAACGATGGAAAATCTGGTCCTGCCGGTGATAAAGCGTTAACCCTAATGCATTCTTAACCGCGGCCTCGCGACCGGTCCCCGACCTCGCTTCCGATCAGGTGTCCATTTCTGTGCACAGCCTTCTCGTTTCCGCCTCGCCTTCGGCCATTCCGGTTCATGTCGTCTCGAAAGCCGGGTTACCCACGCTGCTCGAAGCCCTGGCGCCGGAAGGCCGGCGCTTTGCGCAGGCTCAGGGCTTCGCTGCCCGCCCGGGCCAGCATCTTGCCTTGCCGGATGCTTCGGGAGCGGTTGCGGCCGTGCTGCTCGGCGTCGAGCCGCCCGAATCGCGTTGCCGCGATCCTTTTGCGCCCGGCCGGCTCGCGGCGATCTTGCCGGCTGGCGACTATGTGCTGTCAGGCGAGATCGGCGATGCCGGCCTGGCTGCGCTGGCTTGGCTGCTGCAGGGGTACCGCTTCGACCGCTACCGCAATCCTGCTTCCGCCACGGCCCGCCTCGTACTGCCCGACGGAGTCGATGGCGAGGAGCTGAGCGCGGTGGCGACGTCAGCCATGCTCGCGCGCGATCTCGTCAATACGCCGGCCAATGACATGGGCCCTGCCGAGATCGAGGCGGCGATTCGCGCGCTCGGCCAGGAATGCGGCGCCACCGTCACCAGCATCGTCGGCGACGATCTGCTGGCCAGGAATTTCCCGATGATCCATGCGGTCGGCCGCGCTTCGTCACGTGCGCCGCGTCTGGTCGATCTGGCCTGGGGCGATCCCGGCCATCCCAAGGTCACGCTTGTGGGCAAGGGGGTCGCCTTCGACACTGGCGGCCTCGATCTCAAGCCGTCGGCGGGCATGCTGCTGATGAAGAAGGATATGGGCGGGGCTGCCGCGGCGATCGCCGCTGCGCGCATGATCATGCTGGCGAAGCTTCCGGTCCGTCTGCGCCTGCTCGTGCCGGCGGTGGAGAATGCGGTCTCGGGTTCAGCCTTCCGGCCCGGCGACGTGCTGCAAAGCCGCAAGGGCATCACGGTCGAGATCGGTAATACCGACGCGGAAGGTCGGCTCATCCTTGCCGACGCGCTGGCACTCGCCGACGAGGAGGCGCCGGAGCTGCTGATCGACTACGCCACGCTGACGGGTGCGGCCCGCGTCGCGCTTGGACCGGAATTGCCGCCCTTCTATACGCATGACGAGGGGCTGGCCGCCGAGATCGCCCGCCTCGGCAATGCGGTGAATGATCCGGTCTGGCGGCTGCCGCTCTGGCCGCCCTATGACGGGCTGCTCGATTCCAAGATCGCCGACGTCAATCATGTCTCGGGCGGCAGCTTCGCCGGCTCGGTCACTGCCGCCCTGTTCCTGAACCGCTTCGTCGAGAAGACTGCGTCCTACGCCCATTTCGACATCTATGGCTGGACGCCCTCGGCCAAGCCCGGCCGGCCGGAGGGGGGCGAGTGCCAGGCCGCCCGCCTGACCTATGCGCTGCTGAAGCAGCTTCACCCCGTCGGCTAAGCCTCCTCTGTCGGTTAAGCTTCTTGCGCAACAGCGATTGCGCCCAGGCCGAAGGCGCATAATGATACGGGTCCGTAACGATCGGGATCCGCGTATTCATGCCCTTGGAGATCAGGCCCTCGCAGGCGCTCAGACTGTGGCGGCAGGTGCATCTCGATCTGGTGCGCGACGGGCAGGCCGATCTTTCGGCCCGCCAGACCGCGATCCTGCTGACGATCTATCTTGAATTGCCGCCCCATACCGTGCGCGGGCTCGCCGCGCAGCTCGGCGTCACCAAGCCGGTGATCACGCGGGCGCTCGACACCATGGGCAAGCTCGGCCTCGTCAGCCGGCGGCGGGATGAGTTCGACCGCCGCAATGTCATCATCCAGCGCACCGTGGCAGGCGCGCTCGCGGTCGAGAAATTGGCTGATCTGGTAACGGAGCGGGCGAGGGAGCTTGGCGGCGGCTGAAGTCCGCAGTCTTCGCGCGTTAACCGGTCGCGGCTAGATTGCTGCCATGAGCCTGATTCTCGACCGCCGCCTCACGCCTGCCCGCCCCGACCTCGCCGCCAGCCGCTTGCGGGGCCAGGTCGAGGCGCGCGCTTTCGTCGATCCCGAGCCGATGCGCGTCGTCGCGGCTTCTGCCCCTGTGCGCCGCGAGCCGCGCCCCGATGCGCCCCTCGATACGGAAGCGTTGTCGGGCGAGTTGGTCGACGTCTATGAGAGCCATGAAGGCTGGGCCTGGGTCCAGCTCGCCTCCGACGGCTATGTCGGCTACGTGCCCGACGACGCATTGCGCCTGGACGCCCCCGTGCCGACGCACTGCGTCTCGGCGCTTCGGACCTTCATCTATCCCGGCGCATCGATGAAATTGCCACCGCTGGAGGCCTTGTCGCTCGGCGCAAGCGTCACAGTCACGGGAGAGGCCGGCGACTTCCTCGTGCTTGCCGATGGCGGGCATGTCTTCGCCGCCCATCTGTCCGCCGCCGACGCCTATGAACCCGATTTTGTCGCAGTCGCCGAGCGCTTCCTGCATGTGCCCTATCTCTGGGGCGGCAAGACCAGCCTCGGGCTCGATTGCTCGGGGCTGACGCAGCTCTCGCTGGCAGCGGCAGGCGTCGGTTCGCCGCGCGATTCCGACATGCTGGAGGCGTCGCTGGGCACGCCGGTGGCGTTTGACGACAGCCTCGCGGGCCTCAAGCGCGGCGATCTCGTCTTCTGGAAGGGCCATGTCGGTATCCTGACCGACCCGGAGACGCTGCTGCACGCCACCGCCTATACGATGACGGTCTATAGCGAGCCGCTGCGCACGGCCCGCGACCGCATCCAGGCCAAGAGCTTCGGCGCCATCACGGGCGTTCGGCGTCTCGGCTGAGGTTCATCCCAGCCCCTTCAGCCGGTACAGTGCCTCCAGAGCCGCGCGTGGCGTCATTTCGTCGAGGTCGAGCTCGTTCAGCGCCTCGCGCAACGCATCGACCGCAGCAATGGCCAGGACAGGCGCAGTCCGCCTGACCGGCGCGGCGAAAAGCGGCAGGTCGTCGACCAGCGAGGCGACCGGCTTCTCGCGCTCGGTCTTCTCCAGTTCACTGAGGATCGCGCGTGCCCGTTCGACTACGGCGAGCGGCAGGCCTGCGAGCTTGGCGACCTGGATGCCGTAGGAGCGGTCGGCCGCGCCTGCCACCACCTCGTGCAGGAAGATCACCTCCCCGTTCCATTCGGTGACGCGAACGGTCGCGTTGGTGACGCGCTCCAGCCGGTCTCCGAGCGCGGTGAGCTCGTGATAATGCGTCGCGAACAGCGAGCGGCAGCGATTGACCTCGTGCAGATGCTCGATCGCTGCCCAGGCGATCGAGAGCCCGTCGAAGGTCGCGGTGCCGCGCCCGATCTCGTCGAGGATGACGAGCGCGCGCGGCCCGGCCTGGTTCAGGATCGCGGCGGTTTCGACCATCTCGACCATGAAGGTCGAGCGTCCGCGCGCAAGATCATCGGCCGCACCCACGCGCGAGAACAGCCGGTCGACGATGCCGAGATGGGCGCTGGCCGCGGGCACGAAGGAGCCCATCTGCGCCAGCACCGCGATCAGCGCATTCTGGCGCAGAAAGGTCGATTTACCCGCCATGTTCGGACCGGTGATCAGGCAGATGCGTCCGCCGCCGCTGCTCTCGCCAGGCGGTGAAAGTTCGCTGTCATTGGCGACGAAGGGCTTGCCGTCGCGCTTGAGCGCGGCTTCCACGACCGGGTGGCGTCCGCCTGCGATGGTGAAGGCGGCGCTGTCGTCGATGATCGGACGGCTCCAGCCTTCGCGGCTGGCGAGTTCCGCGAGCCCGGCGAAGACGTCGATCTCGGCGAGCGCGGCGGCGGCGGCCTTGATCGGCTCGGCCTGAGCCAGCACCGCCTCGCTCAAGGCCGCGAAGACGCCGAGCTCAAGCTTCAAGGCGCGGTCGGCGGCCGAGGCGATCTTGGCCTCGAGTTCGCCAAGCTCGACCGAGGAGAAGCGCATCGCATCCGACATCGTCTGCCGGTGCACGAAGGTCGCCCGCCAGGGCTCCTTCAGGAAATCCTCGCCAACGGCCTGGGGCACCTCGACGAAATAGCCGAGCATGGAATTATGCTTGATCCGCAGCGTCCGGCAGCCAGTCTCGGCGCTGTAGCGCGCTTGGAGTTGCGCGATGACCTTGCGGGAATCGACCTGCAGCAGCCGCAATTCGTCGAGGGCGGCGTCGAAGCCCTCGCGGACGAAGCGGCCGTCGCGGCGGTTGAGCGGGAGTTCCTCGGCCAGCGTGTCGGTCAACCGGGTCGGGAGAGCCGGATCGGTCGCCGCAAGCGCGCTGGCGGCGTTGGCGAGATCCTGCGGCAGCGTCGCCTGGCGGGCGAGCAGGGCTGCGATCTCGCGTGCGGCGGTGAGACCTGCCCCAAGCGCTGCGAGATCGCGCGGACCGCCCCGGTCGAGCGAGAGGCGGGCGAGTGCACGCGCCACATCGGGAACGCGGGCAAGCGCGCGCTGAAGATCCTCGCGCAGGGCGCTGTCGGCGACGAGCGCCGCGATGGCGTTGTGCCGATTGGCGATGGCGGCCGTATCCGTCAGCGGTCCAGCTAATCGCTCGGCGAGCAAGCGCGCGCCGCCCGGTGTCGCCGTCCGGTCGATGGTGGCGAGCAGGCTCCCTGTCCGCTCGCCCGACAGGGTCCGCGTCAGTTCGAGGTTGGTCCGCGTCGCGGCGTCGATCAGCATGGTGCCGGCGCCGGCATCGCGCACCGGCGGCGACAAGGGCGGCCGCGCGCCGAACTGCGTGCGCTCGACATAGGCGAGCGCGGCGCCCGCCGCCGCGATCTCGGCGCGTGTGAAGGCGCCGAAGGCGTCCAGCGTGGCGACGCCGAAGAACTCCTTAAGCCTGCGCTCGGCTGAGGCCGCGTCCAGCCCCTCGCGCGCCAGCGGCGTCACCGGCACATTGACCTCGCGCCAGAACGCCTTCATCGCGGGGTCGTCATAGATCGCGTCGGGGCAGACGATCTCGCGCGGTTCGAGGCGCGCGAACTCGATTGCGAGCCGCTCCTGCGGCGTCTCCATCACGCTGAAGCGCCCGGTCGAGATGTCGATGGCCGCCAGCCCATAGAGTGCGCCGTCGTCGCTGAGCTTGCGGCGCGCGACCGCGACCAGCAGGCTGGCGCGGCCGGGTTCGAGCAGGCGCTCCTCGGTGATGGTGCCGGGCGTGACGAGCCGCACCACGTCGCGCCGCACCACTGATTTGGGGCCGCGCTTCTTGGCCTCGGCGGGATCCTCGACCTGCTCGCAGACGGCGACGCGATGGCCGGCCGCGATCAGCCTCTGGAGGTAGTCGTCGGCGCGCTCGACCGGGACGCCGCACATCGCGATGTCGTGGCCTTGATGCTTGCCGCGCTTGGTCAGCACGATGCCGAGCGTGCGCGAGGCGATCTCGGCGTCGCCGAAGAACAATTCGTAGAAATCGCCCATCCGGTAGAACAGCAGGCAGTCGGGATTGGCCGCTTTGATCTCGACATATTGCGCCATCATCGGCGTGACGCGCGCGGCCTCGTCCTTCGGCGCCGTCGGAGGGGCGGGGCTGGGAGGATTCTGACCGGAAGGTGGAGGAAGAACGTGTTGCATGGCGTGGCGAACGCTAACGATTTGACCCAGGCTTGGGAACCGCTGCGCCGATCTGGGCGTCATTCGGGAGGATTTTGATGTGGACCCCTGCGGAATCCGGCCCTGAGCGTCGTAGGGTTTATGATTCGTTAGCCGCAGGCCGCGTAGGTTGCGGGAACGTAGCTTCCTCCCGCCTCTCTAGGTTGTCCGCGCCGACATGCTGTTCGAACTGCTCAGAGGACTGGCCTATCTTCTCATCGCGGCGGTGCTGGTGCCTTTGGCGACGCAGCGGCTGGGCGAATCGCACAGGCTCCGGCAGGTCGTCATCGGAGTGATTCTGGCGGCTGGCGGCTGCGCCAGCATGCTGGATCCCATCGTCGTCCAGCCGGGGATTCTGCTCGATTTCCGCAACCTGGTCGCGGTCCTGTCGGGAGTGCTAGGCGGCCCGATCGCCTCGGCCATCACGACGACGATCCTCATCGTCGTGCGGCTCTATTTGGGGGGAGAGGGTGCCGTGCCGGGCTGCGTCGGCATCCTGCTCTGCGCGGCGATCGGTGTCTTCTACGGCTTGCGGCTGCGCAAGGTCGATCGCGCCGTCAGGGTTCCCGGCCTGGTCGGGCTTGGCCTCGTGGCGGCCTGGATGCCACTCCTGATCATCGTCGGATCGGTGACGTTCCCGCGCGCCTGGTTCTTGATGGAGATGATTTCAGGCCCGGCCCCGACTGTCGTCAACGTGGTGGCCGCGGGGCTCGTCGGCTACATCATCAACAGCGACAGGCAGCGCGTCGAAGCCCTCCGCCTGCTCGAGGCTTGCACCGCCAATATGCCCGGCGTCCTCTACCAGAAGATCATGCGGCCGGACGGCTCGATCCACCACAAGCTGGCCAATGCGAACATCGAAAAGCTGCTCGCAGTCACGCGCGAAGAGGTCGAGCGCGATCCCGATAGCTGGCTGCGCTGGATGGCGCCCGAGGATCGCGCGTTTCTGCAAAAGGCCAATGCGCAGGCCGCCGCCGAGCGAACGCTCAAGCCCTGGCGCTTCGAGGCGCGCCACATCCGGGATGACGGTTCGACGATCTGGCTGCGGACCGACGCGGCCTGTCGCCGCCTGCCGGATGGCTCGATCTGCTGGGACGGCATCATGACGGACGTCACCGCTGAGCGCACGCTGGAGCAGCGCCAGCGC
>NZ_CAXUPC020000013.1:0-193086 GCF_964252745.1 Allobosea sp. LjRoot9 | reverse complement strand
TTCGATCTTGCCGGAAAGCCAGAATTTCCAAGGGTTTGCCAGAAACTAAAAGGCGATTCCAGCGTCAACAGCGGACGTTGCGCCGCTATTGATTTGCCGGCTCCAGAATATACGGTTCTCTGCTTGGAGAGAGCCCGCGATTCTATGAAAAAGATGAAGCGTGCATCGAGCAAGCCGCGTCCCCAGATCGCCGCCCTGCCGGTGCGCCGCTCGCCCTCCGGAGAGCCGGAGATTCTGCTCGTCACGACACGCACGACCCGCAGATGGACCGTTCCCAAAGGCTGGCGGATCAAAGGCAAGAAGGGGCATGAGGCGGCCGCCATCGAAGCGCGCGAGGAAGCCGGGATAATCGGCAAGGTCCGCAAGAAACCCTTGGATCGCTACATCTACTGGAAACGGATGGAGGATCATTTCATGCTGTGCAAAGTGACGCTCTACCTCCTCAAGGCCGAACGGCGCCTTGAAAACTGGGCAGAAAGCGACCAGCGCCAGTCGCATTGGTTCTCACAGAAAGACGCCGCCGACATTGTCGAAGAGCCGGGGTTGAAGGCGGCGATCCGCTCGCTCAAATTGGGCTGACCGTCAGGCGTAGCCGATCAGCGCCCCGTCAGGAACAGGCCCGATGCAGCATAGGCGATCGCCGAGACCAGTCCGGCCATCGGCATCGTCACGATCCAGGCGAACACGATGCCGCGCGCCACACCCCAACGCACCGCAGTCACCCGTCTTGCGGCGCCGACGCCAATGATGGCGCCGGTGATGGTGTGCGTCGTCGAGACCGGGATGCCGAGATAGGTCGCCATGAACAGCGTGATCGCTCCGCCGGTCTCGGCGCAGAAGCCCTGCTGCGGTGACAGTCGGGTGATCTTCGAGCCCATCGTATGGACGATGCGCCAGCCGCCGCAGAGCGTTCCCAGCGCCATCGCCGTCTGGCAGGAGATCACCACCCAGAACGGCACGGAAAAGGCCTCACCCATCATGCCATGCGAGAACAGCAGCACCGCGATGATGCCCATGGTCTTCTGCGCGTCATTGGCGCCGTGCCCGAGCGAATAGAGCGAGGCCGAAACGAACTGCAGGAGACGAAAGGTGCTGTCGACCTTCATCGGCGCGACGCGCAGAAAAGCCCAGGAGACGATCAGGACCAAAAGTAGCGCCAGCGCGAAGCCGATGGCCGGCGACATGAAGATTGCAACGAGGGTCTTGCCGAGGCCCCACCAGACTATCGATGAGAACCCGGCCTTGGCTAGCCCAGCGCCGACCAGTCCGCCGATCAGCGCATGCGACGAACTCGAGGGGATGCCGGCGATCCAGGTGACCACGTTCCAGACAATTGCGCCCGTCAGCGCGCCGAAGATGACGCGGTCGTCGACGATCGCCGCCTGGATGATGCCGGAGCCGACCGTCTGGGCCACGTGCAGGCCGAAGAACAGGAAGGCGATGAAGTTGAAGAAAGCCGCCCACAACACGGCCCAGCGCGGCGCCAGCACGCGGGTGGAGACGATCGTCGCGATGGAATTGGCGGCGTCGTGCAGACCGTTCAGGAAATCGAACAGCAGCGCGACGGCGATCAGGAAGATCAGGGCGGGGGTGACGCTGACGATGTCCACGAGCGCGCCGCTCAGAGATGCTCGAGGACGATGCGGCTGACGCGCTTGGCGACGTCCTCGAAGCGATCCACCACTTTCTCGAGATGATCGTAGATCTCCGCTCCGACGATGAAGGACATCGTGTCCGACGTCTGGTGCGCCTTGAAGAGCGCCTTCAGCCCCTCGTCGTAGAGTTCGTCGGACCGTTCCTCGATCGCCCCGATCTCCTTCGCGAGCGCGCCGATCGAGATTGCGTGCTTCTTGATGTCACGCAGCATCGGCAGCAGCACCGCGACGCGCTCGGACGCCTGGAGGATCACCATGCCGAGATCCTTCATGCAGGGCGCGAAGCTCCCGACCTCGAACAGCGTGATCGCCTTCACGGTCTTCTGCATCTGGTCGATGGCATCGTCCATCGTGCCGATCAGTTCCTCGATGTCGCCGCGATCGAACGGCGTGATGAAGGTTCGTCCGACCTCCAGCATCACCTGGCCGGCAATCTCGTCGGCGCGGTTCTCCTGGGCGATGACCTCGGCGCATCCTTCCGGGACAGACACCGCGCCGGCAAGCAGTCCGTTCAAGGCCTTGGCGCCGGCGACGAGCGCTACGGAGTGGCTCTCGAACAGGTCGAAGAATTTGTTCTCCCTGGGAAGGAGCTTCTGAAACCAGCCGAGCATCAGAGCCTCGTCTTCCATCGGTGAACTGTCACAAATGGCGATAGGCGCTTGCGATTTGGCTGTAAAGCGACCTTCGCGCCAATCGGGATCTCTCCGGCCGGACAGGTCGAGGCAAGTACAAACGATCAGGAATCGTCGGAAAGGATGGACGCGGCATCAAACGCTGACGATCCAGCCGCTTTTCATCACAAGGAGCGGGATGACATCGGGTCAGGTTTTGTGACAGCTTTATGACTTGCCGCCGCATGGACATGCGGTCCGGGCTATCTCGACCGACCTCGACGTCGGCGATGTTCAATAATTGGGAGGACGACATGATCACACGCAGGATCGCGCTCGCGACCGCGCTCGGCTTCAGTCTTGCGACCTCCGCCGCTTTCGCTCAGGCGCCGGCGGGCAAGGTCACGGTCGTGACATCCTTCTCGAAAGATGTCACCGACCCGATCAAGAAGGCCTTCGAGAAGGCGATGCCCGGCGTCACGCTGGAGGTCCAGAACCGCAACACCAATGCAGGCGTGAAATATCTGGAGGAGACCAGGGCCAACAACCAGGTCGACCTGTTCTGGGCCTCGGCGCCTGACGCTTTCGAGGTGCTGAAGGGCAAGCAGCTGCTCACCGCCTACAAGCCCAGGGCGACCGGCATCCCCGAGAAGATCGGCTCCTACCCGATCAATGATCCGCAGGGCTTCTATTCAGGCTTTGCGGCGTCGGGTTACGGCATCATGTGGAATGAGCGTTACGCCAAGGCCAACAAGCTGCCCGAACCCAAGGATTGGCAGGACCTCGCCAAGCCGGTTTTCTACGACCATGTCTCGATCGCATCGCCTGCTCGCTCGGGCACGACGCATCTGACGATCGAGACTATTCTGCAGGGCGAAGGTTGGGACAAGGGCTGGCGCACCATCAAGGAGATGTCGGGCAATTTCCGCACGATCACTGACCGTTCCTTCGGCGTGCCCGAGGCGGTGAATTCCGGTCAGGTCGGCGTCGGCATCGTCATCGACTTCTTCGCCTTCTCGGCGCAGGCCTCGGGCTTCCCGGTCAAATTCGTCTACCCGAGCGTGACCACGGTTGTGCCCGCCAATGTCGGCATCGTCACGAACGCGCCCAACAAGGCAGCCGCCGAGGCCTTCATCGAATTCCTGCTCTCGCCCAGCGGGCAGGAGGTGCTGCTGGAGCCCGGCATCCGCCGCCTGCCGGTCAACCCGGCTGTCTACGCCAAGGCCGGTGCGGACTATCCCAACCCCTTCACCGATCCGCGCTTCCAGAAGATGATTGGCTTCGATGTCGACAAGTCGGAGACGCGCACGGCGGTCGTCGACACGCTCTTCGACCAGTTGATTTCGTTCCAGCTCGACGCGCTCAAGGGAGTCACCAAGACCCTGCATGAGATCGATGCGGCGCTCGCCAGGAAGCCCAACCCGCAGGCCAAGGCGCTGGCCGACGAGGCCCGCAGCCTGATCGCGGCGCTTCCCGTCACCGAGGCGCAGGCCGCCAGTGCCGAATTGCGTGGCGCCTTCACCGGCGCCAAGGAGAAGGGCTCGCGCCAGGCCGAAGTCGAAAGTCAGTGGGCGAGTTTTGCCCGAGACAACTACGGCAAGGCGAAGGTGAAGGCGGAAGAGGCGCTAAAGGCGGCGCGGTGATGAGGCGTGTCATCCCGTGTGCGCAGCAGGGTGGAACGCTGCTGCGCAGAAACGGGACCGCGCGACGAGACGCTGCCTCTTTCAGATGACGGTCCCGCATCTGCGCCGCTGCACTGCGTGCGGGATGACACGTAACGACAGGCCCTCATGACCGCCATCCTCGCCACAGTCAGCGCTAAACGCTTCATGGCCACGCCCGGCCAGATCGCGCTGGCGCTCGCCATCGCGGCGTTCCTGGGGCTGTTCCTGGTGCTGCCGGTCGCCACGGTGCTCTATGTCGCCTTCACCGAGAAGGGCACGAGCACGTTCACGCTCGTCAATTTCTACGATTTCGTCCGGACCGAGCTGTTCATGCGCTCGCTGTGGAACTCGTTCTATGTTTCGGCGATGTCGGTGGTTTGGGCCTCGGTCTTCGCCTTGCCGCTGGCCTATCTGACGACGCGCTTCGCCTTTCGCGGCGCAGCCCTCGTGCAGACGCTCGGCTTCTTGCCGCTGATCATGCCGCCCTTCGTCGGCGCGGTCGCAATGCAGCTCTTCTTCGGCCGCAACGGCTCGGTCAATCTGCTGCTCGACGACTGGTTCGACTTCAAGATCGGCTTTATGGAGGGGCTGAACGGGGTCATCTTCGTTCAGTCGGTCCACTACTTCCCCTTCATCCTGATCAATCTCTCGGCCGCGCTGCGCAACATCGACCGGGCGATGGAGGAGGCGGCGCAGAATCTCGGCTCGTCCGGTTTTCGGCTGTTCCGCCGCATCGTCTTCCCTCTCGCCATGCCGGGCTATCTCGCCGGCGCCTCGCTCGTCTTCGTCAAGGTCTTCGACGATCTGGCGACGCCGCTGCTGCTCAACGTCAAGGACATGCTCGCGCCGCAGGCCTATCTGCGCGTCACCTCGATCGGAATCGCCGATCCGATGGGTTATGTCATCTCGGTCGTGCTGATCGTCGCCTCGGTCATGGCGATGTGGCTCTCGGCGCTGGCGCTGAAGGGCCGCGACTACTCTACGACGCAGCGCGGCGGCGGCGGCCTCGCCCGGCGGGTGATGACGCCCTTCGAGGCGGTGTTCGGCTACGGTGTCGTCATCCTGATCCTGGCGCTGGTGCTGGCGCCGCATCTGGGCCTGCTGCTTTTGTCCTTCGCGACGATCTGGTCGTTTTCGCCTCTGCCGGACGCATACACGGCGGCGCATTACGCCCGCGTCTTCGGTGAGAGCTCGCTCTACATCAAGAACACGCTGATCTATGCCTCGATCGCCGGCGGCATCGACGTCGTGCTCGGCGTCGCCATCGCCTATCTCGTGCTGCGTACGAAGCTCGTCGGGCGCGAATGGCTCGACTGGGCCGCGTCGGCGGCGCTCGCCATTCCCGGCGTCGTGCTCGGCATCGGCTATCTGCGGACGTTCTACGGCGTCACCTTGCCCGACGGCACGCCGCTCGCCTCGCTCTGGATCATGATCGTGCTGGCGCTCGCCATCCGGCGCCTGCCCTATGCCCTGCGGGCTTGTCATGCCGCGCTTCAGCAGATTTCCGTCTCGCTGGAGGAGGCGGCCGAGAACCTCGGCGCGACCAAGGCCCGCACGGTGCGCCGCGTCGTCGTGCCACTGATGGCGGGCGGCATCCTCGCCGGCTTCGTCACCTCGTTCTCGACGGCCGCCGTCGAGCTCTCGGCGACGCTGATGCTGGTCCAGTCGAACTCAGACGCGCCGCTCGCCTATGGCCTCTACGTCTTCATGCAATCGGCGGCAGGCCGGGGGCCGGGTGCGGCGCTCGGCGTCGTCGCGGTCCTGCTCGTGGCACTCTGCACTTTCCTCTCCCATCTCATCATCGAACGCAGCCAGAAGGCCAAGGGAATGGGCCACTGACCATGGACGCCATCGCATCGATTTCCACACCGGCGCTCGCCGTCGACATCGAAGGCATAAACCTCTCCTACGGCGCAAACCACGTCCTGAAGGACGTCAATCTCACCATTCAGCCCGGCGAATTCTTCGCCTTCCTCGGTCCCTCCGGTTGCGGGAAAACCACGCTTCTGAGGCTTATCGCCGGATTCAACCAGGCCGATACCGGCCGCATCATGATCGGCGGCAAGGACATCTCGAATCTGCCTCCCTGGAAACGCGATGTCGGCATGGTCTTCCAATCCTACGCGCTCTGGCCGCATATGACCGTTCGAAGGAACGTCGCTTTCGGTCTGGAGGAACGCGGCGTGGCGCGCGCCGAAATCGAGCGCCGCGTCGATATCGCGCTCGATCTTGTCGGCCTGGGCCATCTCGGCGAGCGGCGCCCGTCGCAGCTTTCCGGCGGCCAGCAGCAACGCGTTGCGGTGGCGCGCACGGTTGCGGTCGAGCCGAAAGTGCTCCTGCTGGACGAGCCGCTCTCGAACCTCGACGCCAAGATGCGCGTGCAGGTTCGCCGCGAATTGCGCGACCTGCAGCGAAGGCTCGGCCTGACCACGATCTTTGTCACGCATGACCAGGAGGAGGCGAACACGATCTGCGACCGCATCGCGGTCATGAATGACGGTGTCATCCAGCAGGTCGGAACGCCGATGGAACTCTACGAGCGACCGGCCAATCTCTTCGTCGCAAATTTCTTGGGCACGGCCAACATCCTCGCTGGCGGCATCGTCGACTCCGGCCCCGAACGCCATTTCGCGATCGACGGCGGGATCAGGGTGCCAATAGCGAGCGACGCGATAGTTCCCAAGGGCGCAAAGCTGGTGTTTCGGCCGCAGCATGCCGGGCTAACTGGTCCCGAGACACCCTCAGGCAATGCCTTGGCATTGCCCTGCGTGATCGCACATCGCGAATTCCTCGGAGCGAGCGTCCGCTATGGAGTCAGCATTGGCGCCACCGAGGTCTTCGTCGACGTGCCGTTCCAATCCGGTGAGGACCTTTTGGAGATCGGGGAAGCCGCAACGCTTACCTTGCCTCAACGCTTGCTGCTCTGGCTTGCTGCGTAGTTTTTTCACCGTTCCAGAACATTGCGACCCATCGGCCGCTTGGGCAGAGGTTTCAAGGCGCGCGCAGGGCTGAGGTGTCATCGCGGGCGGCGCGTCGATGCTTATCGATCCTGTTCGTCGACCGCTGCCCGCAGAGACGCTGCCGCTATCGGCATCTTCGCATGCTTGGCGGAGGGCGGCGCCAAGCCCAAAGCTCGACAATGCGCCCAAAAAGGGCTCTCTTATCCGCAGCGCTTCTAGCGGTTCACTTTTGGAGTGTTGAGGGCAGCCTATTTCGCGCTCATCCAGCCTTCGAAGCCAGTCAAATTCAAGCGCGTTGGCGCAGGGCATCCACCACGAGCGAGAATGCAGGCGAGGGTTGGCGGCGGCTCGGATAGTACAGGTGATAGCCCGGTCGTGGTGGGCACCAATCGGTGAGAACGCGCAGCAGCCGGCCCTCCTGAATGGCCGTGTCCACCAGGTCTTCCGGCAGATAGGCTAGGCCCAGCCCCTCAAGCGCGGCATGCCGGATCATCGCCACGGCGTTGAAGACGAGCCGCCCCTGGACGCGGACCCTGAGCTCTCGGTCGTCCTTCCTGAAATCCCAAAGGTAGAACCCGCCATGGGTCGGCAGGCGTAGATTGATGCAGGAATGCTCGGTCAGATCCTGGGGTGCAAGGGGCTGTGGCCGAGTCTCGAAGTAGGACGGCGCTGCCACGACCGCCACGCGGAAATCAGGCGCTATGCGCACCGCGATCATATTCTTGTCGACATCGCCGCCGAGCCGCACGCCGGCATCATAACGCTCGGCGGCGATGTCGATCAGGCTGTAGTCGTTGATGATCTCGACGTTGATGTCGGGATATTCCGGCAGGAGCCTCGCCATTGCGGGCCAGAGAATCGTCTCTGCCGCATGCTCTACGGTCGTGATGCGGACGGTTCCCGCCGGCTTGTCGCGCAATGCGTTGAGCGCTGAAATCTCGCTTTCGATCTCGTCGAAGTGCGGCCCGATGCTGTGGAGAAGGCGCTCTCCGGCCTCGGTCAAGGAGACGCTGCGGGTCGTTCGGGTCAACAGCCGAAGGCCAAGCCGCGCCTCCAGAATGCGGATGGTATAGCTCAGCGCGGACTGGGACACGCCAAGCTTGGCGGCTGCCTTGGTGAAGCTCCGCTCGCGCGCCACCGCGATGAAGCCGAGGAGGTCGTTCACGTTCTCCCGGCGCATTCAGAAAATCCACTTCTAAGCCTATGCGGATTATCCCATCTAATCCGGTGCGGCCGGAAGAGCTAGTTTCGTCCTCATCGAGGCAGGCGTCACGCAAACGCCAAGCCCGGCAGCTGCGGCGTGGAAACCGCCAATCAGGCGCCGGGGGCGAGCAGATCATCCGACCGCCCGCCGTTTCGACACGGCCCGCCATGCCTGGGCGATATCGCGGCACAACCTACGGAGAACCGGCCAGCCATGATTGCGCTCACCATCAACGGCCGTGAGCACGCGGTCGACGCCGACCCGGCCACGCCTATCCTTTGGGCCCTGCGCGATACGCTCGGCATGACCGGCACCAAATTCGGCTGCGGCGCGGCGCTATGCGGGGCCTGCACCGTGCATCTGGACGGCGAGGCCATCCGCTCCTGCAGCACGCCGATTTCTGAGGCCGCGGGCAAGGCGATCACCACGATCGAGGCCGTGACCGCTGGTGCCGACCGTGTCGGCGCGGCCGTGCACGCGGCCTGGGTCAAGCATGACGTCGCCCAGTGCGGCTACTGCCAGAGCGGCCAGATCATGAGCGCGACCGCGTTTCTCAAATCGCTGCCGCGCGGCAAGCAGCCGAGCCCCGCCGAGATCGATGAGGCCATGACGGGCAATATCTGCCGTTGCGGCACTTATGCCCGGATTCGCTCCGCTGTGGCGGATGCCTCCCGCGCCCTCGTCTGAAGGAGCCGTCATGTTGCACAACATCGACTACAGCGAATTGCCGCGCGTCCTGCAGCGCCTGATCGAGCGGGACCAGCCGGCGCCTGCGACGCTGCCGCGCCGCAGCTTCCTGAAATTGGCCGGAGCCGGCGGGTTTGCGCTCGGCGCTTTTCCCCATATCGCGATGGGCCAGGCGGCTGGTGGCGGAGCGGCCGCGAGCGCCCTCAAGCCGACGCAGCTGCCCTCGGCCTTCGTGCAGATTGCCGGGAATGGCGAGGTCACGGTCACCATCAACCGGCTGGAATTCGGTCAGGGCGTCAATACCGGCCTGCCGATGATCCTGGCCGAGGAGCTCGATGCCGACTGGAGCTTGGTGCGCAGCCGGCACGGCACCAACGACATGGCCTATGCCGACCCGCTCTTCGGCATCCACCTCACCGGCGGCTCGCACACGATCAAGAACAGCTTCACGCAGTATCGCGAGCTCGGCGCCCGGGCTCGCGCCATGCTGCTGAACGCGGCAGCAATGCGCTGGAAGGTCGACGTCGCAACCTTGCGCACCCAATCCGGCACGGTGCTCGGGCCGGGCGGCCGCAAGGCCGGCTATGGCGAACTGGCGGAGGCCGCCATGGCGCTGCCGGTGCCCGAAAAGGTCACGCTGAAGAACCCCAAGGATTTCCGCATCATTGGCCGACCGACGCAGCGCCTGGATGCGCAGGCCAAGACCAGCGGACGGCAGGATTTCGGCATCGACATGCGGCTGCCCGGTCAATTGACCGCCGTGGTGGCGCGCCCGCCGGTGTTCGGCGGCCGGCTGGCGTCGGTGGACGATAGCGCTGCGCGCGCCGTCAAGGGCGTCAAGGCCGTGCTGCGCGTAGCCTTGGACGGCGGCGCTGAGGGCGTGGCCGTGGTGGCCGACGGCTACTGGCAGGCAACCCAGGGCCGCGACGCCCTGAAGCTGGAATGGGACACCTCCAAAGTCGAGAAAGTCGACAGCGAAAGGCAGCTCGCCCAGTACCGCGAGCTCGCCGGCCAATCCGGCCCGCGCAAGATGGAGGCCGACATGGCCCCGCTGGCGACCGCGCCCCATCGGATCGAGGCCGAGTTCGTCTTTCCCTATCTCGCTCATGCCGCGATGGAGCCGCTCAACTGCACCGTCCGGCTTGCAGATGATCGCGCCGAGATCTGGATGGGCAGCCAATGCGCCGGGCTCGATGCCGGCGCGGCGGCCAAGGCGCTCGGCCTCAAGCCGGAGCAGGTCGTGGTCAATGTGCTGATGTCGGGCGGCGGCTTCGGCCGGCGCTTCTCCAGCACCAGCGATGTCGCGGTCGAGGCCTGCGTGATCGCCAGGGCGGCGCGCGCGGCGGGGCTGGATGCGCCGATACGCACGGTCTGGAGCCGCGAGGACGACATGAAGGGCGGCTACTACCGCCCCATGCATCTACATCGTGCCCGCATCGGCTTCGATGACAAGGGCAAGGTGCTGGCCTGGGACCATGTCATCGTCGGCCAGTCGATCACGACGGGGACCGTGTTCGGCGCCTTCCAGGTCAAGGACGGCATCGACGCCACGGCGACGGAAGGCATGCGCGATCCCTATCCGCTGCCGATGCGCCTGACCGTGCACCACCCCAAGCTCAATGTGCCGGTGCTGTGGTGGCGCAGCGTGGGCTCGACCCACACCGCCTTCGTGATGGAGACGCTGCTCGACGAGATCGCCCGCGCCACCAGGCAGGACCCGGTCGCCTATCGCATGCAGCTCTTTGGCGACACGCATCCGCGCCACCGCGCGGCTTTGCAACTCGCGGTCGATAGGAGCGGCTATGGCAAGACGAAGCTCGCGCCCGGGCGGGCCTGGGGCGTCGCCGTGCATGAATCCTTCGATTCTGTCGTCGCCTATGTGGTCGAGGCCTCGGTCAAGGACGGCCAGCCGGTGCTGCACAAAGTCACCTCCGGCGTGCACTGCAATCTCGCGGTGAATCCGCGCAGCGTCGAGGCGCAGGTCCAGGGCGCGGCCGTCATGGGGCTGTCGATGTGCTTGGCCGGCTCCGCCATCACGCTCAAGGACGGTGTCGTCGAGCAGAGCAATTTTGGCGACTATACGGTGGCGCGCATCACCGACGCGCCCGAATTTGCGGTCCACATCGTGCCCAGCGCCGACCCGCCGACCGGCATGGGCGAGCCCGGCCTGCCGCCCTTGGCTCCCGCCTTCGCCAATGCGATCGCACAGCTGACCGGCAAGCCGCTGCGCCAGCTGCCCTTCAACCTCGCCTGAGACGGCACAAAGACAAAGGCAGGTCGGGCGCCCCCGACCTGCGACAGGAGTTCGACATGAGCAAAACCTGGTTCATCACCGGGGCGGGCAGCGGCATCGGCGCCGCAACCGCAAGAGCGGCGGTCAAGGCCGGCGACCGCGTGGTCGCGACGGGGCGCAATCTCGACAAGGTGCGCAAGGCGCTCAGCGATATCGGGAGCGAGAGCATCGCCTTCGTCGCGCTGGACGTGACCAATGAGGCGCAGGCGCAGGCCGCAGTCGAAGACGCGATCAAGGCGTTCGGGCGCATCGACGTGCTCGTCAACAATGCCGGCTACAGCCTGCTCGGCAATTTCGAGGAGTTGAGCACGCCCGAGATCGAGAGCCTGATGGCGACGAATCTCTACGGCGTGATGTTTGTTCTGCGCGCGGTCCTGCCGGTCATGCGCAGGCAGCGCTCGGGCCGCATCATCAACATCAGCTCGCTCGCCGGTGTCATCGGCTTCAAGCATTGCAGCGCCTATAGCGCGACCAAATTCGCGGTCGAGGGCCTGTCGCTGGCGGTGGCGCAGGAGGTCGAGCCCTTCGGCATCAAGATCACGACGATCGCGCCGGGCTTCTTCCGCACGGATCTTCTCGATGCCGGCAATGCGAAATACGCGACGAGTTCGATCGCCGACTACGCCACTGAGGGCAGCGCCGAGGCGATGTGGTCAGGCTATGACGGCCAGCAGCAGGGCGACCCCGCCAAGCTCAGCGATGTCCTCGTGACGATCGCCGGGATGGAGAACCCGCCCAAGCAGTTCCTTGCCGGCAGCGATGCCCTTGCGGCGGCGATGCCTGCCCTCGAAGGGCGGATCGCGGAGGTGCACACCCATGAGGCGCTGTCCACATCCACGGATGGTTCTTTCTGAGCGCAGTGGCCAGGCCGCTGGCTCGCCGGAAGGGGCAGGACCGCGCAAACGAAGCCAATTCGACCCTGCCCAGCAGCCCCGGCTCATCGAGCCGAGGCTGCTTTGCTGCGGGAGATCAGCCCTTGATGAAGGCGAGCAGATCCGGATTGATGATGTCCGGATGGGTCGTGCACATGCCGTGCGGCAGGCCTTCATAGATCTTGAGCGTGCCGTTCTTCACCAGCTTGGCGGCGAGCAGGGCCGAATCCGCGATCGGGACGATCTGGTCGTCGTCGCCGTGCATGATCAGGACCGGCACGTCGATCGCCTTCAGATCCTCGGTGAAATCGGTCTCCGAGAAGGCCTTGATGCAATCGTAATGGGCCTTGGCGCCGCCCATCATGCCCTGCCGCCACCAATTGTCGATGGCGCCCTGGGAAACCGTCGCGCCTGCCCGGTTGAAGCCGTAGAACGGGCCGGCGGGGACATCGATGTAGAACTGTGCGCGGTTGGCCACGAGCGCGGCGCGGAAGCCGTCGAAGACCTCGATCGGCAGGCCGCCGGGGTTCGTCTCTGACTTCACCATCACGGGCGGCACGGCGCCAATCAGCACCGCCTTGGCGACGCGGCCGGGCTCGGCGCGGGCGACATAATGGGCGACCTCGCCGCCGCCGGTGGAGTGGCCGATATGGACGGCGTTCCTGAGGTCGAGCGCAGCGGCAAGCTCGGCGACGTCGGCGGCATAGGTGTCCATCTCGTTGCCGGTCGCGGTCTGGGTCGAGCGACCATGGCCGCGGCGATCATGCGCGATCACCCGGTAGCCCTGTTCGAGGAAGAACAGCATCTGGTTGTCCCAGTCATCGGCGCTGAGCGGCCAGCCATGGTGGAAGACGATAGGCTGCGCGGCCTTGGGACCCCAATCCTTGTAGTAGATCTCGGTGCCGTCACGGGTGGTGATCGTGCTCATCGTCTGGTCCTTTCAGTTGCCGGGCAGTGGGATCGCCGCCCGCGATGTAGACGGTATAGCCGCGCCGTTGCATGCTGCCGCTTGGCGGAACCGACATTATGCGAGGTGAAACTGACAGCATGACGACTGCTCAGAGGATCAAAGCCGAAATCGGGCTGCTGCTCTATCCCGATGTGCAATTGGCGGCCGTCCATGGCCTGACCGATCTGTTCCGCATCGCCAGCGACATGAGCGCGGCGCATGGCGATCCGCAGGCGCCCGCGATCCGCGTCAGCCATTGGCGGCAGATGGTGCAAGAGAACGCGGCTCAGGAGCATGCGACGCAGGGGGATACGGCAGTCGAATGCGTCTTCGACAGCCATCCGAGCCCGGCGCACAAGCTCGGCCATCTGATCGCCCCGCCGAGCCTGGTGATGCCGGCCAGGATGCAGCCCATGGCGGGCTTCGCGGCCTGGCTGACCGAGCGCCATGGCGAGGGGGCGACGCTGTGCTCGGTCTGCGCGGGCGCCTTCCTGCTCGGCGAGACCGGATTGCTCGCGGGCCGCGAGGCGACGACGCATTGGGCCTTCGCGGAGGCGCTGGCGGCGCGCTTCCCGGCGATCCGTGTCGATAGCGATCGCATGGTGATCGACGAGGGCGACATCATCACCGCCGGCGGCATCCTGGCCTGGACCGATCTCGGCCTGACCCTGGTCGCGCGCCTGCTGGGGCCAAGCGTGATGCTGGAGACCGCGCGCTTCCTGCTGATCGACCCGCCGGGACGGGCGCAGCAGCCCTATGGCCGCTTCGTGCCGCGCCTCGACCATGGCGATGCGGCGGTGCTGAAGGTGCAGCACTGGCTCCAGGCGACGGGCGCCAAGGACCATGCCGTGCCGACGCTGGCGGCGCGCGCCGGGCTCGAGGAGCGCACCTTCCTGCGCCGCTTCCGCAAGGCGACCGGCCTGCGCCCGACGGAATATGCCCAGCATGTCAGGATCGCCAGGGCGCGCGAGGCGCTCGAGCAGAGCCGCCGCCCCGTCGCGCAGATCGCCTGGGAGGTGGGCTATGGCGATGCCTCGGCCTTCCGCAAGCTGTTCCAGCGCGTCACCGGCCTCGCGCCGGCGGATTATCGCCGCCGCTTCGGCGTCGCGGCCTGAACCGGGGGGATCAGGGTCGCCCCCGGCCAGGCCTCGGTTCCGCAGAGACCTGCCAGCAGACCCTCGATTTCCGCGCCGAGCTGGCGAGCCAGCGGCTCGGCGAGCGTGCTCTGCCGCATGATCAGCGCCAGCGTCGCGAGGATCGGCGGGTTGTCGATGGCGCGGCGGCTGAGCTCGCCGCGCGCGACCTCGGCCTGGACGGAGGCATGGGTCAGGATCGTATAGCCTTGCCCGACGCGGACCATGGCCTTGGTCAACGCGACGCTGTCGACCTCTGAGCGGATGGCGAGCCGGACCTCATGGCGCGCCGCCGCCTGTTCGAGCACCCGGCGGTTGTTGTGCGGCAGGCTCGGCATGATCAAGGGCAGCCCGGCGATGTCCTTGATGCGGATCTCCGGCGTCTCCCCGATCTTGCGCGTGTCGCCGGGCGGGCCGACGAGCACCATGCGCTCGCGCAGCAGCGGCACGATTCGGAAGCCGTCGACCGGCATCGCATTGTAGACCAGGCCGACATCGATGCGCTTTTCCGCCAGCCATTCATGGATCAGGGAGCTGACGCCCTCGCGCAGATTGAGGACGATCTCGGGATAGGCCTGCGCCATATGCGCGGCCAAGGGCGGGCCGAGTAAAAGTCCCGCCGCCGGTGGCAGGCCGAGCGAGACCGTGCCGCGCAGGGCAGGGCGGTCCTGGCGGGCATCGGTCTTGATCTGGGCCAGCAGATGCTCGATCTCCTCGGCCCGTTGCAGCACGCTCGCGCCCAGTGCCGTCAGGCGGACGCCGCGGCCATGGCGGACGAGGAGCGGCTGGCCGAGTTCGTCCTCGAGTTCGCGGATGCGCCGGCTGAGCGCGGGCTGCGCGATCCGCAATTCCTCGGCGGCGCGGCTGAAGCTGCCGGCGCGCGCGACGCTGGCGAAATATCCGAGCTTGCGGGAATCCAAGCGCCCTCTCCGAATTGCCGTGGGAGCATAAGAGATCAAAACCATGCCGTCACGGCATGGCTGGCCATTCCAACATGGTTTTGGCGTCGCTGCGCCTCTCCTGCCAGAGTCGGCAGATCGATCGGACCGCCGGAAGAGCGGCAAAGACGATTCCCAGGGGAGGGATGATGATGCAGGCGAGATTTTGCGGCTGGCTCGTGATGGCCGCCATGCTGCTGGCCCAGGCGGCCAGCGCCCAGACCTTTCCGAGCAAGCCGATCCGGCTCGTGGTGCCCTTCGCCGCGGGCGGGCCGGCCGATACGATCGCGCGGGCCGTCGCCGAGAGGATGCAGGCGATCGTCAAGCAGTCGGTCGTCATCGACAATCGCGCCGGGGCAGGCGGGGCCGTTGGCACCAAGGCGGTCGCGCTGGCGGAGCCCGACGGCTACACGATCGGGATCAGCACGGCCGGCGCACTCGCGATCAGCGTCAGCATGCAGGAGGCGATCGGCTACGACCCGCGCAAGGACTTGCGGGCGCTGACCTTGGCGGCAAGCGTCCCGGAACTGCTGGTCGTCGGCTCCAAGGTGCCCGTCACGACCCTGCCCGAATTGCTGGCCCTGGCGAAGGCCAAGCCCGGCACGCTGAATTTCGCCTCGTCCGGCGCCGGCAGCATGCCGCATCTCGCCGGTGAACTGCTCAAGCAATATGGCCAGGTCGACATGGCGCATGTGCCTTATCGCGGTGCGGCGCCAGCGGTGACCGATCTGATCGCCGGGCAGGTCGAACTGATGTTCATGGATATCGCGGTGCTGCTGCCGCATGTCCAGGCCGGCACGATCAAGGCGATCGCGATCGGCAGCGCCACGCGCTCGCCGAGCCTGCCCGATTTGCCGACAACAGCCGAGCTGGGCCTGCCCAAGGTCGTCGCCGACAACTGGTACGGCATCGTGGCGCCGCGCGCGACGCCGCAGCCGATCGTCGACAAGCTCCATGCCGCTTTGGTCGGGGCGCTGCGCTCGCCCGAGGTCAAGGACAAGCTTGCCTTGCAGGGCGCGATCGTCGTCGCCAACAAGCCCGAGGAATTCGCCGCCTATATCGCCGGCGAGATCGACAAATGGGCAGCCGTCGTCAAGGCGGCGAACATCAAGACGAATTGAGGCGTGAGTTTCATGCCTGTCGCATCGCTTGGCTCCTGCGAGCTTCGCTACGAGATCAGCGGAGAGGGGCCGGATCTTGTGCTGATCCACGAGCTCGGCGGCGCTCTGGAGAGCTTCGATGCGCTGCTCCCTTTGCTGACGCCGCATTTCCGGGTGCTGCGCTACGACCAGCGCGGCGCCGGCGGATCGAGCCGCAGGCCTGCGGCACTCTCGATCGAGGATCATGCGGCCGACCTCGCGGGGCTTGTCACGGTGACCGGCTTCGGCCCGCGCTGCGTGCTTGCCGGCGCCGCAGCCGGGGCTGCGATCGCGGTGGCTTACGCGGCGCGCGACGAGGCCGTCGTCGCAGCGCTGGCCCTGTGTGCGCCGGCGCTTTCGGTTCCACCGGAGCGCAAGGCCTATCTCGACCGGCGCGCCAGGCGCGCGCGCCGCGATGGCATGGCTGCGATCGTCGAGGCGAGCCTGGCCCGCTCCTATCCGGAGGCATTGCGCAGCGACAGGACGACTTTCGAGGCCTATCGCGAGCGCTTCCTCGCCAATGATCCCGAGAGCTATGCGATGGCCAATGCCGCCTTGGCCGGGACGCGGGTGGCGGAACGTCTGCCATCCCTGACGATGCCCTGCCTCGTCCTTGCCGGCCGGCACGATCTCTTGCGCCCGCCCGCCGAGGTCGAGGCGACGGCGAACGCGATCCCGCATGCTCACTTCGCGACGATCGAGAGCGGGCATCTGATGCCGGTGCAGGCCGCGCAGGCGATGGCGGCGCAGCTCGTGCCGTTCCTGGCGAGGCATGCCGGCAGCCTCAAGCCGGTCGCGGAGAGCACGCATGTCTAAGGGCCTGCTGCTCGTCGCCATGGAGCCTCCCGCCGCGTTCGAGGAGGAGTTCAACGACTGGTATGACAGCGAGCATTTTCCGCAGCGGCGCGGCCTGCCCGGTTTCGAGAGCGCCTCGCGCTGGGTCTGCCTGTCGGGCTGGCCGCGCTGGCTCGCGATCTACGATCTGAATTCCGTCGGGGCGCTGGCGACGCCCGAATACGCCGCCGTCTCCGGAGGAAATTCCACGCCCTGGAGCAAGCGCCTGCTGCCGCGCATGATCGGGCGGCGACGGGTCGTCGCCGAGCAGCTTCACCCCGGAGGCGCTTTGGCTCTGCCCGTGGGCGAGATCGCGCGCCTCTGCGTGGCGCAATATCCCGGGGCGGATGATGCGGCCATCGAGGCGCTGCTCCAGGCCGGCACAGGGCTCGACGGCTTGAGCCAGCTACGCCTGTTCCGCGATACGACTGGGGCTTTGTGGCTGCTGGCCGCCTTCTCGCGTCCTGTTGGTCTCGAGCGGGTCGAGGCCGCATTCGCCATCGCAGGCGGGCACGGCGCAAAACTGCTCAACCTCTATGCTCCCTATCGGCGTGATTGAGGCAAACGCATGCGTATCAAGGATTTCACTCCCGGGGAGATGAATGAGGCGCAGCGTCGCGTCGCTGAGGAGGCGGCCTCGGGCAAGCGTGGGCGCGTTCCGGCGCCGCTGCGGGCCTGGCTGCACAGCCCGGAATTTGGCGCTCGGGCCCAGCGGCTCGGCGAATTCCTGCGCTACGATACGAGCCTCGGGCCGCTGCTTTCGGAGCTTGCCATCCTGGTGACAGCGCGGCGCTGGACCTCGCATTACGAATGGTTCGTCCATAAGCGCGAGGGCTTGAAGGCGGGTCTCGACCCGGCGGTCGTGGCGGCGATCGCCAGGCGGGAGACACCGGATTTCGCGGTGCCAGCTCAGCGGGCCGTCTATGATTACGCGATGGCGCTGCACGAGACGCACGTGGTTCCCGCTGCCGTGCATGCCGCGGCGGTGCGCGAGCTCGGCGAGGCCGGCGTGGTCGAGCTCGTCGGCGTGCTCGGCTACTACACGCTGGTCTCGATGACGCTGAACGCCTTCGAGATCGGCCTGCCCGCGGGTGAAGCGCCGGAGCTGGAACCATGACGGCGAGGGCGGGGCGTCTTGCCGGCAAGGTCGCGCTGATCACCGGCGCAGGCTGTGTCGGGCCGGGCTGGGGTAATGGCCGCGCGGCGGCGGTGCTGTTTGCGCGCGAAGGGGCGAAGGTTTTTGCGCTCGACCTCGCAGCCGAGACCATGGCCGAGACGGTCACGCGCGCCGAGGAGGCTGGCGGCACGATCGCGACCCATCTCTGCGACGCGACAGACAGCGCGCAGCTCGAAAAGGCGGTGCAGGCCTGCCGCGAGGCCTTCGGGACGGTCGACATCCTCGTCAACAATGTCGGGGGCTCGGCGCCGGGCGGGGCGGTGGCGCTGTCGGAGGAGGGCTGGCGTCGCCAGCTCGACTTCAACCTGTCGAGCGTCTTCCTCGCCTGCAAGCATGTCATCCCGGTGATGGAGGCGAATGGCGGCGGCGCGATCGTCAACACCGCCTCGACCTCGGGCCTGCGCTGGACCGGCGCGGCGCAGGTTGGCTACGCCGCGGCCAAGGCAGCGATCATCCAGTTCTCGCGGGTCACGGCGGTCGAATACGCGCCCAAGCGCATCCGCGTGAACACGGTCGTGCCGGGCCAGATGCACACGCCGATGGTCGAGGCGCGCCTGGCCGGGCAACGCGCCGACGGCGATGTCGCGGCGCTGCTTGCAGCCCGCGTCGCCCGCATTCCGCTCGGCTTCATGGGGGACGGGCGCGACACCGCCCATGCGGCGCTGTTCCTGGCCTCCGACGAGGCCCGTTTCATCACCGGCACCGAGATTATCGTCGATGGCGGCATGACCGCGCGCTGCGATTGAGGATTTTACAATGACCCCGAAGCCGGACGGCCCGCCGCCGAACCCCAACCCGCGCAAGCCGACCCTCGCCCTGCCGCCCGGCGCCTGCGACGCGCATTGCCATATCTACGGTCCCTTCGACCGCTTTCCGCTGCCGCCCGAGCGCAGCTTCACCCCCAATGCCGCGCCCGAGACGGCGCTGCGCCAATTGCACGACCATCTCGGCATCGCCCGGGCCGTGATCGTCCAGAGCCAGGGGCATGGCCTCGATCATCGCCCGCTGCTCGCCGCGCTGACCGAGGGCGCGGGGCGCTATCGAGGAGTCGCGCTGCTGAAGCCGGATTGCACGGAGAGCGAGATCGCGGCCTTCGACGCCGCCGGTATTTGCGGCGTCCGCTTCAACTTCCTGACGCATCTCGGGGGCCAGCCCGATCTTGCGGCGATGCGAGAGATCATCGCCAAGGTCGCGCCATTCGGCTGGCATGTCGCGATCCATGTCGCCGGCCATGACATCGTCACGCAGGAGGGTTTCATCGGCTCGATCGCGGCGCCTGTCGTGGTCGACCATATGGCGCGGCCGCCCCTGGCGGAGGGGCCGGACGGCCCGAGCATCGCAGCGCTGAAGCGTCTTATCGACACGGGCCGCGTCTGGCTCAAGCTCAGCGGCGCCGACCGGCTCTCAGTTGCGGGGCCGCCTTTTCGCGACGCCTTGCCGATCGCGACGAGCCTTGCCCGGCATGCGCCCGAGCGCATGCTCTGGGGCAGCGACTGGCCGCATGTGAACCTGCACGGGCCGATGCCGGATGATGGCGACCTCGTCGACCTCCTGACGGAGATCGCGCCCGGCTCGCGCGAGCGCCAGTTGATGCTGGTCGATAACCCCCAGGCGCTGTTCAACTTCGATTGAACTGCGCGCTAAAGCAGGATGCAAAAAACCGGTTCCCGCTTTTTCGTATCCTGCTCTAGACCTTTGTTTTAACGCGTTCTCTTCACGCGAACCGGTATCCACTTCGCTCGAAAACGCTCTCGGCGCGGCCGCGTTCAGGCCAGCCCCTTGGCGATCAGCCGGGTCAGGCGATCGGAGAAGGCCTTGGCGTCGCTCGGCCGCTCGCCATCGAGGATGCGCGCCTCGTCGAGCAGCAGATGGGCGATGTCGCTGCGCAGCGGCTCGTCCTGCGATCCGGCGAGGCGGATGATCAGCTCATGCTGCGGATTGACCTCGAGGACCGGCTTGGCGGCGCCGTCGAGGCGGCCGGCGGCGGAGAGCAGGCGCTCGAACTGGCGGTCTGGCCCCTTATCGGTCGCGACGAGGCAGACCGCGCTGTCGGTCAAACGGTCGGAGGCGCGCACATCCTCGACCTCGGCCGCCAGCGTCTGCTTCATCGCGTCGAGCAACGCCGCGACCTCGACGCTGGTTTCGAGCTGCGGCTTCGCCTCGCCGTCGAGCGGCGGGATCAGGCCGAGATCGGCCGCGCCCTGGGTCACGGATTTGAACGGCTTGCCGTCATGGTCGGGCGCGTTCGAGACCCAGAAGCTGTCGACCGGGTCGCTCAGCAGCAGAACCTCGATGCCGCGGGCGCGGAAGCCCTCGAGCTGGGGCGAGGCGGCGATGCGCGCGGGATCGTCGCCGGCGATGTAGTAGATCGCCGTCTGGTTCTCCTTCAGCGCGGCGACGTAGTCCTTGAGGCCGCGCCACGTGTCGCCGGAGGTCGTCGTCTTGAAGCGCGCGAGGCCGAGCAACTGTTCGCGCCGCTCGAAATCCTCATAGAGGCCTTCCTTGATGACAGGGCCGAAATTCTCCCAGATCTTGGTGAAGGCCTCGCCATCCTGCTCCGCGAGCTTGCCGAGATCGGTAAGGATGCGGTTGGTCACGCCCTTCTTGATCGCGCCCAGCAGCGGGCTGTCCTGGATCATCTCGCGGGAGACGTTGAGCGGCAGGTCGGCGGTGTCGACGAGGCCGCGCACGAAGCGCAGATAGCGCGGCAGGAGCTCGGCCTCATCAGTGATGAAGACACGCTTCACATAGAGTTTCATCCGGCCCTTGCGGTCGGCGTCGAAGAGATCGAACGGCTTGCCGCCCGGCACGAAGGCGAGCGCGGTATATTCGTGACGCCCCTCGGCGCGGAAATGGATCGTCGCGGCGGGCTCATCGTATTGGCCGGCCACGCTGCGGTAGAAGTCGGCATAGTCCTCGGGCTTGATCTCGCTTTTCGGCCGGGTCCACAGCGCGGCTCCGTCGGCGAGCGAGGTCGGTTCAGTGCCGGGCTTCTCGACGAGGGAGATCGGCACTGGGACATGGCCGGACTGCGCCTTGACGATGCGCTCCAGCGTCCAGCGCTCGGCATAGCTCTTGGCGTCGTCGAGCAGCGAGAGGGTGACGCGCGTGCCACGGGCGGGAGCCTCCTCCAGCGCGGCCGGCGCGACGGAGAACTCGCCCTTGCCATCGGAAGACCAGCGCCAGGCCTCCTCGCTGCCGGCACGGCGGCTGACGACCTCGACCTGGCCCGCCACCATGAAGGCGGAATAGAAGCCGACGCCGAACTGGCCGATGAGCTGCGCGCCCTCCTTGCCCTGGGCCGCCTCGACGCGGTCCATGAAGGCGCGGGTGCCGGAGCGGGCGATGGTGCCGAGCGCCTCGATCATCTCGTCGCGGGTCATGCCGATGCCGTTATCGGCGATGGCGAGCGTGCCGGCCTCGGTATCGGCGGCAATCGTGATCGCGAGCCTGGGATCGTCGCCGATTAAGTCGGGCCTGGCGATCGCCTCGTAGCGCAGCTTCTCGCAGGCGTCGGCGGCGTTGGAGATCAATTCGCGCAGGAAGACGTCCCGGTCCGAATAGACCGAATGCACCATCATATGGAGCAGGCGCGAGACGTCGGCTTCGAAACTGCGATTCTCGGTGGTCGTGGCGGTCATGCTGAAAAGCTCTTTGAACGGATCATCGTCGCGGCCAGCGATTTGGCCGCAAAGCGGCGCATTTTCAAGGTGCCTGAACTAGCCTTGGCCATATGCAGCAATCTGGGCTCGAAGCGCTGACAGTTGATTTGACCAAACAGCCCTCATCCTTCGAGACGCGGGCTATGCCCTCATCCTGAGAGCCTGGCCTGAAATGAACCCAATGATGTCAGCGGCTCAGCCTTGATCGCCTACACGCCGTCATTCCGGACGCAGCGAAGCGGAGATCCGGAATCCATCGTAAAGTTCCGGAGCCCTCCGATGGATTCCGGATCAGCGCCGCTGACGCGGCTTGTCCGGAATGACGGCGCGGATGATGGAAAGCGAACGGAAGCCGTTGATAACGCTCACCTTATGCCAAGTCAGGCTCTTCAGGATGAGGGCTTGTAGTGAGACGGGGAACAGATTGCCCCTAAGCACCCACCTTGGCGCGCCGGGCGGCGTCGAGCTGAGTGACCGGGGCGCCCTTGAACGCCGTATTGTCTGTGCTGATCGAGAAGATCGCGACGAGGCGGTCGAGTTCCTGGATCTGCTCGGCCAGCATCGCCGCCGAGGCGACGCTCCGGTCGGCGAGCGCGGCGTTTTGCTGGGTCATGCCGTCCATATGCGTCACGGCCTGGTTCATTTCCTCGATGCCATGCGCCTGCTCGCTCGACGCGGCCGATATCTCCGAGACATGGCCCGCGACCTGCCTGGAGGCGGCGACGATCTGCTCGAGCACCGTGCCGGCCGAACGCACGAGCGTGGCGCCCTGGACGACCTCCTGGGTCGAGGATGCGATCAGCGCCGTGATATCGCGCGAGGCTGCGCTCGACCGCTGCGCCAGGGTGCGGACCTCGCCCGCGACGACCGCAAAGCCCTTGCCGGCATCGCCGGCGCGCGCTGCCTCGACCGCCGCGTTCAGCGCCAGCAGATTGGTCTGGAAAGCGATATCGTCGATCACCCGGATGATGTCGGAGATCTTGCGGCTTGCGGCTTCGATCCGCTCCATGGCGAGCACGGCGTCGCGCACGACGCCGCCGCCTTGCTCGGCGACCTCCGCTGCGCTGCCGGCGGCAAGCGCCGCTGTCGCCGCGAATTGGGCGCTGATCTTCACCGAGGCCGCGAGCTCCTCGGTCGTCGCGGCGGTCTCCTCCAGCGAGGAGGCCTGTTCCTCGGCGCGTTGCGACAGGTCCTCGGCGCCGGATTTGATCTGGCGTGCCGCCATCGAGACCTGCGAGGTCGTCTGCTGGATGCCGGAGACGATGCCGGACAGGCGCAGGACCGTCTCGTTGATGGCGGCGTTGAGCTCGGCCAAACGCCCGCGATAGGGCGTCGAGACCGAGCGGGTCAGGTCGCCGCGCGCGATTGCGCCCAGCACCTGCGAGAACTCGGTCAATGCCATGTCGACCACGGTGTTGATCTCGTTGATGCCGCCGACCAGACGCTGCATCTCGGCGTCGTCATGGTCGATCTTGAGCCGGGCGCTGAAATCGCCGGCGGCGGCCGCCGCCACGACGGCTCCGACATCGTTGACGACGGCGATCATCGATTCCGTGCGGGCGGCGCGCTCGGCGGCAGCACGGCGCTCCTGCACCTCCAGGGTCCGGATCGTCTGGAGATTGTCGCGGAAGACCTCGAGCGCGGCGGCCATCCCACCGATCTCGTCGGAACGATCGCGGGCGGGAATCGGCGTTTCGAGCTCGCCTTCCGATATCTTGCCCATGGCCCGGGTGATCAGGCGTACCGGCACTGAGATCGAGCGGCCGACGACGAAGGAGACGAGGCAGCCGACCAGGACGACGAACACGACCAGGATCAGGGCAGAGCGCGACGAGGCGGCCATGATCTCCTCGATCTCCGGGCCCGTAGTGCTGCTCTTGGTTTCCAGCGCGGCGGTCGCCTGCTTCAATTGCGCGGCGTTGTCCTCGCCTGTCTTGATCAGGGCCTGCGAGGCGTCGGCCTGAAGGCCCGCGCCCTTTAACGCCGCCACAAGCTTGAGATAGGTCGCGACCTGTTCGTCGAGCGAGCCGAGGACCGAGCCGATCCCGCTCGTTCCTGCCGCCGCCTTGGCGGCGACGAGATTGTCGAGGCTCGCCTTGCCGGCGCTCTCCGCCTCGTCGAGCTTGCCGGGATCGAGCGAGAGCGTGAAGGCCTCGCCGGCGAGCCGGGCGTCGGCGAAGCTCGACTGCGCCTTGGCGATGCTGGCGGTGACCGCGGTCACGCTCCGGTATTGCTGGAAGAGCGCGAGCGAGGCGCGCGAGGACGAGATTGCGAGCCATCCCAGAAGCCCCGCCATGGCCAGGATGAACAGGAACCCAGTGGCGATCCTGGTCTGGATCGTCAGTGTCTTGAAGAACTCGCGCATCTCATCCTGCTCCGCGAGCGCGTCATGCTCGCTTGTGCGGTTTCGCCCGGTTGTTGAAGGTGCAGTCAGCCCTGCTTCGAGGCTTCGTAGCGCGCCTTGTTCTCGGCGTTGGGCGGATAAAGGCCCGGCAACGCGGCGCCGGCCTCGACCTCCTGCATGATCCAGGCTTCCAGACGCTCCTGTTCGGGGGCGGCTTCGAGCACGGCGTCGATCAGAGCGGCGGGGATCAGGACGGCGCCGTCGTCATCGACGACGATGATGTCGTCCGGGTAGACGGCGACGCCGCCGCAGGCGATCGGCTCCTGCCAGTTGACGAAGGTCAGGCCCGCGACGGAGGGGGGAGCCGCTGCGCCCTGGCACCAGACCGGCAGGCCGGTGCCGAGCACGCCGGCGACATCGCGCACGACGCCGTCGGTGATCAGTGCGGCGACGCCCCTCTTGGCCATGCGCGCGCAGAGGATGTCGCCGAAGATGCCGGCATCGGTGACGCCCATGGCGTCGACCACGGCGATGCAGCCATCCGGCATCGCCTCGATCGCGGCGCGGGTCGACTTCGGCGACGACCAGGATTCCGGCGTGGCGAGATCCTCGCGGGCCGGCACGAAGCGCAAGGTGAAGGCGCGTCCGACGAGGCGCGGCTGGCCGGGTCGCAGCGGCTTGGTGCCACGGATCCAGACGTTGCGGAGCCCTTTCTTGAGCAGGATCGTGGTGAGGGTGGCGGTCGTCACCTTCGACAGGATTTCGATGATCTGGGCATTGGTTGCCATGGCAAAAGTCGCTTTCATGAGTGGTGGTTGGAAAGAGTGGTCAGCCCGGCGCGCAAGCGTCGACGCAGCCGTCGATCAGATTGAGCCCGAGCAGGAATTCCGAGCTGAAGCGCGTGCGGATCAGCGGTTCGATGAGAGGGCGCGCCTCGAGGAAGGCCGCTTCCTGCGCGCGCGCCGCCACCGCCTCGGCATGGTCGACGGCGCGGAAGCGCAGCGCCGTTCCGGGGCGCGCCTGCGCGAGCCGGCCGAGATCGGGCCCGATGATCGTCGCGATCTTGGGATAGCCGCCCGTCGGTTGACGGTCGGCCATCAGCACGATCGGCTGGCCTTCGCCCGGCACCTGGATCGCGCCCATGGCGATGCCGTCGGAGACGATGTTGAAGCCTTGCGCATGAGTGAGCGTCGGGCCTTCGAGGAAGCAGGCCATGCGGTCGCCCCGCGCCGAAATCCGCCAGGGGCCGGCGAGGAAGGCGGCGATCTGGTCCTGCGCGAAATAATCGTCCTGCGGCCCCAGGATGACGCGGATCGTCTCCGCCGGCCGGTCGAGCATCGGCGCGACGATCAAGCCGGTCTCGACGCCGTCATCGGCGTTCGCCGCGATAGCGACCCTGTCGCCGGCTGTGAGCGCCCGACCGTCCAGGCCGCCGAGGCTGGAGCGCGTATGGGTCGAGGCGGAGCCGAGGGCCTTCGGCACGTCGAGGCCGCCCGTCACGGCGAGATAGCACCAGCTGCCGGCCTGCCCGGCGCGCAGCTTGAGCTTGGCCCCGGGCTCGACGAGTGCGACGGTCGCGGGCGGCAGCGCCTGCCCGTCCAGTGCGATCGCGAACTCTCCGCCCGCGACGGCGACCGCCACGGGAGCGCCCTCGGCGGTGACCTCGATGCCGCCGAGCGAGACCTCGATCGCGGCGGCATTGGCGGGGTTACCAAGCGCGCGGTTCGCGACCGCATGGGCGAAGGGGTCCATCGGCCCCGCGCCGGTGACGCCATAGCGCAGAAAGCCGTGGCGGCCGCCATCCTGGATGGTGGCGCCGGGGCCGGCCGAGAGCAGGCGCAGCGCCGCCGTCATGGCGTGGTCCTCCGGGCCACGACCTCGCCCACCTGGACCCGCGCCTCAAGTGCCGCGAAGGTCGCGGCATCGATCGGCTCGAAACGCAGGTTGTCGCCGGGCTCCATCAGGAAGGCCTCGGGCCGCTCCGGTGCATAAAGCCGCTCGGGCGTGCGCCCGACGACATACCAGCCGGTCGGCATGGCGAAGGTCGCGATGGCGCTGAGGCCGCCGCCGACGAGCACGGCGCCGGCCGCATGCGGCGGGCGCGGCTTGCTGCGCCGCGACACCGCAATGTCCTCGCTGAGGCCGCCGAGATAGGTGAAGCCAGGGGCGAAGCCGTACATGTAGACGCGGTAGGTCGCCGCCACATGGCTGCTCACGATTTGGGTCGGCGAAAGACCCATGACGCCGGCCATCTCCGCGAGATCCTCGCCATGGGGCGGCTCGTAGCAGCAGGGGATGGTCCAGAGGCTGGCGATGCGTGTCGTCGCGGCGGGGGCGGAGAGCCGCGCCGTCACCACCTCGACCAGTGCCTGGCGTGCGATCCGCAGCGGGTCGTAATGGATCATGAGCGAGCGATAGGTCGGCACGAGCTCGCGGATGCCGGCGGGCAGGTCGGCGCTCAAGACGGCGTCGAGCGCGAGCACGCGGTCGTTGATCGCGGGATCGACCGTCCGGCCGAACTCGACGACCAGCGCCGCCTCGCCAGCGTCGAGGAAGCGTGGCTGCGCCTGGCCGGGACCGTCTTCCTGGTCGGGACCGTCGTGGCTCATCGGAAGGCGGCCAGGCGCAGGTCGGCCTGCTCCAGGGCCTGGCGCACGCGCCTTGCCGTGGCGACCGCATGGTCGGAATCGCCATGGACGCAGATCGAGTGGATCTGCGTCGGCAGGCGCTTGCCGGAGGCGGTGATGATCACGCCCTCGGTGACCATCTCGACCATCCGGCCGGCGGCCTCGTCGGCATCCGTGATCAATGCGCCGGGCTTGTCGCGGGCGATGAGCTGGCCTTCGTCGGTGTAGCCGCGATCGGCGAAGATCTCCTGATGGACGGCAAGCCCGGCAGCCTCGCCGGCCGCGACCTGCTCGGTCAGGGCGATGGCGAGCATGGCGAGACCGGGATCCACCGCCTTGACCGCGCGGGCGATCGCATCCGCCACGCCGCGATCCTCGGCGGCGATGTTGCCGAGCGCGCCATGGGGTTTGACATAGCCGATGCGGTGACCGGCATAGGCGGCGAGCGCCGCTGCCGCGCCCACCTGATAGGCGACGAGGCGCTCGATCTCGCCCGTCGAGAACGGAATGCGGCGGCGGCCGAAGCCCCAGAGATCGGGGAAGCCGGGATGGGCGCCGACCGCGACGCCGCGCTCGCGGGCGACGGCGAAGGCGCGCGCCATGATTTCCGGGTCGCCGGCATGCAGGCCGCAGGCGACATTGGCGGAGGTGACGACAGCCAGCATCGCCTCGTCATCGCCGCAGCGATAAGCGCCAAAGCCTTCGCCGAGATCGGAATTCAGATCGATCGAGAGCATCACATCTCCTCGCTCTTTCCGGCAGTTTGGCCGCGCGCTGGTTCGGGGGAACACGAGCGCGCGGCCAAGCGCCTAAAGCAGTTTCCGATCCGATTGGATCGTTCAACCGCTCTAGCTCTTTGTTTTAACGCGTTTTCTCCGCGCAAACGCTTCGCGTTTGTCGCGGGGGAACCGGTGTCCATTTCGCTCAACAACGCTCTAGATGCCGAGATAGGCCTTGCGGATGTCGGGGTTGTCGCGCACCTCGGCCGCCGTGCCTGAGAGGATGACCCGCCCGGTCTGCAAGACATAGGCGCGATCGGCGATCTCCAGGCTCTCGGCCAGGCGCTGCTCGACGAGCAGGACGGTGACGCCGGCCTTGCGGATGGCCAGCACCGCCTCGAAGATCTCGTCGACGAGTTTGGGCATGATGCCCTGCGAGGGCTCGTCGAGCATCAGGATGCGCGGCCGCGTCATCAAGGCCCGCCCGATGGCGAGCATCTGCTGCTCGCCGCCCGAGAGGGTGGAGGCCCGCTGCGGCAGGCGCTCCTTCAGGCGCGGGAAGAGCGTGAAGACCTGTTCGAGCGGCTGTTCGCGATCGGCCTTGGCGCGATGCAGATAGCTGCCGAGCCGGAGATTATCGGACACCGACAGGCGCGGAAACAGGCGCCGATTCTCGGGCACATAGGCGACGCCGCGCGCGGTGATCTCGTGCCCGGGGAGACCGCTGATGCGCTCGCCGTCGAAGCTGACCTCGCCGGAGCGTGGCCGTTCCATGCCCGAGATGCTCTTGAGCAGCGTCGATTTGCCGGCCCCGTTGGCGCCAGCGACGACCACGATCTCGCCTTCGGCCACGGAGAGCGAGATATCCGAGATTGCGATCAGGCCGTCATAGGCCGTGGTCAGGGAGGAGACTTCAAGCAGCACGGTGTCTCTCCCCCAGATAGGCGGTGATGACGGCGTCGTTGCGGACGACGTCATGCGGTTTGCCCTCGGCGAGGACCGTGCCGAGATTGAGCACCACGGCCCTGTCGACCAGCGGCATGACGATCTCCATGACATGCTCGACCATGACCACGGTGACGCCCTGGTCGCGGACCTTGCGGACGAGCTCGACGCCGAGCCGCGCCTCGCTCGGCGTCAGGCCGGTCATGACCTCGTCGAGCAGCAGGAGTTTGGGCTTGGTCGCGAGCGCTCGCGCGACTTCGAGGCGGCGTTTTTCGGGTGGCGTCAGGTCGCCCGCCGAGGCCCCGGCGCGATGGGCGAGGGCGGCGAATTCCAGCGTCTCATAGGCGATGGCGCGGGCCGCGGCGGCACTCCGCGCCCGGACGAAGCCGCCGACCATGACATTGTCCAGCACGCTCATCGAGTCGAAGGAGCGCGGGACCTGGAAGGTGCGGGCGATGCCGCGCTGGCAGCGGAGCGGGGCGGAGAGGGTGGTGATGTCCTCGCCCTCGAACAGGATGCGCCCCTCATTCGGCGGGAAGGTCCCGGCAACGAGGTTGAACAGGGTCGACTTGCCGGCGCCGTTGGGGCCGATCAATCCGAGGATCTCGCCGCGCTGGACGGTGATCGAGACATTCGCATTGGCGACGAGGCCGCCGAAGCGCCGCGTGACGTTGTCGACGCTGAGCAGGGTGTCAGTGTTCATGACCGTGCCTCCCGCTTCGCCTTGCGCTGGAACAGACTGAGGATGCCCTCGGGCTTGGCCAGTGAGACGACCATGATCAAGCCGCCATAGATGATGAGGTCGATGCCGGAGCCGGAGCCGCCGAGATAGGAGCGCGTGATCTCGGTGAGTGGGATCAGGATCGCGGCGCCCACGAAGGGCCCCCACAGCGTGCCGATGCCGCCGAGCACGGCGGGCAAGGCGAAGAGCAGCGAGAAGCGGAAGCTCATCACGCTTTCCGGATCGATATAGGCCAGGAAGCTGGCATAGAAGCTGCCGCCGACTGCGGTGAAGAAGGCGGAGACGGCAGCCGCCGCCATCTTGGAGTGGAAGATCTCGACGCCGAGGCTCTCGGCGGCCTCGGGATTGTCCTTGACGGCGCGCCACCAATAGCCCCAGCGCGAGCCTTCGATCAGGAAGGTGACGAACCAGGTGACGGCCAGCAGGCCGAGCGCGAGATGGACGTAAGGCACCTTGTCGCGGGCGAATTGCAGCGTCCACCAGCTGTCGGAGCCGAACGGCCACTGGATGCCGAGCGCGCCGCCGACGAAGTCCCAGTTATGGATGAGCAGCAAACCGATCTCGGCGATGACGATGGTCGCGATCGAGAAATAATGGCCCTTGAGCCGGAAGCAGGGATAGCCGAGCAGGAGCGCGACCGCCGCCGAGAGCACGCCGCCGACCAGCATGCCGCCCCAGGGCACGACGCCATAGGTGACGAACAGGACCGAGGTGGCGTAGGCGCCGATGCCGAAATAGAGCGCGTGGCCGAGCGAGATCTGGCCGCAATAGCCGCCCAGGATGTTCCAGCTCTGCGACACGGCGGCGTAGAGCAGGGTCAGGATCAGGACGTTCTGGAGATAGACGTCGCGGACGAGGAAGGGCGAGGCCGCGACGGCCGCGAAGACGAGGGCAGCTGTGAGGAGCTGCTTGCGCCGCTGCGGCAGCATGCCGGCCGTGCGGGGAGGGGAAAGCGCGTCTGCTGTCATGGTCAGAGCTTTCCGAAAAGGCCGCTCGGCCGCACGAAGACGACGCCGAGATACAGCATGTAGATGCCCAGCGACTTCATCGCCGGCGGCAGGATGGCGGCGGTCAGCGCCTCGACGAAGCCGACGATGATGCCGGCGACCAGCGCGCCGAAGACGCTGCCGAAGCCACCGAGCGCCACCGTGACATAGGCGATCAGGCCGAAGGTCGCGCCGACCTGCGGGTGGATGTAGTAGAAGATCGCAAGCACCGCGCCGGCCAGGCCGACGAGCGCGGCCCCTAACCCCCAGCCCAGCGTGAAGACGCGGTTGCGGTCGATGCCGACCAGCGCGACCGCGCCCTGGTCCTCGCGGGTCGCCTCGAGCGCCTTGCCGAAATCGGTACGCGACATCAAGAGATAGAGGCCGCCGAAGGCCGCGATCGAGACCAGCCCGCCGAAGATCTGCGGCAAGGGCAGGAAGACGCCGCCGAGTTCGAGCGTCTTGCCGCCGAGCCAGGAGTTGCCGATGCTGCGGTAGTCGGGCGTCAGGAAATACTGGGCGGCGCCCTGCAGCAGGGTGGCGAGACCGAAGGTCGCGAAGATCTGCACCATGCCCTGATTGGCCTTGGCCCGCATCGCGAAGCGCACGACCCCGAGATAGACCACCGCGCCGACGCCGAAGAGCACGGCGACGACGATGGGCATGAGCAGGACGGGATCGAGGGAGGTCAGGAACACCAGCCCGAAGGCCACGTACATCGCCGTCATCAGGAACTCGCCATGGGCGAAGTTCACGACATCCATCAGGCCAAAAATGAGCGAGAGGCCCACTGCGATCAGGGCGTAGATGAGCCCCATCAGCAGGCCGCTCGCAAGCACTTGAGCCAGTGCTTGCGCCGTCATGTGAATTTCCTTCCGCCTGTGGAGCGTCAGCCGTTCATCGGCCAGATCGCACCGGCGATCGCGACATCGGTCGGGAAGATCGTGACGAACTTGCCATCGACATATTGCAGGAGGACGGGGCTCGCATCGGGGTTCTGGCCGTCGGCGCCGTAGCGCACGCGCGCCCAGGGCATGATCGTGCTGGTGCCGGGGATATCGGTCGCGGCCAGCGCGTCGCGCACCTTGGCGCCGTCGGTCGTGCCGGCGCGGTTGATCGCTTCCGCCAGCAGCAGCAGGCCCATGAACTGGCGCGAGCTGTTGTCGTTGAAGTCGCGGGTCGAGCGCGCCTTGAACATGTCGTTCACCGTGGCGATGAACGGGCGCTTGGCCGCCAGATCGAGCGAGAAGCTGGCGCGGGTGATCGCGCCGCGCAGCTTGTCGCCGACCGCGTCATAGGTGACCTGCTCCGAGAAGCCGCTCGCCTGGGCGACCAGGTTCTTGGGCTTGTAGCCGAGCTCGGCCGTCGTCTTGACGAGCAGCATCGCGTCCGTGGTGTAGGAGGACGGCATCAGCACGTCGGGATCGGCGGATTTGAGCTGCTGGACCTCGGCGGTCAGCGAGGGCGAATTGGTGCGGTATTTGACGTCGGCCGCGATCTTGTAGCCGCGCTCGGTGGCAAGCTTGCGCTGGACGTTGGAGGAATCGACGCCGAAGATCGTGTCCTCGAAGAAGAGCGCGACAGTGTCGATCTTCTTGCCCTTGGCCTTCTGCGCATCGAAGAAATCAAACATCGCGGCCGAGAACATCTCGTCCTGTGCGGCTGGACGGAAGAAGAACTTCATGCCGCGGCGCTGCAGGCTGGGCGAGGAGGAATCGGCGCACAGGAACGGCACGCCGTAACGCTCGGTGACGGCGCTCACCGTGGCGGAAACAGAAGACTGGTAGCAGCCGATGATGGCGGAGACCTTCTCCTGGGTGATCAGGCGCTCGGCCTCGGCGCGGCCCTTCTGCGGGTCGGCCTGGTGGTCGGCGAAGACCAGCCGCAGCTTGGCGCCGCCGAGCGCCGCGAGCCCTGCGCCCTTGGCGCCGATCAGGTCGAGCGCATGGTCGTTGTTGACGATGTCGAGCGCGGTCTCGAAGGCGTGCCGGGCGTCGATGCCGACCTGGGCGCTGGCGCCCGACATCGGATAGATCACACCGATGACGACCTCGCGGGTGGCCTGGGCCTGGACTGCCCCGGCGAAGCCGGCAGCAGCGGCGAAGGACATGGCGGAGGCTCCGCCGAGCAGCAGTTCTCTACGATTCATGATGTAACCCCTCTTCGTGATGGATGGGCTCTTCGGCCCCTTGTTTGGATCTCTCGCAGTCGGCTCTTCAGATGATCGCGAACTCCGTGTTGCGGCGGTCGGTCACCAGCATGCAGCCGGGCGCATGGGTGATGGCGAAGGACGGCTTGACCTCGGCGATGACCGATTGCGGTGTGACGCCGCAGGCCCAGAACACCGGGATCTCATCAGGCAGGACCTCGACCGGGTCGCCATAATCCGGCTTCGACAGGTCGCGGATGCCGATTTGCTCGGGATGCCCGATATGGACGGGCGCGCCGTGGACGGCAGGGAAACGGGAGGTGATCTGGATGGCGCGGATGGCCTGGGCTGGCTTCAGCGGGCGCATCGAGACGACCATCGGCCCGGAGAAGCGGCCCGCCGGCGCGCAGGGAATGCTGGTGCGAAACATCGGCACGCGGATGCTGCGCTCGACATGGCGCAGCGGAATGCCCTCGTCGAGCAGCGCCTCCTCGAAGGAGAGCGAGCAGCCGATGACGAAGGAGACGAGATCGTCGCGCCACCATTCGCTGACATCGCCGGTCTCGGTGACGAGTTCGCCATCCTTCCAGACGCGGTAGCCGGGCAGGTCGGTGCGGATATCGAGGTCACGGCCGAGCACCGGAACCTTGGGGCTGCCGACATCGGAGACGCCGATGATCGGGCAGGGGCGCGGATTGGCCTGGCAGAAGCGCAGGAAGTCGGCGGCGAGATCGGCGGGCAGGACGGCGAGGTTGCCCTGGACGAAGCCTGGGGCCAGGCCGGAGGTGGTGCCGGTCAGGGAGCCGTTGCGGCAGGCCAGCCGGATCGCCTGCGCGGCTGCGATGTCGCTGGAGCCCTGGGTTGTCGCGGCGGGAGTGATCTGATTCATCGTGCTCATGGTCCCTTCCTGCCGGTTGCGGTTCGATTGGCACATCGTTGCGTGAGCCCGTCCAATCTTGAATCGGGATCGACCGCGATAAGCTCCAATTATAGAAGCCCCGGCGAGCTGGGCGGCGCCCGCAAGGGTTTGAGAAACATCGCATAAAGGCCGATGCGCCCTGGCGGGCGCTGCGGTCTGAACGGCAGGTGAGGCAAGCCTAGTTTGACGGCCCCGCACCAAAATGAAAGACGTGTTTCTTCGCTTTCGGTTTTAAGAGAATCTGCAAATGGAGACGCGTTTCCTCCAGACTTTGCTGACGGTGGTGGAGACCGGCTCGCTGACGCGGACCGCGCGCCTGCTGAACGTGACGCCATCGGCTGTGGTGCAGCGGATCAAGGCGCTGGAGGACGAGATCGGCTCGCCGCTGATCCAGCGCTCCGGCAATGCGATGGGCCCGACGGCGGCCTGCGCTGCGATCCTCACTGATGCGCGCCTGATCGTGAGTGCGGCCGGCGACATCAAGGCGGCGGCGTCCGGCCCGCTGGATGTCGGCCTGCTCAGGATCGGGGTGATCCATACGGTGCTAAGCGGTCTGCTGCCCGACATCTTGCTGGCGCTGAAGCGCAACCGGCCCGGGATCGAACTCTACATCCTGCCCGGCACCTCGACGGATCTCTATCCGAAGCTGCTCGACGGTACGCTCGATGCCGTGATCGCCATCAAGCCGAACTTCACCCTTCCGAAAACGTTGGACTGGCTGCCATTGCGGCAGGAGCCGCTCCTGGTCATCGCGCCGAGATGGACCACGGAGAACGATCCGGTCGTCATCCTGAAGAACGAGCCCTTCATCCGCTACGACCGGAACCATTGGGGCGGGCGCACGGTCGATCAGTTCCTGCGGGCGCAGCGCATCCGCCCGCGCGAGCAGTACGAGCTGGATTCGATCGAGGCGATCACGGTGCTGGTCGACCGGGGGCTCGGGGTGTCCCTGATCCCCGACTGGCTGCCGCCCTGGCCCCAGGGTGTTTCGGTCCGCAAGATCGCGATCATGGACGCGCCCTTCCGCTCCATCGGATTGCTCTGGCCGAAGGTGTCGCGGCGCCTGCCATTGATCCGGGCCTTTGCCGAGGAGGCGGCGATCGCTGCAGCAGTGAAGAACGAAGCGATGCTCCATGCTCCCGCGGCAAAGGGCCGGGCAGCGCGGGCAGGCTGAGCCGGCGGGCGAGCCCGGTCAGGCGCCGGGCGCGACCTCGAACTGGCGCGCGACCTCCTGGGCGAGCTCGGCCATGGGCTGGGCAAGGCCTCCCATCAGCGCCAGAGGGAAGGCGGCGGTGAAGACGAGGTCGGGCACGGTGAGCGAGGTCTGGACGATGCGCAGGCGTCCTTCCGACAGCTCCTTCTGGACGACGATGGGCGGAATCACGCTGAGCCCGATCCGGTCGAGTGTCATCCGGACGATGGTGGTGAGCGAGGAGTTCCCGAAGATGCGCGGCGGCGGCAGGCTCGGATCGTTCAGCGCCTCGCGCAGACGGGGATAGGGCGAGGTCGCTTTGGGATAAGTGATGATCGGGAAACTCCGGATCCGCGCGAGGCTCAGCGGCTCCTCGCCGATGTCGAGATCCGGCGAGGCGATGAAGGCGAGCGAATAGGCGCACAACTCGCGATTGGCCATGGTGGGATCGCCAAGCGGCCCGAGCAGGAAAGCGAGGTCGAGCTCGCCGCGCCCGAGCAGGTCGCGCATGGTCGGGGAGACATCGACCGTCAGGTCGATGACGATGTTGGGATAGACGGCATGGGCCCGCTCCATGAAGCGGCTCAGCCAGGTCTGCGCGATCGTCTCCGAGACGCCCAGTCGCAGGATGCCTTTCATCGCGACGGTCGAGCCGACATCGGCGACCATTTCGGTGCGCAGCAGCAGGAAGCGCTCGGCATAGTCGACCAGCTTGCGGCCCTGATGCGTCAGGCTGATCGAGCGCGAATTGCGCTCGAACAGTTTGACGCCGAACTCAGCCTCGAGCGCGGCGATCCTCTGGGAGACGGCGGGCTGGGTCGTGTTCGCCCGCTCGGCGGCCTTGCTGAAGCTGTTCAGCTCCGCGACCCAGTAGAACAGCTCGAGGCTGCGAAAATCCGTCATGTTCGCTGCGCGTCTCCAGGCGTCGAGGCAAAGCGGCCGAAACAGAGGGAAGCCGGATTGTCGACCGTCGCGGCCTTTTGGCTAGCACAGGCCGGGGTGAGGGTCACGGAGACGGCCTGCGCGGCGCGTCTGCTAGTTCACCTGCCGCCAGTCGCCGCGATCGCCCTTCCAGTTGACGGAATGCCCGAGCGCCCTGAGCACCGAGGCCCGCAGCGTGCGCACCAGCCCCTCCCATTCCAGGGCGGAGATGCCGTCGACTGCCGGTTCGGGCGCCATGAACATGCCGTCTACGCCGCCGCCCGCAACGCATTGCTCGATGCAGCGCACCTCCAGCTCCGGCTCATGGAAGACGACCTCGTTCTGGAGCAGGGCCGAGAGCGCAGCGATGATGCCGGTCGCGCCCCAGTTCGAGACATTGGCGATGACGAGATGGCTGGCCGCGGTTGCTGCCGCAACGCCGCCGCGTCCCGGGATGCCGCAATCGGCAGCCTTCGGCGAAAACCGCGGCAGGTCCTGCGCGATCACGCCCATGCCGAGCTCGTTGCCGCCGTCTCCGATGCCGATGAAGGGCAGGCCGAGCTCCTTGCCGGTCCGAAAGAGATAGTCGAGATCGCCGACCATGCCGTCGAGCGGGCGGCCGCCCAGGCCGTGATAGAGCCCGTTGGCGTTGCAGCCGGGACGCTCGATCGCGATCAGCAGGCTCGGCCGGGTCCGCTCCAGCAGGTCGTCGCTGATGGTGCGGCTGCCCTCGGCATCCTTGGGGATGGTGCGGATATAGACCGGGCGCAGGAAGGCGATCGGCTCGATGACGCCCGAAGTGGGGAAGGGCATGGGGGAGAGGCCGGCGCCGAGGCAGGTCTGGCGCATCATCGCCTCCCAATCCTCGTCAACGACGATCACGCTCTCGACGCCGAGGCCGAGAAACAGCGCCCGCGCCAGCAATGCCGCGCCGACCGGCCCGTCGGTCTCCGGCACGCCGCCGCCCTCGGGAAAGCCCGTCGCGATCAAGACGGGCCCGCCCTTCTCCTTGACCGCGCGGACGATGATCTCGGCCGCGCCCATGCAGATCGGCCCGGGCTGGCGTTGGCCCAGCGCCGCATGGATGTTGCCGATCAGGCCGACGCCGGTGAGGTCGATCGTCATGAACTGGTCGATGGTCGCGGCGATGCGGCCATAGAGCGGTGAATCGCTGGAAAGCATGGGAAGTCCGGTTCTCTAGGAAGGGCGCCGATGTCGGGCGGGCTCAGTCGGCGATGCAGGCGCTGAATTTGTCGTGGTCGACATTGCCGCCGCTGAGCACGAGCGCGACGGTCTTGCCGGCGACATCGAGCTTGCCGGCAAGGATTGCGGCGAGCGGCGCGACGCCGCCGGGCTCGACCACGAGCTTCGTCAGGTCGTAAGCGACGCGCATCGCATGCCGAACCTCGGCATCGGTGACGGCGATGCCGCCGGCGAGCAGGGCCTGGTTGACGGGGAAGGTCAGTTCGCCCGGGATCTGCACCTGCAGCGCATCGCACAGGCTCTTGGCGCCGGGCGCATTGCCCTCGCGGCGGCCGGAGGCGAGCGAGCGGATGGTATCCTCGAAGCCGGCCGGCTCGACGCAATAGATCTTGGTTGCGGGCGAGACGGCGTTCATCGCGACGGCAGTTCCAGCCGCAAGGCCGCCGCCGCTGCAGGCGACCAGCATGAGGTCGATCGCGGCGCCGAGTTCGCGGGCCTGTTCGGCGCATTCGAGCGCGACCGTGCCCTGGCCGGCCATGATGTCTGGATCGTCATAGGGCGGGATGATCACGGCGCCGGTCGCCCGGGCGATCTCGCCGCCGATCTCCTCGCGCACCTCGGTCAGCCGGTCATAGAGGCGCACGGTGCCGCCAAAGCGCTCGGCGCCCTCGATCTTGGCGCGCGGTGCGTCGGACGGCATCAGGATCGTCGCCTTGATGCCGTGACGGGCCGCTACGGCCGAAATCGCCAAAGCGTGATTGCCCGAGGACCAGGCGACGATGCCGCCAAGCCTTTCCTCCGGTGTCATCCTGGAGACGCGGTTGAGAGCGCCGCGGAACTTGAAGGAGCCGGTGACCTGCAAGGTTTCCGCTTTCAGCAGCACGCGCGCCGACAGGCGTTTGTCGAGCTCGTCATTGCGGATCAGAGGCGTCCTGACAGCTTTCCCGTGGATGCGGCCGGCAGCGGCTTCAATATCGGCAAGGTCAACACCGAACGTTGCATTGCTATTCCGGGCAATCTTGTTCGTTGAGCCAAGCACGTCTTCATCTCCGATTTACGTGGAGACGCTAGTCGAGGCGGTGTATCAGTCAAATTCTATCTGTTTATTATCAAGGATAAGCTGGACTTATTCGAGAGTTGAACCTGCGTCCTGAGGAGCCGCGAAGCAGCGTCGCGAAGGATGTTCCAGGTGGTTCAGGAGCCTCTGCGAGCATCCTTCGAGGGGCCATTCCCTAGGGAATGGCCCCTCGAGAGGAGGGCTGTGGGTCATCTCAAACAGTCATACGAGCCGTTGCGGCTGGCAATCCTGCGCAGCATTGCGACGGTACCTCGCCGGAGAACTTCTTTGCGGCCGGGCCTGGATGATGCGCGTTTTGCGCCGTTTCGTGGTCAAATCACGAATTCGCGTGCGCGGTTCTCTTAGTTTGTAATTATTATAAGGAAAAAACATAGAAATTGACAGCTTCCGGCTCCGGGAATCTAAGCCTCGATACTTGGTCCGCCTCCCCCGCAGGACCGGAGTTGCAGAGGTTGTCATGACACTGATGCCGTCTTCCCTGATGCGCGCCGCCGGGCTCGCCTTGATCCTGTCCGGCGCGTCGCACGCCGTCCGCGCCGCCGATGAGGGCATCACCGTCTATAACGCGCAGCATGAAAGCCTGACCAAGGCCTGGGCCGACGGTTTCACCAAGGAAACCGGTATCAAGGTGACGATCCGCAAGGGCGGCGACACCGAACTCGCCAACCAGATCGTCCAGGAAGGCGCGGCTTCGCCCGCCGATGTCTTCGTCACCGAGAATTCGCCGGCGATGGTGCTGGTCGAGAAGGCCGGGCTGTTCGAGACCTTGCCCAAGGACGTGCTGGCGCAGGTGCCGGCGAATTTCCGGCCGTCGAGCGGGCGCTGGGTCGGCGTCGCGGCGCGCAGCACCGTCTTCGTCTATGACACGCGCAAGCTGAAGGAGGCCGACCTGCCGAAGTCGCTGCTCGATCTCGCCGACGCGAAGTGGAAGGGCCATTGGGCGGCCTCGCCCTCGGGCGCCGACTTCCAGGCGATCGTAGGCGCGCTGCTCGAGCTCAAGGGCGAGAAGGTCACGGCCGAATGGCTCAAGGCGATGAAGGCGAACTCCACCGCCTATCGCGGCAACAGCGTCGCCATGAAGGCAGTCAATGCCGGCGAAGTCGATGGCGCGGTGATCTACCATTACTATTATTTCGGCGATCAGGCGAAGACGGGCGAGAACAGCAGCAATGTTCGGCTGCACTATTTCCGCAACGGCGATCCCGGCGCCTTCCTCAGCACTTCGGGCGCCGGCGTGCTGGCTTCGAGCAAGCATAAGGAGCAGGCCGAAGCTTTCGTGAAGTGGATGGCGGGCAAGCATGGCCAGGCTGTGCTGCGGGATGGCGACAGCTTTGAATACGCCATCGCCACGGGCGCGGAATCGAACCCGAAGCTGGAGCCGGTCGCGCAATTGCACGCGCCGAAGGTTGAGCCTTCCAAGCTCGACAGCAAGAAGGTCTCCGAACTGATGACGGCTGCCGGGCTGCTCTGAGGTCTCGGTCATAAGGGGCGACAGCGTGACTCGTGTCCGCGCCGTCGCTCCGCATTGCCTTTTGGCTGGTTCGATAGCGTTCATGAGCGTGCAGGCGCAGCCTTTGCGAGCCTATCCCGTCATCACGACGCAGCCCTTGCCGCTGCGCCGTGTCCGGCAGCTCGCGGCCAAATCCCTGTTCGGGCTGGCGGCGCTGGTTTCGCTCGTCACGCTGCTGCCGCTCGGTTTCATCCTCTGGATCACGCTCCAGACCGGCTGGGAGACGGCGTCCGCCCTGATCTTCCGAGCGCGCGTCGGCGAATTGCTGGTCAATACCGCGCTGCTCGAAGCGCTGACCCTGCCGCCCTGCATCGTGCTGGCGGTGGCGCTCGCCTGGCTGACCGAGCGCAGCAACGTGCCGGGCGCGCGGCTCTGGTCCTGGCTCGCAGTCGCGCCGCTGGCGATCCCGGCCTTCGTGCAGTCCTATGCCTGGATCGGCGTCGCGCCGGGGATGCACGGGCTTTTCGCCGCCATTTTCGTCTCGGTCCTGGCCTATCTGCCGTTTCTCTATCTGCCGGTCGCGGCGCAGTTGCGCCGCCTCGACCCGGCGATGGAAGATGCCGCCGCTTCGCTGGGGCTCACGCCCTGGCGGGTGTTCCTGCGTGTCGTGCTGCCGCAATTGCGGATTGCGCTTTGCGGCGGCTCCTTGCTGATCGGCCTGCATCTGCTCGCCGAATACGGCCTCTACGCGATGATCCGCTTCGACACCTTCACCACCGCGATCGTCGACCAGTTCCAGTCGAGCTATAACGGGCCGGCCGCGAACATGCTGGCGGGCGTGCTCGTGCTCTCCTGCCTCGGCCTGCTCGGGCTCGAGCTGCTGATCCGGGGCGATGCGCGCTATGCCCGGGTCGGTTCGGGCGCGCCGCGCCCGGCCTCGCGCCGCCGTCTTGGCCGGGCGCGCTGGGTTGCCATGCTGCTGCCGCTCGCGCTGAGCGGGCTTGCGCTCGGCGTGCCGGCCTATGCGCTCGGCCGCTGGCTCGTCGCCGGCGGCAGCGGGATCTGGCAGGCACGGGAGCTGGCCTCAGCTTTCGGCGAGACGCTGCTCTATGCTGCCGGCGGGGCGCTGGCGACGACGCTCGTGGCGATTCCGATGGCCTGGCTTTCGGTGCGCGCGCCGGGCCGGCTGCAGCGGGTTCTCGAAGGCTGCCATTACTATGTCGGCGCCTTGCCCGGCGTCGTGGTCGCGCTTGCCTTGGTCACGATCACGGTCAGGGTCGCCTTGCCGCTCTACCAGACGGTCGCGACGGTGCTGCTTGCCTATGGTTTGATGTTCCTGCCGCGCGCGCTGGTGGGCCTGCGCGCCGGCATCGCGCAGGTGCCGGTCGAGCTCGAGCGCGCTGCGATCGCGCTCGGGCGCAGGCCGGTCGGTGCGATCTTTTCGGTGACGATGCGGCTCGCGGCGCCGGGCGTCGCCGCCTGCATGGCGCTCGTCGGCATGGGCGTCACCACTGAGCTGACGGCGACGCTGATGCTCGCGCCCAATGGCACGCGCACGCTCGCGACCGAGTTCTGGGCGCTGACGAATGAGCTCGACTATGCGGCAGCCGCGCCTTATGCGGCGCTGATGATCGCCTTGTCCTTGCCTTTGACGGCGCTCCTGCATGCGCAATCGCGACGGGTCGCCGGACGGTGAGCCTTCTCGACGTCACCGGCCTGAGCAAGCGCTACGGTCCGCAGATCGCGCTGGAGGGCGTCGATCTCACCGTGCCGGCGCGCAGCCGCACGGCGATCGTCGGTCCCTCCGGCTCCGGCAAGACCACGCTGCTGCGCATCATCGCCGGTTTCGATGCGCCCGATGCCGGCTGCGTGACGCTGAACGGCCAGATGCTGGCGGACGGGCCATTGATCGCGCCGGCGCATCTGCGCGGCATCGGCTATGTGCCGCAGGACGGGGCACTGTTCCCGCATCTGAGCGTGGCCGAGAATATCGGCTTCGGGATCGAGGCTGGCGACCCGGAGCGCGACCAGCGTGTCAACGAGCTGATGGAGATGGTCGAGCTCGACCGTGCCATGCTGCGCCGCCGCCCACATGAGCTCTCCGGCGGCCAGCAGCAGCGCGTGGCGCTGGCTCGGGCGCTGGCGCGCCGGCCGGCGCTGATGCTGCTCGACGAGCCGTTCTCGGCGCTGGATACGGGTTTGCGCGAGGCGGTGCGCAAATCGGTGATGCGGGTGCTGCGCCAGGCCGGCATCACCGCGATCATGGTGACGCATGACCAGGCCGAGGCCTTGTCCTTCGCCGATCAGGTCGCGGTGCTGCGGGGAGGGCGGTTGATGCAGGCCGGCGCGCCCGCCACGCTTTACTGGCAGCCGAAGGACCGCGAGACTGCGCTCTTCCTCGGCGATGCGACGGTGCTGGAGGCGCAGTTGGGCGAGGGCTTCGTCGATTGCGCGCTCGGGCGCATTCCAGCCGCGACCGGAGCGCGTCGTGGCTCCGGCGAAATCATGCTGCGCCCCGAGCAGATCAGTCTTTCACCCGCAGTTGCCGGCGGGCAGGAGGCTCGCGCTTGCCATGGCGAGGTCGAGGAGGTCGAGTTCGGTGGGGCGCTCTGCGCCATCACCGTGGGGGTCGTCTTCGGGGAGGCGCGGACCCGCATCCTCGTCCGCTCGCCGGGCCGCGATTTGCCTGTGACAGGCTCGCGCGTCCGGCTCGAGGTGCAGGGCGGGGCGCATATCCTCGAGCGGTAGAGTCTGCGACCGGCAACGCCGTCCAGCCGTGCCTTCGATGCAGGCGGTTCCACAAGCTGCTTATTAAATAGGCTATGATCGCCATCGTGCATACAAGATGCATGTAATCTGGCCAAGCGCCTGCCGTGGCGTTCATTGACGCGCTTCATTCGGCAAGCGCTGTCGATCGCGGGCTAGACGTCGCTTTCAGCGCGAACAGGCGGCAATCACGGGGAAAATTGGCTTCTGCCGCGCTGTGGTGCCGCGCGCGAGGTCGGATTCAGCCGCCGGCGCCGCGCTTTCGTTCGCGATTTGGGGCGGCACGCTCTGTGCATGAGAGGGGCATCTTTCCGCTGCCGGCGCCGTTCCAAGGCTGCTGGCGCATGTCAGCCTGTCCGCGCATCGAGGGATCGTTCCATGACAATCACACGCCGCACCGCCATCGCTGCCGGCCTCAGCCTGCCTTTCATCGCCCGCGGCGGCGCTGCGCAGGCCCAGGCGGTAAGCCGCAGCGAGACGCTGCTGCTGGTGCAGGAATACGGCCCCAACAGCCTGGACATGCAGGGCATCGGCTCGTCGCAGCCGGTCAATGGCGTGGCGCTGAATTGCTATGATCGGCTGCTGCGCTTCAAGCCGGTGCCGATTCCGGGCGGTGGCGGCAATACGATCGCGATGGGCGAGCTCGAGGGCGAGTTGGCGGAAAGCTGGCAGCTTGCCTCGGATGGCATGAGCTGCACCTTCAAGCTGCGCGACGCCACCTTCCATTCCGGGCGCAAGGTCACGGCCAAAGACGTCAAATGGTCGCTCGACCGCGCGGTCTCGATCGGCGGCTTCGCCACGACGCAGATGAATGCCGGCTCGCTGGAGAAGCCCGAGCAATTCGTCGTGGTCGACGACAAGACGCTGCGCATCGACTTCATCCGCAAGGACAAGATGACGCTGCCGAACCTGGCCGTCACCATCCCCTTCGTGTTCGACTCCGAGCTCGCCATCAAGAATGGCGGCGACGACCCCTGGGCCAAGGACTATCTCAAGAACAACATCGCAGGCTCCGGCGCCTACAAGGTCGAGAGCTGGAAGCCCGGCGTCGAGACCATCTATGTCCGCAACGATGCCTGGACCTGCGGCAAGCTGCCGAGCCTGCGCCGCATCATTGCGCGCGACATTGCCTCGCCCTCGACCCGCCGGGCGCTGATCGAGCGCGGCGACGCCGACATCTCCTACGGTCTGCCGCCGAAGGACTTCAAGGATCTGGCTGATGCCGGCAAGGTCAATGTCGTCGGGGTGCCGATCCCCAACGGCGTCTGGGGCTGCTATCTCAACACGCAGGTCGGGCCGTTCAAGGATGTCCGCCTGCGTCAGGCGGTCGCCTGGGTGATGCCCTATGAGAAGATGCTGCAGGCCTCGCTGTTCGGCCGTGGCGTCGACATGTCCGGCGGACCGGAGACGCCCAAGGTCGCCTGGCCGCAACCCTTTCCCTACAAGACGGACGTCGCCAAGGCGAAGGCTCTGGTCGATGCCGCCGGCGGCGGCTTCTCGACGACGCTGCTGTTCGACGCCGGCAATGCGACGGTGGCCGAGCCTATGTCGGTGCTGATCAAGGAGGCGCTCGCAACCATCGGCATCAATGTCGAGATCTCGAAGGTGCCGGGCGCCAATTTCCGCGGCGAGATCCAGAAGAAGACCAACCCGATGGTCTTGAATCGCTTTGCCGGCTGGCTCGACTATCCCGACTATTATCTGTTTTGGACGATGCACGGCAACAATTCGATCTTCAACATCGCCGCCTACCAGAACCCGGCGCTGGACAAGCTGGTCGACGAGGCCCGCTTCACCGCCGACAAGGCGGTTTACGACAAGAGCGTCGTCGAGTTCATCAAGCTGGTGAACGTCGAGGTGCCGATGGTGCCGATCGCCCAGCCGACCCATGACGTCGCCATGCAGAAGTCGATCGGCGGCTACCAGTTCCAGCCCTGCCGCGAGCCGGATTTCCGCTACCTGACGAAGGGGTGAGCGACCCGTTCGTCATGCTCGGGCCAGACCCGAGCATCTCCTGACAGAGATTCTCGGGTCTGCGCTTCGCTTCGCCCGAGAATGACGACACGGTTCCGAAACCTGTTGAAGGAGGCCAAGCCATGCTCAAGATGATCGGCCAGCGCCTTATGACGACCATCCCGTCGATCATCGGCGTGATCATCGTCACCTTCCTGCTCACACGGGTCCTGCCGGGCGACACCGCCGCCTATTTCGCCGGGCCCGCGGCATCACCGCAGGCCATCGCCGAGATCCGCGGCAAGCTTGGCCTCGACCAGCCGCTGCCGGTGCAGTTCGTCTCCTATGTCACGGCATTGCTGAAGGGCGATCTCGGCCAGTCGCTGACGACCGGCCAGCCGGTGACCAGGGACATCGCCGCGAGGCTTCCGGCCTCGGCCGAATTGACGCTTGTCGGCTTGCTCCTCGCCATGGCGGTGGCGCTGCCGCTTGGCGTGCTCGCCGCCGTCAAGCAGGGCTCCTGGGTCGACCATCTCTGCCGGATCGTCGCGACGGCGGGCGTCTCGTTGCCGGTGTTCTTCACCGGGCTCTTGCTGGTCTATGTCTTCTACTTCCTGCTCGGCTGGTCTCCGGCGCCGCTCGGGCGGCTCGACGTCTTTGCCTCCGAGCCGCCTGGTGTCACCGGCTTTCTGCTGATCGACATGCTGCTTGCGCGCGATCTCGAAGGATTTCGCGCCGCTTTCTCGCAGCTCATCCTGCCGGCCGTGACGCTCGCCATCTTCTCGCTCGCGCCGATCACCCGGATGACGCGGGCCTCGATGCTGGCGGTGCTCGGCGCCGATTTCGTCCGCACGGCGCGCGCCAGCGGCCTGACCAATAGCAAGGTCATCGGCACCTATGCCTTCCGCAACGCCATGCTGCCGGTGGTGACGACGCTCGGCATGGTGTTCTCCTTCCTGCTCGGCGCCAATGTGCTGGTCGAGAAGGTCTTTGCCTGGCCGGGCATCGGCTCCTATGCGGTCGAGGCGTTGATCGCTTCGGATTTCGCCCCGATCCAGGGTTTCGTGCTGACCATGGCGGTGATGTATGTCGCGCTGAACCTCATGATCGACGTGCTCTACGGCGTCATCGATCCCCGCGTCAGGCTGGAGGGGTGAAGCCGTGAACGACATGTCCCAAATCCTAAAAAAAGAACCCGAGCCCGTTCCTGCCGGATCCCTGCCTGTCGAACCCTTGCTGACCGATTCTGTGCAGGCATTGCGCTTCGAGGCGCCGCCTTCGACCAGCCTGTGGGCGCATGCGCGCCATATCGTGGCGGAGAACCCGGTGACGGGGCTCGCCTTCGGGCTGTTTGCGCTGATCCTGCTGGCGGCGCTGATCGGCCCCTCGATCGTGCCTTATGATCCTTTGGCCTCGAACACCAATGCAGCGCTGCAGGCGCCAAGCCGTGCGCACTGGTTTGGCACCGACCAACTCGGCCGCGACATCTTCAGCCGCGTCATCGCAGCGACAAGGCTCGATTTCTCGATCGCGGTGTTCTCGGTCGCGCTCGTCTTCGTGCTCGGCGGGCTTGCCGGCATCATGGCCGGCTTCTTTGGTGGCTGGGTCGATAAGCTGGTCGGGCGCATCGCCGACACGATCATGGCGTTCCCGCTCTTCGTGCTGGCGATGGGCATCGTCGCGGCGCTCGGCAACAGTGTCACCAATATCGTGCTGGCTACGGCGATCATCAATTTCCCGCTCTATGCCCGCGTCGCCCGCGCCGAGGCGAATGTCCGTCGCGAGGCCGGGTTCGTGCAGGCGGCGCGGCTCTCGGGCAATTCCGACTGGCGGCTGCTGCTGACGCAGATCCTGCCCAACATCATGCCGATCATGGCGGTGCAGATGTCGCTGACCATGGGCTATGCCATCCTGAATGCGGCGGGCCTCTCCTTCATCGGTTTGGGCGTGCGCCCGCCGACACCTGAATGGGGCATCATGGTCGCGGAAGGGGCTGGTTTCATCGTCTCCGGGGAATGGTGGATCGCCTTCTTTCCGGGCTTGGCCCTGATGATCGCGGTGTTCTGCTTCAACCTGCTCGGCGATGGCGTGCGCGATCTCGTCGATCCGCAGCGGAGGAATTGATGCGAACCCAAGCATTGACCTCTGTCATTCCGGGGCGCGGCGTAGCCGCGAACCCGGAACCCACGGCCAGGGGCACGGCCTTTCTGATCATCAGCTCTCACCCGGTCGTGGGTTCCGGGTTCTCGCTGCGCGAGCCCCGGAATGACAAGGGGCGTGCTCGATGACCTCTCCACCTCTTCTCGACATCAAGAACCTCACCGTCGAATTCGCCACGCGCCGCGGCGCGGTCCAGGCTGTCAAGTCGATCGACATCCAGGTCGCCAAGGGCGAGACGGTCGCGATCGTCGGCGAGTCCGGCTCGGGCAAGTCGGTGACCTCCTATGCCGTGGTGCGCATCCTCGACCGGGCGGGCCGTGTCGCCGAGGGCGCGATCTCGTTCTCCGGCATCGACCTCGTCACGGCTGACGAAGCGCAGATGCGCGATCTGCGCGGGCGCGAGATCTCGATGATCTTCCAGAACCCGCGCGCGGCGCTGAACCCGATCCGCAAGGTCGGTCGGCAGATCGAGGACGTGTTGCTGCAGCATGTCCAGGCGACGCGCGCGACCGCCAGGGAAAAGGCGATCGAGGCCCTGACCAAGGTCAAGATCGCCCGCCCCGAGGAGCGCTACGATGCCTATCCCTTCGAGCTCTCGGGCGGCATGTGCCAGCGCGTGGTGATCGCGCTCGCGCTCGCCTGCCAGCCGCAATTGCTGATTGCCGACGAGCCGACGACGGGCCTCGACGTGACCACCCAGAAGGCGGTGATGGACCTGATCGTCGAGCTTACGCGCGAGCGGGCCATGTCGACGATCCTGATCACCCATGATCTCGGACTGGCGGCGGCCTATTGCGACCGGGTCGTGGTGATGGAGAAGGGCAAGGTGGTGGAGACGGCTGCCGCCGCCGACATCTTCCGCAATCCGCAGCACCCCTATACCCGCAAGCTGATGCAGGCGACGCCGCGCATCGGCATGTCGCTTGCCGATCTGTTGCCGGATGCGCCAAAGGGGCCGCCTGCCGAGGCGAAGGCGCCTCAGGTGACGCCCGCGGGGACTGAGCCGCTGATGCGGGTCGAAAGCCTGGTCAAGGAGTATCCGCGACCTGCCACGGGTGCCTTCTTCGCCAAGCTCAGGGGCAAGGCGGAGCCGGAGAAAGCCGCTTTTCGCGCAGTCGACGGTATCAGCTTCACGCTCGCCAGGGGCGAGACGCTCGGGCTCGTCGGCGAATCCGGCTGCGGCAAATCGACGACCTCGATGATGATCACGCGACTGATCGACCCCAGCGGTGGGCGCATCGTCTTTGACGGCGCCGATATCGGAGCTATTCCCGCCAAATCTTTCGCGGCCTCGCCGTATCGCCGGCGCATCCAGATGGTCTTCCAGGACCCGACCGACAGCCTGAACCCGCGCTTCACGGCGGAGCGGGCGATTGCCGACCCGATCCTGCGCATGGGCGGGATTTCGGGCCGCGATGCGTTGCGCACCCGCTGCGAGGAGCTGGCGCGGCTCGTCGGCCTACCGGTCGAACTGATCGACCGCTTTCCGCACCAGCTTTCCGGTGGGCAGAAGGCCCGTGTCGGCATCGCACGCGCCATCGCGCTCGACCCCGATCTCGTTATCCTGGACGAGCCGACGGCGGCGCTCGATGTCTCGGTTCAAGCCGTGGTGCTGAACCTGCTGGAGGAGCTGAAGGGGCGGCTCGGCATGAGCTATCTCTTCGTCTCGCATGATCTCAACGTGGTGCGGCTGCTCTGCGACCGGGTCATCGTGATGAAGACCGGCGCGATCGTCGAGGAGGGCACGGCCGAGGAGGTGTTGGGCAATCCGCAGGCGGCGTACACTCAGGAATTGCTGACTGCGATTCCTCACCCGCCGGTGTGATACCAACCCATGTCATTCCGGGGCGCGGCAAAGCCGCGAACCCGGAACCCACGACCGGGCGATCCATCCTTGCCCCCAAAGCTCACCCGGTCGTGGGTTCCGGGTTCTTCGCGTTGCGAAGCCCCGGAATGACGATAATTTGGAGATTCGAATGAAGATCAACGACCCCGCCGTGCTTGCCGAAGTCGAGGCCGCTTTTGCTGCTTATGAGACGGCGCTGACGACCAATGATGTCGAGACGCTTGATGCGCTGTTCAAGGACAGCCCGCAGACCTTGCGCTACGGGGTCGGCGAAAATCTCTATGGCTACGCCGAGATCGCCGCCTTCCGCGCGGCGCGCTCGCCGGTGGGGGTGATGCGCACGATCGAGCGCACCGTCATCACCGCTTACGGCGATGCCATGGCCACGGCCAACACGCTGTTCCGGCGCGACAGCATGGCCGGCAAGATCGGGCGGCAAAGCCAGACCTGGGTCAAGTTCCCGGAAGGCTGGCGGGTCGTCAGCGCCCATGTCAGCGTGATCGCGGAATGACGCCCGGTTGCGTTGCGCCATGACCCACACGCTCTGGCCTGCTAAGCGGGTGGCCGCACTTCCGCTGAATTCCCGGTCCTGATCCATGCCGCCTCGCCGCGCCGCCGCCGTTGGAGTTAAGCCCGCAGCCCCGCCGCGCACGCGTACGGAAAGCTTGCGGCTCCAGATTGCCGATGAGATCGTCTCGGGCGCGCTCGAGCCCGGCACGCCGCTCGACGAGCAGGAGCTCGCCGCGCGCTTCGGCGTCTCGCGCACGCCGGTCCGCGAGGCGATCCGCCAGCTCTCGAGTTCCGGGCTGGTCAGCGTCAGGCCGCATCGCGGCGCGGTGGTAGCGCTGCCGACGCCGAGCCAGCTCCATGACATGTTCGAGGTTATGGCGGAGCTTGAAGGGCTCTGCGCCGGGCTCGCCGCCCGCAATATGACGGTGCCGGAGCGGCGCGGGCTCGAGGCGCTGCACCAGGCCTTGCGCACGCTCGTGCATGAGGGCGACCCGGCGCGCTATCACGAGACGAACGAGGCCTTCCACGCCGCGATCTATGCCGGCACGCATAATGGCTATCTCGCCGAGCTCACCTTGATGACGCGTGCCCGCGTCGCGCCGTTTCGCCGGGCGCAGTTCCGCGCCACGGGGCGGCTGGGTGGTTCCTATCAGGAGCACGATACGATCGTGCAGGCGATCCTGCGCGGCGATCAGGCCGGCGCAACCGAGGCAATGCGAGCCCATATCGGCATCGTGCGCGATGCCTTCAGCAGCTATGCCGAGGCGCGGTGAGGCTCACGCCGCTCCCACCTGCGCCGAGACATAAGCCCGCCACCCGCCATATTCCGTGACGTCGCGCGCGCCTTCGGTGGCGATGGCCTCGCAGAGGAAGCCCTTGACCCGCGTGCCATCCGCCAAGGCGAGCGTGCCGATGCCGAGCGGGGAGGGGATGCCGGCGACGAAACGGCCAAAACCTTCCGCTGGCAGCGCCCAGACTTCGAGCGCGACCGCTGCGCCTTGACCGGGCGCGACGCGCACCAGGCCGGGCCGAGCCGGCGGCCCGCCGGGGAGGGCGAAGAGGCGGTAGTCGGTCGTGGTCGTCGTCGCGCGCAGGAAGTTCGCGCCGAGCCCGGTCAATTCGCCGTTGAGCGGCATGCCGGAGAGATGCGCGCCGACGACGGCGATCTCGATCGTGCCGGGAGCGGAGGCGATGAGCCGCGCCGCCAGCACCGGCGCGTTTGTGCCCGTCGCGCCCAAGGTCAGGCCGGATGCGGCATGGAAGGCGCGGCCGAGGCCGGCCAGCGCCGCGTCATGGCCGCTTGGCGCGATGAAGGTGACGCCCGCTGCCGTGCCGCCTTCGGTCAGGCTCACCGGCACGGCGAGCGCGCACATATCGAGCAGGTTCACGAAATTGGTGTAGCGGCCGAGCATGGAGTTCTGGCCGATGGGGTCTGCCGCCATCTGCGCCAGCGTGACCGGGCGCGGTGCTGTCGGCACCATCATCGCGTCGATGCCGTTCAGGACCGCCTTCGCAGCCAGCGCGAGTTCGGCGAGCTTGTAGCGCGCGGCGAAGGCATCGGCTGCGTCCGGCAGGGGTTTGCCGGCGATGACCTGCCGGATCACCGGCAGGATCGCCTCGGGGTCGCGGGCCAGCAGGTCGCGGATGGCGAGAAAGCGTTCCGCCACCCAGGGGCCGTCATAGAGCAGGCGGGCGGTGTCGTAGAACGGCGTCATGTCGAGCGGCACGATGGTCGCGCCGAGCGACCGGGCGCGTTCGACTGCCAGCGCGAAGCTTTGCGCCGCCTCGGTATCGCCGTCGAAATCGAGATCGGCAGCCCCTGGAATGCCGAGCTTGAACTGCGGCGGGATCGCGCCGGGCCGGCCGAGAGGGACCGGGCGGGAAAAGGGGTCGGAGATATCAGGCCCTGCGATCACCTCCAGCACCGCGAAGGCGTCGTCGGTCGTCAAGGCGAAGACGGAGACGCAATCGAGCGTGCGGCAGGCGGGCACGACGCCGGCTGTGGGCACGAGGCCGAGGCTCGGCTTCAGGCCGACGAGGTTCTGCAGGCCGGCGGGCACGCGGCCCGAGCCTGCTGTGTCCGTGCCGAGCGCAACCGGGACGATGCCGGCCGCGACCGCGCTCGCCGAACCGGAACTGGAGCCGCCGGGCACGAGATCGGCGCGCAAGGCGTTGCGCGGCACGCCATAGGACGAGCGCGTGCCGTTCAGCCCAGTGGCGAACTGGTCGAGATTGGTCTTGCCGATGATGATCGCGCCTTGCGCGCGCAATCGCGCCACGGCGCTGGCGTCCGCGGTCGGCGTATAGGCGAAGGCCGGGCAGGCGGCCGTTGTGGCCAAGCCGGCGACGTCGATATTGTCCTTTACCGCAACCGGCACGCCCCAGAGCTTGCGGCCGCGCGGACCCTCGGCCTGGAGGCGTTGCGCCTCGCTCAGAACCTCGGCCTCGGGCCGCAAGCTAATGAAGATGGCCGCATCGCCATGGGCGCGGTGGCCCGCATAGCTGGCGGCGATCGTCTCTGCGATCGTGACGCGGCCGTCGAGATGGTCGGCAAGGAGGGCGCTCAGAGTGGGCACGGCAAGGTCTCTCGGTGAAGGCTACAAAACAGGCATTTATTGGCTTAATGCATACAAAGATTATGCATGACCGCGATAGGCAGTTCCGAGGCCTGTCTCGGCTTCGGGGGAGAATTTCGGTTCCGGCGAAATGGCTGTTCTGATTTCCATGTGATTCCATAATCTTATGGTTATCCCCCTCGATGGAGGGCAGGTCTGTCAGGCTCGCTCGCTTTCAGGCATAGCCCTTGCAAAGCCCGTTCCGTTCGCCAGACGGGAGCGCTTTCGGTGAGCCGGTCCGAGATTCCAGCCCAGCCTTTTCCGCTCAGCGTCGATTTCGCGCGCACCGCGCTCGTGATCATCGACATGCAGCGCGATTTCCTGGAGCCGGGTGGGTTCGGGGCCGCGCTCGGCAATGATGTCTCGCTGCTCGTCGCTGCGGTCGGCCCCTGCCAGGCTATCCTGGCCGGCGCGCGCGAAGCCGGCATGCTGGTGATCCATACCCGCGAGGGGCACAGGCCGGATCTGTCGGATGCGCCGCCGGCCAAGGTTTTGCGCGGCGATCCGACGAAGCGCATCGGCGCGGCAGGCCCGATGGGGCGCATCCTGATCCGGGGCGAGGCCGGCCATGACATCGTTCCGGCGCTCGCGCCTCTGGCCGAGGAGCCGGTGATCGACAAACCGGGCAAGGGCGCCTTCTACCAGACCGATCTCGACCTGATGTTGCGCAATCGCGGCATCGAGACGCTGCTCGTCACCGGCGTGACGACCGAGGTCTGCGTCCACACCACGGTGCGCGAGGCGAATGACCGGGGCTATCGCTGCCTCGTGCTCGGTGATGCCTGCGCCTCCTATTTCCCGGAATTCCATGAGGTGGGTCTGCGCATGATCGCGGCCCAGGGCGGGATTTTCGGTTGGGTTTCCACGACAGGTCAGGTGCTGGCAGCGCTCAATGCTGCCAGGCGCGCTGCCTGAGCACAACGCAGGAGGGGGCTATGGCGACGGCGACCGCGGCGACGACCTCACCGAAACTCTGGACGCCAGGCGACTGGAACGCCCTGTTCGGCTTCGGCACCAATATCCTGGTCAACCTGCTGGTATTGACCGGCCTGCTGCAATTCGTGCTGAAGATGCCGGGCGAGATCGTCTTCGGGCGCATCCTGCCGGCGCTTGGGCTGATGATGGCCCTCTCGACCGGCTACTATGCCTGGCTCGCTTACAAGCTGGCGAAGGAGACCGGCCGCGACGATGTCTGCGCGCTGCCCTCGGGCATCAGCGTGCCGCATATGTTCGTCGTCACCTTCGTGATCATGCTGCCGATCGCCTCGATGACCGGCGATCCGGTCAAGGGCTGGGAGGCGGGGCTCGTCTGGGTCTTCTTCCAGAGCTTCATCCTGATGATCGGCGGCTTCATCGCGCCCTATATCCGCAAGATCACGCCGCGCGCGGCGCTGCTCGGCACGCTGGCCGGCGTCTCGATCGCCTTCATCTCGATGCGTCCGGCGCTGGAGATCTTTCTGACGCCGGCGATCGGGCTCGTCTGCCTCGCCATCATCCTGGTGAGCTGGTTCGGTGGCGTGCGCTATCCCAGGGGCATTCCGGCGGGGCTTGTCGCCATCGCCTTCGGCATGGTCATTGCCTGGGGCTCGGCGCTGCTGGGGCTCGATGTCGGTGGTTTGAGCCTCGCCAAGCTCGGCGCGGCCTTCTCGACCTTCGGCTTCTCGCTGCCGCTGCCGGCTGTCGACCATGTCTTCTCGGGCTTCAGCTATCTCGGCGTCATCCTCGTCACCGCGATCCCCTTCGGCATCTACGATCTCGTCGAGGCGATGGACAATGTCGAGAGCGCGGAGGCTGCCGGCGACCATTACCCGACGACGCGGGTGCTGACGGCCGACGGCATCGTCAGCCTGATCGGCTGCCTGATGGGCAACCCCTTCATCAACGCGGTCTATATCGGCCATCCCGGCTGGAAGGCGATGGGCGGGCGCATCGGCTATTCCGCCGCGACCGGGCTGATCGTCGTCGTGCTGTGCTGGTTTGGCGTCATCGCGCTCTTGCTGGCGCTGATCCCGATCGTCGCGATCTCGCCGATCCTGCTCTATATCGGCATGCTGATCGGTGCGCAGGCCTTCCAGACCACGCCGGTGAGCCATGCGCCGGCGATCGTGCTGGCGCTGACGCCGCATCTCGCCGCCTGGGCCAAAGTGCTGATCGACGGGGCGCTTGGGGCCGCCGGCACCAATGCGGCGGCGGTCGGCATCGACAAGATGGCCAATATGGGCGTGCTCTATCACGGGCTAGAACTGATGGGCGGCGGCGCGATCCTGTCGGGCCTCGTGCTCGGCGCCATCGCCGTCTTCGTCATCGAGAAGCAATTCCTGCACGCGGCGGCGTTCGCGGCAGCAGGCGCCGTCCTCACCTATTTCGGATTGATGCATGGCGAGGCGATCGGCATCGGCAAGGGGCTCGGCGTCACACCCTCGATCAGCCTCGCCTATGCGATGGTGGCGGGCTTCCTCTATCTCTGCGCGCGCTCGCTGGTTGGGGCCGAGGCGCCCAAACCGATGATCTCCGAACCGCAGGGCGTATTGGAGCCGGCTGAATGAGCGGGGCGAAACCTGCCTTCGACGCCGCGCGCCATCTCGACGCGATGGCTCCGGCGCTGGGCCTGACGATCACGGGGGAGCAGCGCCCCGGCGTGCTGCAGTTCCTGCGCGTCGCGCATCGGATGTCGGAGATCCTGCGCGCCGCGCCGCTCGACGACGCCTCCTTCGAGCTCGCGCCCGTGTTTCGGCCGGGGCGGACCAGTGACGGAGAGCCTGCGTGAGTTTCGATGCCTTCACGCCGGCCCATCTGATCGCGGCGCAGATCAAGGATGGCGCGGTCTCGGCCGAGGCCGTCGTCACCGGCTTCCTCGACCGGATCGCCAGGGTCAATCCGCAGGTCAACGCATTTACCGACGTCACCGCTGAGCGGGCTTTGGCGCAGGCGCGGAGGATCGATGCGGCGCGCATTGCGGGCAAGATGCTCGGGCCTTTGGCGGGCGTGCCCTTCGCCGCCAAGAATCTCTTCGACATCGAGGGCCTGTCGACGCGGGCTGGTTCGAAGATCAATCGCGAGCGCGTGCCGGCGCCGCGCGACGCCGTGCTGATCGAGCGGCTGAGCGCGGCTGGCGCGGTGCTCATGGGCGGGCTCAACATGGGCGAATACGCCTATGACTTCACCGGCGAGAATGCCCATGACGGCGCTTGCCGTAATCCGCATGATCTTGCGCGCATGGCTGGCGGCTCGTCGTCAGGCTCCGGTTCCGCAACGGCTGCGGGGCTCGCTCCGCTGTCGTTGGGCTCGGACACCAATGGCTCGATCCGCGTGCCGAGTTCGCTCTGTGGTGTCTTCGGGCTCAAACCCACCTATGGCCGCCTGCCGCGCACGCGCAGCTTTCCGTTCTGCGACTCGCTCGACCATCTCGGCCCCTTCGCCCGCGACGTGACCGATCTCGCCCTGGCCTATGACGCGATGCAGGGAGGCGACGCGCATGATCGCGCCTGCGCGCAACGGGAGGTCGAGCCAGTGCTGCCGACATTGACGCATGGCATCTCGGGCTTACGCATCGCGGTGGCCGGCGGGTATTTCGCGACCGACGGCATGCCGGAGGCCGATGCGGCGGTGAAGGCGGTCGCCGCGGCTCTTGGTGCGACGCGGAATCTGCTGCTGGAAGGGGCGGGCATTGCCCGCGCTGCGGCCTTCCTGATCACCAATGCCGAAAGCGCCGTGTTCCATCTCGAGCGCTTGCGGGCGCGGGCGGATGATTTCGATCCCGAGACGCGTGACCGCTTCCTCGCCGGCGCGATGCAGCCGGCGGCCTGGTACATCCAGGCGCAAGCAGCGCGGCGCTGGTTCCACGACGCGATGATGCGTGTCTTTGCCGATGTCGACCTGATCATTGCCCCGGCGACGCCTTGCCCGGCGCCGGACATCGGCCAGAAGACGCTGAGCTTGCGTGGTGAGACCGTGCCGCTGCGGCCCAATCTCGGCCTGTTCACCCAGCCGATCTCCTGCATCGGCCTGCCCGTCGCGGCCGTGCCGGTATTCGGCGCGGGTTTGCCGATCGGCGTGCAGGTGATCGCCGCGCCCTGGCGCGAGGATCTGTGCCTGCGCGCGGCTTATGCGCTGGCGCAGGCGGGAGTTTGCGAGGCACGCGCGCCGGCTACGCTCGCTTAAGGCCGCCCAAGCTCAACGAAATCGCGGAGACGGCCCAGAGCCTGATCCCACTGCGCCGAGATCTGGGCGAGGTAGGCGCCCACATCCTCCAGACGCTCGGTCCGCAGTTCCCAGACCTTGTCGCGCCCACCGCGCTTGCCGTGCACCAGATCCGCATCTTCCAGAGCGCGAAGGTGCTTTGCGACGGCCTGTCGCGAAAGCTGTGTCGCGGAGGTGAGGCTCGTGGTCGAAAGCGGTCCGCGGGCGCCCAGCCCTGTGATAATGCCAAGTCGCGTCGGGTCTCCCAAAGCGGCAAAGACGAGGGCATTGCGGCCGGCATGGCCTGTTGCCTGATCGGCGATCGACATAATCGGTTTCCTGCGATGGCGGGCTACGATGCCGACGTGCCGACAAGGTATTTTTTGATCAGCTCAGCCTGCTTCGTCCAGCCGCCATCATTGGCGGTGAAGGCCTCGGCGCGGCGGCTCATCGGGATGGCGTCGAAGCCGAACTCGCTGATCGTCAGCAGAACGCCATCGGCGACTTCTGCCAGGTCGAAAGTGACAAGCGTCATCGGCTCGCCGTCATAGTCGACATTGGGATCGACTGCGTAGGGGTGCCAGCGGAACGCGATCGTCCGCATCGGCTCGACGCGATCCACGATGAAGGTGAAGGTCTTGCCTTCATGGGGCTTCTGCATCGCCGCGACCTCGGGATCGACCTGCGTCGGCGTGATCCGCCCGATCAGCCGGGCGCCGGCCACGAACGGCCCGTCGAAGACGACGCCGAACCAGATGCCGAACTGACTGGAATCGGCGATGGCCTGCCAAACGCGTTCGAGCGGTGCGCGGAGATGAACCTTCTTTTCGATGCGATCTGACATCACGAGCAACCTCCTGGTTGCTCGTTAACTAGCAATCGCCGCCCCAACCTGCAACCATTTGGTTGCTTGTCGGCCGGAGCCGTCTCTGCATGCGAGCCTTAAGCCCCGCCGATCAATATCCCCGCCGCCAGCACCAGCCCGCCGCCAAGCACGACCTGGAAAGCAGCGCGCAGGAAGGGCGTTTCCATGAAGCGGTTCTGGATCCAGACGATGGCCCAGAGTTCGATGAAGACGACGATGAGCGCGATCACGGTCGCGGTCCAGAAGGACGGGATCAGATAGGGCAAGGCGTGGCCGAGCCCGCCGAGCATCGTCATCACACCCGAGGCCAGTCCGCGCTTCCAGGGCGCGCCCCGGCCCGAGATCTTGCCGTCGTCATGGGCGGCCTCGGTGAAGCCCATCGAGATGCCGGCACCGACCGAGGCCGAGAGGCCGATCAGGAAGGTGGTCCAGGGGTTCTGGGTTGCGAAGGCGGTGGCGAAAATCGGGGCCAGTGTCGAGACCGAGCCGTCCATCAATCCGGCAAGACCGGGTTGGACCCAGGTCAGGATGAATTGGCGTTTGGCGGCCATGTCCTCGTCGGCGCGGGCCTCGCCGCCGAGATGCGTAGCGGTCAGGTCCTGCGCCTTGCTCTCATGCTTGGCTTCGGCCGCCGCCAATTCACCGAGCAGCTTGCGCGTGTCGATATCGCTCGAACGCCCGGCCGCCGCGACATAGAAGTCGCGAGCCTGGCGCTCCATGTCCTCAGCCTCTTGCCGCATGCGGTCGAGGCCAAGATTCTCGATCAGCCAGACCGGCTTGCGCGTGTAGAAATCAGAGACATGCTCGCGGCGGACCGGCAGGATGACGTCGCCGAAACGGCGCTGGTAGAGGTCGATCAGCCGCCTGCGGTGCTCGTCCTCCTCCTCCGCCATGCCGTCGAAGATCGCGGCCGAAGCGGCATAATCGGAGCGGAGCTTCTGTGCGTAGATCGCATAGATGCGGCCATCCTCCTCCTCGGAGGAAATCGCCAGCGCCAGGATTTCCTTCTCCGACAGATCGTCGAAGCGGCGTTTGCCGGTGAGGCCGGGCAGGGAGAAGCGTGAGAGCATGTGAGATCTCTAGTTTAGAATAATTCTAGATTAGAGACCTCCGGGCTGATGTGCAAGAGGCACAACGATGTTTGGCGGGGAGCCGCAACCAAGACAGAAAAACGCCCGGCTTTTCAGCCGGGCGTGGTGGTGTCGGAAATCGGTGCGCGCTCAGACGGTCAGCTTGCCGGCCTTGGCGGCGGCGTAGCGCTCATTGACCTTGGCCCAGTTGACCACGTTCCACCAGCTCTTGAGGTAGTCGGCGCGGCGGTTCTGGTACTTCAGGTAATAGGCGTGCTCCCAGACATCGTTGCCGAGCAGGACCATGTGCTTGTCCATCAGCGGGCTGTCCTGGTTCGGCTTGCCGAGCAAGGCAAGCTTGCCGTCGGCGCCGACGGTGACGAAGACCCAGCCGGAGCCGAAGACGCGCAGGCCCGCGGCCTCGAAATCGGCCTTGAACTTGTCGAAGCCGCCAAGATCCTTGGTGATCGCGGCCGCGACGTCGCCGCTCGGCGCGCCACCCGCATTCGGGCCCATGACCTCCCAGAACATGGTGTGGTTGGCGTGTCCGCCGCCGGCATTGCGGATCGCGGTGCGGGCCGCTTCCGGAACCGATCCGATGTCGCCGAGCAGTTTGTGGAGGGGTGTCGAGGCGACGACGCCGTGGTCCTTGGCAACGGCATTGAGGCCGGCGACATAGGCGGCGTGGTGGCGGTTGTAATGGATGTCCATCGTCGTCGCGTCGATATTGGGCTCGAGCGCGTTGGTCTCATAAGCGCGCTTGGGCAATGAGAAGGGCCCTGCCGGAGCCGCCGGCGCCGCGGCCTGGGCCCAGACCCTGGGGGCGGCCGAGACAGCGATGGCGGCCGCGCCGAATCCGAGCAGCGAGCGGCGGGAAAACGAAGTCGCGATGGTCATGACATCCTCCATGGGCCGATTGGCTTGCTGGCTCGGCCGTGCCTATACGTTATGCACGCAACAGTTCTGCGGATGCAGAGGGGGGCGTTCAAAAAATTGCGGTGCTGGCGGCTTTCCGGGACACCTCATCTGCTGCTTTTTTGCACATAGCGCCGACGACTTCGCATGACGGCCGGCACCGCGTCTCTGCCATAATCGTGGCATGAGTTCGACCAACGCGCGCACGCTCCTTCTCGTTCCCTTGCTCGGCCTGCTCTGGGGCTTCAACTGGCCGGCCGTGAGGATATCGCTCAGCGAGATCGCACCCTGGACGCTTCGTGCCGGCGGCATGACCTTCGCAGGGTTGACGCTGGTCGTCATTGCGCTTTTGCGTGGCCAATCGCTGCGCGTGCGGCGCCCGGAATGGCCGCGTTTGCTGCTGGCGGGGTTTCTTTCGATCGCTGCCTTCAACGTCCTGCTCGCGTTCGCGCAATTGATGGCGCCGACGTCGCGCGCCGCGATCCTGACCTTCACCATGCCGATCTGGGCAACGTTGCTGGCGCGGCTCTGGCTGGGCGAGGCGTTCGATCGGCGCAAGCTGCTCGGGCTCGCACTCGGCATCGCCGGGCTCGCATCGCTCGGGCTGCCGCTGATCCGTGGCGGCGGATTGACGCTCGGCCTGCTATTCGCGCTGATCGCCGCCCTGAGCTGGGCCCTGGGCACGATCGTGACCAAGCGCTGGCCGGTCTCGGCGCCGGCCCTGACGGTGGCCGCCTGGCAGCTCCTTATCGGCGGCGCGGTCGCCGCGCTCGGCATGCTCGCTTTCGAGGGGCTGCCGGTGCCCAAGATGCTGGCGCCGCGCACATTCGCGGCCCTGAGCTTCCACATCCTGGGCGCGCAGGCTTTGGCCTATTTCCTCTGGTTCACCGTGATCGCGCGATTGCCGGCGGGCATCGCCAGCATCGGCACCCTGATGGTTCCCGCTGTCGGCGTGCTCGGCTCGGTCGTGCTGCTCGGCGAGCGGCCGAGCCCGAGCGACTGGCTCGGCCTCGTACTGGTGGTGGCGGCCTCGGGCACGATCCTGCTGCCGGCAAGGCCGCTGGCCGGCCTCAAGGCGGCGCGGTGAGCGATGGCCCCCGAGCCGGTTTTTCGCATTAACGGCGGGTTTACGGCGTTTCGTTACGGTCTGGGCGGAAATTTCGCGACCGAGGGTCACCCCCGCCATGCATGCGCTCGCCCTGAAGGTCCCGGAGCCGGCCAATGAGGACGCGCAGCATGAGGCCGGAGCCGCGCATGCCGTGCGCGCGATCTCGGAGCGCTTCGGCAAGCTCGGCGTCGAAATCACCGATATTGCCGGCCGCATCGGCGATGTGACGGGCCAGCTCGAGGGGCAGGCCGAGGGGTTGCACCGTGTCGTCAGCGCCGTCGAGCAGGTCTCGCGCGCCAACCGCGCCATCCAGCAGGCGGCGGAGGGGGCGCAGGAAACGGCGTCTGTTGTCAGGAGCGGGCTGGAGCGCGTCACCGGCGCGGTCAGGGTCGGGCTCAACGCGGCGCAATCGGATATCGAGGCGCTGTCGCAAGGTGCGCAGTCGATGTCGCAGGCCCTGGCCGAGGCGGTCTCCGACGCTCATAAGGTCAGGGTGTCGAGCGAGGCCATCCAGTCGATCACCCGCGAGATCCAGCTTCTGTCGGTCAATGCTGGCGTCGAGGCGGCGCGCAGCGGCACGGCCGGGCGGGGCTTTGCCGTCATTGCGGCTGCCGTGAAGCAATTGGCCGAGCAGACCCGCGACGCCACCGCGCTCAGCGCCAAGCAGCTCGACATACTGGTCAAATCGGTCGACCAGCTCGCACGCCGCAGCCAGGAGAACGCCCAGACTGCGCGCCGCGCCAGCGAGGGCAGCCAGGGCATCGCGCTGCAGGTCGGCGAGCTCGACAGTTTCGGCCGCTCGGTTGTCGAGCTGATCGGCGACATCGACGCGATCTCGAACCCGACGCGCGCGAACGCCGCTGCCTGCGCCAAGGTCGGCGAGGATCTGACGGTGCTGGTCGCAGGCGTCGACCAGTCGAGCGAGAATCTCGATCGCGCGGCGCAGCGCACCGCCTCGCTCGTCTCGATCAGCGAGGCGATCCTGGGCGCCATCGCCGCGTCTGGCGTACGCACCGCGCAATCGGAGCTGATCTCGACCGCGATGGAGACGGCCGGGCAGATCGGGGTGTTGTTCGAGCAGGCGCTGGCGCGCGGCGAATTGACGATGTCGGATCTGTTCGACGAGGGCTACCGGCCGGTTGCCGGCTCGGACCCGCTGCAGCATATGACGCGCTTCGTCGGCCTGACCGACCGCATCCTGCCGCCGATCCAGGAGGCGCTGCTGGCTTCGAACCGCCGCATCGTGTTCTGCGCGGCGGTCGATCGCAACGGCTTCCTGCCGACGCATAACCAGAAATATTCGCAGCCCCAGGGGCGCGATCCGGTCTGGAACAATGCCAATTGCCGCAACCGGCGCATCTTCGCCGACCGCACCGGCTTGGCTGCGGCGCGCAACCAGAAGCCGTTCCTGCTGCAGACCTATCGGCGTGACATGGGTGGCGGCCAGTTCCTGGTGATGGAAGATCTCTCGGCTCCGATCCGGGTCAAGGGCCGGCACTGGGGCGGGTTCCGTTTCGGGCTCAGCGTTTGAGGTAGGTGAGTTCTGACTGCCGGCGCCGTTACGCCGCGGTCATCGTGTTGAGTGAGTGAATCGAGCAAGCGTCATGCATATCGCGCCGTCTTTCCCGAATCTCTCCGTCCTGCTGATCGATGCGAGCCCGCATTATCGGCGCATCATCCGCACGATGATGTACCAGGCGCAGCTCCACCGCATCTTCGAGGCGTCCGACCTGTCCTCGGCGGCGACGATGTTCATCCAGAAGCAGCCCAACATCGTGATCTTGGATTGGGACCTACCCGATTCCGGCAGCATGAAATGCCTTGCATCGATCCGCTCCTTCAAGACCTCGCCCTTCGCCAAGGCGCCGGTGCTGGTGATGATGGAGCGCCCGGACCGGCGCTCGGTGGTCCATGCCGCCAAGCTCGGCGCGCACGAGATCATCAACAAGCCGATCTCGCCCAATAACCTGTGGCTCCATCTGTCGGGGATCATCAACATCCCGCGGAAATACAAGGAGCAGAACGGCAGCATCTCGCTGGTGCCGCGCGCGATCAGCAACAACATGTTCTGACGGCGAGGGCCCAATGTTCCGACGGCGAGGCCCAGGGGCCACTGCCCGCCGGCGGGCGCCGAAAAAGCCTTAGAAACGCCCAAAAGATTGACGCATCGCGCGCTGGTTAGCGAAGTTTTTACCAATGAGACGCGATGCTCAGCGGCACATTCATGGGTCGCGCCGCCGTGGTCATCACTGTCTCCCTACCTCCCTTCCTGGGTCGCTCCGAAGCTGCTGCCTTTCGCAACCAGTTGCTGGTCGCGCTGGAGCAGAAGGAAAGCGTCTCCGTCGAATGCGCGGAGGCTGGTCCTTTCCCCAGCCTCTGGGTGCAGTTGCTGCATTCTGCCGCGCTCAGCGCCAAGGCGCGCGGTCTCTCGGTCTCCCTCAAGGCGGCTTCCGAGGAATGCCGCAAATCCCTGCAGGCGATCGGGTTCGACCCCGCTCGAAGCGCTCTCGTTCTGGAGTGATATGGATGAAGATCCTGGCTATCGACGACACCAAGACCCTGCTCAGCCTGCTCTGCCTGACGCTGCGCAATGCCGGCCATGAAGTGGCCGCCGCGGAGAATGGCGAGGAGGGACTGACCACTTTCGACAAGTTCAAGCCGGATCTCGTGATCACCGATCTCAACATGCCGTTGATGGACGGCATCGAATTCACCCGGGCCTGCCGGGCCAGGCCCGCCGGGCAGAACACGCCGATCATCGTCCTGACCACCGAGAACGGCGCCGAGATCAAGGCGGAAGGTCGCCGCGCCGGCGCCAGCGCCTGGATGGTCAAGCCGTTCGAGCCTACGACCCTGCTCGGCCTCGTCGCCCGCTATCAGAACTGAGGCTGGCTGATGGACCCGTTGGCGGAACTCAAGCAGACCTTCTTCCAGGAGTGCGAAGAACTCCTGGGCGCACTGGAGCAGAAGCTCCAGGCTCTCGATGAGGGATCGACCGATCCCGAAGACGTCAACGCCGCCTTCCGCGCCATCCATTCGATCAAGGGCGGGGCCGGCGCCTTCGGCTGCACCGAGCTCGTCGCCTTCGCGCATGTCTTCGAGGCCTCGCTCGATCATTTGCGTTCGGGCCGTGTCGCGATCGAGGATGCGCCGTTCTCCCTGTTCCTGCGCTGCTCAGACGCTGTCGCCGACCTCGTTTCCGCTGCCCGCAACGACGAGGTCGCCCATGCGCGGCCCGATCTGCTGGAAGCACTGGAGCGGGTCGGCCAGGCACCCAAGCCGGCCGCCGCAGCCCCTGCTGCCGCCGCGCCCGAACCCGCCAAGGCTGAGCCCGCCAAGGCGGAGGCTGCAAAGCCGTCGCCTGCCAAATCGGCGTCCACTGCCGCTGACGACGCTCCTCCTGGCATCGCCGCGCTCGGCAATCTGCTCGCCATGGTCGAGGCCAAGACCGGCGTCGCTCCCGCGCGCTCGGATGACGGCTGGGACGACGAGCCGGCCGCCGCCGCCGCGCCGTCGCCCGCCGACAAGCCCGGCCGCGATATCTGCCTGCGGATCAGCCCGGAATCAGACCTGTTTCGCCGCGTCATCGAGCCGCGTGTCGTGTTGGGTTCGCTGCCTGCCGAGGATATCGTTTCGGTGGTCTGCGATCTGAGCCAGGTGCCTCCGCTGGAGACGCTCGACGTCACCGATTGCCATATGCGCTTCGTCGTGACGCTGCGCACCGAGCTTTCGGTCGAGGATATCTACAGCCGCTTCGACTTCACGCTCGCCGCCGAAGAGTTCGAGATCGAGACGCTCTCGCCGCCTGCCGCGAATGACGACGCCGAGCCGGCCGAGGAGGCTCCCGCCGCGCCGGAGGCCGAAGTCTCGGCCAATGTCGCTGCTGATCTCTCTGCGATCCTCGCCAGGCTGGGGCCGGCTCCGACCAGCGTGCCGGAACCCGATATCCAGCCGACCGCCGCGCCAGTCGCAGCCCCGGTCCAGGCCATTGCGGAGGCTGCTCCGGCGCCGTCCAGGACACCGGCGGCGCGTGCCCCCGCCAATGATGCGGCCGCCGCGCGCCAGCGCCAGGCCGTCAGCGTGCGTGTCGATCTCGACCGCATCGACAAGCTGATGAACCTCGTCGGCGAGATCGTTATCACCCAGTCCATGCTGGTCGAATGCGTGCGTTCGCTACCCTATGATGTCCACGCCAAGACGGCCGAAGGCATCCTGACGCTGTCGCGTCAGACGCGCGAATTGCAGGACCATGTCATGGCGGTCCGCGCCCAGCCGGTGAAGGCCGTGTTCCAGCGAATGCCGCGCCTGGTGCGCGAATTGGCGCAGACGCTCGGCAAGGAAGTGAAGCTCGTTCTCGAAGGCGAGAACACCGAGGTCGACAAGACGATCATTGAGGAACTCGCGGATCCGCTGACCCATATGATCCGCAACTCGATGGATCACGGGCTGGAGACGCCGGAAGACCGCATCGCCGCCGGCAAGAACCCAGAGGGCACGATCAAGCTTGTCGCGGAGCATCGCGCCGGCCGCATCGTGATCTCGGTCACCGATGACGGGCGCGGCATCGGGCGCGACAAGCTGCTCGCCAAGGCGAAATCCCGCGGTCTCGTCGGACAGGACGAAAAGCTCGCGCCGGAGGAGATCGATCAACTGATCTTCGCCGCCGGGCTCTCGACCGCCGAAGTCATCAGCGACGTCTCCGGGCGCGGCGTCGGCATGGATGTGGTGCGCCGCAACGTCGAGTCACTCGGTGGGCGCATCTCGGTGGATTCCGAACCGGGCAGGGGCTGCAAGTTCACACTCGCCTTGCCGCTGACCTTGGCGGTGCTGGAAGGCATGGTCATCCGCTGCGGCGACGACCGCTACGTCATCCCGATCGCCAGCGTGATCGAGACGCAGCATCTCGCCTCGACGCCGATCGAGCACCTCACCTTCGGCCAGGAGGTTCTGCGCTGGCGCGGAGAGGTCACGCCGCTGCACCGGCTCGGCGCGGTCATGGGCTCGACCGGCACGCCCAACGAGAACATCATCATCATCGCCGAGACCGAGCGCGGCGACAATGTCGGCATCGCGGTCGACGAGATCGTCGGCCAGCAGCAGGTCGTGGTGAAGAGCCTCGAAGGCAATTACGGCACGGTCAACGGCGCGTCTGCCGCGACCATTCTCGGAGACGGCCTCGTCGCGCTCATTCTCGACGTCGACTCGATGCTACGCCTTGCCGCCTCCAGCGGCCGCCCATCTGTTCCCGCACTGAAAATGGCTGGATGATCATGACCCTTCAACTCGGCGAAAAGCATTTCTCGTCGGCGCAGCCGGAATCGGCGGTGCGCCGCATCGTCACCTTCAAGGTCGGCGATCGGACCTTCGGCATCGATGTCGGCATGGTACGCGAGATCAAGGGCTGGCAGGCGACGACGCCGCTGCCGCATGCGGCACCTCATGTGCGCGGCGTACTCAACCTGCGCGGCGTGATCCTGGCGGTCTACGACCTGCGCACCTCGATCGGACTCGGCCTCACCGACGCGACGGCGACCCATGTCATCGTCGTCGTCGACATCGAGGACAAGGTCGCGGGCCTGCTGGTCGACTCGGTCTCCGACATCGTCGACGTCCCGGTCAGCGCGGTTCGCCCGGCGCCCGATCTGGAGCGCGACGAGCATGGCCTGATCGAAGGCCTCGTCCTGCTCGACACCGATATCGTCGCCTTGCTCGATCTCGCGGCTGTGATCCGCGACGGCGGCACCGAGGGCGCGATGGCGAAGGCGGCCCGCGCCGCCTGAAATAGGTCCACTTCCAGAAGGGGTTGCGTTCAGCGTCAGGAAGAACCGCACACCACAGAACCGTACGCCAAGACAGAAACGATAAAAATGGGCAGTTCCCTCGGTTCCCTTTCCAGGCTGTCGGTCAGGCTACCGCTCATGGTCGTCGGCGCGGTCTTCATCGCAGGTGGAGCGGTCGGAGCCTGTGTCTGGCAGGTCGCCGGCGGCATGCTCGCTGCCGCGTCGCCGCAGATCCTGACATTGAGCGCGATCGCGCTCTGCGTCGTCGCACTGCTCGGCTGGCTGCTCGCCTATCGGGCCCAGCGCCCGATCGCGGCGATGCGCGATGCAGCGGTCGCGATCGCAGAAGGCGAGGATACGGTGATCCCCGGATTGCAGCGCCGCGACGAGATTGGCGAGATCGGGCGTGCGCTCAAGACCATCCATGACAAGGCGATCGAATCCGCCCGTATCCGGGCCGCGCTCGACGGTTGCCGCACCAATGTCATGGTCTGCGACTCCGAAGACCGTGTCGTCTACGTCAACAGTTCGCTGCTCAAATTCTTCACCGGGGCGCAGGAGGACTTCCGCGCCGCTTTCCCGGGCTGCTCGGCCAAGGACATGCTCGGCAAGGTCATGGAGAGCGTGCGCAGCCAGCCGGGTCTCGCGCATACCGGCCAGGATGCCATTCGCTTCGCGCTCGGCCGGCGCACCGTTTCGCTCTCGCTGACCGCCGTGATGCATGCCGACGGACGCCGCTTCGGCACCGCGGTCGAATGGCTCGAGCTCACCGACGAACTCGCGGCTTCGGCCGAGGTCGCCGACATGGTTTCGGCTGCCGCTGGCGGCGATTTCTCGCGCCGTGTTCCGCTGGCCGGCAAGCCCGAGGCGCTGATGCGGATCGCCGAGGGCATCAACAGCATCAATGCGCTCGTCGAGGACGCGGTCGGCGAATTCGCCGGCGTGCTCGGCGGATTGTCCGAGGGCGACCTGACGTCGCGCGTGCAGGGCGCCTATCGCGGCCGCTTCGGTGAGTTGAAGCAGAGCCTGAACGGCACGATGGAGCATCTCGCCCAGACCGTGGCGACGATCCAGGCGACAGCCGCCCATGTCTCGCGCGCTGCGCTCGAGATCAATGCCGGCGCCGGCGACCTTGCCCAGCGCACCGAGCAGACGGCGGTCAATCTCGAGGAAACGGCAGCGACGACGGAACAGCTCGCGGCTTCCGTCAAGCAGAGCGCGGCACGCTCGCGCGAGGCGACGGACCTCGCCAGCGAGGCGATGGGCGTCGCTGAGGACGGCAAGGCCGTCGTCTCCAAGACGGTGGGTGCGATCGAGCGGATAGAGGATTCGTCGGTCAAGATTTCCGAGATCGTCTCCGTCATCGAAGGCATCGCCTTCCAGACCAATCTGCTGGCGTTGAACGCAGCCGTCGAGGCGGCGCGCGCCGGCGACGCCGGCAAGGGCTTCGCGGTGGTGGCATCGGAAGTCCGCTCGCTCGCCCAGCGTTCCAGCCAGGCGGCCAAGGACATCAAGACCCTGATCGCGAGCTCGAACGAGCAGGTTGGGGAGGGCGTGCGGTTCGTGCGCTCGACCGGCGAGGCGCTGGACCGGATCGTCACGGCTGCCGGCAAGGTCTCCGCGACGATCGTCGAGATCTCGTCGGCCACTGCCGAGCAGGCGCATGGCATCGGGGAAATGAGCCAGACCGTTGCGCATATGGACGAGACGACGCAGGCGAACTCGGCGCTGGCCGAGCAGAGCGCGACCTCGGCCGGCGAACTCATGGAGCAGATCGCGACGCTAAAGAACCTCGTCGCGTTTTTCCAGACGGAGACGGCCCCGCAGTTCGGCGGAGTGCAGGTCAGGGCAGAGCCGGCGCACCTGCCGCGCCGTGTCGAGACGCGCCGGTCGGAGCCGGCTGCGCCGCAGAAGATGGCTCTTCGTCGTCGCGTGGCAGGCGGCGGTCGCGCCGAGGAATGGTCGGAATTCTAGTGTCGAGGTCCAACACCATGCTCGCCCCCCAAGCCTTCGCCGACGCGACATTGACGCGCGACGACATGGGCTTCATCGCCAAGCTCGTTTACGAGCATGCCGGCATCGTCATCCGCGAGCACAAGGAGGCGATGACGCGCGGGCGGCTGGCGCGTCGCGTCAAGGCGCTTGGGCTGGGCTCGGTCGCCGAATACTGCGCCTTCCTGAAAACGCCGGGCGCCGTCTCCGAGATCCCCGAACTGATCAATGCGGTGACCACCAACCACACCGCCTTCTTCCGCGAGCGGCATCATTTCGACCATCTGCGCAAGGATGTGCTGCCGAAATTGCTGCAGGAGCGCAGCGGGCGGCGCGGGCGTATCCGGATCTGGTCCTCGGCCTGTTCCTCGGGCGAGGAGCCTTACAGCATCGCGGCAACCTCGCGCGATGTGCTGGGCTCGCGCAGCGATGTCGACTTCCGCATCCTGGCGACCGACATCGATACCGATATCCTGGAGCGGGCGGAAGCGGGGCTCTATCCAAGCGAGTTGTTCGAGCGGCTGCCGTCCGACGTCAAGCCGCTGCTCAAGCTTGAGGCCGCGGCCAGGGGCGAGGCGCGCATCAGCGAGGATTTGCGCCGGCTGATCGCATTCAAGCGGCTCAACCTGATCGAGAAATGGCCGATGGGCGGGCCGTTCGACGTGATCTTCTGCCGCAATGTCTTCATCTATTTCGACACCCAGACCAAGGCTTCGATCCTCGACCGCTTCGTGGCGCTGCTGGCGCCGGGCGGTTTCCTCTATCTCGGCCATTCGGAATCGCTCCCGCAGCCGCATCCCCAGCTCCGGCTGATCGGTCGCACCATCTATGAGAGAACAGCATGAGTGTTGCCCGGGCCTCTCGTCGCTATTTCGACCCGCGCTTCGAGGCGACGATCATCACGGTCGCGCCAGGCGAGCATGAGATCACCGCCGCCAAGGACGAGATCGTGGCGACCGTGCTCGGCTCCTGCATCTCGGTGTGCATGCGCGATCCCCAAGTCGGGGTCGGCGGGCTGAACCATTTCCTGCTGCCGAAGAACAATGGCGGTTCGGACACCAATGCCGGTGAGCGCTATGGCGATACCGCCATGGAGGTCCTGATCAACGGCCTGCTCAAGCGTGGCGCCAGGCGCGGCAATCTCGAAGCCAAGGTCTTCGGCGGGGCGCGCGTGCTCTCGGGCGCGACGATGCTGGCGATCGGCGACGGCAACATCGCCTTCGTCAATGAGTTTCTGAGGGTGGAGGGGATTCCCGTGGTGTCCAAGGACGTCGGCGGCACGCGCTCGCGCCGCATCCATTACCAGCCTTCAACCGGTCGGGCCTGGGTGCAGCATGTGCAGCCGAGCACGCGCGACAGCGAGCACGAGCAGGAAGTCGCTTATCTCAATCGCCTCAAGACTCAACCCGTGGCTGGTGAAGTGGAGATCTGGTGATGAGCACGCTGACCACCCCCGGCGGCCCGGTGAAAGTCCTCGTCGTCGACGATTCCGTACTGATGCAGAAGCTGATGACGCAGATCATCGATTCCGCGCCCGGCTTCAAGGTGATCGGTGTCGCCGGCAGCGCCGAGGAAGGCTGGGACGCGATCCAGGAATTGCGGCCCGACATCCTGACGCTCGATCTTGAATTGCCAGGTCGCCACGGCCTCAAGTTGCTGGCGCGTGTGCTCAAGCAGGACCCGTTGCCGGTGCTGATCGTCTCGGCTTTCGGAGGGCCGGGCGCTGACAACACCATCCAGGCGCTGGAGCTCGGCGCGATCGATTTCATCGAGAAGCCCGACGGCACGACGCATACGCTCGAAGGCTTCATGAAGCATCTGGTCGCGGCGCTGTCGCGCGCATCAGTGAGCCGGCGCATGTTCGCCGCGCGGCGCGAGGCCGCGCCCGCGCGTCCAGTGCTGGCGCGCGAGCCGGCGCGCGGTGGGCGCACCTCGCTGATCGCGATCGGCGCCTCGACCGGCGGCGTGCCGGCCGTCCAGGTGGTGATGCGGGACCTCGCGCATCTGCGTATTCCTGTCGTCGTGGTGCAGCATATGCCGCCGGGCTACACCGCGAAATTCGCGGCGCGCCTGGCGACCGCGACAGGGCTCGATGTTCGCGAAGCCGCCGATGGCGACAAGCTGAAACCCGGCATGGCGGTGGTCGCGCCTGGCGGGCCGCGTCATCTCGAGATCGAGGAGCGCCGCGGCGAACTCGTCTGCGTGCTGCGGGAAGGGCCGCTGGTCAGCGGTCACAGCCCCTCCGTCGACGTCATGTTCCATTCGGTGGCGCGCAGCCTCGGACAGCACGCGGTCGGGATTCTGCTTACCGGGATGGGCCGCGACGGCGCTGACGGTTTGTTAGCCATGCGTAAAGCTGGTGCAGAGACGTTAATCCAAAGTGGGGAAACCTGTGTGGTAAACGGGATGCCGAAAGCGGCCTACGAATTGGGTGCCGCCGACAGGGTGGTGCCGCTGGATCAGATCGGGGCTGCCGTCGGCAACCTGATCGGTGAGCGACCGCATTTGCGCACCGCGTGAGGAGAGCGTGATGAAGGCGAGAAGCGACTACAGGATCCTCGTGGTCGACGATCAGAAGAGCATGCGCGGGCTCGCGACGTATTTTCTGAAGCAGATCGAATTCCAGGACATCGACGAGGCCGAGAACGCCCGCGAAGCCCTGATGAAGATGCAGAGCAAGCGCTATGATCTGCTGCTGCTCGACTGGAACATGGACGGCATGAGCGGCATCGACCTGCTGCGTGCGATTCGTTCGGTGCCGGAGCTGAACCAGATCAAGATCATCATGGCGACCTCCGAGCGCTCGGTCGACAAGATGGACGAGGCGACCACCAACGGCGCCGACCATTATGTGGTGAAGCCTTATGAGCTGCGTGACCTCGAGGTGCGCGTGAAGAAGGTTCTGTCGCTGAGCTCATAATCGCGCCGCCGTTCGATTGATCACTCGTTCCAAGCGCCCCGAGCCGCAAGGCTGCGGGGCGCATCCGTATCAGGCCGCTGACGCCAGACCAGGATGCGAAAAAGTGGGCGCCGGTTTTTCGCATTGATCCTGCTCTCACTCTTAGATGAGAGACGGATTCAGATGTCAGATGGCATCATCCGGCTCTAGGTCGGCGCCCGACATCCGCCGCGAGCCGAGGGCTTGGCATCGTTTTCGCTTGGCCCCCTTGCGTCGCGCCGTCTTGGCGCAAGCGCGTGTCGGCGCAAGGATGGCGTCGTTATCGCCATCCAGACGCAACCCCTCCGGCAAAGCCTGCCTAGATTTCCGATACCGAGGTTCCATGTCCCGTATCCTGACCGTCGCCGCCGCCCAGCTCGGGCCGATCCAGAAAGCCGAGGGCCGCGACATCGTCGTCGCCCGGATGATCGCCCTGATGGATGAAGCCAAGGCGAAAGGCGCCGAGCTGATCATCTATCCGGAGCTGGCGCTGACCACTTTCTTCCCGCGCTGGCATCACGAGGACCGGGCCGAGGCCGATCACTGGTTCGAGGCCGCGATGCCGAATCCGGCGGTGCAACCGCTGTTCGACCGGGCGCGCGAGCTCGGCATGGGGATGAGCTTCGGCTATGCCGAACTCACGCCGGAAGGCCGGCATTTCAACACCTCGATCCTGGTCGATCGTGAGGGCATGATCGTCGGAAAGTACCGCAAGATCCATCTGCCGGGCCATGTCGAGTTCGATCCCGAGCGCGCGCATCAGCATCTCGAGAAGCGCTATTTCGAGCCGGGCGATCTCGGCTTTCCGGTCTGGCGGATGATGGGCGGACTGCTGGGTATGATGATCTGCAACGACCGGCGCTGGCCCGAGAGCTATCGTGTCATGGGTCTTCAGGGCGTCGAGATGGTGGTGCTCGGTTTCAACACGCCGTCGGTCAATTCGCAGAAGGCCGGCGAGGGCATGGCGCAGCGGCTGTTCCATCACAGGCTCTCGGTCCAGGCCGGGGCCTATCAGAATGCGACCTGGGTCGTCGCTGTCGCCAAGGCGGGCGACGAGGACGGGCATCACTGCATGGGCGGTACGCTGATCGTGAATCCCGACGGTGAGATCGTCGCGGAGCTGGAGGGCGAGGCGGATGGCGTCATCGTCCATGCTTGCGACCTCGACGACACCCGCTTTGGCAAGGAGACGATCTTCGACTTCAAGCGCCATCGCCGTATCGAGCATTACGGGCCGATCACGGCGCAGGTCGGCGTGATCGAGCCGAAGTGAGGCTCGCCTGACTCCATCCTTGCTGGTCATCTCGGGGCTCCCTTCGGTCGCCCGGGATGACCGCGTTGTGTTTGATGCTGCAGCGAGACATTTGAGCGGACCGCATCCATGACCGACTTCACCGCCGCCTTTGCCGATCTCGAACCACGTGAGCGCTACAAATTGCTCTGCGCCAGCGTGACGCCGCGCCCGATCGCGCTCGTCACCTGCGTTTCGCCGGAAGGCATCGTCAACGCGGCGCCGTTCAGCTTCTTCAACGTCTTTTCGGAGGATCCGGCCCTGGTCGTGCTCGGCCTGCAGCACGGGCCCGGTAACCACCCAAAGGACACGACCCGCCATATCGCGGCGGCCGGCGAATTCGTCGTCAATCTGGTCGACGAGGGATTGGCGGAAGCGATGAACATCTGCGCCATCGATTTCCCGCCTGAGGTCAGCGAGATCGACGCGGCGGGGCTTTCGCTGCTGCCGGGCGTCAGCGTCGCCGTGCCGCGCATCGCGGAAGCGCCCTTCGCACTGGAATGCCGCAGGCAGGTTTCGCTCGCCTTCAGCCCGACGCGGGAATTGCTGATCGGCGAGGTCGTCCGTATCCATGCCCGCGCGGGGCTCGTCGACCCCAAGACGCTGCGGGTCAGCATGAGCGACTACAAGCCGGTCGGTCGCATGTTCGGCGACGGCTATTCGCGCCAGAACGACCGCTTCGACCTCAGGCGTGACAACTACGCCGGCTGGCTGGCGAAGCGGGGCTGAGTGGCGTTACGTCACGTCTTGGGTTTCTGCCCCGGTCGAAAAGCCACGATCACCGCCGGGTCGGTTTCCAGATAGGGCCCCTCGATCAGGTCGATGCAGTAGGGGATCGCCGGCATCACTGCGTCGAGGCATTCGGCGATGGCGCGCGGGCGGCCGGGCAGGTTGACGATCAGCGCCTTGCCGCGAATACCGGCGGTCTGGCGCGACAGGATCGCGGTCGGCACCTTGGCGAGGCTGACCTGGCGCATCAATTCGCCGAAACCGGGCATCGGCTTCTCGATCACATCCTCGGTCGCCTCGGGCGTGACGTCGCGCGGTGCGGGGCCGGTGCCGCCGGTGGTGACGATCAGGCAGCAGCCCTCTTCGTCGGCCAACGCCTTCAGCGTCTCGGCGATCAGCTTGCGGTCGTCGGGAATGACGCGGGCGACCGGCGTCCAAGGGCTCGTCAGCGCCCTGGCGAGATAGGCCTCGATGGCGGGGCCGCCCTCATCGGCATAGATGCCGGCCGAAGCACGGTCGGAAACCGTGACGATACCGATCCTGATATCCGTGCTCATGTCCTTAAACCCTGGCGTGGCGCTGCGAGGCAGATGTGACCGATCGGCGCCGCGCAGGCTACCGAAAAGACGGGCTCAGCCCTTGAGGCGCTTGCGCAGGCGGCGCAACCCCTGGCGCGCATGCGCTGCCAGCTCCGGCAGACCCGGCCCGTGGCTGCCGAGGGTGACGATCGCATGGCCCATCTCGCGTCGCTCGCCCCAGACATAGGTTCCGGCATCGACGCCGTCCCCCGCGCCGCTGTCGAAGACGACAGGCGGCGTGCCGGCGAAATCGGCCTGGAGCATGGCGATGGTGAGCGCGCGCCCGGGCGAGAGCCGGCTTTGGCTCTCGTCATAGGCGATCTTGAGGAAATGCCGCGTACCGGCGCTCTCGATCAGCAGACCCATGGCGATCGGCTCGCCGTCCAGTCGCAAGCTATCGACCTGCAGGGCGTCCTGCGCCGCAAAACCGGCGATGAGCTGGCGGAAATAGGCCGTATCCCGCGGCAGCTGCGCGATCGCGGTGCCGGCCTTGCCCTTCCAGCCGGCGGCCTCAAGGGCGAGGAAAGCGTCGAAGCTGTTTTGCGCGGCCTCGCCCCGCTCGCGCCGGAACGCGGCCTCGCCCGCCTTGGTGACGGCGCGGAACTGCTGCATGCGCTTCTTGTAGCTCTGCCCGAGCGCGCGCCTGAGATAGCGCTCGGCGTCGTCGCCGGCCTCCGGCAGCAGCATCGGCCGGCTCCAACGCTCATGGATGGCAAGCCGGCTGCCCGTGCTGCGAAAGGCTTCGGTGAGCACGGCGTGACTAGCCCCTTCCAGCGGCAGCAAGGGCAGCGCCAGCGTCTTGGGCAGGTCGCTCGAGGCCAGGATATGACGGAGCATGGCCTCCGCTGCGTCGTTGGCGAGGTCGCGATCGAGAACCGGAATCGAGGAGACCTCATAGAGCGGCAGCAGCGGCGCAACGAGCACGGGTGCAAAACCGCTGCGCCAGTCGCGCTTCCGATGCAAGGCCCAGAGGCCGGCTAGGCGCTCGGAGCCCAACGCCTCGCTCTGCCAGGCAGCGAGCACGATGATCCTGTCGTCGGGTATGAGCAGGCGCGCAGCGGCGATGGCGGCTGGCGCCATATGCGGGTTGGCGGCGAGCGCACGCAGGCTCAGCTCGGTGAAGGCCGCGCTGCGCTCGACATAATCCGCAGGGCGGATGCGCCTGACGACGATCGTGGCGTTCAAGGCGAGACGCCGTCGCGCCGCTCGCGCTTCATCTCGCCGCGCAGCGACAGCACGAAGGCAATGACCTGGGCGGCGGCGCGGTAGAGCTCTTCGGGGATCTGGTCGTCAAGCTCGACGGCCGAGAGCGCCTGCGCCAGCACGGCGTTCTCTTCGACGGCGACGCCGTGCTCCCGACCGGTTTCGATGATGCGCTGGGCCAGTTCGCCCCGGCCCTTGGCGGTGACGCGCGGTGCACCTTGCCCATCATATTCGAGCGCGACGGCGATCTGGCGCGGCGAGGGGGCGGTCATGACATCCGGTCCAGGAACTGGCCGGCGGTCGGCTGCATCACGCGCGGCTGGCCGGTATGGATATCGATGGCGCCATTCTCGAACTGCGCATCGACGAGCGCTGCCTCCAATCCGGGAGCGGCGCCGCGCAGCAACCGGCTGGTCTCCTCGCGCTCGGCCCAGAGCGTGACGCCGACGCTGCGGCCCTGCAGCGTGACCACGCCCTGCAGCGGGCCCATCGGCTCGACATCGAGCGCGAAGCGGATGCGCCAGAGCGGCGCCTCGACGCCGTTGGGGCCTCGGCGGGGCGGCTCCTTCTCGATATGAAGCGGCAGGACGGCTGCGCCGGAATGGAAGGCGAGGGGGATCTCGGTGAGCCAGCGCGGGGCATGGTTCTGGTCGGGCCGCACGCCGTCCAGCGGCAGCGAGGCGAATTGCGAAAGCGTGACGCGGTCGAGGGCGGCGTCGGTCTGTTCCAGCAGAGTTTGTGCGATCGTTAGCGGCTTTTCGCCTGCCGTGAGGCTCGGCTCCACGATCGGTTGGAGCGCGAGCGGGCCGTCGCGGCGCGGTGGCGTGGGTTTTGCTGTCGCGCTCGGCGCACCGGCCGTTTGAGGCGAAAGCAGGAGCGCGGCTTGCGGTTTGCCGGCCGGCGTCGGCGCGAAGCGCTCGATCACGGTAGCGAGGGCGTCGCGCAGCGTCACGAGGCTCGCCTTGAGGTCCGCTTGCGGCGGCGCGGGCTGGCTCGTGGCTTGGCTTGTCGTGGCTTGGCTCGTCGCGGCTTGGCGGCTCTCCATGAACAGACCAGAGCGCTGAACGGCGTCCTTCAGGACCTCTGCCCCAAGCGGCTTGCGCTCGACAGGAACGGCCTGGGCCAGGACGCGCTCGATCAGGGTCAGCAGCGGCTTGGGCAAGGTGAGCGCGACCGAGCCTTCGGAGAGGCTGCGCAGATTGGCGAAGAGCGGCGCGAGACCATCCTGATTGGCCAGCACCGGCCCGAGCAGAGGCCCGGCAATGGCGCGAGGCGAGGAGGCGGCGCTGGCCTGCGACTGAGCTGGTTGGGAAGCGGTGGCCGGGCGTGGTGCATCGGCTGTCGCCGCGGCCTGCAGGAGCGAACTCGGCTGGAGGGGGGCCGATGCGCGCGAGGGCTCGGCCGGGGAGGCCGTCGGCGTCGGATTGGGAGCAGCGCTCTGGCTGGTCTGCGGGGTGGATTGCGGCGTCGTGGGGGCAACGCTGGCCGGAGCGGGCGGGCGCGTCTCGACCAAGGTCGCGCGCAGGCTTCCGCCTTGCTCCTCGGCGGCGTCGATCCTGAGCAGTAGCGTCGCGCCGGGGAGCAGAGCCGCCTGCTTCGCTTCCGGGCCGGCGAGCACGAGCGATATCTTGGTGTCGCCGATGAGCGCTGTCGCGAGGCCGTTACCGTCAAGCGTCAGCAGCTTTGCCTCGACCGTCTGGCCCGGCGCGAGTTCGGCCGTAGGCGCGAGCGCCTGCAGCAGAGTGGCGAGGTTCTGGCTCTGGACGAGCTGGGCGAGATTCATCGAGGTGAGGCCATGGCAGCGAGGCCAAGATCCTGACATGAAAGGTTAAGTATTTTATTGCGCGCAGGATTTGGCGGGCAAGCCCTGCGCGGGGCGCGCTGGTGCGCGGCGCGAGGCTGGGGCAGGGTCTCAGCCTCGAACTCTAGGAGTCTGATCCATGGAATATCGCCAGCTTGGCCGCTCCGGCCTCAAGGTCTCGCCTTTGTGCCTGGGCACGATGATGTTCGGCGGCGCGACGAGCGAGCTGGATTCGCGCGCGATCATCGATCATGCGCGCGACGCCGGCATCAATTTCATCGACACGGCCGATGTCTACAATGAAGGCCGCTCCGAAGAGGTGACGGGCCGCGCCATCGCCGCGCAGCGCCATGACTGGGTGCTGGCGACCAAGGTCGCCAACCAGATGGGAACCGGACCCAACCGGGTCGGGCTCTCGCGCAAATGGCTGATGCAGGCCTGCGAGGACAGTCTGCGCCGGCTCGGCACCGATTTCATCGATGTCTACTATCTGCACAAGGAAGACCATGCGACGCCGCTGGCCGAGACCGTGCGCGGGCTTGGTGACCTGGTGCGTCAGGGCAAGATCCGGCATTTCGGCGTCTCGAATTACCGCTCCTGGCGGCTCGCCGAAATCTGCCGGCTTTGCGACGATCTCGGCATCGACCGGCCGGTCGTCAGCCAGCCCTATTACAACGCGATGAACCGCATGCCCGAGGTCGAGCATCTGCCGGCCTGCGGCTTCTACGGGCTTGGCGTTGCCTCCTATTCGCCGCTGGCGCGCGGTGTGCTGACCGGCAAATACGAGCCCGGCCAGGCGCCGCAGCAGGGCACGCGCGCAGCGCGCGGCGATACGCGCATCCTGCAGACGGAGTGGCGCGAGGAGAGCCTCGTCATCGCCCAGACCATCAAGGCCCATGCCGCCGAGCGCGGCATGACGCCGATCCAGTTCGCGGTACGCTGGGTCCTGAATAATGCCTTCCTCACCGCCGCGATCGCCGGGCCGCGGACGCTGGAGCAGTGGCAGGCCTATCTCGCGGCGCTGGATGTCAAGTTCACCGCCGAGGACGAGGCGCTGGTGGATGGGCTCGTGCCCGCCGGCCATCCCTCGACGCCGGGTTATAGCGACCCCGCTTATCCGCTCGAGGGCCGCAAGGCGCTGACGGGCTGATCAGGCCGCGACTAGAGCAGGAAGCGAAAAAGTGGGCACCGGTTTTTCGCATTTATCCTGCTCTAACTCCTTGATAAGAGACGGATTCAGATTTCAGACGGAGTCACATTGTGACTCCGTCTGAAATCATCCGGCTCTAGGACCAGCCCGCTCCAGGCTACCATGGCGGCCTGGGCGATGGCCTCCAATTCGGCGCGCGTGGCGCCGTCGCGCGCGCGCAACGATATGCCCTGCTGCACCGTGACATAGAAGCTTGCGATCATCTCGGTGTCGGTCGCGGCCGGCAATTCGCCGCTTTCGACCGCTTCGCGCAGCCGCTCCGCGAAGCTGGCGATCGCCCGCTCGCGCACGCCGCGCAAATCGGCCCGGAGCGCCTCGCTCGCGCCGGCGGCATGGACCACTGCCAGCACGATCATACATCCGGCCGGCTTGCCCGGCCGCGTGAACATCGCCGCTGAACGCATCAGGAAGGTCTCAATCGCGGCCCGGGCCGTCGGGGCTTCGGCGACCGCCTGCGCCAGTTCCTTGCCGTCGCAGGCCTCGTATAGCGCCATCGCCTCGCGATAGAGCGCCTCCTTGCTGCCGAAGGCGGCGTAGAGGCTGGGCGAGCCGATGCCCATCGCCTCGGTCAGGTCGCCCATCGAGGTGCCCTGGAAACCGTTGCGCCAGAACAGATCCATGGCGCGACGCAGCGCTTCATCGCGATCAAAGCTTCTCGGTCTGCCGCGCTCGGACATGATCACCCATTTTGTGCCAAGCGATACATAAATCGCTTGACCAGCGCCCGCAAGCGCCGCAAGTATTTATGTATCGAACGACACAAAAAGGAATTTCTCATGGAACGATTGATCGGGAAGAAGGCGCTGGTGACCGGCGGGAGCCGCGGGATCGGCGCGGCAATCGCGCTGCGGCTGGCGCAGGAAGGCGCCGATGTCGCGCTGACTTATGAGCGCTCGCAGGACAAGGCGCAGGCGGTGGTGGGCCAGATCGAGGCGCTGGGACGCAAGGGCTTCGCGCTCGCGGCCGACAGCGTCGATCCCGAGGCGGTGAAGGCTTGCGTCGGCAAGGCCGCCGCTCTGCTCGGTGGCCTCGACATTCTGGTCAACAATGCCGGTATCTTCCGTGGCGGACCGGTCGCGGAGTGGAGCCTTGCCGATATCGACGCGACGCTGGCGGTGAATATCCGCGCCGTCGTGCTGGCGTCGCAGGCGGCTGCCGCCCATCTCGGCGAAGGCGGGCGCATCATCTCGATCGGTTCATGCCTGGCCGAGCGCGTGATCGAGCCCGGCGTCTCGCTCTATGCGATGAGCAAGGCGGCGCTGATCGGCTTCACCAAGGGCCTGGCGCGCGATCTCGGACCGCGCGGCGTCACCGTCAACATCGTCCATCCCGGCTCGACCGACACGGATATGAACCCGGCTGCCGGGGAACGGGCCGATGCGCAGCGCGCCAAGATGGCGATCCCGCGCTATGGCAAGCCGGGTGATATCGCCGGGCTCGTGGCCTATCTCGCCAGCGAGGAGGCGCGTTTCGTGACCGGGGCGGGCTTTGCCATCGATGGCGGCGTCAACACCTAAGGTCCGTTGTATTCAGACGGAACCTCGGGTCATTCCGGGCTCTTCGCGGAGTTTATCCTTGGGCCGACCAAAGGTCGGACCCGAGGGCGAAGCCCCGGAATGACGGTGCGGTTTTGCGCCAAGACGTAGGCTCTTGGCGCTGTCCTTTCAGCGCGGCGGCTCAGTTCAGCAGGCAAAAGCCGCCGACATTGTGGTCGCTTTGGCAGGCTGGCTTGGGAGCGTCCCCCGGCTTCACGTTGCGCGAGGATTGCCATCCCTGCGGCACAGCCTGGATGCTGGGGCCTACGGGCGGGGAGGGGGGCTCGACAGCGACCCCGTCATGGCTCGATCCGCCGCTGCTCGCGCTGATGTTGTCCGGATTGGAGCTGGATTGCGCGACGGCAGAGGCCGCAGATAACTGAAGGGCTGCCACAGTGCAGACCAGGACGAGACGCAGCATGCCATTTCCCCAGGAACGGCGCGCACGCTGCCGCATCGCAGGCGCCGGTGAAAGCTGCATCTGCGATCAGCCTAAGCAGGGTGTTAATCGGCCGGCGCGGAAACGCGCCGGCTGGCTGCATCGCGTCAGTGCATGACGCAGAAGCCGCCGACCACGACCTCGCTCCGGCACCAGACCTTTGCGCCCTCGCTCGAGCTGATCCGCAGAGGGGCTGGCCGGTCCACGCTCGGCGACGGGAAGGGCACGCGCCGGGCTTCGAGAGATGCGGGCTCGGCCGGAGCTGACGCGTGCCCGGCACCCGGCACGGGAATGACGGTGGCGTTGCCGCTGGAATAGCGCTTGCCGAAGCGCAGCCTTGCCGCCTCGGCATCGACCGGCAGGCAGGCCGTGGCGATGATGGCGATCGCGAGAACCCTGAGCATGCCGCGTTCCTCTGCTTTAGCGGGCAATCTCAGCCTGCCGGCCGCAGCGGAATTTGCAAAGCGCGACGTCGGAACAACCTAAGCGCGAGGTTAAGCCGAATGGCGAGCGATGGGGGCAGAGCCTTGCGCGAAAAAGTGGGTACCGGTTTTTCGCGTGAGCAATGCTCTCAAACTTTTAGAGTAGATCACGTCGTATTCGGACGGGTCCGTCCGAATACGACGTGATCTAATTGCCCGGCAGCACGATGATGGTCGGTTGTGCGGGCAGGCCGGCCTTGGTGAGGGTAATTGTCGGCTCGGTCTTGCGCTCGGTGGCCCAGACGCCGTCCGTGCGGCGCAGGAAGCGCTCCAGGCTGGAGCCGCCGAAGAAATGCATCGGGATCATCACCTTGGCCTGCAGGGATTTCAGGACCTCGACCATGCCTTCCTGGTCGAGCGTGTAGCTGCCGTCGACCGGGAAGAGCACGATGTCGACGCGGCCGAGCGCGCGCAGATGGCCGGGTTCCAGCGGGTGGTGCAGATGGCCGAGATGGGCGATGCAGAGATCGCCGATCTCGAAGACGAACATCGAATTGCCGTCGAAATCGGTCGCGCCGGAGTAGCTGCGGATATTGGTCGGCACGTTGCGCACGCGCATGTCGCCGAGCGTCACGTCATGCTTCGCGGCGCCATGGCCGCTTGGCTCCCAGCCCGGCAGCACCTGTTTGATTGCGGGGTCCGGGTTGCGCGAATTATGCGTCGAATGCGCCTTGTTCATCGTGGCGATGTCGGGTGTCTCACGCGGGCGGACATAGTCGTTGTAGTCGGTCGCGGCCCTGATGCCGCCCGGCGTCTCGATCAGGAAGGTGGCGTGGCCGACGAAGGTGAGGCGGACCTCGCCCTTGGCGAGCGCGGCGCGCTGGATCGGCAGGCGATAGCCTGCCATCTCGGGCCGGCAGCCGGGCTCGTCGGACTGGGCGCGGGCAGGATGCGAGAGGATGCTTGCCAGCGCGGCCAGAGCTCCACAGACAAGGATTTTGGCTCCCCAGACGAGGATTTTCGACAGGCTCATCCGGCGCTCCCGCTTCAACCCAGCCTGTTCAGCTTAGGCAAAACTTGCGCCGAGACCAGCACTCGCCGCCGAACTGGCGGTTTCGTGACAGTCTCGCCCCCGCCTGCCGTTCAGGCGTCGTCGCCGCGCTGTTGAACGATGGCCATCGCGAAACGTCCGTTGCCCACCGACCAGTCGGAATAGTCGTTCTCGTGCACGAAGATGAAGACGTCCTTGGGGGAAACGCCGATCGTCTCGAGTCGAGTGGCGATCGAGGCGTAAAGCGCACGTTTCATGGCGTCGCTGCGCCCACGTCGCATCGTGATCTCGATCACCACCAGCTCGTCCGAGCGCGCGATGCCATTGAACTTGCGGTCGTAGAAGAACTGTTCAGGCTCATATTCGCTGACGAGGTTGAAGAGCTCGTCAGCAGGCATGCCGATCGCTTCGACCAATGCCTGATGGACACCGTCGACGATACCCGCCACGCGTTCGCTGCTTGTGTTCTTTCTGACGGATGTGCGGATGAAAGGCATATGATGAGCTCCAGCATCTTATTTGCGTTGGAGCATCTTTCGAGCGCTGCGATGCTTTTTCCAATCGATATCCAAGGCGGTTCTATGTGTATAAAACTCACAAAATGAAGCGCCGATCCCTTCCCCTCCAGGCCTTGCGGGCTTTCGAAGCCGCGGGCCGTCTCGGCCGTATGACGGCGGCGGCCGAGGAATTATGCGTCACGCATGGCGCCGTCAGCAGGCAGGTCCAGCATTTGGAAGACGTGCTCGGCTTGGCGCTCTTCTCAGGGCCGAGGACGCGCCCGCATCTGACCGAGGCGGGGCGGGCGCTGTTACCGGCCCTGACCTCGGCGCTGGATCAGATCGAGAGCGCTATCCAGGCCGTCACGCGTGCCGAAGACGATGTCCTCGATGTCTCATGTCTGAGCACATTGCTGATGCGTTGGCTGATTCCGCGGCTGCACCGTTTCCACGGGCTCTATCCCGGTGTCGATCTGAGGCTGCGCGCGCTCGACCAGCAAGAGGATACCCGCAATGGGCGGTTCGATGTCGCAATCATGGTCGATGAGACGAGCCGCCTGATCTCGACGCGTCAGAAGGCGGACATCCTGTTCCCGGAATGGCTCGGCCCCGTCGCAACGCCCGAATTGAGCTCGCGCCATCTCGTGGCACCTGGCGATCTCCCTGCAGACCGGCAACTCCAGACCAAGACGCGGCCCAACGCATGGGCGATGTGGAGCACTGCCGCCGGCTTTACGCTCGCGCCGCCGTCCGGTGCTGTCTTCGAACATTACTACTACACGCTCGAAGCTGCGACCGCCGGTCTGGGTTACTGCATCGCACCGTGGCATCTCGTCATGAGCGAGATCCAATCGGGCACGCTGATGGCCCCGTTCGGCTTCGCTGAAAGCGGCTATAGCTATCTGGTCAAGCGGCGTTCGCCGTCCAACGCAAAAATTGACCGGTTCTGTGCCTGGTTGGCGAGCGAGGTCGCGGCCATGCCGTTGCCCGAACCTTGTTTCGCACCCGTCGACGCGACGGAATCCTGAGCGCCGGTTGCGGCATCAGCCCGGCCTGGCTACATGTGCGCCAGATTTCCCGGCACGTCCGAGCACCAGTTCGCCAGCGGAGCCCGCACGCCCCATGCCCCGTCAGTTCATCTACCATATGAGCGGTCCGTCGAAGACCTATCCGGGCGGCAAGCAGCTCCTCAAGGACATCCATCTCTCCTTCTACCCCGATGCCAAGATCGGTGTGCTCGGCGTCAACGGCGCCGGCAAGTCGACCCTCTCAAGATCATGGCAGGCTTCGCCAAGGAATAGGCCGGCGAGGCCTGCGTCCCAGGATGGTCGGCGGATTCATCATTGGCTCCCCGCATCGTTCCAGCGTCCACGCGCTCAGGTAATTGCCGGGCCGGGGGAAGCGGGCAGGAGCAGGGCTGGCGCGTTTGTGGAGCGCGAGGCCGTCGGGAGATTTCGCGTGGCCGCGTCAGTGCAGCGGGTCGAGGAATGGTGTGTCGCGGCCGCTCACATAGAAGATCACCACCTTCGCCGACTCGACGGCGCTGCGGTTGTAGCCGACCATCTCGACATGCGGCGGTTCGACATAGGCCTCGCCGGCCTTTACCACCACGGCTGGTTGTCCCTTTAGTTCCAACGTGAAGGCGCCTTCGAGGACATAGACCGTCACGGGAAAGCGGTGGCTGTGCCGGACGGTTCTGTCGCCGGGCTTGAAGGTCGCGGTCAGGATGCGGACTTCCTGCGAGGCGTCACGCGGCATGGCCTCGACGAGTTGGCGCAGCACGAGGTTTGGCTTCGCGAGGCCGGCCTCCTGCGCTTGCGCGCGGGCACCCAGAAGAAGACCCGCGACTGCCGCTGCGGCCGAACATGACGACATGCGCATGGCGCTTTCCTCCGACTTGGGTCTGACGCCTCGTCAGAACTGCCGAAAGGGTAGGCTTGAGCTGCGGACTATGGCAGCCTCAATTCTGCGGACAGGGGCCGCAAGACTGCAAGGTCGAGCATGTTCGATTGGAACGATCTGAAGCCTTTCCTTGCGGTCGCGCAGCATCAGAGCATGATCGCGGCGGGGAAATCGCTGGGCCTTAGTCAGTCAACGGTGCAGCGACGGCTTTCGGAGCTCGAGCGGCGGATCGGCCGCGCCCTGATCGTCAGGCATCCTGCCGGATATCGGCTCACGGCAGATGGCTTGAGCCTGTTGCCGATGGCGCAGAAGGTTGCGCGCGCCGTGGCCGAGTTGGAGCGCTATCTCGACGACACTGCGCGGGAATTCGACGGCGTGATCCGCGTCACCTGTCCCGAGCCGCTGGTGCTGCGCATCGTCCAGTCGAAGCTGCTCGACGCCTTCCATGCGCGCCATCCGAAGCTGCGGGTCGAGTTCGTGACCAGCGACCGCTATCTCGATCTGTCTCAGGGCGAGGCGGATGTCGCCTTTCGCTCTGGCGACACCGATGACGAACTCGTCGGACGCAAGATCGCCGACTCGCTCTGGGCGATCTATGCTAGCCCCGACTATGTCGAGCGGCACGGTCGGCCGGCGACTGTGCAGGACATGACGCAGCACCCTCTGGTGGGCTTCGAGACGACGTTCAGCTCGCACCGCATGCTGACGTGGCTTACGGAGGTCGCACCGGCGGCCCGCTTCGCCGTGCGCAACAACAGCGTCCTTGGTCTGGTTTCGGCCGTTAAATCCGGCGCGGGGATCGGCCCATTGCCGACAGCGCTCGGAGACGCCGATGACGGTCTGGTGCGGATTCTCGGCCCGATCCCGGAGCTGACGCGAAGCTGGCGGATCCTGGCTCACCCCGATCTCCGGCGCACGCCCCGCATCGCGGCCTTCTTCGACTTCATTGTCGAACAGCGGGCTGCGCTGAAGCCGATCTTCACAGGGTAGAGGCGGCGAGGCGAGGACGCCACGCGCAACACGTGGGACCGGCGGCTTGCATCGCACCGGTTGCGGCAAGCGGCCCGCCTCGCTACATACGCGGCACATTCCCGAAAGCCCCGGCCCACCAGTCCGAGAGCGGAGCCTGCACGCTTATGTCCCGTCAGTTCATCTACCATATGCGCGGCCTGTCGAAGACCTATCCGGGCGGCAAGCAGATCCTCAAGGACATCCATCTCTCCTTCTACCCCGACGCCAAGATCGGTGTGCTCGGCGTCAATGGCGCGGGTAAGTCGACCCTGCTCAAGATCATGGCCGGCTTCGACAAGGAGTGGACCGGCGAGGCCTGGGTCGCCGAGGGCGCGCGCGTCGGCTACCTGCCGCAGGAGCCCAAGCTCGACGAGACGCTGAACGTCCGCGACAACGTCATGCTCGGCGTGGCGCCGCAAAAGGCGATCATGGATCGCTACAACGATCTCGCGATGAACTATTCCGACGAGACCGCCGACGAGATGACCAAGCTGCAGGACGAGATCGAGGCCAAGGGCCTGTGGGATCTCGATTCCAAGGTCGATCAGGCGATGGACGCCTTGCGCTGCCCGCCCGACGATTGGGAAGTCTCGAAGCTCTCGGGCGGCGAGCGTCGCCGCGTCGCGCTCTGCAAGCTGCTGCTGGAGCAGCCGGAGCTGCTGCTGCTCGACGAACCGACCAACCATCTCGACGCCGAGACCACCGCCTGGCTGGAAGGCCATTTGCGGAGCTATCCGGGCGCGATCCTGATCGTGACCCATGATCGCTACTTCCTCGACAACGTCACCAGCTGGATCCTCGAGCTCGATCGCGGCCAGGGCATCCCCTATGAGGGCAATTACTCGGCCTGGTCGGTGCAGAAGCAGAAGCGCCTCGCCCAGGAAGGCCGCGAGGACGTCGCCAGGCAGAAGACGCTGGAGCGCGAGCAGGAATGGGTTCTGGCCTCGCCCAAGGCGCGCCAGGCCAAGAGCAAGGCGCGCATCCAGCGCTATGACGAGCTCGTGCAGAAAGCCAACAACAAGGGGCCCGACACCGCGCAGATCATCATCCCGATCGCCGAGCGGCTCGGCAACAACGTCGTCGATTTCGACGATCTGTCGAAGGGTTTCCAGGACAAGCTCCTGATCGACGGCCTGTCCTTCAAGCTGCCGCCGGGCGGCATCGTCGGCGTGATCGGCCCTAACGGCGCCGGCAAGACCACGCTGTTCCGGATGATCACAGGCCAGGACAAGCCCGATTCCGGCACGATCACCATCGGCGAGAGCGTCACGCTCGGCTATGTCGACCAGAGCCGCGACTCGCTCGACGACAAGAAGAACGTCTGGGAGGAGATCTCGGGCGGCAATGACATCCTTTATCTCGGCAAGCGCGAGATCAATTCACGCGCCTATTGCTCGACCTTCAACTTCAAGGGCGGCGACCAGCAGAAGAAGGTCGGTTCGCTCTCGGGTGGTGAGCGCAACCGCGTCCACCTCGCCAAGATGCTGAAGGCGGGCTCCAATGTCCTGCTGCTCGACGAGCCGACCAACGATCTCGACGTCGATACGCTGCGGGCGCTGGAAGAGGCGCTGGAGGACTACGCCGGCTGCGCCGTGATCATCAGCCACGATCGCTGGTTCCTCGACCGCATCGCGACCCATATCCTCGCCTTCGAGGGCGACAGCCATGTCGAGTGGTTCGAGGGCAATTTTGCGGAATACGAGGAAGACAAAAAGCGTCGTTTGGGCATCGATTCCACGATCCCGAAGCGCATCCAGTACAAGAAGTTCTCGCGCTGACGAGACGGATTCGCCTTTCAGGGCCAGCGTTCCCGGACCGGAACGCTGGCCCTTTCTGTATGCGCCGGGACTTGTCTCATGCTTCGGGACTTGCCGCATGCTTCGGACTTGCCTTGTGCGGCGGGAGCTGCCTCCGACCCGAGGTTTGGCGCGTAGGCGATATGTCAAAAGACACGGACATGGGGTGATCAGGCCTCTATAGGCCGAAGTTTGACGTCTCCGCAGTGAATGGAACGAACGCCCCGTGCACGACCCCGCCGATGAAGGCCCAGCTCCGGAGCGGCACGAGGTCGATGCGAGGTTCATGCGCAGCCTGCTCGCCGCATCGGACGACTGCATCAAGGTTCTGACCCTGGATGGCACGCTCAGCTTCATGAGCGAGGGTGGCCAGCGCGTGATGGAGGTCAGCGACTTCAATGCGGTCAAGGGCTGCCCCTGGCCGGACTTCTGGCAGGGCGCCGGCAATGCCGATGCGAAGGCGGCGATCGAGGCGGCCAGAGCGGGACGGAACTCGCGTTTCCAGGGCGCTGCGAATACCGCGCTGGGAAATCCACGCTGGTGGGATGTGCAGGTCTCACCCATTCTGGGGCCGGACGGCCGTCCCGAAAGCATTCTGTCGGTCTCCCGCGACGTCACGGAACTCAAGCGTGCCGAGGAGCGCCAGCGATTGCTCGCGCTGGAGCTCAAGCACCGCATCAAGAATACCATCGCCATGATCCAGGCGATCGCAAACCAGACGCTAAGGAGCGGTGCGGAACTGGCCGATGCCAAGGCCGCGCTGATGGACCGGCTGAAAAACATGGGCGATGCCCAGGATCTGCTGACGCAGTCGGTCTGGTCGAGAGCTCGCATGCATGAGCTCGTCGCTAGAGTCGTGATGCCCCAGGGCGAGGCGGACCGGATTGGGTTTGACGGTCCCGATGTCGAATTGTCCTCGAAATGCGCGCTGGCGATGTCGCTGGCGCTGCACGAGCTGACGACCAATGCGATGAAATACGGCGCCCTGTCGGGAGAGGTTGGCCGGGTCGGCGTGGCCTGGGCGATCGACCGCGCGGCGAACCCGCCGCAGTTCCGGTTCGAGTGGCGGGAGACGGGCGGGCCGGTCGTCAGCCCGCCATCGCAGGTCGGGTTCGGCTCACGCATGATCGAGCGCGCGCTGGCGGGCTATTTTGCCGGTACGGCCGGGATGGAATACCCGCCGACCGGTGTCATCTTCACGCTGGTGGCGCCGCTCGAGGCCCTGACGGCCGAGTGAACGGGGGCTTCAACCCTTGCCGCCCACCAGAATCCGGCCATCGACATCACGCACATCGCGCAGGCCGCACAGCGCCATGGTGATGTCGAGCTCCTTGCGGATGATGTCGAGGCAGCGGGTGACGCCTTCCTCGCCCATCGCGCCGAGCCCATAGAGGAAGGCGCGGCCGATAAAGGTGCCGTGGGCGCCCAAGGCCAGGGCCTTGATCACGTCCTGGCCGGAGCGGATGCCGCCGTCGAACAGGATCTCCATGCGCCCGCCGACCTGTTCGACGATCGCCGGCAGCGCCGCGATCGAGGATAGCGCGCCGTCGAGCTGGCGGCCGCCATGGTTGGAGACGATCAGCGCATCGGCGCCGCTCTTGGCTGCCATCTCCGCATCCTCGGGGTCGAGGATGCCCTTGAGGATCAATTTGCCGCCCCAGAGGTCCTTGATCCATTTGACGTCGTCCCAGCTCAGGGCCGGGTCGAACTGCTCGGCGGTCCAGGAGGAGAGCGAGGAGAGATCGCCGACGCCCTTGGCATGGCCGACGATGTTGCCGAAGGAGCGGCGCGGCGTGTCGAGCATGCCCAGGCACCAGCGCGGCTTGGTGGCGAGATTGATCAGGTTGGCGATGGTGGGCTTGGGTGGTGCGCTGAGGCCGTTGCGGATGTCCTTGTGGCGCTGGCCGAGGATCTGCAGGTCGAGCGTCAGCACCAGCGCCGTGACGCCGGCATCCTTGGCGCGCTGGATCAGCCGGGCGATGAAGTCGCGGTCCTTCATCACATAGAGCTGGAACCAGAACGGCTTGCCGACATGGTTGGCGATGTCCTCGAGCGAGCAGATGCTCATGGTCGAGAGCGTGAAGGGGACGCCAGCCTTGCTGGCGGCGCGCGCGGCGAGGATTTCGCCATCGGCGTGCTGCATGCCGGTGAGGCCGGTGGGGGCGAGCGCGACCGGCATGGCGACGGGCTGGCCGACCATCGTCGAAGCCAGCGTGCGGTTGGTCATGTCGACGGCGACGCGCTGGCGCAGCTTGATGCCGGCGAAATCGGTCTCGTTGGCGCGGTAGGTGCCCTCGGTCCAGGCGCCGGAATCGGCGTAGTCGTAGAACATGCGCGGCACCCGGCGCTTGGCCAGGATGCGGAGATCCTCGATGGTCAGGGGCTGGGCCATGCTCGTCGCCTCCACGCGTGTGCTCGATGGCGAGGTCGCATGGAAATTTGCAGGTGGCAACCGCTCCTTACGACACCCCCATATACCGCCCGGGCTTGTGGTTGATCGCGAGGATGAGGTTGAGCACCGCCGCACCGGCAAGCGAGATCAGCACCTTGTCGAGCGGCAGCAGGAAGAGCGCGCCGGTAAGGATCACCACATCGACGCCGAGCTGGAACCAGCCGGCGCGGATGCCGTGATGCTCCTGCAGATAGAGCGCCAGGATGTTGATGCCGCCAAGTCCGGTGCGATGGCGGAAGAGCGCGAGCAGGCCGAGCCCCATGAAGCTGCCGCCTGCGATCGCGGCATAGAGTGGATCGACAGCCTCGATCCGGAGCCAGCCCGGCGTCGCCCAGGTGAAGACCGAGACAAGCCCGACCGCAATGAAGGTGCGCGCCGCGAAGCGCCAGCCCATGCGCCGGATCGCCAGCCAGTAGAAGGGCAGGTTGAGGGCGAAGAACAGGATGCCGAAATTGATGCCGGTGGCGAATTGCAGCAGGAGCGCCAGGCCCGCTGCCCCGCTCGTGAGCAAGGTCGCCTTGGTGTAGAGCACGATACCGATGCTCACCATCAGCGTGCCGAGCAGCATCGCCATCACGTCTTCATAGAAGCGATGGCGTTCGCCCGTCTCCAAGGCCATGGCAGCTTGCGTCATCGCGTCATCCCGGTTCGCGTGCCTTCGGCAGGGCTCGCCCTGCGGCGATGCAACGGTTGAGCCATGCGGAGCGATCCTGTAGGGGCGGACCATCCTTTCCGCCAGCGAGCGAGACCTGTTCCATGATCCTGCGGCTCCTCGCTGCGTTCCTGCTCTGCCTTGTTGCGCCCCGGGCCTTCATCGATAACGCCTTTGCCGATGATACCGTCGCCTGGAAGACCGGGCGCGAGGCTGCCGCGATCGAACGGCGCATCGACGTGCTCCTGGCGAAGATGACGCTGGAAGAGAAGGTCGGGCAGCTCCATCTCTCGGGGCGCGGCGACGGCTTCGACATCAACCAGATCAAGACCGGCCGCATGGGCGGGGTGATGAACTTCGTCGTGCCCAGCGAGGTGCTCGCCGTCCAGCACGCCGCGCGCGAATCGCGCCTGAAGATCCCGGTGATCATCGGGCTCGACGCGGTCCACGGCTTCTCCACCTATTTCCCGCTGCCGCTCGGCCAGGCCTCGACCTGGAATCCCAAGCTGATCGAGGAGGCCGCCTATTGGACCGGCCGCGAGGCGCGCGCGGCGGGCATCCAGTGGACCTTTGCCCCGATGGTCGACATCTCGCGTGATCCGCGCTGGGGCCGGGTGCTGGAAGGGGCGGGGGAGGACCCGTATCTCGCCTCGGTCGTGGCGGCAGCGCGCACCCATGGCTATCAGCGCGGCGGCGTTGCGACGACGGTGAAGCATTTCGTCGGTTATGGCGCGGCAGAAGCCGGCCGCGACTATAATTCGACCTGGATCCCGACGAGCCAGCTGCACGATCTCTACCTGCCCCCGTTCAAGGCCTCGTTCGAGGCCGGCTCGATGACGGCGATGGCGGCGTTCAACGCGCTGAACGGCATGCCGGCGACCGCTCATCGCGGCATGCTGACCGATCTGCTGCGCGGGAAATGGGGCTTCAAGGGCTTCGTCACTTCGGATTTCGGCTCGATCACCGAACTCAGGCTGCACGGTATCGCCAAGGATGATGCCGAGGCCGCGCGCAAAGCGCTGCTCGCCGGCATCGACATGGACATGATGGGCGATGTCTACCTCAAGCATCTCGGCAATGAGGTGACGGCCGGCCGCGTGCCGATGAAAGCGCTGAACGAGGCGGTGCGCCGGGTGCTGCGGGTGAAATTCCATCTCGGCCTGTTCGAGCGCGCCGATATCGACCCGGCCGCGGCGCCGGCGCTGATGCAGACCCAGGCCGCCCGCGACGTGGCGCTGAAGGCTGCCCAGGAAGGCGTGATCCTGCTGAAGAACGCCAATGAGACGCTGCCGATCGCGGCGGGCGTCAAATCGGTCGCGGTCATCGGCGCGATGGCGCGTCCCGAGGATGAGCGGGTCTGGACCGACCCGGCGGGCCTCGGCCGACGCATCATCCAGGCACTGCCCGAGGCGCTGAAGGAGCGGCTGCCGGCTGATGCGAGCGTGGCCTACGAGCCCGCCTTCACCAAGGCCTGCGGCACGGAATTCGCCGACAAGGCCGCGGCGGTGCGCATTGCGGCCGCAAGCGACGTGATCGTCGCGATGCTGGGCGAGGATTGCGAGTTCATGGGCGAGGGCGCCTCGCGCACCAATCTCGGCCTGCCCGGGGTGCAGCAGGAGCTGCTGGAAGCGCTGATCGCTACCGGCAAGCCGGTCGTGCTGGTGCTGGCAACTGCGCGGCCTTTGGTGCTGAGCTGGGCCGAGGCCCATGTCGCGGCGATCGTCCAGACCTTTCATGGCGGCACGGAAGGGCGCACGGCCATTGCCGATGTCCTGACCGGCAAGGTCAATCCGTCAGGGCGTGTGCCGATGAGCTTTCCGCGCTCGGTCGGGCAGATCCCGGTTTACTACGACCAGTTGCCGACCGGCCGGCCCGAGAAGGTCCGCCAGCGCTATGAATCGATCTTCATGGACGAGAAGAACGAGGCGCTCTACCCGTTCGGCTACGGCCTGTCCTATTCCCGCTTCACGTACGCCAATCCGCGTGTCGACAGGGCGAGCGTGCCGATGAACGGAACGGTCGAGGTGTCGGTCGATGTCGGCAATGCCGGCTCTCGCGACGGGCAGGAGGTGGTGCAGCTCTATATCCGCCAGCCGGTCGCCAGCCGCTCGCGGCCGCTGCGCGAATTGAAGGCATTCGAGAAGGTCGCGTTGCGTGCTGGGGAGACGCGGACGGTGCGCTTCAAGCTGGATGTGGCCCGGTTCGGCATCCATGACGACGAGGGGCGCTATGTCCTCGACCCCGGAAGCTTCGAAATCTACCTCGGCGGCTCGTCGCGGGCGTCGGAAACGGTCAGCTTCATTCTGACCAAGTCTTGATCGGATCGCCTTGCGCTCTGCATTCCGTTTGGCCTCGACAAGGATGAATTTTCGGTCAATTCTTCGAGGGCGCGGCCTTCGGACGCTTGCATCCGTAGGCTGGCAAGATGCGTGGCTCCAAAGGATGCGGCGATGGCGACCGGAACCGTAAAATGGTTCAATACTGAGAAGGGTTTTGGCTTCATTCAACCTGCTGACGGCGGCAAGGACGTGTTTGTCCATATAACTGCCGTAAAGGAAGCAGGCCTGATGACCCTGACGGAAGGGCAGAAAGTCTCGTTCGAGCTCAAGACCGAGCGCGGCAAGACGGCGGCGGGATCGCTCCAGCTGATCTGACCCTTTCGAGCTTGGACTATGTCTGGAGATCGCATCCTGGCTGCTGCGATAACGAATGCCTTTGCGCAGGAGATCGCGGGCGGTTCTCCGTCGCAGGGGAATCAGGGCAGTGCTCTCGCGGTATCGTGACGATCGCCGCAGGTGCTTGCGTGCGCGCGTAGGTCACCGCGCGAAACGCTTGGCTCCAGCGATACAGAGCGCTCCGGCTTTTATGTGGTGGGACATGCGCCGCCATGCTCGGTCACGCCGCTCGGGCTCGCGCCGCTGCGGCAGGTTCTGGCCCGCCGCATGGCGCTCCACGGTATCGAGGTTGGGCCGGACCGGTTCATACTGACGGAGTCCGGTACGCAGGCGCTTGACCTTGCCTGTCGCTTTCTGGTCGAGCCGGATGATACGGTTCTCGTCGACGATCCCAGCTATTTCAAATTTCACGCCCTCCTGCGGGCGCATCGTGGGCGTGCCCGATACCCGGAGCGGACCGGACACCGTGCAGTTCGAGCAATTGCTGCCGGAGGGCATCGTCCTGGCGCCGGGCAATGTCTACGGCCTGTCGCAATCGGCGGGCCGGTTTCTTCGTTTCAATGTCGCGCAGTCCGGCGATCCCGCGCCGGTTCAGCGCGCTCGGAGGGGCGATGGCGAGCGCCGTGCGGCGCGGGGCGCCGGCACAGATTGAGCTTGCGTGAACGTCATGATTGACATAAAGATATCTTTATATCTTTCTTGGCTTCACCTCGGAGTTCGAGCGCTTGCGCCAGCCGACCAGGGTTTCGTCCGATGTTCTGCTCGCCGGCCTGCGCGCTGCCGGTGAAGAGACGCGACTGCGTATTCTGGCGCTGCTCTCCGAGGGCGAATTGTCGGTGTCGGATCTGACCGACATTCTCGGCCAGTCGCAGCCGCGCATTTCGCGCCATCTCAAATTACTGACCGAGGCCGGGCTGGTGCGGCGTTCGCGCGAGGGGGCCTGGGCCTTCTTCCGGCTTGACGAGACCGGGGCGGGCGGGGCCTTCGCCGCTTCGCTCGCGGCCTGGCTCGATCCGCGCGATCCGGTGCTCGCCGCCGATCGCGAGCGGCTGTCGGCGGTGCGCATGTCGCGCGCCGAAGCGGCGCAGGGCTATTTCGCCAGCGTTGCGCGCGACTGGGACCGGCTGCGCTCGCTGCATGTGCCTGACGAAGCGGTCGAAGCCGCCGTGGAAGCCGCGGCCCGCGAGGGAGCACGCGGCGCGCTGCTCGATCTTGGCACCGGCACGGGGCGCATGCTGGAGCGGATCGCGCCGACCTTCGGCCGCGCCGTCGGCGTCGACGCCAATCACGCCATGCTCGCAGTCGCGCGCGCCAATCTCGAGAAGGCCGGGCTGTCGCGCGTGGAATTGCGCCAGGGCGACATCTACGCGCTGCCCTTCACGCGCGGCTCCTTCGATCTCGTCGTGATCCATCAGGTCCTGCATTTCCTCGACGACCCCGGCCGCGCCGTGCGCGAGGCGGCAGCGATGCTCAGCCCAGGCGGGCGCTTGATCGTGGTCGATTTCGCGCCCCATGAGATGGAGTTCCTGCGCGCCGAGCACGCGCATCGCCGGCTTGGCTTCTCAAAAGCCCAGATTTCCGGCTGGTTCTCGGAAGCCGGGCTCGCTTGCGATCTCGCCGAGGAGATCAAATCGGCGGGCGGCGTCTCCGCTGAGCTCACCGTCATGCTCTGGCGTGGGCAGGACCGGCGCAAGCCGGCTGAGCAGAGCTTGCGTCAAACCAGTCTCGAGGTTGCCTGATGAATGCGTTTCGTCCCAGCCGGCACGGCTCGCGCCGCCCAAAAGTCTCCTTCGAGTTCTTCCCGCCCAAGACGGCGGAGATGGAAACCGCGCTATGGGAATGCGTGCGCCGGCTGGAGCCGCTGGTGCCGAGCTTCGTCTCGGTGACCTATGGCGCCGGCGGTTCGACGCGCGAGCGCACCCACGCCACCGTCAAGCGCATGGTCGAGGAGACGGCGCTGAAACCGGCCGCGCATCTGACCTGCGTGTCGGCGACGTGCGACGAGGTCGATGACGTCATCCGCTCCTATTGGGAGGCGGGCGTGCGTCATATCGTGGCGCTGCGCGGCGATCCGGCTGGCGGTTTGGGGACGGCCTATGAGCCGCATCCGCAGGGCTATCACCAGACCTCGGATCTCGTTGCCGGCATTCGGCGCGTCGGCGATTTCGAGGTCACCGTCTCGGCCTATCCGGAAAAGCACCCGGAAGCCGCCTCGCTCGATGCCGATATCGACGCGCTGCAGAAGAAGGTCGATGCCGGGGCGACGCGCGCCATCACCCAGTTCTTCTTCGATAACGACGTCTATTTCCGCTATCTCGACAAGGTCCGGGCGCGGGGCATCGATATTCCGATCCTGCCCGGCATCGTACCGGTGCAGAATTTCAAGCAGACCGCTAACTTCGCCCGCAAGACCGGAGCGAGCGTGCCGCAATGGCTCGCCGACCGCTTCGAGGGGCTGGAGGAGGACGCTGCGACGCGTCGTCTGGTGGCGGCTGCCGTCTGCGCCGAGCAGGTGCTCGATCTGATCGATCGCGGCGTTTCGGACCTGCATTTCTACACGATGAACAAGGCTGATCTGGTCTATGCGATCTGCCATCTGGTTGGCCTTAAGCCCGAGAAAACGGCGGCGCAGGCTGTTGCGGCGGAGTAAGTGATGAGCGAGTTCAAGCCTACTCCTGTCGACGGCGCCGAGATCGAGCGTGCGCTGCGCCAGTCCGCTTCCGAGCGCATCCTCGTGCTCGATGGCGCGATGGGCACGCAGATCCAGAACCTGAAGCTCTCCGAGGCCGAGTTCCGGGCCGAGCGTTTCAAGGGCTGGAACCATGACCTCAAGGGCAATAACGACCTCCTGGTGCTGACCCAGCCCGAGGCGATCCGCGACATCCACCTGGCTTACTTCACGGCCGGCGCAGACATCGTCGAGACCAACACCTTCTCCTCGACCCAGATCGCCCAGGCTGATTACGGCATGGAGGCGCTGGCCTATGAATTGAACGTCGCCTCGGCGAAGCTCGCCCGTGAGGCTGCCGCGATCGCCCAAAAGGCCGATGGCCGCCGCCGCTATGTCGCCGGCGCGATCGGCCCGACCAACCGCACGCTCTCGATCTCGCCCGACGTCAACAATCCCGGCTTCCGCGCCGTGACCTTCGACCAGGTCCGCGATTCTTACGCCGAGCAGGTGCGCGGGCTGATCGATGGCGGCTCGGAGCTGATCCTGGTCGAGACCATCTTCGATACGCTCAACGCCAAGGCGGCGATCGTGGCGATCGAAGATGTCTATCGCGAGAAGGGCTTGCGCCTGCCGGTGATGATCTCCGGCACGATTACGGACCTGTCCGGCCGCACGCTGTCGGGGCAGACCACCGAGGCCTTCTGGAATGCGATCCGTCACTCCAACCCGATGACGGTCGGCCTCAATTGCGCGCTCGGCGCGCGCGAGATGCGGGCGCATATCAAGGATCTGTCGCGCGTCGCCGACACCCTGATCTGCGCCTACCCCAATGCCGGGCTACCGAACGAATTCGGGCTCTATGACGAGCGGCCGGAGGCGACGGCTGCGATGCTGGCGGAATTCGCCGATGCCGGGCTCGTCAATATCGTCGGCGGCTGCTGCGGCACGACACCGGACCATATCCGCGCCATCGCGGAAGCCGTCGCCGGCAAGGCGCCGCGCGTCGTGCCGGAGGTCAAGCGCTATTTGAGGCTGGCGGGGCTGGAGCCCTTCACGCTCGACGAGACCATTCCCTTCGTCAATGTCGGCGAGCGCACCAACGTCACCGGCTCGGCCCGCTTCCGCAAGCTGGTCAAGGAGGGTGATTTCGCCGCCGCGCTCGATGTGGCGCGCGACCAGGTCGCCAATGGCGCACAGGTCATCGACATCAACATGGATGAGGGCCTGCTCGATTCTCAGGCCGCGATGACGGAGTTCTGCAATCTGATCGCCTCGGAGCCGGATATTAGCCGTGTCCCGATCATGGTCGATTCCTCGAAGTTCCACGTCATCGAGGCGGGGCTGAAGACGATCCAGGGCAAGCCGATCGTCAATTCGATCTCGATGAAGGAGGGCGAGGAAGCCTTCCTCGAACATGCCCGCATCTGCCGCAATTACGGCGCGGCCGTCGTCGTCATGGCCTTCGACGAGAAGGGCCAGGCCGACACCTATGAGCGCAAGATCGAGATCTGCACCCGCGCCTACAAGCTGCTGACCGAGGAGGCCGGCTTCCAGCCCGAGGACATCATCTTCGACCCGAACATCTTCGCGATCGCGACCGGCATCGAGGAGCATGACAATTACGGCGTCGATTTCATCGAGGCCACCAAGACGATCCGCGAGACCCTGCCGCACGCCCATATCTCGGGCGGCGTCTCGAACCTCTCCTTCTCATTCCGCGGCAATGAGAAGGTCCGCGAGGCGATGCATTCGGTGTTTCTCTACCATTGCATCAAGGCCGGCATGGATATGGGCATCGTCAATGCGGGCCAGCTCGGCTCCTATGACGATCTCGATCCGGAACTGCGCGAGCTCTGCGAGGATGTCGTCCTCAACCGCCGCAAGGATTCGACTGAGCGGCTGCTCGATGCCGCTCCGCGCTTCAAGGGCGACGGTTCCGTCGCTGTTTCGGCCAAAGATCTTGTCTGGCGCGACAACCCGGTCGAGAAGCGCCTCGAATATGCGCTGGTCAACGGCATCACCGCCTTCATCGATACCGATGTCGAGGAGGCCCGGGCCAAGGCCGACAAGCCGCTGCACGTCATCGAAGGCCCGCTGATGGCCGGCATGAACGTGGTCGGAGACCTGTTCGGCGCCGGCAAGATGTTCCTGCCGCAGGTGGTGAAGTCCGCCCGCGTCATGAAGCAGGCCGTCGCCTATCTGATGCCCTATATGGAGGAGGAGAAGCGCCTGAACGGCGGCACCGAGCGCTCGGCCGCCGGCAAGGTGCTGATGGCGACGGTCAAGGGCGATGTCCACGACATCGGCAAGAACATCGTCGGCGTCGTGCTCCAGTGCAACAATTACGAGGTCATCGATCTCGGCGTGATGGTGCCGACGCAGAAGATTCTGGATACCGCCCGCCGGGAGAAGGTCGACATCATCGGATTGTCCGGCTTGATCACCCCCTCGCTCGACGAGATGGTGACGGTCGCCTCCGAGATGGAGCGCGAGGGTTTTGACATTCCCCTGCTGATCGGCGGGGCGACGACCAGCCGCGTCCATACGGCAGTGAAGATTCACCCAGCCTATAGCCAGGGCCAGACGGTCTATGTCACCGACGCCTCGCGCGCCGTCGGCGTCGTCTCCAGCCTGCTCTCGCAGGACCAGAAGCCGGCCTATGTCGAGGGCGTCCAGGCCGAATATGCCAAGGTCGCGGCAGCGCATCGCCGCTCCGAGGCCGACAAGCAGCGTCTGCCGCTGGTCAAGGCGCGTGCCAACGCCTTCAAGCCGGACTGGACGAGCTATATGCCGCCCAAGCCCAGCTTCCTTGGCACGCGCGTCTTCCGCACCTATGACGTCGCCGATCTCGTGCCGGTCATCGACTGGACGCCATTCTTCCAGACTTGGGAGATGAAGGGGCGCTTTCCGGCGATCCTCGAGGACGAGAAGCAGGGCGAGGCGGCGCGCGCGCTCTGGGAGGACGCGCAGGCGATGCTCAAGCGTATCGTCGAGGAGCGTTGGTTCAACCCCAAGGCCGTCATCGGCTTCTGGCCGGCCAATGCGGTGGGTGACGACATCCGCCTCTATACCGGTGAGAGCCGGCAGGAGACGCTTGCGAGCTTCCACGGCCTGCGCCAGCAGCTCTCCAAGCGCGACGGCAAGCCGAATATGTGCCTATCGGATTTCGTTGCGCCGGAGGGGATCGAGCGGCCCGACTATATCGGCGCCTTCGTCGTGACCACGGGTGCGGAGGAAGAGCGCATCTCCGAGAAATTCGCGCGCGACAATGACGATTACCGCTCGATCATGGTCAAGGCGCTGGCCGACCGCATCGCCGAGGCCATGGCCGAGCGCATGCACCAGAAGGTCCGCACCGAGTTCTGGGGCTATGCGCCCGACGAGAACCTGGCCAATGAGGACCTGATCCGCGAGGAGTATCGCGGCATCAGGCCGGCGCCGGGCTATCCGGCCCAGCCCGACCATACCGAGAAGGAAACCCTGTTCGAGCTGCTGCAGGCAGAGCGGCGCGTCGGGGTGAAGCTGACCGAGAGCTTTGCGATGTGGCCGGGCTCCTCGGTCTCGGGGCTCTATCTGTCGCATTCGGCCGCCTATTATTTCGGCGTCGCCAAGGTCGAGCGCGATCAGGTCGAGGATTACGCCGCCCGCAAGGGCATGCCGATCCACGAGGTCGAGCGCTGGCTTGCGCCGATCCTCAACTACGAGCCTTCGGCTTATCGACTGGAAGCGGCCGAGTGAGGCCGTCCGCGGTGATGGCTGGCCCGACATGGACCGTAGGCTCGATGAGCAGAGCGTGTTCGTGGTGATGCTGGGCTGAGGGCTATCGGCGGGCGATCATCATTGCCGCAGCGCCAGATCGCGCCTGCGCAGGCGCAATGGCGCGGGCATTGAAGAGCCTTCGCATCTGCAACATCTTGCGCCTCACCGAACGCTCCCGTTCCGACAGAGGTTGCCATGACCAGCATCGCCATCGTTTTCCATTCCGGCTACGGCCACACCAAGAAGGTCGCCGAGCATGTCGAGAAGGGCGCGGCCTCGACCGGCGCCAAGGTCGAGCTCATCGCCATCGACGCCGAAGGCAACCTGCCCGACAGCGCCTGGGAGGCCATCAAGGCCGCCGATGGCATCATCTTCGGAGCGCCGACCTATATGGGCGGCCCGTCCTGGCAGTTCAAAAAATTTGCCGACGCCTCCAGCAAGCCCTGGTTCAGCGGCGATTGGAAGGGCAAGGTCGCGGCCGGCTTCTCCAATTCGGCCTCGCTGAACGGCGACAAGTTCTCGACCATCCAGTACTTCATCACGCTCGCCATGCAGCACAAGCTGCTCTGGACCGGCACCGGCATGATGCCGGCCAGCGCCAAGGCGAACACCCGTGATGACCTCAACCGGCTCGGCGGCTTCTCGGGCCTGCTCACCGCCTCGCCCGCCGATGGCAGCGTCGAGGAGATGATCCCGGGCGACCTGAAGACGGCCGAGGCCTTCGGCAAGAACGTCGCCGAGGTGGTCAAGAGCGTGAAGGGTTGATTAGAGCGTTTTCGAGCGAAGCGGACACCGGTTCGCGCGAAGAAAACGCGTTAGAATAAAGAGCCAGAGCTGTTGAACGATCCAATTGGATCGGAAACCGCTCTGGCTCGGGCTTCTCCAGTCCGGCACAACAGCTTTGCCGAAAGGGCCGTGATCCCGACCGGGGCGCGGCCCTTGTCTCGTCTGGCCGATGGTTGTTGACTTGCTCCCCTAACCGGCGCGGCGCCAAGCCGCTGCAGCCGGGCGAAAGCGGCCTCCTGAGAGGGCCGGTCATCCAAGGGAGACGCGCCATGACTCTGACACGCCGTACCATGCTGGGCTCCGGTGGAGCCGCCGCCACTCTTGCTGCCAGTGCCGTGCAGGCACAGCCTGTCGCCAGCGTGAAGACGCCCTTCTCGGTTGCGCAGACGACGATCCCGATCGTCGGATCGCAGGATGTCTTCCCGGTCCGGCGGATCTACTGCATCGGGCGCAACTACGCCGCCCATGCCCGCGAGATGGGCTCCGACCCGACGCGCGAGCCGCCCTTCTTCTTCCAGAAGCCGACCGATGCGATCCAGCTCGTCAAGCCCGGCGAGGTCGCCGACCATCCCTATCCCTCGCTGACCAAGAACTATCATTACGAGGTCGAACTCGTCGCCGCGCTGAAATCGGGCGGGCGCAACATCCCGATCGACAAGGCGCTCGACCATGTCTTCGGCTATGCGCTCGGCCTCGACATGACGCGGCGCGATCTGCAGCGCGCTTCGGGCGACGAGAAGAAGCCCTGGGAGATCGGCAAGAGCTTTGACAACTCGGCCCCGATCGGCCCGATCCACCCTGTCGGCACTGTCGAGCACTTCACCAAGGGCGCGATCTCGCTTTCCGTGAACGGCACGGTGAAACAGAACTCGAACCTGACCCATATGATCTGGTCGGTGGCCGAGCAGATCTCGAAGCTGTCGGAAGCCTTCGAGCTCAAGGCCGGCGACATCATCTATTCCGGTACGCCCGAGAATGTCGGCCCCGTGGTCAAGGGTGACGTGATCCTGTGCAAGCTCGACGGCCTGCCGGATGTGTCGATCAAGATCGTCTGAGCGCGGCTTTCGAGCGCTTGCACCGGGCGTTACCCTCGGAACCAAGCCGTCATCCCGGGTCAAGCCCGGGATGACGGCGTGGTTCCGAGCCAGGACGGGATAGCGGGATAGCCGAAGCGCAACCTATTCCCGTCTGAGCGCCTCGATCGGGTCGAGCCACGCGGCTTGGAGCGCCGGGTAGAAGCCGAAGAAGACGCTGATCATTCCGGAGACGCCGACCGCGATCAGGATCGTCTCGATCGAGACGACGGATGGCCAGCCGGCGAAATTCGCGATCGTCACGACGATGCGGCGATGTCGAAATGAAAGACCTTGGCGATGATGCGCCACTGTCCGTCGAGCCTGACGAAGCTCAGCAGGTCGGTGAAGCGTTTCTCGCCGATCGCGCATTCGACCCGCGCCAGCGCCGTGACCGGGCCGGCGAATTCGATCGACAGGATGCGGTCGCGCCTCTCTTCGCCACGGCTTGCAGACGAGGGCCGGCCCGCGACCATGGGCAGATAGGCGTCCATGGTCAGATGAGTGAGCCTGCCCTCGCTGGCGCAGGCATAGATCGCCTGCTCGTGGAAGACGCGGCCGAGTTCGGCCGCGTCGCTGTGGTGAAGGCCGTCGAAATAGCGGCCCAGGGTTTCGGCGATCTCGGAGAAGGGCTGGTCCATTGCGCTTACTGGACCAGCCCTTCGGCGCGCATCGCCTGCTGAACGGAATCGCGGGCCGCCACGCGGCTCATGAAGGCCTGAAGCCTCGGCCAGGGCTCCAGCGCGATCCCGACATGGCCGCCCCAGTTCACCACGGTGAAGAGGTAGGCGTCGGCGACGCTGAAGTCTTTGCCAAGCAGATGGTCGCGCCCGTCCGAGAGGGTCTTCTCGACATGATCGAGGCGCCTGGCGACTATGGCACGGGCGTCGCGCTTGCCGTCCTCGCTGGTGGTGGGGCGAAACAGCGGGGCAAAGGCCTTGTGCAGCTCGGTGGCGACGAAATTGAGCTCCTCCTGCAACCGCGCCCGGGCGAAGGTGCCGGCTTTGGGGGCGAGATCGGCATCGGGAGCAAGGTCGGCGATGAACTGGACGATGGCCGCGCCTTCGGTCAGCACCGCGCCGTCGTCGAGCTGCAGGGCCGGCACGTAGCCCTTCGGGTTGACGGTTGCGAAGGCCTTGCCCGTTTCCGTGGTGCCGGCCCTGGTGTCGACCTTCTCGATGGTGAAGGGCAGCCTGGCCTCGCGCAGCGCGATATGGGGGGAAAGCGAGCAGGCGCCGGGCGAATAATAGAGCTTCATGTCCGTCGGTCTCCGTGTTGGCAGTGCGGCGGAGTTAGGCGGAGTTGATAACTTTTGTATACGTAATAACTTGTTGTAACCGAATTTTCAGGTATCATTCCGGTAACCGGAGCTTTGCTGTCATGGCCTTGAAAATTCGACGGAATCGCGCGCCAAAGCCGCCGCAGACCTGCGATATCGGGACCTGCATGCAGATCCTCGGCGGAGCCTGGACGCCAAATGTGGTTTGGCTTTTGAGCGGCGGCCCGCGCCGTTTCGGCGAGCTCAGGCGCGACATTCCGCTGATCTCCGCGAAGATGCTGAGCGCAAGGTTGCGGGCGCTGGAGGAGAAGGGCGTGGTGGCGCGCCGGGTCGTGCCGAGTTCGCCGCCTTCGGTCGAGTACAAGCTGACCGCGCTGGGCGAGGAACTGATGCCGGCGATCCAGGCGATCGCAGGCGTGGGCGTCAAACTGAAGGCGCAGGCGCTTGCAGCGGCGCAGGCGGCCTGAGCCTATTCGCGTCTGAGCGCCTCGATAGGGTCGAGCCGCGCCGCTTGGCGCGCCGGGTAGAAGCCGAAGAAGACGCCGATCATTCCGGAGACACCGACCGCGATCAGGATCGTCTCGATCGAGACGACGGATGGCCAGCCGGCGAAATTCGCGATGGTCAGCGCCGCTGCGATGCCGAGCGCGATCCCGACCGCGCCGCCGATCGTCGCCAATGTGGTCGCCTCGATCAGGAACTGCGCGAGCACATCACGCTGGCGCGCGCCGACGGCGAGCCTGAGCCCGATCTCGCGGGTACGCTCCGTGACCGAGACCAGCATGATGTTCATGATGCCGATGCCGCCGACCAGGAGCGAGACGGCGGCGACGGCCGCGAGCAGCCAGGATAGCGTGTTGGCGGCGGCGGTGGCGGTGTTGGCGATCTCGGTCAGGTTGCGGATGATGAAGTCGTCATCCTGCTCCTCGGCGAGGCGATGGCGCTGGCGCAGCAAGGCGCGCGTCTGCTCGATGCCGGGATCGATCGCCTGCTCGTTGGCGAATTTCACCATCACCGTCTGGACCGAGGCGTCGCGGGCGTAGTTGCGCCCGACGATGCGGCGGCGGCCGGTGTCGAGCGGCACGAAGATGACGTCGTCCTGGTCCTGGCCGAGCGCCGACTGGCCCTTGCCCGCCATCACGCCGATGACCTTGAAGGGCACGTTGCGGATGCGGAACTGCTGGTCGAGCGGGTTGACCTCGCCGAAAAGGTTCTTCGCCACCGTCTGGCCGATGACGGCGACGATCCCGCCGCGGCGCAATTCCTCCGGCTCGAACAGACGCCCCTCCGCGATATCCCATTCGCGTGCAGTGAAGAAATCAAGATCGGTCGCGGTGATCTGCGTCGACCAGTTCGTGCCGGCAAAGACCGCCTGGGCGCGGGTGACGAGAATGGGGGCGGCGGCTACGACGTCGTCGACCTCGCGAATGATGGCGCGAGCGTCCTCGTCCGTCAGCGTCGAGGAGGCGCCGGCTCCCAGCCTGACGCCGCCTTGCGTGACATTGCCGGACTGGATGATCGCGAGATTGGCGCCGAGCGACTTGATCTGCGCGGTGACGCGCTCGCGTGCGCCCGAGCCGATCGCGACCATGGCGATGACGGCGGCGACACCGATGATGATGCCGAGCATGGTCAGCGCCGAGCGCAAGGCATTGGCGCCGATGGCCGACAGCGCCGAACGGATCGCTTCGATCAGGCTCATGCCGCGACCTCGGTTGCCGATGGGGGGCTCTCCAGAGCGGCGAGGGCGGTGCGAGCGTCGGCCGCCTCCTGCCTTTCGTCGGACAGCAGATGGCCGTCGCGGAAGCGGATGACGCGGCGGGCGTGGCGCGCCACCTCCGCGTCATGGGTGACGATGACGACGGTGACGCCCTCGCGGTTGAGATCCTGGAACAGGCCCAGGATTTCGAGCGCGGTACGGCTGTCGAGCGCGCCGGTCGGCTCGTCGGCGAGCAGCAGGCGCGGCTGGTTGACCAGAGCGCGGGCGATGGCGACGCGCTGCTGCTGACCGCCTGACAGCTGCATCGGCCGGTGATGGGCGCGGTCTGCCAGGCCGACGCGGTCGAGCGCGGCGAGCGCGCGCGCCTTGCGCGTCCGGCCGTCGATCCCGGCATAGACCATCGGCAATTCGACATTGGCGCAGGCGTCGACACGCGGCAGCAGGTTGAACTGCTGGAAGACGAAGCCGAGCTTGCGGTTGCGCAGTTCGGCGAGGCCGTCGCTGGAGAGCGTCTCGACCGCGACGCCGTCGAGCCGGTAATGCCCGCCAGTCGGCCGGTCGAGGCAGCCGATCAGGTTCATGAAGGTCGATTTGCCCGATCCCGACGGGCCCATGACCGCGACGAGATCGCCGGTCTCGATTGCGAGCGAGACGCGGTCGAGCGCGGTGACGCGGCCGGAATCGAGGTCGTAGACCCGGGAGAGTTCCTGCGCTTCGATCAGGGGCATTGCGTGTCTCCCTCCGTCATTCCGGGGCGGCCCGAAGGGCCGAACCCGGAACCCACGACCGGGTGCACGTGATTGATCGGGCTTAAAATTGGCTTCGCCCAGTCGTGGGTTCCGGGTTCGCCGCTGCGCGACGCCCCGGAATGACAGAGGAGGGCAGGCAAGCCCGACATCGCCATCAGAACAACCGCGGGCCGCGCGCCGGCGGGCCGCCGGCGGGAGCTGCGGGGCCGGCCGGGCGGGGGCCGCCGCCGATGATGACCTGTGTCGCGTCCTTGATGTCGCCCGCGAGGATCTCGGTATAGGCGCCGTCGGTCGGCCCCAGCATGATGGTGACCGCCTTGGGCTGGCCCTCAGCATCGAGCGTGTAGACCCGGCCCGGAGTGCCTGTCTGTTGCGGGCTCGGGCGGCCCTCCCGCACCAGCGCCTCGAATTTCGCACGACGCTCGGGGTCGAGCACGGCGGTGATCTTCTTGATCATCTCGATGCGGGCGGTGCGGAAGGCGGCGCGACGCTCCTCCTCGGAGAGGCCGGCCAGCGCCTCGCGCCCGCCGCGCCGCTCCTGGAAGATCGCGGCGATGGCCTGCTTCTGCTCAGGCGTGGGTTGGATGTCGGTTTCGATGCGCTCGCGCAGGGCGGCTGCGCTGCGATTGCCGCCGCCCGCCTGCTGGCTCTGAGCGGCCACGGGCAGCACCACCGGCGCAGGGCCTTGGGCCACGCCGACAGGGCGGAAACGCAACGCCGCATTGGGCGCGCGCAGGACGTTGTCGCGGTCCTCGGTGACCACCTGGAGATTGGCGGTCATGCCGGGCAGCAGCGCCATGTCGCTGTTCGCGACGCGGACCACCCCGGTATAGGTGACGACGTTCTGGATCGTCTGCGCGCCGAGCCGGACCATTTCGACATGGCCCTCGAAGGTGCGGTTGGGATAGGCGTTGACGGTGAAGCTGACCGCCTGGCCAACCTTCAGGCGGCCGACATCGGCCTCGTCGATATTGGCGTAAATGTCGATGACGCGCAGATCCTGCGCGATCAGGAACAAAGTCGGCGTCGAGAGCGAGGCCGCGACCGTCTGGCCAAGATCGACCTGGCGCTGGACCACGACACCGTCGACCGGCGAGCGGATATCGGTGCGCTCCAGATCGATCAAGATGTCCTTGAGCTTGGCGTCGCGCTGCGAGATCGCCGCCTCGCCGGACTGGACCTGGCCTTCGGCCAGCAGGATGTCGGCGTCGAGCCCGTTGAGTTCCGCCTTGGCGGAGGTGATCTGCGCCTCGCAGGAGGCGAGCGTCGCCGTCTGGACCTCGACTTGTGTGCGCGCCGTGTCGAGGTTCTGCTGCGAGCCGGCCTTGCGCGAGAACAATTCGTTCTGGCGCTCGAAGGTGCGCTTGGCGTCTGCGAGCTGGGCTGCTGTACGGTCGCGCTGGGCCTCAAGATCCTTGATCGTCGAATTGGCCCTGACCCGGGTCGAGCGCGCCCGGTCGAGCTGGGCGCGCTTGACCATGAGGTCGGCCCTGGCTTGCGAAACATCGGCCTGGGCTGCGTCGCGGCGGGTCTTGATCTGGTCGCTGTTCAATCGCGCGACGACCTGGCCGGCCTTCACCTGCGAATTGTAATCGGCGAGAATCTCGACGATCTGGCCCGAAAGCTGCGAGCCGACGAGGACGGTGGTGACCGGGGTCAGCGTGCCGGTCGCGCGCACGGCGGCGGTGATCCGGCCGCGATCGAGCGCGGCCGTGCGGTAAGCGGCGTCGTTCGCCGAGCCACCGGTCGGACGCAAGGTCCAGTAGCCGGCTGCGATGGCGAGCACCGCCAGTCCCGATCCGATCAGCCACTTGCGCAAAGTCGTTCCCCGATCCGGCGCCGCTCCGAGAATGGGCGCGCACTTGATCACAGAATGCCAGAATCGCGCGGCTTTCGCGAGTTAACTTCCGGCAATGTTGCGCAACGTCATTGTCGCAATCAGGCGGTGCGCGCTTCCCTGGTCATGGCCAGCAGGTCGCGCAAGGTGGTGATCGTCGAGGCGTCGGCGACGCCGTCGACCTTCTCCGGCCGCCAATGGCGCTGGAAGGCCGCAACCACGGCCTCGAGTGCCTCATCGAAGACGCCGTCGACCGTCACGCCATAGCCCAGCATCGCGAACATCGCCTGCAGCGCCTCGACCGGCTGGCCGCTTTCGCCGCGCGCCAGGAAACGGCCGCTGCGGATCGGTGCGGGGCTCGCCCAGACGCCGACGCCGGCCTCGGCGAAATACCGCCAGGGGAATTTCTCGCCGGGGTCGATCTTGCGGCCAGGCGCGATGTCGGAATGAGCGAGCACGCGCTCGGGCGGGATGGCCCAGCGCTCGCAGATGTCGCGGCAAAGGTTGAGGGTTGCCGCGATCTGCTCGGGCGGGAAATCGGGCAAGCCGCCGGGATGGCCGGGATTGGCGATCTCGATGCCGATCGAGCAGGAGTTGATGTCGGTCTCGCCGGCCCAATGCGAGGCTCCGGCATGCCAGGCGCGGCGCTCCTCCGGTACGAGCTGCAGCGTGTGGCCGTTCTCGAAGACGAAATAATGCGACGAGACCTGCGAGACCGGGTTGCACAGCCACTGCAGCGCCTCGCCGGCGTCGCTCATGCCGGTGTAGTGCAGGATCAGCATGTCCGGGCGGCGGGCCGGGGTATCATCGCCCGCACCATTGCCGCTGGGCTTGCGTTCGCCATGGTTCGGAGACGGAAAGATCTTGGCCGCGAAGCGGCTGTCGGGATGGGTGGTTTGGTTCATGCTGGGGTCTCTCAGGCCGGCTCGCGCGGGCGCTTGGTCGCCAGATCCTTGGCCGCCAAGCCGCGTTCCGCCTCGATCGTATCCCAGGCGGCGTTGATCGCGGCGAGGCGGCGCGTGGCGATGGCCACCGCCTCCTCGGGCAGGCCGCGCGCAATCTCGCGGTCGGGATGGGTTTGCGCGACCAGCTTGCGATAATGCTGCTTCAAGGCGGCATCGTTCATCTCGCGCGTTGCGCCCAGCACCAGATAAGGGTCGTCGGGCCGGCGCATATGGCGCGCCTCGATGCGGGCGAAACCGGCCTCGGTGATGCCGAAGATCGTGGCGACCTCGCGCAGATAGGCGTGCTCGTCCTGATGGATCGCGCCATCGGCCGCCGCGATCAGGAACAGTCCGTCGAGGACATCCTCGAGCAAGGCAGGCTCGTCGCGGAAGGCCTCCGCGATCTGCGTCGCATAGGCCTCGAAGCCGGCGCTGGTCTGCTTGGCTAGGTCGAACAGGCTTTCGATGCGGGCCTGCTGGTCGGGCGGTACGATGACGATGCGCCGGAAGGCGGCGATCTCGTCGCGCGTCACGACGCCGTCCGAGCGCGCCATCTTGGCCGCGAGCGCGACCAGCCCTGTGGTGAAGACGAGCTCGCGCGGGGCCGGCCCGAACGGCGCGCCCTCCCTGTCGATCAGGACATGGCCGGCGACAGCGCCAATCAGCGCGCCGAGCGGGCCGCCGAGCGCAAGACCGAGGCCGCCACCGCTCAGCGCCCCCCAGAATGACGAAACCATGATACGGGCAACTCCCGGCCTGACCTGGTGGATGAGGATAGTGACGATGGGCCGCGTCGGACAGGCCGGCTTGGCGCGCGATGGTGCTGTCGGCGATATTTTTTTGCTGCGGCGTTGCCCGAGGGGCGATTTCACCACTCCGACCGTGAAATGCGTCCTCAATGGGGCAATGTCTTCGGTCGAGATTGTCGTTGCGTCAACGCAACCCTTGGTTGCTCGCTGTTGATTCGAATACATGCCGAATACTCCAGCGATAAATATCGAATAATTTCCTGTTGATAGCGGCAAAGCATAGTTTTGTTATGTGCCGTGTCAGATTATAGTCACATTTACTGATCATTTGCCTCAGCCCTTCAGCCATGTTCCAGCATGAAGGGTAGAATTGATCATGCGATATACCACAAGTGCCGCCGCCGTTTTCGCGATTTGCCTCATCGGATTTCAGCCTGCCAGGGCTGAATCGGTCAATAACGAAAAGGATGCGCTGGCGTTCATTGTGAGGGACGCCGAGATCGCTCGCGAGAAGGCAGCCGCGCAGGGTGGGCACGAGACCGCGAAGACAGAAAAGGCCTCGCAGGCACGGCTTGCCCGCTCCGGGAAGACGGCGGCGCGCGCAGTCCCTGCACTGGCCGCGCCGGCCGGTTCCGAGGGTCTCAAGGCGCTGGTCGCGCGCCATGCCGCGGCCAATGGCGTGCCGTTCGCGCTGGCCGATGCCGTCGTGCGGATCGAGAGCCGCTACAATCCCCGCGCCAGCCATGCCGGCAATTTCGGCTTGATGCAGATCCGCCACCAGACCGCGCGCGGCCTGGGCTATACCGGCGGGGCCGGTGGCCTGCTCGATGCCGAGACCAATGCACGCTTTGCGATGAAATATCTGGCTCAGGCCTATCGCCTTGCCGGTGGCGACACCTGCAAGACCGTGATGAAATATCAGAGCGGCCACATGACCGAGCGGATGAGCGGCGCTAACCGGACCTATTGCGCCAAGGTCCGCACCATCACCGCCCATAGCTGAGCCACGGCCCGGCCGGCTTGACGCGGCGCGCCCAAGCGCGCACTAGCGACCCGCCAGTCGGCCGGACGGCCGCTCCCGTTCGCGGGGGAGGGAAAGTCCGGGCTCCACGGAAACACGGTGCCGGATAACGTCCGGCGGGGGCAACCCCAGGGAAAGCGCCACAGAGATCGAACCGCCTTCTGCCAAGCGCTTTGGCGCCTCGGTGCGAAGGTAAGGGTGAAAAGGTGCGGTAAGAGCGCACCGCGGACCCGGCAACGGGGACGGCATGGCAAGCCCCACCGGGAGCAAAACCGAATAGGGACGATGCTTTCCGCGTAAGCGGGGAGGGGCCTGTTTCTGGGCCTTGTCGTCCGGGTTGGTTGCTCGAGGCGCGCAGCAATGTGCGTCCCAGAGGAATGGCCGTCACGTCGGGGGAGCGATCCTCCGGCCATCCAGAACCCGGCTTATAGGCCGACTGGCAATTCTACTCCGGTGGCCGGCTGAAGCGATGCCCTGCGCTTCCGGTGCTCACGGACAAAACGTCCGCTCCGCTCCGGTTCTCGGGCACCGCTCCATCCGGCTCACCGGAGCGAATTGTATCGCGCATTTGCCTCGACGATCACGCGACCTTCAGCTCGACGTCGATATTGCCCTTGGTCGCGTGCGAGTAGGGGCAGACGATATGGGCCTTCTGGACCAGATCTTCGGCCACAGCCTTGTCGATGCCGGGTACCGAGATGGTCAGCTTGACCGCGATGCCGAAGCCGGCGCCGTCATCGCGCGGGCCGATGCCGACATCGGCGCTGACGCGGGCGTCCTCGGGAATCTTCACCTTTTCCTTGCCGGCGACGAATTTCAGCGCGCCGAGGAAGCAGGCGGAATAGCCGAGCGAGAACAATTGCTCGGGATTGGTGCCGTTGCCGCCACCGCCGCCGAGTTCCTTGGGCGTGTTGAGCACGACATCGACATTGCCGCTGTCGGTGGCGGCCTTGCCTTCGCGGCCTCCGGTGGCGGAACCATGAGCGGTGTAGAGGATTTTCATCAGGGATCTCCTTGGAGCGTGTTCGATCTCTTGTGCTACCTATTTAAGTAGTGCACAATTTAATTGTCAACGATCTATATCAATCGATCGCGCGGAGTTGATTGCGTCGCCGGCCGCGTTCTGGTCTTCGGGGTGCAGGAGGCGACGGTTGGCGCTGGGGAGGGAAGCGATGACGACTAAGAAGGTTCCCGAGCAGCATTCGCCCCGACTGGAGGATCAGCTTTGCTTCGCGGTCTATCTCGCGGGCCATGCCTTCAACCGCGTGTATCGCTCGGTTCTGGCCGAGCTCGGCCTGACCTATCCGCAATATCTGGCCATGCTCGTGCTGTGGGAATGTGACGGGTTGACGGTGAAGGCGATGGGCGGGCGGCTCATGCTCGATTCCGGCACGTTGACGCCGCTGCTGAAGCGACTGGAGGCCGCCGGCCTGATCCGCCGCGAGCGCGACCGCGAGGATGAGCGGCAAGTGCGGCTATACCTGACGGCGCAGGGCGAGGGCCTGCGCGAGAAGGGGCGCTGTGTGCCCGACGGCATGGCGCGCGCGCTCGGCGGCGCAGTGGAATCCAGGGATCGGCTGCTGGAGCAGTTGAACGCCTTGCGCGATGCGCTGCTCGCGGCGGCTGAGCCCGCCTAAGGCAGAGCAAAATCTCCGAAAATTATTTTGCATGGGCTGCCGTCCGTACGGCTGCCGCATGGTCGCCGCGGAGGCCGTTTCGGCGTCAATCCGCGCGTGCTTACGGATACTTAACCTTAACGGGCTGTGATGGGGCGAAGCATCGGCAGGCACCTGTCGGCGCATGCGATTCCATTGACGCCCATAAGAACCCATGCTATCCCAAATCATCCCGTCGAAGCAGACAGGCGACAGTCAGGTCAAGGTCCGTGTGCCGCGCGGATTTCGGCTCGCCCTCACGCTTTGCCTGCTTCGACGGGGTGTCATGATCCCGGCCGTTGCCGAGCCGGGCATGCATGTGAAGAGCAGGCCGGGAGGCGGCGTTGACAGACCGCTTCGTCTCGAACTTCACCAATCGGCTCGACGCCAAAGGGCGCGTGTCCATTCCTGCGAGTTTCCGATCGGTCCTGGCGAAGGACGGCTACGAGGGGCTTTACGTCCACCGCACGCTGGATCTGCCGGCGCTGGATGCGGGCGGTCACGCCTTGCGGGCGACGATCGACGATATCCTGGCGCGCTTCTCGCCCTTCTCGGACGAATGGGAATTGCTGTCGACGGCGCTGAACGGCGCCTCGGAGGTGCTGAAAGTCGATCCGGAGGGACGCATCATGCTCAGCGAGGCGCTGAAGACGCATGCCGGCATCGGCGATGCGGTGACCTTCGTCGGCCACGGCCACAAGTTCCAGCTCTGGGAGCCCTCTCGCTTCGAGGCGCATCTGGAGGCGGCGCGGACGCGCCTGCGCGACGTCAAGCGCAGCTTGGGAGCATCATTGCCTGCTCCAGCTACTTCGGGGGCGGGGACATGAGGGGGCGTCGCAGGCCCGACGAGGTCGCGGTCGATACGGGCGCCCGCCATGTGCCGGTGCTGCTGACCGAGGTTCTGCAGGCGCTCGCACTGCAGCCGGGCGGCCGCTATCTCGACGGCACCTTCGGGGCCGGCGGCTATGCCCGCGCTCTGCTCGAAGCTGCGCCCGGCGCGACCCTTCTGGGGCTCGACCGCGACCCGACGGCAATTGCGGGCGGGGCGGATCTCGTCGCCGAGATGGCTGGCCGGCTGACCTTGTCGCAGGCGCGCTTCGGCGAGCTCGCCGAGGAGGCACGGCGCTTCCAGATGGCGCCGCTCGACGGCGTGGTGCTCGATATCGGCGTCTCCTCCATGCAGATCGATCAGGCGGAGCGCGGCTTCTCGTTTCGCTTCGACGGGCCGCTCGACATGCGCATGGGGCGCGAGGGCCAAAGCGCTGCCGACATCCTCAACGAGACCGAGGAAGGGCTGCTCGCCAACATCTTCTATCACTATGGCGAGGAGCGGCGTTCGCGCGCCGTGGCGCGCGCCGTTGTCGAGGCGCGGCGCAAGGAGCCGCTGACGACGACAAAGCAGCTTGCCGATCTCGTCGCCGGCATCGTCCGGACCGAGCCTGGCGGGGCGCATCCCGCGACGCGGGTGTTCCAGGCCTTGCGCATTGCGGTCAATGACGAGCTCGGGGAGCTGGTCAAGGCGCTGCACGCCGCCGAAGCCGTGCTCAAGCCCGGCGGGCGGCTGGTCGTGGTGACCTTCCACTCGCTGGAGGACCGCATCGTCAAGCAGTTCATGGCGGCGCGTTCGGGCCGTAGCCCTGCGGGCTCGCGCCACGCGCCCGTGGTCGCCATCGCCGAGCCGACCTTCAGTCTCGTCTCGAAGGGGGCGGTTGCGCCGACAGAGGCCGAGATGCGGCTCAACCCGCGGGCGCGCTCGGCCAAGCTGCGCGCGGCGGAGCGGCTGACCACTGCCGCGCGTGCCGCCGAACCCGATCTGGTGGCACTTGCCGAAGTGCCCGATCCACAGCCGCGCCGGAGGCCCTGAGCGTGATCAAGCTGCTCCATGTCGTCGCCATCGGCGCGCTCGTCTCCTCGGCGCTCTATGCCTACACGATCAAATACGGCACCACTCTGGAGGCCGAGCAATTGCAGAAGATCAAGAGCAAGGCGCAGCGCGAGCGCGACGCTATCGCCGTGCTCAAGGCTGAATGGCAGTTCCTCACCCGTCCCGACCGGTTGCAGACGCTGGCCGATCGCCATCTCGATCTGCAGCCTTTCTCGGTGACGCAGGTCGTGCGGGCCTCCGACATTCCCAATCGCGGCCCCAAGGTCGACGCCATCGGCCGCAAGCTTGAGGATCTCGGGCTCGGCCTGCCGACCGAGACTCCCAGGGATCGCAAGGCGAGTGCAACCACACCCGGAGGCCGGCCATGAGCGTTGAGACGACCTCTGAGCCTGGCGCCGAGGCGCCGCCGCCGGCGCGCCGGCTCTTCAGCTTCCTGCGCGACGTCTTCCGCATGAGCGGCGAGAAGAGCCAGCCGCGCGTCGGCCTGGTGATCCTCGCCTTCTCCGCGCTGTTCCTCGCCATCACCGGCCGGCTCGTCATGCTGGCGACGCTGCCGGGCGAGCAGGTCGGCCTGCGCCGGGCCACCGCGAATGCGATCTCCGCCGCGCGGCCCGATATCCTCGATCGTAACGGCGTGGTGCTGGCGACCGATATCAGGACGGTCTCGGTCTTCGCCGAGCCGCGAAATATCCTCGACAAGGACGAGGCGACGGAGCTCCTGACCGCCGTCCTGCCCGACCTCGACGCCAAGGAGCTGCGCGAGAAGCTCGGCACTAAGAAGGGCTTCGTCTGGGTCAAGCGTGAGATCACGCCGCGCCAGCAGGCGGAGGTCCACCGGCTCGGCATTCCAGGCGTCGGCTTCGTGCCCGAGAACAAGCGCGTCTATCCCAACGGGCCGGCCGCCGCCCATGTGCTAGGCTTCGCCAGCATCGACAATGTCGGCATCGCCGGCATCGAGAAATACATCGACACGCAGGGCCTGCAGGATCTGTACGGGGCGGGGCTCGCGACGCAGGCCTCCGACCTGAAGCCGGTGACGCTCTCGGTCGATCTGCGCGTCCAGCACCTGCTGCGCGACGAGCTGGTCAAGGGCATGGAGCGGTTCAAGGCGATCGCTGCCGCCGGCGCCATCCTGGACGTCAACACCGGCGAGGTGCTGGGGTTGGTCTCGCTGCCGGATTTCGACCCGGGCAATCCGGTCGATGCGCTCGAGAAGGACCGGATCAACCGGATGAATGTCGGCGTCTACGAGATGGGCTCGACCTTCAAGGCGCTGACCATCGCGATGGCGCTGGATTCAGGCAAGGCCAACATCAATTCGAGCTACTCGACCGCGGGCGGGATGATGCGCTTCGGCCGACAGGTCATCAAGGAATACCACGGCACGGGGCGCACGCTGACGGTGCCGGAGGTGTTCGTGCATTCGTCGAACATGGGTTCGATCAAGATGGCGCTCTCTGTCGGCGTCGAGGGCCACAAGGCCTTCCTGAAGAAGATGATGCAGCTCGACCGGATGACGACGGAACTGCCCGAGAGCGCCGCTCCGATCGTTCCGAGCCGCTGGGGCGAGATCAACACGGCGACGATCGCCTTCGGTCACGGGCTCGCGGTCGCGCCGATCCAGGCGATGGCTGCGGTGGGCGCGCTGGTCAATGGCGGCACCTTCATCACCCCGACCTTCCTCAAGCGTTCCGAGGAGGACGCAAGGAAGACCGGCGTGCGCGTGATCAAGCCGGAGACCTCGGAGGCGATGCGCTTCATCATGCGCCTCAACGGCGAGAAAGGCTCGGCCCGCAAGGCCGATATCGCGGGCTATTTCGTCGGCGGCAAGACCGGCACGGCCGAAAAGGTCATCAACGGGCGCTATGCGAAGAACCGCAACTTCACCACCTTCACGGCGATTGCGCCCTCCGACAAGCCGCGCTTCCTCTTCCTTGCGATCTATGACGAACCCAAGGGCTACGCCGAAAGCGGCGGCTATTCGACGGCGGCATGGAACGCCGGCGTCACCACCGGTAGGGTCATCGAGCGCGCTGCACCGATCCTCGGCCTGGCGCCGCGCTTCGAGCCTCCGATCGCGCCGTTCCCGCTGATGGCGAAGCTCGGGGCCTGGGGCAGTCGTTGATACGATGGGGTTGGTGTGGGCAGGCAGGGCTTTGACCGAGCGATGAATGCGCGAAACTGGAGCCTCGGCCAACTCTTTCCCGGAGCCTTCCCCTCCGACACGGACCGCAGCGTAACGGGTGTCGCCTTCGACAGCCGCAAGGCCGCGCCCGGCGCGGTCTTCGTGGCACTGGCCGGGGCCAAGGCAGACGGCGCGCGCTTCATCGCGGACGCGGTCGCGCGCGGTGCGACCGCCATCGTCTCGGGCCAGCCCAGACCGCAGGATCTCGATGGCGCGGTCGCCTTCGCGCAGGTCGAGGATCCGCGCCTCGCTCTGTCTCTGGCCGCTGCGGTTGTTCATCCGCGCCAGCCCGCAACCATCCTTGCGGTGACGGGCACGAGCGGCAAATCCTCGGTCGCCGACTTCACACGCCAGATCTTCCAGGTGCTCGGCCATGAGGCGGCGAGTCTCGGCACGGTTGGCATCGTCACCTCCAAGGGCTCGAAATACGGCTCGCTGACGACGCCCGATCCGCTGTCGCTGCACGCCTCGCTCGACAAGCTCGCCGGCGAGGGCATTACGCATCTGGCGATGGAAGCCTCCTCGCATGGGCTCGACCAGCGTCGGCTCGACGGGGTGCGGCTTGCTGCCGGCGCCTATCTCAATCTCGGCCGCGACCATCTCGATTACCACCCGACCGTCGAGGACTATCTCGACGCCAAGCTGCGGCTCTGGGACCTGCTGCCCGCTGGCGCGCCGGTCGTGATCAATCGCGACGGCGCGTTTGCCGACAAGGCCGCCGCCACCGCTGTAGCGAAGGGCCATCCCATCATCGGCGTCGGCCGTAGCGGTGAGACGCTGACATTGCTGGAGGTGCTGCGGGAGGGCTTTTCGCAGCGTCTGCGGGTTCGCGCGCATGGCCGGGAGATCGAGGTCGTGCTGCCGCTGGTCGGCGATTTCATGGCCGGCAACGCACTGGTCGCTGCCGGGCTCGCTGTCGCGGCGGGCGAGATGCCGGAGGCTGCGCTCAACACCTTGTCGGGCCTCGTCGGCGTGCCGGGACGGCTCGAACGCGTCGGCTCGCTGAAGGGCGGGCTCGCCGTCGTCGATTTCGCCCATAAGCCCGACGCCCTGGAGGCTGTGCTTGCGACCTTGCGACCCTATGCGGCGGGGCGTCTGATCTGCGTTTTCGGCTGCGGCGGCGATCGCGATCGCGGCAAGCGGCCGGTGATGGGCCAGATCGCGGCCGATCTCGCCGATCTGGCGATCGTGACCGACGACAATCCACGCACCGAGGATCCCGCAATGATCCGGGCCGAGATCCTGGCGGCCTCGCCCAAGCTGACCGAGATCGGCGACAGGGCGAAGGCCATTCGCCACGCTGTCGGCTTGCTGGGAAGAGGCGATGTCCTCGTCGTAGCCGGAAAAGGCCATGAAACCGGCCAGATCATCGGCGACCGGACATTGCCGTTCTCGGATCAGGACGTAGTGCGGGCGGCGATTGCGGAGATGGATCAATGAGCGCGCCCTTGTGGAGCGGAGACAGCCTGGTCGCGGCCATGGGCGCGCGGCTTGCCGGGGCGACGCCGGCCGCTGTGACCGGGGCTTCGATCGATACCCGCACGCTGGAGCCGGGCGACGCCTTCTTCGCCATCCAGGGGGAGGCGCGCGACGGCCATGAGTTCGTCGCCGGGGCGCTCGCGAAAGGTGCCGCGCTCGCGGTGATCGACGAGGCGCATGCCGCACGATTTAGCGGCGAGGGGCCTTACGCCGTGGTGCCCGACGTGCTGCGGGCGATGGAGCTGGCCGGCGCGGCGCGCCGGGCCGAACTCAAGGCTCAGGTCGTCGCAGTGACGGGCTCCGTCGGCAAGACCGGCACCAAGGAGGCGCTGCGGCTCGTCCTGTCGCGTCAGGGCAAGACGCATGCGCCGGTCGCCTCCTACAACAATCACTGGGGCGTGCCGCTGACTTTATGTCGTACTCCTCGCGACGTGGTATATGGGGTCTATGAAATCGGCATGAGCAACCCCGGCGAAATCCTGCCGTTGGCCCGGCTCGTGCGCCCGCATGTCGCGATCATCACGACGATCCAGCCGGTGCATCTGGCGGCCTTCGCCTCGCTCGAAGGCATCGCCGAGGAAAAAGCCTCGGTGTTCTGGGCTCTGGAGCCCGGCGGCACGGCCATCATCAACGCCGACATCCCGCAGACCGAGCTTTTGCGCAGTCTCGCCAAGGCCGGCCCTGCCGGGTGCATCATCAGCTTCGGCGAGAGCATGGATGCCGATGTCAGGCTGGTTTCCTGCGCGCTGAAGCCCGATGTCTCCACGGTCGACGCCGTCGTGATGGGCCAGCCGGTCACCTATCGGCTCGGCAGCCCGGGCAAGCATATCGTGCTGAATTCGCTCGCGGTTCTCGCTGCCGTTACGGCGCTTGGCGCCGACCTCGCTTTGGCGGCGCTGGCGCTGGGCGATCTCAAGCCGCCGGCCGGCCGGGGCGCAAGGCAGATCCTGCAAGGGCCGGGCGGGGCCTTCGCGCTGATCGACGAGAGCTATAACGGCAACCCTGCCTCGATGCGGGCGGCGATCGAGAATCTCGGCCGCATGCCGGTCTCCGGGCGCGGCCGGCGCGTTGCCGTGCTGGGCGACATGCTGGAGCTCGGGCCGAGCGGGCCCGACCTCCACAAGGGCCTGGCCGAGGTCGTCCTCGGCAACGGCGTCGACAAGGTTTTCGCCTGTGGCCCATTGATGCGCGGGCTCTACGACAGCTTGCCATCCACTCTCAGGGGTGCTTATGCCGCCCAGTCGAGCGGGCTTGAGCCGCTCGTACTGGATGCGATCAGGGCCGGCGACGTCGTCACGGTCAAGGGGTCGCTGGGTTCGCGCATGGGGCCGATCGTGAAGGCGATCGTGGCGCGTTTTCCGACCCTGCAGGCCGATGAATAGAACAAGAGACTGAAAACCGATGCTCGTCTGGCTCGCCGATTTCTCCGGCACGTTCCCGATCCTGAACGTGTTCCGCTACATCACCTTCCGCGTCGGTGGGGCGACCGCGACTGCGTTGCTCTTCGTCTTCTTCTTCGGTCCGGCCGCGATCTCCTGGCTGCGCATCAAGCAGGGCAAGGGCCAGCCGATCCGCACTGACGGGCCGGAATCCCATCTCGCCAAGCGCGGCACGCCGACCATGGGCGGCTTGATGATCCTGGCCGGGCTGTTCGCGGCGACGCTGCTCTGGGGCAATCTGCGCAACGCCTATGTCTGGGTCGTGCTCGGGGTGGCGGCGAGCTATGCCGCGATCGGTTTCTACGACGACTACCTGAAGGTGACGAAGCAGTCGCATAAGGGCTTTTCCGGTAAGGCGAGGCTCCTGCTGGAGGTCGCGATCGCGCTCGTCGCCTGCAGCGTCATCATGCAGCTCGGCCCTGCCGGCATCTCGTCGGGCTTCGCCATGCCCTTCCTCAAGGAACTGGTCATTCCGCTCGGCCTGTTCTTCCCGCTGGTCACGGCCTTCGTCGTGGTCGGCGCCGGCAACGCGGTCAATCTGACCGACGGGCTCGACGGGCTCGCCATCGTGCCGGTGATGATCGCGGCGGCGACCTTCGGTTTCATCGCCTATCTCACCGGCAACGCGATCTTCGCCAACTACCTGCAGATCCACCATGTGCCGGGCTCGGGCGAGCTCTCGGTGATCTGCGGTGCGATGATCGGGGCGGGGCTGGGCTTCCTCTGGTTCAACGCTCCGCCGGCGCAAATCTTCATGGGCGACACTGGTTCGCTCGGTCTTGGCGGCATGCTCGGCGTGATCGCCGTCGCGACCAAGCATGAGATCGTGCTCGCCATCGTCGGTGGCCTGTTCGTGATCGAGGCGCTCTCGGTCATCATCCAGGTCGCGGTGTTCAAGCGTACCGGCAAGCGCGTCTTCCTGATGGCGCCGATCCACCATCATTTCGAGAAGCTGGGCTGGACCGAGCCGCAAGTGGTGATCCGCTTCTGGATCATCTCGGTGGTGCTGGCGCTGGTCGGTCTCTCCACGCTCAAGCTGCGCTGATCATGACGCCCGTCACTGTTTTCAAAGGCAAGCGCCTGGCACTGTTCGGGCTCGGCGGCTCGGGGCTGGCGACGGCGCGCGCCCTGAAGGCGGGCGGAGCGGAGGTCGCGGCCTGGGACGACAATCAGGCGAGCCGTGACAAGGCCTCAGTCGAGGGTATTGCGATTGTCGATCTCGCCTCGACGGACTGGGCGGGCTTCGCCGCATTCATCCTGTCGCCGGGCGTGCCGCTGACCCATCCGCAGCCGCATTGGACGGTGGAGAAGGCCAGGGCCGCCGGGGTCGAGATCATCGGCGATGTCGAATTGTTCTTCCGCGAGCGGGGGGCGATCGCACCTGCCGCGCCGGTCGTCTGCATCACCGGCACCAATGGCAAGTCGACGACGACGGCGCTGATCGCGCATGTGCTGCGCCAGGCCGGCCGCGACGTGCAGATGGGCGGCAATATCGGCACGGCCGTGCTGGCGCTGGAGCCGCCGGCGCAAAACCGCATCCATGTCATCGAATGTTCGAGCTACCAGATCGACCTCGCGCCTTCGCTGGCGCCGACCGTCGGCATCCAGATGAACCTGACGCCGGACCATCTCGACCGGCACGGCACTTTCGAACACTACGGCGCGATCAAGGAGCGCCTCGTCGCCCAGTCCGACATCGCCGTGATCGGCGTCGATGACGAGCCGTCCAAGCAGATGGCACGGCGGCGGGCGGCCTCAGGCCGGCCGCTGGTCAAGATCAGCGGCGAGCAGCCGCTGGACGAGGGCGTCTTCGCCGGCATCACGGCCAACGCCGGCAAGCTCGATACCCGCATCGTCCAGGTCAGGGATGGCAAGCCCAAGGTCGTGGCGAATCTCGCCGGCATCGGCAGCTTGCGCGGCTCCCACAACGCCCAGAACGCGGCGGCGGCTTTCGCCGCCTGCTTCGCGCTGGGGCTGAGCGCTGAGGAAATCGCGGCGGGCTTCAAGAGCTATCCGGGCCTGGCCCACCGCATGGAAGAGATCGGCCGGGTCGGCCGTGTCGTCTTCATCAATGATTCCAAGGCGACCAACGCCGATTCCACCGAAAAGGCGCTGACCTCCTTCCGCGACATCTTCTGGATTTTGGGCGGCAAGGCAAAGGAGGGCGGCATCGAGAGCCTGACGCGCTATTTCCCCAACATCGCCAAGGCCTATCTCATCGGCGCGGCGAGCGATCTGTTTGCGGCGACCTTCGATCAGGACGGCCGCGTCAGCTATGAGCGCAGCGGCACGCTCGATGTCGCGGTCGCGGCCGCGACCCGCGACGCGCAGGCCCAGCCCGGCGAAGGCGAGATCGCGGTGCTGCTCTCGCCGGCTTGCGCCTCCTTCGACCAGTTCCCGAATTTCGAGGTGCGCGGCGATGCCTTCAGGGTGCTGGTCAAGGCGCTGCCGGGCTTGGTGCCGTTCGGGGCGGGCTAGCCCGGGACTGCCGGGCGTTCACGCATCACACTGCTACGGGCTCTGTCGCCGCTTGCGAGATGCTGTATCGTCCGCGTCCGGCTTCCTTGGCCGCGTAGAGTTCGCGATCGGCCTTTTGCAGGAGCGCATCGGGCTCGTCGCCCGGTGGCTTGCAAATCGTGACGCCGACGCTCACTCCGACCCTGACTTCGCGTCCGCCGATCATGACCGGCGCGACCACGGTCTCGACCAGGCGCTGGGCCAGGGCGCGGGCCTCGGCCTGCTCCGTGAGCGGCGTCTGAATCAGCGCGAACTCGTCTCCGCTCAATCGCGCGACGATATCCGACGACCGAGCCGCTGCCTTCAGTCGCAGGGCGACCTGGCGCAGGAGCTCGTCGCCGGCGGCATGCCCCAGCGTATCGTTGACCGCCTTGAAGTGATCGAGGTCGAGATAGAGCACGGCGAAGCTTTGGCCATAGCGCCGGATCCGGTCGCACTCCTCCTGGAGGCGCTGGTGGAAAAGGGCGCGGTTGGGCAGCATGGTCAGGTCGTCATGCAGGGCTTTGCGCGCCAATTCGCGATGGGCGACGATCCGGTCGAGGATGGTCATGTGCAGGTGCGCGATCATCTCGAAACCGATGATCAGATAAGCGATCAGCATGACCGCCATCAGGAGATGCTCGGGGTTGCCATTGACCAGGCATGCGACGATCGGCAGGGCCAGCGTCAGGACAAGCTGGATACGGGCGATCATCGGTCTAACCGCGACGCGAATGATCATCCCGCAGGGATAGGCGACCAGCACGGTCGCGATCAGCAATTGCGCTGAGGCATCGTCGCTCAGGAAGACATAAGCCGCGATACCGCCCAGCAGCGCGCAAAACGCGAAACCGCCGATGGCATAGCGGCGCTCCCAGCGTCGGGCCTGTTCGGCGCTTTGGATGCTGGGCCTGGCCCGCCGATAGGCTGCCGTGATCAGAACGCGCCCGGTCGTGACGATCACGGCCGCGATGCTGGCCGCCGCGACGATCTGATCCTCGTACAGGGCCGAACTCATCCACGTCGCCGCGGCCAGAGCGATGCCGACGGTGACGACGGAGGCCAAGGACGTGAACATGATGTCGACGAGCTCGGGCAGGACATTGTCCGGGGCTCGGGCGGGCGCTGTCGTCATGAACCTATCTCCGTGCGTGCAGATAGCATGGAGGGCTTAACTGAAGTTGTCTCGCGGAACTCGAATTCTGCCGGTGTCCGGCTCTACGAAACATCGAAGCCGGGGTGAAAGGTGACTTCGCCTTTCGGAGCTGGTCCCTGGAAGGTCAGGAACTGGAGATAGCCGGGTGGGACATTGCCGTAATGGAGGTCGGGATCGCTCGCGAAGCCGAAGCGTGAGTAGTAAGCGGGGCTGCCGAGCAGGATGCAGCCGGCCGCCTTTATTGTCTTGAGTCTGCCGAGACCATCGTGAATCAAAGCCTGGCCGATGCCCTGGCGTTGCCGGGCGGGCCGCACGGAGACAGGTCCCAGCCCATACCAGTTACCTGGTTCGCCGTTGATCCTGACAGGCGAAAAGGCGACATGGCCGACGATCTCGCCATTCTGACGCGCGACGATCGAAAGTGTCAGTGCCCCTGCCGCCCGCAAGGCGTCGACGATCCTGGCCTCGGTCTGCTGGCTGAAGGGCATGTTCTTGAAGGCTTCATCCGTCAGACGATGGATCGCCAACGCGTCTTCGGGGTGTTCTTGCTCAAGCTGCATAGGGGGCTCCTTGGTGGTTCCTGTGTGCGTCAGCGCTGCCCTCGGAATCAAACGCTTAACCATTCATTGACAGAGTGATTCGGAAACGAGGCGCATCTCTGCGCCGTGCTCGATCTTGGAGCCAAGCATGGTCTCTCGCGCGGAACCCAGTCTCAGTGGCCGCTGGTGGTGGTCGATCGACCGCCTCATCCTCAGCGCTCTCGTGGCGCTGATGGTGTCGGGCGTCGTCCTGCTGATGGCGGGTGGGCCGCCGGTCTCGGAGCGGCTCGGGCTCTCGACCTTCCATTTCGTCAACCGCCAGGCGGTCTATCTGCTGGTCGCGCTGACCGTCGTCGTCGCCGTCTCGTTCATGACGCCGCGCCAGGTCCGGCGTTCGGCCTTGCTGCTCTTCGTGGTCTCGCTCGCCATGGTGGTGGCGACGCTCTATCTCGGTGTCGAGGTCAAAGGCGCGCGGCGCTGGCTGACCATGGGGCCGTTGGGCTCGGTGCAGCCCTCCGAATTCCTCAAGCCAGCCTTCGTCGTGCTCGCGGCCTGGGCCTTCGCCGAAGGCACGCGCCGGCCCGACCTGCCGGGCACGATCATGGCCTTCCTGCTGCTGCCATTGACGATCGTGCCGCTCGTGCTGCAACCCGATTTCGGCCAGACCATGCTGATCACGCTGGTCTGGGCCGGGCTGTTCTTCGTCGCCGGCCTGCACTGGTTCTGGGTACTGGGGCTCGGCGGGGCCGGCGCCTTCGGCATCCTGGTCGCCTATCAGCTCGTGCCGCATGTCCGCGCCCGCATCGAGCGCTTCATGGACAAGGGTTCGGGCGACACCTTCCAGGTCGACACTGCGCTGGAGAGCTTCGCGCAGGGCGGCTGGCTCGGCAAAGGGCCGGGCGAGGGCACCGTGAAGCGCATCCTGCCCGACGCGCATACCGACTTCATCTTCGCCGTCACGGCGGAGGAGTTCGGTATCATCGTCTGCATCGCGCTGGTCATGCTGTTCGCCTTGATCGTGCTGCGCGCGCTGTTCGTGGCGCAGAAGGCCGAGGATCCCTTCGTGCGCCTGGCGACGACGGGCCTCTCGCTGCTCTTCGGCATCCAGGCCGCGATCAACATGATGGTCAATCTGCACATGATGCCGGCCAAGGGCATGACGCTGCCCTTCATCTCCTATGGCGGCTCGTCACTGATCTCGCTCGCGATCGGCACCGGCTTCCTGCTGGCCTTGACGCGCAAACGCCCGCGCGCCGTCGATCTCGGCGCATTCAGGCGCTGACCACGATGGCAAGGGACATGCTCGTCGTTCTGGCCGCCGGTGGCACCGGCGGCCATCTCTTTCCGGCCGAGGCGCTGAGCCATGCGCTGCATGCGCAGGGAGCGCGCGTCGTGCTGATGACCGATACGCGCGCCGCCGAATATGCCGGCAATTTTCCGGCCGAGGCGGTGCATGCCGTCCAGGCGGCGACGCCGTCGGGCCGCTCACCCCTGAAGATGGCAGGCGCGCTATTGACGCTGGCGAAGGGTGTGTTCGCGGCGCGGAGGATCGTCAAGGAGCTCAAGCCCGCGATCGTCGTCGGATTCGGCGGCTATCCGACAGTCCCTCCGGTGCTCGGCGCCTCGCTTGCGGGCGCGCGGACGCTGATCCACGAGCAGAACGCCGTGATCGGCCGTGCCAACCGCTTCCTGGCGGGTCGAGCCGACATCATCGCGACGGGCTTCGCCGAAGTCGGCGGGCTGTCGGCCTCGGCCAAGGCGAAATGCCGCCAGGTCGGCAACCCGGTTCGCCCCGCCGTGATCGAGGCGGCCTCGCCCTATGCTGCTCCCGGCGACGGCATGCTCAATCTGCTTGTCTTCGGCGGCAGCCAGGGTGCACGGATCATGGCCGATATCGTGCCGCCGGCGGTCCAACTGCTGACCGACGCCGAGCGCGCGCGCCTGACCGTGATGCAGCAGGCCCGGCCGGAGGATGACGAGCGGGTGCGCCGCATCTATGCCAGCGCCGGGGTCAAGGCCGAGATCGCGCCCTTCTTCACGGACCTGCCGGCGCGGATGGCCAAGGCGCATCTCGTCATCGGGCGCGCCGGTGCCTCGACCGTGGCCGAGCTGACCGTGATCGGCCGGCCGGGGATTCTCGTGCCGCTGCCGGGCGCGCTCGACCAGGACCAGGCAGCCAACGCCGCAGTGCTGGAACGCGCCGGCGGCGCGATCCGTATCCTGCAGTCCGAATTCACTCCGAGACGGCTGGCGAGCGAACTCTCCGGCCTGCTTGCCGACCCCAACCGCTTGACGGCGATGGCGGGCAACGCCAAGAGCGCCGGCATTCCCGATGCGGCCGAACGACTCGCCCGCCTCGTCATCGACGTCGCTGCGTCCTAGAGGCTGTACAGCCTCTAGTCTCCACAGGAGTTTCCCGATGAAGCTGCCGCCAAAGCTCGGCTCCATCCATTTCGTCGGCATCGGCGGCATCGGCATGTCCGGCATCGCCGAGGTGCTGCACAATCTCGGCTACAAGGTGCAGGGCTCGGACGCCGCCGACGGCGCCAACGTCAAGCGCCTCGCCGACAAGGGCATCAAGACCTTCGTTGGCCACAAGGCCGAGAATCTCGGCGAGGCCGAGGTCGTCGTGGTCTCGACCGCGATCAAGCGCGACAATCCCGAACTCATCGCCGCGCGCGAGCAGCGCCTGCCGGTGGTGCGCCGTGCCGAAATGCTGGCCGAGCTGATGCGTCTGAAGAGCTGCATCGCCATCGCCGGCACGCATGGCAAGACGACCACCACCTCGCTTGTCGCGACGTTGCTGGAAAAGGGTGGGCTCGACCCGACCGTGATCAATGGCGGCATCATCAACGCCTATGGCACCAATGCCCGCATGGGCGAGAGCGACTGGATGGTGGTCGAGGCCGACGAGTCGGACGGCACCTTCCTGAAGCTGCCGGCCGATGTCGCGATCATCACCAATATCGACCCCGAGCATCTCGACCATTTCGGCACGTTCGACGCGATCAAGGCGGCCTTCCGCAGCTTCGTCGAGAACCTGCCCTTCTATGGCTTTGCGGTGATGTGCATCGATCATCCGACCGTGCAGGGGTTGGTCGGGCAGATCGAGGATCGCCGCGTCGTCACCTATGGCGAGAATCCGCAGGCCGATTTCCGCCTGATCGACATCGACCTCTCCGGCGGCCAGGCCAAGTTCACGCTCCTGATCCGCGACCGCAAGCGCGGCCGCGACGAGGTCGTGCGTGACCTGATCATGCCGATGCCGGGCCACCACAACGCGCTCAACGCCACGGCTGCGATCGCGGTCGCCTATGATCTCGGCATCCCGGTCGAGAGCATCCGTGCGGCTCTCGCCGGCTTTGGCGGGGTCAAGCGGCGCTTCACCAAGACCGGCGAATGGAATGGCGCGCTGATCTTCGATGATTACGGCCACCACCCGGTCGAGATCGCCGCCGTGCTCAAGGCAGCGCGTGCCTCGACCAAGAGCAAGGTGATCGCCGTCGTGCAGCCGCATCGCTACACCCGGCTCTCCAGCCTGTTCGACGATTTCGCCGCCTGCTTCAACGACGCCGATACGGTGATCGTGGCCGAAACCTATGCGGCCGGCGAGACGCCGATCGCCGGGGCCGACCGCGATTCGCTGGTCTCAGGCATCAAGGCGCGCGGGCATCGTCATACGCTGGCGCTTGAAGGCCCCGACAAGCTGGCCGGCATGGTGGCCGAGTTCGCTGGGCCGGGCGACTATGTCGTGCTCCTGGGCGCCGGCAACATCACGCAATGGGCCTATGCGCTGCCGGGAGAGCTGGCGGCGCTGGGTTGATCCTTCCCCCTTCGGGGGAGAACCGCTAAAGCGACCCTTATGACCTTCCCCGACATCACGCCCGATCTCCGCAGCGCTGCGCCGCAATTGCGCGGCCGGCTTCTGCCCAATCACGACATGTCCGGCCTGACCTGGTTCCGCGTCGGCGGGCCGGCGCAGATGCTGTTCACGCCGGCGGATGAGGAGGATCTGGCTCATCTGCTGGCGAGCCTGCCGGCCGAGATCCCCGTCACCGTGGTTGGGCTCGGCTCGAATCTGATCGTGCGCGATGGCGGCATTCCCGGCGTCGTGATCCGGCTCGGCGGCAAGGCCTTCGGCGAGATTTCGCTGGAGGCGGGCGACCGCCTGCGCGCCGGCACCGCCGTGCCCGACGTCAAGGTCGCGCGTGCGGCGGCCGACGCCTCACTCGACGGGCTTGCCTTCTATCGCGGCATTCCCGGCTGCATCGGCGGGGCGCTGCGCATGAATGCCGGCGCCCATGGCGGCGAGACGACCGATGTGCTGGTCGAGGCGCGCGGCGTCACCCGTAAAGGCGAGATGGTCACGCTGAGCCATGCCGATATGGGCTTCACCTACCGCAACAGCGCGGCAGAGACCCATGAGATCATCTTCACTTCGGCGCTGTTCCAGGGCCGGCCGGGCGATCAGGCGGCCATCTTCGCCGAGATGGACCGGGTTACGGCGGCGCGCGAGGCAGCCCAGCCGATCAAGGAGCGTACCGGCGGCTCGACCTTCAAGAACCCGCAAGGCGGCAAGGCCTGGCAATTGATCGACGCGGCCGGCTGCCGTGGCCTGCGCATCGGCGGGGCGCAGGTGTCCGAGATGCACTGCAACTTCCTGATCAACACCGGCGGCGCCACGGCGGCCGACATCGAGGGGCTGGGTGAAGAGGTCCGGCGCCGGGTGAAGCAGAATTCCGGCTTCGAGCTGCAGTGGGAGATCAAGCGGCTCGGCGTGGCGGGCTAGAACTCGCTGTTGTCGCGGGGGAACCGCGCCATCTCTTAACGCTGCATTAACCATGATGGGTCGAGGTTCGCCGTAACAGGGAGCCATGACCCCGATGACCAAACACGTCGCAGTGCTGATGGGCGGATGGTCCGTCGAGCGGGAGGTCAGCCTCAGCAGCGGCACGGCCTGCGCCAAGGCGCTGGAGAGCGGCGGCTTCCGCGTCACGCGCATCGATGTAAAGCCGGACATCGCCCAGGTGCTCGCCGATCTGCGCCCCGATGTCGCCTTCAACGCGCTGCATGGCCGTTTCGGCGAGGATGGCCTGATTCAGGGCGTGCTCGAGATTCTGCGCATTCCCTACACACATTCGGGCGTGCTCGCCTCGGCGCTCGCGATTCGCAAGGATAAGGCGAAGCTCGTCGCCGCGGCGGCCGGCGTGCCGGTGGCGCATGGAATCGTGGTTTCCCGCTTCGATGCGGCGAAAAAACACGTTCTGCAGCCGCCTTACGTGCTCAAGCCGATCAATGAGGGCTCCTCCGTCGGCGTCGTGATCGTCAAGAAGGGCCGCGCGCACCCGCCGCAGGAAATCGCCCGCGAGGACTGGCCCTGCGGCGATACGCTGTTGGCTGAAAGCTTCATCACGGGGCGCGAGCTGACCTGCGCCGTCATGGGAGGCAAGTCGCTGGGCGTGACCGAGATCCGGGCCTCGACCGGGGAGTTCTACGACTACGATGCGAAATACACGAAAGGTGGTTCGATCCACATCTGCCCGGCTCAAATTTTACCAAAAATTTACCAGCAGATCGAAGAGTGTGCGTTAACGGCGCATCAAGCAATCGGGTGCCGGGGCGTTAGCAGGTCTGACTTCCGCTATGACGACGAGACCGACACTCTCGTCTGGCTGGAAGTCAACACGCAGCCCGGCATGACCGAAACGAGCTTGGTGCCCGAATTGGCCGCCCATGCGGGCATGAACTTCGGTGAACTCGTCAAATGGATGGTGGAGGACGCCTCCCTCGATCGGTGAATGCGGTGATGGCGACAGCCACCTCCCGCTTGCCGGTCCCTGCCGCCGGGCCGCAACTCCTCGTCGGAGAGCGGTCTGGGCGCTGGCTGCGCCGCTCGCGGCGCAGCGCGGTCGCGGTGCCTCTGGCGCAGCGCCTGCCGCGCCGCATCGGCACCTGGCTCGCGCTTGGTTTCCTGAGCCTGAGCATCGGTGCGGGCAGCGTTCTGGGCGGCCATGTCGAAGCATTGCGCCGGGCTTATGGCGAGCCGCACCACATGCTGGCCCGGCTGGTCGGGCTCGGCATCGACCGCGTCACGATCTCGGGCCTCACGGAGCTGTCCGAGGTCGAGGTCCTGGTCGCCGCCGGGATCGATCCGAAGATCTCGCTCGCCTTCTTCGATGCCGACCAGGCCCGCAAGCTCCTGGAGGCGACGCCGCTGATTCGCGAAGCGACGGTCCGCAAGCTCTATCCGGGCGAGATCTCGATCACGCTGGTCGAGCGCGAGCCCTACGCGCTCTGGCAGGTCAAAGGCGACCTGTTCGTGATCGCCGCCGACGGGACGGTGATCGACAAGATGGATGACGGACGCTTCGCGCATCTGCCGCTCGTCGTCGGGCCCGGCGCCAATCTGCGCGCGGCCGAATACATCGCGCTGCGTGGCGAGGCCGGGCCGCTGGCGGCGCATATCCGGGCGGCGACGCTCGTCTCCGGACGCCGCTGGACGCTCAAGCTCGACAACGGAATGGATGTGCGCCTGCCCGAGATTCAGCCTGGCGTCGCGGTGAAGCGGCTCGCCGGGCTCGAAAGCGATTTCCGCGTGCTCGACAAGGATCTGCTCGCGATCGACCTGCGCCAGCCCGACCGGGTGGTGATGCGATTGTCGGAAGAGGCGGCCAGCGCCCGCGCCGAACAGCTCAAGAGCAAGACCAAGAAGAAGGGAGGCGAAGCATGAATCTGACCTCCCAGGGCCTGACGCCGCGGATGCGGCCCTTGTCGTCGCGCAAGAGCGCGACCTTGTCGATTCTGGACATCGGCACCAGCAAGGTCGTTTGCCTGATCGCCGAACTGAACCCGGCCGAGGCCAATGAACGGCTGCGCGGTCGCACCCATGTCGCGCGCATCATCGGCATCGGCCATCAGCGTTCGCTCGGCCTCAAGGGCGGGGCGATCATCGATCTCGAAAGCGCCGAGCGGGCGATCCGCGCAGCGGTCGACGCGGCCGAGCGCATGGCCAAGGTCGAGGTCCAATCGGTCATCGTCAACCTGACCGGCGGCCGGCTCGGCTCCCAGCATTATGCCGCGGGCGTCGATCTGCGCGCCGGCGCCGTCGGCGACAGCGACGTCAAGCGCGTGCTGGCCGCGGCCGCGATGCATGCACTCAAGCCCGGCAAGGCCGTGCTGCATGCGCTCCCCACCGGCTATGCGCTCGACGGCTCGCCCGGCGTGCTCGATCCGCGCGGCCTGATCGGCGGCAAGCTCTCGGTCGACATGCATGTCGTCGCCAGCGAAGCCTCAGCCGCGCGCAATGTCATGCTCGCGGTCGAGCGTTGCCATCTCGAGGTCGAGGCGGTCGTCGCGACACCTTACGCATCTGGCCTCTCCGTGCTGGTCGATGACGAGGCCGAGATGGGCGTTGTCGTGGTCGATATGGGCGGCGGCACGACGAGCCTCGGGGTCTTCTCCGGCGGCCATCTGATGCATGCCGACGCGATCGCGGTCGGCGGCAACCACATCACCATGGACGTGGCGCGCGGGCTCTCCACCCGCGTCTCGGCAGCCGAGCGCCTGAAGACGCTGCACGGCTCGGCGATCTCAAGCGCCTCGGACGAACGCGACATGATCTCCGTGCCGCAGGTCGATGACGACGAGCGCGACATGCCCAACCACCTCGCGAAGTCGCATCTGGTGCGGATCATCAAGCCGCGCGTCGAGGAGATCCTCGAACTGGTGCGCGACAGGCTCAGCAATGCCGGCTTCTCCGCCCAGGCGGGACGTCGCGTCGTGCTGACCGGCGGCGCCTGCCAGCTCACCGGCCTGCCGGAGGCGGCGCGCCGCATCCTCGGTGGCCAGGTCCGCACCGGCCGGCCGCTCGGCATCAAGGGCTTGCCGGAAGCGGGCAAGGGGCCGGCCTTCGCGGCGGCTGTCGGGCTCCTGGTCTATCCGCAGGTGGCGCATGTCGAGCATTTCGAGCCGCGTGCCAGCTCGGCTTATTTCGCCACGGGAACGGACGGGTATTTCTCCCGCGTCGGCCGGTGGCTGAAGGAAAGTTTCTAAGGGGTAACGGTGCGTCGGGGCGTTCTTCCGGCGGCGCCAAGTGTCAATCGTAGCAATCGGGACGGCTCCCGCCAGGCGCCGGACAAGGATCAAAAGAGGCAACCATGGCGATGAATCTGCAAGCCCCGGACATCCGGGAACTCAAGCCCCGGATCACGGTGTTCGGTGTTGGTGGAGCCGGCGGCAACGCCGTGAACAACATGATCGAGGCCGGTCTCGACGGCGTCGACTTCGTGGTCGCCAACACGGACGCCCAGGCGCTGGCGCTCAGCCGCGCCTCGCGCATCATCCAGATGGGCCTGCAGGTCACCGAAGGTCTTGGCGCCGGCTCGCAGCCTGAAGTCGGGCGCGCGGCGGCCGAAGAGGTCATCGACGAGATCCGCGACCATCTGGCGGGCGCGCATATGGTCTTCATCACCGCCGGCATGGGCGGCGGCACCGGCACGGGTGCTGCTCCCGCGATCGCCCGCGTCGCCCGCGACATGGGCATCCTCACCGTCGGCGTCGTCACCAAGCCGTTCCAGTTCGAGGGCCATCGCCGCATGCGCATGGCGGAAGCCGGCATCGGCGAGCTGAACGAGGCGGTCGACACGCTGATCGTGATCCCGAACCAGAACCTGTTCCGCGTCGCCAACGAGACCACCGGCTTCGCCGACGCCTTCGGCATGGCCGACCAGGTGCTCTATTCCGGCGTCGCCTGCATCACCGACCTGATGGTGCGTCCAGGCCTGATCAACCTCGACTTTGCCGACGTGCGCGCCGTGATGCGCGGCATGGGCAAGGCGATGATGGGCACCGGCGAGGCGCAGGGCGAGAAGCGGGCTCTGTCGGCCGCTCAGGCCGCGATCAACAACCCGCTGCTCGACGACGTTTCGATGAAGGGCGCGCGCGGCCTGCTGATCTCGATCACCGGCGGGCGCGACATGAAGCTCTATGAGGTCGACGAAGCCGCCACCCGCATCCGCGAGGAGGTCGATTCCGAGGCCAACATCATCGTCGGCGCGACCTTCGACGAATCGCTCGAAGGCATCGTGCGCGTCTCGGTCGTGGCGACCGGCATCGACAAGCCCGTCACCACGCAGGCCGAGATGGACGAGACCGAGGCCCGCATCGCCCAGGTCGCCGAGCGCCTGAAGGCGGAAGCCCGCCTGCGCAGCACCAGCGCTCCGGTGCGCGGCTTCACGCCGCCGCCGGCGCCCGAGCCTGTCATGGACCTGCGCATGCCGCAGCAGGCCGAGCCGCTGCGCGCCCCGGCGCCCGCTCCGATCACCGAGGACATCCATATCGAGCCGGTCCAGCCGCGCGCGATGATGCCGGCGGCGCCGGCACCCGAGCCGATGCTGTCGGTCCCGCAGCAGGCCATGCCGGAGAGCAGCTTCATCCCGCCTTCGCCGGAGCGCGCCGTGATCCGCCCGACGCGGATGCCCCGCATCGAGGATCTGCCGGTGCCGGCGCAGAACCAGATCGCGGCCCAGCGTGGCGCGCAGTCGGCTCCCCAGCCGCCGAACTCCGCCGACCAGAAGCGGATGTCGCTGATGCAGCGCCTGGCCTCGGTCGGCTTCGGCCGCAAGGAGGATGAGGCTCAGGAGCCGCAGGCTCCGCTGCGCCAGGCTCCGCAGCCTCCCGCCGCGGCGCCCGCGCCGAGCGCGGCCCATGCCGAATATATGCGCCGTCCGGCGCCGCCGGCCGCGCGCCCGGCGCAGGGTCAGCTCGACCAGATGGGTCGCGCCGCCCCGAATCGCAGCAGCGAGGAAGACCAGCTGGAAATCCCCGCCTTCCTGCGCCGCCAGGCAAACTGACCTTAGGGCAGTTCTTCCGCCTCCGTTACAAAGCCCGGTGCGCTGCAGCGAACCGGGCTTTGTTCATGTCTGGAAAACCATATTTATCAACGGGATGATCAGTTTTTCCTGGCTTTGTGAGGGCTGTAACACAGCGAAAGAAAGCGTGATTTTGTCACCCTGTCCGAAGCGCTTATGTTGCATCTGCACTAACGGGGACATTGGCGCAGGGCTTCGGCCAGGGGTTTGATGTCCGAGGCATCGCAGCGACGGTCGGTTCGGGAGCCATGTCAGGCTCCGCCACGTTCCCGGCGATCAGGATTGGATACCAGATGAGCTTCGATCGGCAGACGACACTGCGCGCCCCTGTGACCTTGACCGGGATCGGCGTGCACTCCGGAGCACCCGCCACCATTTGCTTGAAGCCCTCCAGCGCCAATTCGGGCGTGGTCTTCCTGCGCAAGGGGCTCGACGCCGAGCCGGCGCAATTGATCCACGCCAAGCACACCAAGGTCAGCGCCACCGAGCTTTGCACCGTGATCGGTGACAAGGCTTCGGCTTCGGTCGCGACCATCGAGCATCTTATGTCGGCCTGCGCCGGCCTTGGCCTCGACAACGTGCTCGTCGAGATCGATGGCCCCGAGATGCCGATCATGGACGGCAGCGCCACCGAATTCGTGAACGCGATTGAGTCTGCCGGCGTCACGACGCTGCAGGCCGCCCGGCGCTACCTCAAGATCCTGCAGCCGGTGCGCATCGAGCATGGTCGCGCCTTCGCCGAATTGCTTCCGTCGGATCAGGAGGGCTTCCGCCTCGATGTCGAGATCGATTTCGACACCACGGTGATCGGCCGCCAGCGCAAGGTCTTCGACCTCGAGCCGGTGGCTTACGCCCGTGAGATCTCCCGTGCGCGGACCTTTGGCTTCATGCGCGATGTCGAGCAGCTCTGGAAGGCAGGCTTCGCGCTCGGCGCCTCGCTCGACAACACGGTCGCGATCGGTGACGACAAGGTCATCAATCCCGAAGGCCTGCGCTATGCCGACGAGTTCGTGCGCCACAAGGTGCTGGACGCGATCGGCGATCTTGCGCTTGCCGGCTATCCGATCCAGGGCGAGTTCCGCTCCTATTGCGGCGGCCATCGCATGAATGTCCGCATCCTGGAGGCGCTGTTCGCCGACCGCGCCAATTACGCGATCGTCGAGGCCGAGCCGGTTTACGCCGCTCCGCGTGCGGTCCAGATGGCGGCGGCCGCGCCGGCTGCCTTCGCGCCGGATTTGCACTGACGCGCGCTGCTAAGACGCGTCTGCGCCTTCCATTCGCCTGCTTTCTGTCGAATGTACGCTGCTGGAATCGACTCGCACCGGATGTTAGCGGGGGCGACAGGTTCCGCGCCGCTATCGCCACTCCTCCGGTTGTTCCGGATCATGCGTCTCGTTTTCGACGGTGGCGCGCGGGCGGCGTCTGAGGTAAGGCATGCTTCCCCATTAAGCGGGGACGATCGAAAGAGGACAGACGACGTGAGCGTCAAGCGGCTGACCATTCCGACAATCCATCGCGCCGGATCTATGCGCAGCAGCACGGGCCTTGCTCTCGGCGTCGCCCTGATGCTCGGCGGCTGCGATACGCTGTCGAACATGAATCCCTTCGACAAGCCCGAGGTCTACAAGCCCGAGGTCGTCGCTGACGTTCCCGCCGACAGGCTCTATAATGAGGGCTTGGCGCGGATGCAGAACGGCGACAGCGAGGGCGCGACCAAGAAATTCGGCGAGATCGACAAGAATGCGCCGTTCTCTCCCTTCGCCAAGAAGGGCTTGATCCTGTCCGCCTATACGAACTACCAGGCGAGCAAATGGGACGACGCGATCACCGCCTCGAAGCGCTTCATCGCGCAGAACCCGGCGAGCCCTGACGCTGCCTATGCGCAGTATCTGATGGCGATGTCCTACTATAACCAGATCCCGGACGCGACGCGCGACCAGGAGCGGACGGAGAAGGCGATCGCCGCCTTCGACGAGCTGCTGCAGAAATACCCGAAGTCGGAATATGTCGTCGACGCCAAGGAGAAGGTCCTCGTCGCGCGCGACCAGCTCGCGGGCAAGGAGATGAATGTCGGGCGCTTCTATCTGGAGAAGCGCAACTACACCGGTGCCGTGAACCGCTTCCGCGATGTCATCACCAAGTACCAGACCACGCGCCATGTCGAGGAGGCGCTGATGCGCCTGACCGAGGCCTATATGGCGCTCGGCATCACCAATGAGGCGCAGACGGCGGCGGCCGTGCTCGGGCATAACTTCCCCGACAGCCCCTGGTACAAGGACGCCTATGTGCTGCTCGAGAGCGGCGGCCTCCAGCCGCGCGAGGATCGCGGTTCCTATATCAGCCAAGCTTTCAATGGCTTTTCGCGCGTCGTGACCGGCATTGTTGGATTCGGCACCCGCTAGAGACAAGGCAGGCATGAAGGTCGCCAGCGCATGTTCCGTCGTTTAAGCCTGCGCTAAGCGCCATGCTGGCGCAGCTCTCGATCCGTGACATCGTTTTGATCGACCGGCTCGATCTGAGCTTCGGCGATGGCCTGAGCGTGCTGACCGGCGAGACCGGCGCCGGCAAGTCGATCGTGCTCGATGCCTTCGCGCTCGCCTTGGGCGGGCGCGGCGATGGCGGGCTCGTGCGCCATGGCGAGACGCAAGGACAGGTCGGAGCGGTTTTCGACCTGCCGATGCAGCATCCGGCGCGGCTCTTGGCGCAGGCGCAGGAAATCGACACGGATGGCGACCTGATCCTGCGGCGGGTGCAATATGCCGACGGGCGCACGCGCGCCTTTGTCAACGACCAGCCGGTCAGCGTCCAGATCCTGCGGATGATCGGCGCGGCCATCGTCGAGATCCACGGCCAGCATGACGACCGCGCCCTGACCGACCCGGCGCAGCACCGCCTCATCCTCGACGGTTTCGGCGGGTTGGAAAGCCAGTCCGCTGCGGTGGCTGAGGCTAGCGAGACGCTGAAGCGCGCACGCCAGGCCTTGCAGGCGCAACGTATCCGCGTTGAGGCCGCGCGCAAGGAGGCCGATTTCCTGCGCCATGCGGTTCAGGAGCTCGGCAAGCTTGCGCCACAGCCCGGCGAGGAAGACAGCCTCGCGGGGACCCGGCAAGGCATGATGCAGGCGGAGAAGGTCGCGCGCGACCTGATCGACGCACATGAGGCCGTGGGTGGGCAGGGCTCCCCGGTGCCGGCGCTCGCCGCCGTGCTGCGTCGGCTGGAGCGCCGTGCCGCTCAGGCGCCGGGCCTGATCGATCCGTCGCTCGCCGCACTCAACACCGCGCTCGTCGCGCTGGAGGAGGCGTCCGAGACGCTGGCTGCGGCGATGCGCGCTGCCGAATATGATCCGCGCGAGCAGGAGCGCGTCGAGGAGCGCCTGTTTGCCCTGCGCGCCGCTGCGCGCAAATACGACGTACCCGTCGACGGCCTGGCCGTGCTCGCCGAGAGCATGGTTGCCGATCTCGCGGCCCTCGACGAGAGCGAGACCTCGCTCGGCCGGCTCGAGGCGGAATTGCGCGAGGCGGAGGCTGCCTTCGTCAAGCTGGCGAAGGCCTTGTCGGCAGAGCGCAAGCAGGCTGCGGCCAGGCTCGACGGCGCGGTCAAGGCGGAATTGCCGCCATTGAAGCTGGAGCGGGCGCGCTTCATCACCCAGATCGACACAGACGAGGCGGCGCGCGGGCCTGAAGGCTTCGACCGCGCCGAGTTCTGGGTCGAGACCAATCCCGGCACGCGGCCTGGCCCGATGATGAAGGTCGCTTCCGGCGGCGAGCTGTCGCGCTTCATGCTGGCGCTGAAGGTGGTGCTGGCCGAGCGCGGCTCGGCCCCCACGCTGGTCTTCGACGAGATCGACACCGGTGTCGGCGGCGCGGTCGCGGATGCGATCGGGGAGCGCCTGGCGCGATTGGCGCAAAAGGTCCAGGTCATCTCGGTAACCCATGCGCCGCAAGTCGCGGCCAAGGCCGGGCAGCATTTCCTGATTGCCAAATCGGCGCTCGAGGGGGACAGCGCCTCGCGCACCGTCACCCGCGTTTCGGCGCTGGCCGATCAGGCGCGGCGCGAGGAGATCGCCCGCATGCTGGCGGGTGCGAGCATCACCGAGGAGGCGAGGGCGGCGGCTGGGCGCTTGCTGAACGCCGCGGTCGCGCAGGCCTGATTACAGCGCCGTACCTGAAGCTTGCTGCCTTAGCTCTGAAACATGCCGTCATTCCGGGGCGATCCGAAGGATCGAGCCCGGAACCCAGAATCGCAGGTGGTGACGGCACAAGCGCTGCTGATGACGGTGCGTGATTCCCAGCTCCATCGGTTCTGGGTTCCGGGCTCTTGGCTTCGCCAAGCCCCGGAATGACGGTGCGGCTTCGCGACAAAACAGTAGACTTTAACTGCGCAGGCCCGGTGCTTCCTGGCCCGTGCGCGCGACATACTCCGTATAGCCGCCGCCATAGGCGTGCACGCCCTCGGGCGTCAGCTCCAGCAAACGGTTCGACAGCGCCGCCAGGAAGTGGCGATCGTGGCTGACGAACAGCATGGTGCCCTCATATTGCGCGAGCGCCGTGATCAGCATCTCCTTGGTGGCGATGTCGAGATGGTTGGTCGGCTCGTCCAACACGAGGAAATTCGGCGGGTCATAGAGCATCTTCGCCATGACCAGCCGCGCCTTCTCGCCGCCCGAGAGCACCCGGCAGCGCTTCTCGACATCGTCGCCGGAGAAGCCGAAGCAGCCGGCGAGCGCCCTGAGCGAGCCCTGGCCGGCCTGGGGAAAGCTGTCCTCCAGCGATTCGAACACGGTCCGGTCGCCGTCCAGCACCTCCATGGCGTGCTGGGCGAAATAGCCCAGCTTGATGCTGCCGCCGAGTGCGACCGTGCCATTGTCCGGTTCGGTGGCGCCCGTAACCAGCTTCAACAGCGTCGATTTGCCGGCGCCGTTGATGCCCATCACGCACCAGCGTTCCTTACGGCGCACCTGGAAGTCGAGCCCCTCATAGATGCTGCGGCTGCCGTAAGCTTTGTGCACGTTCTTGAGCGTGACGACGTCCTCGCCGGAGCGCGGTGCCGGCTGGAACTCGAAGGACACGGTCTGGCGGCGCTTGGGCGGCTCGACCCGGTCGATCTTCTCGAGCTTCTTCACCCGGCTCTGGACCTGGGCCGCGTGCGAGGCGCGCGCCTTGAAGCGCTCGATGAAGTTGATCTCCTTGGCGAGCATCGCCTGCTGGCGCTCGAACTGGGCCTGCTGCTGCTTCTCGGCGAGCGCGCGCTGCTCCTGGTAGAACTCGTAATTGCCGGAGTAGGCGGTCAGCGAACCGCCGTCGATCTCGACGACCTTGTTGACGATCCGGTTCATGAATTCGCGATCATGCGAGGTCATCAGAAGCGCGCCGTCATAGCCCTTCAGGAACTCCTCCAGCCAGATCAGGCTCTCCAGGTCGAGATGGTTGCTCGGCTCGTCGAGCAGCATCGCGTCGGGCCGCATCAGCAGGATGCGGGCGAGCGCGACACGCATCTTCCAGCCGCCCGAGAGCGCGCCGACATCGCCGTCCATCATCTCCTGGCTGAAGCCCAGACCGCTGAGCACCTCGCGCGCCCGGCCGTCGAGCGCATAGCCGTCGAGTTCCTCGAAGCGGCCCTGGACCTCGCCATAGCGCATGATGATCTCGTCCATCTCGTCGGTGCGGTCGGGATCGGCCATGGCGGTTTCCAGCTCGCGCAATTCGGCGGCGACGCTGCTCACCGGGCCCGCTCCGTCCATGACGGCGGAGACGGCGCTGACGCCCTTCATGTCGCCGACATCCTGGCTGAAATAGCCGATGGTCACACCGCGATCGACGCCGACCTGCCCCTCATCGGGCTGTTCCTGCCCGGTGATCATCCGGAACAAGGTGGTCTTGCCCGCACCATTGGGGCCGACGAGGCCGACCTTCTCCCCCTTCTGGAGCGCCGCCGAGGCCTCGATGAAGACGATCTGCTGACCGTTCTGCTTGCTGATGTTTTCGAGGCGGATCATGCGTTCACGGAACCTGGGAGTAGGGGGATTTCCCGCGCCCTTACGCCATGGGGGCCGTCTGCGGAAGAGCGGGCGGGCAAATCAGGTGGTGGTGGCCGCGTCATCGGCCCCCTCCATTCCCTTTTGCCGCGATCTGCTTTATGAGCCCATTTCAATCGATGGCTGCGGACTGGCTGCATTTGCGCGCCGCGCCGCTCATCGCCCGAATTCCTGCGCCGTTTCCTGATCTGCGCCGTAACCCTAGGCACGACACCTCATGTCCTTTCTTCCTACGAGCCCGCCGCTCGCGCGTGCGCTCGCCGAACGCAACTATTCCGATCCGACGCCGGTGCAGAATGCCGTGCTGGAGGACACTGCTGCCGGGCGCGACCTGCTCGTCTCGTCGCAGACCGGCTCCGGCAAGACGGTCGCCTATGGCCTCGCCATCGCCACGACCCTGCTCGGCGAGGCGGAAGCCTTCGGCCGCGCCGGCAAGCCGCTAGCGTTGATCATCGCGCCGACGCGCGAACTGGCGCTGCAGGTCCAGCGCGAACTCGCCTGGCTCTACAAATACGCCAATGCCCGCGTCATCGCCTGCGTCGGCGGCATGGACCCGCGCCGCGAGGCCGCGCTGCTCGATGAAGGCGCCCATATCGTCGTCGGCACGCCCGGCCGCCTGCGCGACCATATCGAGCGGCACCGCCTCGACGTTTCCGCGCTCAAGGCCGTCGTGCTCGACGAGGCCGACGAGATGCTCGATCTCGGCTTCCGCGACGATCTCGAATTCATCCTGAAGACGACGCCGGCCGAGCGCCAGAGCCTGCTGTTCTCGGCGACGCTGCCCAAGGCGATCATCCAGCTCGCGACCAACTACCAGCGCAACGCGCTGCGCATCGAGGTCACCGGCGGCTCGCGCGGCCATGCCGATATCGAATATCGCGCCATCCGGGTCTATCCGAAGGAGGCCGAGCTCGCTGTCGTCAACCTGCTGCGCTTCCATGATTCGCCGTGCTCGCTGGTGTTCTGCAACACCCGCAACGCCGTGCGCCATCTCGAGGCGATCCTGCTGGAGCGCGGCTTCTCGGCAGTGGCGCTCTCGGGCGAGCTCAGCCAGAGCGAGCGCAATTCGGCGCTGCAGGCGCTGCGCGACGGCCGGGCGCGAGTCTGCGTCGCGACCGACGTCGCGGCACGCGGCATCGATCTGCCCGGCCTGACGCTGGTCATCCACGCCGAACTGCCCAACGACCCCGAGGTCATGCAGCATCGCTCGGGCCGTACCGGCCGCGCCGGCAACAAGGGCACGAGCGTCCTGCTGGTGCCGGTGTCGCGCCGTCGCAAGGCCGAGATGCTGATCTCCGAGGCCAAGGTCGAGGCAGTCTGGGCCGGGCCGCCGACGGCCGAGGAAATCCGCGCGCTCGACCAGCAGCGGCTGCTGAGCGATCCGCTGTTGACCGGAGAGGCCGACGAGGACGACGCCGCCATGGTCGAGGCGCTGCTGGCGGGACGTTCGCCGCAGGAGATCGCTGCCGCGCTGGTACGGGTCTATCGTTCGCGTCTGCCGGGCGCTGAAGAGGTCGGCGATCCGAACTTTCAACGCGATTCGCGGCCGATCCGTTCGCGCGAGGAATATGCGCCACGCGAGGGTGGCCGGTTCGGCGAAGGCCGCGAGGACAGTCCGCGCGGCGAGGGGCCGCGCAAGGCCGGCCCGCGCGGCAATACGGTCTGGTTCGTTCTGAATATCGGTCGCAAGGACGGCGCCGATCCGCGCCAATTGCTGCCGATGCTGTGCCGCCGCGGCAAGATCACGCGCGACGAGGTCGGTGCGATCCGGATCTTCGACAAGGAGACCAAGGTCGAGATCGACGCCGATGTCGCCGAGCGCTTCTACGAGCTGGCAAAGGCCGTCGACCGCGACAAGATCGTGATCCAGCCTGTCACCGGCGAGGAGGAACGGCGCCCCGCGAAGCCTTTCGCGGAGAAGGCCTCGCATGCGCCGGCCGCCTATGCGCGCCCCGAACGTGACCAGGAGCGCGCTCCGGCCAGGGCCTATGAGAAGAAGCCCTACGAAAAGAAGCCTTACGAGAACAAGCCGTTCGAGAAGAAGCCCTATGAAGGCAAGAAGAAGGCCTATGAGGGCAAGGGCAAGCCGTTCGGCGCAGCCAAGCCCTATGACCCGGTCCGCAGCGACCGGGACGCGCTGTCCGACCCCAATGTCTCGTTCAGGTCGGGGCCGAAGCCCTATGCCGGCAAGCCGGGCGGCGCGAAGCCCTATGCCGGGAACAAGCCCGGCTTCGGCGGCAAGCCTGCCGGCAGGCCCTTCAAGGGCAAGAAGCCGGGTCGCGACGACCGCGGCTGATCGCTGCCCGGCCTGGTCTCTCCTGTCCTTCCTCGGCCCTCAGCGCAGACCGAGGAAGGACAGGATCGCCAGGACGACCACGATCAGGCCGACGATATAGATGATGTTGTTCATGATAGCCCCGGTTCTGGGCGGGCTAGGACGGCCCGCGTGAATAGCACGTCACGATTTGCGTGACGTAAAGTGAACCGGCTTCGCTGGCAAAGGTTCCTGAATCGCGGCGCAGTTGCGAGCATGAGCCGCGGGCGCCAGCCTCAACCGCCGAGGGAGCCGGATTGCTCCGACTCCCTGCATGGCGCGGCATGATCGCGATCAGCGGCAGCGTGTCACGGGACGCTCGACATAGCCGAGGCCGGGGATGAAGCGGGTCCGCAGCACGGTGTAGCAGCCGCCGCGATAGAAGCCGGCATAGGCAGAGCGGTAGCCCCAGCCGCCATGGCCCCAGCGGCGGCCATGGCCGTGGCCTCCGCCGAAATGGCCGTGATGGCCGTGGCCGCCATGCCAGCCGGGGGCAGCCTGGGCGGAGGAGGAGGTGGCGAGCGAGCCGCCGATCAGCGCGCCTGCGCCGAGAACGAAGGCGGTGGCGAGGCCGGCGACGGTGGTGCGAATGGTCATGATCGTCTCCCTTGGGCTTTCGGACGGAACTGCACCATGCAGCTCCATGTCCGTTGGTCGCGGGAGCGGTCGAGAAGGTTCAAAGCGATCGCGGATTTCTTTTTCGAGCGGGCGAGGGCGGTCGTGATCAGATCTGACGCACTCCCAAGCGGGCTCCGCGAGGGCTAATATACAAGCGGTTCGTTTGTATATAGAGCTTGCGCGAAGCGAGAGGCGCATCCCGTGCGAAGAACCAAAGAGCAGGCTGCTGAGACACGACAGACAATCCTGCAGGCGGCTGAAGCGCTGTTCCTTCGGCGCGGCTATGAGACTTGTTCGCTGGACGAGATCGCTGCCGCCGCCGGCGTCTCGCGCGGAGCCGTGCATTTCCATTTCCACAACAAGCTTGGACTGCTCTTCGCGATCCGAGACGAGATGATCTTGCCGATGCAGCAGCTCGCACGGAGCCTGACGGCGGATGCGGCGCTTGCTCCGCTCGAGGCTTTCGGCGATCTGGCCGCGGCGACCTTCGCCGAGCTTCAAGGCGATACCGCAAAAAGGCGCCTCCTCGCGCTGCTCAGGGTGATCGATGTCAACGGGTCGCCGGACGATGTCGGCAACATGCGCTATTTCCGCCAGCAGATTCGCTCGTCCCTGATGGACATATGCGAGGCTGCACAGCGCAGCGACGCCCTGGCGCGGCCCTGGACGGCGCGCTCCGCCGCGCTCGCGCTCTACGCGATGTTGGATGGCCTGATCACAGAGTGGTTGATCGAGGAGGTCGAGCTCGCGCTCGCCCCGGAAGGCGCGGAGGTCATCCGCGCTTTCCTGACATCCTTGACGACGCCGGGACGGGACATGCCGGTCGCAGAGCGGGCAGCATGATATTGGGCTCTTCCAACCGCCTGGCGCTCGCGCTCTGCCTGCTTCTGGGCGCCTGCGCGACGCAGCCGTCGAAAATCCTCGATCCGGTCGCAGCCGCCGCGCCTGGCGCGAGCCGGGTCGACATGCTCGTCGCCACGACGCGCAAGCCGGCGAGCGACCCGGGCGAGCTCTTCACCGGGGAGAGGGCGACGGCGATCTCATTGACGAATATCGTGGTCTCCATCCCGCCCGACAGCAATCGCAAGGTCGGGGAAATCCAGTGGCCCAGCAGGTCGCCGGGCAATCCGCAGACCGATTTCGTCACGCTCCAGGTCAAGCCGGTCCTGTCGACCAACGCGGCCATGGACTGGTACCGGCGCAATCGCGGCCCCAAGCGCCGGTTGCTCGTCTTCGTGCATGGCTTCAACAATACCTATTCCGACGCCGTCTATCGCTTCGCCCAGATCTCCCATGACGCGGGCATCGATGCCACTCCGGTCATGTTCACCTGGCCGTCGCGCGCCAGCGTGTTCGACTATGTCTACGACAAGGAGAGCACGAACTATTCGCGCTTCGCGCTGGAGGAGATGCTGCGGGAGGCTGCCAAGAGCCCCGATGTCGGCGAGGTGACGATCCTGGCGCATTCGATGGGCAGCTGGCTCGCCACCGAAGCGCTGCGCGGCATCGCGCTGCGCGACAAGGGCATCTCGGCGAAGATCCGAAACGTCGTGCTCGCCTCGCCTGATATCGATGTCGACGTGTTCCGCCGCCAGATCATCGAAATGGGCCCGAAGCGACCGCATTTCACGATCTTCTCCTCCCGCAACGATCGCGCGCTGGCCCTGTCGCGCTGGCTCTCGGGAGATGTCGAGCGTGTCGGCGCCGCCGATATGCGGCCCTATATGGCCGAGCTCGCCACGCTCGGCATCTCGATCATCGATACCTCGGACGTGAAGGCCGGCGATCCGCTGGCGCACAACACCTTCGCCGACAGCCCCGAGATGGTGCGGGTGCTGGGGCAGCGCCTGTCCGGCCAGTCGCTGGCGGGCGGCGAGGCCAGCCTGGCCGACCAGGTCGGCATGGCGGCGCTGGGAGGCGCGCGCGTCGCCGGGGCGGCGGTCACCGCCCCTGTCGCCGTCCTGAGCCGGGCCAACCGCAGCGAGTTCCTGCAGCGCATCGAAGCGGCCAGCGCGCCAGGCCGAAAGACGCTGGACTATTGAAGCGCGCTCCCGAGGCCGCTTGCGCTGGCAGGCATCGCTGTCTGCGCGCGGCCGGGACGGAGAGCTAGCTGCTCAAGCCTCAACGACCTTGCGGTAGAGGTGCCAGGTCGCGTGGCCGAGCACCGGCATGACCACGACCAGGCCGACGAGCACGGGCAGGCAGCCAAGCACCAGAAGCCCGGTGACCATCAGCCCCCAATACATCATCACGCGCGGATTGGCCTCGACGGCGGCGATCGAGGTCTTGATCGCGGTAGCGGCCTCGACATGACGGTCGATGATCAGCGGAAAGGACACCACCGAGATCGAGAAGGCGAAGATGGCGAAGAGCAGGCCGAGCGAATTGCCGACGATGATCATCACCCAGCCGTTGAAGGTGGTGAAGACCGCGCGCAGGAAGTCCGGCGTCGAGACGTCGGCCGGCAGGTCGAGCAGGCCGCGATAGATGAACCAGGCGGCAAACAGCCAGGCGATGAAGAGACCGGTCAACATAGCGCCGAGCAGGGCGATCTGGCCGATCGAGGGCGATCTCAGGATGCCGAAGGCATGGTTCCAGGAGGAATCCATGCCGAGCTCGCGCCTGCGGCTGATCTCGTAGAGGCCGATCGCGGCGAAGGGGCCGAGCAAGGCGAAGCCGCCGAGCAGCGGGAAGAGCAGCGGGAAGATGTTGTAGGTCACGGTGAGCTGCGCGAGCATCACGCCGGCGACCGGATAGATCAGCGCGATGAAGACGACGTGGCTCGGCTGCGCCTTGAAATCCTCCCAGCCGCGCAGGAGCGCGTCGCGAAGGTCGCGGGTGGTGATGATGTTGATCTTCGGTTCGGCGTGTTGCGCCGCGAGGCGCGTAGCGGCATCGGGCATCGTGCCGTCGAGGTTTGCCATGGCGTATCTCCCGGTTCTGGCCCGGTTCGCTTGCGGCAATCGACGCCATCCTTGGGTCAACGGCCTGCAGGCGTCGAGCTTCCAATTCCCAGCCTTGGCATTATACGCGCGAATGGGCGTTTTGTCGCATGCATGCCGAACACGAAAGCGGGACGCAGTAGGGTTTTGATGTTGCATCGGCTTGTCCCGAAAACCGGTTCCCACTTTTCGGGCCGATGCTCCAGGTCGCGCAGGCTCCTGCCCTTTCTCGTCACAGGCATCTCGCCTAATGAAGGGCCATGAGCGAGTCCCAAGCCATTCCCGTCGCGGATTTGACCCAGCGCCAGGCCAGGGCGGAGCACAAGCTGCTCGCCACCGAGATCGCGGCTGCCGACAGCGCCTATTTCCAGGACGACCAGCCGATCCTCGACGATGCGAGCTATGACGCCAAGCGTCGTCGGCTCGTTGCGCTGGAGGAGGCGTTCCCGGTCCTGAAGGACGCCGGCTCCGTCAGCGACAAGGTCGGCGCCAAGCCTTCGGGGAAATTCGCCAAGATCCGGCACCGCGTGCCGATGCTCTCGCTCGGCAATGCCTTCACGGATGAGGATGTCGCCGATTTCGTGCAGCGCGTGCGCAGCTTCCTCGGCCGCAAGGAGGAGGGTGGCATCGCCTTCACGGCGGAGCCCAAGATCGACGGGCTCTCGCTCTCGCTGCGCTACGAGAAGGGCACGCTGGTCTCCGCCGCGACGCGCGGCGATGGCGAGGAGGGCGAGGACGTCACGCTGAATGCCCGCACGATCTCCGAGATCCCGCATGTGCTGTCGGGCGACGATGTGCCGGAGATCGCCGAGGTGCGCGGCGAGGTCTATCTCGGCCATGCCGATTTCGCCGGCATCAACGAACGCCAGCGCGAGAAGGGATTTCCCGAATTCGCCAATCCGCGCAATGCGGCGGCGGGCTCGTTGCGCCAGCTCGATGTTTCGATCACTGCGGCGCGGCCCTTGCGCTTCTTCGCCTATGCCTGGGGCGAGATGCCGATCTTGCCGGCGCAGACGCAATTCGGCGTGGTCGAGGCCTTCAAGCGCTGGGGTTTTCGCACCAATCCGCTGATGAAGCGCTGCGAGAGCGTCGAGGAGTTGCTGGAACGCTACCGGTTTATCGAGAGCCAGCGGGCCACGCTCGGCTACGATATCGACGGCGTCGTCTACAAGGTCGACGAGCTTGCCCTGCAGACGCGGCTCGGCTTCGTCGCGCGCGCGCCGCGTTGGGCGATCGCGCATAAATTTCCGGCCGAGCTCGCGACCACGGTGCTGGAGGCGATCGAGATCCAGGTCGGGCGCACCGGCGCGCTCAGCCCCGTCGCCAAGCTCAGGCCGGTCACGGTCGGTGGCGTCGTTGTCTCCAACGCGACGCTGCACAATGAGGACTATATCCGCGGCTTCGATTCCAAGGGCCTGCCGATTCGCGACGGCTCCGATATTCGCGTCGGCGATACGGTGACGGTGAAGCGTGCGGGCGACGTGATCCCGCGCGTCCAGTCGGTCGATCTCGCCAAGCGGCCAGCGGATTCGCAGCCCTATGCCTTCCCGACGCTATGTCCGGCCTGCGGCAGCCATGCGACCCGGGAGATGAATCCGCGCAGCGGCAAGGAGGATGCGGTGCGCCGCTGCACCGGCGGGCTGATCTGCCCGGCCCAGGCGATGGAGCGCCTGAAGCACTTCGTCTCGCGCGATGCGCTCGACATTGACGGGCTCGGCGACAAGCAGATCGAGTTTTTCCATGCCGATCCCGACCTGCCGGTGAAGGAGCCGGCCGACATCTTCACGCTGGCGCAGCGCGACGCCGCGAATTTCAAGAAGCTTAGGGACAAGGAAGGTTTTGGCAGCCAGAGCGTCGCCAAGCTGTTCGCTGCGATCGAGGACAGGCGCCAGCCACCGCTCAACCGCTTCATCTTCGGGCTCGGCATCCGCCATATCGGCGAGACCAATGCCCGGCTTTTGGCGCGGCATTACGGTTCGTTCGAGGCCCTGCGCGCGGCCGGCATTGCCGCTGCCGATCCAGTCTCGCCTGAGCGCCAGGAACTCGACGCGATCGACGGCGTCGGGCCGACGGTGGTCGAGGCGCTGATGCAGTTCTTCGCCGAGGCTCACAATGAGGAGCTGCTCGACCGGCTTTTGGCGCAGGTCGTGCCGCAGCCGCTGGAGGCGGTCGCCTCGGTCAGCCCGGTCGCCGGCAAGATCGTCGTCTTCACTGGCGCGCTGGAGCAGATGACGCGCGACGAGGCCAAGGCGATGGCCGAACGGCTTGGCGCCAAGGTCGCGGGCTCGGTCTCCTCGAAGACGGATCTCCTGGTCGCAGGGCCGGGCGCCGGCTCGAAGCTCAAGGACGCCACCAAGCATGGCGTGCAGGTGATCGACGAGGCCGGCTGGTTCGAGCTCGTAGGGCGGTAAGGCTTGCTCGCAGGGCGCGGGTCGCCCCGCGCGATCAGTTGCCTGCGCTCGGCCGCGCCGCGCCGTTCTGTCCGTTGGCATCGTCTGCCCGGGCATGGCTCGGCGCCGTGCCGATGACGCGCTTGAAGGCGCGGCTGAAGGAGGCTTCCGATTCATAGCCGAGACGCCGGGCCACGACCGAGATCTTGAGCTTGTCGCTGGCGAGCCATTGCCGGGCCTGGTGCATGCGCATCTGCGCGACATAGCGGGCCGGCGTCTCGCCGACGACGCTGGCGAAGCGCTCGGCGAAGGCGGAGCGCGAGGCGCCCATCAGCCTGGCCAGCGAAGCCACCGTCCAGTCGCGCTCCGGATCGAGATGGATCGCCGCCAGCACCTTGCCGACATCGGGGCAGCGCGCCGCCGCGATCCAGCCCGTGGCGTCGCCGCAGCCGCTCTCGACCCAGGAGCGGATGATGCTGGCCGCCAGCACATCGGCGAGCCGGGCCAGGATGCCGCCGGCACCGACTCGGTCCATCGCCACTTCGCGGGCCATCGCCTCCAGGAGATGCGGGATGCCTGATTCGCTCGTCGCCAGATCGCACATGCGCATCAGCTCGGGCATCATCCGCAGCAGGGGATGGGCGCTGTCGACATTGAAGGTCATGCTGCCGCTGAAGAGCAGGGTGGCCTCGCCGTCTCCGCCGCCCTTGAGATCGAAGATGTTGCCGCAGACCTTCTCGACCTGGCAGCTTCCCAGCGGAAAGGCCTCGACATCCGGCGCGCTGGCGAGCACATGCTCGGCGCCGCGCGGGAACAGCAGCGCATCACCGTCGCGCAATTCGATCCATTCCTTCGCTGGCGTCAGCAGCCAGCAGCCGCGCTTGCCGATGTAATAGAAGCGCGCGGCTTTCTGGGCGGGAACGGCGATGGCCCAGGGCGCCGCCATCTGGCAGCGGCCATATTCGACGCCATCGAGCCGCAGACCCCGCAGCATCTCGGTCAGCGGGTCGTTCGCAGGCGCAGCAATCTTGGACGAATAGTCAAGCATTATGGAGAAACTAGCATGGAAGCTCCAGGCGGTCACGCCCATCTTGCGGCAACCCTTTGGAGACAGCCATGTCCGAATCCGCCACTGCCGTCGCAACCCTGCCATTCGATTCCCCGGCCGATGCCGATGAGCAAAGCCCGGCCTGGGCTGCGATCTTCTCGCTCACCCTCGGCGTTTTCGGCCTGGTCACGGCCGAATTCCTGCCCGCCAGCCTGCTGACGCCGATGGCGGCGGATATCGGCGTTTCGGACGGCGCTGCCGGGCAGACCGTGACCGCGACCGCCGTGGTCGCGATCTTCGCCGCGCTCTTCACCTCGATCCTGACGCGTGGGCTCGACCGCCGCCTCGTGATCTGGGGCTTCACCGTCCTGCTGGTGCTTTCCAACATCCTCGCCGCACTCTCCGACGGCCTCGCCACGCTGCTGGCGGCGCGGGTGCTGCTCGGCATCGGGCTCGGCGGCTTCTGGTCGATGATGGCGGCAACCGCGATGCGGCTGGTGCCGGAGCGCGCATTGCCGCGCGCCATGTCGATCATCTTCACCGGCGTCTCCTTCGCGACGGTCAGTGCCGCGCCGGTCGGCGCCTATCTCGGCGACCTGCTCGGCTGGCGCTCGGTCTTCGCGATCGGGGCCGTGGTCGGAATCCTGGCCCTGATCGCCCAGCTTGCCACCATGCCGCGCCTGCCGCCGCTGGCGGCGGCGCAGCTCGGGACGCTGTTTGCACTGCTGCGGCGCGGCAATGTCCGGCTCGTCCTGGCGACGGTGCTCATCGTGATCTCGGGCCATTTCGCCGGCTTCACCTATGTCCGCCCCTTCCTGGAGCAGGTGCCGCGGCTTTCGGTCGAGACGATCTCGCTTGTGCTCCTGGCCTATGGAATCGGCGGCTTCTTCGGCAATTTCGCCGGCGCCGCGATCGTCGAGCGCAGTGCACCGGCGGCCGTGATCTTCGGCGCCCTGCTCGCCGCAGCGACGGCGGCGGCGCTCGTCGCCTTCGGCAGCAGTCTCTGGGTCGCGGCCGGCGCCGTCGCGCTCTGGGGCTTTGCCTTCGGTGCGCTGCCGGTCGGCCTCCAGACCTGGATGGTGCGTGTCGCGCCGGACCAGGCGGAAGCCGTGGGCGGCTTGCTGGTCGCCGCCTTCCAGGTCGCGATCGCCAGCGGTGCCGTTCTCGGCGGGGTGCTGGTCGACCATTTCGGCGCCACGGGCGCGACCGGCTATTGCGCCCTGGCGACCCTGGCGGGGGCGCTTCTCGTCGCCTTCTCCGGGCGCGGCGTGATGAAGCCGGCCTGATCGACATCATCACTTTTCTTCAAGACAGGGCGGCGCGGTTCCGGTCTAAACTCGCCTCATGGAACTGATCAGCCAGGGACAGGCCTTGTCGGCATCGCCGTTGCGGGCGGAGGAGAGGGCGCACCTCTTCACCGCCGCACGCTTTGGCGCGCTCGAGTTCCTCGCCGCGACCTTCCGCACCCATGCCTATGCACCGCACGCGCACGACACCTATGCGATCGGGACGATCGAGACCGGTTGCGAGGTCTGGCATGCGCGCGGCCGCAAGCTCTATGCCGGGGCGGGCGACATCGTGATGAACCACCCGCTCGACGTCCATGACGGCGCGCCGAGCGAGGGCGGCTATCGCTACCGGATGAGCTATCCGACGATCGGGCTGATGCAGGAACTGGCTGCCTCGCTGACGGGGCATGACGGCATCGGTACGCCGTTCTTCCGCGAGCCCGTGGTGCATGACCCCGTCGGGGCGGCGCTGTTCAGCGCGGCGCACCAATTGCTGGAGGAGGGCACGGATGCGCTTGCCGGCGAGGAGGGGCTGGTGCGCGCCTATGCCCATTTCCTCGGCCATCACGCCAATCTCGCGGTGTGCTCCGTCGGGCAGGAGACCGGGCCGGTCGCGATCGTCAAGGCGCTGATCGAGGCGCGCCATGGCGAGGATCTCTCGCTCGCGGAGCTCGCCCATGCCGCGCGGCTGCCGCGCCACCACCTGATCCGCGCCTTCCGGCGTGAAACCGGGCTGACGCCCCATGCCTGGCTGATCGATGTCCGCGTCCGGCGCGCCCGCGACCGGCTGCGCCGCGGCGAGACGCCGGGCGATGTCGCAGCGGCGACCGGCTTCTGCGACCAGGCCCATCTGACCCGAGCCTTCAAAGCTCGCTATGGCGTGACGCCCGGCGTGCTGCGCTCCGCCCATCTCTCCTGACCTTCAGCGCCCCATCCTCAGCACCTCATGTCATCAGCTCTCGACGACGCCCGCACGGGCTTTTCCGACATCTGGCCAGCCATGCTGGCGGCTGCGCCCTTCGCCCTGTTGTTCGGCGCGCTCGCGGCAGGCAAGGGTCTGTCGCCGCTCGAGGTCTTCCTGATGAGCGCGCTCGTCTTCGCCGGCGGAGCTCAGTTCGCCGCTGTCGAACTATGGGCGACGCCGGCTCCGGTCGCGGCGCTGATCTTCTCGACGCTTCTGATCAATGCCCGCCATGTGCTGATGGGCACCTCGCTGGTGCCCAAGCTCGATGGCTTCGCGCCATGGCAGAAATGGCTCGGTCTCGCCTATATGGCCGATGAGAACTGGGCGCTGGCCGAGAAGCGGGCGCGCACGCATAGCCTGACGCCGGGCTACTGGTTCGGTATGATCGTGCCCTTCGTCGGCTGCTGGCTGATGATGACGACGCTCGGTGCCATTGTTGGCCCGGCGCTGGGCGATCCGCGACGCTTCGGCGCGGATTTCGCCTTCACCGCCATCTTCATCGCGCTGACCGCCGCCTTCTGGAAAGGGCGCGTCACAGCCTGGACCGTGGCGGCCTCCGGCATCGCCTCGGCCTTGACCTATCGCCTGGCCGGGCCGCCCTGGCATGTGCTGGCTGGCGCGCTTTGCGGGCTTGCCGCTGCGTGGCTCTCGGCCGGCAGCGACGCGGTCGTCGCGACCGAGGAGGCGGTATGATGGCGCTCGACACGCTCAACCTGCTCGCCATCCTCGGAATGGCTGTGGTGACCTATGCGACACGGGTGGCGGGGCTGGCGCTGGCTGGCCGGTTCGACCTGTCGCCGCGCGCCCAGGCCGCTTTCGACGCGATTCCACCAGCCGTCCTGATCGCCGTGATCGCGCCGAGCGCGCTCGCGACCGGCTGGCCCGAGACGGCTGCGGCTGCCGTGACGGCGCTGGCTGCGACGCGGCTGCCTTTCCTGGCCGTGGTGGTGGTCGGGGTGATTGCGGTGGTGGGGCTCAGGGCGCTGGTTTGAAGCCTTCCCGTCTCGCATGAGATTCGCCGTCATTGCGAGCGCAGCGAAGCAATCCAGGGGCGGTAGCGCTCTACGTTCCCCTGGATTGCTTCGTCGCTTTGCTCCTCGCAATGACGGGGCCTATAGCGGCAAACACGCCTTTTCCAGCCAGGCCTTCGCCTCGCCCTCGACCAGCGGGGCGATCTTGCTCCAGACTTTTGCGTGATAGGCGTCGATCCAGGCGATCTCGCCGGCGTCGAGCAGCTTCACATCGATCAGGGCGCGCTCATAGGGCGCCCAGGTGATGGTCTCGAAGCCGTAGATGGTGCGGTCGCCGCCAGGAATGACGCGCTCCTCGACCACGATCAGGTTCTCGATGCGGATGCCGTATTCGCCCTGCTTGTAATAGCCCGGCTCGTTGGAGAGGATCATGCCCGGCTCCAATGGCGTGGTGCCGAGCTTGGAGAGGCGCTGCGGCCCCTCATGCACCGAGAGATAGCTGCCGACGCCATGGCCGGTGCCATGGTCGAAATCGAGCCCGGCCTGCCAGAGCGGCAAGCGGGCCAGCGCATCGAGCTGCGCGCCCGAGGTGCCCTTGACGAAGACGACGCGCGAAATCGCGAGATGGCCCTTGAGCACGCGGGTGTAGCGGTCGCGCATCTCGTCGGTGGGCTCGCCCACGGCCATGGTACGGGTGATGTCGGTGGTACCGTCCTCATATTGCCCGCCTGAATCGACCAGGAGGATGCCGGGCTCGATCTTGCGGTTGCTGGCGTCGCTGACGCGGTAATGCGGCAAGGCGGCATTGGGGCCGGCGCCGGCGATGGTGGTGAAGGAAACGTCCTTCAGCAGCCCGGTCTTCATGCGCTCGGCTTCGAGTGCGGCGACGGCGTCGATCTCGGTCAAACCGCCCTTGGGCGCTTCGCGCGCCAGCCATGCGAGGTAGCGGACGATCGCCGCGCCGTCGCGCAGATGGGCGTCGCGCGCGCCTTTCAGCTCCACCTCGTTCTTGCGTGCTTTCATCAGCGCGATCGGGTCCGCTCCGGCATCGGGCGTGCCGCCGGCCTCGGCGATCAGCGTCGCGAGCGCGGAGGCTGCGGTTGCCGAGTCGAGCCGGACCTTGGCCTTGGCCGCGCCCAGCGCTTCGAGCTGCGTCTGCAACTTTGCCGGAGCGGCGATCTCGCCGACCGCGCCGATGGCGTCGCCGGCTTCGTTGGTGATCTTCTCCGGCGCCAGGAAGACGGTCGGCCGGCCCTCGCGCGGCACGATGGCATAGCCCAGCGGCAGCGGGGTGTGCTCGACATCGCCACCGCGGATGTTGAAGGTCCAGGCCAGCGCATGCGGGTCCGAGACCACGAGCGCATCGACCCTGGCCTTGGTGAGTGCCTCCTGGATGCGGGCGAGCTTGCTTGCCGTGCTCTCCCCGGCGAAATCGGCGCGATGCGCCTTGACCGGAGCAGCGGGCGGGGCAGGGCGGTCGCTCCAGAGCGCGTCGATCGGGTTCACCTTGAGCGCGACCAGCGTGCCGCCTGCCGCCGCGACCGCCTTCTCCAGCTTGGCGACGCCGTCGACGGTGTGGAGCCAGGGATCGTAGCCGAGCTTGCCGCCCGCCGACAGATTGGCCTCGATCCAGCGCTCCAGCGGCATCTCCTCCAGCTTCGTCGGCGTGATGATGGCGGTGTCGGTCTGCTCGGCCGACTGGATTGTGTAGCGACCATCAACGATCAGCGCGGCCTTGTCGACCAGCACGATGGCGTTGCCGGCCGAGCCGGTGAAGCCCGTCAGCCAGGCGAGGCGGGCCATATGCGCCGGGACGTACTCGCCCTGATGCTCGTCGGCGCGCGGGATGATGAAGCCGTCCAGCCCTTGCGCCGCCAGCGCGCCGCGCAGCGCGGCGACCCTGGGGGCGACCTGAGAGGGGTCGCTCGGTTCCGAGAAGGATTGGAAGCGGCAGGCGGCGGGCGATTCGGTCATGACGGGTCCGGAAGCGGTGGTTTTGGCCATGGTCGCGGCTCGGGCCTACGAAAGCCAGCGCAAAAGCGGCGTTCGGCTGTGCTTTCTGCGCAGGCCGCGGGGGCCTCGCGATTGAGCTTGTTGCCTCTTTGTTATGCGAAAAACGCGATCGTTAACGAAACAAGGCCAAGTGCATGCATTCTGTGCATATCTCGCATCTGCGAAATCCCCTTTTCGCAAGTGCGAAGAGGCCCCATTTTGGCAGCATAAGAGAACGAGGAAGCGACCGGGACTGTCCTTCGTTTGAATGAGGAGATGGACCTGTGACCTATGTGATGAACAATACCGCCGTTCTGCCCGCTTCCGAGGTTGCCGCTCCGAGCAGCCCGAGCTTCTGGCAGCGGCTCTTTGCGGCGCTGATCGAGAGCCGCCGTCGTTCCGCCGCCCGTGAGCTGCGTGCGCGTTCCTACCTGATCAACGAGGCCGAGATCGTTCTGGGCGGTTTCCCGCAGACCGCGCTCAGCAACGACGCCAAGCTGCCTTTCAATCGCTGATCCCAGCAATCCCTGATCTCACGCGCCGGCTTCGCGCTGTGCTGCGCAACATTGGACAAGGATCATGATCGCCATCGTCAAGCACGTCTATGAATGGGCCATCGACACGGCCAAGTTCACCGCCGCCGTCTGGCACGATGCCCGCTCGATGCAGGCCGAGGCCGAAGCCAAGTACGGCCATATGGGCTTCTGAGCCCGCGCTCCTTCGCGATGCTGGCCGCCTGACGCGGCGTTCTGCGCTTCCGGTGCTCACGGACAAAAGTCCGCTCCGCTCCGGTTCTCGAACGCCACGCCATGCGACTCAGCCTGGCGAAGGATCGCTCCCCGGACGTTTCGGGTCTTTGATGTGGTTTACCTGATTTATCGATGGCGGCGTGGTCTGGGGGCTGCGCCGCCTTTTTTCATGACCAGCGTCGCCCAGCCCTCGCGCAGCGACTGGCGGGCGAGATAGAGCCCTTGATGCCGGTAGGTCGAGACGACGCCGGCGACATCCATCGCCAGCAGACCCGACAGGATCACCGTGCCGTCAGTCGAGAGGGCCCGGGCGATCGAAGGTGCCAGGCGCTTCAGCGGCCCGGCCAGGATATTGGCGAAGACGAGGTCGAAATGGCCCGGCCGATTCGCTTTGGCATGGCGCAGGCCTGGAGCAACGTAGAGGTCGAGCCCGTGCGGGGCATGGTTGACGCGGGCATTATGCGCGGCGACCTCGACCGCGACGAGGTCGATATCGCCGGCGACGACCTTGCGCTTGATCTGCTTGGCCAGCGCCAGCGCCAGGATCCCGGTGCCGGTGCCGACATCGATGGCATGGCGTGGCCGGCGCTGCTTCAGCTCGGCGTCGAGCGCCAAGAGGCAGCCCGCCGTGGTGCCGTGATGGCCGGTGCCGAAGGCGAGCGCCGCTGGAATCTCGATGCCGACATCGTTGATGCGCACCGCGTCGCGATCGTGCTCGCCATGGACGAGGACGCGGCCCGCACGCACGGGCTTGAGGCCGTCGAGACTGGCTGCGACCCAGTCCTGCTGGTTCACAGTCGTGAAGGGCGTGCTGTCGATGACGTCGCCGACGATCGGCCGCAGCATGTCGCGCACGGCGTCTTCGTCCGGGTGGGTGGCGAAATAGATCTCGACCTTCCAGGGCGCGTTCAGCGAGAGCGTGGTGACGCCGCTTTCGATCTCGAAGGCGGAGATCGCGGTCTCAGTGGGGTCGAAGACCTCGCCCAGGAGTTCCGTCAGCGCGCGCGCCTTCTCGCCGCTGGTGGAGAGTTCGAGGACGGTCGCGACCGTCGATGGCAGGAGACCTTCACGCATGGCAGCGCGATAGCAGCCCGCGCGCCGCTTGTCATGCGGCGCGGCGCGCGGAGCTTCTCATCTCAATGCAGGCCGTTCAGCATGGCGAAGACACCGGAGAGATTGCCGTTCTCGGCGGCGAAGCGCAGCGGCTTGCAGCGCTCGACGATAACTTCGTGGGCGTCGGCTTGCGTTTCCAGGATCGTCATGACCTCGGCGATGAAATCGGCCAGCGGCATCGCCATAGGATCGACCGCCTGGTCGGGTCCGCGCAGCTCGGTCTGGACGTAAGGCGGGGCAAGCTCGATGACTTGGGTCGAGGTGCCCGCAAGCTGCTCCCGCAGCGCCATCGAATAGGAATGTATCGCGGCCTTGGTGGCGCTGTAGGTCGGTGTCACCACCATGGGTACGAATGCCAATCCGGAGCTCACGGTCATCAGGGTCGATTGCGGCTGCCTCAGCAGATGCGGCAGCAGGGCTGCGGTCAGCCGGATCGGCCCGAGCAGGTTGGTGACGATGGTCTCCTCAGCGACGGCGAGGTGGTCTTCCGTCGCGGTGACGTCCTCGTCCTTCATGATGCCGGCATTGTTGATGACGACGTTCAGTGCGGGGAAGCGTTCGACGGCGTCACGAGCGAACGCCGCTATGTCCGCCTTGTCCTGGATGTCGAGCACGATCGACTCCATGCCCGGATTGGCTGCGGTGACCTCGTCGAGCAATTGCTCGCGGCGGCCGGAGATGATGACCTGGTTACCTCTGGCGTGGAGAGCTTCGGCGAGTGCGCGGCCGATGCCCGAGCCGCCGCCGGTGATGAGGATGGTGTTGCCTGTGATGTTCATCGCCAAGTCCTTTCGCGATTGCGCCTTTCGTAGTTGCGCCGGACACAGCTAGGCGCGATGCTCTCCAAACGAAAGAAGGCACCTAGAAGTTCTATAGGCACCAAAAGGAGAGCGTCGGATGCGGACGATACGCGACGCGGTCGCGGCCATGCAGGAGCAGGGCGGCTTCTTCCATCCCGAGGTCAGTCCGGGGGTCGAGGCGCTGGTGCGCGACGTGATCGCCCAGGTCGCGGACAAATGGACGATGCTGATCCTGGAGGCGTTGGAGGAGCACGGCACACTGCGTTTCACCCAGATCGGTCGGATCGTCGGCGGCATCAGCCAGAAGATGCTGACCAAGACGGTGCGCCAGATGGAATGCGACGGGCTGATCACGCGCAAGGTCCATCCGGTGATTCCGCCACATGTCGACTACACGCAGACCGAACTCGGCCGCGAGCTGACGGCGGCGTTCTGCGGGGTCTGGGTCTGGGCCGAGACCTATTACGCGCAGGTGGAGGCAGCACGGGCGGCGTTCAAGGCGCGGGAGGGGCGGTGAAGTGACGTGTGACTGGTTCCGAGGATGAACGGCATACGTTAGGCTGGAATTCGGAGCCGGATGCAGGAGCGAGGTGGGCCGTGCTGTCGCATATCGTCTTGAGCACGAATGATTTCGAGCGGGGCTTTCACTTCCATGCGGCGCTGTTCGAGGCGCTCGGCCACAAGCTCTGGTTCTGCGATCGCGCCAAGCCCTTGGCGGCCTGGCAGCCGCGCGATGCGCCGCGCCCGTACGTCTTCCTCGCAACGCCCTTCAACGGCGCGGCGGCCGATCCGGGCAACGGCCAGATGATCGCCCTGCTGGCGCCAAGCCGCGCGATCGTCGATCGCTGCCACGCTGTGGCCCTAGCGCATGGCGGGGCCTGCGAAGGGCAGCCCGGCCTGAGGCCGCATTATCACGCCAATTATTACGGGGCGTATTTTCGCGACCCGGACGGCAACAAGCTTTGCGTCTGCTGCCATGAGGCGGAGGCGTAACCCCGAACAGGCCGGCCGAGCGCTTGCTCACCCCGCCTTCTGCACGAAACTACCCAGCAGCATCTTCCGCCAGACCTTGTCGGAATCGACCGTCAGCCTGTTGCCATCAACGCTGGCAACCGAGTCGCCGAAACGCCTGAACCGAAGCCGCGTCCGCCCGCCGCTGCTGGGCGCTGCCCGATCATGCGGAGCTCAGACGGCGGCTTTGCCGTCTTTGCGCAGATAGATGATCTGCGCGGTCAATCCGATGACGAGTGCAGCAAGAATGCTCGCCTGGACTCCGAGAAGCAGCGGCGAATGTAGGTCAGTGACGAGAGGGTGCCCGTCGGGGACGCGGCGGAGGATTTCGGTTGCAGTGGGCACCATGAGCAGGAATGCAGTGAGGCTCAGTGCAATGGTCTCGACATAGATCGTCGCGCGCCCCGGAGCCGTCAATCGGCCGATAGCGTAGCCGGTGACGAGCAGCAGCAGCGTCGCTGCCCCGATGCCGTAGCCGACCGGCGCATGTGCGACGAGGAAGACCGTTGCGCCACCGATCAGCATTGAGACGAAATAGACGGCTCCCGCCTTCGAGCGAGGTACGATCCGGCCATGAATCGCGAACATGTATGCCGCAGCCGGAATGGCTGGCAGGCTGCCCAGCGTATGCACCCAGCCGAGCGCAGAAATGCCAAACATGAGAAGTGTCCTTTCATCGGGGTGAGGTTGCCCGTGCGCTGCAACGAAACAGCGTCGGATCGTCAAGGATTGACTATCTACTAGTTGGTAGGCATCGCGGCCCGGCTTGCCACCTTCCGGGGAGACCGCTTCAGTGTTGGGTGGCGAGGCGCTCCAGCAGCGGATGGGTGATGGCCTGGAAGATCTTGGGATCCCCGTAGGCGCGAGCTGAGAGCATCGCACCGTGGACGCTGGCCATGAAAGCTTCCGCTTCGGCCTTGGCCGTGCCGGTAAAACGCAAGTCGCCTTGCCGCGTGCCGCGTTCGAGAACCGAGGTCAGCCAGGCGGAGAGCGTCCTGAAATGGGTACGCACCTCCAAGATGACCTCGTCGGGAAGGACCGGGATCTGGCTTGCCAGCAGAGCGCAGACGCAGAACGGGGCGCTGGCGTCGGCGATACAGGCTTGCCAATAGCTCACATAGGCGCGCAGCTGATCGGCAGACTTGCTGAACTGGCGTTCCAGATGGGCAATTCCAGCCTCGGCCTCCTCCCGATATCGGGCAATGAGCGTGCGCACGAGGTCGGACTTGCTGGGAAAATGGTGGTGAATGCTCGCCTTTCTAATGCCGACGACCTTTGCGATGTCGGCGTAGCTGAAGCCGTTGTAGCCCCCTTCGATCAAGAGCGAGCGAGCGCAGCGCAGGATTTCGTCAGAGGTTGTCGAGGGGCCGGCCATGCCCGTTCATATACCTACTAGTAGGTAGGTCGTCAAGGTGGCGGCGCCCGTTGCACAGGGCTTCACCCCGCCTTCTGCACGAAACTATCCAGCACCATCTTTCGCCCGGCCTTGTCGAAATCGACGGTCAGCTTGTTGCCGTCGACGCTGGCAACGGAGCCGGGGCCGAATTTGACGTGGAAGACGCGGGCACCAGGGTCATAGGCCGATGAGCCGGTCGATTTGGCGGTGAGTTCGCCCTCGATCAGCATCGGGCCGCGCTGCCGGCCGCCGCCGAAGCCGCCTGAGCCGAAACCGCGTCCGCCGCTGTCGGAGAAGCCCGAGCCGCCGCCCGAGCCGGTCTTGGCCTTGTTCTCCTGGGCACGCTGCCAGCCCGGCGTGTTGTAGCTGGAGCCGAAGCTCTCCATGCGGTCGAAGCGCGAGGCGCCGTAGCCGCCCTGGCTGTAATTGGAGGCGGCCTGGACGACCTCGACGTGCTCTTCCGGCAATTCGTCGATGAAGCGGCTGGGCAGGCTGGATTGCCAGAGGCCGTGGATGCGGCGGTTCGAGGCGAAATAGAGTTTGAGCCGCTTGCGCGCGCGCGTCAGGCCGACATGGGCGAGGCGGCGTTCTTCTTCCAGCCCGGCGCGGCCGCTCTCGTCAAGCGCGCGCTGATTGGGAAAGAGGCCTTCCTCCCAGCCGGGCAGGAAGACAGTGTCGAATTCCAGCCCCTTGGCGCCGTGCAGGGTCATGATCGAGACGCGCTCGGCGGTTTCGCCGGAATCGGCGTCCATCACCAGCGAGACGTGTTCGAGGAACGCGGGCAGGTCGGGGAATTCGTCGAGCGAGCGGACGAGTTCCTTGAGGTTTTCGAGCCGGCCGGCGGCATCGGCCGAGCGGTCCTTCTGCCACATCTCGGTATAGCCCGACTCCTCCAGCACGAGCTCGGCGAGCTCGCCCTGGGGCATGTGCTCGGCCCTGGCCGACCAGCGGCCGAAGGCCTCGACCAGCTCGCGCAAGGCGGTTCTGGCCTTGGGCTTCAATTCGTCGCTCTCGACCACCATGCGAGCCGATTGCAGCAGCGAGACCTGGGATGCGCGGGCGTGGTTGTGCAGGATCTGGATGGTGGCGTCGCCGAGCCCGCGCTTGGGCACATTGACGATGCGCTCGAAGGCAAGGTCGTCGGTCGGCGAGACGACGCAGCGCAGATAGGCCATGGCGTCGCGGATTTCGGCACGCTCATAGAAGCGCGGGCCGCCGATGACGCGATAGGGCAGGCCGAGATGGACGAAACGATCCTCGATCTCGCGCATCTGCGCCGAGATGCGCACCAGGATCGCGATCTCGGAGAGGTTATGGCCGTTGCGCTGCAGGCTCTCGATCTCGTCGCCGATCAGCCTGGCTTCTTCCTGGCTGTCCCAGGCGCCGGTGATGGTGACCTTCTCGCCCTCGACATCCTCGGTGCGCAGCGTCTTGCCGAGCCGGCCCTCATTGCGGGCGATCAGCTTGGAGGCGGTGGCGAGGATATGCCCGGTCGAGCGGTAATTGCGCTCCAGCCGGACGACGGTGGCGCCGGGAAAATCGTGCTCGAAGCGCAGGATGTTGTCGACCTCGGCGCCGCGCCAGCCATAGATCGACTGGTCGTCGTCGCCGACGCAGGCGATGTTGCGCCGGCCCTGGGCGAGCAGCCGCAGCCAGAGATATTGGGCGGTGTTGGTGTCCTGATACTCGTCGACCAGGATGTAGCGGAAGCGCTCGTGATAGGTTGCGAGAACATCGGGATTGTCGCGGAACAGCGTCAGGCAGTGCAGCAGCAGGTCGCCGAAATCGACGGCGTTCAGCGTCTTCAAGCGCTCCTGATAGGCGTGGTAGAGCGCGCCGCCCTTGCCATTGGCGAAGACCGCGGCCTCGCCGGGTGGGACATCCTTGGGCGCCAGGCCGCGGTTCTTCCAGCTATCGATGAAGCCCGCCAGCATGCGGCCCGGCCAGCGCTTCTCGTCGATATCGGCCGCCGCGATCACCTGCTTCATCAGGCGGATCTGGTCGTCGGTGTCGAGGATGGTGAAGTCCGAGCGCAGGCCGAGCAGTTCGGCATGGCGGCGCAGCAGCTTGGCCGAGATCGAGTGGAAGGTGCCGAGCCACGGCATGCCCTCGGCGACTGGGCCGACGAGATGGGCGATGCGCTCCTTCATCTCGCGCGCCGCCTTGTTGGTGAAGGTCACCGACAGGATCTGCGAGGGATAGGCACGGTTGGTCGCGATGAGATGGGCGATGCGGGTCGTCAGCACGCGCGTCTTGCCGGTGCCGGCACCGGCCAGCACGAGCACGGGGCCGTCCGTGGCCTCGACGGCGAGGCGCTGCTCCGGGTTCAGGCCCGCGAGATAGCCGGCGGCGGGAGCCGCCGCAGCGCGCGCAGCGAGGCCGCCGGGGCGAGGCAAGGGGGCGGAGGTGGCGTTGTGGTCGGACAAGGTGCGCAGCGCTCGATCGTGATTCGTTCTGGCGTCAATATAGGGTGTTGTGCGGCGGATTGCTGGACAAGACGGATGGGCGTTGAATGCACCGTCGAATCCTTAGTCAGGATGCGTGCCGATGACCATGGACACCGCTCCCCGCTATTCCACCTATGAGGTCACGAACCAGGCCCCACCCTTGGCCGATTATGACGCCTTCGCGGCCGATCCGGTGCTGCAGGCGGCGATATCGGCTTTTGCTGCGGATTGGGCCAGGGACCGCCTGCACGAGACCGGGCGCTGCGTCGGCTCCGCCCAGGTGCAGGAGCTGGCGCGGCTCGCCAACCGCTTCACGCCGGAGGCGCGCACGCATGACCGCTTCGGCAATCGCATCGACCAGATCGCCTTCCATCCGGCCTGGCACGAGTTGATGAGCCTGACCATCGGCCAGGAGACGCATGCCTTGTGCTGGAACCGGCCGGGGCCGGGCGCGCAGGTCGCGCGCGCGGCGCTGCAATATCTCTGGTACGGCGCGGAAAGCGGAGTCTGCTGCCCGATCAGCATGACCTATTCGGCAATCCCGATCCTGAAGCAGGATGCGGCGCGCTGGGCGGAATGGGGCGCGCTCATCACCTCCAACGCCTATGACAGCCGGCAAGGGCCGGCCGCGACCAAGACCGGGGCGACCGTCGGCATGGCGATGACGGAGACGCAAGGCGGCTCGGATCTGCGCCAGACGCAGACGGTCGCCAGGGACAATGGCGACGGCACGCATTCGCTCTTCGGGCAGAAATGGTTCTTCTCCGTGCCGCATTCCGACGTCTTCCTGACGTTGGCGCGCACGGAGGAGGGCGTCTCCTGCTTCGTCGTGGCCGGTTGGCTGCCATCGGGCGAGCGCAACGGCATCGCGATCCAGCGGCTCAAGGAGAAATGCGGCAACCGCTCCAATGCCTCGTCGGAAATCGAGTTTCGCGGCGCGATCGGGCATATGCTCGGCGAGCCGGGACGGGGCCTGCGGACCGGGCTTGCGATGAACCACAACACCCGGCTCGACATCGCCGCCGCCTCCGCCGGGCTGATGCGGCAGGCGGTGGCGCAGGCCGCGCATCACTGCGCGCACCGGCACGCTTTCCAGCGGGCGCTGATCGACCAGCCGATCATGCAGAACGTCCTCGCCGATCTTGCCATCGAGGCAGAGGCCGCTGCCTGGCTCGCCTTTCGGCTGTTTGCGGCGGTGGACCGGCAGGAGACTTCGCAGAGCGAGCGATTGCTCGCGCGGATCGGCGCGCCGATCGCGAAATACTGGGTTGCGAAGCGCACGCCGGCCGTTCTCGTCGAGGCGCTGGAATGCCATGGCGGCAACGGTTTCATCGAGGAGCACGCGATGGCGCGGCATTATCGCGAGGCGCCGCTGAACTCGATCTGGGAGGGTTCGGGCAACGTCATCTGCCTGGATGTGCTGCGCTCATTGGAGCGGGAGCCAGGCGCGCTGCCGGCACTGCAGGACGAATTGCGCGCCGCCAAGGGCGCCGACCGGCGCTACGACGCGGCGCTCGCCGCGCTGGACAGCGCGCTGCCCGAACTCGTCCGGCAGGAAGGCCAGGCGCGGCGGCTGGTCGAGCGATTGGCGCTGTTGCTGCAAGCCTCGCTGCTGCTGCGCCATGCCGCGCCCGCTGTCGCCGACGCCTTTGTCGCCAGCCGGCTGGATGGCGGCTGGTCGGGGCATTTCGGTGATCTGCCGACCGGTGTGGACGCGGGGAGCCTAGCGCGGCGAGCGGTGCCGGCGCTGGGGTGAACGGCGAACCGGAGGGGCGCGGGGAACCCCTCTCCTGTAAGGAGAGGGTTCCCCGCGCTACCTCGATCACCCTTCCGCCGGCACGAAATCCATCGCGACGCCGTTCATGCAGTAGCGCAAGCCCATCGGGGGCGGGCCGTCGGGGAAGACATGGCCGAGATGGCCGCCGCAGCGGGCGCAATGCACCTCGGTGCGCGTCATCATGAAGCTGCCGTCCTGACTCGTGCCGACTGCGCCTTCGAGCGGTTGGTCGAAGCTCGGCCAGCCGGTGCCGCTCTCGAATTTGGTGCCGGCCTTGAACAGCGGGTTGCCGCAACCGGCGCAGATGAAGGTCCCAGTGCGCTTCTCGTAGTTCAGGGCGCAGGAGCCGGCGCGCTCGGTGCCATGGCCGCGCAGCACGCGGTACTGTTCGGGGCTGAGCTTCGCGCGCCATTCGGCGTCGGTCAGCGTGACCTCGAAGGTCTCGGTTTGCGTCGTCTCGCTGCCGAACATGCTCATCAGGCCCATATCCGTCTTCCTTTCGTCGCGAGGGTCGATCCATCGCCCCATACTCGTTCGACGACCAATATGGCGATTGTGGCGCGGATTTCAGCCGGGCGCGACCTCAAACATGGTCACGATGTTGTCGTTCCCGGCCGTCTCTTCCTGGCAGCTACCCTTGACCTCAGGCGTTGTCGCCGGCGATCGCGGCAATGACCGCGTCGGTGACCTGCCGCGTCGTCGCTTTGCCCCCGAGATCTGGCGTGTGGAAGCTCTTATCGGCGGTGACGCGCTCGATCGCGCGCATCAGCCTCGCCGACGCGGCCGGCTCGCCGAGATGGTCGAGCATCATCGTTGCGGTCCAGAATGTGCCGATCGGGTTGGCGATACCTTGGCCTGCAATGTCGAAAGCCGAACCATGGATCGGCTCGAACATCGAGGGGAAGGCCCGCTCGGGGTTGAGGTTGGCGGTCGGTGCGATGCCGAGCGAGCCGGCGAGCGCTGCGGCCAGATCCGACAGAATGTCGGCATGGAGGTTGGTCGCGACGATGGTGTCGATGCTCTGCGGCTTGATCACCATGCGCATGGTCATGGCGTCGACCAGCATCTTGTCCCAGGTTACATCGGGAAACTCGGCCGCGACCTCGGCCGCGATCTCATCCCACATCACCATGGCATGGCGCTGGGCGTTCGACTTGGTGACGACGGTCAGCAACTTGCGCGGCCGGGACCGGGCGAGGCGAAAGGCATAGCGGATGATGCGGGCGACGCCCGAGCGCGTCATCATCGAGACATCGGTCGCGACCTCCTCCGGGAAGCCCTTGTGCACGCGCCCGCCGACGCCGGCATATTCGCCCTCCGAATTTTCGCGCACGATCACCCAGTCGAGTTCCGGGCCCGATACCGAGCGCAGCGGCGACGTGATGCCGGGCAGCACGCGGGTCGGCCGGACATTGGCGTATTGGTCGAAGGGTTGGCAGATTGCGAGCCTCAGCCCCCAGAGCGTGACATGGTCTGGCACATCGGGCGCGCCGACCGCGCCGAAGAAGATCGCGTCATGGCCCTTGATCTGCTCGCGGCCATCTTCCGGCATCATCAGCCCGGTGCGCTTGTAGTAGTCCGAGCCCCAGTCGAAATGGTCGAATGCGAAACCGAAGGAGCCGTCGCGTCCGGCCAGGGCCTGCAGCACCTCGACGCCGGCCGCGATGACCTCGACGCCGATGCCGTCTCCGGGGATCGCCGCGATCCTGTAGGTCTTCATGATGCTGCCTCCGATCCGATGTGAGCCCCATGTCTTTGCGGCGCAAGCAGCCCGGGAGTCAACATTGCATTGCAGCTTCCATGGAAGATGTTACGCTACCGGGATCGGAGGACGGAATGCAGGCTGGCTTGAAGACGATCGATCAGGCGAATGACCGGGCGCCGAGCCTGGTCGACAGCGCTTACGCGGCACTGAAACACGCCATTCGCGAGAGCGTTTTCGCGCCAGGCTACCAGGCTTCGGCCGGCGAACTGGCCTTGCGCCTCGGCGTCAGCCGCACGCCGGTGCATGAGGCGGCGCTCAGACTCCAGGAGGAGGGGCTTGTCCGCATCGTCCCGAAGCGCGGCATCCTGATCTGTGCGCTGGCACCCGACGATATCCGCGAGATCTACGAGGTGCTGATCGCGATCGAGGCGAGCGCGGCTGAGCTCGCGGCGGGGCTTCCGGAGGCCGAGCGGCTGCTGATGGCGCAGGATCTGGCGCGCGAGACCGACGCCATGGCGCGAGCGCTGGACGCAGGCAACCTCGCCGATTGGGGGCGAGCCGATGAGGCCTTCCACCGCATCCTGGTCGAGCGCTGCGGCAACAGCCGCTTCGTCCGCATCATCCAGACGGTGAACGACCAGTCGCATCGCGCCCGCATGCTGACTTTGCGCTTGCGTCCGCGCCTGCCGATTTCGACTGAGGAGCATCGCGCCACCATCGACGCCATTCGCGACGGCGCGTCTGAGGCCGCCCGCGAGGCGGCCCGCCAGCACCGTGTCAGGGCGCGCGACGAATTGCTGCCGCTGATCGAGAGCATCGGCCTGCGTCATCTCTAAAGCGGTTTTCGATCCAGTCGGATCGTTCAACAGCTCCAGCTCTTTGTTTTAACGCGTTTTCTTCACGCGAACCGGTGACCACTTCGCTCAAAAACACTCTGGACCACCGCATCAGACCTGAAGACCGCGACGAACGCGGCTGATCAACCTGGGAGGACATCCATGCGACGCCTGCTCCTGGCCGCTTTGGCCGCATTCTCGCTTGCCGCTGCGCCTGCGCTCGGCCAAGCCTATCCCTCGCGTTCGATCACGATGATCGTGCCCTTCGCGGCAGGTGGCCCGACCGACATCATCGCCCGTATCGTCGGCGATCATATGGGCCGCACGCTGGGGCAATCGGTCATCATCGAGAATGTCGCGGGTGCCGGTGGCACGACAGGCTCGCTGCGCGTCGCCAGAGCCACGCCCGATGGCTACACCATCATGATGGGCAATCTCGGCACGCATTCGGCCTCGGTCGGGCTCTATCCCAATCTTGCTTATGATCCGCGCACCGATTTCGCTCCGGTGATCAACACGGCCGGCACGCCGATGCTGATCGCGGCGCATAAGGACTTTCCGGCCAATACACTGCAGGAGTTCGTCGCGCTGCTGAAGGCCAATCCGGACAAATACAATTACGGGCATGGCGGCATCGGCTCGACCTCGCATCTGACCTGCGTCTATTTCCATCATCTGATCAAGGCGCCGGTGCAGCAGGTGCCGTTCCGCGGCTCCGGCCCGGCGATGAATGCACTGATCGCAAAACAGCTCGACTATGTCTGCGACCAGACCGTCGGGATCGTGCCGCAGCTCACCAATCTCAAGGCCTATGTGGTGGCGACGCCGAAGCGGCTGGAAGTCGCCAAGGACGTACCGACGAGCGCGGAGGCCGGCCTGCCCGAATTCCAGGCGGTTGGCTGGAATGCGATCTTCGCACCGAAGGAAACGCCGCGCGAGATCGTCGACAAGCTCAATGCTGCCGGCCGCGCGGCGCTGGCGGATGCGGGCGTGCGCGCCCGGCTGCTCGAGCTCGGCTGCGAGATTCCAGACGAGGCGGGGCGGAGCTCGGCTGCGCTCGGCGCCCATGTCCGCGCCGAGGTCGACAAATGGACGCCGGTGATCAAGGCGGCCGGCGTCACCGCGCAGTAGACGCTCGTCACCCAACCGTCACGCGACTCCTCTAGTCGGCTCGCCATCACCACGGGCCGACCAAGGGGCTTCAGACGATGCAGACGGCGCGCGCGGTTCGGCGGGAGACGGCATCGGGGCTGACCTCGGCGGTCCATCGCAACAAGCCGCTCTCAAAGGCGGGAGTGCTCGAACGCATGTTCACGCTCGCCTTTTCCGGCCTGGTCTATCCGCAGATCTGGGAAGACCCGGTTGTCGACATGGCGGCGCTGCAGCTCAAGCCCAGCGACCATGTCGTCGCCATCGCCTCGGGCTCCTGCAACATCCTGTCCTATCTCGCCGACGATCCCGGCCGGATCAGCGCGATCGATCTCAACGGCGCCCATATCGCGCTCGGCAAGCTCAAGCTTGCCGCCTTCGCGCGGATGCAGGGCCATGACGAGGTGCTGCGCTTCTTCGGGCAGGCGCAGTCGCGCAGCAATGTCGCGTTCTATGACAGCGAGATCGCGCCGCATCTCGACCCGGTCTCGCGCGCCTATTGGGAGGGGCGCGGCCTGAGCGGACGGCGCCGCATCAATCTCTTCGCACGCAATTTCTATCGCTACGGCCTGCTCGGCCGCTTCATCGGGGCGGGCCATCTGCTGGGGCGCACGCTCGGCTGCGATCCGCGCGTAATGCTCAAGGCGCGCAGCATGGACGAACAGCGCGTGCTGTTCGACAGGCATCTCGCGCCGGTCTTCGACAAGCGCCTGGTGCGCTGGCTGGTGCGCCAGCCGGCTTCGCTCTACGGGCTCGGCATTCCGCCGGCGCAATACAAGGCGCTGGCCGGCGATGGCGATGACGGCATTCGCGGCGTGCTGCGCCACCGGCTGGAGCGGCTCGCCTGCGGCTTCGATCTCAAGACCAACTACTTCGCCCGCCAGGCTTTCGGGCGCGGCTATGAGCCTGGGCCGAATGCGGCCCTGCCGCCTTATCTGCAGCGCGGGAATTTCGCCGCCGTGAAGGCGCGGGCGGACCGCGTCGCCTATCATCAGAGCGCGATCACCGCTTTCCTGGAGCGGCAGCCGGCCGAGAGCTGCGACGCCTATGTGCTGCTCGACGCGCAGGACTGGATGAACGATGCCGATCTCACCGCGCTCTGGTCCCAGATCACGCGTACGGCCAGGCCCGGCGCGCGGGTGATCTTCCGCACGGCGGCCGATGAGCGCCTGCTGCCCGGCCGCGTGCCGGAGGCGACCCTGGGGCAATGGCATTACCAGGAGGCGCGCAGCCGCGAGCTCGGCGCGCAGGACCGCTCCTCGATCTATGGCGCGTTCCACCTCTATGTTCTGCCGGAGCGCGGCGCGTGAGCCTCGAGCTGCCGCGCGGCGAGGCGGCCGGGCTGATGGACGCGATGTATCGGCATCAGCGCCATATCTACGACGCCAGCCGGAAATTCTATCTGCTCGGTCGCGACGAACTCATTGCCGGGCTGGCGCCGCCGGCAGGCGGCAGCATCCTGGAAGTCGGCTGCGGCACCGGGCGCAACCTGATCAAGATTGCGCAGGCCTATCCCGGCCGGCCCTGTTACGGGCTCGATGTCTCCTCCGAGATGCTGGCGACTGCGCGACAGGCCGTCATGCGGGCCGGGCTCTCCGAGCGCATCCACCTGGCGCAGGCGGATGCGACGGCGTTCGACGCGCAGGCCTTGTTCGAGCAGGCGGGTTTCGAGCGGATCGTGATCTCCTATGCGCTCTCGATGATCCCGCCCTGGCAGGGCGTGGTGCGGCAGGCATTGCGCTCGCTGACGCCGCATGGCGAATTGCACATCGTCGATTTCGGCGATCAAGCGGGCCTGCCCACGCCGTTCAGGGCGGTGCTCAATCGCTGGCTCGCGTTGTTCCATGTCACGCCGCGCGCCGATCTCGCCATGGTGCTGGATGAGATCGTGCAGACTGAAGGCGCGGTGGCGAAGACCACGCCGCTCTATCGCGGCTATGCCGTGCAGGCGGTGGTGCGGCAGGGCTCAAGCTAGTTCGGGTTGGATTGGCGGTGTGGTTCCGTTCAGTGCCGGGTTTCGGTCTCGCGTTCGCCGGTCATGCCCTCGACCGTGATCGCGGTGCGCTTGGGCATGCCGATGATCCGGCCGATCGTGGCGGGCAGCGGCATCATGCTGTGGGACGCCTTCATCAGCGCGAGATTGGCCAGGATGTCGGGCGGGAAGGGCGTGACCTTGCGGCTCGTCATGTCGACATGGAGCGAGAGGTTCTCGCTGGTAGCGGCGAGCCAGCCTTCATGGGCGTGGCGCATTTCGAGATAGTAGTGCAGCCGCTTATCGTCGAAGGCGATGAGTTGCGCCGTGACACGGACCTGGTCGCCCTCGGTCAGTTCGCGCTTGTAGAGGACATGGCATTCGGCCGTGAAGCAGGAGGCGTGGCGTGTCTCGAGATAGTCCTGGTTCAGCCCGACGAGCGAGAACACCTCGTCGACGGCCCTGTCGAACAGCACATGATAATAGGCCATGTTGAGATGGCCATTATAGTCGATCCATTGCGGCTCGACCCGCATGGCCGACGAGACGAAGGGTGCGAAGAACAGCGCGGGAGCGCGGATATCGTCTTTCACGGTCGCCCTCCCTACTCAACGCCACACCGACGGGGGCAGCCCGTCCGCGACACGTAGATGATGATCAATCCGCAACCGCGTCATTGCGGCTGCCCATTCCGTGTCGGCATGGTCTACTATGCATCAATCCTGTTTGCCGTCAGCCCGGCGGTGGGGCAAGAGAGCATTCTTCGCCATGCTGGTGTCGAGATCGTGACCATCTGCGAAACCGAATAGTTCCAAGTCTAAGCGCTAGAACCGGATGTTGACAATGAGCTTGCCCGCCGCTGCCCTTCATGACACCCCCGCTTCCGCCGCAACGCTGCCGCCTTCGCCCGAGGCCGTCGCGGCCGTGACGCGCGCTCTGGCGGCCGCTTTCGGCAACCGGCTCGTCACCAGCCTGGCGGTGCGCCAGCAGCATGGCCATACTCTGACCTGGATCCCGAACCAGCCGCCCGATGCCGTCGTGTTCCCCCAGAGCACGGAAGAGGTGGCCGAGGTCGTCAAGCTCTGCGGCGCCCATGGCGTGCCGGTCATCGCGTTTGGCACCGGCACCTCGCTGGAAGGCCATGTCAACGCGCCGTTTGGCGGCGTCTGCGTCGATATGAGCCAGATGAAGGAGATCATCGCCGTCCATGGCGAGGATCTCGACTGCGTGGTCGAGGCCGGCGTGACCCGCAAGGAATTGAACGAGAACCTGCGCGATCAGGGCCTGTTCTTCCCGATCGACCCCGGCGCCGACGCCTCGATCGGCGGCATGGCGGCGACGCGGGCCTCGGGCACCAACGCCGTGCGCTACGGCACGATGAAGGATAATGTCCTGGCTTTGACCGCCGTGATGGCCGACGGCTCGATCGTGAAAACCTCGACGCGGGCGCGGAAAACCTCAGCCGGCTACGACCTCACCCGCCTGCTCGTCGGCTCGGAAGGCACGCTCGGCATCATCACCGAGGTCACGCTGAAGCTGCACGGCATTCCCGAGGCGATCTCGGCCGGCGTCTGCCCGTTTCCCTCGGTCAAGGCGGCTTGCGATGCGACCATCGTCACGATCCAGTCCGGCCTGCCGGTGGCGCGCATCGAGCTGCTCGACGATGTGATGATCCGCGGCGTCAACCTGCACTCCAAGCTCGGCCTGCCCGAAACCACCATGCTCTTCGTCGAGTTCCACGGCTCGGAAGCCGGTGTGAAGGAGCAGGCGGAGCGTTTCGGCGAGATCGCGGCCGAATATGGCGGCGGCCCGTTCGACTGGGCGACCAAGGCCGAGGACCGCTCAAAACTCTGGCAGGCGCGGCACGATGCCTATTGGGCTGCCAAGGCCTTGCGGCCGGGCTTCGATTCCGTTGCCACCGATGTCTGCGTGCCGATCTCGCGATTGGCTGAATGTGTCGAGGAAACCAAGCGCGACATCGACGCCATGGGCCTGATCGCGCCGATCGCCGGCCATGTCGGGGACGGCAATTTCCACACCCAGCCGATCGTTGATCTGAACGATCCCGAGGAGGTCGCCCGCAGCCAAGGCTTCATCGACCGCCTGGTCAAGCGCGCGCTCGCCATGGGCGGCACCTGCACCGGCGAGCATGGCGTCGGCCAGAAGAAGATCAAATACCTTGAGGCCGAGCATGGTGCGCCGGCGCTCGCGGTGATGCGGACGCTGAAGCGCTCGCTCGACCCGCAGAACATCCTCAACCCGGGCAAGATCATCGCGCTGTGAGACGTCGTGGCCGCGCAGGGCTGCTTCCCGGGAGCGAAATGTCGTGATCTTGCCGCGACTTGGCGGCATGATCACGAGGCCTGACATGCCGAAGCTTGACATGCCTGGACCCGAAACGACGAGGACACAGCCCGCCGTTGCGTGAGACTCTGACAGTCCTGGCCGGCCTGCTCGTGCTGGCGCTGCTTGCCGCCTTGATCGGACCGGGCTTCGTCGACTGGCGCGGCTACCGGCCGCAGATCGAGGCGCGGCTCAGCTCTGTGCTCGGCGTCGAGACGCGCGTCGCCGGTGGCATCGGCTTGCGCCTGTTGCCGTCGCCGCGCCTGACCCTGAGCGATGTCCGGGTCGGCGGCGCGCCCGAGGCGGCGAGCTCGGTCGCCGTCGAGCAGTTGACCGTTGAACTGGCGCTGTCGGCCCTGGCGCGCGGCGAATTCCGCTTCGCCGACGCGCAGGCCGAGGGCGCGACGCTCTCCATCGTCGTCGACGATGCAGGGGCTGTCCGTCTCCCGGCAAGCGTTGGCGGTGGCCTGCCGGCGCATACCAGCCTCGACAAGCTCAGTATCCGGCGTTCGGCGCTGATCTGGCGCGATGCCGGCAAGGCGCCGGTGACGCTGATGCCCGTGGCGGCCGAAGTCTCCGCTGTCAGCCTCGCCGGGCCCTGGCGGATCGAGGGCGAAGTCGCGGGCTCGTCGCTGCGCATCACCACTGGCGCGATCGAGCCCGATGGCCGGTTGCGCGCCAAGGCCTCGATCACGGGCGACGCCATCCAGATCGGCTTCGACGGCAATTTCCTGCTCCCGGCCGTTCAGGACGGCGTAAACGCCGGGCTGGAGGGAGCCTTCACGCTGTCGCCTGGCGGCGCGCTCAGCCTGGCCGGACGCGTCAGCGGCGGCAGCAAGCAGCTCGACCTCGCCGGCCTGGTGCTCGACATTGGCGGCGGCGCGGCGCGGCTCGAAGGCGAGGGCCAGTTTTTTCCAGCGGGCGGGACAGGCTCGCTGGCGCTCAGGGCGCGCCGGCTCGACCTCGATGCGCTGATGAAGGCGCTCTCCGAACGTGCCGGTTTCGAGCACTCGCTCCACGCACTGCCCGGCCCGTTCGATATCAGCCTCGACCTCGACCAGTTGATCTGGCGCGGTGAGGATTTCTCGGCTTTCGGGCTGCGCGGGCGGCTCGACGAAGGCGGCTTGAGCAGCGCCGCCGCTTCCGTCCGGGTCGCGGGCACGCTGGTCGGGGCGACCGGTGCCGCGGATGCCAAGGGTATCGCCGGACGTCTCAACCTCAAGGCCGAGGATTCCCGCCGAGTTGCGCTCGTGCTCGCACGAGCCGGGCTCGACCCGGCTTTGGCCGATCTCGTCGCGGGGCTGGGCCAGATCGACGCCGAGGCGGTGGGCGCCTGGGATGGCGGGCGGGTCGCCTTCGAACGCCTGCTGGTGACGGGCTCGTCTGGGCTGAGGCTGGAGGGCTCCGGCGATATCGTGGCCGATCGCCTGGCGGCGAAGCTCGCGCTCAATGGTCTCGACCTCAACATGCTGCCTCCGGCCGAGAGTTTTGCGGGGCTCGTCGGCGGGCGCGATCTCGCGCTCGATCTCGCCTTGACCAATGCCCGCTTCCGCAATGCGCCTGCGGGCTCGGCCAGCCTCGATCTGCGCCGCGAGGGCGCGGTCTGGCGGCTCAGCCGGCTTGCGATCGAAGGCTTCGGCGGCGTCGCGGTCACGGGCTCGGGCGCGTTGCTGGCCGAGGGCGGCGAGATCTCCGGCCGTATGCGTGCGCCGCGCTTCGAGACATTAGCCGCGCTGGCTGGTCCGCTGCTGCCGGAACTGGCCCGGCAAGCGCTGGCGCGCGCAGGCGACGGGCTCTCCCGGCTGGATGCGAGCTTTCGCCTGACACGCTCAGTCGGAGGCGAGACCGGGATCGCAGCTGAAGGCACGGCGCAGGCCGGTGCGCTTGCGCTCAATGGCCGGCTCGCCCCTTCCGGCGCATGGCGCAATGCCGGTTTGCGCTTCGACGTGACCGACCGGCGTCAGGTCTTCGCGGCGCTGGGTTTGCCCGCGCCGCTGCTCGGCGGCCCCGGCCGTTTCACCCTGGAGCAGCAGCCCGGCCGCTTGATGGGTTCGCTCGCAGGGCCCGGCCTTTCCCTGGTGCTGGAAGGCGAGGGGGGCAATGCCGCGCGGTTGAGCCTGCAGGCGGACCGTCCCGGCCAGATCCTGCCCGAAGGGCCGGCGCGATTGATGCCGGACGGGCTGTTCGATGCGAGTGGTCGCGTCGGCTTCAACCCCGACGGTGTCGTGCTCGATGATCTCGTCGCCAATCTCGGCGGCGTCAGCGCGAAGGGGGCTGTCCTCCTGGCGCGCGATGGCGGGTTGTCGGGCCGGCTGTCGCTGCCGGGCCTGGATCTGCGTGCCCTGCTAGGCGGCGCGCTGGGTGCAAGCCCGGCGGCGCCGGGCTCGACTTGGTCAACCGCCCGTTTTGGACCTGTCGTCGGGCTCGGCGATCTCAAACTCGCAATCGAGGCCGCCTCGCTCATTGCAAGCGATGGCGTCACGCTGCGCGATGCCCGCTTCACGTTTCAGGCCGACCGTGACGGGGCGAGCATCGAGGATCTGACGGGAGCCTATGGCGGCGGCACCCTATCGGGCCGCGTCGCGTTGCGCCGCGAGGGCGGGCTGGCGCAGCTTTCGGGCCGTATCGGGCTGACGCAGCTCGATCTCGCGGCGCTGACGAATGGTGCGCTCGGCGGCAAGCTGTCCGGCCAGGTCGAGGCCGGCGGCTCCGGCGAAAGCCCGGCGCGGTTGATCGCTGGGCTCGGAGGAGCCGGCTCCGTGACGCTGACCGGCGCCAGCCTGTCGCGCTTCGACCCGGCGGCCTATTCGCGCGTCATTGCCGGAACGGGCGAGGACGCCTCCGAGAGCGAGGCGGCGCGGCTGCAGGGCCGTCTCGGCGAGGCGCTCGACGGTGGCGTCTGGGCGCTGGGGGACGTGACCTTGCCCTTCACGCTGGCCGGCGGGCTCGCGCGGCTGCAGCCATTCAGCTTCGAGCGCAGTGGCCTGCGCGCGGAGACGACCGGGCTCATCGACCTGCGCGCCCTGACCGCTGATCTGCGGTTGGGCCTGCGGCCGCTTGGAGGCTTGCCGAAGGGCTGGCCGACCGATGCGCCGCAGATCGGCGTCACCTGGCGCGGACCGCTCTCGGCGCCGCAGCGCGAGACCGATGTCGGGGCGCTGTCCAATGCGGTTGCCGCCCGTGCCCTGGCGCGCGAGATCGAGCGCGTCGAAGCTTTTGAGGCCGATGCGCGTGAGAGGGCGGCGAACTCGCGGCGGCTCCGAGCGGAGCGCGAGATGCGCGAGAACGAGCGCAAGCTCGCCGAGTTCGTCAAGGCCGAGGAAGAGCGCAGGCTCGCCGAGGAGAAGCGGGCGGAGGAGGCAAAGCGCCTCGAGGAACTGCGTCGCGCAGCCGAAGAGAAGAAGGCCGAGGACAGCAAGCGAGCCGAACAGGCCCGGCAGGAGCAGGAGGGGCGTGGCCGGTCCGAGGCCGAGGAGCGTGCCCGGGCGGCTGCAGCTCGCGGGGCGCTGCAACCGCCACAGCCCGGCCCGCTGGTGCTGCCCAGTGCGCCGCGCGCGAATTTTCCGGAACCCGAGCTTCAGCCGGCGAGGCCGGGCAACGCAGTGCCGCCCCTGCCACCTCCGATGGTGATCGAATCCGTGCCGCGGCCGCTTTCGCGCAGCGTCCAGCCGAACTGATTCAAGTTCTTCCCAGCCAGTTCTTGGCAGCAAGTTCTTGGCAAAGTGATTCAAGTCGCTGACGGCTTGATTCAATATGGCGCTGCAAGACGCTGGGATCGCACTGCTTTTGGTTGTCGTGGCGCTCACGATCCGGCGGCGAGCCGGCGGTAATGTGCGAGCACATGCAGGCGCAGCGCCGAAGAGAGGTTGTTGCCCTCACGCCGGGAATCGATCTCGACGATCAGGGCTGTCATCGTGCGCCCCTCGGCTGCCGCGATCTCCTTCAGGGCGGTCCAGAACGGATCCTCGAGCGAGACGCTCGTACGGTGGCCGGCGATGGAGAGCGAGTGCTTGCGCTCGCGGCTCATCGCTTTGGGGCGTCGCCGTCGAGCCGGTGGCCGTCGAGTTCCCGGGTGGCCTTGCCGCGCTCGGCCTCGCTCAGGCTGCGTTCGGCCTTGCTGCGGCCGAAGGTGATGCGGTTCTGCTGCGCCTGATCCTCGGCGTCCTGCCGGGCGCGCTGCTTGCGGGCGCGGCGGAGATTGATGATCTCGGCCATGGCGCGCTCCGCGCTCAGGCGGGCCCGAGCATCAGCTCGGGCCTGACCGTCGCGTCGAATAATTCGCCCGACACACCGGCGCGCAGGGCCTCCTCGCGCAGGGTCGTGCCGTTGTGATGGGCGGCCTTGGCGATGCCGGCGGCCTGGTCGTAGCCGATGGCGGGCGCCAGCGCGGTGACCAGCATCAGCGAGCGCGAGAGCAGCTCCGTCAGGCGGTCCTCATTGGCGACGATGCCTTCAACGCAATGGGCCTGGAAGCTCGCGGCCGCGTCCGCCAGCAGCCGGACCGATTGCAGGAAGGCGCTGGCGATCACCGGCTTGAACACGTTCAGCTCGAAATGGCCCTGGCTCGCAGCGAAGCCGATCGTCGCCTGATTGCCATGGACTTGCGTCGCCACCATGGTCAGCGCCTCAGCCTGGGTCGGGTTGACCTTGCCGGGCATGATCGAGGAGCCGGGCTCGTTCTCCGGCAGGCTGATCTCGCCAAGCCCCGAACGTGGGCCGGAGCCCATCAGGCGGATGTCGTTGCCGATCTTGAACAGGTCCGACGCCAGCGCTGCGAGCGCGCCATGCGCCGCGGTCAGCGCGCCATGGCTCGCCAGGGCCTCGAACTTGTTGTCGGCGGTGCGGAAGGGCAGGCCGGTCAAGGCGGTGACTTCCTTGGCGAAGAGCACGGCGAAATCGTGATGGGTGTTGAGGCCGGTGCCGACCGCCGTGCCGCCCTGCGCCAGCGCGTAGAGGCCACCAAGCGAGGCCTCGATGCGGCCGATGCCGAGATGGATCTGCGCGGCGTAGCCTGAGAATTCCTGGCCGAGCGTGACCGGCGTCGCGTCCTGGAGATGGGTGCGGCCGATCTTGATCAGGTCCTTGAAGGCCTCGGCCTTGGCCTGCAGCGCCTTTTCGAGGTTGCGCAGCGCCGGCAGCAGCAGCCGGGAGAGTTCGAGCGCGGCAGCGATATGCATCGCGGTCGGGAAGCAGTCATTCGAGGATTGGCCGCGATTGACGTGGTCATTGGGGTGGACCGGGCTCTTCGCGCCGAGGTCGACGCCGAGAAGCTCGTTGGCGCGGTTCGCCAGCACCTCGTTGACGTTCATATTGGTCTGCGTGCCCGAGCCGGTCTGCCAGACAACCAGCGGGAAATGCCCGTCGAACTTGCCACTGAGCGCCTCGTCGGCCGCCTGGCCGATCGCGCCCGCGACACGCTGCTCGACCAGGCCGAGGCGCGCATTGACATGGGCGGCGGCCTTCTTGACCAGCACGAGTGCGTGGATGAGCGGCAGGGGCATGCGCTCGCGCTCGCCGCCGATGCGGAAATTCTCGAGCGAGCGCTGTGTCTGAGCGCCCCAGTAGCGATCGGCAGGCACGGCGATCGGCCCGAAGGAATCGGTTTCGGTGCGGGTCTCGGACATGGGGAGCGCCGTCAGGTTTTCGGGTGGGTCAGGTCTTCTTGTGCGTCAGGTCTTCTTGCGGAAGGCGTCGAGGCTGACGACCTGCGCGCTGCCGGCCTCTTCACCCTCGTCCGTCTCGGCCTTCTTGGCGCTCGCCTTGCCGGATGTCTTGGCTGCCGGTTCGGCATCCCGCTCCGCGGGCTTGAGCTTGAGGGCGGGGACGCCGGCGGGCGTCACCTTGGCGGGCAGGGCGATGGGGGCGGGCGGGGAGACGCTTGGCTCGGAGCCGGCACCGCGCGGCGCCTTGCCCGTGCCTGGCGCGTCGTCCTCGACCGCTGCGCCTTCGACGGTGTCCTGTGCCTCGAATTTCAGGCCGAACTGCACGGACGGGTCGAAGAATGTCGTGATCGCGTCGAAGGGAACCAGCAGGCGCTCGGGCACGCCAGAGAAGGACAGCCCGACCTCGAAGGAATGTTCGCTGACGTTCAGATCCCAGAACTGGTGCTGGAGGACGATCGTCATCTCCTCCGGATGCTTGTCGCGCAGGCGCTGCGACAGCCGCACGCCGGGCGCGGTGGAACGGAAGGTGACATAGAAATGATGGTCGCCGGGCAGGCCGTCGCGGCCGGCCTCGGTCAGAATCTTGCGCACGACGCCCTTGAGTGCCTCCTGCACCATGAGATCGTAGCGAAGAATATCCTTTGCCATCGTGTCGAGAATCCGTTTCCGCTTCGCGCTTCCGGCGGGAACAGCCGGCAGGCCCACATAAAAAAGTGGAGGCTTCTGTTGCCAGGCGCCTCCGAGCCCCGCCTTACGTCGCTAAACGGAAGGACTTAGGTTTGGGAACCAGCACCGCTTACGCGGCGACAGCAACCCGAGCATTGTTGTCGTTGGCAACTATGCGTTAGCCCTATAACGGCGGAACCATACCGGGCAAAAGAACGGCCTTTACACTCTCGTCGATCCTATTTCGCCCCCGCCGCAACCCTGCCACCTGAGTGACCTGGCGAGCCCGCGGTCCAAGATCCCGCAGGCCGCCCCAAAGCTTGCGCCGCAGGGCTGTGGTGGAGGCGCCGGGTACCGCCCCCGGGTCCGAAAAGCTTATTACGACGTCCGTTTATCGCCATAGCCGGTCTTGCGATCGGCACAGCGAATATAGGGACTGTGGAGGCGCGGGGAAAGAGAGGAACGCGAACCATGCCGGCTTAATTTCCCAGGCCCTCTTTTCAGTCGAGAATCCGGCCGTCATAAGCGCTGATATCAAGCACCGTTTCGTTCCCGTCGCGGTCGCGCCCGGCGATTTCCCAGCGACTGCCCGAACGCGCGATCTCCTCGACATGGGTGATGCCGAACCGCCAGGCGATCTGGCGCGCGCCATGCTCGGAGAGCAGCGCCGGCTTGCCAGGAGGGGGCTGATTCGACGTCATGGACAGCGCCGGCCCCGCCATCGTCATGACGGCGCTCAGCAGCGCCAATCCGGTCATCCGGTCGCGAAAATTCATCATTTGCCTCCAACACCGGCCTCCAGCGACGCCCCCTCGATCGAGGCGGATAAATCCCTGGAATTGTGGCCGGCCTGAAGGCGGCTGGGGCGTTCATGGTTCACGTCGTTTCCCGATCTCGTGAGCGGGAACGTCGCGCGGAGGTCTTTCCGCTCGAGGAGATCTTGCCGCTCGAGGAGACCTTGCCGCTCGAGGAGACCTTGCCGCTCAATGCGGTGCGGCGGCGGAGAGCGGGTCGTCGCGCTCGATCTTGACGACCTTGCCGTCGCTGGCGCGCAGGTCGATCTCGATGTCGGCGCCGATATTGTCGCTGCCGTTGAGCTGCCAGAGACAGTCCTCGAGCTCGATCTCCTCGATCCGCACCATGCCGTTGTCGATGGCGATGCGACGAGCTTCATTCATCGAGATACCCGGCTCGCCGGGTTGATTCGGGGTAGCCGGCTGGGCGGCGGCGATGCCCGCTTGCAACATCAGCGTGCCTGCGAGCGCCCAGGTGGACGCCGCGCGATAAAGCGGCATTGCTTTCTCCCTAGTGCTATTTTGTCGGAGCGAAACACGGCTTCATGGCTTTGTTCCGGCATAGCGATGGCGAAGCCGGTTCGGGAGGGCGCCGGATGGGGCAAGCCGGGCAGAAGGCCATGCCGAGAAAGCTTGGGACAGTCGCTGATGACGGTGCGGCGCGCTTGGCGCAAAGCGGCTAAACTGTCTGGCCTCACGAGATTCGCCATGCGCCAATATCACGACCTCCTCAATCGCGTCCTGACCGAAGGCGTCCGCAAGGACGACCGCACCGGCACCGGCACCTTCGCGGTGTTCGGGCATCAGATGCGCTTCGACCTCGCGGAGGGCTTTCCGCTCGTCACGACCAAGAAGCTGCATCTGAAATCGATCATCCACGAATTGATCTGGTTCCTGCGCGGCGACACCAATGTGCGCTACCTGCAGGAAAACGGCGTCACGATCTGGGATGAATGGGCCGATGAGAACGGCGATCTCGGGCCCGTCTATGGCCTTACTGTAACCCCTCCATTTCGTATGTCGACGACTCAGGCATCCTCGACCACGAGGTACTTCGCGGCCGGGGAGCCGGCGCGCCCTCAATAGCGCCGTAGCCGGCTTCCCGGGCGGGAAGTGCCGGGTCCAGTCCGGCCTCCCTGAACGATTGGCGCTTCAGTTTTGGCTGCCTTTTGGCGGCCTGCTCTCCCCGGTCGTACGACGTGATTTCGGATGGCGAGCTAGGCTCAGGACTACAGCCTCAGCGAGGAAATGGCTGAGGCCGTCCTGCTCATCTCCAGAACCGGGACGCGGATGATCCGCTGGGCCGAACCCTTTTGTCGGGAACTAGCCGCACTGGGTTATCGCGTCATCCGGTTCGATAATCGAGATGCAGGGTATTCCCCCTCCTTTGCTCAGCACGGAGCCGTGGACGTCGAACCGTTGGTGTCCCTTCTGATGCCGGGGAGCGGCCAGCTGTGCCCTACATGCTTGCCGACATGTCCGGGGATGCAATCGGCCCACTGGATGCCTCGCTATCTCGCGGGCGTAAGTTGTTGGACGGTCGCAGGGACGAATGATTGCCCAAGAGATGGCGAGAGAGCACCAGTCCCATCTTCTGTCGTTCACCTCGATCATGTCAGCAGCGGTCATGAGCCTGGCGCCGCTCTGGTCATTCGTCTGGCCCTCTGTGAGCCGCGTGACGAGCGGGCGGCCGGCGCCGTCATCACCGGGTGTTCCGACAGTTGTCCCTAATTTTAATGAAATTCGACGCAGTATTTCCAAATCCGTCCAATCCGTGAGCTGGAATCCGCGGAATAACTGCTGCTGAATGGGTATATAATTGTCGCGGACCTGCTCGCGCACTCTCGCAAGAAAAATAGGCTGAAGCCAAGTGCTTGAGCCTTTGTCGAGAGTGGTGACAAAAACAGGTTTGTTATCGGTTCTGCACGCTCTTCATTTTCTATAAGTTGACTCAATATTGTCGCTGTGGCGAATGGATCATTCGCTGGTGCGAAAATTCGACGCTTAATATCGCCAAGAGAATCCGCGGCGGCGTGGGCGCGTAGAGCATTCTGCTGATACATGTCTGCTTGCAGGGACGGAAGCCCTAGAATGAGCGCCCTCGTAGCTTTCTCCTTTTCCTCCGCAACTTCAGATATCAGACGATTTTCGTATCCCGCGCCAACCACCAAGAAATCATTTTTCGTATCGTTATTAGAAAATCCCTCATAACCTGCGATTTGGCGAACCTCATGAACTTGCTCACTCGAGAACAGAGTCTGATCGAGGCTAGAATAATGTCCGGGTTCTGTATAAATGATATCAAATTTTTTTACTCCCTTTAATTTAAGGTAATTGACTACATACATCATATGCGGCCGCATAAATCCGGTCACGTCTATACAAATTCTCGAAGAGAAATCAAAACTTCCAAGCCGTTCAAAATACTCCAACATGTACTCGTCTTCGCGAGTGTTTTTAGATTGAAATGCGCCCGAAGGAATGATCTCTTGCGCGAACCCGTACTCATTGTGAACAAGCCAATCTTTTCTCGCTGCCACGACCCTATCAAAAACGCCCGCTACCCGTTCCGCGGTGCTAAAGCCCGAGATAAATAGATCCCAGTTCTCGTTCGGGAGGTCACCAATCTGTAAGGCGACCTTGTATTGGTAGGTGTAGTCAAACATCGAATAGCCCAATCTGCTGGTGCTTGACGCCGATTGCGCTATCGTTCCGAATTCCTGCCGAAACTCTCTGGCGCCATTCGGATTCGAGGGTCGTATATTCGCGATTCATAGCCGGGTCGAAGATCGCGTTGAAAGCGTCCGGCGAGAGAGGAGCCACGCCACGGCGGATCATGGGTAGGTCCCAGCGTGGCGCGAGCATGGGGCTGATCTGAAATTTTGACGTGATATCTTCGGAATTGCGCTCCTTCTGCGTGCCGGGCAAGCGGTGGATGAAGGCGCGCGCTTCGGCCAACTGCAAGATATGCCTAGCACCAGGCGTGATACCCCTTTCTGGGATACTGAAACTGGAAAGAGAACTCTCGATCGGCTTGTCACCAAAACGGTGGATGCGAAACAGGTTAGCGAGCCGCTCGATCGCTTGTTGCAGCAGCAGGCCTTCTTCTCCAGCTTTACGCATATTGCTGTAGTACCAGTCAGAAGCGTCAATAACGCCCTTGTGCTGGGAGCGTATAGAAATCTCTCCGCCCTCGAACGGTTTCTCATCGGAGAATACGGACCACTCGTAGATAGACCGTAGAATAGTTAGGAGGGCGCGCGGAATGCCCGCTGACATCCTAATGAAGGTTCTAAGACCGCCATATGTCTGAGGGGTTCGATTTTCCCTTAGCAACTGGGCAACGAGGTCGCGCGAATAGTGATTGTAGGCCTGCTTGTATCTTGTCGAATTGCCCAGAGTAAAATCGGCGCAAAGCCGTTCGATTTCAATGAGAGCGTCTTTAAGTGGTCGACCGTTTGCAAGATCCTGGTAGAAGAGGAGTATGTTCAGCTTCTCTAAGAGGGGGGAAGAGGGAACTTGAAGGGCGATCTGCGCATCGTCGTAGGTCACAACCGGTGGGAGCTTGCTGATCACGTCGCGCAGTTTTCGAAAATGATCGCGATCAGGGGATGGCGTTTGCGCTATTGTGGCCCAACTGGCGCTGTTCCACGCCGGGTCGAAATCTTCAAAATGCTTACCTAGGCTGCCGACATCGAATGTACCCTTCCCGTAGCGGTCCTCCAGGCGCTTATAGATCAAGGTTCGACAAAAGGACGCATATTGCTCGGTCAATTCGCGGAAGGTTGCATCAAGGCGAATCACGGAATACTCGGAATCCTGGATGTTCTCCTCGCCGGCGCTATTCGTCTCGAACGTATGGACGCCATAGCTCCTCGAGCCAATTCTGAAAGTGCTAGGCGGCTCACGTTCACGATATAGCGTATTTACGTGGATTTGTTGATCCTTTGTAAGGTTCTCAAACTCGTCAATCGAGTAGACAAAGAGTACGTCTCTAAGGAACTCAAAATTACTTGCTAAGACCTTCGGAATACCAAATATGAGATTCCCCGGTGAAGTTATGATGTCAATGTCCAAACGGCCCGTAATTAGGCAATTATTAATCTCGTAATCAAGTGTGCGCTGAGCTTTGGACAAGTGCTCGCGCAGTTCTTGAAACGAGTCGATTGGGCCGCTGGGCTGCTTGTCGAGGAGGGCTACGATACCATCGCAGACACCCTTCTCATCTGCTTCAGGCGCGTCATGCTGAATCGCCATGGCAAGGCTGATGACGTGTTGAGCGAGCCACAACTCAAAGTAAAAGGCAAAAAGCTGCTGCCACAATTCCTCGGATTGGCGCTTCCCAGTAAATCGGTTTGAGTGTAGACCGCTGCATCGTACGTAGAGTCCAATGTAGCCATCGGCCATGACGCCTTCGCCTACCGAAAGCCCAGCTTCTTTGTAGCGCAGGCGTTGAAGGTCGAACGCCTGATGTCTCATCAAATGTGTTTTGCCGCTGCCCTTCGCCCCGAGGATATAGGTGGGCATCGGCGAAGCTGGATGGTCGAGCTCTGTGACGGTGCTGTCATCCGCGGCAGATATTTTTACCCAGAGGTTCTCGATCTGCTCATCATTAAGATCGACGGCCTTCGTGATTCCGAACGGATTGCCTTTTCGAGTGCCCTGCATCAGCTGGCATCCTTATGATAGCGCTTGAATATTGGACGCCAAGTAGATGTTTCCCGCCAAAATATCGGTAACGAATTGTCGGGCGTGTTGTGGTTAAACCCAAGTAGGAGTTGGCCATTCTTGTAGCCAAGCGGGTGTGTTGCCCAGAGGCTAGATCCATGTTTTAAGCACGTGTTCTTGATTTTGTCGCGGTCGAACGGCGTATTTGGATGGCTGAATATCCGCGACTCGGGTTCCAATGAGCAAAAGCTCTGGTCTAATTCATATACAGCCGATACGTTATCGTACTGTCCCAAATCCCGAATGGCCTGCAGGCCTCCCGTTGTCGCAAATAGAACGACGTAATGTATCCTCACATCCGGTTTGAGCTTGCGGAGCGGTACAACTATATCCTTCGAATAATCGCTCGCCTGAGTTCCTGATCCACATAGATCATCGATGAAGACATAGGTGTTAATATCTTCATCTCTTAAACGCAGTGTCGGAATATCAGTCGACGTGTCGCGCGAAAAAACCTGATGCGAATGAATAAACAGCGTTCTTGGAAGATTGTTCTCCTGCCTGAAGTAATAAAGGAGGTGTACACCGCTTTCTGAGGGGTTACCAACACCTAGGAAGCGAGTTGCATTTTGATGTTTATGAAACTCTTTTTCTAAGACGTTCCAGTCCGCGGTGTCTCCATTGGATTTCCTGATCGTATGGATCGCTGGTGTCCGATAGAGATCGCGGTAAAGTGACTTCAAAAGCTCGCGAATTTCATTCTGGCCAAAGTAGATGAAGTTTCCTAGGAGATACAGCGCGTGGAGCTGCTCGTCGTCTGCCACGTCGGCAGATTTGGTAAACTGGGCGACCCACCGATTTATGTCCGGCTCAAGGATCCGGCCGTGCCAAGTCGTTTCGGTCAGCTTTTTCAGCTTGTTCATCAGGTAGTTTTCGAGTCCCTCCCGATCCAATTCAAATTTCTCCGCGTTGCTTGGCGAGAATATAGACATGTTCTCTTTCGATTGTGCCTGCCGTCCTGTTGCGCTTAGTCATCAGTCCGCGCGACTTGATCGTATCAACTAATTCCAGTTTGGTGTGAAGGCCTCGGATTTCAAAGATCCGCTGAAGGAATTTGGTAGTTGTGAAGCTCTTACCGCAAACTTGGTTGTCGCCCACTATCAGAACAAGCTTCGCCCCTGGCTTCATTCGGGCCACGATGGCATCGGCTGCATGTTCCATCTCTTCGAGGTACTTCCCCGCGATGTGTGCGCGGAGGGGGTTGGCGGAGCGTATTTCCTCGAGGATGTCGTCTGCGCCTATCCGGGCGTCAATACCTATGTCTCGCAACTCGGTTTGTGCAAAGTGCTCGCGTCCAATATTTAAGCGTTCGAGGTTTCGGAGTTTTGCGTCAGGCGCGAGCCCAAGCCAGCCTAAGCTCAGAGAAGATGCTCTGATGTACTTCTGAGCTCCTGCGTAAGGCGGTGAGGTTAAGACAAGATCGACATCTGGGCCTGCTCCTTGGTTGAGTGGTTCCCTTACGTCATTGAAGATTGAGCCAGGAGTGCAGCCTTGAGGAAGTTTCTCAATCCGACTGACATTTTGGGTGGCAATCCTCAGAAATAGTTCGCGAGCATTGGGGAGGCCTTCGAGATGGCGCGCTAATGCCTCGCCTTTCAGCCGGACGGGCACGGAGAGGCGAGGGTCAGCTGCGCTAAGCCTCTTCACGCAGGCTGAAAAACACACTTCCATGAACGCGCGGATTGCACCGGCGCATACTGTCCTAATTGCGCTGAGAAGCCGCCCCAATTGGAGTTGGTGATCATCAGAGTACCATCTTGTCGGATCCATTACCGGCGTAAAGAGTGCAGCCGTACCTTCGAATTTTAGGACATGCTCAATGGCTTGCAAAAGCTCCTTCGGATCGACCCAAGTAGTTTTGGCATGGGCAATCTGCCGTGCCAACGGATTGGAGTCGCTTCCGATGCAAGGACGGCCCGATAAGATTGCTTCCAACAACACCGTCCCAGATCCGCAGAAGGGGTCGTAAACCATACCCTCTGGCGGGCACATTTGGGAGGAATTCAGGAAAAACAATGGTATGTTAAGAAGTAATTTTGCAGGATAGGGATGAATAAGATGGGTGTAGCGGTCGATTCCGGCACCAAGATGGACAAGACTCCTGAAATCAACTTCGATTGCGCGTCCTTTGGATCTGTATTCTGCAATTAGTAATTCGAGTTTTTCTGTAAAATCCCAGAATCTACGCTGAATGTGCGCGCGATACGCAAGTTTTAGTTGGGAAGATTTCCCTACAACTTCACCAGTTTTTACAATTGTATTGTTGGTTTCACTAAACAAAATTACACGCGCGAACCAGGTCGCTCCGCTCACAGTTAGATAAGTTGCTGATTTCAAGCCTTATCTGGGCGAAATACTTTCGCTCGACCTGAATGTTTTTCTCCGGCGACATAAGGCGCAATGTCGTCTCCGCTTCAGATGATTGCGCGCCCGGGTCGGACAACTGGTCGATTCCTTCTGTTTCTAAGTCCCAACTAAGCCGTCCTTAGCAAGGTATCACTCTCTGCGAAAGCGGGGTCGCCGAGGGGGCCTGGTGCCCGGCAACGGCGAAACTGACCGCGTGGGTGCACGGGCGTGCCGTCGCCGATAGGGATGCTCGCGCCCCGGTAATCGTGCCGCGGCCGGTTCATTTCTGTCTGGCGTATTGGGCAAATAGGTCGCTACGGCCATTCCGAACTCGGCCGCTTCCTGCCGATCTTGTCGTCGCGGCGGCCGCGCGATCACCTTCCACAGCGACCTCGGAATTTGAGAGGGGCATTTACCCATCAACTGAGTGCCCAACAATCGCTCGGGGCGCCACGACTACACATCTAGTATTGCAGCAGTGCCCATTCGTTGGTTTTAATGGAGCAATGGGCGTGGTTCACATTCCCGATGCGGTGCGGATACGCCTGGCTGGCTACCCAGGCGTCGTTGGCGTGCCTGTTATCTTCCTCGGCGGTTATCGTTATCCACGTGAACTTAACCTCTACATCCGGCTTCGAGCAAACGGCGATTGGCATCCAGCGAAGCTTCCACGTGTCGTACGGGAGGCGTTTGGGCAAGAGGTCAGGCTGTACACAAAAAAGTCGATGGTAACGCTAGCTCGGCACTTGCTGAATTTCATGGAATGGGCCGAATGGGCAGGGGTCGATTGGAGACGGATAGAGTACAAACGTCATCTCGTGCAAGGTTATCAGCGCGACATGCAAATGGGTCGATGGTCAGCGCGTGGGGAGGGCCTTGCTCCGAATACAATTAACCAGCGCATCTCGACTGCATGTCACTTCCTAGAGTGGGCTGGGTTCTCAAGATTCAGGGAACGCTTTGATCAAGCACGCATCCGCATCTCATCAAGCCGCTCGCGAGGAAAAGCCAAAGGCGAAACAGTTAGGCTTGGAGCCGTGCGTCAAGACCCTCTGGATTTGCGCTTACCCACGGCCGAAGAGGTCGCCCGGTGGCTTAAGCAGGTAAGGGCGCGCTACGGTCGCACGAAGGCGCTATTATGTCAGACGGTTCTCGAAACAGCTGTCCGGCGAGATGAAGCCGTGGAGTGGCGTACTTCCTATCTGCCGGATGATACGGCGGAGTGGAGAATTCTCGGCGATTACGCAGTCGTTCAATTAGTTCACGGAACGAAGTACGGTGTAGCGCGAAACATTAGGCTTCGAATGGCATTCGCGGAGGAACTCCACAGATATCAGCGCAGGGGGCGTCTCCGGGCGCGGGCAGAGTGGATCGAGCGCAACCCGAACAAGAAGCCGCCATCTCGTCTTTTCCTGAGCGAGTATATTGGTGAGCCAATTTCTTATCAGGTTTTCTACGAGGCCTGGGTGGGCGTTCCTGCTCTCCCCTTTAAAGGCTGGTCTCCCCACGCGGGCCGTCACTACTGGGCCTGCACGACACTTCTCGAGCATCTCGAGCTGCAGGCGCAAAGGGCTCGGCTTGTATTGAACCAGATGCCGGATGCCTGGGTTCACGAAGTAGGTCTGTCCGCGATCCAAACAATTATTCAGCCGCAACTGGGACACGCTAGTGACGAGACGACCGAGCGTTACCTCAAGTGGATCCACGAAAGCATCGCGGTGTCCGATGCGTATTTGGGTTATCACTGCTTTCTCGATGAAGATGAAGTTCGTGATCTTGGCTGATGTTCTCACGGAGGCGGCCACTGAGTAACCCAACGCGCCAAAGACACAAGGGCCATGGGGCATCCGAACTCGGTCCGAGCGACGATAGCAATGTCGTCGCAGTTCGGGTCTATCCAATCAGGTTCAATTCGACGCCCAATAATGGATCGCCATCGTTTCCCGTGGACCTCTCCGAGTTTGCTAAAGGCCGGACGATCTCAAGCACCGGCAAATGGAGGGGACCAATCGGCCCAAAACCCGAGCTCCTTGATGATCTTCTTCCCTACCTTTACGAGAATTGTCGCCATCGCCCGCTGAGGTCTTGGGTTCGGATTAAAACGAGCCTTCGTGCCGCTTGGCGCGTTCTGGATGAACTCCCGATTGGGTTCAAGGTCGCGCGGATTGCCGACCTGACCGACGCGCATGGCGGATTTCTGCGTCGCAGCCTCGGCGGTCTTTACGTGGACGTCGCACGCATCCTCTTGTCGAGCCGCCAGCATCACGGTCTGCCACCTCTCAACTGGCCTCCAAGCTATAATGCTCCACTGGCTATGATCGAAACTATCGACGACGCTACCACGCGACGCGTCTACCGGGCGATCAAGTCTGAAGTCCGTGCCATAAAACTGATGTGGCAAACTGGCGACGATCTCATTCAGCGCGACCATGTTTCGGACGCCACCGTTGATTCTAAGGCCCGATCGTTCCTTCAAACATTTTTCGAGAAACATGTTCAGCCTCTGCCAGCCTCGGCGTGGGACGTTCCGGATCAAGTCCGTAAAGGCGTTCTCATTCCCACATATCGTGTCCCGGGAATGGATGGGCCGACGGACCCAGCCGAGAAAGCGGATGCTGGCGTCGGGGGACTGAGCGAAGCCCTGCGATGGAAATATCCGTCGGCGTGGGAGGCGACCTGCTTCTTGCTGTTGCTTCTGGTTTTGACCGGTTGGAATCAAGACACCGCCCTCAATCTGGATCTTGATGGCGATTGGTGCCGGTTGCACCCGCTCAACAATGATCTCGCTGTTATTCAGGCGAAAAAGGGCAAGACTGAAACGATCCAAACGGCGATATGTCTCAGGAAACCGGAACTTTATCCCGAGCGGCTTCTGCAAGCTCTCATCGCTAGAACCGAACCTCTTCGGCAAGAGCTGCGGCGCCAACTTGCCGAGGTAGAGACACAAATCAATGAGGCCGCTGCGCCTACTGCTGAGCTGCAGCGCGAGTTTGATCGACTTTATATCATGATCCGAAGCCCCTGGATCTATGTAAACCGTAGCGATTTTTCCGTTGGCTGTTTGTTGCCCTGGCAAACCTTCAAGTATCCAGGCGTCGTACTTCGCGCAATTGTTGCAAAGTACGACATCCGGGGTTCGAAGGGTGGTGTGGTCGAAATTAAGCCTGGCGATTTCCGCGATGCTTGGATCGGCTTCTCGTACGTCCACAGTGGCTACAGCTGGCTCATCGCAAAGATCGCAGCTGGCCACAGAAGCATGGATGCACTGAGGAATTACTTCCGCCAGCGTCGTTGGCGTGGATACAGCGAGGAGCGCGTCTCTGCCCTGCTTAGCGTAATCTGGACCGAAATTCGTGGGCGCCGGCTCATCGATGGAGCGGTCCTGCGGCAGATGGTTGAACGCGGAGAAATCACAGATCAGGAGCGCGAGCGACTCGAACAGGGGCGAAATCGCACTCGGATGGGAATGGGCTGTCGCGACTTTAATCACCCACCGCCTGAAATCGCCCCGGGGCATCCATCGGGAGTTGGATGCATGGTTCAACGTTGCGTGCTCTGTCGCCATGCACTTCTTTTCGCGGACAGCATTGAGGGTCTGTGCCGCAGAAAGGCAGAGCTTGAACACGTGTGCGCTAACTTGGGGATGATCACTTGGCTTGAGTCTAGCTTTCCGGACGAGGAGGAGGTGCTCGATGAGGCGCTGAACTTGTTCGACCGTGCTCTCGTCGAAGTTCGAATCGAATTCTGGCGCTCTAAAATCGCGGCTGGAACGCACTTTGTCTTCGAATTCCAAGGTTACTACGGAGCAAGAGGATGATTGCGCCGGCGCCCAACCCTGAGCGCTCTTCGAAGAAAACCTTCGACGAGTGGCGCGAGAGCCTCGCCGTCAACCTGTCGGGGCGCGCATTTCCCGCACTGTCCCGGAGTGAACTTTATGGCCTCGAATTGTTTCCAGGATGCCCATTAGGGGGAACCGTTTACGTGGTCCCAAAATCCATGGTTCCGGCCGGTCCGGCGAGCATCCTGAGCATGCGCTCCGTTGACCTTATGAGTGGTGTACCGCCAGCTACCAGTCGTGATCCGGAAAAGCTCGGGAAGGTGCTTGATGTGCTCCGGATCATCGTCGTTGCCGCCCTCCTGATCCCTCGCGAATCGCGCCGGCGGAGAGGTCATCTACCAAAACCAGGCACGTGGGTTCAGTTCTGTCGACGCTTGCTACGCTTCTCGGCGTGGGCCCTCACCCACAGACCCAACAAATCTACCGTGTTCGCGCACTTAACTTTTGGAGATTTTGCCGAAGCGGTAAAGTGCACATCTTCTTCTGTCGGTTGGGCGCTCAGCGAGGTATCGAAGCTGAGAACGCTCGAGGCTGTAGTTGATTGGCCGGATTTTCCGATTGCATTGGCCAATGTCTACAAACTCGTCGGGATGCCAGAGCCAATCGAGAAGCAGAAAAGTGTGGCATCTGCGGGAGACGGGCACGCCGGAAAGCCCGATGAGCAAGGGGACACTGCCGATGAGGCGCAGGTTCTGCGTTCACGCGAACGGTTCAAGCCTCTGCCTGATCGGTTCGTGACGGAGGCTGGCTGGAGGGTTATCTGGTTCGTCGAGAATCTGGGCCCAAATATTATTAGACTCCACGGTAGGTTGCGCGACAAGCCGTCCGGCTTGGACTCAAGAAGTATGATAAAATGGCGCGCCAAAATTTTGGAGGATCATCGTTGGCGCGACCCGCACGGGAGGCCTATTGACGAGATTCCGTTCAAAATCATTCTGTCGCAGAAGCGCAAGAGTAAACCGATTGCAATCGATAGAATTGGCGGCGTCACGACAGAAGAGTATGTCTTTTCTCTGGCCTACCTCCTCCAGCTCTGCCACATCTACATCGTCTCCTTTTGTATGGGCTCCCGTGTTAGCGAACTATTCTCATTGCATGATGAAAGTCTCGACGAGCGCAAGATCCTTGGCGGCGATGGCCGGCGTGTGACAGGGCACACCTACAAGCTGGTCGAGATCATTGGCGGTAAGGATAGGGATTGGCCGATCCATCCTTTCGCTGCTGCAGCCATAAGACAGCAGAATTGCCTTGTTTCAGGAATGCGGCGGCCAGGAGTCCATGCACTCTGGATCCAATTCAAGGCGTCTGCAACGGGAGCGGAGAAATCGCAGCAGGGCGACCCCCTCAAGAGCCTTAATTTGAACAGACTCGTGGAGATGCTCGACTTGCGCGATTACGTCGACGAGCGTGGTCTGCACCACCATCGTTTCCGAAAAACGCTTGCCCGTCTTGGGGCGCTTGCCCTTGTCGGATCTCCTAAAATCCTAATGGATCTGTTTGGCCACTCATCGATCAAGATGACGCTGTTCGATTATATATTAGCTGACACCGCAATCGCGGCCGAGATGGACCAAGTTGCCCATGACATGATTCTGCTTAATGCCAAGGAGGTTCTAGTCACTTCCCACGAACACGGTGGACGCGCGGGGGCCCGCCTAAAGGGCTTTCCCTGGGGTAAGCCAGCACGCGGCGAGGCAGAACTGCGAGTCACCGACATCGACGAGGCGGCCAAGATCGTAACCCTCAACGGTAGCTCCTGGATCATGGTTCGGTCGAACGTCCTTTGCACGAAAGGGCCGCAACAGGTCGGGCCATGCACGCGTGCTGTCGGCCATCCCGACACGTCGCGATGCCAGCCCGACTGCGACCGTAGGCTGGAGCTTAACGCAGCTCGCAGTGATGTTTCAGAGAGCATTTCGATGTCTGTTAGCAAGCTCGCCGCCATCAAGGATTGGGGGGATAACTACGAGGCGCTTTTCTGGATTGGGCAGCTTCGACATCATCTGCTGCGCTTTGAGGATGTCACTGCACTTTGGGATGAGCACCCGATCATCATACGCCTTCGAAAGTGGGAAGCTGCTCATCTGCCTGGATGAAGGGATCTCGGGGCCGTGATGAAGACGAGCAAGTCGGCAGCTAGAGACAACTCTGCTGGATTGGCAGCCGAGGCGCTGCGAAAAAAGCGCGCAACGATACAGAAACTCGAGAAAGGCAAAGCGGAAGCACTGCGCCTGATCCTTGAACACGATGGTCTGTATCCTGGCAATGGCGGGCGATTGAGCCAGGCAGAACTCTGCCGCTTAGCCGGCGTCGATCCCTCGCTTTTGGGGCAGCCGGCCCACAGGAGCACAACGCGTGTGGATCTGAACGATTGGTTGCGGAAGATTCGACGCGACATGGTAACCGGCAAGCACAGGGTACGCCGCGAGGTAACGGGGAGGGTCGAGCAGTGGAAAACGGCCTACAACGAGTTGCTCACGTCTTTCAGTATCGTCGAGTTGGAATTGGAGAACGCCAACCGGGTGATACAGGCGCTGCAAAGCCAGGTGCGCGACCTCGGGGGGACTCCTGCTGAGTAGTCTTCTGAACAGTCGTGTCGGATCTCCACACTCCCTACCTACTCGGTGCGTTGGTGTGCGGGGGGCTGCTTGGCTATGGAACGCTAAAGCTACGGCTCGATCAATGAGGCCCGCGGAGGTTCGCTCCCCACCGAGGCCGTGTGGCGGCGCGATTGCGCATCGAGTTCGGCTGATGCACATGACCTTGGGAACGGGCGGAAACGGATCAGGTCATCTGACAGCTACTCCATCGTACGTGGACTGCCGAAAGGATGGCATTCGTCGACGAGATCGCGGACTGTCACTTCTAACGCCTGAGCGATTTGCCAAAGGCTGGTAGCGGTCGGGTTTCGCTGGCCCATTTCGAGGGCGCTTACATGCGCTCTGTCGACGCCGAGACGTTGCGCAACCTGAGCTTGGGTGAGTCCTTTCGCGAGCCTCGCGGCTCGCGCGTTCTCGGCAATCACCTGTTTGATATCCATCACCGCATTTATCTGCGGTGAGCCATCTATCGCGACGCGGTATAGCGCGTTGCGCTTTAACGCACATCGGGGTTATGACCACATAGCTAGATCACTCGAGGAGCTAAAGTGGCAGGCGAGTATCCATGAAACGCTTTGTTGCAGCGGCGCTTGGCTTTCCCGAACTCAGGTTTGAGATTGAGTGGGTGCAGATCGATAGGGACCGGATCAAATATCTTCTGGTCGTGGGCGTGTCTGGCGATCTGGCAAGCCGAGACAGCTGGCAGGAAATTTTCGACGGCTGGTGTGCAGCCCAAGGCGAGTCTCCGAAGTTTAAGCGCGGCAACAGCCGAACCAATCGCACGGAAGCTAAGGTCGTTCTGCACGGCTTTCATCCGATCGTAGACTTCCTTGTAAGGTGGATCGGGCTGGATACTCTGCCGATCGGACAGCCGGAGGGCTTAAAGACCGGTCAGTTGGAGGCCGAGCTTTCGCAGCTTCGGAAGCAGAACGCAGAATTGCTTCAGCTCGTCACCCAAGCTCGGGAAGTCCGGCGCCCGGAGCTTCGGAAGTGACAGCAGGGTGGGCCGCCTAATGGCCCCCGTTGGCGAGAAGCCCATGTTTCCCCTCGCACAGTTCGTCGATGGCCGGCCGGTCGATGGAATCGCGGAGGTGACGAAGGTCGTCCGCAATCCACGGGTTGCCTGGCACTGGCTTATATTGCCTCAGGAGAGCATCGGAGGCACGCCTCTCGACCGTCTCAAGCAAGGGAGCGTCGAAGAAGTATTGCCGGCCGCCACGAGAGACTTTGCGTGATGAAGACAGTCTCCAGCAAGAGCGTGGTCATCACCGAAGCTGCCATTCGGGCTGCGGATCAGCTCAAGATTCCTGCGGCAGCCTTTGCCGCGATCATCGGTCTCGACGAGGCCACAGCGGCGAGCATCAGGCGCGGCGGACTTAGACTTGAGCCCGGCACGAAGCCCTTCGAGCTTGCTGTCCTTTTCGTGCGCTTGTTTTGCTCGCTCGATGCAATTGTGGGCGGCGACGACGAGGTCGCGGCAAGCTGGCTCGCCAGTCCGAACACCTTCCTCGATGCCCGGCCCATCGAGAAGCTGCAGACTGTGACCGGGCTTGTCGACGTTATCGCCCATCTGGACGCACGTCGCGCTCTCGTCTGATCTCTCCGCGCTCGATCTTGCTGATCGCGGCGCGTGAGACACCGGTTGAGTGCGGGGCGATGCTGTGGGGTCATCGTGACAAACCAGGAATGTCACACTCCCCCTCGGCCTTGGGCGCGGGAGTCTGGCATGATCGAAGCCACCAAGCCCGAGTTGTGGATCCATGGGCATGATCATGGTTCACATGACTACTTGGTTGGCCGAACCCGAGTGTTCGCGAACCAGACGGGCTATCCTCGAAACGGTGTTCGAGAGAACCAGGGTTTTCGGCCCAACCGCGCGATCGAGGTGGGCGCGGCCGACGAAGCAAAGAAGCTGTGACGGATGTCACCCGGCGTGGTTGGTGACGATGCTTCTAACGGAGGCGCCCGTGCAAAAGCCCGTTGAGATCAGCTATGGCGAGGGCTTGGGAGAACCGCTAACCCCCGAAGAGGGGTGACGGTGCTTAACGCTCACGCAGTTGCCATTCCTCTTGAGGACTGGGCAGGGGCCGTCGTGGAAGCGATTGAACTTCAAGCAAGGATCGGCGTGGAGCGCTCCAAACTGGATGACTGGCAGGAGCGGGGGCGCCGTCATCGGCCTTCTGAATGACGCCAGAGAGCTGTTGCGGCGCAGCGTCAGCACGCTCTCCGTCATAACGCGCGGATCTGCTCCTCGAACTCCTCCGGGATGGCGCCGTGCCGCGCCAGCACCTCGAGTGCGCTGACCTCACCGGTCTCGTCGTCGGCCGTGACGTGGATCACCGCTATCCCCTCGGCCGTTCGCGCCATCCGCTCGCCGTCGTTCAGCGCGTGATGCTTCGTCTTCGCCGGCACGCGCTGCGCGGGGACCAGGCGCTTGCGATGGGTTTTGAAAGGCTGGAGGAAGAAGGTCTCGACGCTGGCCATGGCTTGACTCTCGATCTGGTTTGTTCTGATTTTGTTCTCATATCAGAGGACGTAAATCATGTCACCGGAGCCGCGTACGGATACCGACCCCGCAACCGAAATCGAGTGTGAGATCGACGATCTCATCGCCGAGCATGGCAGCGAACGCGCGGCGATCCGGGCGCTCCTGCATGACCTGGCTGAGCTGGCGCGGGACCGCGACAGATCCGTATCGAGGGGCTTCCTCCGCGGCTTGTTTTCGCATGGCGCACGGCGGGTGCCGGAGGAGGAAGCGTGATGGTGCAGCGCTCAAAGCGGAGCATGTCGCCGCAGAAGGCTCGCGAAATGCAGGCCGTGACCCGCGACTTCCATTACACCGTGCGGCGATGGTGTGGAGAAATACCCATCAGCAGCGAGATCTACATTGTGGCGGCCGGCAGCAACGAACCCGACACGTTCCACGGGCTGTATCGAATGGACATTGACGCGGGCGAGGAATGAGGCGGCCGCGGATTCCACGAGCCGGCGTGCCTCGGCATCGGTTGATGTCGCGGGACGTGTCGGACATGCTGCCGGCAGAGCCTCTGTCGCCTGAGCGTCGGCGGCGCATCGGCGGTGAGGACGAGTGAAGTCGGTTGTGCCGCAGATCCCGCTACGCCGCGTCAACGATCTGGTAGCGCGTATCGAAGAGCTGACGAAGGATGCCGAGCGCCGCGGCTTCGGCTCGATCGCCGATTTGCTTGAGGCAGCCCTGATCGAAGCACGGATCGAGCAGCGGCGGCTTCAGGATGAGAAGGCGGACCGCAACGCGGACCCGCGCGACCTATGGACTCCGGAGACCAGATCCGATGTGTAACCTCTACAGCCACACCCGGAATGTTGACGCGATACGGAAGCTGTTCGCAGGCTTCGCCGATGCTGGCGTGAACGTGCCGGTTCAGCCGACGATCTATCCGGATTACAGCGCGCCGATCATCCGAAATGATGAAGGCGGCCCACGCCTCGCCATGACGCGTTGGGGCATGCCGTCCAGCAGTGACGCCCTGTTCAAGAACGCGACCGCCCGAGCGGATAAACTCAGAGCCAAGAACAAGCCGGTCGGCGACTTCAAAGAGATGCTGCGCATGGAGCCAGATGGTGGAACGACCAACGTCCGTAAGACCAGCTCCAAGCACTGGACGCGGTGGCTCGGGCCGGAGAACCGCTGTCTCGTGCCGTGGAACGCCTTCGCTGAGCCGGACCCCGATGGCGGTAATGCGTGGTTTGCGATCGACGAGAGCCGTCCGACCGCGTGCTTCGCCGGCATTTGGATTTCGCAGTGGGAGAGCGTGCGGAAGATCAAGACCGGCATCGAGAAGATGGACCTGTATGCGTTTCTCACCACCGACCCGAATGCGGAAGTGAAACCGATTCATTGGAAGGCCATGCCGGTGATCTTGCGAACGCCCGAGGAGCGCGCGGCTTGGATGACTGCGCCGTGGCCTGAGGTCTCACACCTTCAGCGCCCACTGCCCGATGGTTCGCTCACCGTTCTGGCGCGGCAGGTGAAGCGCGGTGAGGAGCAGGCACCGGGCGGCCCGCTGGCGGATGAGCCACCTGCCTAGCGAACGCGCGAGATCGGACTGATCGATGGCACGTTGGCATCTGCATCGCGCATGGCGCGCCGCGAACGCCGGCAGCGGGCTCCGGAGCGGCTGTCGGATTGGGAGGCGCTTCCGTCGACGCCTCTGGGCACGGCCATAAGTGCGCACGAGCGTATTGGGTGGTGTCGACCAGGCGACGATCTTGCCAGTCCAAGCTGCAATTTAGCAGGCCCGCAGAGGTAGCTCGGCCGAAAGCAGAC
>NZ_CAXUPC020000012.1:0-199319 GCF_964252745.1 Allobosea sp. LjRoot9 | reverse complement strand
AGGCGCACCGGCCTGCGATCCCTGAAAATCGTGGTCGCCTTGGAGGCTTGGGCCGCCTCATAGACGCGCGCCGCCTCGCGCGGCGTCTCCCGCCCGGACCGGGCGAAGGGGCCGATCTCGGCCCGGCAAGCTGCAAGCTGCAGCAGCACCATGGCGAGATCAGATGCTGAATCGGCTGCGAACGGGGCGCGGCTGCGGCTCTGATCGTCGAAATCCGTCATGTCCCGCTCCGAAACATTGGGTCAGTCTAGGAGCTGAATTTGCAAAGTTATAGCCAAACTTAACGGCGCGTTAAGGCTGAAAGCCGCATCGTTTCGAAACATTTCCCGATCCGCCCGGGCCAGGACGAGACGGTATCGATCCGCATCGTTCGATCAGCCCCATTGAGGCCCCGTCCGATGCCTGCGCCGTCGATCCTCAGCCCCCGCGACGACTGCCACATCGATCCGCGCAGCCTGCTCTCCTCGATCGGCGAGGTCGTCTACGCCTGGGACATCGTCCATGACGCCCTGACCTGGGGACCCAATGCGCATGAAGTCCTCGCCGGCGTCTCCGACGCAGTCATGAGTCGCGGCCTCTCCTTCGCCGGCCTGGTCGAGCCCGGCAGCGGGCGCAGCCGCTACGATGCGATCTTCTCCGCCAGCGGCCAGGACCAGGGCGAAGGCGTGGTCTACCGCACGCGCTACGCCGCCGACCTCGCCGGCCGCAAAATGTGGATCGAGGATGCCGGCCGCTGGTTCGCCGGCATCGATGGCCGCCCCGCCAGCGCGCGCGGCGTGCTGCGCCTGGAGCGCGCGGTGAAGCCCGACGAGCTCAGTGCCAGCAATGGCGAACTCTGCGACCGCACCGCATTGGTGGAGCGCGTCGAACTGGCCCTGGCCGAGCATCTGCCGGCCGAGCGCGTCGTCGTCGTGCTCGTCGCGGCGATCGACGAACTGACCCGCCTCAACGACGATTTCGGCCATGAGGCGACCGACGAGATCATCGGCGTGGTGCAGGAGCGCCTGCGCTCGGTGATGCGCCGACGCGACCATCTCGTGCGCTATTCCGGCAACCGCTTCGCCATCCTGCTCACCGGCTGCCCGCAGAATCAGGTCGAGGCGGCGGCGCGCCGCTTCATCAAGGCCGTGGCCCAGTCAGCCATCGAGACCGCGCGCGGCATCGCCCTGGTGCGCCTGCGCGTCGGAGCCGCGATTGCGCCCAACCTCTCAAGCCATGCCGGACCTCTGGTCGCCGGCGCCGAGAACGCGCTCGCCAATGCCAAGGCCGGCGCGATCGACGCCGCCGTCATCGCCAAGCGCAGCGACATGCGTGAACCCGCCGTGGCGCGGCAGGGTTTTGACCTGCAGGCCGTGGCCGCCCTGAACGAACGGCGCGTGCAGCTTGCGCTGCAGCCGGTCGTCCGCGCCCGCCAGCGTGACACTGCCTTCCATGAGGCGCTGCTGCGGGTCGGCCAAGGCGAGAACGGCCTCTTCTTCGCCCCCGCCGAATTGATTCCGCTGCTGGAGCGGCGCGGCCTCATCCGCCTGTTCGACCACCGCGTCCTCGAACTTGCCGTCGACATGCTCGTCGGCGATCCCGACCTGTCGCTCTCAGTCAATGTTTCGCCGCGCTCGCTTGCCGATCCCGAATGGCTCGACGCCTTCCTCGCCTGCACCAATGCCGCACGCGGCGTGGCCAAGCGCCTGATCGTCGAGATCACGGAGACGGCGACGATCGAGAATCCCGCGCGGATCGCCAAGCTGCTGGACAAGATCAAGGCTCAGGGCGCGCGCATCGCGATCGACGATTTCGGCGCGGGCCACACCTCGCTGCGGCACCTGCGCACCTTCCCGATCGACATCCTCAAGCTCGACGGCGCCTTCACCCAGAATCTGCGCCGCTCGACCGACGACCGCTTCTATGTGCGCACGCTGATCGACCTCGCCCGCCATCTCTGCGTCGAGACCGTCGCCGAATGGGTCGATGACGAATTGCAGGCGACGATGCTGACCGATTGGGGGGTGACCTATTTGCAGGGTCACCTGATCGGCAAGGCCGAGGTCCGGCCGAAAGCCCAGGCCGGGTCACCCAAGCGCGTGGCCGGCTGAGCTCAGGCTCTGCAGCTCAGACCGAATACCGTATCCGGCCTGATGCTGTAGAGCTTTGACTTGGCATCGGCATGCCTTAGGGCATTTTCGAGCGAAGTGGACACCGGTTCGCGTGAAGAAAATGCGTTAAAACAAGGAGGTAGAGCATTTCCGCGATTCAGAGAAACGCGGAAATCCTCTGGAGCCGGATCACTTCGTCTTGGTCAGCTTGTCCAGGCGCTCGCGCATCTCGCCAAGCTCACGCTTGAGATCGCCGAGATCATCGCCCTTGGCCGGGGCGGCAGTGCCCTCCTCCTTCGCCTTCGCGGCGGCTGCCGCGGCAGCGAAGGGATTGAACATGCGGAACGCGTCGGTGAAGAGCGTCATATTGGCCCGCGTCTGCTGCTGGATCGCGTCGAGCGCCCCGGTGCCGAAGGCCCCGCCCGTGAAGGCCTTGGTCATCTGCTCGCGGAACTGACCCTGGTCCTTGGTCAGATGGTCCATCGAAAATTCGAGATAGCGCGGCACCAGCGCCTGCATGCTGTCGCCATAGAAGCGGATGAGCTGACGCAGGAAGGCGATCGGCAGCAGGTTCTGCCCGTCCTTGGCCTCCTCGTCGAAGATGATCTGGGCCAGGACGGAGCGGGTGATGTCCTCCCCGGACTTCGCGTCATAGACGACGAAATCCTCGCCGCCGCGCACAAGCCCAGCCAGATCCTCTAACGTAACGTAAGAGCTCGTGCCTGTATGATAGAGCCGCCGATTGGCGTATTTCTTGATGACGGTCGGTTCTTTTTCGCTAGCCATCAGTTCCCTACATGACGTTGGTTCGGCTCCTGCCGCGAAACCCGCGACGGACCAAACGGAACGATCTCCCCTCCCGACGATAGCCGCTCAGTGGTTTGCCGCAAGTTTTTTGAGCGTGCAGCGCAAAAACAAGACTAAAGCATGACCTGTTTTGCCCGTCTTTGCAGCAGGTGGAGCGTGACGGACCGGCCGAATCCCGGCATCGGCGCCTTTCTCCTGACTTGACGCAAGCGCGACAGGCTTCGAAGGTGCCCGACGAACCAGGCGGCCCGGCGTGAGAGCGGACCGTCCGACAACAGCGAGGATCTCTCCCATGGCTGATACGGACATCGTCATCGTCGGCGCAGCACGCACCGCCGTCGGCGCCTTCAACGGCGCCTTCGCCAACACTCCGGCCCATGAGCTCGGCGCCGCCGCAATCAAGGAAGCGCTCGCCCGCGCCAAGGTCGAAGGGGCCGAGGTCGACGAGGTCATCATGGGCCAGATCCTGACCGCCGGTCAGGGCCAGAACCCGGCCCGCCAGGCCGCGATGGCGGCCGGCATCCCGCAGGAGGCGACCGCCTGGGGCCTCAACCAGCTTTGCGGCTCCGGCCTGCGCGCGGTGGCCATCGGCCTGCAGCAGATCGTCAATGGCGATGCCGACATCATCGTCGCCGGCGGCCAGGAATCGATGTCGATGTCGCAGCACGGCGCGCATCTGCGCAACGGCACCAAGATGGGCGACATGAAGTTCGTCGACACGATGATCAAGGACGGGCTCTGGGACGCCTTCCACGGCTACCATATGGGCACCACCGCCGAGAACGTCGCGACCAAATGGCAGATCAGCCGCGAAGAGCAGGACAAGTTCGCCGTCGGCTCGCAGAACAAGGCCGAGGCCGCCCAGAAGGCCGGCCGCTTCAAGGACGAGATCGTTCCCTTCACCGTTGCCGGCCGCAAGGGCGATATCATCGTCTCCGACGACGAATATCCCCGCCATGGCGCGACGATCGAGGCCATGGCCAAACTACGCCCCGCCTTCTCGAAGGAGGGCACCGTCACCGCCGGCAACGCCTCGGGCCTCAATGACGGCGCCGCCGCGCTCGTGCTGATGAGCGCCAAGGAAGCCGCCAGGCGCGGCCTGACGCCGCTTGCCCGCATCGCCTCCTGGGCAACCGCAGGCGTCGACCCGGCGATCATGGGCTCGGGTCCGATCCCGGCGACGCGCAAGGCGCTGGAGAGGGCCGGCTGGAGCGTCGGTGATCTCGATCTCGTCGAAGCCAACGAGGCCTTCGCGGCGCAGGCGCTGGCGGTCAACAAGGACCTCGGCTGGAACACCGACATCGTCAACGTCAATGGCGGCGCGATCGCGATCGGCCATCCGATCGGCGCATCCGGCGCGCGTGTGCTGGTGACGCTGCTGCACGAAATGGCCAAGCGCGACGCCAAGAAGGGCTTGGCTACGCTCTGCATCGGCGGCGGCATGGGCGTGGCTCTCGCGGTCGAGCGCTGAGCCCTGCACATGGCGAGGCAGACGACGCTCTACCGCTACATAACCGGGCCCGATGACGCCGCGTTCTGTCATCGCATCTCGGAACTGCTCAGCCGGGGCTGGGTGCTCTACGGGCACCCGACCCTGACCTTCGACGCCACGAGCGGGCGCGTCATCTGCGGCCAGGCGATCATCAAGGATGTCGACGGGCCCTATTCGCCCGACATGAAGCTTGCAGAACAATAGCGCGGCGCTCACGCCGCCAAGAGGGAGGAGACGGGAATGTCGAAGGTCGCTTTGGTCACAGGGGGCACGCGCGGCATTGGCGCAGCGATCAGCAAGGCCTTGAAGGAGGCCGGCCACAAGGTCGCGGCGAGCTATGCCGGCAATGACGAGGCGGCGGCCACATTCAAGGCCGAGACTGGCATCCCGGTCTATAAATGGGATGTCGGCGATTATGACGGCTGCGCCGCGGGCATCGCCACCGTCGAGGCCGAGCTCGGCCCCATCGACATCCTGGTCAACAATGCCGGCATCACGCGCGACGGCTTCTTCCATAAGATGACCAAGGATCAGTGGTCGGCCGTCATCCGCACCAATCTCGATTCGCTGTTCAACATGACGCGTCCGGTGATCGAGGGCATGCGCGCCCGCAATTTCGGCCGCATCATCGTGATCTCCTCGATCAACGGCCAGAAGGGCCAGATGGGCCAGGTCAACTACTCCGCTGCCAAGGCCGGCGATATCGGCTTCGTCAAGGCGCTGGCCCAGGAGAATGCCAATAAGGGCATCACCGTCAACGCGATCACGCCGGGCTATATCGGCACCGACATGGTCGCAGCGATGCCCGAGGAAGCGCTGAAGCGTGTCGTCGCCGGCATCCCGGTCGGACGTCTCGGCAAGCCCGAGGAAATCGCCCAGATGGTTGTCTTCCTCGCCTCCGACAACGGGGCCTTCGCGACGGGAGCGACCTTCGCGGTCAATGGCGGACAATACATGGCCTGAGCCTCGGCTCGAGCAGGATGCGAAAAAGTGGGAACCGGTTTTTGCATTGACCCTGCTCTCACTCTTAGATGAGAGACGGAACCACACGTCATTCCGGGGCGATCCGAAGGATCGAGCCCGGAGTGGCCGGGAGGCTCCGAGTTCAGACAGCAGCTCTACGGTCTCCGTGACGGCATTGGCGCACCCGCCGAGGCGCTCACGACGACGCTGGCGCTCATCCTCGCCGGGGCGGCGGCGATTCTGAAGCACGCGCTGTGACAGCGCGGCACAGTCGCCACAGGCGCGACCAGTGCGCGGTGCACGGCGTAACAGCCGCCTATGACCGCTGCGGTCGTGTCCGTTCGCTCATGGCCAGAAAGCCCGCCCCCAGCATCGCGAGGCGGCAGACGGTCCTGGCTCCGAGGTCGCCGAGATCGTGCTGAGGGGTGAACTCGACGAGGTTGAAGCCGACGATCGGTGCGCGGGCGGCGACACCGTGCAGAAGCTCCACGATGTCGCCATAACCCAGCCCGCCCGGAGCCCGGCCGACGACGCCGGGGATCACCGTGGGGTCCAGCCCATCGACATCGCAACACACCACGACCGGCTGGCCTTCCGGCACCTGTTCGACGGCATAGGCGAGCCCTTTGGCGCGCAGCATGCGCATATCGACCAGTCGCGCGCCCACTGCGACGGCATCTGCCACATCCGATTCCCGGGCGCTGCCGATGCCCCGGGCGCCGACCTGAACGATCGCCCCAACGCCTGCCATTTCGGAGGCCCGCCGCATCGTGCTCGAGGGCCCGAAGCGTTCTCCCTCGACCTCATCGCGCCAGTCGATATGCGCATCGATCTGCAACAGCGTGATCCTGCCATGCGCAGCAAATGCGCGCAGCGCAGGGATCTGGACGCTGTCGTCGCCACCCAGCAGAAGGGGCCGCGCGCCACGGCCCAGCAGCGTCGCGAAAGCCGCCTCGATCCTTGCGCGATTGCCGCCGAAATCGGTTTCGTCGAAGGCGAGATCGCCGCAATCGACCAGAACCGTGTCCGGCATCATCAGCGGCGCGCCGAGATCGAAATCGTAATGCGTCCGGCGGGCGGCATGTCGTGCGCTTGCTGCCCGGATCGCCGCCGGCGCAGCGGCGCTATGGGCGCCATTCCCGGCATAGGGCGTCGCACCGGGAAGCCCGATCACGGCGACCGCGCCTCGCGGCACGGTATCGATGGTGACGGCTTCGCAGTCGAGGAAAGTCGGTCTCTGGGCGCGCGGAACAGGCGTATCGGTTGGCAATGAAGCGGGACCATCATCGGAGTTGAGGCTTTTGACTATGCCGCGCTGGTTCGCGTCGCGGCAAGCGCGGCCGCCCGCGAGACGCCAGCGATCAGTTCAGCACTGGTCTTGCAGCCTCAGGCCGGCACGAGCCGATAGCTGTCTCCAACCGCCTCCAACCGCTGGAAGCCGGTTATATGCCCTCCCGAGACGATCCAGCCCTCCCGGGCCGCCTCTGCGAGGATGGTGTGACGGCTGCGCGCGGCCGCCGCCGGATCGAGGTCGTAGACGAGTCCGACATCGGGGTCTCCGGGTTGGAGATCCTCGACATGCACGAGATCGCCCCAGAGCAGCAGGCTGTGTTGCGCATCCCGCACGATGAAGCCGGTATGGCCCGGCGTGTGCCCCGGCAAGGTGCGCGCGGCAATGCCCGGCAGAATCTCGCCTTCGCCGAAGCTGCGGATGCGGCCGCCATAGAGGCTTTGCAGCTTCGCCGCGATTACAAAGCCGCTCCGCCGCGACGCCGGTAGCGATTCGCGCGCCTGCTCATTGGTGAAGAAGGCGAGCTCGACCTGCGGAACCCAGATCTCGGCTTGTGGGAAGTACGGCGTCTCATCGTCGAAGAGTCCAAGCGCATGGTCGCCATGGAGATGGCTGATCAGGACACGTTGGACCTGGGCGGGCGTCACACCCGCAGCTTCGAGCGCCGCGCGGGCATGGCCGAAGGCATCGCCCCAGGAGGGGCCTGTCCCGGCATCGACGAGGGTGATCCCAGAGGCATCCCACAGCAGGAAGCAGTTCACATCGACGCTGATCGCGGATTTGCTCCAGCCTGCGAGAGCCTGCTTTCGCGCCTCGTCGCCTCCCGCATGGATCAGGACATCCGCCGGAGCCTGGAAAACGCCATCGTGCAGGATGGTGATATCGTAGCGCCCGAAACGCCGTGAAGCCTGGCCCATGCTGAAAACCTTTTGCTCTGTTGGTCCGCTCAGCGGATCGCGGCGATGAGGCGGTCAACGAAGCCGTCGAGCGCCGTCTTGTCGATCCAGCGCAGCACCGCGACGAGATCCTGCGCCGGATCGAGCCAGATCGCATTGACGCCCGCCCCAAGCGCGAAGACCGCCGTCGCCGGCACGCCCGGCTTTGCCGCCGCGCCCCGGTTCAGCCACCAGAGATAGCCGTAATTGGCGAGCGTCGGCGAGGGCGTGAGCATCGCCTCGATCCAGGCCGGCGACAGCAGTTCGCGGCCGCCCCACACACCGCCGCGCGCCACCAGCAGGCCGACCCGGGCATGGTCGCGCGCACCGATGAAGAGCCCGCCGCCCCAATGGCCGCCGCCCGGCACGGACTGGACCTGGCGCCCGTCGATCTCGACGAAGGCGTTGTCATAGCCCTGCCAGCGCCAGTCCTGCGAGGCCCCGACCGGGTCCATGATGCGCTCGCGCAGCACCTCCGGCAGCGGCCGGCGGAAGCGCTGCAACAGGCAATAGGCCAGCAGATTGACCCTGACGTCATTGTACTCGTAGTAGCTGCCGGGCGGCTGGAGCAGGCGCTTCTCGCCCTTGCGGCTATTGTCGGCGCCGGGCCCGATCTGGCGGTTATGGTCGACCTGATCGGATTTGCCGAAGATCTCGCCCTGCCACTCGCTCGACTGCTGCAGCAGATGGCGCCAGGTGATCGCGCGGTTATGGACGCTCTCGAACCAGGGGCCAGCGACGGTCTTCGCCACCGGTTCATCGACATCGCCGATCAGCCCGTCAGCGGCCGCAAGCCCCGCAAGGATGGCGATGTAGCTCTTGGCGATGGAGAAGGTCATGTCGGTGCGGGCCGTGTCGCCCCATTCAGCGACGATGCGGCCGCCCTTGACGATCAGACCGGCCGGCCCGCCGCGCTCGCGCACGGGACCGACAATCTCGCTCCAGGGCCCGCTCTCGTTCCATTCGACCAGGCCGACATAGCGCCCATCCGGATAATACAGGCTGCGCGGCCAGGAGCTTTCATGCGCCTTGGCGAAATCGACGGCAGCCGCGAGGCCGGACGCATCGAGCCCAGCCTGCGCCGGCGAAAGGGTGTCCCAGGCATCGCCATCCGACGATGGCGCATAGCTTTCTGTCGATATCGTCACCTGGCGGATGCTCCGGAATCTAAGGCGTCGCGGGGCTACGATCTTTATGGAGCGCTGGCGGCAGCCACAAGCGCCGCCACCGGTTGACCCGGCCCCTGGGACCGCCTCGATAAGCATGGCTGTCAGCAACAGCGAGGTGATTCGTGAGCGCTTCCACCCCCTTCCTTTCCGCCTCCGAAGCCGCCGGGCGGCTCGGCGTCTCGACCAAAGCCCTGCGGCTCTACGAGCAGCGCGGCCTGGTCTCTCCCATCCGCAGCGCCGCCGGCTGGCGGGCCTATGGCCCCGACCAGATGGCTCGCGCCAACGAGATCGCGGCCCTGCGCCGGCTCGGTCTCAGCCTCACCCAGGTAGCGCGGGTGCTGGGCGGCGATCCACAAAGCCTGGAACCGGCGCTCGCTGCGCATCAGGCAACGCTCGAAGACCGGATCCGCCAGCTCGCTGGGGCGATCGAGAGGATCCGCGAGCTGCGCGGCGACATCGCCCAGGGCAAGGCCCCGGCCGCCGGAGAGCTCGCGTGCCTGCTCGAGCCGGCTCCCGAACTCGGCGCCGCCTTCGCCCTGCCCTGGCCGTGGGGCGGCGAGCGCTTCGAGCTGCGCGACATCCGGCCGCTGAACTACATCATCGGGCCGCTGGGCAGCGGCAAGACGCGATTGGCCCTGCGCCTGGCCGAGACCTTGCCCGGCGCGTCCTTCCTCGGTCTGGATCGCTTGGCCGATGGCGGCGCGGCGGCCCGCGCCCGGCTGGACGCCGACCCCGCGCTCAAGGCGCGGGTCGACCAGGCCCTGGCCTGGCTCACTGAGGATGGCGCTCTGCTCTCGGACGCGCTCATCACCTTGGTCGCCGGGCTGGAAGCCGAAGGCCCCGCCATCCTGGTCGTCGATATGATCGAGCAGGGGCTGGACCAGGCCACGCAGGAAGCCGTGATCGCCCATCTGCGTCGCCGTGGCCCGAGCGGGAGGCCACTCTTCCTGCTCACGCGCTCCTGCGCGATCCTGGACCTCGCCGCCATTGGCGCCGACGAGGCGATCATCCTCTGCCCCGCCAATCACAGCCCGCCGAGCCGCGTTGCCCCCTATCCCGGCGCGCCGGGCTTTGAGGCCGTCGCGACCTGCCTGGCCACGCCCGAGGTGCGGGCGCGGACGGAGGGCGTCATCGCCTGGCGGCCGCAGGTGGCGTGATGGCATGCCTTCGCTGAAGGCTCCGGCGAGACGGCTTACAAATCGAGGCTCGCTTACCCACGGCGGCGATTATGCAACCGCCGGCCGGGCACGCGGCAGGAACATGGCGAGCAGCCCGACAGCCGGCAGCCAGGCGCAGAGCCCGAACACCCTGACGATGCCGATCTGGTCGGCGAGCGCACCGATCCCCGCCGCTGCGATGCCGCCCAGGCCGAAGGAGAGGCCGTAGAACAGGCCGCCGACAAGGCCGATGCGGTGCGGCACGAGATCGATCGCATAGATCAGGATCGCCGAGAAGGCGCTCGCCATGATGAAGCTGATGAAGATGCTGAGCGCGCCGGTCCAGAACAGATCGGCATAGGGCAGCATCAGCGCGAAGGGCAGCGAGCCCAGGATCGAGAGCCAGATCACGCGGTAGCGGCCGATCCTGTCGCCGATCATGCCGCCGACGATCACGCCGAGCGCGCCGACGACGAGATAGAGGAACAGCATGATCTGCGAGAGCTGGATCTCGATGCCGAAGCGCTCGATCAGGTAGAAGGTGTAGTAGGAGCTGAAAGCCGAGGTGTAGCCGTTCTTCGACATCAGCAGCACGATCAGCATCGTCATCGCCAGGGTGACCTTCGCCTTCGGCAGGCCGTGGCTGGCGATCTCCTCGACATGGTCCTTGGACGATTTCTGGTCGCGGCGCAGCGCCGAATAGCGCGCGCCGAGCCAGCCCATCACCAGCATGGCGACGAGCACCACCCCGGAGAACCAGGACAGGCTTTCCTGCCCGCGCGGCACCACGATGGCCGCGGCCAGCAGCGGGCCGGTTGCGTAGCCGATATGGCCGCCGACCTGGAACACGCCCTGCGCCAGCCCCTGTCGGCCGGCCGCCGCATGGCGCGCCATGCGCGTCGCCTCGGGGTGGAACACGGCCGACCCCAGCCCGATCAGCGCAGCGCCGACCAGCACGACAGCATAGCTGTGCGCATGGGAGAGCAGCAGCAGCCCGACCAGCGTCCCACACATGCCGGCGACCATCGCATAGGGCCAGGGCTTGCGGTCGGTGACGTAGCCGAGCAGCGGCTGCAGCAGCGACGACGTCACCTGGAAGGCCAGCGTGATGAAGCCAACCTGGAGGAAGTCGAGCTGGTAGGCCTGCTTGATCAGCGGATACAGCGCCGGGATCATCGACTGCACGAGGTCGTTCAGCAGATGGGCCAGACTCAGCGCCAGCAGCACCGGGATCAATGGTCGCCGCGCAGCAGCAGTGGGCATCGGGATCGTGGTCATGACTGACGCATGATCCCGCGTCGGCGCGCGGTCAATATTCCGGCGCGGCGCTCAGAGCATGGCGCCTATCGCGCCCAAGCCGTGCTGCGCTGCAAGAAAGCCGTCTTCGGTAGGCCCCCAACAACAACTGCCGCCCATCGGCATTTGCCGCCGAAGCTGATATCGCGGGCGCAAGATCCCTTCGATCCGCAGCCAAGTCCTGCCGAGCCAAGTCCTGCCGAACCATGTCCTCCCGCAGCGCCACTCTCATCGGCTTCATCGCCATCCTGCTCTGGTCGACGCTGGCGCTGTTCGCCGCCATGTCGGGGCGGGTGCCGCCGTTCCAGCTCGTCGGCATGACCTTCGTCATCGGCGGGCTGCTGATCCTCACTATTGCCGCGGCGCGCGGGGAGCTGCGCCGCGTCATGCCGACCCCCGCCTCCTTCGCGCTCGGGCTCTACGGCCCCTTCGGCGACACGGCGCTCTATTATGCCGCGATGAAGACCGCGCCGGCGGCCGAGGCCAACCTGATCCATTATCTCTGGCCGCTGCTGATCGTGCTGTTTGCGGCCCTGCTGCCGGGCGGCGGCTTGAAGCCGCGCCACCTCATCGGCGCGCTGATCGGCCTCGCGGCAACCGCATTATTGATCTCGGGCGGCCTCGGCACCGGCGGCGGCATCTCGCTCGGCCATGGGCTGGCGGCGCTCGGCGCCTTCGTCTGGGCGAGCTATTCCGTGATCTCGCGCCGGTTCAGCACCGTGCCCTCCGAGAGCCTCAGCGTCACCATGCTCGGCTGCGCGATCCCCGCCTTCGCCTGCCATTTCGCCTTCGAGACGACCCTGTGGTCGCTGACCTCGGTCGAATGGGGCGGCGTGCTCGGACTCGGCCTCGGCGCGATCGGACTTGCCTTCGTCGTCTGGGATATCGGCATGAAGAAGGGCGACGTCGCCCTGCTCGGCGTCGCCTCCTACGCAGCTCCGGTGCTCTCGACGATCATCCTGGTGATCGCCGGCTATGCGCCCGCAAGCTGGCTCTTGGCGGTGTCCTGCCTGCTGATCGTGATTGGGGCCCTGGTGGCAAGCTGGGAACGGCGCCCTTGAAAGAAGCGCGCGGGAACCCTCTCACTGAACTCGGGCCTGCCCGAGTTCAGCACTCAAAGTGTCGAAGTCGGGTTTACCCGACTTCGATGCAGGAGAGGTTCCCGTGCTTCACGCTTCCGGAAGAGCTCAATTCCGCCTGAGCAGGCGCTCCAGATAGTCGAGCTCCTCGCTCGGCCGCGACGGGTCACCGAGACGCCGCCTCAACTCATCCAGGATGCGGCGCGCGCGCTGTGTCGCACTTTCATCGGCACCGGGTACGCGGACGCGGCCATCGGCCCAGTCGCGCTGGCGCTGCGGCCGGCCCAGAGGATCCTCTCGGCCGCGCTGTTGCGCCGAGGGACGCCCGGCCGGACGGCCATCGGGCTCGCCGAAGGCGCCCTCGGTGCCGTCGCCTTCACCGGGCTGGCCCTGCATCTGCTGGGCGAGGTTCTGGCCGCCCTTGCGCAGGGCTTCCAGGGCGCGTCCTTGCGAATCGAGCGCCCCTTCGCCCTGACCCTGGCCGAGCTGGCCTTCGGCCTCGCGCATCGCGTCCTCCGCCTCGCCGAGTTCGCTCTGGCTGGGCGCTCCCATGCCTTGCATGCGCCGCTGCAAGTCCTGCAGACGCTCGCGCAGGGCCTGCTGGCGCTCGGACAGGCTCTGGCCTTGCCCCTGCTGGCCCTCGCCGTCCTGTCCCTCTTCGCCTTCGCCTTGCTCGCCGGGTTGTTGACCGGGCTGCTGGCCGCGCTGCCCGCGCTGGCCCTGCTGCCCTTGCTGGCGTTGTCCCTGACCGGGGCGCGCCTGCTGCTGGCCGGGGCGCTGCCCGCGCTGGGTCCGGTTCTGGCGCTGCTGCTCCTGCTGATAGGTCTCGTCGCGCAGTCCCTGCTGCTCGCGCGTCATCTTGTCGAGCTCGCCCAGCGCCTGGTTCATCTCGCGCTGGCGCTGGTCCTGCTGGCCGGGGCGCGCCATCTGGAGATTGTTGAGCATCTGGTTGAGCTCTTCCATCAGGCGCTGCGCCTCGGCCATGTCGCCGCGCTTCGAGAGCTCCTCGATGCGGTTGAGCATGTTCTGCAGGTCGCGCGGCGTCACCGAGCGGAAATTCTCTGGCAGTTGCGCCGATTTCTGATCGCCATTCTGCTGCTGGCGCTGCATCTGCTCGGCCAGCTGGCGCATGAAGCGGTCCATCGCCCGCCGCATTTCCTCGGTGAGCTTCTTGATCTCCTCTTCGGAGGCGCCGCGCTCCAGCGCCTGCTGGAGGTTTTCCTGCGCCGCCCGCAAGGCGCGCTCAGCGTCGGACAGGTCGCCGTCCTCGAGCTGCAGCGCCATCGCCCACATCAGTTCGGCGACGTCGCGCAATTGGTCGTCGCTGGCCGAACGGCGCAGCCGCTCGGCGATCATCCGCATGCCGAGATAGACGCCGGTCTCCTTCATGAACAGCTCGGGCTCGATCAGAAGCGCGTCCATGGCGAGCTGGACCTTGCTCCGGGTCTCGATATCCATGACCAGCTTGCGCCGCTGTTCGACCAGGGACTTGGCGAGCGGCTTGGTGAAAGTACGCTGCGGCAGCGTGACCTCGACCGGCTCGCTGCGGCCCTCCTGGCCGGCATCGTCGCGCGCGACCAGCGTCATCCTGACCTTGGCCCCGGCCCAGGGATGAGCCGAGAAATCGACCGTGCTCCTCATCTCCTCCTCGCCCGTCGGCGAAGAGGGTGCGCTGAGCGACTGCTTGGGCGGCTCGACCAGCGAACGTCCGACCGAGGGCGGGCCCGGCCGCGAGACCAGAACCTCGACCGAGGCGACACCGTAATCATCCTTGGCGCGATAGCTCAGCCCGAGACCGCCGCTCTGCGCGCCGGTGATGGGTTTGGGCGGCTCGATGAAGCTGATTTCCGGCGGCTGGTCGGGCACCGCGTTCAGGTGCAGCGTCGCATTGGGCGCGCCGCTGCCGGTGAGCCGCAGCGTGCCGCTGCCGGCCAGCGCATAGCGCTTCTCCAGCACGGCGGGAGCGGTCCCCGCGGCCGGCTTCGCTTCCTTGGCGTCAGCCGCCGGCAACGCATCGAGCCGGCCCGTGGTCGCAACATCCATGCCCGACTTGCCGGCGATGCGCACGACAACCACGGATTTCTCGGGCGCGCTGAAATTGGGGCTCGCCAGCTTGGCGAAGTCGATCAGGATCGGCGGCAGGCGCGTATAGGCCGGCGGATCGATCCAGGCGTCGATACGGGTGGCGGGCGCGGCTGAAGCCGGCCCTCGCCAGTCGAAGGCAGCGCTGAGGCGCGGCGCGGCCTCGTGGCCGGCGACGAAGAAAGCGGTGATCGCCGCGAGCAGCGGCACGGCGCGCAAGGCAAGCCGGTCGCGCCCGGCCATGAGCGGATGCGGGGCCGCAAGCCTGAGCCCGGCGACCTGCCGGCTCTGGCGCTCGACATGCAGCTTCCACAACGCCTGCGAGACCGGGTCGCCGGAGCCGACGGCGAGATTGTCCTCCAGCGAGGAGGCCGGGCGATGGCCGCCCTCGAGCGAATGATCGAGCCGTGAAAGCCCGTCGCGCCGGGTCGGCAGCGGCGTCGTCGCGACATGCCAGAGGCTCGCCGCCAGGCCGGCGAGGAACAGCAAGACGCCGAGCGCACGACCCTGCCAGGGCAGCAGCGTCCACAGGCCGAACCAGGAGAGCGCCAGAAAGGCGAGGATGATGCCGGCCGACAGCCAGAGCCGCGGCCAGACCCGCTCCCAGCCGAGCGAAAGGCGTGAAGCGGTCGTGAGCCGGCCGAGCCGCTGCCGGATGCCCTCGATCGGATCAGACGCCTTGCGGCGCTCAGCCTCATTCATGCCGTCGCTCCGAGCTGCCTGCGCACCATCCTGAACCTTCGCCACTCGACACACGCTAACACGTGAATGTGGCAAGGCCAGAGCGAAGGCGCTCCGCCCACAGGGGCCTCAGCGCATCGTGATCGAGAGCTCAGGCCAGCCAGGGCGGTGCACGATCCGTGCCGAGAAGCTCCTCATAGCTCTGGCGCGGCCGGGTCACGGCGTATTGCCCGCCCTTCACCAGCACTTCCGGGACGAGCAGGCGCTGGTTGTAGGTCGAGGCCATGCTGGCGCCATAGGCGCCCGCGGTCATGAAGGCGATCAGGTCGTCTGGCTTCTGCTCGGGCAGAACGCGCCCGGTCGTGAAGGTGTCGCCTGATTCGCAGACCGGCCCGACCACGTCATAGGCGATGCGGCTTGCATCCGCGGCCGGCTCGGAAATCGGCCAGATCTCGTGATAGGCCTCATACATCGCCGGCCGCATCAGGTCGTTCATCGCAGCGTCGACCACCAGGAACTGCTTGGTCGGACGCGGATTGAGATACAGGACCCGCGTCAGCAGGATGCCGGCATTGCCGACGATCAGGCGGCCCGGCTCGAAGCCGAGCTCGACATCGAGCCCCTTGGTGACCCGCCCGACCATGGCCGCATAGGCCTCGATCAGATCGGGCCCATAGTCGAAATCCCGATTGTTGAAGTCTTGCGGGATCTCATAGGGAATGCCGAGGCCGCCGCCGAGATCGAGCCGCTCGACGCGGTGGCCCTCCGCGCGCAGGCTCCCGACCAGCGTGGCCATCTTGGCATAGGCCGCCTCGAACGAATCGGTCTCGCGGATCTGGCTGCCGATATGGAGCGCGAGCCCCATGATCCTGACGCCTTGCATGTTGGCCGCACGGGCATAAAGCCTGCTGACCTCCTCGAAGGAGACGCCGAACTTGTTCTCGGACGAGCCCGTCGTGATCTTGGCATGGCCGCCGGCGCCGATATCGGGATTGACCCGGAACACCGCCTCCTGGCGCTTGCCCAGCGAGGCCGCGACGCGCGAGAGCAGATCGAGCTCGCCCTCCGTCTCGATATTGACCTGGTAGATGCCGGCCCCGACAGCGAAGCGCAGTTCGCTCTCGCTCTTGCCGACGCCGGAGAAGACGATCTTCTCGGGCGGGAAGCCGGCAGCGAGCGCCTTGCGGACCTCGCCCTCGGACACCGTATCGACCCCGGCCCCGAGCGCGGCCAGCGTCTTCAGCACGCCGAGATTGCCGTTGGCCTTCAGCGCATAGAAGACATGGGCCGTCCCCGCCGCAGCGTTCGCCTTCACCGCCGCAGCAAACAGGCGGTAATGCCGCTCGATCGTCGCCGAGGAATAGACATAGACCGGCGTGCCGACCTCGGCAGCGATCTGCCTGAGATCGACGTCCTCGGCGAAAAGCGAACCGTCGCGGTAGTTGAAATGGTGCATGGGACGCTCAGTGCCTGTTCAAGAATGCCGATGGCCCTCGCTAAAGAGCTATTCCGACCGGAACAGCGTCTCGAAGCGCGGGGGCTCGCGTTGCAAACGCTGCGTTTTAGAGGATCGGATCGAGCACGAAGCTCTTTTCTGGAATCTTGAAGTTCCGGTCCGCTTTTGGCGGCTTGCCGAATGGCGCACCGCCGGCCTGGATCTCAGCTTGCTGCTGCTCCTCCCCGCCGATGTCGCGGTCGGGCAGGTCGAGCGCGCTGGTCGCCTTCGGCGGCGCCTCCAGCGGCCCCCTGCGGCCGCAAGCTGTCAAAGCAAGTCCGAGCAGACCGGCCAGAATGATGGCGCGGCCCAATTTCAGGCTGGAATGCGGCACGAAAGGAAACCCTCGGACGAAGCGTGGCGGAGACTGTAGCGAATGGAGCAACCTGTTGCGAGCTTTTGAAGGCGCTGCAACCTCATTCTCGGGCGGAGCCCTCGGGTCCGGCCTTCGGCCGGCCCAGAGTGAGGCTCCGCGCAGACCCGGGAATCCCTGGCGGAGATGCCAGGATCAAGCCCGAGCGTGACGGTTTCGTCAGCCGCGCTCCTTCGCAAGCCGCCTGAGCCATGACTTCGCCTGCCGGCGTACATTGACCGGAGCCGTGCCGCCATAGCTGACGCGGCTCTTGACCGACTGCGTCACGCCGAGCACGGCGAAGACGGCTTCCGTGATCTTGGGCTCGGCCTCCTGCATTTCGGCGAGCGTCAGTTTCTCCAGCCCGACACCCTTGGCGGAGGCGATGCCGACGAGCCGGCCGGTGACGTGATGCGCGTCGCGGAACGGCATCTTGAGCACACGCACCAGCCAGTCGGCGAGGTCGGTCGCGGTGGCGTAGCCCAGCCCCGCCGCCTTCTTCATCACCTTCAGGTCCGGCTCCATGTCGCGCACCATGCCGGCCATGGCGGCAAGGCAGAGCGAGAGCGTCTGGAGGGCGTCGAAGGTGCCTTCCTTGTCCTCCTGCATGTCCTTGGAATAGGTCAGCGGCAGGCCCTTCATCATGGTCAGCATGGCTTGCAGCGCACCGAAAACCCGGCCCGCCTTGCCGCGAACCAATTCGGCGGCATCGGGATTGCGCTTCTGCGGCATGATCGAGGAGCCGGTCGAGAACTTGTCGGAAAGCTTGACGAAGCCGAATTGCGGCGTCGCCCAGAGCACGATCTCCTCGGCCAGACGCGACAGATGCATGGCGCAGATCGAGGCTGCCGACAAAGTCTCGAGCACGAAATCGCGATCCGAGACCGAATCGAGCGAATTCGCCGTCGGGCGGTCGAAGTCGAGCGCCTTGGCGGTCATATGACGGTCGATCGGGAAGGAGGTGCCTGCAAGCGCCGCAGCCCCCAGCGGGCACTCATTGAGGCGCTGACGCGCATCGCGGACGCGGCCACGATCGCGCGACAGCATCTCGACATAGGCGAGCAGGTGATGGCCGAAAGTCACCGGCTGCGCCGATTGCAGATGGGTGAAGCCCGGCATCACTGCACCAGCGTGGAGATCGGCCTTCTCGGCCAAGGCGAGCTGGAGATCGGCCATCTGCTCATCGATGGCGTCAAGCGTGTCGCGGACCCAGAGCCGCATATCGGTCGCGACCTGGTCGTTGCGCGAACGCGCCGTGTGCAGGCGGCCGGCGGCGGCGCCGATCCTGTCCTTCAGGCTCGACTCGACATTCATATGGACGTCTTCGAGCGCGCGCGAGAACGTGAAGCTCCCCGCCTCGATCTCCCCCTCGACGCTCTTGAGTCCGGCGCTGATGGCGGCCACATCGTCCTCGGTCAGGATGCCGGTCTCGCCCAGCATCGCCGCATGCGCGAGCGAGCCTCGGATATCCTGCCGCCACAGGCGCTTGTCGAAATCGATGGAGGCGTTGATCTCCTCCATGATGGCGTCGGGACCCGTGGCGAAACGCCCACCCCACATGCGATTGCTCACGGCGGTCTTTCCTGATTTCAAAGGACGTATGATGACGTCTGGAACGAAGATAGGTCTGGCCCTCGGGGTCGTGGCGGCGCTCGGCCTCGCAGGCATGGCGGCCTTCTACTCCGGCCAGGGCCGTGCCGGCAATTCCGCTTCTTGCGGCGCGGCAGCGGCACGGGCGGCGAAGATGCAGCCCTTGGCGCAGGGCGAGGTCGCGGCCGTCGAGGTCCGGACGAGCCCGCAGCCGGCACCCGATCTCGCCTTCGAAGGCCCCAATGGTCAGCCCACGACGCTTTCCGCCTTCAGGGGCAAGACCGTGCTCGTCAATCTCTGGGCGACCTGGTGCGCGCCCTGCCTCAAGGAGATGCCGGCGCTCGACGCCCTGCAAGGCTCATTTGGCGGGCCCGATTTCGCGGTGGTCGCGATCAACATCGACACGCGCAATCTCGATAAGCCGAAATCCTGGCTCGCTGAGAACAAAGTCACGCGCCTGCCCTATTACGCCGACGCCCAGGCCAAGGTCTTCCAGGACCTGCGCGTCGCGCGGAAGATCGAAGGCATGCCGGTGAGCTTGCTGATCGATCCCCAGGGCTGCGAACTCGCCATGATCCAGGGCCCGGCGGACTGGGCGAGCGCCGATGCGAAGGCGCTGATCGCCGCCGCGATGGGCCGCTGAAACAAGCGGCTCCGAGCGGGTAGCCTAGCCCGGTTCAGTCACCCGCAATCCGCAAGGCAGGCATCCGCTTGCCATGCTGTTTGGAGTGTGATCGGCCGATCATAATCCAATGCCAGTCATGGCTGCGTTTCAGCTGCAGGAGCGCTCGCGCTCATCGATGACTGGCAGAGGAAAGAATTGATGAATTCTAATAAAACCTGTTTCGGTCATCGCGCTCGACGCCACGTTGCCGCGCTGCTCATCGCATTTGCTGTCGGCTTCGGCGCCAGCCCGAACGCCGTCGCTCAGGATCGACAGGCCATCGCCGGCACCAGCGTCTCGCTCGTCGCGCCAAAAGGCTTCGTCCCGGCGACCGGCTTTGCGGGCCTGGCGAACCAGACCACGCAGGCGAGCGTCCTGATCATGGAGATGCCCGCAGTCGCCCATCCGCAGCTCGTTCCGCTGTTTTCCGACATGGCGACAGCCAAGACCAACTTCGCCAAGCAAAACATCGCCATCGCCGGCATCGACGAAGTGGCCATCGCGGGCGGCGACAAGGCGCCGGTGATCAGCGGAACGCAGACCGCAGGCGGCGCTCGCCTCGACAAATGGATCGGCCTGTTCAAGGGGGAGAAGACCGTGATGATCACGGTTCAGGCTCCGCAGGCCGCGAAGCTCGGGCATGCCACGGTGCTAGCCCTGATGTCGTCGGTCTCGCTCGGCAAGGGGCCGACGCTGGCGGAAAGGCTCGCCGCCCTCCCCTTCACCCTCACACCGGCCGAACCGTTCCGGATCATCGATACGATCGCGGGCTCCGGCGTGCTGATGACGGCCGGCGAGCTCAATACCGATCCCGCCGGCAAACAGCCGCTGCTGATCGTCGCCTACCAGCTCTCCGTCCCAACGGCAGCGAGCACGCTCGAAGCGACGGCGGAAGCCACGCTGAGACAGACGCGCGATTACCGGACAGCCAAGATCACGGCTCGCGAGCGCACCCGCTTCGCCGGCACCGACGGGGTGTTGCTGTCGGGCACATTCGACCATGCCAATGGAGCCACCAAGCGGTTCGCGCAGTATATGGCGTTCGATCCCAAAGGCCGGTTCGTCCGCATGATCGTCTCGGCCGACGACGCCAGCTTCGAGAAACTGCAGCCGACGATCGCGGCGATCGCCAGCAGCGTGGCCTTCGCGACCGGAAAATAGGCCGGCAGCGGGAGCGTGGACCGTGTGCGTCGATTGCCTCCCGCTTGCAGCTGCGCCATACGCTGCCGGCCATGACCTACACCATCGGCCTCGCCACCACCTTCCACGACCCCGCCCTCGCCATCATCGGCCCCGATGGCGAGGTCGTCTTCGCCGAGGCGACCGAGCGCTACCTGCAATACAAGCGCGCTCCCAATTGCGAGCCGGATTCCGTGCAGCGCATGGAATGGCTGCTCAAGCGCTACATCCCCGGGGACGCCGAGGTCCGGATCGCGACGAGCTGGAGCGAGGATTTCACCGGCTTCCTCGACCAGATGAGCCGCGCCGGCTCCTTCTCGCTCGACGCCATGCTCAAGCTCTCGCCCGAACTCAACCGCTCGCTGGTGCCCGAGCGCACCGAGCGCGCGCTGATCGCCTCGCTGCATCTGGGCCAGCAGCGCGCCGGCCTCGGCACGCTGCTCGGGCTCGACCGCGCGTTCGGCAAGGCCAATGTCACCGGCCTGACGCGCTACGACCACCATCTCAGCCACACCGCCTATGCCTGCTGGTCATCGCCCTTCACGGACGCTGCCTGCCTGATCGTCGACGGCATGGGCGAGACCGGGGCTTCGGCGATCTTCGCACTCGCGGACGGCAAGATCACCGAGGTGAAGCGCCATCGCGGGCGTGAGTCGATCGGCTTCTATTTCGGCCTCGTCACCGACCTCGCCGGCTTCGACCAGGCCAAGGGCGAGGAATGGAAGATCATGGGGCTCGCGCCCTATGGCAAGGCCGACGCCGCGCTGATGGCACTGCTGCGCCGGCTCTACCGGATCGATGGCTACAAGCTCTCCTTCGCGGATGCCGCAACCGTGCGCGAGGTCAGCGCCGAGATCCTGGCGCTGCGCCCGATCGATGCGCTCGATCAGGGCTGGGCCGACCTCGCCCGCTGCGGCCAGGACGTCTTCGCCGAGATGATGGAGGCCCTCCTCTCGGAAACCGCCGCGCTGGTACCGGCCGAGAATCTCGTGCTTGCCGGCGGCTGCGCGCTGAACTCCTCTTTCAACGGCAAGATCGTCGGTCGCCATGGCTTCGCCCGCGTCCACGTCCCCTCCGCGCCTGCCGATGACGGCAATGCGATCGGCGCGGCCTGGCTCGCCCATGCGCAAGCCAATCCGGACTGGCGCGCGCCGCAAGGTCCGCAATCGCCCTATCTCGGCTCGACCGTCTCGACCGAGCCGCTGGAGCGCATGGCGGCCTGGGAGCCGCGCTTGCGCAAGCTCGCGCCTGAAGAGGTCGCCCCCGTCACCGCGCAACTCCTGGCCGACGGCAAGCTGATCGGCTGGGTCCAGGGCAAGGCCGAGTTCGGTCCGCGCTCGCTCGGCAACCGTTCGATCCTGGCCGATCCGCGCCCTGCCAACGCCAAGGATCTGCTCAACGCCAAGGTGAAGTATCGCGAGGCGTTCCGCCCCTTCGCACCCTCGATCCTGGCCGAGCACGGGCCGGACTGGTTCGAGAACTACCAGGACGCGCCCTATATGGAGCGCACCCTGGTCTGGAAGCAGGCCATGCGCGAGCGCGTGCCGGCCGTGGTCCATGAGGACGCGACCGGGCGGCTCCAGAGTGTCACAGCGGAGCGCAATCCGCGCTACCACGCGCTGATCCAGGCCTTCCATGCGCTGACCGGCGTGCCGGTGGTGCTGAACACCTCCTTCAACATCATGGGCAAGCCGATCCTGCACACGGCGGAGGACGCGATCCTGATGTTCTATACGAGCGGCCTCGACGCACTGGTGCTGGAGGACTGGCTGCTGGTGAAGTGATCCAACTCATCAGCAAGAAGCGTTGGCAGACAGCTGCGACTGGCCGCATTCTCCACGCAAGGAGGAAATTGTCATGCTGCAACTGCGCCCGAACTGCGAATGCTGCGACCGCGACCTGGCCCCCGACTCGCGCGACGCGATGATCTGCACCTTCGAATGCACCTTCTGCGCGGATTGCGCCGATACGCGCTTCCAGGGCGCCTGCCCGAATTGCGGCGGTGAACTGGTGCGCCGGCCGGTCAGGCCAGCAAGCAAGCTGGAGACATATCCGGCCTCGCAGGAGCGGGTGAGGAAGCCGCATCCGGAATGCGCAGCGGCTTGAACAGCACCGGCATACGGGAACGATCGATCGGGCAAGGAACTCGCAATGACGTCCGCACCCGTCCTCTATGGCGCACCCTACAGTGTCTATGTCCGGGCCGTCCGGTTGGCGCTCGAAGAAAAAGGCGTGCCCTATCGGCTGGAGCCGATCGATGTCTTTGCCGAAACCGGGCCGCCGGCTTCCTTGCTCGAAAGGCAGCCTTTCGGCCGCATACCGGCCTTCGAGCATGACGGCTTCAAGCTGTACGAGGCGGGAGCGATCGAGCGCTATGTCGATGAGGCGTTCCCGGGACCGGCCCTGCAGCCTTCCGCTCCGCGCGAGCGGGCCAGGGTCAATCAGTTGATCAGCATCCTCGACTCATACGCCTACCGCACTTTGGTCTGGGATATCTATGTCGAGCGCGTTTCCAATCCCAGGAAGGGCCGTCCGCCTGACGAAGCACGCATCCAGGCAGCGCTGCCGAAAGCGCAGCTATGCCTGCGCGCGCTCGGCGAACTGATGGATGGCGGCCCCTGCCTCGCTGGCGCCGCGCTCACATTGGCCGATCTGCATGCCGCGCCGATGTTCGCTTATTTCACGCTGGCGCCGGAAGCGAGCCCATTGCTCGCCGACCAGCCAGCCATCAAGGCCTGGTGGGAGAGGATGACCCAAAGGCCTGCCATGCGTGCAACTGCACAGCCCGGCTGAACGGCCCCTCAGTTTGAGGCCGCGAGTAGCCCACCTCGCGCCGGCGAGAGGTGGGCCTGGGTGAGCGAGAACGAGCCCTCAGCTCGCCTGCTTGACCGTGATGCCCTTCTCCTCGAAGAGCGCCTGGAGCTCGCCGGCCTGGAACATCTCGCGGGTGATGTCACAACCGCCGATGAACTCGCCCTTGACGTAGAGCTGCGGGATCGTCGGCCAGTTCGAATAGGCCTTGATGCCCTCGCGGATTTCCTGGTCCTCGAGCACGTTGACGCCCTTATAGGGCACACCGAGATAGCCGAGGATCTGCGCGACCTGGCCGGAAAAGCCGCACATCGGGAATTGCGGCGTGCCCTTCATGAAGACCACGACATCGTTGGACTTCACTTCGGCATCGATGCGGGCGTTGACGTCGCTCATGATCTGATCTCCTGCGGCGGGTTCAAGGCCCGCTGGAATGGTCTTGCTCTAATTCTGGGGAACCGAAGTCGTCAGCGCAAGGGCGTGCAGCACACCGCCCATGTTTCCCTTGAGCGCGGCATAGACCATCTGGTGCTGCTGCACCCGGCTCTTGCCGGCAAAGGCTGACGAGGTCACGGTCGCGGCGTAATGGTCGCCGTCGCCCGCGAGATCCTTGATCTCGACGGTGGCGTCGGGCAGCGCCGCCTTGATCATCGCCTCGATATCGCGCGCATCCATCGCCATCGTGGCTCTCCTCAGGCGGCCTTGCCGGCCATATAGGCGGGCAACCAGGTTTCATGCGCAGACTTCAGGGCCGCAACCGTGATCGCCGCCTCGCCGGGAAGGGCAAGCGCATCGCCGCCGGTCTGGCCGAGCGCAAGCGCGGGAACGCCGGCTGCCTCGAGTTCGGCGAGCACCCCTGCCACCGAAGCCGCCGGCACCGTGACAAGATAGCGCGCCTGATCCTCGCCGAAGAGCACGGCATGGGCGGGCCCCACAGGCAGGGCGTCGATCGTCGCCCCGACGCCGCCCGCCATCGCCATCTCGGCCAGCGCGACGGCAAGGCCGCCATCCGACAGGTCGTGGCAGGCGCTGACGCGCTGGGCGGTGATCAGCGCCCGCACGGCGTCGCCATTCCTGCGCTCGATCGCGAGATCGACGGGCGGCGGCGCGCCCTCTTCCCGGCGGCAGATCGTGGCGAGATAGGCCGACTGGCCGAGCCAGCCCGCGGTCTCGCCGACCAGGATGATGGTCTCGCCCGCGGCCTTGAAGGCGACGGTCGCATGCTTGGTCACATCCGCCAGCACGCCGACGCCGCCAATGGTTGGGGTCGGCAGGATCGAGACGCCATTAGTCTCGTTGTAGAGCGAGACATTGCCGGAGACGACCGGAAAATCGAGCGCCTTGCAGGCCGCCCCGATGCCCTTGATGCAGCCGACGAGCTGGCCCATCACCTCGGGGCGCTCGGGATTGCCGAAATTCAGGTTGTCGGTGATGGCGAGCGGCGTCGCGCCCACGGCAGTGAGGTTGCGCCAGGCTTCGGCCACCGCCTGCTTGCCGCCCTCGAACGGATCGGCCTCGCAATAGCGCGGCGTCACATCGGCCGTCATGGCGAGGCCCTTGGGCCCGTCCTCGATGCGGATCAGGCCGGAATCGCCGCCGGGCGTGATCACCGAATTGCCCAGGATCAGCGTGTCGTACTGCTCGGTGATCCAGCGCTTGGAGCTGAGATCGGGCGAGCCGACGAGCTTCAGCAGCGCATCGGCATGCGACAGCGGCGGCTGGACCGAGGCGGCGTCAACCACCGGCAGCTTGGGCGTCTCGATCCAGGGCCGGTCATATTCGGGAGCCTCGTCGCCGAGCTCCTTGATCGGCAGGTCGGCCATGACGTCGCCCTGATGCTTCACGACGAAGCGCAGATTATCCGTGGTGTAGCCAACCACGGCGAAGTCGAGGCCCCATTTCTTGAAGATGGCCTCGGCCGGCTCCTCATGGCCGGGCTTGATCACCATGAGCATGCGCTCCTGGCTCTCCGAGAGCATCATCTCATAAGCGCTCATGCCGTCCTCGCGGCAGGGCACGGCGTCAAGGTTCAGCTCCACGCCGAGATCGCCCTTGGCGCCCATCTCGACGGCCGAGCAGGTCAGGCCCGCCGCACCCATGTCCTGAATCGCGTCGACATGGCCGGCCGCCATGATCTCGAGGCAGGCCTCGAGCAGGAGCTTCTCGGCGAAGGGATCGCCGACCTGCACGGTCGGGCGCCGCTCTTCGCCACCCTCGCCGAAAGCCGCCGAGGCCATGGTCGCGCCATGGATGCCGTCGCGGCCGGTCTTGGAGCCGAGATAGACGATGGCTTTCCCGACGCCCGAGGCCTTGGCGTAGAAGATCTCGTCGGCGCGGGCGATGCCGACCGCCATGGCGTTGACCAGGATGTTCCCGTCATAGCGGCTGTGGAAGCCGGTCGCGCCGCCGACATTGGGCACGCCGAAGGAGTTGCCGTAGCCGCCGATGCCAGCGACGACGCCGGAGACCAGATGGCGCGTGCGCGGATGATCGGGAGAACCGAAGCGCAGCGCGTCGAGCACCGCGATCGGCCGCGCGCCCATGGTGAAGACGTCGCGCAGGATGCCGCCGACGCCGGTGGTCGCGCCCTGATAGGGTTCGATGAAGGAAGGGTGGTTGTGGCTCTCCATCTTGAAGACGATGGCGAGCCCGTCGCCGATATCGATGACGCCGGCATTCTCGCCCGGTCCCTGGATCACCCAGGGCGCCTTGGTCGGCAGCGTCTTCAGATGCAGCTTCGAGGATTTATAGGAGCAATGCTCGTTCCACATCGCCGAGACGATGCCGAGCTCGGTGATCGACGGCTCGCGGCCGATCAGATGCAGGAAGCGCTGATATTCGTCGGGCTTCAGGCCATGTTCGGCCACGAGCTGCGGGGTGATCTTGATCTCGTTGGGAATCACGGCGCGACGGTTCCTGATCGTCCGGCATGAAGAAGGGCCGGCCCTCGATGGGCGGGGCATAGCGCGCCTGCGGGCGCGAGACAACGCATTCCCGACCTGCAATGGCCACGTTCAGGCGAAAAGTGCCTCCAGCGCCGCACGCAAGGGGGCCGGAATCGGCACCGGCTTCTGCATCGCCCGCTCGACATAGACATGGGTAAAGCGGCCCTGCGCCGCCGCTGCCTGCGCGCCTTGGCGGAAAATCCCGAGCCTATAGGTCACCGAACTGGTTCCCAGCCGCGCCACGGCAAGCCCGATCTCGACGGTTTCGGGAAAAGCGACGCTCTCGAAATAGGTGCAGCTCGTCTCAACCACGAGGCCGACGACCGGACTCGTCGCCGGGTCGAGAAAACCCTGCTCGACCAGCCAGGCGTTCACGCCCGTATCGAACCAACCGTAATAGACGACATTATTGACGTGGCCGAACACGTCATTGTCGTGCCAACGCGTCGGGATCGCCCGGAACAGCTTGAAGTCGGCGCGGGAGAGGCGGGGCTCGCGGGTGCTCATCGGGGAGCCTTGTCGCCTGCCCCGATCTCGGGCACGCCCAGCGCATCCGCCAATCGCGCCTTGGCCGAGCCCGGACGCAGCGGCTTCTGCTGGCTTTCATGCGGGGCCCAGCCAGAGAGCCAGACCATCTCGAAGGTCGCGCGCAAGCGCCCATCGGCATCAGCGAAGCGCTCCGCATAGAGCAAAGCCGCCCGCGCCAGCGTTTCACGCCGCAATCCGGTTCGGCGGCGCTGCGTCAGCGCGTTGGCCCAGCCCATGGCGCGCAGATCGCCGAGCAGGCCGAAGATGTCGCGGTAGCGCACCGTGACGAGTTCGCTGTCGACGACGGGCAGCGCGAAACCGGCGCGCTGCAACAGGCTGCCCATGTCGCGCAGATCGGCGAAGGGGGCGACGCGCGGGCTCGCTCCGCCCGAGGTTTCCGCCTCCGCCTCCAGCAGCACCTGCCGCAATTCCTGCAGCGTGCGGCCGCCGAGCAAGCAGCCGATGAACAGCCCGTCCGGCCGCAGGGCCCGCCGGATCTGGATCAGCGCGCCGGGCAGGTCGTTGACGCCATGCAGTGCCAGGAGCGAGGCGGCGAGATCGAGCGAGCCGGCCGCGAAAGGCAAGCGCTCGAGATCGCCGACAATGTCGGCGTCCGCGCCCGCCGCCTCGGCCATGCGCAGCAGCGCCTCTGCCTTGGCCCGGAGCACCAGTGCCGCAACCGGCAAGGGCGTGCCGAGATCGGCCGCCAGAGTAAAGCGCCGCAGCACCGCGTCGAGCCGCTCAGCCAGATCCTCAGTCGCCCGCGCGAGCAGGAAATCCGGGTAGCCGGCCGCAAGCGCCCGCGCGAGCCGGCGCCGGCCGAGATCGCGATCGAAGACGGGCTGGTTGTCGCTCAATCGCACGGCTCCTCGCGCACGGCTCCTCGTCAGTGCGCCCCGTCAACGCTCCAGCAGCCGCTCAATCTCGGCCCGCAGCTGCGGGCCGAGATCGCCGCGGTCGAGCGCATAGGCGATGTTGGCGGTCAGGAAGCCGATCTTCGAGCCGGTGTCGTAGATATCGCCGTCGAAGCGCACGGAGTAGAACGGCTCCAGCCGCGACAACGCGATCATCGAATCGGTGAGCTGGATCTCGCCGCCGGCGCCCGGCTCCTGATTCGCCAGCAGGTTGAAGATCGTCGGCTGCAGGATGTAGCGGCCGGTGATGTGCAGGTTCGAGGGCGCCGTGCCCTTGGCCGGCTTCTCGACCATCTTCGTCACCCTGGACACCTTGGCGTTGCGATCCTCGACGCCGACAATGCCGTATTGATGGGTCTGGTCCTCAGGCACGGGCGCCACGGCGACGTGGTTGCCGCCATGCTTCTCATAGGCATCCATCATCTCGGCGAGGCAGCCCTTGCCATGGCTGTGATGCAGCATGTCGGGCAGGAGCAGCGCGAAGGGCTCGTCGTCGCCGATGATGTCACGCGCGCACCAGACGGCGTGGCCCAGGCCGAGCGGAGCCTGCTGGCGGGTGAAGCTCGTCGCGCCGGCTGCCGGCAGATCGGCCAGGAGCCCTTCCAGCTCCTTGAGCTTGTTGCGCTTGCGCAAAGTGTCGTCGAGCTCGTAGGCAAGATCGAAATGATCCTCGATCACGCCCTTGTTGCGGCCGGTGATGAAAACGAAATGCTCGATGCCAGCGGCCCTCGCCTCGTCCACGACATGCTGCACGACCGGACGGTCGACGACGGTCAGCATCTCCTTGGGGATCGCCTTGGTGGCGGGCAGGAAGCGTGTGCCGAGCCCGGCGACGGGGAGAACGGCCTTGCGAATGCGTTTCGTCATGAAGAATCCATTTCGCGCGCTTAGCCGTGCGATGACGGCGGGCGGTTGGGGTGGAGGTGGCGACTTGGCTCACATGTTCACTGAGCCCGCCGATGATGGCAAATAGCAGGACGACCTTGATGGCTCGTCAACATCTTTTGCTTAGATGAGTCGAAACGATTGTGACGGATGAGGATGTGTAATGGCGATTCTGGTTTCGGGCGGCGCCGGCTATATCGGCAGCCATATGGTTCTGGAATTGCTCGATCGTGGTGAGCAGGTCGTCGTACTCGACGATCTCTCGACCGGTTTCTGGTGGGCCGTGCCGAAGGAAGCCACCCTCGTCCAGGGCGATATGGGCGACCAGCCCTTTGTCGAGCGCGTCATCGCCGAGCACGGCATCACCGAAATCGCGCATTTCGCCGCCAAGATCGTGGTGCCCGATTCCGTCTCCGACCCGCTCGGCTACTATCTCAACAACACGGTGAAGACGCGTGCGCTCCTGGAAAGCGCGGTCCGCGGCGGCGTGAAGCATGTCATCTTCTCTTCCACGGCGGCCGTCTATGGTGAGCCCCCGGTCAGCCCCGTGCCTGAGGAGATCGCGCTCAATCCGATCAACCCCTATGGCCGCTCCAAGCTGATGAGCGAATGGATGCTGGGCGACGTGGCGCGCACTTTTCCCCTGACCTATGTCGCGCTGCGCTATTTCAACGTCTCCGGTGCCGACCCCAAGGGCCGCTCGGGCCAGTCGACTCCCAACGCGACCCATCTGATCAAGGTCGCCTGCCAGGCGGCGCTCGGCCAGCGCGCCGGGCTTGAGGTCTTCGGCACCGATTATCCGACGCCAGACGGCACCTGCGTGCGCGACTACATCCATGTCACCGACCTGGCGCGGGCACATCTCTCCGCCCTCGACCATCTGCGCGCGGGCGGCGCGAACCTCACGCTGAATTGCGGCTATGGACGCGGCTATTCGGTCAAGCAGGTGGTGGATGTGGTGAAGCAGGTCTCCGGTGTCGATTTCCCGGTCAAGCTCTCCGGCCGCCGCGCCGGCGATCCCGCCTCGCTCGTCGCCAAGGCCGACCGCATCCGCTCCGAGCTCGGCTGGCAGCCCGAGCATGATGATCTCGAGCAGATCGTGCGCCAGGCCCTGGCCTGGGAAGACCAGCTGAAAACGCGCAACGCGAGATAAGCCCGCGGCCAAATAAGCTCGCAGCCGAGTAAAACTACCCACGAAACCGGCGCGCGATTGCGCGCCGTTTACCCTTGGTTAATCTTGTTCGGGCGCTGTGGGGAAAGCTCCATTTCCCACTAGCCTGCCTGAGCGAGGTTCGTCATGCGTCTGTCCGTGATCGCCGCTGCGGCCATCATCAGCCTCGCCCCCGCGCTTGCGCAGACCACCGGCTCAATCAACGTCTCGGCGGCCCGCGCCAAGGACGCCAAGCCGGCCCCGGCCAATACTTCTTTTGATGCCTTCCTGAAGGGGCTCTGGCCGCAGGCCCAGGCGCGCGGCATCTCGCGCGCGACCTTCGATCTCGCCTTTCGCGGCGTGACGCCCGACGCCTCGATCGTGGCGCTGACCAAGAAGCAATCCGAATTCACCGCGCCGATCTGGGGCTATCTCAACAGCGCGCTCGGCGGCACGCGCATCCCGCGCGGGCGCGACGCCGCAACTGAGAATGCCGGCGTCCTGGCGCAGGTCGAGGCGCGCTACGGCGTGCCCAAGGAGGTCGTGCTCGGGATCTGGGGCATGGAGACCAATTACGGCTCGTTCAAGGGCGACAAGGACACGATCCGCTGCCTCGCGACCCTGGCGCAAATCCGCTATCGCGGCGACTTCTTCCGCGACGAATTGCTGACCGCGCTGGAGCTGATCGAGAAAGGGCATGTCGAGCGCGCCGAATTGCGCGGCTCCTGGGCCGGCGCCATGGGCCACACGCAGTTCATGCCGTCGAGCTACATGAAATACGCCGTCGACTGGACCGGAGACGGCCATGCCGACATCTGGACCTCGACCAGCGACGCGCTCGCCTCCACCGCCAATTACCTCAAGGGCTATGGCTGGGTGCCGGGCCTGCCCTGGGGCCTCGAAGTCACATTGCCCGAGCGGTTCGACTACCGCATCAACAAGACGAGCTTCTCCTCCTTCGCCGCCGCCGGCGTGCGCCGGGCGGATGGACGGCCCCTGCCCGCCTCCGGCGAGGCGCGGTTGTTCTTCCCCGCCGGCCATCGCGGGCCGGTCATGCTGCTGACCGAGAATTTCGACGTCATCAAGAAATACAATTCCTCCGACGCCTATGCGCTCGCCGTCGGCCATCTCGGCGACCGCATCATGGGCCGCCCGGCGATCCAGGCCGACTGGCCGGTCCAGGCGCCGCGCCTCGACAAGGTGGGCCTGCAGGAGGTGCAGCGCCGGCTCAAGGCTGTCGGCCTCTACAATCACGACGCCGACGGGCGCATCGGCACCGGCACGCGCGAGGCCGTGCGGCAATACCAGCTCAAGACCGGCGAGATCGCCGACGGCTATCCGACACCGGCCCTGCTCGCCAAGATGCGCGACGCCCGCTGACGCTGTCCCGATCCTGGGCTATGATGGCTGCGAAGCCACGGCGCAGGATCGAAAGACTCATGCGTTTGCGTTCCCTCGTCACAGTGTTGGGCGCGGCATGCCTGCTGTTCATGACCGGCGGGCCATCCTCGCTCGCCCAGGGTGCCCCCCAGCCGCAGCAGCGCGGTTTCTTCTCCTTCTTCTGGCAGCAGCCGCCGCCACCTCCCGCCGTCGTGCCGAGGCGTCCGCGTGTCGTGCCGCCGCCGGTGGTGAAACGACGTGCGCCGCCGGTCATCGTCAGGGACGACCCCGTCATTCCCAAGGTCGATGTCGCTCATCATGTCCTGGTGATCGGCGACTCGCTCGCCGTGCTCGTTGCCGGCGGGCTCGACGATGCCTTGAACGACAGGCCCGACGTGGTGGTGGTCAACAAGGCCAAGCCCGATTCCGGCCTGGTCAGGAGCGATTTCTACGACTGGCCCAAGGCCGCCAACGATCTGCTGGCGAGTGACTCGAAAATCAGCCTCGGCGTGATGCTGCTCGGCCTCAACGACCGGCAGGCGATCCGCGAGGGCGAGACGGTGCACGAGCCGCTCAGCCCGCGCTGGAGCGAACTCTACAAGGCCCGCATCGACGCGGTCGCCAACGCCTTCGCGGCCAGGCGCGTGCCGCTGATCTGGGTCGGCGCGCCGCCCGTGCAGAACCCCCGCCTCTCCGCCGATTTCGTTTCCTTCAACGAGCTCTACCGCCAGCAGGCCGAGAAGGCCGGCGGGCAATATCTCGATCTCTGGGGCGCCTTCGTCGACGCCGAGAACCGCTATACGGCGATGGGGCCGGATGTCTCGGGCCAGACCACACGGCTGCGGCTCGGCGACGGCATCCATTTTACGACGGCGGGAGCGCGCAAGGCCGCGCATTTCGTCGATGTGCTGATCCGCCGGCAGATCGAAAGCCAGCCGCAGCCGGGCCTCGTCGCCGTGCCGGTAGCGCCAGCAACCGGCGCACCGACCGATCCCGAGCTTCAGGCCGGCGGCATCGAGCGGCTGATCGACGCCATGGTCGGTAATCTGCCCGCCGCGCCCGGGCTGCCGACCGCCTTGCAGGTCAAGCCGCTGGCCGGGCCGATCCAGCCCCTGACCGGGCAGGCGAGCGCGGGCGAACAGGCGCTGCTGGTCTCGATCCCGGATGCCCGGGGACGCGGCGAGGCCGCAGCCCAGCTCGACCGCATCTTCGGCGAAGGCATCGCGCCCGAGCCGAAGCCCGGGCGTCTCGACGACTACAAATGGCCCCGCTGAATCCGGTCTACTCAATCCTGACCGACTCCGGGGAGCTTGTCGCGAAACTCGCTCCGGCTAGAGCATTTCCGAGCGAAATGGACACCGGTTCGCGTGAAGAAAATACGATAAAACAAGGAGCTAGAGCATTTTCGCGATTCGGAGAAACGCGGAAATGCTCTAGTCGGCTGGCGTGGCTTTCGAGAACCGGAGCGCAGCGGACTTCAAGTCCGTCAGCACCGGAAGCGCAGAAAGCCGCGTCAGACGGCCGCCGGAGTAGAGTTACGCGGCAGGCTCACCTTGGCAGGATCGTCTCGCCCATCAGGTGCTTGTCGATCGCATGCGCCATCTGGCGGCCTTCGCGGATGGCCCAGACCACCAGCGACTGGCCGCGCCGCATGTCGCCCGCGGTGAAGACCTTCTCGACCGAGGTCTTGTAGGCGAGCGTGTTGGCCTCGACATTGCCGCGCTTGTCGAGCGTGACGCCGAGCTTCGCCAGCAGACCCTCATGGACCGGCGAGACGAAGCCCATGGCGAGCAGCACGAGATCGGCCTTGAGATCGAACTCGGTGCCCTCGATCGGCTTGAACTGACCGTCGACCCTGGCGCAGCGCAGCTTGCGGACCTGGCCGTTCTCGCCGATGAACTTGATCGTGCCGATGGCGAAGTCGCGCTCGGCGCCTTCTTCATGGCTCGACGAGGTGCGCAGCTTGAGCGGCCAGTTCGGCCAGGTCAGCGCCTTGTTCTCCTTGACCGGAGGTTCCGGCATGATCTCGATCTGCGTCACCGAGAGCGCGCCCTGGCGCACCGAGGTGCCGATGCAGTCGGAGCCGGTATCGCCGCCGCCGATGACGACGACATGCTTGCCCGAAGCCAGGATCGGCTTGGCGTTGCCGGTCGCAGGCTCGGCCCCGACACGGCGGTTCTGCTGCGGCAGGAAATCCATCGCGAACTGGACGCCGTCGAGCTCACGGCCCTCGATGGCTAAGTCGCGCGGCTTCTCGGCGCCGCCGGTCAGGCCGACGGCGTCATATTGCGCCAGGAGCTCGGCAGGATCGATATCGACGCCGACATTGACGCCGTAATGGAAAATGACGCCCTCGGCCTCCATCTGGCGGACGCGGCGCTCGACATGGGACTTCTCCATCTTGAAGTCCGGGATGCCGTAGCGCAGCAGGCCGCCGGCCCTGGCCTGACGCTCATAGAGATGCACCTCATGGCCGACGCGCGCGAGTTGCTGCGCGGCGGCGAGGCCCGCCGGCCCGGAGCCGATCAGCGCGACCTTCTTGCCGGTCTTGACCTTGGCCGGCTCGGGCGTGATCCAGCCCTCCTGCCAGCCCTTGTCGACGATGGCGCATTCGATCGACTTGATGGTGACCGGCGTGTCCTCGAGGTTCAGCGTGCAGGACGCCTCGCAGGGCGCCGGGCAGACGCGGCCGGTGAACTCCGGGAAGTTGTTGGTCGAGTGCAGATTGGTCAGCGCCTCGCGCCACTTGTCGTTGTAGACGAGGTCGTTCCAGTCCGGGATCTGATTGTTGACCGGGCAGCCATTGTGACAATAGGGGATGCCGCAATTCATGCAGCGCGCCGCCTGGTCACGCGTCGCCTCGACCCCGAGCGGGATCACGAATTCCTTGTAGTTCCGGATCCGGTCCGAGGCCGGAAGATACTTCCGGTCGCGGCGGTCGATCTCGAGAAAGCCGGTTACCTTGCCCATCGTCTTACTCCGCCGCGACCGACATGCTGGCCTGCGCCTGCTCGATTTCCTGTAGCGCACGCCGGTACTCGACCGGCATGACCTTGACGAATTTGGGCAGGTACTCCGCCCAGTTGTCGAGAATGTCCTTGGCGCGAAGCGAGCCGGTATAGCGCAGGTGATCGCTGATCAGCTGGTGCAGGCGCTCGGCATCGTAGCCGGACATATTGGCCATCACGTCGATGCGGCCCTTGAACTCGAGATCGCCGCCATGGTGGTGGATGCGCTGCATCAGCTCCTCCTCCTCGGTGACCGGTTCGAGGTCGACCATGGAGAGGTTGCAGCGCTTGGCGAAGCTCTTGTCCTCGTCGAGCACATAAGCGACACCGCCCGACATGCCGGCCGCGAAGTTTCTGCCGGTCTGGCCGAGCACGACGACGACGCCGCCGGTCATGTATTCGCAGCCATGATCGCCGGTGCCCTCGACCACCGCAATCGCGCCGGAATTGCGCACCGCGAAGCGCTCGCCGGCGACGCCGCGGAAGTAGCATTCGCCCGAGATCGCGCCGTAGAGCACGGTGTTGCCGACGATGATCGACTGCTCGGCCAGCGGCCGGGCATCGGGCGAAGGCTTGATGATCAGCTTGCCGCCGGAGAGGCCCTTGCCGACATAGTCGTTGGCCTGGCCGGTGAGGTCGAGCGTGACGCCGTTGACGACCCAGGCGCCGAAGCTCTGGCCGGCGGTGCCGGTGAGCTTCACCGTGATCGTGTCTTCGGCCAGGCCGGCATAGCCGTAGCGCTTGGCGACCTGGCCTGAGAGCATCGCGCCGGTCGAGCGGTCGACATTGCGGATCGGGCTTTCGATCACGACCTTGTCGCCCTTTTCGAGCGCGCCTTGCGATTTTGCGATCAGCATGCGGTCGAGCACCGTATCGATCGGGTGCTGCTGCAATTCGACATGGCGGATCGCAACCTCGGGGCCGACGTCGGGCTTATGGAAGATGCGGGTGAAATCGAGCCCCTTGGCCTTCCAGTGTTCGATCGCCTGCTTCTTGTCGAGCCAGTCGGAGCGGCCGACGAGGTCGTCGAAATTGGCGACGCCCAGGCTCGCCATGATCTCGCGCACGTCCTCGGCCAGGAAGAAGAAGAAGTTGATGACGTGCTCGGGCGCGCCCTTGAAGCGCTTGCGCAGGACGGGATCCTGCGTCGCGACACCGACCGGGCAGGTGTTGAGATGACATTTGCGCATCATGATGCAGCCGGCGGCGATCAGCGGCGCGGTCGCGAAGCCGAACTCGTCGGCCCCGAGCAGCGCGCCGATGATGATATCCCGGCCCGTGCGCAGGCCGCCATCGACCTGCAGCGCGATGCGGCCGCGCAGCTTGTTCATCACCAGGATCTGGTGGGTCTCGGCGAGGCCGATCTCCCAGGGCGAACCAGCATGCTTGATCGAGGTCAGCGGGGACGCACCCGTGCCGCCCTCATAGCCCGAGATGGTGATGTGGTCGGCGCGCGCCTTGGCGACGCCCGCCGCAACCGTGCCGACCCCGAGCTCCGAGACGAGCTTGACCGAGACGTCGGCGGCCGGGTTGACGTTCTTCAGATCGAAGATGAGCTGGGCGATGTCCTCGATCGAATAGATGTCGTGATGCGGCGGCGGCGAGATCAGACCGACGCCAGGGGTGGAATGGCGCACCTTGGCGATGCGGGCATCGACCTTGTGGCCGGGAAGCTGGCCGCCCTCGCCGGGCTTGGCGCCCTGCGAGATCTTGATCTGCATCATCGCCGAATTGACGAGATACTCCGTCGTCACGCCGAAGCGGCCCGACGCCACCTGCTTGATCGCCGAGCGCATCGAGCGCCCGTCGGCCATCGGCGCGAAGCGCTCAGGCTCCTCGCCGCCCTCGCCGGTGTTCGACTTGCCGCCGATCGTGTTCATCGCGATGGCGAGCGTCGAATGCGCCTCATGGCTGATCGAGCCGAAGGACATCGCCCCCGTCGAGAAGCGCTTGACGATGGACGCTGCCGACTCGACCTGCTCGATCGGGATCGGCTTGCGCTGGAGCGCATCCGCGTCCTTGATCTCAAACAGGCCGCGAATGGTCGAGAAGCGCGAGCTCTGGTCGTTCACCAGCTCGGCATAGGCCTTGTACTTGTCCTGCGCATTGCCGCGCACCGCGTGCTGGAGCAGCGCGATGTTCTCCGGCGTCCAGGCATGGTCCTCGCCGCGCAGGCGGAAGGCGTATTCGCCGCCGATATCGAGCGAGTCGCGATAGATCGGCGAATCCCCGAAGGCGTCGCGGTGGCGGCGCACGGTCTCCTCGGCGATCTCGGGCAGGCCGACACCCTCGATCGAGGAGATCGTGCCGGTGAAATACTTCTCGATCGTCTCGGTCTTGAGCCCGACAGCGTCGAAGATCTGCGCACCGCAATAGGACTGGTAGGTCGAGATGCCCATCTTGGACATGACCTTGAGCATGCCCTTGCCGACCGACTTGATGAAGCGCTTCACCACCTCGTAGCGGTCGACTTCCTTCGGGAATTCGCCGGCCTCGAACAGAGCCTCGAGCGTCTCGAAGGCGAGATAGGGGTTGATCGCCTCGGCGCCGAAGCCGGCCAGGCAGGCAAAGTGATGGATCTCGCGCGGCTCGCCCGATTCCAGCACGAGGCCGACCGAGGTGCGCTGACCCTTGCGGATCAGGTGGTGGTGCACGGCCGCCGTCGCCAGCAGCGCCGGGATCGGGATGCGGTCCGGGCCGACCTGCCGGTCGGACAGGATGATGATGTTGTAGCCGCCATTGACGGCAGCCTCCGCGCGCTCGCAGAGCCGCTCGATCGCATGCTCCATGCCGGCCGCGCCATCGCGGGCGGGATAGGTGATGTCGATCGTCTTGGTGTCGAAACGATCCTCGTAATGGCCGATGCAGCGGATCTTCTCGAGATCGTCATTGGTCAGGATCGGCTGGCGCACTTCGAGCCGCTTGCGCCGCGAGGTACCCTCCAGGTCGAGGATGTTGGGACGCGGCCCGATGAAGGAGAGGAGGCTCATCACGAGCTCCTCGCGGATCGGGTCGATCGGCGGGTTCGTGACCTGCGCGAAATTCTGCTTGAAATAGGTGTAGAGCAGCTTCGACTTCGACGAGAGCGCCGAGATCGGCGTGTCCGTGCCCATCGAGCCGACAGCTTCCTGGCCGGTCACGGCCATCGGCGCCATCAGGATCTTGGTGTCTTCCTGGGTGTAGCCGAAGGCCTGCTGGCGATCGAGCAGCGGCACATCGGTGCGCTGCGCCCGCGCCTCGACCGGGGGCAGTTCCTCCAGCACGATCTGGGTGCGCTTCAGCCAGTCCCTGTAGGGGTTGGCGAGGCAAAGGCTCGTCTTGATCTCGTCGTCGCCGATGATGCGGCCCTGTTCGAGGTCGATCAGCAGCATCTTGCCCGGCTGCAGGCGCCACTTCTGGACGATGCGCTCCTCGGGGATCGGCAGCACGCCGAACTCGGAGGCCAGCACCACGAGCCCGTCATCGGTGACGAGATAACGCGCGGGACGCAGGCCGTTGCGGTCGAGCGTCGCGCCGATCTGGCGGCCATCGGTGAAGGCGATCGCGGCGGGCCCATCCCAGGGCTCCATCAGCGCGGCGTGATATTCGTAGAAGGCGCGCCGCTCCTCATCCATCAGCGGATTGCCGGCCCAGGCTTCGGGCACCAGCATCATCATGGCGTGAGCGAGCGAATAGCCGCCCTGGACCAGGAATTCGAGCGCGTTGTCGAAGCAGGCGGTGTCGGACTGGCCCTCATAGGAGATCGGCCAGAGCTTCGAGATATCGGGGCCGAACAGTTCGGAATCGACCGAGGCCTGGCGCGCCGCCATCCAGTTGACGTTGCCGCGCAGCGTGTTGATCTCGCCGTTATGCGCCACCATCCGGTAGGGATGGGCAAGCCGCCAGGACGGGAAGGTGTTGGTGGCGAAGCGCTGATGGACCAGCGCCAGCGCGCTGACGAAGCGCGTGTCGGTCAGATCCTTGAAATAGGAGCCGAGCTGGGTCACCAGCACCATGCCCTTGTAGACGATGGTGCGGGCCGACATCGAGACCGGGTAATAGGTCGCGGTGGCGCGATCCTGGCGCTTATAGACCTTGTTGGAGACCGACTTTCTGAGGACATAGACCTTGCGCTCGAAATCGTCCTCATCGGCGATCTCGGCCGGGCGGCCGACGAAGAGCTGGCGATGGACCGGCTCGCTCTCCTTCACGGCCTCGCCGAGATCCGACGAGTCGACCGGCACGTCGCGCCAGCCCAGGAAGATCAGCCCCTCCTCGGTGACGGCCTGCGCCACGATCTCCTCGCAGACGGCGCGATCCTCGGCTTCCTGGGGCATGAAGAACTGGCCGATGGCGTAGTGACCGGCCGCCGGCAATTCGATGCCGAGCTTGGCGCACTCCTCCATGAAGAAGCCATGCGGAATCTGGACGAGGATGCCGCAGCCGTCGCCGAGCTTGGGGTCCGCCCCGACAGCGCCGCGGTGGTCGAGATTATGCAGGATCTGCAGGCCCTGCTGGACGATCGCATGGGTCTTGCGGTTCTTCATGTCGGCGATGAAGCCGACACCGCAGGAATCCTTCTCATAGGACGGGTCGTAGAGCCCCTGGCGCTCGGGCATTGCAGGATCACGCACTGCCGGGAAAGCCGCAGCTGCCGCCGCCACGCTCGACTTGCTGGTTTCGCTCATCGTCAAACCCCGCTTCACGCTGCCTGCCAGCTTCCGCCAACAGTCGCCTTCGAGTCCACACTATCCTTCGCCGCGCCAGCCCTCGTGCCGAGCCCGATCGGGCAAGCAGCAAGGATGGGGCCAACGTGGCCAAGTCATTCCTGGGGAGGGTGGCTTGCGCTGTCTTGGGGCGCCCGCGTCCTCCGCAGGCGCCTCGGGCTTGTCGCCCTGCCGCGCCTGTCTAAGCCGCCGCTTTACGGGCGGCGCGCGCACGATTGGTTTTGGCGGTTGTAGCCTTACCCCTCGTCATGTGTCCGCTCCGTTGCGATCGGCCGCCGCAAGCGCTAGGCGGCTCACGGTCGGCGCAGTGAAAATGGGACAGCAACACTGTCCTATTGCGATGAATTTGCCAGAATTCTAATCTCGGCACAAGCGCCGATTACGAGCAGGGCCGAAATTTTATTGCGATATCGCTCGCCCCCGAGACATATCCGGAGCGAAAGCCCAACATTGCCAGCACGCTTCTTGTTTTCCGCCGGTTTTCCGACCCCCGCCGCGTTTCGACCATCGTCGCATGCAGACCGGCGATCCGCCGATGCGCTTGTTAGCGTCACAGCCCGGCGCTACCCCTTGGATATGAACTTCTTCAGCGACAACACCGCCGGCGCGAGCGCTCCCGTCATGGCAGCATTGGCGGCCGCCAATGACGGCACCGCGACAGCCTATGGCACCGACGCCTGGACGGGCCGCGTCGAGCGCCTCTTCGCCGAGATCTTCGAGCACGAGGTCACGGTCTTCCTCGTCGCCAGCGGCACGGCGGCCAACTCCTTGGCGCTCGCCAGCATCACCCGTCCCTGGGGCGCGGTGCTGACCCATGAAGAAAGCCATGTCGCCGACGATGAATGCGGCGCGCCGGAATTCTTCAGCGACGGCGCCAAGCTCGTCGGCCTGCCAGGCGCCGGCAACAAGATTTCGCCCGGCCCCGTGACGCAGGCCCTCGCCCGCATGCGCGAAGGCGCGCTGCATCAGGTCCAGCCGCAGGCGATCTCGATCACGCAGGCTACGGAATGCGGGCAGATCTACACCCAAGCCGAGGTGCGCGCCCTGAAGGACGCCGTCGCGCCGCGCGGCCTGACCATGCATATGGATGGCGCCCGCTTCACCAACGCGCTCGTCGCGCTCGGCTGCTCGCCGGCCGCAATCACCTGGCAGGCCGGCGTCGACGTGCTGACGTTCGGCGGCACCAAGAACGGCGCCTGGGCGGCGGAAGCCGTGATCTTCTTCCAGCCCGAGGCCGCAGCCGAGATGAAGTGGCGGCGCAAGCGGTCGGGCCACACCCTGTCCAAGGGCCGGTTGATCGGGGCGCAGTTCGAGGGCCTGCTCGGTGGCGGCCACTGGCTCGAACTGGCGCGCCACGCCAATGCGATGGCCAAGCGCCTGGCCGATGCGCTCATCGCCCTGGACATCCCGCTCGCCTGGCCCTGCCAAGTCAATCAGGTGTTTCCGATTCTGTCGGCGGACCTCCAGACGAAGCTGAAGGCGGCCGGCGTCGGCTACCTGCCCTGGTCGCAGACCGCGCTGCCGAAGGATATCCCTTTCGCGGAGGGCGAGACCATCGGCCGCTTCGTCATGGCGTTCTCGACCGGCGAGGCGGATGTCGAGCGCCTGATCAATGTGTTCACCGCGGCAAAAGGCTGAATTCTCCCCCGATTTCAGCCGCACGCACGCCGTAATCCCTAAGGAAGACTGAAGACCCAGTTCAGTCGCCCAAAGGAGACGACATGGTATTTCGATCGACCGCGCCCTCGCGCCTGGTCCTGACGAGCCTGGCGGTAGCCGGCGCGCTCGCAGGTTCCGTTGGCGGAGCGGCAGCGCAGTACTACCTCTATGAGGAGGAAGAGGCCTATCCGCGCGGCTATTACGAACGCTACGCGCCGCTGCCTCCCGCTCCGGTCCCACCCCGCTCCATCGGCCGCGTCGCCGCGCGCGACTTCGGTCTCGCCCGCGTCGACCGGATGGTGCGCACCGGCTCCTCCTATGTGCTCGACGGCCAGACTGCCAATGGCGGCCGCGCCCGCCTGATCTTCGACGCCCATAGCGGCGACCTGATCGACCGCATCCCCCTGCCCGATGCGCGGCCGAGGCCCGCACCCGCCCCGCATATCGCCCGCGTCGATCCGCGCGACGACAGGCCGGCGCCGCGGCTGGTGCCGCGCCCACCCGAGCGCCCGCCCGCGCTCAAGCCGCCAGGCCAGGCGAGCGCGCCGGCGACGATCCTGCCGCCGAGCCCGGCCGCGCCGCCGCGCGCGACCGAACCGCTCACCCCAGCGGAAAAGCCGGCCGCGACGGCCAGCGCCCCAGCGACGACGGCCCCGAGCTCGCCAGTGGCCCCGGCGCTGCCGACACCCGGCCCGGTCAACCCCGCGACCGGCACGGACAAACCGCAGCTCGTCAATCCCCAGCTCGTCAACCCCAACGACGTGCGCGGCACGGACGAGGCGGAGCGCAAGCCGCCGCTGGCCCGCGCCGACCCCTCGGGCATCGCTGTCGCGCCCGTCGAACTGCCGCCGGTCCAGCTCCCGGATGCGACGCCCTCGACGCCGAAGCCTGAGACGCCCGCCGTTCCGGTTACGCCGCTGGACTGAGGCAAGCCCGCCTTACGGCCCTCGGCCAAAAAATTGGCCAAGAAAAAGGGCGTCCCCGGTCACCCGGGGACGCCCCATTCGTTTCAGGGTTTCAGGTCAGGCGCGCGTTACGCGGCCTTGCTGCGTTACGCGGCCTTGGCGACCTTGGCCTCGAGCACCTTGGCGGGCTTGGCCCCGCCGATCGCGATCTGGCGCGGCTTCTTGGCCTCGGGGATCTCGCGGACGAGATCGATATGGAGCAAGCCGTTCTCGAGGCTGGCGCCGGTCACCTGCACATAATCGGCAAGCTGGAAGCGACGCTCAAAAGCGCGCGCCGCGATGCCCTGATGCAGAACCTCGCGTTTTTCAGCGGATTCGGTGCCCTGCTTCTCGCCACGCACCGTCAGCGCATTCTCCTTGCTCTCGATGGCAAGGTCGGCTTCGCCAAAGCCCGCGACCGCGATGCTGATGCGGTAGGCGTTTTCGGCGGTGCGCTCGATGTTGTAGGGCGGATAGCTCGGCGCGGCCTCGGCGGTGGTGGCCTGGTCGAGCAGCGAGAACAGGCGGTCGAAACCGACGGTCGAGCGATAGAGCGGGGAAAGATCGAAGTGACGCATGATGTCCTCCTGGGAAGCGACAAGTTCGGTCCAGCCCGCCTCATCATGAGCACGGGCCTGGTTTAGCCTCGCGCAGCCGGTCTTGGCCTGCGCAGAGATGATCTGGTCTCGCCTTTTCGGCTTTTCAAGGGGGCGCGAAGACAGGCATAAGCAAGCTAGTGCGGCCGCGAAGGCCCGCCCGATTCGAAAGCCCTTCGATCGCATCGCATCCGGGCTGGCATGTCCGCGTGCGAGACTTGATCGACAACTCGGGGTTAAGCGCATGGCTCACGCGAAAGACCGGTTTCCTCTTCTGCGCGCCCTGCCCTGATGGCCGAGGCCCAGCTCTTCGCCCATCCCGATTATCCCGTCCCGGGGCATGGCAAGGCCTGGTTCGCGAAAACGCGCGATGGCGCGCAATTGCGCTTCGCAAGCTGGCGACCGACGGTCAAACTGGTGCGCGGCACCATCCTCCTCGTCCAGGGTCGGGCCGAATTCATCGAGCGCTACAGCGAGACGATCGTCGAGCTGCGCCGGCGCGGCTTCCATGTGATCAGCTTCGACTGGCGCGGCCAGGGCGGCTCGCAACGCTTCGTGCGGCGCTGGCGCAAGGGCCATGTCGGCTGGCTCAGACATTATGAGCACGACCTCGCCCTGGCGCTGGCGCAGATGCGCGAGACGCTGCCCGAGCCCTATTTCGTGCTGGCGCACTCGATGGGCGCGGCCCTGTGCCTGGACGCCGCGCGCCGCGACGCCTTGCCGGTCTCGCGGCTGGTCGCGCTCGCCCCCATGCTGGGCCTCTCCATGATCGAGCGCCCCGATATGGCGCGGCGGCTGGCAAACCTGCTGTTCTGGCTCGGTCTGGGAAAATCCTTCGTGCCCGGCGGCGGCGACACCGCGATCGCGACCAAACCCTTCGAGGGCAATCGGCTGACCAGCGACCCCACCCGCTATGCCCGCAACAGTGCGCTCTCGGCCGGCGCGCCGCATCTGTGCATCGGCGACCCGACGATCGGCTGGGTGCATGCGGCCTTCCCACTGATGGCGCGCTTGAACGCTCCCTCCGCCGCCCGCGAGATTCGCGTGCCGACGCTGGTCATCGCCGCCGGCCAGGACCCGATCGTCTCCACCCCGGCGATCGAGCGTTTCGCGGCACGGCTCAAGACCGGAGCCGCACTCGTCCTGCCGACCGCGCGCCACGAGATCCTGATGGAGAGCGACGAGATCCGCGCCCAGTTCTGGGCGGCCTTCGACGCCTTCATTCCCGGCGAGGACCAGATCGCGGCCAGCTCAACCGGCGAGCAGGCTGAGCGCGGCCTGATGCAGCGTCTTGTTGCCGGCGGCGATGACCGTGCCGCCCCCGGCGGCGCTGCCGCCATCCCATGAGGTGACGATGCCGCCCGCGCCCTCGATGATCGGGATCAGCGCGACGATGTCATAGGGCTTGAGGCCGGCTTCGATCACCAGATCGACATGGCCGGCCGCGAGCATGCAATAGGCATAGCAATCGCAGCCATAACGCGGCAGCCGCACCTGGCTTTCGACGCGGGCATAGGCTTCGGCCTCCGCGCCCTTGAACAGCGCCGGCGAGGTGGTCATCAGCGTCGCTTCGCTAAGATTCGTGATCTGGCGCGTGCGCAGGACGCGCGGGCCGTTGGGCCCCTCATAGCGCGCCTGGCGGCCATCGCCGGAATAGCGCTCGCCCGTGAAGGGCTGGTGCATCATGCCATAGACCGGCACGCCGCCGCGCGTCAGCCCGATCAGCGTGCCCCAGACCGGAATGCCGGAGATGAAGGCGCGCGTACCGTCGATCGGATCGAGCACCCAGACATATTCGGCGTCGATGTTCTCATTGCCGAACTCCTCGCCGAGCACGCCATGGGCGGGAAAGCTGCGCTTGATCAGATGGCGCATCACGTTCTCGCCGGCCCGGTCGGCCTCCGTCACCGGATCGAACACGCCGCCGAGCGATTTGTCCTCGGTGGCATGATGGGCGCGAAAGAACGGCAGGATCGCCTGGCCGGACTGCGTCGCCAGTTCGGCGATGAAAGCGCCGAAATCGACAGTGCTCATATACCAGCCTCCCGTTATTTTGTTGCTGCGCAGCATTGCATCCGACCGTAGCCCTGCGGCACGAGCCTGTCATGCAAGCGGAATCATCGGAAAACAAGGGAATCGGCCGGTAATCCGCCATCATTCTTGCGTCTGACGCATGGCCCATAAGACTTTACGCAAACCCACTTGCGTTTTTGCGCTGCACCGTCATATTGTGCACTGCGAAGGGGCGATCACCTCAAGCCTTCGTTGCCCTCCTTGGGCGTTTCCTCCCTAGACTTGGGCCGCCACGCAAGTGTGCGGCCCTTTTTTCTGGGTTGCGGTGGCAAGCAATCCGGCCGCCGGGGATTTTGTGTTTCGCATCGGCCTGCTCCGAAAACCGCAACCCGCTTTTCGTAGCCGCTGCTCTATTCGGCCGCCTCGCGCCATTCGTCGAGCCAGCCGCTCCAGCGCGCGAAGCAATCCGCCATCGCAGCGGTCACGCCCCGCTCCAGCTCCGTAAAGCCGGCATGCGGCTCCAGCGTCGCCTCATTCATGTAGAGTGCGCGGTTGATCTCGATCTGCAGCGCATGCACGCCCGAGGTCGGCGCGCCGTAATGCTCGGTGATGAAGCCCCCGGCATAAGGCCGGTTGCGCGTGACGGTCAGGCCCAGCCGCCGGAAGGCCTCCTCGGCGATGTCGACGATATAGCCCGACGCGCTGGTGCCGAAGCGGTCACCCAGGATGACGTCGGCCTTGGCGAGCCCGTCGCGGTCGAGCCCGGTCGACGGCATCGAATGGGCATCGACCAGGATACAGGTGCCGAAGGCGCCATGCGTGCGCTGGATCAGGCTGCGCAAGCCGGCGTGATAGGGGCGGTAGAGCGCATCGATCCGCGCCAGCCCCTCCTCGACCGGGATGCGGCCGAAATAGATCTCATGCGCATCGCCGACGATTCGCGGAATCGTGCCGAGCCCGCCCGCGACCCGCATCGAGCGCGTATTGGCGAAGGCCGGCAAACGCCCATCGAACATGCGCGGATCGAGCTCATAGGGCTCGCGATTGACGTCGAGAAAGGCGCGCGGGAACTCGGCGACCAGGAGCGGGGCTCCAAGCGCCACGGCCTGGGCGAAGAGCAGGTCGATATAGGCGTCCTCGGAGCGGCGCAGGCTGCGCAACGGCAATCGCGCCCGCTCGACGAAGGCCTTGGGATAGCGCCGTCCGGCATGGGGCACGTCGACCACCACGGGCACGACCTGCAGCGCCGGCTGATGCAGCGTGAAGGGCCGCTCGATCTCGGCGACGACATCCTCGGGATCGGCTTTGAAGAAGGCGGTTGGGACGCTCATGTCGCCGAACTGAAGCACACAAAACGGCGCTGTAGAAGCATTACCCGCGCGGCTGTTTAACCAAGACCGGATTCACGCGTTGTTTACCATGCGCATGCCTTATAGAAGGACATGGTTCCAAGCCCGCAGCTGGCCGGCTAACCCGGCTGCTCGCCGGCCCGGGATATGGCGCAGGCGCCAGACAATACGACCGGATGGAAACCGCCGCGCCCGGCGGCCTTCATCTTGAGACAGGCCTTTCGGGACGGACATAGCAGGCCCATGACGAAGATACTTCTCGCCGAAGACGACAACGACATGCGCCGCTTCCTGGTCAAGGCCTTGCAGAATGCGGGCTATGACGTGGCCTCGTTCGACAACGGCCTCTCGGCCTATAACCGCCTGCGCGAAGAGCCCTTCGAGCTGCTCCTGACCGACATCGTGATGCCGGAGATGGACGGAATCGAACTGGCGCGGCGCGCCACCGAGCTCGACCCAGACATCAAGGTGATGTTCATCACCGGCTTTGCGGCAGTCGCCCTGAACCCCGATTCGCAGACGCCCAAGGATGCCAAGGTGCTGTCCAAGCCCTTCCATTTGCGCGAGCTCGTCAGCGAGGTCGAAAAGCTTCTGGCGGCCTGACGCTTTTGCAGCTCAAGCGGCTTGCAAGGCGCCGCATGAGCCGCTATAGCCGCACACCTCGCAACATGGTCAGCCGGCAACGGTGACACCCTGTTCCGGCAGCCGCGACGATATCCCGACGCGGCAGACGGGCGCGTAGCTCAGCGGGAGAGCACTACGTTGACATCGTAGGGGTCACAGGTTCGATCCCTGTCGCGCCCACCATTTTTCCTCGGTGTTTACTGGGGTTTACGGCCTCCCTCCGGGGAGGCCGTTTTCGTTTTGGGGTCGCGACAACGAAAAGAGAACCCGGCGAGCGGGGCTCCCAGACGGCAAGCCCGTATGAGAGCATAGCACCCGTTGCCCGCGTCATGAGACGCGAAGGAACCGCCATGATCGTCCGCACTGTGTCCGAGATCGACAAGCACCTCGCGACGATCGAGCTGTCGACCAAGCACGCGATCCAGGCGCTCGCCGCGCTCACGTCGCCGGCGGATGCGCTCCGGCAGATGAAGTTCGGAAAGACGGGGCGCCATCCGATCGAGGACCGGGCCCTCAACGTCGTCGAGCAGATCAATCAGACTTTCAGCTACCTAGTGGCGCTCAACGCTGCCAAATGGCTGCTTGAGGCGCATCCCGACGCCGGCGGGTTTTCCCTGGCTCCGGGAGCGCATGCGTCGCAGCGGCTGGATATCATGAGCATCGAGCCGGACCTCGTCGGCGGTGAGGCCTTCGCAGCGACGAGCCCGCAGAGCAATCGCAAGCTCGACAAGGATCTGAAACGTCTCGCCGGCGACCCCGCCCGGCATCGCTACGCCTTCTTCTACTCTCCCGGCTACGATCCCGGGCGCCATCCTCAGCTCGAAAAAGTCGAGGGGGTCCAGGTCCGCTGCGTTGACATCTGACGCGACGTCGGAATCTCGGGCAGCGTTCCGGATTGAAGAAGACAACGGGCTCTCTTCACCGTCGGCGCAGCGGCTTCGAAGGTCGCTGATTACCTCACCCGGGCGATCGGATGAGGCTAATTCAAGTAGACACCCTGTACGCCGGCATTGGTGAACATGGCCTTATTCTGATCGCAGACGGCTTTGTGTCCGTCCTGTCGTAGATCAGACCGGTTCCGAACGAGAATCTCGCCTAAAGCATCGACGAATTTGTCGCCGAATTTTTGGCCCTCATCCATCAGGGCCTTGTGCCGCTTCTGAATGAGAGCCTCATCGATCCGGTAAAACGGTTTGCACGTGAGAGCTATCACGTGTGCGCCTGCGACGATCGCTATCCCGTACATCTCGTCACGGGCAACGTCGGTCTTCACTGGATTTTCTTCATAGCTGGGGCGTTGCACGCGCCCGCTCGGATCGGTGACCGGCGCACCCTCCAGAAACGCGATCTTCAATCGCCGTGCGTCTTCGGGGGTGAGCCAACGCATCCCCTCGGGCGGTGCCGACGCTATGAAGCGGATGGCTTCTCGGCTTAAACCGAGATGGGTCAAGAACGATCCGATTTCCGCATTGCCCATGCCCGTCTCGATTGGCTTGCCATCCCGGATGACGTAAGCGGCGTGGAAGCCAATCCTGGCGCCCTTGCTGAAGTATCGACGCTTTCCCGAGAGCCACACCAAGCCGCAGGCCGACGCACATTCATCGACGACCATCGTCGCCAACCCCTGGATATTCACTGCCGCGCCTATCCGGAATGCCTCGTCGATCGACCCCCCCGGACTGGACAGCACTACCAGTCCCCGATTGATGCCGTTGACCTGCCGCTCGAACTCCGCGGCGTCGCCCCGGACGAACAGCCCCCTGACTATAATGGCGGGAACCTGCTTCGGATCTGGGTTGCGCACCAGCTTGATCTCGGCGGCGAGCGAATAGCTTCCGGCGAGTATGGCAGCGCAAAGGCCGAGAACGATCCGCATGAGAAGCATTCCAGTCGAGGAGGCTATTGGATTGATAGCGGCGGCGGTTCGTTTGGTGAAGCCAGACCGTTCGGCCAAAGGACGGCTTGAAGCCTCGGCTCAAGCCAGTCGGCCAGCTTCTCGACCTCCGCGATCGCCGCGAACAGGTCGGCGCGCGCGATCGAGACCTGCAGGTTAACCGTCGCGTATTCGCTCAGGACAGCCGACGACGCGAACACCTTGTCATGCTCGCTGATGAAGAACGGCGGGACGTAACGCTTCCTCGTCTGCGGGTTATGCGCCGGCTGCCGGCTGTGTAGGTCCTTGCTGTGTTGCGCATCGTTACGCGCCAGGATCACCTGCTCGATTATCCCGAAATCGACGGGACAGTTTTTCCAGTCGCCGCCGACGATCTCGCCGAACACTTGCTTGTAGAATGGGATGAGACCCTTCTTGCGGAGTTGGCGACGCGTCTGCTCGGTCAACTTGAACCCCAGCAGGCGCTGCCACGTGAGGAAGAACGTCTTCAGGGTGTCCGAGAGCATCGAGATGCTTGCGATCCCGGCCGCCTCCAGCCCATACCACGCTTCCTGGTATTCGATCTGGAATGCCGGCTCGTCGCCATCCTCATTGTACGGCTGAATGAACGGCTCCTCCTCCTCTTCGATCTTGCGCAGCATCTCGCGGAACGGCGGGGCGGCGTTGTCGTAGAAATACCGGATGAAGCGCGTCCGTTCCTTCAAGAACCATTCGACTTCCATCGCGATGCCGCCGCTCCTGTGATACGTCGGTACGATGCTGTTGAATGACCTGCTCGGCAATGTCGGCGTGGACCCCACGCGCACATTGGTGCTGCGGCACAGGCCAATGGAAAGCCGACTGGCGAAGGCGTTGCCGCTGATCGCGAGCGAGCGCCCGCACCTCTTCAATATCTTCCAGTCCTATCAAGGGCCTTCCGTCGAACGGTCGATGCTCGGCCTTGAGGGCGGCTGGCTCGCAAGCTTCATCGCGTACGGCCCGGCGAAGGCCGCGTTCGTCGGGATCTATAAGATTGGGAATTCGGCCCCGCACACCCGCGAGCAGTTCTGGGCCTGCCCCGAGAATCAGGCCCTCGCCAAACATGGCTATTGGGGATTCACCGAGGCCGAGACACGGACGCATCAGTTGCGATTCGACCTCACCGAGACCAGGCACTATGCCGACTGGCGCGGTAAGCTGATCGTGGGTTGGCCGCCGCCGGAGCGCGGCTGGTATCGGCGGGCGCACAACAACATCATGCCGGTGCTGGCGATCCGTGAGGAGAGCGCGTTCGCCACCGCACTGCCGGAGTGGGACGAGGCCGAATTCACTTGGGCGGAACTGTCGATCCTGCCTCAGCGCTGGCGAGCCGCCCTTGAGCACTGGCGCGGGATCTACGCGATATGGGATTCGACCGACGCCAAGACATATGTCGGCTCGGCCTATGGTCGGTCGAACATTTTGGGCCGTTGGGAAGCCTATGGGGCGACCGGCCACGGCGGCAACAAGCTTTTGCGCGAGCGCGACCCGTCAAACTTCCGGTTCACGATCCTTCAGCGCGTCTCCCCCGACATGCTGGAGCCGGACGTCATGCGACTTGAGAGAACGTGGAAGAACCGGCTGCACACCCGGGCACCTTACGGCTTGAACAAGAACTGACTAAGTCGGGGCCTAGGTGTCGAGCATGTCCCACTCGTCGCCGAGGACCCATCTCAGCGCCGACAGTTTGCCGCTTAGCATTCCCCATTCGAAGTCGTCCCAGGGTCCCAGGTTTTCAATTCCGACCTCTTCCTCCGTTCGCCTCGCGGCTGCCTTCGCTCCTTCGTAGATCGAGCGGGGCGACTGCTTGCCGTGCTTCGACCGATCGTAGAGCGCATCATCGACGATTTGCCACTCGCCGGCCTCGATCTGGTGCATCCAATATATATGCCGATTGTACCAGATCTGGCGCCTCAGCAGTTCCACCGCGTCGAGCATTTCGGACAGCGAACGGTCCGGCTCAAAATGGTTGAAATCGGCGATGTAGTCTTCGAGAAGATCGGGATGGATGTCGTTGAGCACATCAGCAATCGAGACCGAGTACGTCGACCATTCCGGTTCGAAGATCGCGGCCAGGTCGGGATGCGGTATCTGGTGATTGAGGCCGCTGAAATCCTGGTGGTTCAATGTAACAAACGCGAATCGGTCTCGACTTCGCTTTCTGCGCGCCTTGACCGCGTCATCATAGATCTCGATCAGGACGGCGTCGCCCGTGCTGTTCTTAGTCTCGTTGAAAGGCTTCTTCTTTCCCAACGCCCGATCGAATACGCGCGTCTTTAACGCGTCGGTTGTCTCGACGACCGACGCGGCATTCAGGATCTTCTCGATCAGGTCCACCGACTCCTGCACCGCGCCGCCCTTGAACGCGATCTTCTGGTCGAGCTCGTTGAGCGCGTGCATTGTCGCCTGCGCCGCCTCGGGGGTGAGGAATCTCTCGGCTGCGTCGCGCACCGTCTTGAAATGCGATTTGGCCGAAACCTCGGCTTGCTTCACCACCCGCTCCTTGTTGCGTTCGAACTCGTCGAGCACGACGCGGGGCATGATGAGCTCGATCGACTTGTCATTGATCAGGTCCTGTAAGGCCTGGATCACCGGCTTCTTGCGATGGTCTTTTACTAGGTCGAGCCAGACGCATGTATCGATGAGGATCTTCAGCTTCATAGCAGCCCCCGAATTCAAGTCGGCATAGCGGGCTAAGCGGAAATTTTGGGGCAGTGCAACCAGGCCGTGAGGTCCCTCGCGGCCCTGCCCGGAACAATGGTCTCCAGTTCACCCTGAAGGACATTTTCATGCTCCGATATCTAGACCAGCTGCCCCACCACGGCTGAGTCCAATTCGAGGCGTCTGCAAGGCGCGGGGCGTCGCCAACTTCGAGCGGAGCCTCATCGAATTCGCACGCAAGCCGCCCTGACGACTCGTGCGCACTGAGGTACGGCTCGGGCGAGCCTCATAGGGCGGCGGAAAACCACCGCCGGCATCCTTTTTGCACGTCACCGTCTTCGTGAAACTGACATCGAACGCAGGCTATGAGCCCGCGATCAGTGGAGTTGCCGATGACCTTGCAGCAACGCGTGCGCATTCACACCGAAGACGACCACGAACGCGCGACACAGCGGATCGACGAGATCGCGCATGCCCAGGCAGGCTCGCGCGAAGAGGCGGAGCTCCTCGCTCTGCTGGAAGCCGTCGAGCGCTGGGAGAGCCATCAGGAGTGCTGGTCCGACTGGCTTTGACGGGCAGCCGCCGACGCAAGCCCCGCCATCGACGCGCCTGTTCTCGCCCTCAGCCCTGATAGCGGGCGACGATGCCGAGCAATGTCGAGGGCTCAAAAGGTTTGACCATCCAGGCGCTGGCGCCGGCGCGACGACCTTCCGCCTTGATCTCGGCGCCGTTCTCGGTGGTCAGCATGATGATCGGGATGTTCTCCCCCTCGGGCCTCGCCCGGCAGGCGCGGGTGAACTGGATGCCGTCCATCAGAGGCATGTTGAGGTCGGTGATCACCAGATCCGGCTTGAACTTGTCGAAGGTCGCCAAGCCCTCCTCGCCGTTCTCCGCGGCGGCCACGTCATGGCCGGCATTGCGCAATGTCAGGCAGAGCAGGCTGAGCAGGGTCTTGGTGTCGTCGATGGCCAGGATCTTCATTCACCTCACTCCAGAACAAGCGCGCTTCGATGACGCGCCGGTCATCTGATTTGGACAGCCACGGAACAACTCGAACACCCCAACACAAATCTAGGAAAAGGATCTGACCAAGCCACCGATCAGGAGATTCCAGCCGTCGATCAGGACGAAGAAGATCACCTTCAGGGGCAGCGAGATCACGGTCGGCGGCAGCATCATCATGCCCATCGACATCACCACCGTCGCAACGATCATGTCGATGACGAGGAATGGCAGGGCGATCAGAAAGCCGATCTCGAAGGCGCGCCGCAATTCCGAGATCATGAAGGACGGGATCAGGATCCGCAGATCGACGCTCTGTGTCGGGTCGGTCGGCCGGATGCTTTGCGGCGCGATGTCGGCGAAGAGGCGCAGATCGGCCGGGCGGGTCTGCGTCAGCATGAAATCCCGAAACGGCTCGGTGATCTTGGTATAGGCCTCGCCTTCGCTGATCTTGTTCTCGACCAGCGGCTGGACGCCGTTCTGCCAGGCCTTGTCGAAGGTCGGCGCCATCACGAAAAAGGTCATGAACAGGGCCAGGCTAATCAGGATCAGATTGGCCGGCGTGCTCTGCAGGCCGAGCCCCGAGCGCAGGAACGACAAGGCGATCACGAAGCGGCTGAAGCTCGTCACCATCATCAGGAGCCCGGGCGCGACCGAAAGGATCGTGAGCATCGCCACGATCTGCACGATGCGGCCCGAAGCCGAGGCCCCGCCCGAGGGCAACAGCCCGTCGAGCCCGAGCGACTGGGCGCCGGCGGCGGCGACCCCGGCCAGCAGGAAAATGAGCGTCGCGGCTAGCTTGATCACTGGACGACCAGGGTTTCGATGACGATGTCGCGGACGAGACCTTTCGAGCGCACCGCGATCCGCTCGGTGAGATCCTCGCGCAGGTTTCGCAGGCCCGCCGCGCCCTCCATCTGCCGCGCCGTGACGCTGCGCAGGAAGGCCAGGATATCCTCGGTGATGGCGCCGATCAGCGGCTCGGCGCTGAGCGCCGCCTTCTGTTCCAGCACCAGCGCCGCCTCGATGCGCACCCAGGCATTCGCCGGCGCGGCAAGATTGGTCACGATCGGCGCGAGCCGCTTGAGCACCAGCCCTCCGGCCATCGCAGGATTGACGCTGAGATGGGGCGAGGCCTCCTCCATCCGCTTCATCACGGTGGTCTCGACCGTGCCGATGACACGGGTGCCCCAGAGCGCGCCGGCGCCGGCCGCCAGCAGGGTCAGCAGCACGGTCGGCACTGCTGCCCGCAGCGCCGGCAGGGAGCGTCTGGAGCGTTTCCGGCCAGCCGGCAGTTTGAGCTTGGGTGTGGCCATCAGAACGGCATGACCCGGTCATAGACCTGATGGCCCCAGCCCGGCTGCTGCACCTCCATGCCGCGACCGCGGCCGCCATAGGAAATCCGCGCCTCCGCGATCTTGTCGTAAGAGATCGTATTCGTGCCGGTGATGTCGCGCGGCCGCACCATGCCGGCGATATTGAGGACGCGCATGTCGTAGTTCACGCGCACCTCCTGCGAACCGTTGATCATGAGATTGCCGTTGGGCAGGATTTCCGTGACGACGGCGGCGACGGAGAGATCGACCTCCTCCGAGCGATCGGTCAGCCCCTTGCCGCGCGACGAGGATTCGGAATCGACATTCGAGCTGATATTGGCCGAACTCGAATTGCCGCCGAAGGCGGCGAGGAAATCGAGCCCGAACTTGGCGACCGAGTTGCGCGAGCGGTTAGAGTTGTTGTCGAGCTTGGCCTTGTCCTTGATCGAAATGCGCACCGTGACGACGTCGCCGAGCTTCATCGCCCGGGTGTCGCGGAACAGATCCTCGCTATGGCGCGTGTAGATCGAGTTGAACGAAACATCGACCGGGCGGCCCGATTGCTGGCCGACCGGGATCGCCTCGCGCGGCGTCGACAGGCCGCTCCCGACGCGGGACAATTGCGGTTCGCGGTTGAGTTCGGCCAGGTCTTGCGAGCAGCCGCCGAGCGTGACGGCGCAGGCCGCGAGGATGAGAGCCTTCATCGGGTCTGGACTCCGGTTGTTGGCGTTCTGTTGGCGGGCGCACGGCGGCCGCCCAGGGCTTCGGCGAGTTGAGCCGCACGTGCGGCTTCCATTTCGTTGAGCACCGCGCTGGCCGTGCGCGGCGGCAGCTTGCCCAGGAGCGAGACGGCCATCGCCTCGTCCATTGCTGCAAGCTGCAGCGCCGCCGCCTCGGGGCGCATCCGCGCGAAGATCTCGGTGATGCGCGTCTCGGTCTGCTGGATTTCGGCATCGCGCTTGGCGGTCAGGGCCTCGAGCTCGGCTTTCCGCTCCTCGAGCTTCTTGAGCGTGTCGGTCAGCTTGGCTTCGAGCGTCTTCAAGGTATTGGCCTGCCACGCGAAACGGGCCTCGGCCGCGGAATCGCGGATGCTGGCGCAGAAATTCGCAGCGTCGGAGGTCCCCGAGGCTGCAGCGGGCGGCGTCGTCCTCGGCGTCTGCGCCTGCGAGGCCAGCGGGATGCCGGCCGACGCCAGGATGGCGACTGACAGCAACCACCCGCCCAGAGATGTCCTCAGCAGCATTACGAGCAACTCGCTTGAGAGATATGATGAGACTATTGGGCGCGATGCTTTCGCGGGGCTGACCTCAACGAAGGAAACCAGCAGAATCCAATAAAAACGCCGGGATCAACAAGTGACCCCGGCGTTTCCTATGCATGCAGCGAAGCTAGAGCCTTGCGCGGAAAAGTGGGTACCGGTTTTTCGCAGGAGCAATGCTCTCAGATCTATTGAACGACGAGATCTGCCTGCAGGGCGCCCGCGGTCTTGATCGCCTGGAGGATCGCGATGATGCCGGCAGGTTTCAGCCCGATCTGGTTGAGCCCCCGCATCAGCGTATGCAGGTTCGCTCCGTTGATGATGGCGAGCCGGCCCGTTCCCCCTTGCGTCGCCGTGACCGTGGTCCGGGGCACGACGACCGTCTCGCCATTGCTCAGCGGCTCGGGCTGCGACACCGTCGGCGTCTCGGTGACGCGGACAGTGAGATTGCCATGCGTCACGGCAACGGTGGAGATCTTGACGTCGCGGCCGATCACAACCGTGCCGGTGCGCTCGTCGACGACGACGCGGGCGGGCGAATCCGGCTCCAGCGTCAGGCGTTCGATCTCGGCGATGAAGCGGGTGGTCGAGAGATTGACCGGCCGCGTCAGGCTGATGGTGCGGTGGTCGAGCGCGAAGGCCACGGTCGATTTGTAACGTTCGCGGCTGAAGGCGTTGATCGCGCCGGCGACCCGCTCGGCCGTGGCGAAATCCGGATTGCGCAATTCGAGCGACAGGACATGCAGGCTGGCGAGCTGGTCGGCTACCTGGCGCTCGACCAGCGCCCCACCTGGAATCCGCGCCGCGGTGGCGACGCCCTGCGTCACCCGCTCCGCCTCGCCCTGGACCGAGAAGCCGGAGACATTAAGCCGGCCCTGCGCCAGCGCATAGGTCTGTCCATCGGCCGCGAGCAGCGAGGTCACCACGAGCGTGCCGCCGAGCAGCGAGGTCGCATCGCCCATCGAGGCGACGCTGACATCGATGCGGCTGCCGCGCCCCGCGAAGGGCGGCAAGTCGGCCGTCACGATGACCGCCGCGACATTGCGGGTGCGCAGCGTGCTGTTGCGGACATTGACGCCCAGCCGGTCGAGCATGGATTGCAGCGCCTGGCCGGTGAAGGGCGAATTGCGGACGCTGTCGCCCGTCCCCTGCAGGCCGATTACCAGGCCATAGCCCACGAGCTGGTTGTCGCGCACGCCCTGAAGCCCGGCGATGTCCTTGATGCGGACGGTCGCCCCGGCGGGAGCGGCGCCCTGAACCGCCATCATGAGCGCGCAGATGAGGGCGACAAGTCTCGACCGGAGCGCCATCACTCGCCTCCGACGCGGATGGTGCCGTTGGCCTGGACGACGCCGATGACCGTGAGACCGGTGTCGGGATTGCGCGCCTTCACCATTTCGTTGACCGAGGCCGATTGCAGCGGCTCGACGATCCCTGTGATCACCATCTCGTTCTCGCGGAAGACGACCTGCGTCGGCACGCCGCGCCGCACGATCTTCGCATCGTCCACCGCATTGATCGGGATCGGCTGGCCCGGCAGCAGGGTGCGCCGCGCCACCTTGCCGACAAGCGCCAGGCGGTTGTCGACCGATACCCGCATCGCCAGCCTGAAGGCGCGGTCGATCAGATGGGAATCGGTGATGACGTCGCCGGGATAAAGCGTGACGACAGGCACCGGCAGCATGATGTCGCCGGGCGCCGCTTGCGCGCAGCTTGCGCCCAGGCAGAACAGGGTGGCGGCCAGAAGCGATGATCGCGCCGGAACTCGGGTCATGGGCGGGCTTCCTTACCGGATGCCGGTGGAGACGGTGCCGGCCATCTGGTCGGCGGCGGTGATCACCTTGGCGTTCATCTCATAGGAGCGCTGGGCTGCGATGAGCGCCGTGATCTCCTTCACGGGATCGACATTGGACGCCTCGAGATAGCCCTGGCGCAGCTTGCCGAAGCTGGTGCTCGCCGGCGTGCCGTCGACCGGCTGGCCCGAGGCTACGGTTTCCCGATAGAGATTGCTGCCCAGCGGTTCCAGGCCAGCGTCGTTGGCGAAGTTGACCAGCGTGATCTGGCCGAGCTGTCGCGGCTGGACCTCGGTCGGGATCTTGGCCAGCACCAGCCCGGATTCGTTGACCGTGATGTCGGTCGCATCGGCCGGGACGCGGATGACGGGGTCGAGCAGATAGCCATCGGCGGTGACGATGTCGCCATCGGCATTGGTGTTGAAGGTTCCGGCGCGGGCGTAGAGCGTCTCGCCCTCCGGCGCCGTGACCTTGAACCAGCCGCGGCCGTCGATGGCGAGGTCGAGCTTGTTGCCGGTCTGGGTCAGCGCGCCCTGGATGTGCAGGTTGCGGATCGCCGCGGCGCGCACGCCCAGACCGAGCGAGGCGCCTTCCGGGATCGAGCCGTCGCCGCCGCGATTGGGCACGCCGCGAGAGCGCTCGGTCTGGTAGAGCAGATCGGTGAATTCCGGCCGCGCACGCTTGAACGAGGTCGTGTTGATATTGGCGAGGTTGTTGGCGATGACCTCGACATTCAACTGTTGAGCGCTCATTCCGGTCGCGGCGATGGCGAGGACTTTCATGAGATTTGGACTTTCATGGAATTGGCTCCTCAGATCGCCATGTGGATGAATTCTTGGTAGGCGGAGACGACCTTGTCACGCATGGCCATCGCCAGTTGCAGCGACTGCTCCGCCGACATCACCGCCTGGACCACGTCCTGGACGGCAGCCTTGCCCTGGACGCCGGCGACGGCCGCGGCCTCGCCCTGCGCCAGATTGTCGACGAAGCCCTGGGAGACGCTCGCGAAGACCGAGCCGAAATCGGCGCCCGGAGCCTGGGTCGCGGCCTCGGCGGTAAAGCCCGGCCGGACGGCCGAAGCACTGAGGCTCTGCAGCCCCTGCCCGATTTGGCCCGCGACCGGGGCAAGCGCGGAAATTGCGTTCAGCATCAGCCGTTCCTCAGCAGGTCGATCGTCATGGATTGCATCGAGCGCACCTGCTTGATCATCTGCAGGTTGGCCTCGTAGGAGCGATTGGCCTCGCGCATGTCGGCCATTTCGAGCAGCATCGAGACGTTGGGCAGCTTGACGTAGCCCTTCGCGTCGGCTGCCGGATGGCTCGGCTCGAACTCGACACGGAAGGCCGATTTGTCGACGCCGACGCCCTTGATCTTGACCAATGCCGCGCCGAGCGCGCGGTCCATGGTATTCTCGAAGGTCACGGTCTTGCGCCGGTAAGGATCGGCGCCGGCGGTCTTGCCGGTCGACTGTGCATTGGCCAGATTTTCGGAGACGACGCGTACACGCGTCGACTGGGCCTGGAGGCCGGCACCGGCGATGCGAAGCGATGCGTCAATAGGGTCGATCATGGTCTAACCTTGCCTTTTCAAGCTTAAATCCAACCGGTTCAGCTCTTGACTGCGGTCATCATCATGCGGTGGAAGCTTTTCACGAGATTCGTCATCAGCGCGTAGTTGCGGCCGATGTCGCCGGCCTTGAGCATTTCCTGCTCGAGGCTGACCGAATTGCCGGAATGGACAACCGACCAGCTCTCGCCCTTGCGCTGCTTGGCCGTCATCGTCTCGGCCGGCGTCGTGGTGATGTGGTTTGGCGATGTCGCCGCCACAGTGAGCGTGGTTTTCCTGACGATGGCGTCGAAAGGCTCGATATCGACCGCTCCGTAGCGCGGCGTATTGGCGTTCGCGACGTTCTGCGCCACGGCGTTCTGTCGAACGGCAAGCCAATTCGCTTTCTTGGCGGCAATATCGAAGAGGTAAATCGGCTCCACCTGGGGCGCTCCCGAAATCGTTGCAATGCAACAATACGAAGCGTTACTTGTGCGAAGCTGTTGTTGTGGATTTTAGGGAAAACATCGGCTCAAATTGAGCTTAGGGCGACACCGAGCCAAAGCGTTTTGGCTTCATCGCGGGACGCCGGCCTCAAGGTCGGCGCCCGAAAGGTCAGAGTATCGTATAACCGAGGTAACGCTTGGAATCGATCGGATCGTGGCCAAGTCTAGCACGAAGTTTCTTCCGCAGCTTGCTCACATGGCTTTCGACGACGGCCTCGTCCACTTCCGCGTCGAACAGGCCATAGACCGCGTTGAAGACTTGCGACTTGGTGACCCAGCGTCCGCGATTGCGCATCATGAACTCGAGGATGCGGCGCTCACGCCGCGGCAACATCATGATCTTGCCGCCGACATCGGGATCACGGCCATCGAAATACACCGTGATATCGCCCCGGTTGATCTCATCGTCGGTGGAGCGCCGCTTGTCGGTCCGGCGCCGCATTGCATGGACCCGCGCCAGGATCTCGCGGACATGAACCGGCTTGCGGACCACATCGTCGACGCCGGCGGCGAAGAGCTCGAGGGTCTTCTCGAGTGAGGTCGCCTCGTTCATGGCGATAACCGGAGCCTGCGAGCGACGACGGATCATCATGGGGAAGCTTGCGCGACCTTCACAATCACCAAGAAGGAAGGCCTCGACATTCTTGATATGGTCGGCAGGCGTATCCTCGACCCACTCCTGGAAACGGGATGGCGAGAAACCGATTGATGGCACGCCCTCGCCGGTGAAAAGGGATTGATATCCCTCCGTCACCAAAATTCGATCATCAACAACAATATACATAGACACCCCCCAGCGTCAGGTTCGGCCGGCCTCACAGGAAGCAGGAACAATAGCAGATTGTGTGTCGGATTGTTGCCCGTCAATATAATATTGCTGCAACGCAAAACAACAACAACGCTGCGAAAACCCGGAATGAATATCCAGATACGTATTTATTTGGTTGAATAAACCAATCATTAAGCATGCGAGATTCTCGCATCGTCGCGGCCGGCAAACCGACTATGGGCGAGCCCCCGACACGAGGTCTCAGGGCCGCACAAAAGCGGCCCTATTATATAATGAGTGGAATCCAGTATAATTTCTGCCTGCGCGATAAGAAATTTATTAAAGATTTACAAGAAACAAGACGAAAGCTCCACACAAGCAAATCATTGCGTAATGCCATTCGAGATTTGAGCTTGGAGAGTGGCGATGAGCATTTTCGGCATCATGCGAACCGGCGTGTCCGGCATGGCGGCGCAGGCAAGCAAGATGAGCGCGGTCGGCGACAATATCGCCAACGTCAACACCACAGGTTACAAGCGCGCCTCGACAGAATTCTCCTCGTTCATTTCTCAAGGAGGTGCGGGCGAATACAACTCCGGCGGTGTTTCGACGACCTCCCGCTACGCCATTTCCAATCAGGGCGTGATCATGGGGACGACCTCCACCACCGATCTCGCCATCAACGGGGAAGGTTTCTTCGTCGTCTCGGATGCCGGCGGCACGCCCTATCTGACCCGCGCCGGCGCCTTCGTCGAGAACGGCGACCATGACCTGGTCAATTCGGCCGGCTTTTACTTGATGGGCTACCCGATCACCAATGGCGACGTCTCCGTAGTGGCCAACAGCCTGGACGGGCTGCAGCGCGTCAACCTGGCCAACGTCGCCTATGAGGCGAACGCCACCACGAGCGGAACGCTCAAGGGCGTTCTTAACTCTAACGCGACGGTCGTCGCGGCGGGCAGCCTGCCTTCGGACAACGTGGCCGGAAGTACTTATTCGAGCAAGGCGTCGATCGTTACTTACGACACCTTGGGCAACAAGGTTTATCTCGACGTCTACATGACGAAGACTAGCACGGGCCCCGATACATGGCAGGCCGCAATCTTCGCGAAGGCCGACGCCAACGCCGCCACCGGAGGCTTCCCCTATGGTGCGGCCGGGTCGGCTCCCCTGGCGACGGCGGCGCTGGCCTTCGACGCTGCGGGCCAGTTGACGACCGCGCCGGCCACGGTCGGTGTCGCCATTCCCGGCGGCAGCACGATGACGCTCGATTTCAGCGCGACCTCCCAGGTCGCGATGGACACGAACATGGAGCTCGCCGTCAACGGAAACGCGCCAAGCGCCGTGGACAGCGTCGACATCGCCGCGGACGGAACGGTCTACGCCGTGTTCGAGAACGGCAACCGGATCGCCACCTACAAGATCCCGCTGGCCACGGTGCCCAGCGTCGACCAGCTCACCCCGCTATCGGGCAACGTCTATTCGGTCAGCCAGCTCTCCGGCGACGTCATCGTCGGCTTCCCGGGAAGCGGCGGTCTCGGCTCCATCAACTCCAAGGCGCTCGAACAGTCGAATGTCGACCTGGCGACCGAGCTGACGGCGATGATCGAGTCGCAGCGCAGCTACACCGCCAATTCCAAGGTCTTCCAGACCGGCTCCGAACTGCTCGACGTCCTGGTCAACCTGAAGCGCTGAGCCGCAGCCAGGAAATACGCGACGAAGAATAACGGAAAGCAACCCAATGAGCCTGTCATCCGCCCTGAACGTGGCCCAGTCGTCGCTCTCCGTGACCGGACTGCAGACCGCCGTCATCTCACGCAATGTCGCGGGTGCCGACAGCGACTACTACAACCGCAAGAGCGGCCTCGTGGTCACGACCTATGGCGGCGCGGTCAAGGTCGCCTCGATCGGGCGGACGATGAACACCGTGCTGTTCACCAACAAGCTCAGCGCGACCTCCACGACCTCCGCCCAGCAGGCGATCGTCGACGGGCTCGACCAGCTCGAAGCGACGGTGAACGATCCTGAGCTCGACCAGTCGGTCGCCGCCAAACTCGGCAGCCTCACCAACGCGCTGCAGCAATACAGCATCACGCCCGATGATCCGTTGCTGGCTCAGAATGTCCTGAGCGGCGCGGACGCGCTGGCCCGTGCGCTCAACCAGGCCAGCGACACGGTCAGCGGCGTCCGGGAACAGGCGGATGCCGACATGGCCGCCGGCGTCGACCGCGTCAACGGCCTCCTCGCCGAGTTCGAGCAAGTGAACCGGGCGATCGTCAAGGGCACCCAGGCCGGCTCCGACATCACCGACCAGCTCGATTCGCGCGACCGCATCCTGTCCCAGCTCTCGGAGGAGATCGGCATCAGCGTCTCGACCCGCTCGGGCAACGACATGGTGATCTACACCGATAGCGGCGTCACCCTGTTCGAGACGACGCCGCGCAGCGTGACGATGGCGCCAAGCTATGCCCTCAGTGCCGGCGCCACCGGCAACGCGGTCTTCATCGACGGTGTCGCCGTAACCGGCGCCAACTCCGTGATGCCACTGAAATCCGGTCAGATCTACGGCTCCTCGGTCATCCGCGACGATGTCGCGGTGACCTACCAGAACCAGCTTGACGAGATCGCCCGCGGCCTCGTCGAGGCCTTCGCGGAAAGCGACCAGGGCACGCCGGCGACGCTGCCGGACCAAGCCGGCCTCTTCACCTGGCCCGGCGGCCCGGCTGTTCCGGCGATGGGCACCGTCTCGCCGGGCCTGGCGGCTTCGATCCGCATCAACCCGAATGCCGATCCCACCCAGGGCGGCGATCTCGATCGTCTCCGGGACGGCGGCATCTCCGACCCGTCGAACCCGAATTACGTCTACAATTCCAGCGGCGCGGCCAGCTATTCGGACCGGATCCAGGGCCTGCTGACCGCTCTGGCTGCCGATCGCTCCTTCGATCCGGCGGCCAAGGCCGACCCCAGCACCAGCCTGACAGGCTTCGCCAGTTCCTCCGTCGGCTGGCTGGAGGCGCAGCGCCAGTCCAGCACCACCACGCTGGGCTACCAAAAGGCCTTGCTGGAGCGCACCTCCGAGGCCCTGTCGAACGCCACCGGCGTCAATATCGACGAGGAGATGACGCTGATGATGGAGCTGGAGCGCTCCTACAGCGCCTCTTCGACCCTGATCACCACGATCGACAAGATGCTGAATTCGCTGCTCGAGGCTGTGAGGTGACGTCATGAAGACAAGTTCTGTTTCCTCCTCCTCATTGTCGACCATGCTGCGCAGCACGATCCTGAAGGCGCAGGAGAAACTGGTCGGCGCCAACAAGGAGATGACGACGGGCCGCTATGCCGATATCGGCCTCAGCCTCGGCGCCCGCACCGGCGTGACGGTCAATCTGCGCAACCAGCACGACCGCACCTCCGGGATCATCGACACCAACGGGCTCGTCTCGCAACGGCTCCAGGTCACCCAGCAGGCGCTCGGCGGCATGCTCGACACGGCCCAGAATTTCCTCAAGACCCTGCTCAGCGTCCGCAACGGCGAGAGCGGCGTCGACGTCCTCGTCTCCGAGGCCACGAACAATCTTCAGGCCACCATCGGCGCGGCCAACAGCTCGATGGGCGGGCAATACATCTTTGCCGGCATCAACACACAGCAGCAGCCGCTGACGGATTATTTCTCGGGCGCCACAGCCCCCAACAAGGCGGCGGCCGATGCGGCCTTCACCAGCTATTTCGGCTTCACCCAGGACGATCCGGCTGCCGCCAACATCACGGCCGCCGACATGACGACCTTCCTGCAGACCGACTTCTCCGATGAATTCGCCGATCCCGCCTGGGGAGCGAACTGGTCGACCGCACTCGACAAGAACATCCAGAGCCGGATTTCTCCGAACGAGGTCGTCGAGGTCTCGGCCAACGCCAATTCGCAACAGATGCGCGATCTGGCGAAGGTCTACGCCATGGTCGCCGATACCGGCACCAAGGGCTTGAACCAGAACGCCTACCAGGCCCTGGTCGACGAGGCGATCAAGGTCGTCAACGGCGCCATCCAGGGTCTCATCGCCAATCAGGCGCAATTGGGTTCGGCAGAGGCCAGGGTCACCACCGCGAGCGAGAGGCTCACGACCCAGCGTGACATCCTGGCCCAGCAGATCCTCTCCAATGAGGGCGTCGACCCCTATGAGGCGAAGGTGCGCGTCGACCAGCTCACCACCCAGGTGGAGACGGCCTACGCGCTGACCGTGAAGCTGCAGAGTCTCAGCATCCTCAACTACATGCGCTGAGCACCCCGCTCCGCTCACCCCCCGATCAAGCTGGAGGACACCCATGTATCACAGCTCGTACATCGCCGCGGCCGAAGACGATTGCACCGTCGCGCGAGCAACCGAATGGCGAGCGCTGGACCAGGCGGTCAAGCTGCTCGAAACGGCCCGACCGACCGGATCGGCCTCACGCGAGACGATCGAGGCGATCGCCTTCGTCGGACGCCTCTGGACGCTGCTGATCGAGGATCTCGCGAACTCCGACAACGCGCTCCCCGAGGCGCTGCGCGCCTCGCTCATCTCGATCGGCCTGTTCGCGCTCAGGCAGGGCGAATTGCTGCGCCTCGGCCAGTCCGAGGACTTCGACTCCATCATCGACGTCAACCGGATGATCAGGGACGGCCTGGCGTGAGACAGGAGGTGAGGAAGACAATGAACCTGTCCCTGCGCGCCAACGAGAAGATCTACATCAACGGAGCGATCCTTAAATTCGATCGCAAGGTGAGCCTCGAGCTGCTCAACGACGCGACCTTCCTGCTCGAGAGCCATGTCATCCAGGCCGACGAAACCACGACGCCGCTTCGGCAGCTCTACTTCACCATCCAGGCGATGCTGATCGAGCCCAAGAACAGCGGCCTCATCAAGCTGATGTTCGAGCGCATGCTGATGACCACGGCGCAGATGTTCGAGGATGCGACCGTGCTCGCCGGCCTCCAGCACATCGACCTCCTCGTGACGGAAGACCGCTTCTTCGAGGCGCTCAAGCATTTGCGCGGCCTCTACCCCACCGAGGCCGCCATCCTCGCAAGCTCCGGACAGGCTCCGGCGTCTAAGCTCGATGCAGTGGTCCCGACCAAGGCGATCGCAGCTCCGATACTCACTTCACAGGTTGCTTAGGAGGCGATCATGGACGTGGCCAGCACAACCAGCGCGCAGAGCTCGACTACGAGCACCAGCACGACCAAATCGACCACCTCAAGCGGCATGGCGGATTACAACACCTTCCTGAAGCTGCTGATCGCCCAGGCGAAGAACCAGGATCCGACCAATCCGACGGATCCGGCCCAATATGTCCAGCAATTCGCCGCGCTGTCGCAGGTCGAGCAGTCGGTCTCGACCAATTCGAAGCTCGACCAGATCATCGCGAGCCTCGACAGCCTGAAGACGACGACGACCGCGACCTGAGGAGCACGCCATGAACGAGGCCGATGCGCTCGACCTGATGCGCGACGCCGTCTGGGCGATCATCCTCGGCGCCGGGCCGGCTGTGGGCGCCGCGATGGCGATCGGGGTCACGATCGCGCTGATGCAGGCCCTGACGCAGGTGCAGGAGGCCACGCTGACCTTCGTACCCAAGATCGTCGTCATCCTCGTGGTGATGGCGACCACCGGATCCTTCACCGGCGCACAGATCTTCGCCTTCACCGAGCGCGTCTACGGGCGCATCGAGCGCGGATTCTAGAGCATCGCGCTCGCCCCCCTTCCGGCGGCAGGAAAAACCCAGCATGACGATCCAGGACGTCTCATCGGGCAAGGCTGTGCCGAACAGCGGGCGCGATGTCGGCTTCGCCGTCGGCATCATCGGCATCCTGTCGATCCTGTTCCTGCCGATCCCGGCCTTCGCCATCGACCTCGGGCTCGCCTTCTCGATCTCCCTGTCGGTCCTGATCCTGATGGTCTCGCTCTGGATCCAGAAGCCGCTCGAATTCTCCTCGTTCCCGACGATCCTGCTGGTCGCGACGATGTTGCGGCTCTCCCTCAACATCGCCACGACGCGCGTCATCCTCTCGCATGGCAATGAAGGCTCGAACGCCGCGGGCTACATCATCGACGGCTTCTCGCGCTTCGTCATCGCCGGCGATTTCGTCATCGGGCTGATCGTCTTCATCATCCTGGTCACCGTCAATTTCATCGTGATCACCAAGGGCGCGACCCGCATCGCCGAAGTCGGTGCCCGCTTCACGCTCGACGCCATCCCCGGCAAGCAGATGGCGATCGACGCCGATCTCTCGGCCGGCTTGATCGATGCGCCCGAGGCCCAGAAGCGCCGGCGCGAGCTGGAGGAGGAAAGCTCCTTCTTCGGCTCGATGGACGGCGCCTCGAAATTCGTCCGCGGCGATGCGATCGCGGGCCTGATCATCACCGCCGTCAACATCCTGGGCGGCATCATCATCGGCGTGACGCGCCATGGCATGTCGCTGTCGGAATCCTCCGACGTCTTCGTCAAGCTGGCCGTCGGCGACGGTCTCGTCACGCAGATCCCGGCCCTGATCGTTTCGCTCGCGGCCGGCCTGCTCGTCTCCAAGGGCGGCATGCGCGGAACGGCCGAGCAAGCGATCCTCGGCCAGCTCGGGCATTATCCGCGCGCGCTCTTCGTCGCCGCCTTCCTGATGCTGATCCTGGCGCTCGTGCCGGGATTGCCGCTGCTGCCCTTCGCCCTGCTCGGCGGGTTGATGGCCTTCGTCGGCTACACCATTCCCAAGCGCCTGGCCGAGCGCGAGGCGGCCGCCGAGGAAATCCGCGCCATGGAGGCCGAGCAGGCCGTCCATGACAGCAAGGACACGATCAAGGACTCGCTGGCGATCTGCGAGATCGAATTGAGCCTGGGCAAGCAGCTGTCGGCCGAGATGCTGAACGCCCATAGCGAGCTCGCCCATCGCGTCGCCAAGATGCGCAAGAAATTCGCGGCGCAATACGGTTTCGTCGTGCCGGAGATCAAGCTCTCCGACAGCCTGCGCCTGTCACCCAAGGCCTATGAGTTCCGCATCCACGGCACGGTCGTCGCCTCCGGCGAGATGCGCCCGGGCAGCATGCTCGTCGTCGTCGGCGATGGCCGCCTGCCGGACCTGCCGGGCGAGGAGGTTCGTGAGCCGGCTTTCGGCGTCAAGGCGATGTGGGTCTCCGAGAGCTACGCCAATGAGGTGAAGCGCGAGGGCATGCACCCGGTCGACCGCCTCTCGGTGCTGCTCACCCATCTCAGCGAGACGATCCGCAAGAATCTCGGCCAGCTCCTGTCCTACAAGGACATGCGTGGCCTGCTCGACCGGCTCGGCCCCGAATACAAGAAGCTGCTCGACGAGATCTGCCCGGCGCATATGTCGCTGTCGAGCCTGCAGGCCGTGCTGCGCCTGCTGCTGTCGGAACGGGTTTCGATCCGCAACCTGCATCTCATCCTGGAGGTGATCGCCGAGATCGCGCCGCATGTGCGCCGGGCCGAGCCGATCGCGGAACATGTGCGCATGCGCATGGCCCAGCAGATCTGCGGCGATCTCGCCGAGGGCGGCGTGCTCAACATGCTGCGCCTCGGCAATCGCTGGGACCTCGCCTTCCATGAGAGCCTCCGGCGCGACGCCAAAGGCGACGTCATCGAATTCGACATCGATCCGCGCCTCATCGAGGAGTTCGCCGCCGAGGCGACGACCGCGATCCGCAGCCGGATGGACCAGGCGCAGAACTTCGTCCTGGTCACCAGCCCCGATGCGCGCCCTTACGTCCGCATGATCGTCGAGCGCATCTTCCCGGCGCTGCCCGTCCTCTCCCATGTCGAGATCGCGCGCGGGCTCGAGGTCAACCTGCTGGGCACGATCTCGTGACGCTGGTCACGCCCGAGATCCTGCTGCACGCCTTCCTGATCTTCTGCCGCATCGGCGCATGCCTGATGCTGATGCCGGGTTTCTCCAGCCCGCGCGTGCCGGTGCGGCTGCGCCTGCTCATGGCCGGCGGCATCACCCTGGCCTTGGCGCCCTTCGCCTTGCCAGCCTTCGCGGCTGTCGGCGCCGATCCCGGCCCGGCGACGCTGCTGCGGCTCATCGTCTCCGAGACGATGACCGGCGCGCTGATCGGGCTGATGGCCCGCTTCTTCTTCCTCGCCCTGCAGACGATCGCGACCGCGATGGCGACCGCCACGGGGCTTGGACAATTGCCGGGCTTGCCGATCGACGAGGCGGAAGCGTCAGCGCCTTTCGTCACGCTGATCACGATGACCGCGGCGACGCTGATGTTCGTGACGAACCAGCACGCCGAGGTCATCCGGGCGCTGGCCGGCTCTTATGCGCGCATCGCGCCAGGCACCGCATTCGATGCACAGGCCGGCCTGATCCAGCTCGCCGACCGCGCCTCGGACAGCTTCTTCCTGGCTTTGAGGATCGGCAGCCCCTTCATGATCTACGGGGTGGTGGTCAACCTCGCCATCGGGCTGATGAACAAGCTCACCCCGCAGATCCCGGTCTATTTCATCTCGCTGCCCTTCGTCATCGCAGGCGGCCTGTTCCTGCTCTATTTCACGGGCCCCGAGGCGTTGCGGCTGTTCATCACGGCCTTCTCCTCCTGGCTCGCGCATGGCTGAACCGGGATGCCGCGCAAGCGCCTGAAATCGATCGAGCGGATCCTGGCGATCCAGTCGCGGATCCGTAGCCTCGCCGAATGGCGCCAGAAGGCGATCGAGCGGAAAGCCACCGAGACCAAGGATGAGGCGCGCGCGCTCGTCGCCTCGCTCAATGGCGACGGCCTCGTCGACGGGCTGTTCGCGGATATGACGGCCAAGCGCCTGCACCGGGTCTCGCTGTCGCTCTGGGAGCTGGAGGCCGCCGCCGCCGAGCAGGCGAAGCGCGTCGTTGTGGAAACCGGGCGCGAGAAACAAACCGCGCGCCTCGCCGATCATGTCCGGCGGATCAAGCTTCGTGCCGACCAGGACGATGTATTGGTCGAGATCATCGACAGCATCGAGGGCAAGCGGGCGGCAAGCCTCGAATAAGCCTGATGGTGCAATCTCCCGACGTGATCGTTCAATGACCTTGGAAAGGCGACCATGGCGATTTCTCCTCCATCCGACATCGTTCTCGACGTCGCCCTCGCCGCCGATCCGCAGCGTCAGCGCGCAGCCTTCGACCGGCTTGCCCGCATGGCCGTGCCCGGCGCTGCCACCACGCAGTTCGCCTCGGCGATCGAAGGCGCCGGCGCTGCCCTGCAGGCTCCGGGGCTGGCCAGCGCGCGCGACAAATTCGCCAGCCTGACGCTCACCAAACCATCATTTGCCAAACCATCATTTGCCAAGCCGTCTGCCGCAGCAGCAGGCGACCAGAGCGCCACCGCCAAGACGCTGCGCCAGTTCGAGGCGCAAGTGATCTCGACCTTCATCGAGCAGATGATGCCGGAAGCCACGACCAACACCTTCGGCAGCGGGCTCTCGGGCGGCGTCTGGCGCTCGATGCTGTCCGAGCAGATCGCCGGCGAGATCGCCAAGACGGGCGGCCTCGGCATCCGCAGCAAGGTCATGGCCGCGCTCGCGGCACGGTCCGGCAACACCGCGGGCGCGGAGCCCGGCACGGTGGTCGCAACGACCCAGAAGGCCTTGGCCCCGACGGCCAGCGCCGGCGCGAGTTCGCGCGACCTCGCCATTCCGCTCGCGGTCGAACGCAAGCTCCTGAACATCACCCGGCCCAGCGCGATCGGCGTGGGCCGAACCTCCACAACCCGACAGGTGTGACGCATCATGAGCGAACAGCAAGACGACATCGCGATCCTCGAACCGTACCCGCTGGCTCAGGACACGCCGGACGCCTGGGGCTCGGCCGGAGCCATCGCGCTCAGGAGCACGAGCCCGGCGGCACCGGAAATGCCCTCCGAGGCCGGGCGCGCCATGTGGACCGTGCTGGAGCATCTCGAACAGGTGCTCGACCATGAGACCTCCGAATTGATGGCGCTCAGGAACGCCGACCTCAACCGCCTCAACGAGACCAAGAGCCGCTTGCTCCTCGACGCCAGCCGGGCCGTGCGGGCGATCAGCAACGAAACCATCGACGGCCCGCTCCTGGCGCGATTGTCGACGCTGCGATTGAAGCTCGAGCACAACCGTCTCGCCATCGCCATGCATCTCGATGCAGTGCGCGAGATCGCCGCCGCGATGGCCACCACTTTGATGGATGCGGATTCGGACGGCACCTATTCCGCCACGGTCACCTCACAGCTCGCCGCGCCGATGCCCGCCAAAGCGACCGCGATATGACGACAGCACGCCTCTTCCTGCTCGGCGCCTGGGTTTGCGGGGTGACCCTGATCTCGGGCCATCTCGCTCTGACCTGGCGGGCCGAACGGCCGCCCGCCACCGAGACGCCCTTCTTCGAAGGGCTGGAATATGAGGAAACCAGCCTGCTCCATGTGCCGATCCTGGCCGGCGGCGAGGTCAAGGGCTATGTCGCGGCCCAGTTCGTCTTCACGGCCGACGCCCACACCTTGCGGCAGATGACGGTGAAGCCCCATCCCTTCGTCCGGGACGAGGCGCTGCGCGCGATCTACTCCAATACCCAGATCGATTTCTCGCGGCTGGAGCGGGTCGATATCGACGCGCTGCTGAAAAGCGTGAAGACCAACGTCAACGCCCGCCTCGGCGGCGAGTTGATCAAGGACGTGCTCGTCAAGGAATTCAACTATGTGCGCAGGGAGCAGCTGCGCAGCTGAAATTTCGGCCAGAACGCGTTCGTCACTGCGAAGCGTAGCGAAGCAATCCAGGAGCCGGCGCAGGAGCCCTCCTGGATTGCTTCGCTGCGCTCGCAATGACGTATCCTGAACGGCCTGGAGCGCGCCCTCACCCCTGCTGCAGCGCGCTCGCCAGATCCTGGAACACGTCGGCGCTCAGCGGCGCGCCCATGTCCTGGTGCAGCGCGGTGTAGATGCGCGGCACGAGCGCGATCGCCGTGTCGAGCTCGGCGTCGGCGCCGGCCTGGTAGCCGCCCATCAGGCGCAGATCCCGCGTATCCTCGAAGCGCGCGACGAGGCCCTTCATCCGGGTGGCGAGGACGCGCTGCTCCGGTGTCCAGACATGGTGCGCCAGGCGCGAAACCGAGGACAGCACGTTCACCGCCGGATAACGGCCCTGATCGGCGATGGAGCGGTCGAGCACGAGATGCCCGTCCAACGTGCCGCGGATGCTGTCGGCGACGGGGTCGTTATGGTCGTCGCCGTCGATCAGCACCGAGAAGATCCCGGTGATGGCGCCCGCCCCTTCGATGCCCGGGCCGGCCCGTTCGAGCAGCTTGGGCAGGGCACTGAACACGCTCGGCGTATAGCCGCGCGCAACTGCGGGTTCGCCTGCCGCCAGGGCGACGTCGCGCGCGGCATGGGCGAGACGTGTCACCGAATCGATGATGAGCAGGACATCCTCGCCCTGGTCGCGGAAATATTCCGCCACCGCCATCGCCGTGTTCGGGGCGAGCCGGCGCATCATCGCGCTCTCGTCGCTGGTCGAGACGACCGCAACCGCATTGGCGCGCATCGCGCCCAAGGTGTCGTCGAGGAATTCGCGCACTTCGCGCCCGCGCTCGCCGACGAGCCCGATGACGATCGTGCCAAAGCCCGGCGCCCGCGCCAGCATCGAGAGCAAGGTCGATTTGCCGACGCCGGAGCCGGCGAAGACGCCGATGCGCTGACCCGCGCAAAGCGGCGTGAACAGGTCGATCACCTTCACGCCCGTGCGGATAGGCCGCGTGACGCGCGCGCGCTTCATCGCTTCCGGCGGCGGCCCATCGACGCGCATCGCGGTATCGCCAGGCAGCAGCGGCCCGGCCTCGTCGAGCGGCTCGCCAAAGGCGTTGATCACGCGGCCCTTCCAGCTCTGCGCCGGCCGCAGCGTCATCGCGCCGGCGACGCTGGCGCGCGCGCCGAGCCCGACGCCGACGGTGGTCGCGAACGGCTTGACCAGAACGCCGTCCCGGTCGATGCGGATGGCCTCGCCGAACTCCTCCCGCCCATTCGCGGAGAGCGCGATACGTTCGCCCAGCCGGACGAAGCGGGAGAGCCCGGCGACACGCACCGCTGCCGGCGTGACCTCTGAGACCGCGCCGCTGATCCGCACCAATTCATGCGTTTGCGGCCCACCGGCAATGGCTTGTTCGAGACGGGCGAGAGCGTTCATCGCAATCCTGTGCGGGCGGCGAAAGGGTCAGGTTCAGTCAGTCGGCCAGACGGTCAGCTGGTCTCGCCAAGCGAGCGGATGGCGCCGTCGACGGATTTCTCGCCCTTGTCGATCGCATTCGCGGCGCTCTCAAAGGCGCGCGTCACCATGATCAGTTTCGCCATCTCGCGGATGGGATTGACGTTGGAGCCTTCGACAAAGCCCTGGCGGACACCATTGACGACGAAATCAAGGATGGGCGTCGCCGCCTTGTCGGGGATCACGCCGGAATTCTCGTAGCGTTGCAGCTTCGCATTGGGGTCGATCGTGAACAGGCCGAGCGCCCCGACCTGCTGGGTGCCCTGCCAGATCATGCCGTCCTTGGCGATCACGGGCGGGCCGCCTTCCGGATCGAGCAGCATCGGCGAGCCGCCGGCATCGAGGACCGGGTAGTTCGAATGCGTCTGCAATTCGCCCTGGGCCGTGATCTTCATGCGGCCGTCGCGCGTATAGACAGTACCCGCGGGGGTTGAGATGGCGAGGAAACCGTCGCCTTCCACCGCGACGTCGAGCGGGTTCCCGGTCTTGTCGACGCCACCATGCATCCGGTTGATGAAGCTCTCGCCCTCCGAGGCGAAGTTGACGCCGTCGGGCCCCTTCTTCGACAGGAAGGTGCTGAACTTGACCTCCTCGGCGCGGTAGCCGGCAGTGTTCATGTTCGCGACGTTGCGGGCGAGCGTCTCCATCCGCTTTTCGAGGACGAGTTGGGCCGAAAGGCCGACATAGATGGCAGACTGCACGGTCAGATGCCTCCAAGGCGAAGTTTCTGCAGGCTCGCCAGCACGTCTTGGCCAATCAAGGCGGAAGAGGGTTGGCTGAAGAGCAGCATGGTCGGGTTCGAGGAAGCGCCGCTCTCCGCACCCGCCAGGCTGGTGAAGCGCTGCATGAAGCGCTTGAGCCCGTCTGGATCCTGCAGTGACTTGAGGTCGAGCTTCTTCTCGATCATCGTCGCCTGTTTGTCGATCGGCATCGCGGAGGTCTCCGCGGGGATGCCGAGCGCCGTCTGGACGACCTTCAACAGGGCGGCGTCCGCCAGGATCTGGTAGGCGGTCTTGATCGTTGGCGCCTTGCGTTCAAAATAGAGCGCGAGACGAACGTTGTCGTCGCTGGCGCCGGCATCCTGCTCGAGCTTCTGGCGCGTGTATTTCTCGACCGTGGTCTTCGTCTGGCCGCTTCTGACGGCCGCGTTATGGCGATCGACCGTCTGCTGCATCATGGCCTTGTCGCTGGTTGCCTTTGAGCCCTTATCGGCAAAATCGAAGGCATTCAGGAAGGCGCGAAACTGCTTGTCGATCGCCGGATCGTCGAAGTGAAGCGGCGAATCCTTTCCGAGATGGAGCGCCTGGGTGACGGCTTCCTTCTCCTTTGGCGTGTCGACGACCGACTCCAGACCGAACGCCTTGATCGCGTAGTCGAACATGCGCGAGGCGCTTTTGTCCGTGAAACTGGTAACCGTCTTCACCTTGCCGATATTGGTCTGGAAATAGGTCGTGTCGGCTGTCTCGGTCGAAAAATCGAACGCTGCCGCCAGTTCACGATAGCGCGGGTCCGTGAGCTTGTTGGCGAAGCTGTCGGAATCCGTGACCCCGCCTGCGAGGACTTTGCGCATGAAGGCCTTGGCATAGGCCATGTCACCCAGGCCGAAGGCCTCCACTGCATAGCGGTAGAGTCGATCGTCCTTCATGAAGTCGTCGAGCGTCTTCACCTTGCCGATGTTCTTCTCGAAATAGGCTGCATTGCTGGCGACATCAGGCTTTGCGGCTGTCCGTGCGAGCGACTGAGTCAGGTTCCGCGTCACCGCCTGATAAGCGATCATCGTCGTGGTCATCGGCGCCTCCGCAGCAACGGGGTTATTGCGATCTTCGCCGATCACGGTCCCGCGCAAGGCTTGCGTGGACCTGACCGAGATGAGCGCGCCGGTTTCAGCCTCGCGCAAGCCAGCTCGTCTACTCCTCGCCATGTAGATTGCGAGAAGGAGCGGCGCGTTGAGCGTACTGATCGGACTGACGATAGCAGTAGGTTCGCTGATCGGTGGTTTTGCCGCCATGGGCGGGCATGTCGCCGTGCTCTGGCAGCCATGGGAGCTGGTCATCATCCTGGGAACGGCGATCGGAACCTATATCATCGCCAACCCGATGAAGACCGTCTCCGATACCGGCGCGGCGGTGACGGAAGCGCTGCGAAACGCCGTACCGAACCAGGCGCATTACTTCGAGATCCTCGGCGTCCTCTATGCGTTGATGCGCGAATTGCGCAACAAGGGCCGCGCCGAGGTCGAGGCGCATGTCGAAGCTCCCGCTGAATCCGCGCTCTTTGCGAATGCGCCCAGCGTCCTGGCGGACGCCAGGCTGACGACCTTCATCTGCGATTATTTCCGCCTGGTCATCGTCGGCAAGGCGCAGGCCCATGAGGTCGAGGCCCTCCTCGACGAGGAGATCACGAGCCAGCTCCAGGACAGCCTGAAGCCCTATTACGCGCTGGGCATGGTGTCGGAGGCCCTGCCCGCGCTGGGCATCGTCGCCGCCGTCCTGGGCGTGATCAAGGCCATGGGTGCGATCGACCAGTCGCCGGCCCTGCTCGGCGGCTTCATCGGGGCCGCGCTGGTCGGCACCTTCGCCGGCATCTTCTTCTCCTACGCGGTGATCGGGCCCATCGCCCAGAAGATCAAGACGACGCGCGAACGGCAGGCCCGGGTCTATATCGTCGTCAAGCAGACCATCCTCGCCTTCATCGGCGGCGCCGCCCCTCAGGTCGCGCTCGAATATGGCCGCAAGGTCATCTCGGCCAGCGAGAGGCCCTCGATCGACGAGGTCGAGGACAAGACGATCAGCGCAGCTCCGCCGCGCGGCGCTGCCGCCGTCGCCACAGCCGCCAACGACCGTCCCCAGCAGGAAGCCGCCTGACATGAGCACAGCTGCACAGCCCCTCCGCGAGGACAAGCTGCTCGACTCGACGGGCATCTCGATCGACCGGCTGCCGATGCTGCAGATGGTCTTCGACCGACTGGCGACGAGCTGCGCCGACGCGGTGCGGCAGATGTCCTCCTCGCCGGCCTATTTCTCGCTCGCCGGCGTCCAGAGCCAGCGCATCGGCGACGCGCTCAACGCCCATGCGTACAACGCCATCGCCGGCATCTTCCATGCGCGTGAATGGGATTCGCGCATCCTGATCGGCTTCGATCGCGATTTCATCTTCACGCTGCTGGAGGTGATGTTCGGGGCCGATGGCAGCGAGGCGCCGTTCAAATACGAGCCCGACTTCCCCGATGACGAGCGCCCCTACACCAATATCGAGATCCAGGTGGCCCAGGCGCTGTTCGAGCTCGCGGCCCGCAACCTGAAGAGTGCTTTCGCCCCGGTCTGCGACGTTTCCTTCGATTTCGAGCGTGTCGAGACGCGCATGTACTTCGCCACGATCGGCAGCCGCAGCAACCTCGCCGTCAAGGCCCAGTTCCTGGTCCAGGGCCTCGACAATTGCGGCCAGATGTTCGTCGTCATCCCGCAGACCGCGCTGAACCCGATCCGCCAGAATCTGGCCCATGTCCATTCCGGCCAGTCCACCGCCCGGGACCCGCGCTGGACCAAGCAGATCCGCTCCGAGGTGCAGCGGACGGAAGTCAAGCTCTCGGCGATCCTCGAAGAGCGCGCCATGACGCTCGGCGAGATCGGCTCGCTGCAGATCGGGCAGGTGATCGAGCTGCAGGCGTCGCCGCAATCCAAGATCCAGCTCCAGTGCAATGACGAAACCGTCTTCTGGTGCCAGCTCGGGCAGCGCAACGGCTCCTATGTGCTGCGCATCCAGGACCACGCCAACGAGGAACAGGAGTTTCTAGATGACCTTCTATCTCGGTGAAGTCGTACTCTTCGCGGCGCTGCTGCTCACCAGCCTCCAGGTCCTGCGGATGCGCAGCGAGCTCAGGCGCATGCGCAGCTTCCATGCCGAATTCCAGAGCGTCTTCAGCCAGACCGAGGCCGCTCTGGGCGCGATCCAGTCCACCGTCCGCGATCTCCAGGCCAGCGGCCGCGAGGTCGTCGAGGAGCTCGGACAGCGGATCGACACGGGCTGCAATCTCCTGCGCGAGCTGAAATCGGCCAACGCGCGCGCCGAGCGCATCTCGCCCCGCACGAGCCGAGACGCCAACGCCGCCTGAAATGCCTTCATCCCCGCTGCCGGATGCGACCGGCAGAGCGTTCCCATAGTCTCCGGAGAACCCCATGACGAAGCCAAACAAATCCGTGAAGCTGCCCGAGCTGACGTCGGAGGACATCCCCGCCGGCGTGGCGGAGGCGGAAACCGAGAACGCCTCGGCCACGGCGGAAGGAGCGCCCGGAGCCGTCACTGAGGCGAATGAGACGCTCAATCTCGACGCCGTGATGCGCATTCCCGTCAATATCCAGGTCGTGCTGGGCAGCGCCACCATGCAGGTCGCCAATCTGATGAAGCTTCGCCGCGGCGCCGTCGTGCAACTCGACCATCGCGTCGGCGAACCGGTCGATGTCGTCGTGAACGGACGGATCGTCGCGCGCGGCGAGGTCGTGATCGTCGAAGACGACAACAGCCGCTTCGGCGTGTCGCTCACCGAGATCGTCGGCGTCCAGGCCAAGTTCGAAGCGTGAGTGGATCGGACCGATGACCGGGACTGTGAAGGACAACAGGGCGAACGCCACGCCAGCCATCGTCCCGGCGGGTGACGGGCTCAGCGGAGCGCAGAAGGCGGCCGTCCTGGTCCTGGCGATGGGCAAGCCCCTTGCCGGGCGGATGCTGAAGCATTTCGAGCCCGGCGAGATCCGCCTGCTGATGCGCTGCGCCGCCGAACTCGGACCGGTCCCGGCCGACAATATCGCGATGCTGGTGGAGGAGTTCAGCGATCGCTTTTCCAGCGGCGTAAACCTGGTCGGCTCGCCGCGCGAGGTCCAGAAGCTATTGACCGGCATGCTGCCGGCCGAGGAGATCACCGAGATCATCGGCGAGACGGCGGATGCGGCGAACCGCTCGATCTGGGACCGCGTCTCGATGATGTCGGAAAGCGTGCTGGCGGGCTATCTCGCCAAGGAGCATCCGCAGACCATCGCCTTCATCCTGTCCAAGCTCAGCCCGGCCTGCGCCTCGCGGATCATGACGCAATGGCCGGCCGGCCAGCGCCACGAACTGATGCGCCGGATGCTGAACCTCAAGCCGGTGGCGGAGCAGCCGGGCGCGATCGTCGAGAAGGCGCTCTATGAAGGCTTCACCCTGAATCTGGCGCGCAACAAGGGCGCCGACACCCATGCCCGCATGGCCGACATCCTCAACAAGATGGACAGCCAGGACATGGAGGAGGCGCTCGACAGCCTGCAGCGCGTGCGCCCGGAATCGGCCGAGATGCTCAAAGGGCTGCTGTTCGTCTTCGAGGACATCGTCAAGCTCTCGCCCCGCGACCGCATGGCGATCTTCGACCAGGTGCCGACCGACCGCCTCGTCCTGGCGCTCAAGGGAACCGAGACCCTGTTCAGGGAGCAGATCCTGTCCTCCCTGGCGACGCGCGCGCGCCGCATCGTGCAGCAGGATCTCGAGAACGGCGAGCCGGCGCTGCAGCGCGACGTCATCGAGGCGCGCCGCGCCATCACCGATGTCGCGCTCGACATGGCGGGCCGCGGCGAGATCGAGCTCAATTCGGAGCGCGAGGACGGCGCTTACTTCCAATGAGACGGTGACCGGCATTGTCCGAGCAAGACCAGGAAAGCAAGACCGAGGAGGCCTCCGAGAAGAAGATTCGGGACGCTGTCGAGCGCGGCAACACGCCCTCCTCGAAGGAGGCGCCGATCTTCGCCAGCATCGCCGCGACCTTGATCGCGAGCGTCTTCCTGATCCGCGCCAGCGGCGGCGAGCTCGCACGCTTCCTCTCGAACTTCCTCAGCGATCCCGCCGGCTTCGACATCTCGACGAACAAGAACACGACGACGCTCCTGGTCTATGTCGCCGTCCAGGCCAGCCTCTTCGTCGGGCCGATCCTGCTGCTCTTCATGGTCTTCGGGCTGAGCGCCTCGTTCCTGCAGCATGCGCCGCAGTTCTCACTGGAACGGATCAGCCCGCAATGGTCGCGCATCTCTCCCGGGAAGGGCTGGTCGCGCATCGCCGGGGCGCAAGGCCTGATGGAATTCGGAAAGTCGCTGGCCAAATTCGCCGCCATTGCGGTGACGACCTGGCTGATCCTCAAATCGGACAAGAACACGGTGGTGACGGCGATGCTGCAGGACCCAAGCACGATTCCGGAACTGGTCCTCACCATCGCGACCCGGCTGCTCTCGGCGGCTTGCGTCGCGACGATCGTGATCGTCGCCGCCGACCTCGTCTGGACGCAGAAATCCTGGCGCCGCTCGCTGCGGATGACGAAGCAGGAGATCAAGGACGAGCACAAGCAGGCCGAGGGCGACCCGATCCTGAAATCGCGCCGGCTCTCGCTGGCCCGCGACCGCGCCAGAAGCCGCATGATGGCCGCCGTGCCGCGCGCCACGATGATCATCGCCAATCCGACCCATTACGCGGTGGCGCTGCGCTATGTGCCCGAGGAAGGCGGCGCGCCACTGGTGCTCGCCAAGGGCATCGACCTGATCGCCCTGAAGATCCGCGAGATCGCCGAGGCCAACGACATTCCTGTGATCGAGGACCGCGTCCTGGCGCGCTCGCTTCATGCCGGCGTGCAGATCGACCAGATGATCCCGCCGGAGTTCTACAAGGTCGTCGCCGAGCTGCTGTGCCTGGTCTATGCCCGCAAGGTGGCTTGAGCGCTCCATGCGCTCAGGTCAGCCTCGCGCAAGCTTCGGCTGCGACAAGGGAGTGGATGGCAGGTTGACCTGATGGGCGCGTCCCACATCGTCAAAGGCATGATGCCGCCCTGCCATACCGGTTAAAATCCGGAATGTTCCCCATCATTCATCGATAGAGGAACAGAAACCATGACCAGCCTTCTCACGAACTCCTCGGCCATGACCGCGTTGCAGACGCTGTCCATGACCAACAAGAACCTCGCCACCACGCAGAACCGCATCGCCACCGGCCAGCGCGTCTCCACCGCTTCGGACAACGCCGCTTACTGGTCGATCGCCACCACCATGCGCTCGGACAACAAGGCTCTCGGCGCCGTCAAGGACGCTCTCGGCCTGGGCGCTGCGACCATCGACACGATGTATACCGGCCTCAACGGCACGGTCGACGTCGTCTCGGAGATCAAGGCCAAGCTCGTCGCCGCCCGTACCCCCGGCGTCGACCGCGACAAGATCCAGAGCGAAATCACCGAACTCCAGAAGCAGCTCAAGAACACCGGCGACTCCGCTGTGTTCAACGGCGAGAACTGGATCTCCGTCGACTCCGCTTCGGCAAGCTACAATTCGACGAAGTCGGTCGTCTCGTCCTTCTCCCGCGCCGGTGGCGTGGTCCAGATCGACACGGTGACCGTCGACCTCGAAGCGATCAAGCTCTACGACAGCAAGGCGGATGCGACCCCGGCCACCAACGTGGTCACCGGCCCCAGCACCGGCACCTTTGTCGCCGCGGCCGGCAACATCACCGTCCAGGTCGGTACTGGCGCCACGTTGAACGTCGCCACGACGGCGACCTCGACGCTGGACAGCATCGCCAAGGACATCATGAAGCTTGGCATCGAGGGCTTGACCGTCGCTGTCGACTCGGCAAACGGGCAGCTGGAGTTCGCCAACCGTAACGCCCAAGGCGTCACGATCACCCTGAACAGCGGTCTGACGGCACCTGCCGCGCTGGCCACCGCTCCGGCGACGCAGACCGGCAAGGGCATCCTCGACAAGTCCTACGACGCCTATAACGGGACGGCGTGGGAAACCTTCAGCGTCAACGATCTCGACATCTCGGCGCTGACCGACAACGCCGCAGACCTCGCGAAGCTCGAGACCTATATCTCGGCCGTCGACGATGCTCTGGGTGACATTACCGATGCCGCCACCAATCTGGGCGCCATCAAGAACCGCATCGGCCTTCAGCAGGACTTCGTGCAGGCCCTGACCGACTCGCTCGATCGCGGTGTCGGCCAGCTCGTCGACGCCGACATGAATGCCGAATCGACCCGCCTCCAGGCTCTGCAGACGCAGCAGCAGCTCGGCATCCAGGCGCTGTCGATCGCCAACTCCGGCAGCCAGAGCATCCTCTCGCTGTTCCGTAGCTGACGCCTCCGCGCCACCGCCGACGCCAACGGGCCACGCTCCTCACGGAGCGTGGCCTTTTCGTTGCGCGACGCAATGCTCGCGCAAGGCTGGCGAGGAATACTTCCGTCATAACCTCCGAAGCTCGAAGGAACGACGATGCCGGGTCGGCAATACGCTGAAGAGATTTGGCTCAACCTCCAGCAGCTCGGGCATAAGCGCCTCGCAGCGCTCGCCGCGATCGGGCTGTTCGTCTTCGGGGCGATCGGCGCCAGCGCCTATTATCTCAGCCGGCCGGAGATGTCGGTCCTGTACAGCGGCCTCCAGCGCGAGGACGTCAACCGCATCGGCGCCGCCCTGCAGGAGGCCGGGGTCGTCTTCGACGTGAACGCCGAGGGATCGCAGATCCTGGTCAAGCCGTCGCAGGCCGGCCAGGCGCGCATGCTGCTCGCCGAGAAAGGCCTGCCGCGCAGCACCAGCGGCGGCTACGAGCTCTTCGACAAGCTCGGCTCGCTCGGGCTGACCTCCTTCATGCAGGAGATCACCCGCGTGCGCGCCCTCGAAGGCGAACTCGCGCGCACGATCCAGCTCATGCGCGGCGTCAAGGCGGCGAGCGTGCATCTCGTCCTGGCCGATAAGGGCTCCTTCCGCCGCGACCAGCAGCCGGCCTCGGCCAGCGTCGTCGTGCGCACCGAGACCTCGGGCGCCGGCAACATCGCGCAGGCCGTGCGCCATCTCGTCGCCTCCGCCGTGCCCGGCCTCACCACCGAGAAGGTGACGGTGCTGAACACCGACGGCACCGTGCTCGCCGCCGGCGGCGAACCCGGCCAGATGCAGGCGGGCAAGCTCGCCGGGCTGCAGCAGAACGTCAATCGCGAGATCCAGGACAATGTCCGCAAGGCGCTGACCCCTTATCTCGGCCTGGAGAATTTCGAGATCAGCGTCGCAACCGACCTGAACACCGACCGCAAGGAGACCAGCGAGACCGTCTTCAACCCCGATTCCAAGGTCGAGCGCTCGGTCCGCGTGGTGCGCGAGAACGACACCTCGCAGAACGCCGCGACCCAGGAGCCGACCACGGTCGAGCAGAACGTTCCCGAGCGCGCGGTGCGCGCCGATGGCGGCCAGCGCTCCAGCGAGGAGAAGCAGCGCCGCGAGGAGCTGACGAATTACGAGATCTCCTCGAAGAAGACGCAGACGATCAGCGATGGCTACTCGATCGCGAAGATGTCGATCGCGGTGCTGATCAACCGGCCGCGCCTGGTCGAATCGCTCGGGGCCGCGCCCTCGCAGGAACAGATCGACCAGCGGCTCGACGAGGTCAGGCAGGTCGTCAGCTCTGCCGCCGGCATCAGCAACCAGCGCGGCGACAACATCAAGGTGCTGGCCGTCGACTTCCTGCAAGGCAGTCGCACGCTCGAGCCCGCCGCGCCCATCGGCATCGGCGAGGCGCTGCTGCGCCAGTCCGGGACGCTGATCAACGCGGTCACGATCCTGGCCCTGGCGGCGCTGATCATCTGGTTCGGCCTGCGGCCCTCGATTGGCGCCCTGCTGAAGCGCCCCGAGCCCGCGCCGGTCGTCGCCTCAGTCACGGCCGGCGACGCCCCGGCCCAGATCGCGGGGCCCGAGCTCGGCCTCAACCTGATCGGCGATCTCACCCAAGCCTCGCAGCGCTCGCCGCTGAAGAAGCTGGAGCAGCTCATCGACTTCGATGAGGCTCAGGCCGCCGCCGTCCTCAAGCAGTGGATCCAGGAAGGAGCGCGCGCGTGAAGCACCGTCCGGTCAGCGACTTCATCCCGAGTTTCGACATCGAGGAGATCAGCCCCCCGGACGTCGCCGCCGAGAGCGCAGCCTCTGACAGCGCCGCGGTCGAGCTGCCGCCCTTCCTGCTCAAGCTGCCGCGCGAACCGGCGCCCGATCTCGACCAGATCTTCGAGAACGGCCGCCAGGCCGGGCTCACTGAGGGCCGCGCCGAGACTGAGAGGCACATGACGGCGTTGCGCCGGGAGGCTGCCGAGACGCTCGCCGGCGAGCGCCGGAGCTGGGCCGACGATGTCGCCATGCGGCTGGAGGCGGAGCTTCCCAAGGCGCTCGAAGCACTCGGCGAGACCCTGTCCGACACGGTCGGCCGCCTGCTGTGCCCGTTCCTGGAGGCAGAGCTGAGGGACGCCGCGAGCCGGGCGCTGATCGAGCAGATCACGCCGCTGCTCGCCGGAAGCGACGGCTCGCTCATCCGCATCAGCGGTCCAGCCCGCATCCTGACGACGCTGCGTTCGGTCTTCCCGGAAGGCCGGGCGGTGGAATTCGCCGAGAGCGACGCAGTCGAGGTCGCCATCGTGGCGCAGGACACCGTCATCGAGACCCGCATCGAGGCCTGGGTCGCCCGGCTGGAGGGCAAGGGGCCCGACCGCCGGCGCCGCCGATCCGAAGCTCTTGGCCCAGCAACGAACCGGAACGCGTGAGCATGAGCAAGGATCAGCCGGACATCATCATCGTCCGCCGCTCCGCGGGGAGGGTCGCGGACCAGCCCAAGACCGGCGTCTGGAAGATTGCCCATGCCGACTTCATGACGGCGATGATGGCGCTGTTCCTGGTGCTCTGGCTGGTGAATTCGACGAACCGCGAAACACGCTCGCGCGTCGCGCAATATTTCAACCCGATCCGGCTCTCGGACACGACCGCCGACCGCAAGGGCGTGCGCAATCCCCAAGATGCCGACCCCGGCGAGGCCGAGCACGCCATCCGCCATGAAGGCCACGAGATCGGGGCGGCCGGCTCCGGGTCCGAACGCCGCCCGAGCATTCCGGCCAGGGATCCAAGGCAGGGCGCGGCGGGTTTCGAGGACCCTTACGCTGTCCTGGCCGAGGTCGCCGCGAGCAAGACCGAGCCCAGGGCCGACAAGGCCCTGCCCCAGCCCCTAGCCGCGACGGGTGCGCCCGGCGTGAGGGGCGACGAGGTGCCGCGCGACCCGTTCGATCCGAATTTCTGGCGCCAGGCACTGCAGGGCGAACCCGCCGTCAAGCCAGACACCAGAGCGGTCGCGACGGTCTCGCCGGCAACTGCCCCGCCCGCGCCTCAGCCCCAACCCACACCCATTGCCCCGGCACTGAGGCGGACGGAGCCGGAAACCGCCCCGGTTCTCGCCCAGGCGAAGGAGACCGGCGCAGAGCAGCCGGGAGCCGTTGCCACTTCGGGCGCGGCGGCGTTGCCGATGAGCCCACGCAGCGTCGCTCGGCCAGAGCCGGCCCTGAGTGTCAAGCCCGGCGCCGAGCAGACCCCGGCCGACACCGCCGTCGCCAGGGCGATCGCGGCTGCGATCTCAGGCGGCAAGGAGGACAGCCAACGTCGCGACAGCCCCCAGGTCGATGTCCGCCAGACCGATGAAGGCCTGCTGATCAGCCTGACCGACGACGCCAATTTCGGGATGTTCGCGATCGGCTCGGCCGACCCGCATCAGGAGACGGTCAAGGCCATGCAGCGCATCGCCTCCGTCCTGAACAAGCGCGAAGGCGCGATCATCATTCGCGGCCATACCGATGGGCGGCTCTTCCGCGGCCGGCAGAACGACAATTGGCGGCTCTCGACTGCGCGCGCCCATGCCGCGCAGGACCTGCTGATCCAGGGCGGCATCGACGAGGCCCGCATCGAGCATGTCGAGGGCTATGCCAGCCGCAAACCGCGCGCGGCCGACCCCAACGCGGCGGAAAACCGCCGGATCGAGATTCTTGTCAGAGAGAAGCGGGCATGAGGCACATCGCGCGAGGCCTCTGGATTGCGTCCACGGTCTGCCTTCTGGCGTCGCCGGCTCGGGCACAGACTGAGGCCGCCCCTGCCCCGTCTCCGCAGCCCTATCAGATCGTGCGGACGCTGCAGTCGCTCCAGAACGAGGCCGCCACCGGCAGCAAGGCCGCCCATGCGGCGCAGGCCAAGCTGCTGCGGGATGTCGAGCAGCCCCTGCTGCAGCAACCTCCGGAGATCTGGACCGATCCGCGCAACACCCGCGCCATCGTGCAATATGTGCTCAGCGGCGGCCAGCCCACGGTGCTGCGAGAATTGCTCGCCCGCGGCGAGCCCGTCGGCTTGCCGCAGGGCCTGGCCGAGGGCGCGCTCGCCTATGTCACGGGCGACAGCGCCAGGGCGCGCACGCTGCTGCTGCCGCTGGACCCTGCGACCCTGCACGAAACGCTCGCCGGCCATCTCGCGCTCATCCAGGCCAGCCTGATCATGCGCAGCGACCAGAAGCGCGCACTGGAATTGCTCGACCAGGCTCGCCTGCTCGCTCCGGGTTCGCTGGTGGAGGAAGGCGCGCTGCGCCGCGCGGTCTTCATCGCGGCCGAGATCAACGAGCTGGACCGCCTGGAAAAGGCGACCGCGCAATATATCCGCCGCTTCGACCGCTCGGTCTATGCTGAGAATTTCCGCCAGAGCTTCGCGACCGGGCTGATCCGCTTCGACATCGGCCGCGATGCCGACAAGTTTCCCCGGCTCGTCGCCACGCTGCAGGCCTTCGACCGCGAGCAGCGCCGCGCCGTCCTGCTGATCATCGCGCGCGACGCCCTGCTCAAGGGCCGCTTCGAACAGGCACGCCGTGCCGCCGACGAGGCGGCCAGGCTGCCGGGCGCCGATCCCGACACGGCCGCGCGCACCTCGCTTTATGCCGCCGCCGCGCGCATTGCGGTCGACCGTGCCGACGGCGCGCTCGTCACGCTGAAGACGATCAACCCCGCCCGCCTGCCCCCCGCCGAGACCGAGATCCTGCAGACGGCCCTGCGCGTCGCCTCGCATATCGTCGATGCACCGGCCCGCCCCACCACGACGCCGAACGCCGAGTCCGAGCCCGCTGGTATCGACCCCGGCATGAAGCGGCTCGTGACCATGGCGGAGAGAAGCCTGCGTGAATCGCAGGCCCTGCTCGATTCTCCGCCCAAGGCAAGGAAGACGCCATGAGCAACCTCGAAACGCCAACTCTTCCGCAAGGCCGCGCCGCCGCGAATGCGACCGGCAAGGATGCCAAGGCGCGAGGCGGAATCGGCGGGCGCGAGGAGCGCGGCTCGGCTTTTCGCGCCCTGCTCCAGAGCGTGACCAACACAGCGCCGCAGGGAAAGCTCGCCCCTGCCGAGAAGGGCGCGGAAGTGGCCTTCGCGGAATCGAGCGAGGATGGCGCGGCAGCTGGACCCGACGTGACCACTGCTGCGGCCATGCCGCCGCAGCCGGACGCTGCGACCTCACCGGACGCGGCGGCGCGGCTGCTGCTGGGCGCCCTGCAAACCCCGGCCCGCGACGCTCAGGAGCCGCGCAAGGAACCGACCAGACGCGACGCCTCGCTCGCCAGCTTGAGCAGCGCCCTGGCGCAGGCTGGTCGGATGGCCGGCGCCGACACGGCCAAGGGCGCCGCCCGCCCGCTCGCCGGAGAACAAGGCCCCGCCATGCCGAGCGACGATGAGTCGGGCCCGGACCTGCCGGGGGCAACGGCTTTGTCCCAGCTCAATGACCTGATCGACGACAAGGCCGGCGCCACTGAGGCCATGAAGGAGGATAGCCAGCCGGCAAAACCGCTCTCCATCAGCATCACGCGCCAGGAGACCTATCTGCCGCCGGTCATGCGGCTGTCACCGTTCCAGCAAGTGGTCGAGCCGATCAGGCAGGCGGCCGTCGAACTGGCCGCCTCGCGCGCGGAGGCCGTGCCCGAGCTCGGGTCGGACAAGCCGGCCGAAATCTCCGCGCCCACCAAGATCCTCCATATCGAACTGCGCCCGGTCGAGCTCGGCAGCATCATCGTCAAGCTGCGGCTGTCGCAGGGCGGCATGGAGATCCGGCTCGAGGCCAGTCGCGCCGAGACGGCGCAGATGCTGGCCAATGACAAGGATGCTTTGCGCGAGGTCATCAAGGCGAGTGGCTATGCGATCGACGCCGTCTCCGTGGAAACGGTCCATATCGATGCCCCGGCCTCAGACCGCCAGCCCGGACAGGGCAACGCCTCCGACGAGCGCTCGGGCGGGCGTGACGGAGACGGGCGCGGCTTCGAGCAATCCCGACAGGGCGAGCACCGGCAGGAACCGCGCCAGCGCGGCTGGGTTGCCGACATCGCCTCCAGCAAGGACGAATCCCATGACCTGGATGATGCCCGCAGCAAGGGCCGCGATCCGTCTCGCTATCTTTAGCCTGCTCGCTATCTTTAGCCTGGCCTCGCCGGCGCTCGCGCAGACCGTCTGCGAGGAGCACATGATCCGCGTCGCCAAGGCCTACGACATTCCTGTCGGCGTGCTCTATTCGGTCGGCCTCACCGAGAGCGGCCGGCGCAGCTCGCTGCAGCCCTATGCGCTCAACATCCAGGGCAGGCCCTTCTTCGGCGCGACCAAGGAAGAGGCCCTGAACGCCTTCAACGCCGCCCACGCCGAGGGCAAGAAGCTGATCGATATCGGCTGCATGCAGATCAACCACCATTACCACCGCGATCAGTTCCCCAGCCTCGACGCGATGTTCGAGCCCGGGCTGAATGTCGAATACTCCGCGAAATTCCTGAAGCGCCTGAAGGCGCGCCATGACAGCTGGACGATGGCGGTCGCCCGCTACCACGCCGGGCCCAACAACAATCCGGCCCAGCAGCGCTATGTCTGCACTGTCATCCGCAACATGGTCGCAACCGGTTTCGGCCAATGGACCGACAAGGCCAGAGCCTTCTGCGGGTGACGAGAGCGTTCTGCGGGTGAGGCCGGTCAGCGCCGCGCGAAGAGCGCCAGGCCGACGACGCCCATGGCGAAGGTCGCCGCGCCGGACGCCGTGATCATCACGCCGACCCCGAACTGGCCGAACAGAGCGGGAGCCGCGAGATAGCCGATCAGCGAGCCGGCGAAGACGGCGCACATCTGCAGGCGGTAGACCTGCGAGAGGCGCTGCGGCGGAAAATCATGCTGCATGATGTGGAGCAGCGCGAGATTTTCGAGCGGTCCGTTGATGGCGGCAAAGGCGGCGAAGGCCATCAGCCAGGCGCGGTCGGGCGCGAAGGGCAGCAGCATGACGCCGGCGCCGAAGATCAATTTTGAGCCGACGAGCCATAAAGCGGGACGCTGCGGCCGCAGGCTCACCAGGACGAGGTTCGCGCCGAGATTTCCCAGCCCATAGGCGGTCATCATCAGGCTGTAATCCGTGAGCGGATCGGTGCTGGTCGCGCGCAGATACAAGGCCATGCCGAGCAGGAAACCCATCGACCAGGCGATATTGCCGACGAGATCGGCAATCAGACCGTACCGCATCACGGCATGCCCGCGCATCGCGCGCAGGCCACCCGACAGCGCGTCCCTCACCGCGGCAAAACCCCGTCCGCTCGAAGTCGGCGGAATCTCGACGCCTTTCAGGCCGTGCCCGACGCCGATCGCCGAGAGCAGGAAGCCCGCCGCCGTGATCGTGAAGAACTGCCCGATCGGCACGATGCCGTTGACCAGCGCGATCAGGCTCGGGCCGAGGATGCGCGCCATGCGCCGCGTCGCATCAAACAGACCGTTGACCGCGTGGCGCAAGCGAGGTTCGGGCGCCAGCACCGGAAGCGTGCCTTGCAGTGCCGGATCATAGGCCGAGGTCGCCAGCGCCACGAGCCCGGCAACGATCGCGAGCAGCGGCAGGCTCATCAAGCCGAGCATGCCGGCCACGGACAGGACGACAAGAAGCAGCGCCCGAATGAGGCTGGTTGCGATCATCGTCGTCTTGAAGCGCCAGCGATCGGTCAGGACGCCGCCGAACAGACTGCCTGCGAGCAGCGCTCCCGCCTGCAGCGCCGAGATGTAGCCGGCATCGCGCCCGATCAGCGAGGTCGCGATCCACACCACCGCGACCATGTAGAACTCGGCCCCGGTCGCGGAGAACAATTGGCTGCCCCACAGCAAGGCGATGCGGCGCTCTGCGAGCGGTTTGAAGACGAGCATGGAATGGCCTTGGCAGCGTGGGGCCGCGACGTTTACACCGCAGCCGGGGCGCCGCCAGCGACGTTTGAAGCCGGCTCTCGCCTGGAATACGCATGACGCCGCGCCGGTGGCCGCCTGCCGGCCTGTCCCAGCCGGTCGGAGGGCGCTGGAACGCCGCACTCGTCGCCGCCACCCGCTCCTGATATAGAGCGCTTCAAATCAATGGCCGCGAGCGGGCTTCCAGCCCAGGTGAACCGTCCCCATGCACATCAAGATAGGCACGCGGCGCAGCCCGTTGGCGATGGCGCAAACCAATTACATCATCGGCCTGATCAAGGCGAAGCACCCCGAGACCGAGTTCTCGCTGCACCCGATCGCGACGATCGCGGACAAGGACCGCGTCTCCGAATTCCACCAGTTCGGCATCATCGGCGTGTTCTCGACCGAACATGAGGAGCAATTGGTCTCCCGGGAAGTCGATATCGTCGTCCACTCCCTGAAGGATCTGCCGACGACGCTGCGCGAGGGACTGGTCCTGGCCGCCGTCCCCGAGCGGGAGGATGCGCGGGACGTTCTCTGCGGCGCGACGCTGGACAATCTCAAGCCCGGCGCCAAGGTCGGAACCGGCTCCCTGCGGCGGCGCGCCCAGATCATGAGCCTGTGTCCTGATATTGAGGTCGTACCGATCCGCGGCAATGTCGGCCCCCGGCTCGCCAAGATCGACGGGGAGCACGGCCTCAGTGCCGTGATCCTGGCCCAGGCCGGGCTTCAGCGCCTGGGCTTGGCGGGCGCCACGACGGAATTGCTGGACCCGCAGCTCTTTCCCCATGCCGTCGGCCAGGGCGCGCTCGGTATCGAGGCCAGAGGCGACGACGCCGATGTGCTGGCGATCCTGAAGGACATCGAAGATCCGAAGGCCCGCGCCGAGGTCGATTGCGAGCGAGCGATGCTGCATGCCCTGGGGGCGGGCTGCAGCCTGCCTGTCGGCGTCTGCACCAGTTGGAAGGACGGGCGCCTCGCCCTGCACGCCCAGATCACCTCGCTCGACGGGCGAGAGCGCATCGTCGCCACGCAAGAGGACACCGCCGAACGGGCCGTCGAACTCGGGCTCGCCACCGCCGAGACCTTGCGGCTTCGCGGCGGCGTCGCCATCCTCGAATCATCCTACCGAAGCTTCGGCGGCCACTTCAAATTCCTCGGTGCGTAAAAACGTCGATGCTCCCCTTCAAGACAAAAGAAAAAGGCCACCCTTGCGGACTTATACCCAACATCGACATGGTTCGTGCGTCGGCGGGTAAATGGCCAATTGTGACAGCGGGTATAGCGCCAGACCGTGCGCTTCGACAGGCCGACTGCTCCGGCAATTGCGTGCCCGCTCGTACCCTCCACGCCGTGGCGCCAGAATAGATCGGCCGCATGGTGGGACACTGCCAGCCGTACCTCTTCGATTTTCAAGCGCTCGATAATGGTCTCGGTGTCAGTTAGTGCCCGATTTGCATATGGCACTAAGTGACACGCGGCGCAGGGCCAGTCAGGCGGCGCTCGACGGCTTCGCCAAGTTCTTGAGGGTTGTCTGCTCCCTGAACCATTCGCGGGCACGTCTGGCCGGCATTCCACCCCAGCGTTCGCCAGCCGGAATATTCCTCATGAATCCAGATGCCCCGGCCAGTTGAGCGCCCCGACCGATGTGGAGATGGCCCGCAATGGCGCTTTGCCCTCCAACGGCGACGCCATCGTCCAGAACGGTCGAGCCTGCGATGCCAACCTGCGCGGCGATCACGCAGTGGCGACCGATCCGCACATTGTGAGCAACCTGCACCAGGTTATCGATTTTGGTCCCGGCTCCGATGACCGTGTCCCGCCCGCTGCCGCGATCGACCGTCGTGTTCGCGCCGATCTCGACGTCGTTTCCGATCAGGACGCGGCCGAGCTGTGGCACCTTCACATGGCCTGAAGCGCTTAGCGCGAACCCGAAGCCGTCCTGGCCGATGCGTGCCCCGGGATGGATGATCACGCGGTCGCCCATGTCGCATTGCGCGATGGTGACGCCCGCGCCGATCGAACAATCCCTGCCGATCACGACATCGGCGCCGAGCACCGTATGGGCCCCGAGCCTCGTGCCGTCTCCGACGACGACCCCGTCTCCAATGACGACGCCGGGATCGAGCACAACCCCGACACCGACCTGGGCCCCGGGATGCACGAAACACCCGAAGGCCGTGCCGGCCTGGCCCAGAACAGGCTCGGGCCGCAACGCTTCCGGGTGCAGCCGAGCGAGCAGGTTGGCATAGGCCAGGTGCGGATCCCGGACGACGATGGCGACGGTCCCGGGCGGGACAATATCGGCGAAGCGCTCCGTCACGATGCAGACGCCCGCCAGGGTGGCCCGCAACGCCTCCGCGTAGCGGCCGTGATCCATATAGGCCACATGCCACGGTTCAGCTGTCTCGAGGCTGGCTCCTCCGCTCAGCCGAACCTCGGGATTGGCGGATACCGGAAGCGATAATCCAGCCTCTTCCGCGAGTTCGGCCAAAGTTATTCCAGTAGGCTCAGAAATTTGGATCGCAGTCATGATCGCCTTCCGATAGGTCGGTTTCGGTTCGATGCCGCGCCCGTGAAGAACGTGAGCCCGCCCGCGGATGACGGATTCTGTGAAGCGGGCTACTGATTCTGCCGAACGCCCCGCATGACTTGTGATTTGCACCGTGCATTACGACGTTCGATTGTTTGAAGCGTGTCCGACCGAAGGCTTGATATTTGGAAATGTTACTAAGAGGACAGCGTGAGAGACGCGGGCGCCGCGATTGCGGTGGTGATATCGAACTGCGTGCGGGACGAACCGCTGCCTCGCGCCAATAGCTGCCGTTAGCGCTCTGCCTGGAAGCGGACATTCCTGGCTTTTGCGGTCCTGGCTTTTGCGGCGACCATCAGCTTCCGGTGATTCACCGTATGGTTCCGATCTACCCGCGGCCCTATCGAGAGAAACATCTTGAGCCGTTGGCTTCTACGCTTGCATATCCTTTGGGTACTCGCACGGGCTTAACCTGAGCCATATGACGGCTCTAAGCCCCTCACTGAGGGGCTTGGAGAACGTTAAGGTCCTGCTTTTCACCAAACTATGTACAGGAAGCTGGATGGAATAACCCGCGGGTGGCCTTTCCTCTTTCTGCGATCCTGTGCCGCCGGCGCTTAGCGCGTGGCGCGACGCGTCTCGCGCACAACCGTCGGCGCCGTGATCGCGCCAGCCGCTCCGCCGACCACCGCTCCGACAGGGCCGGCGACGACCGCGCCGGTGCCCGCGCCCACCGCCGCGCCGCCGATGCGCTGTTCCGTCCGGTTGCCGCAGGCTCCCAGCGCGAGTGCGGTCACGGCAAGCAAAGTCAGGGTCAGGGTTTTCACAATGATTTTCCCAAAAGAGATCGATGGTTGGAAACGCCTGGCGATGCCGGAAAGTTCCCTTGCCTAGAGGTTGTTAGGGACTATGGGGGCGCCATGGTTGCGTCACGCGCATGCATGCCGGCCCGGCTGCGGGACGGATAACGCCGCCGTGCTGCTGAGGCTAGCATTGCAGCCCTGCCGCCCCGGAGCGCTTGCCATGCCCCGCTTCCTCTGCCGCCAATGCGGCGCGCGCTTTCCCGATGCCCCGACACCACCTCCCGGCTGTCCGATCTGCCTCGACGAACGGCAATATGTGCGCTGGGGCGGGCAGGACTGGCTGACACCAGACGAGCTGGCCGCCGATCACCATATCGCCTGCGCGCCGGACCATGGTGTGCTCGGCCTGCGCATCCAGCCCGCCTTTGCCATCGATCAGCGCGCGCTGCTCGTCGAGGCCGAGGACGGCAATCTGCTCTGGGACTGCATCGGCCTGGTCACGCAAGCCGCGCTCGATGCGATCCGGGCGCGCGGCAAGATCATCGGCATCGCGATCTCGCATCCGCACTACTACACCGCGATGGCGGAATGGGCGCAGGCGCTCGACGTGCCGGTGCATCTCCATGCCGACGACCGGGTCTGGGTGACCGAGCCCGATCCGGCTATCAGGCACTGGGACGGCGAGGCGCTGAAGCTTGGCCCCTCGCTCACCCTCCTGCGCTGCGGCGGGCATTTTGCGGGCGCGACCGTGCTGCATCACGCGGCGGGAGCGGGCACGCTCTATACCGGCGACGTGCTGCAGGTCACCCCCGACCGCCGCCATGTCAGCGTGCTCTACTCCTATCCGAACATGATCCCGGTCAACGCCGCGACGATCCGCCGGATCGCGGCGATCCTGGAGCCTTACGCTTTCGACAAGGTCTATGGCGCCTTCGAGGGCCGGGTCATCGCCGGCGGCGCCAAGGCGGCGCTGGAGCGCTCCTTCGAGCGTTATCTGGCGGCAATCGCCTGAGGTTTTTTGGTAGCTCAAGCCGGCTTCGCCCTTGCGATATCCGGAAAAATCCGTATACAGCCGGCATCGCATCAGCCGCACCATTCGCGTGGTCGATGAGGGCCGGTCTCCGGTTCGCGTCGGAAGGCTTAGTTTTTGACCGGTTTGCCCGCAAAGGCAGATCGACGGAGTTGAGACCATGAAGATCCGCAATTCGCTGAAGTCGCTGCGCGCGCGCCATCGCGACAACCAGCTCGTGCGCCGCAAGGGCCGCGTCTACATCATCAACAAGGTCCAGAAGCGCTTCAAGGCGCGCCAGGGCTGAGATTAGGCGCGCGGCGGCTTCGTCGCGCGGCTCTCGCTCCGGTTGGACCGCATGGCGGGGCGCCCTCGGGCGTATCCCGCCTTTTTGCGTTGTGGCCAAGTCTTTGCGCGTGGCCAAGTCGCCTCTCCGTGAATTGACGCGCGCAGCAGCTCCTTTACACTGCAGTGCATGATCAATTCGCGCATGCTTCCCGTCGCTTTCGCGCTGGCGCTGGCCGCAGCCGCGCCCTTCTCGGCCGCCCCGCTGCGCGCTCAGGAAAGTCCGCCGCAGCGCCCCGGCTTCGTCCCGCCCGCCGACAAGGACGATAATCCGGTTGCGCCCACACCCGCCCCGCCAAGGACACCGGCCGCCACGCTAGACCGTCTGTTCGAGCGCCTCGCGGCCGCCAAATCGCCCGAGGAAGCCAAGGGCATCGCCAATCTGATCCAGCGCCGCTGGGCGCGCTCGGGCTCCGACACCGCCGATCTGCTGATGACGCGCGCCCAGACGGCGTTGCGCGACAAGCAGACCGAACTCGCGATCGAACTGCTCGACCGCGTCATCAGCCTGGAGCCCGACTGGGCCGAGGCCTGGAACCAGCGTGCCAATGCGCTCTTCATCGCCGGCGACCCGATTCGCTCGATGCTCGACATCGGCGAGACCTTGAAGCGCGAGCCGCGCCACTATGGCGCGATGATCGGCCTCGGCTCGATCCTGCGGCAGCAGGGCGACGACAAGCACGCCATGGTGGCCTATCGCCGCGCGCTGGCGATCTATCCACAGCTGGAAGCGATCAAGAGCGCCGTCGAATCGCTGGCGAGCGAAGTCGACGGACGCGACGCCTGAAGCACTCATCTTGATTCCTGGCGAAACCGAAGCCGGCGCGGCAACGTAAGCAAAGCATGCTGATCCGCGCCCTCGTCACCCTCGCCCTTCTCCTCGCCACCGGCGGCCTGATGCTGCGAACCGAATGGTTCGGCGCCGAGGTCGCCCGGCTCTACCCGCCCAAAGGGGCCTTCGCCGCCCTCCCCGGTGGCCGGCTGCATTACCGCGAACTCCAACCCTCCGGCGAAAGCCATGGCACGGTCGTGCTGGTCCATGGCGCCTCCTCGGACCATGCCGACCTGCTGGCGACGCTCGGACCCGAGCTCGGTCATTACCGCGTCATCGCGCTCGACCGGCCAGGCCATGGCTGGAGCGACCGGTTGGAAGGCGCGGCGATGGCCGATCCCGCACGCCAGGCTGCGGCGATCATGCAGGCGCTCGACCAGATCGCGCCCGAGCGCTTCGTGCTGGTGGCGCACTCGCTCGCCGGCGCGCTCTCGACCCGCATCGCGCTCGACCGGCCCCAGCGATTGAAGGGCCTCGTCCTGCTCGGCGGCGTCACCCATCCCTGGCCGACTGGCATCGCCTGGTATCACCACCTCGCAACATGGCCCTTGATCGGCCCGCTCTTCACCAGGCTCGTCGCCTTGCCCGCCGCGAATCTCATGCTGGACGAGGGTGCGAGCAGCGTCTTTGCACCGCGTGCGGTGACGCCTGGCTATCTCGATACGGGCGAGATCAGATTGCTGCTGCGCCCGGCCGACTTCCAGGCTAATTCGCAGGATATCGCCGCGACCCTTGATTTCGTCACAGCGCAAGCCCCGCGCTATCGCGAGCTCAAGGTGCCGGTGACGGCGATCACCGGCGACAGCGACGCCATCGTCTCGCCGACAATCCATTCCGCCGCGATCGCGCGCGAGGCGCCGCAGGGCCGGCTCATCCTGCTGCCAGGCGTCGGCCATATGCCCCACCACGCCGCGCCGGAGATCGTCGTCGAGGCGATAGACCAGATGGTCGGCCCCCGATCGGGCCTGGCGCTGAACTGACCCGCGCGACGCGGGGTGTCCCGTTCAGGCCTGCTCGACATGCTCCTTCGCCACGAAGGCGATGCGCACCATATTGGTCGCGCCCGGCGTGCCGAAGGGCACGCCGGCCACCACGATGATGCGGTCGCCGAGCTTGGCGAAGTTCTCGCGCACCGCGAATTTGCAGGCGCGCGAGGCCATGTCGTCAATGTCGCTGGCGTCCTTGGTCACCACCGCATGCACACCCCAGACCAGGGTGAGGCGGCGCGCCGTGGCCCGGTTCGGGGTCAAGGCGATCACCGTCGAATTCGGCCGCTCGCGCGCGAGCCGCATCGCCGTCGAGCCCGAAGAGGTCCAGGCGCAGACGGCCTTGAGGTTCAGCGTGTCGGCGATCTCGTGGGCAGCCTTGGCGATGGCGTCGGCGCCCGTCGCCTCGGGCTCGGCCCGCTGCGATTCCAGGATGGTGCGGTAGACCGCCTCGCTTTCGACCTCCTCGGCGATGCGGTTCATCATCGTCACCGCCTCGACCGGATATTGCCCGGCCGCGCTCTCTGCCGAGAGCATCACCGCGTCGGCGCCCTCGAACACGGCCGTAGCCACATCCGAAACCTCGGCGCGCGTCGGCACCGGGGCGGTGATCATGCTCTCCAGCATTTGCGTGGCGACGACGACCGGCTTGCCCTTGCGCCGCGCCATCCGGACGATGCGCTTCTGCGTGCCCGGCACCTTCTCCAGCGGCATCTCGACGCCGAGATCGCCGCGCGCCACCATGATCGCATCGGACGCCTCGATGATCTCCTCCAGACGCAGCAGCGCCTGGGGCTTCTCGATCTTGGCGAGCGCCAGCGCCCTGCCCTGCACGATCTTGCGCAGATCAGCCATGTCCTCGGGCCGCTGCACGAAGGAGAGCGCAATCCAGTCGACGCCGGCGGCCGCCGCAGCTTCAGCGTCCGAACGATCCTTATCCGTCATCGCCGAGACCGGGATCGTCGTATCCGGCAGGCTGACGCCCTTGCGCGAGGACAGGCGGCCGGCGATCGTGACGCGGGTCACGGCCTGGGTTGGCGTCGCCTTCTCGACCACGAGCCGAATCTTGCCGTCGTCGAGGATGAGGTTGTGGCCGGGCTCCAGCGCGGTCAGGATCTCGGGATGGGGCAGATGCACCCGCTTGAGCGTACCGGGCGCGGGGTCGGAATCGAGCGTGAACTTCGCGCCCTTCTCCAGCATCACGCCGCCATCGCCGCCGAACTGGCCGACGCGCAGCTTCGGCCCCTGCAGATCGGCGAGAATTCCGACCGGGCGGCGGAACTTCGCCTCCAGCGAGCGTAGCATCGCGATCTTCTCGGGCAGGGCCTCGCGTTGGGTATGGCTCATATTGATGCGGAAGACGTCGACGCCCGCCTCGAACAGCTTTGCGCACATCTCCTCGGTCGCGGAGGCTGGCCCCAGCGTGGCGATGATCTTGATCCGGCGTTCCCGCTTCATTCTTCTTCAATCCCTCAGGGGCGTTGCGGCGCATTGCCGGTGGTGTCGGTGAGTTGGATCGTCCAGCTTTTCTGCTCGCCCGTATCGACCTCGAAGAAGCCGGCGCGGTCGAAACCCCGCGCCAGGCAATCCTCGATGCCACGGATGGTGAATTCCTTGTTGCGCGTGCACATGACGGATTTTCCCGTCCATTCGCCACCCTTGTCGTAATCGACCGCATGCACATAGTAGAAACGCGCCGCCAAGGTGCCGCGTAGCAGCGTCTCGCAGCCCCTTGGGCTGAGGTTCCACCAGCCCTCCGTGGTCCAACCCTGCGCGTCGCGATAGCCGATCGCAACGCCGACACGGCTGCCTGTGGTGTTGCACATGCGCAGATCGGCGAAGGCGGGCGAAGCCCCGGCCACGAGGCAGGCCGCCAGCAGGCATGAACGCAAGGTCGTCGGGCTGATGCGGGTCATCTCAAGGGTCTATCAGGATCACGCGGCAATCATTCACATTGGTCAAGGTCGGCCCCGTCCGCAGCAGATCGCCAAGCGGCTCGAAGAAACCCGTCGAATCGTTGTCAGCGAGCGATTGGGCAGGAACGAGGCCGAGCGCGGCAGCGCGCGTCAAAGTCGTGGGATCGATCACCGCGCCGGCCGGATCGGTCGCCTCGCCGCCGCCGCCATCGGTACCGTCTGTATCGCCCGAGAGCGCGACAATGCCCGGTTCGCCGGCGAGCGCGATGGCGAGCGCCAGCGCATATTCCTGATTCGGCCCGCCCCGGCCTTGCCCGCGCAGCGTCACCGTCAATTCACCGCCGGACAGGATAGCGGTGCGCTTACCCTGCGCCTTCAATTTGCACGCAAGCGCCGCATGGGCGGCGGCGACATCGCGCGCCTCTCCCTCTAGATCGGCGCCAAGATCATGCACCACATAGCCTGCAGCCTCTGCAGCCTCCCGCGCCGCCGCGAGCGCATCGGCCGGGCGGGCAATGATGCGGAATTCGTTGTTGGCAAAGGCGGAATGGCCGGGCTTGGGCGTCTCGCTGGCATCGTCGTCGAGAAGCACGCGCGCGGCACGCGGCAGATCGAGCTTGTAATGGGCGACGATGGCGCGGGCCTGCGCCATCGTGGTCGGGTCGGGTACGGTCGGCCCCGAGGCAATGGCGGTCGGCTCATCGCCGGGCACGTCAGAGACCGCAAGCGTCAGCAAACGCGCCGGAGCGGCGGCGAGCGCCAGCCTGCCGCCCTTGATCCGCGAAAGCCGTTTGCGGACGATGTTCATCTCGCCGATCGGCGCACCCGAGCGCAGCAGCGCCTTGTTCACCGCCTGCTTCTCGGCCAGCGTCAGGCTGCCGGCCGGCGCGACCCAATTCGCAGAACCACCGCCCGAGAGCAGCACGAGCACGAGATCATCAGCGGCCGCGGAGGCCGCCAGCGCCAGCGCCTTCGCTGCGCTGTCGACGCTGCCCTGATCGGGCACGGGGTGGCCGGCCACGACCATCGGGATGTGGCGGGTCGCCGTCTCATAGCCATGGCGCGCGACGGCATGGCCGGTGAGCCGGTCCTGCGGGAAACCTGAATCGAGATAATGTGCCTCGGCCAGCGCGGTCATGCTGCCTGCCGCCTTGCCGGCGGCGAGCAGGATCAGGCGGCCAGAAGCCGGAGGAACCGGCAGATGCGCCGGCAGGCAGCCGGCGGGATGGGCGCGCGCGACGGCGGCATCGAAGATCGCACGGGCGGTTGCGCGAGAGCCTGCCGTATCGTCACGTCTCGCCTGCACCGCCGCCCACCTTCCGCCCGAACTTTCATGTCGATTTCATCGACTTTCGTTGCTGATTCTTTTAAGTCGCGGCCGGGCGAACGTCATCAGCCTTTTCCCGATATAATCATACTTTTTGAGGGACGCATGCGGATCGATCCGGCCGAGACCCAACCGGCCAAGACCCGACCGGCCATAGCGCCGAAGCCGGCGGTGACCCGCGCACCCGGCGAGGTCGAGGTCATTCCAGGCGATCTCGCGAGCGGCATCCTGCTGATCTGCGACCACGCCACCAACGCGATCCCGCCCGAGCTGGCATCGCTGGGCCTGCCGCCGGCCCAGCTCGAACGCCATATCGCCTATGACATCGGCGCGGCCGAAATGACCCGCGCCATGGCACGGGCGCTCGATGCGCCTGCCGTGCTGAGCAATTTCTCACGCCTGCTGATCGACCCCAATCGCGGCCTCGACGACCCGACGCTGGTGATGCGCCTCTCCGACGGCGCGATCGTGCCCGGCAACCGCCATATCGATCAAGCCGGCATCACGGAGCGCGTGGCGCGCTACTACGAGCCCTATGACGCGGCGATCAATGCGGCGGTAGAGGCTGCACTCGCCGCCGGCCACCCGCCCGCGATCGTCTCGCTGCACTCCTTCACGCCGTTCTGGAAGGCAGCAGCTCGGCCCTGGCATGTCGGCGTGCTCTGGGACGGTGAAGGCGCATTGTCGCAGCTGCTGATCGCCGCCCTGCAGCGCGAGAGCGACCTCGTGGTCGGCGACAACGAACCCTATAGCGGCGGCCTGCCCGGCGACACGATCGACCGCCACGCCACGCGCCGGGGTTTGCACGAGACGCTGATCGAGCTGCGCCAGGATCTGATCGCCAGCGACGCCACCGCACGCGACTGGGGGGAGCGACTGGCCGCAATCCTGCCCGGATGTCTTGCCTCATTGCGCGCCGGCTGAGACATCGCGGCTGTTGAGCATCCCGCGCGAAGTGCCGCTTCGCGCTTGACGCCGGCCCCCGCGCGGTGCGAACCCTCCGGCCAAATTTCCCCACCGCTTAAGGATATGCAGATGGAAGATCCGGTTGCTGGCGACCAGCTCAAGAGCATCGTCGAGCGCATCGAGCGCCTCGAGGAAGAGAAGAAGACCATCTCCGACGACATCAAGGAGGTCTATGCCGAGGCCAAGGGCAATGGCTACGACGTCAAGGTCCTGCGCAAGGTGATCGCCATCCGCAAGCGCGACGCCAATGAGCGCGCCGAGGAGGAAGCCATCCTCGACCTCTACCTGCAAGCCGTCGGCGAGAGCGCCTGAGCCTTCTATCCACCCTCAACGTCATCCCGGATCGGCGCGGCTTGTGCCGCTTGTCCGGGATGACTGAGCGGGTGTTGCCGATTTCGGAGCGCGAAGCCCCCCCTCACAGCCAGCCATTCTTTCGGAAGCGCCAATAGAGCACCGCGCAGGAGCTGACGATCAGCGCCAGGACGGTGTGATAGCCGAATTGCAGTTCGAGCTCCGGCATGTTCTTGAAGTTCATGCCATAGATGCCGGCGACTGCCGTCGGCACCGCCAGGATAGCAGCCCATGAGGCGAGTCTCTTGGTGATCGCGTTTTCCTGGCTCTGGCCGATGAGCAGGCTCACCTCGAAGGCGAAGGCGAGCACTTCGCGCAGGCTGTCGATCTTTTCCTGAACCGTGCGGACATGGTCGGTCACGTCGCGGAACATCGGCGCGAGCGTCGGGCGCACCTGCGGCACATTGGCATTGGCGAGGCGCTGGCAGACATCAACCAAAGGCGCGGCTGCATTGCGCAAGCGCAGAAGATCGCGCCGCAGCATGTAGAGCCGCTCGATGTCGTCGCGGATCATCGGCTTCGCCAGCACCTTGTCCTCGATCTCCTCGACCTCCTCATGGATCGCCTCGAGAACCGGCATGTAGTTGTCGACGATGAAATCGAGGATCGCGTAGAGGATGAAATCCTCCCCCTTCGCGAGCGAGGTCGGACAGGTCTCCCAGTGCTGTCGCACCGTCTTGTACGAGGTGGAGGCGCCGTGGCGGACGCTGACGATATAGCCGTTGCCGACGAAGATATGCGTTTCGCCAAACGCGATGCGCTTGTCGACCAGTTGGGCCGTGCGGGCGACGACGAAGAGCGCGTCGCCATATTGTTCGAGCTTCGGACGCTGATGGGCGTTCGTCGCGTCCTCGACCGCAAGCGGATGCAGGCTGAACTGCTGCTGCACGCGGTGGAGCAGATCGGCATCGGGCTCGAGCAGGCCGATCCAGACGACATGCCCGTCCTTGCGGGCCCATGCGCCCGCCTCCTCGATGGGTATGTCGGCGATGCGCACGCCATGGGCATAGACGCTGGAGGCGACGACGCCGGTCTCGTGGAGATGGCCTTGCTCGTGCACCTTGGAGGGCTCGGGCGCGGCATGCGGAAAAGACAGGGTTTCGGCGACAGACATGGGCGCACCTCGTCTACCGTGGGGGCTTGCCCCGCAGGCTAGAGCAGGATGCGAAAAAGTGGAAACCGGTTTTTCGCATCCTGCTCCATCACACCCCGTGATGCGTGAAATCACGCGAATTTGCGTGGCTTCACGCCGGCCTCACGGCATTGTTGCGGCGCACCCGAACCGGAGACCGCCATGCTGCTCGTAGGAATGCTGGACAGCCCCTATGTCCGCCGCGCTGCCGTCACGGGAAGGCTCCTGGGGCTTGATTTCGAGCACCGCTCGGTCTCGGTGTTCCGGCACATGGAGGCCTTCGCCAAGATCAACCCGCTGATCAAGGCGCCCTCGCTCGTCTGCGACGACGGCACGGTGATCACCGATTCCAATCTGATCATCCAGCATTTCGAGGATGTCGCCGGCCGCTCGCTGCGCCCAAGCGATGCAGCCGCGCGGACCCGCGATCTAGGCCTGACCGGCATCGGCATCGTCGCCGCCGACAAGGCCGTCTCGATCGAATATGAGCGCAAGCGGCCGGACGCACAGCGCTACGTGCCCTGGCAGGAGCGCATCGTCGCCCAGCTCGACACCGCGCTCGACCTGCTCGATGCCGCGGCCAAGCGCGGCGAACTCGGCGCGGGGCCGAACCTGCGGCCCGGCGACATCTCCGCCGCGATCGCCTGGGGGTTCTGCCGCTTCGTGATCCCCGATTATGCGCCGGAGGAACGCTGGCCGGCGCTGGCGGCACAGGCGCGCGCTTGCGAGGCGCTCGACGTGTTCAAGCACTGGCCGATCGACCGCGAGGAACCGTAGATCGCGCTCGCGGTTCGTTCTGGCTAGAGCGTTTTCGAGCGAAGTGGATACCGGTTCGCGTGAAGAAAACGCGTTAAAACAAAGAGCTGGAGCTGTTGAACGATCCAATTGGATCGGAAACTGCTCTAGTCGGCTGGCGTGCGAGTCGGCTGGCGTGGTTGTCGAGAACCGGAGCGGAGCGGACTAAAGTCCGTGAGCACCGGAAGCGCAGACAACCGCGTCAGACGGCCGTCAAAACGAACTGCGCTCAGTTCTGGACGAAATTCGTCGGCAGCGGCCGAATCGCCGGGCCGCTGAACGAGCCCGTCTTGGCGTCGCTCGGCTCGGCATGGCTGAAGCCGAGAGAGGCCGCCGGTCCCGGAGCCTGAATCGGTTCGGCATTGTTCGCTGGCCCGGCTTTGGTGCGGGCGGTGGCGACCGTGACCGCCTTGCCGACGGTGGCCGGGCTGCGCACAACCGTCGCGAAGAGCGAATCGAGCCCCGTCCGGTCAGCATCATATTGCGCCACGATCGGGGTCGCCGGAGCCGGACTCGGCGCATGCCGGCTGACGGAGGGCATCGACGCCAGCACAAAGCCGTCATCACGCGGACGGCCAGGCGGCAGCGGATGCGTGATCGTAACCAGACGCCCGGCCGGCTGCGCCTGCGGCGTCTCGGCGGAGGCTCCCGTCCCGCCGCGCAGATCCGCGAGCACCAGATTGGCGAAGGCGGCGGGACGGGTCGGCGGCAAAGGCGCGTTCATCGGCCTGCCTTCCACCACGGCCTCGATCAGCGAAACCATCTGGTCGGGCCGGCGCGGCGGCAACGAGGCCAGGACAAGCTTCTGGTCCTCCGCGGCCGCGCCTTGCGGGGCGAAGGCGAGCGCGCCGCCGGAGGCCGGCAAGGCTGCGACCTGGATCGAATCGCCGGGCTGCAGCGGCATGGTCAGGCCGCGCGGTCGCGCCAGTGGAATCGGCGCGTCGATCAGTCTCGGCCGCTTGTCGTCGGCCGGCGGTGCCGGTGCAGCGGCGGGCGCCACGGCGACCTGCGCCGGCTGTGGCTCGACGATTCTCGGCGCCAGCCGCTCGGAGCGCTCGCGCACGACCGTGCGGGCGGTGGGTTCGGGAGCGGGAGCCTGCACGGCAACGGCGAAGCGCCCGCCATCATTGGAATTGCTATCATCCCGGGCGGGGGCGGCATAGGCCATGACCGTCGGCTGGGGCTTTGGCGAATTGCCGCGGCCGCGCGTCGGGCGCGCATCCGCCTCCTCGTCATCGCCACCGAAAAGGGCCGCCCACAGGCTCTTGCGACCAGACGAGATCACCGCGCCTTCATCGGAATCGGCAGTTGCGTAACCGGCGACCGAGCCGCCGCGCGACAGCACATCGGCCTTGGCCAGCTCATAGCCCGCGAGCGGATGGCCATCGGCCGGCAGATGCACTGTCTTCTCGTCCGGGAACAGCCGCACCAATTGATCGCGCGTCATGCGCGGCCAGGACCGGACCGAGCCGGCGTCGAGATGGACGAAGGGCGTGTGCGCGCCGGGATAGAACCCGACGCCGCCGCGCTGCAGCCGCATGCCGGCCTCGCGGATCTTGGCTGTGGGCGTATCCGGAAGATAGAAATCCATCGCCTTGCCGAGCATGTGCTGGCTGTTCTTGGCGACGGCACGCGAGCGTCGGCGCAGCATCGAATTGGTGCCCGGCGAGCGGTAGGCCGAGACGACGTGGAAGGATTCCTGGGAACCGACCGCGCGCTGCACCTCCCAGGCAAGGTCGAACAGGCGCGGGTCCATCCGGATCGGCTCGTCGGTGCGCCAGTCGCGCAGCGCCCAGTTCAGCTTCTCCAGCGCCGCGGAATCATAGCGGCCGTCACGCTTGAAGGTGACGGTCGTCTCCTCCTTGGTGTGCATATGCGTGATGGTGATGGTGCGCGTGTCGCCATTGGCGACGGCATCCTGCGTACCGCGCACGCCGAGCATCAGAGCCGTGGCCGCCACGCTCAGCGCCAAAAACTGGCGGAAGCCCGGCTTCGGCAGCACCGAAAGCCGTCTCGAACGCGTGGCGATAGATATGCCCAATCTGCTTGACCCGTCTCGGTGCACGCCTGACGCGGCGCGATGAACGTGAACGAACAGTTGCGGAGAAGAGTTAATCCAAGGTTACTAGGTCGGCAATCGCCATACCCCGACTTTTCCGCCGAATTCCGCTAACGGCGGAACGTGGCGAAACCGTGCCCAACCCGCCGGATGGGTTCAGCCGCGCTGCTCCAGCGCCTGCCGGACGAGCCGATGGAAGCCGTAGAGATCGTCGAAAACCGTCAGATGTCCGTCGGCGCCTACGACATAGGTATTATAGACCAGATGGATCGGTAATGGCTGCGGCAGCTTGATCATGCGCTCGCCCGAGCCGATCAGGCGCTTCAGCCGCTCATGCGACCAGTCCGGCCCGAGCACCTGATCCGCCAGCAGGAAGGGATTGTCGACGCGCACGCAGCCATGGCTGAACGCGCGGCGCTCGCTGGCGAAAAGCCGGCGGTTCGGCGTGTCGTGCAGATAGACGGCATGGTCGTTGGGGAACATGAACTTGATCCAGCCGAGCGCATTGCGCTCGCCCGGGGGCTGGCGGACGGAGATGTTGTTGCCGTGCCGCGTCACCACATAGCCGCGCTTGGCGGCATAGTTCGGATCAGCGGCGAGCCCCGGCAGGAACTCCTTCTTCAGGATCGAAGGCGGCACGTTCCAGGACGGATTCACGATGACGTGGTCCATCTTGTGCGAGAAGATCGGCGTCGCCGTATCGGGCTTGCCGACAATGGCGCGGGTCTCGTGCACGATCTTGCCGTCGCGCACGACGCGGACCATGAACTCCGGCACGTTGACGATGATGTGGCTCTCGCCGAGATCGGGCGGCAGCCAGCGCCAGCGCTCCATCTGGGCGATGATGTCCTGCTCGCCGCGCGCGGTCGCCGGCGTGCCCAGCGCAGCCAGCGTGCGCTCGCTGAGCACGCCATTGGCCGGCAGCCCGGCCTTCTTCTGGAAATCGGCGAGTGCCAGCGCGGTCGAATGGTCGAAGACCGGCTCCTCTGACGGGCCCAGGCCCAGTCGCGCCCGCACCAGCGGCACGCGCTCGTCGCGCATGCCGAGCTTCAGCGGCGGGCCAGCCGGAATGCGCACCAGCGGCGTATCGTCGAGATGCTCGCGCAACTCGGCGAGCTTGGCCTTGAGACGGCGATACTGCTCATGCGGCGGATTATAGGCAGCAAGCGCTGCACCGGGATCCTGCACCGCCGTCAGTTCCGACAGCACCTCGGTAGCCGAGGGCAGATAGAGCGTCGGCGTGATCAGCTTCGACAGGCGGCGCGGATCGATGCGGCCGCCGCGCGCGTCGCGGGCATAGAGCACGGCCAACGCCGAGAGCCTGACATCGGCTTCTGCGAGCTTGCCCTTGTCGCTCGCCTCGAACACCGGCAGCGGATAATCGGTCGGCCTCAGCCCGTCCTCAGCCGCGCGGCTGAGCTGGGCGACGAGATGCCTGGCGGCCTCGCTCCAGCCCTTGCCGTCGATCCAGAGCGGCCGGTTCTCCTGCGCCTGATAGGCGGCCAGGATCTCGTTGCGCTCACGTTCGGCCAGGCGCGGCAGCGCCAGCCCCTCGGTCATGCGCGCTGCGATATCACCGGCGAGAGTGGAGCCGGAGGGCAATTCGACCACGACCTTGGGCAGGTCCGGCGGGGGGATCGTGACCTCGCTGGGCGCAGCCGAGCGCAGCGGCGCGGGCGGCGACAGCGCCGGATCGAGCGGCGGCAGATCGACGGCCGGGATGTCGGTGGCCGGACTATCGAGCGCTGCGGGACGGTCATCGACCCCGGGCGTCGTCGCAGGCGCAGGCTGCGGCTCGGACGTCACGAGATTGTTCTGCGGCACCACTGAGGGAGCGACCGTTCCCGTCACCATGCCGGGCTCTTCCCGCGAGGCCTCGGCCGGCCGCTCGTCGCGCAGGATGACCAGGGCCGGCTGCTCCGGCAACGCGATGCCGAGCGTTGGGTCCATGGTAGAAGGCGCTTGGGTAGAAGGCGCTTGCGCGCGCGCTGCCGTCAGCCCCAGCGCAAGCGCCAGAACCGAGGCTGAACCCAAGCCCGCCCAGTGGCGACGACGCATGCTCGCTATCCTCGAATGTTCGCCGAGATCTCACCGCTTCTGCGTGAGTCAGCGGATTTGGACAAGATGCGGCGGCGCAACAGCCCCCGCTATTCAGACAGTGCCGATCGGCTTTAAATTTTTAGTGTGATCTCGGCCGAAACCGACCCCGCCATTCCCAAATACGGAGTCCCTGTTCGGCCTCCTGCGTCAGGCAGCATCCTCGCCTTCAGCACCCGACTCGTTCTCGATCAGCCCGTAATCCTTGAGCTTGCGATAGAGCGTCGAGCGGCCGATGCCGAGCTTGCGCGAGATCTCCGACATGTGACCGCGATAATGCGTCAGCGCGAATTTGATGATCTCGCGCTCGAGATCATCAAGCTTGCGCATGTCGGATCCCGCGACGAGTTCGAGCGAATTGGGATCGCGCACCGGCATCTGGATGATGCGCGGCGTGTCGTTGCGCATGTCCTGGCGCATCAGCGAGGCCGATACCGGCGGAATGCGGATATCGAAGCCCTCCATCTGGGCCGCGATCTGCGGGAACTCGGCCACGGTCAATTCGTCGCCATCGGCCAGGACCACCGCGCGGAACATCGCGTTCTCGAGCTGGCGGACATTGCCCGGCCAGTCATAGCCGCTGATCAGCCCAAGCGCCTCGGCACTGAGCCCGCGCAGCTTCTTGCCTTCCTCGGCGGCGAAGCGCGCCAGGAACCCGCGCGCCAGATCGGCGATGTCCTCGCGGCGCTGGCGCAAGGGCGGCAGCGTGATCGGGAAGACGTTGAGGCGGTAATAGAGATCCTCGCGGAACTCGCCCTGCTTCACCTGGTCCAGCAGGCTCTTATTGGTCGCGGAGATGATGCGGATATCGACGCGCACCGACTTCTTGGCACCGACGGGGTCGACCTCACCCTCCTGGATGGCGCGCAGCAACTTGACCTGCGCGTCGAGCGGCAATTCGCCGACCTCGTCGAGGAAGAGCGTGCCGCCATTGGCCTCGACGAATTTGCCGATATGGCGCTCGGTCGCGCCGGTGAAGGCGCCCTTCTCATGGCCGAACAAGATCGACTCGACGAGATTATGCGGGATCGCGCCGCAATTCACCGTGACGAAGGGCTTGCCCTTGCGATCGCTGGTGCCCTGGATCGCGCGCGCCAGCACCTCCTTGCCGACGCCCGATTCACCCTCGACCAGGATCGGGATATTGGATTTGGCGGCGCGCTCGGCCAGGCGCACCACACGCGCCATGTCGGCGCTCTTGGTGGCGAGGTCGCGGAAGCCGAGCGTGCCGGACACACGCCGCTTGATGTGACGCAATTCATGTTCGAGCGCGCCCAGCTTCAGCGCGTTCTTGAGCGATATCTGCAGGCGTTCCGCACCGACCGGCTTGACCACGAAATCGACCGCGCCGGCGCGTATCGCCGAGACGACGGTCTCGATCGAGCTATGCGCCGTCTGCACGATGACCGGCGTCTCGATGCCGCGCTCGCGCAGCGCCGCGAGCACGCCCATGCCGTCGAGCTCCGGCATGACGAGGTCGAGCACCACGGCATCGAATTTCTCGCCCTCACCATGGCCAAGCAGATTGACCGCCTCGCTGCCGCTCTCGACGACGACCACGTCGTAACCAAAGCGCTTCAGCATCGCGTCGAGCAGACGGCGCTGGACGGGATCGTCGTCGACGACGAGAACGGTGGCGGACATGAAACCTCGAAGGCCAGGCAGAGCGAAAACGACATCGCGAGACGGAATCGGCTGTTCCGTTCTGGGTCATCCTCGGCCAGAACGGTTAAGCGGCGCTTAAGCGCCACAGCCTGCGTCAAACCATCTCTGCCCGACGCTCCGGCGTTGATCGCAAACGCCGCTCCGCGCATATGAGTGGGGAAGGCCCATCAGGCCAGCGAGGTGTTGCAGAGATGAATTTCGCCGTGACAGGGATGGTCGAATCCGCCGCTTTCGCCACAGCTGCCGAGCGCTCGGCGCGCAGCACCAAGGCGCTGGGCCCGCTGCCGGAATGGGATCTGAGCCATCTCTACCCGGCGATGGATTCGCCCGCCTTCAAGGCCGACCTCGAACGCGCTTTGACCGAATCGCAGCGCTTCGCCGAACTCTATCGCGGCAAGCTCGGTCCGTTCGCCCAGCGCGAGGACGCAGCGTCCGTGCTGGCCGAGGCGGTCGCCGCCTACGAGACGCTGAGCGACCTGCTCGGGCGAATCGGCGCTTATGCCGGCCTGGTCTATTCCGGCGACACCACCGACCCGCAGCGCGCGAAATTCTATGGCGACACGCAGGACCGCCTGAACGCGGCCGTGACGGAATTGCTTTTCTTCGAGCTGGAGCTGAACCGGATCGAGCCCGCGCTGATGGCCCGCATCTCGGGCCAGGCGCCGCTTTCGCATTGGAAGCCCTGGCTCGACGACCTCGCCAAGGACAAGCCGCACCAGCTCGAGGACCGGATCGAGGAATTGTTCCACGAGAAGTCGATGACCGGGCAGGCGGCCTGGAACCGGCTCTTCGACGAGACCATCGCCTCGCTGCGCTTCAAGCTCGATGGCGAGGAGCTGACGCTCGAACTGACGCTGAACAAGCTGCAGGACGCCGACGGCGCAGTCCGCAAAGCCGCCGCCGAGGCGCTGAGCGAGGTCTTCCGCGGTCAATTGCGCACCTTCGCGCTGATCACCAACACGCTCGCCAAGGACAAGGAGATTTCCGACCGCTGGCGCAAATTCGAAGATGTCGCGGATTCCCGCCATCTGGCCAATCGCGTCGAGCGCGAGGTCGTCGATGCGCTGGTCTCAGCCGTGCGCGAAGCCTATCCGCGCCTGTCGCACCGCTACTACAAGCTCAAGGCCAAATGGTTCGGCCGCGAGCAGCTCGATTTCTGGGACCGCAACGCGCCGCTGCCACAGGTCGAGCAGCGCACCATTCCCTGGACCGAGGCGCGCGACACCGTGCTCGATGCCTATCACGCCTTCTCGCCCGAGATGGCGGGCATCGCGCAGCGCTTCTTCGACGAACGCTGGATCGACGCGCCCGCCCGCCCCGGCAAGGCGCCGGGCGCGTTTGCTCACCCGACTGTGCCCTCGGCGCACCCCTATGTGCTCGTGAACTATCAAGGCAAGCCGCGCGACGTGATGACGCTGGCCCATGAGCTCGGTCACGGCGTCCACCAGGTGCTGGCCGGCCCCAATGGCGCATTGATGGCGCCGACGCCATTGACGCTGGCCGAGACCGCCAGCGTCTTCGGGGAGATGCTGACCTTCCGCCGCCTGCTCGACGGCACCAAGGACGCCAAGCAGCGCAAGGCGATGCTGGCGGCCAAGGTCGAGGACATGATCAACACGGTCGTGCGCCAGATCGCGTTCTACTCCTTCGAGCGCAAGGTCCATGAGGCGCGCAAATCAGGCGAGCTGACGGCTGAGAATCTCTGCGAACTCTGGATGAGCGTGCAGGCCGAGAGCCTGGGGCCGGCGATCAGGCTGGGATCAGGCTACGAGCCGTTCTGGTGCTACATCCCGCACTTCATCCATTCGCCGTTCTACGTCTACGCCTATGCCTTCGGCGATTGCCTGGTGAATTCGCTCTACGGCGTCTACCAGAACGCGGCGGAGGGCTTTCAGGAACGCTATTTCGCCCTGCTCTCGGCCGGCGGCACCAAGCACCATTCCGAGCTGCTCGCGCCCTTCGGCCTCGACGCACGCGATCCCGCCTTCTGGCAGATCGGGTTGAAGATGATCGAGGGGATGATCATCGAGCTGGAAGGGATGGAGTAAGGCGATTGGCGAATAGCGAGTGGCGACGAGAAATCAGATAACCATTCGCCACCCGCCATTCGCCCTAAAACTGCACCCTCAACCCCACCTGCGCGACATTGGCGGTGTAGTCCGAGCCTTGGGCGGTCGAGTTCAGGCGCTCATGGGTGAAGCTCGCGCGTACCGAGAAGGTCCGGGTCAGCTTGTACTCGACGCGAGCGCCGATGCTGGAAAGGTCCTCGCGCAGGCCCTGCCCATCATATTCGGTGCGGCCGAAATTGGCGAAGCCGGTGAGGGTCAGGTTGCGGCGCAGCGCATGCGCGATTTCCAGCGAGACGCGCCTTGCCGTCGTGCCCGACGAGCCGGCGATGGTGGTGTCGCCGAGCTCCGAGGTGCCGCGCAGGGTCACTGTCGTCAACGGCGTCGGCGACCACAGGATCGCGGCGTCGCCGATGAAGCCGCGCAGGTTCTTCAAGCGGTCGTCGTCATAGGCCCGGTCCTGATAGCCGGCCGAGACTTCGCCCGTGACCAGGCGGCTGAGCTCGAAGGTCGAGCCGACCCGCCCCGTCAAGCCGTTGGAGGAGCGCTGATAGCCTGAGGAATCGACGGACTGGTCGAATTGCCGCGTGTCGATCTCGCCCTGGATGAAGGGCTTGAAGCCCGGCGTCAGCTCATAGGCCGCGCGCAGCCTGACGCCATATTGCGTCTGGTTGCGGTCCTTCTGGCTGAGCGTCAAGCCGCTGGTGAGCTTGCCGTCCTCATAGTCGCTGCGATCGACCGAGCCGCGCAGCGTCAATTGCAGGCGGTTCATGTCATGGGTCACGCCGGCCGAGGCGCCGTATTGATAGACCAAGGGCCGGCCGGTGACCGAAGCCGTCAGATCGGGCGAGCCCGGGCGCTGCGTGTCCAGCTTGAACCGGCTCTCGAGCAGGATGCGGGTGTCGCGCGTCGCGTCCAACCGCAGATCGAGCTTGCCCTCGCCATCGGGGCGCGAGGCGTCCCTGTCGCGGAAATAATCGGAATAGCCGGCGCGCAGCGAGCCCTTCAGCTCGTTGGTATTCCAGTCCGACTGGATGGCGAGATCAGCCTCATGGCGGCTGAACGGGGAGCTGTTGCGCGCCGCTCCGCTGACCCGCTCCGGATTGCTGTCATAGCCGATCGAATTGGTGAAGCCCGGCTTCAGCGTGACATTGCCGAGCCGCAGGCCGAGCGGTGCGTAGGGGTCTTCCTCGACAGCCGTCTTGCGCCTGCGTGGCGGCGGCGGTTCGGGGGCCGGCGGCAGGCCGGTGACGATGCGCTGCGGCGCGCGGACCTGGCGCTGCGTGACGCCGCGCAGGCCACGCGCCTGCACCGGCTTGCTCGCACGCGGCGGCAGCCGGCGCGACACCACCGAATTCTGGTCCTGGATCAGGACGGCGGGATCCGCGACACCGCTTGGCGCGCTCGGCAAGCCCGATGGTGATGGCGCGGCAGGCGCCTCCTGCGCGACATAGACCGGCGTCCCGGTTCGCAAGCCCGCGCGCGTCTGCGCCTGCACGCCAGCCGTGGCGAGCACGAGGCTCGCCGCAGCGACCCCCGACAGCAGCAGGATGATGACGCGGGACACGCGCAGGCTCTCGCTCCGGACAAGGGCGGGCGCACCGGCATGGCGCGCATGGTTAAGAGAGTTAGAACGAAGAGGGTTAATGGCGCGTCAATGCACCGCTCAGTGCGACGAGGAATGGTGGCGCGGCGGCCATTCCTCGTGCTAGAGCGCCGCTCATGACGGCCGACATCCGCGCTTCCGCGCTTCGCACCATCGCAACCGAGCGCTCCGGGCTCGACACGCTTCACGAGGCGCTCGCCAATGGGCTGGGCCAGCCCTTCGCGGCAGCCGTGGAGCTGATCCGCGCCGCCAGCGGCCGCGTCGTCGTCACCGGCATGGGCAAATCCGGCCATGTCGGGCGCAAGATCGCGGCGACCCTGGCCTCGACCGGCACGCCCGCGCATTTCGTCCACCCGGCCGAAGCCAGCCATGGCGATCTCGGCATGGTCCAGCCCGAGGATGTGGTGATCGCGCTGTCCTGGTCGGGCGAGACGGCGGAGCTCGCCGCCATCGTCGGCCATACCCGGCGCTTCCGCGTCGGGCTGATCGGCCTGACCTCGAATGCCGACAGCGCGCTCGGGCGCGAGGCCGATATTGCGTTGATCCTGCCCAAGGCGGCCGAGGCCTGCCCGAATGGGCTAGCGCCGACCACATCGACGACGATGCAGATGGCACTGGGCGACGCGCTCGCCGTCGCCCTGCTGGAGGCGCGCGGCTTCTCGCGCCAGGATTTCTTCGTCTACCACCCCGGCGGCAAGCTCGGCGCCCAGCTCAAGACGGTCGAGAGCATCATGCATCGCGACGAGGCGCTGCCGCGCGTCGGGCTCGATGCTGCCGTCGCCGACGTGGTCGAGATGATCTCGGCCAAGGGTTTCGGCTGCGCCATCGTCGTCGACCCCGACGGCCGGCTGGCAGGCGTGGTCACCGATGGCGATCTGCGCCGCAAATTGACCTCGGGCAACGTCACCGCGCGCCGCGCCCGCGACGTGATGACGCCAAATCCACGCCGCATCGCCCCCGATGCGCTCGCGGTCGAGGCGCTGGAGATGGTCAACCGCCTGCGCATCACCGCGCTGATCGTCGCCGATGGCGAGGACAAGCCGGTCGGGCTCGTCCATGTCCACGACCTGCTGACGCTGGGCGTGGCGTAGCCCCCCAACCGTCATTGCGAGCGGCAGCGAAGCAATCCAGTCTCATGGAGCGCTACGCCCCCTGGATTGCTTCGTCGCTGCGCTCCTCGCAATGACGAGAGGTGCGTAGTTCACGCCCGCTGATACAAAAGCCTTGCCCTGATCGTGCCGTCGAGCGCCGCGATCTCGCGCAGGATGTCGCGCGCTTCGGGGCCGACGCTGTCGGCCTCCATCACGACATAGCCGACCTCGCCATCGGTCTGGTAGTTCTGCGCGGAGATGTTGACCTCGCGGGCGGCGAAGACGTCGTTCAGGCGCCGCAGCATGCCCGGCACATTGCGCTGGACATGGATGAAACGCGTGCCGGCGGGACGCGGCGTGAGCTGGACCTGCGGGAAATTCACGGCGCCGACGGTCGAGCCGATATCGGAATAGTCGACAAGCTTGCGCGCGACCTCGGCGCCGATGCGCTCCTGCGCCTCCTCAGTCGAGCCGCCGACATGAGGGGTGAGGATGACATTGGCCAGGCCCTGCAGCGGCGAGACGAAACGCTCGGCATTGGAGGCGGGCTCGACCGGAAAGACGTCGACGGCTGCGCCCGCAAGCCGCCCCTCGCGCAAGGCCACGGCCAGCGCCTCAAGATCGACCACCGTGCCGCGCGAATTGTTGATGAGGTAGCTGCCCGGCCGCATCTGCGCGATCTGCTCGGCCCCGATCATGCCTGCTGTCGCCGGCGTCTCCGGAACATGCAGCGAGACGATGTCGGCATTGCCGAGCAGTTCGGCGAGGCTGTCGACCGGCTCGGTGTTGCCATGGCGCAGGCGGTCGGTCTGATCGAAATAGATCACCCGCATGCCCATCGCCTCGGCGAGCGTCGAGAGCTGGCTGCCGATATTGCCGTAGCCGACGATGCCCAGCACCTTGCCGCGCACCTCGAAGGAGCCATTCGCGGATTTGTCCCAGCCGCCACCATGGGCCGAGACCGAACGGTCGGTGATCTTGCGCAGCAGCATGACGATCTCACCGATCGTCAATTCGGCGACGCTGCGGGTGTTCGAGAACGGCGCGTTGAAGACCGGCACGCCGCGCCCGCGCGCCGCCTGCAGATCGACCTGATTGGTGCCGACGGAAAAGCAGCCGACCGCGAAGAGCCGGCTCGCCTGGGCGAAGACCGGCTCCGTGAGCTGCGTGCGCGAGCGGATGCCGAGCACATGCACGCCCTCGACGGCCTTGAGCAGCGCGTCATGGTCGAGCGCCTTGGGCAGGCGGACCATATTGGTATAGCCGGCCTGGACCATCAGATCGGCGGCGGAATCATTGATGCCCTCCAGAAGCAGGACCTTGATGCGGTCCTTGGAGAGGGACAGGCGTTGCGTGCGGAGTGTCATGGAACGATCGGGCTGACGACGGAGCGTTCGCTATAGACCCGCCAGCGCGCCGGACAACCCGATTCTTTGCCTGCCGGGCGCGCGAAACCGTCGCGGCCTCAGGCCTTCTCGACCACAAGCGTCGCGCCCTCGACCCGCACCACCTTGATTTCGCTGCCCGCCAGCAATTCCGGGCCGATGACGCGCCAGGAGGAATCGCCGACGCGGATGCGGCCCTCGCCGCCGGTCATCGTCGCCTCCAATCGGAAAACCTTGCCGATGAGCTGGCGGCCGCGATCGTTGAGACCCGTCGCGGCGTCGGGCTCCTCGTCCTTGCGCAGCGTCAGGCGCCGCCCGGTGAGCACGCTGACGACGCAAAGCGCAGCGAAAACCAGCGCCGCGCTCTGCCAGCCGATGCCCAAAAGCCCGACGACGACGCCCGTCAGCAGCGCGGCGAGGCCGAGCCAGATCAGGAACACGCCCGGCGCCAGCAATTCGCCGCCGATCAGCACGAGGCCGAGCACGACCCAAGCCCAGCCGCCAAGCGAAGAAAACCAGTCCAGCAGCATGACCGGCCTCACCCGTTCGTGCGGCCGGACGGCGGAACCGAGCCGGCGCGGCGTGTCGCGACCGCCTCCTCGCCGAAGACCGCGCGGGTCAGTTGTGCGATGCCGCCGACCGTCCCTGCAAGCGCGGCAGCCTCGATCGGCACGATCACCACCTTGCTGTTATGCGAGGAGGCGATCGCCTTCAGTGCGTCGGTATAGCGCTCGGCGATGAGGAAGTTCGCCGCCTGGATATCGCCCTTGCTGATCGCCTCCGAGACCATCGCAGTCGCCGACGCCTCGGCCTGGGCCGAGCGTTCGCGCGCCTCAGCGTCGCGGAAGGCGGCCTCCTTGCGGCCCTCAGCCGCGAGGATCTGCGACTGCTTCTGGCCCTCGGCCTTGAGGATCTCGGCCTGCCTCAGCCCTTCCGCCTCCAGCACGGCGGCGCGCTTCTCGCGCTCCGCCTTCATCTGCCGGTTCATCGCGCCGGCGATATCGGCCGGCGGCAGGATGTCGCGAATCTCGATGCGCGTGACCTTGACGCCCCAGGGCGAGGCGGCGGCATCCATGACGCGCAGCAAGCGCTCATTGATCTCGTCGCGATGCGAGAGCAATTGGTCGAGATCCATCGAACCGACCACAGTGCGGATATTGGTCATGGTCAGGATCATCAGCGCCTGGCCGAGCGAGGAGACCTCGTAGCTGGCCTTGGCAGCGTCGAGCACCTGGTAGAAGGCGGCGGCGTCGATGCGCACGCCGGCATTGTCCTTGGTGATCGCCTCCTGCGAGGGAATGTCGAGCACCTGCTCCATGACATTCACCTTGTGGCCGATGCGGTCGAAAAAAGGCCAGATCAGGCCGAGCCCCGCGCTGAGCGTGCGCGAATAGCGGCCGAAGCGCTCGACGGTATAGTTGTAGCCCTGCGGCACAGTGCGCACGCCGAGCGCGATCGTCAGGATGACGAGCGCCACCAGCCCCACGACGACGATGTCGAAACCGTTGAACACCATCGCGTCAGCCCTCCCCAGGCAGTGCGCGCATTTCGCGTCGCGGCCAACAACCTGACGATTGCGACGGGCTGATGCAAGGCCGCCCACGCTGGGCTGCTCTGCCAACCCGGAGCGTTCTGTTTTTGGACGGAACCGGAGGGATCAGAATGAGAGACCTTCCCTAGCCGTGGTTTTACTCTTGCTGGCTGGCTGCGACGACAGCCCCGGCGAATGGGCCGCGATCGTCTATCCCGATCAGACCAACCGCGCCAAATTCGACGTGACGGCGCGCTTCAAGACATTCAGCTTCTGCCGCGACGCCGCGATCGAGCGGATGAAGCTGCTTCAGACCAGCCGGGGCGGCGATTACGAATGCGGCTTCAGATGCCAGCTGTCGGGCGATCCTCACAGGATGAACATCTGCGAGGAGAAGCGGAAATGATCGCGGATTCCCGTAGGCCAGGCGGGAACGGGCAAGCCGGCGATCGCGCTGGCCCTGCCCCTGACGGCTGCTCAATCGTCATTGCGAGCGCAGCGAAGCAACCCAGGAGACGTGGAGCGAGGAGAACAGGCACGGTTTTCGTGGGCGGGAACAGGTGAGAGAGTTATCCCCGTTTCTCGAAGGCCGCGACGCTCCCTTCCCTTCTCCCCTGGCGGGAGAAGGTGCCCCGGCAGGGGCGGATGAGGGGGCGCAGTGCCTTTTACGGTTGGCGTCGTGTTCCGCTAGACGGTTGAGCTCACAGCGCCCCCTCATCCGTCTCGGCTGCGCCGAGCCACCTTCTCCCGCCAGGGGAGAAGGGCTTCCAGCGCCCCGCGCCTTTACCGTCTCACACAAACTGGCCGTGGCAGTGCTTGTATTTCTTGCCGGAGCCGCAGGGGCAGGCCTCGTTGCGGCCGACCTTGCCCCAGCTCGCGGGGTCGGTCGGGTTGCGGTCGAGCACCGCCGTGTCGCCCTCGATCGCCGCATATTGCAGGCCCGTGCTGCCGTAATCGCCGCCGAAGCCGGAACCGGCTTCATCCTGCGGCGGCAGGCTGCCCGGCTCTTCCGGCGCGTCGAAACGCACCTCGATGCGCATCAGATTGCCGGTGACCTGTTCGCGCAGGCGGTCGGTCAGCGAGTCGTACAACTCGAAAGCCTCCTGCTTGTACTCGTTCAGCGGATCGCGCTGGGCATAGCCGCGCCAGCCGATGACCTGACGGAGATGGTCGAGCGTGACGAGGTGCTCGCGCCAGAGATGGTCGAGCGTCTGCAGCAGCACCTGCTTCTCGACATAGGTCATCACCTCTTCGGTGTTGCGCTCGATGCGGGCCGCGTAATCCTCGTCGGCGATCTTGCGGATGCGGTCGCGCAATTCGGTGTCGGCGATGCCCTCTTCCTTCGCCCAATCCTCGATCGGCAGATCGAGATTGAGGAACTGCATCACGCCTTCCTTGAGCGCGGCGGTGTCCCACTGCTCCGGATAGGCCTCCTCGGGGATATGACGACTGACGAGATCCTCGGCGACGCCCTGGCGCATGTCGTCGATGGTTTCGCGCACGGTCGGCTGGCGCATGAAGTCGCGGCGCTGCTCGAACACGACCTTGCGCTGGGAGTTCATGACGTCGTCGTATTTCAGGATGTTCTTGCGGACGTCGAAGTTGCGCGCCTCGACCTTCCCCTGCGCCTTCTCGACCGCCTTGTTGATCCAGGGATGGACGATCGCCTCGTCCTCCTTGAGGCCGAGCTTCTGCAGCATGCCGTCCATCCGGTCGGAGCCGAAGATGCGCATCAGGTCATCCTGCAGCGACAAGAAGAACTTGGACCGGCCCGGATCGCCCTGGCGGCCGGCGCGGCCACGCAGCTGGTTGTCGATGCGGCGGCTCTCATGGCGCTCGGTGCCGACGATGTAGAGCCCGCCCGCCTTGATCACGCGCTGCTTGAAGTCGATCACCTCGGCGCGGATGCGGTTCGCCTCGGCTTCCCGCTCCGGCCCTTCCGCCATGCCGGCGAGATCGTGGTTGATGCGCATCTCGGCATTGCCGCCGAGCTGGATATCAGTGCCGCGGCCGGCCATGTTGGTGGCGATGGTGATGGCACCGGGCACGCCGGCCTGCGCCACGATATAGGCCTCCAGCTCGTGGAAGCGGGCGTTCAGCACGGCGAAGGCGTTCGAGGGCTTGCCGGCGCGGGCCGCGGCATAGATCGGCTCCAGCCCACTGGGGTCGCTGAAATCGATCTGCTTGAAGCCTTCCTTCGCCAGCATCTCGGCGACGAGTTCCGAGCGCTCGATCGAGGTCGTGCCGACCAGCATGGGCTGGCCGCTCTCCTGCGCCGCCTTGATCTCGCGGATGACGCCGCGGACCTTCTCCTCGAAGGTGCGGTAGACCTCGTCATCCTCGTCCTTGCGGGCGACCGGGACGTTGGTCGGGATCTCGACCACTTCGAGCTTGTAGATCTCGAAAAACTCGTCGGCCTCGGTCGAAGCGGTGCCGGTCATGCCGGCGAGCTTGGAATAGAGCCGGAAATAATTCTGGAAGGTGATCGAGGCCAGCGTCGCGTTCTCGGGCTGGACGGTGACGTGCTCCTTGGCTTCGAGCGCCTGGTGCAGGCCTTCCGAATAGCGCCGGCCCGGCATCATGCGGCCGGTGAACTCGTCGATGATGACGACCTCGTCATTGCGGACGATATAGTCCTTGTCGCGCTGGAACAGCGAATGCGCCCGCAGGCCCTGGTTGACGTGGTGGACCAGGGTGACGTTCTGGGCGTCGTAGAGATCGCCCTCCTTCAGCAGGTCGGCTTCGCGCAGCAGCTCCTCGATATGCTCGTTGCCGGCTTCCGTCAGCGAGACCGCACGCTGCTTCTCGTCGACCTCGAAATCCCCGGCCACCAAGCCCGGTAGGATCTTGTCGATCGCGACATAGAGATCGGACTTGTCGTCGAGCGGTCCGGAGATGATCAGCGGCGTGCGCGCCTCATCGACCAGGATCGAGTCGACCTCGTCGACGATCGCGAAATGGTGGCCGCGCTGGGACATCTGCGCGACCTCGTATTTCATGTTGTCGCGCAGATAGTCGAAGCCGAATTCATTGTTGGTGCCGTAGGTGATGTCGCTGGCATAGGCGCGCTGGCGCTCCTCATCGTCGATGCCGTGGACGATGATGCCGACAGAAAGGCCGAGGAAGTTGTAGAGCTTGGCCATCCATTCCGCGTCGCGGCGGGCGAGGTAGTCGTTGACCGTGACGACATGCACGCCCTTGCCTTCGAGCGCGTTGAGATAGGTCGGCAGGGTCGCGACCAGCGTCTTGCCTTCGCCGGTCTTCATCTCCGCGATGGCGCCCTCATGCAGCACCATGCCGCCGATGAGCTGGACGTCATAAGGCCGCTGGCCAAGCACGCGCTTGGCCGCCTCGCGCACCGTGGCGAAGGCCGGCACCAAGAGATCGTCGAGCTTGGCGCCATTGGCGAGCTGCTGGCGGAACTCGCCGGTGCGCGCCTGCAGGGCCTCGTCGCTGAGCGCGGCGATCTCGTTTTCGAGCGCGTTGATCGCCGCGACACGAGGGCCATAGCCCTTGACCCGCCGATCATTCGACGAGCCGAAGAGTTTCTTTGCGAGCGCGCCAAGCATTGTTGGGCCTTTCGATAGTGCAGCTTTCGCCTTGCGTCCGCGGTGACCCGCGCGCGGGCGAAAGCCCGATAATTCTCAATTCGACCGCGTGTTTAGACGCGTGCGGGGGCGGGGTCCAGCACCGCTTTGCACCAAGTGCGAGCCTTGTTTGCAGCAAGCACGAGCCTTGGCCGGCGGCGGAATTCGCAACCGATGTGGGGTTTTTGTCGCGCGGTTCCAAGGGAGCCGCGCCATCGAACTGCGTAAGCCGCGCAAAGGCCGGCAAAGCATCGCGCTGCGAAAGCTTTAAACGGCGCAGCTGCCTTGCCTTTGCCGCGTTCAACTGGCAGTGCAGCGCAAATGCCCGGTTTTTGCTGCTTGCGGAAGGTTTGACCCGATGACGCTGTCACGTCTCGCCATGATGTCTCTCGGTTTCGTGCTCGCCGCGACACCCGCCGCGCTGGCTCAAGCCGACAAGATCGTGGCCAAGGTCAACGGCATCGCCATCACCGAGCGTGACGTCGCGCTGGCGACGGAGGATCTCGGCGAGCGGCTCGCGCAGGTTCCCGAGGAGCGCAAGCGCGACGAGGTGGTGAATTATCTCGTCGACCTCAAGCTCGGCGCCAAGGCCGCCACCGACGCCAAGGTCGCCGAAGGCCCCGATTTCGCAGCCCGCCTCGCCTATAACCGCGACAAGGTCCTGCTCGACGAATATCTCCAGCGCGAGGCCAAGAAGGCCGCGACCCCGGAAGCCGCCAAGAAGCTGTTCGACGACACCGTCAAGGCGCTGCCGCCCGAGGAGGAGATCCACGCGCGCCATATCCTGGTCGAGGACGAGGCCCAGGCCAAGACCGCCGCCGAGCGCGTCAAGAAGGGCGAGGATTTCGCCAAGGTCGCAGCCGAACTCTCCAAGGACCCCGGCTCCGGCAAGGAAGGCGGCGATCTCGGCTGGTTCAGCAAGGAGCGCATGGTGCCCGAATTCGCCGAGGCCGCCTTCAAGCTGCAGAAGGGCCAGATCTCCGACCCGGTGAAGAGCCAGTTCGGCTGGCATGTCATCAAGCTCGAAGACCGCCGCACCAAGCCGACGCCGGATTTCGCCGCCGTCAAGCCGCAGATCGATCAGTATCTCGAGCGCAAGGCCCAGCAGGACATCGTGCTGGCGCTGCGCGAGAAGGCCAAGGTCGAGCGGCTGGACCAGCCCGCCGCTACCACGCCTGCTCCTGCGGCCGAGCCGAAGAAGCCCTGAGAGGCTTCGGCCACGACCATCCAAGAGACAAAGAAGGGCGACGCATGCGCCGCCCTTCTTGTTTTCGTCATCGGCCTGCGGCACATGGGCTTCCTCGATCTGGAGATGCTTTCATGGCTGGCAAGGATGTCCCCGTTTCCCCGCTCGCGCCCAAGCGCCAGCCCAAGGTCCCGGCCGTGCCGGGCGTGCGCTTCGCGACCGCCGAGGCGGGCATCCGCTATAAGGGCCGCACCGATGTCGTGCTGATTCTGCTCGATCAGGGCACGCAAGCCGCGGGCGTCTTCACCCGCTCGAAATGCCCCTCCGCCCCGGTCGACTGGTGCCGCGAGAATCTGGCGCAAGGCTCGGCCCGCGCGATCGTCGTCAATTCCGGCAACGCCAACGCCTTCACCGGGCTCAAAGGCCGCGACTCGGTCAAGCTCACCGCCGAGATCGCCGCCAAGGCTGCCGGCTGCAAGCCCTCGGAAGTCTTCATCGCCTCGACCGGCGTGATCGGCGAGCCGCTCGACGCGACGAAATTCGAGGGTGTCTTGAGCGACTGCGCCAAGCGCGCCGCGGACGGCCCCTGGATCGACGCCGCCCAGGCGATCATGACCACCGACACCTTCCCCAAGGCGCTCTCGCGCAAAGCCAAGATCGACGGCAAGGAGGTCGTGCTGGCCGGAATCGCCAAAGGCGCCGGCATGATCGCGCCCGACATGGCGACGATGCTCTCCTTCGTCTTCACCGACGCACCCGTAGCCGCGCCCGTCCTGCAGGCGCTGCTCTCGAAGGGCGTGAAGGGCTCGTTCAACGCGGTCACGGTCGATAGCGACACCTCGACCTCCGACACGCTGATGCTGTTCGCCACGGGCAAGGCGGCCGAGCGCGGCGTGCCTGCGATCACCCAGGTCAACGACGCCCGCCTCTCCGGCTTCAAGCGCGCGCTGAATTCGCTGCTGCTCGAGCTCGCCCATCTCGTCTGCAAAGACGGCGAGGGCGCGCGTAAATTCGTCGAGATTCGCGTTGCGGGAGCAACCTCCGCGCGCTCGGCCAAGCGCGTCGCGCTCTCGATCGCCAATTCCCCGCTGGTCAAGACCGCCATCGCCGGCGAGGACGCCAATTGGGGCCGCATCGTCATGGCCGTCGGCAAGGCCGGCGAGCCCGCCGACCGCGACAAGCTCGACATCTCCTTCGGCGAGATCATGGTCGCCCGGCAGGGCGCGCGCGCCCCGTCCTATGACGAGCAGGCGGTCTCCGCCTACATGACCGGCGAGCACATCGTCATCACCACCGATCTCGGACTGGGCCGGGGCAAGTCCACGGTCTGGACCTGCGACCTGACCAAGGCCTATGTCGAGATCAACGGCGACTATCGCTCTTAAGAATCTAGCCTGACCCGATCGCGTACGCGCCGTCATTCCGGGCGCAGCGGCGCGGTCCATGACATCGTCACCGTGACGGGTAAGGAGACAGATCCCGTCAACGTCATCCTCTCCGGACACCGACCCCAGCGTGAAACTCCTCCTCGTCGTCGCCTGCGCCTTGATCGATTCCGACAACCGCGTCCTTGTCGCGCAACGCCCCGAGGGCAAGGCGCTGGCGGGCCTGTGGGAGTTCCCCGGCGGCAAGCTGGAGGCCGGCGAACGGCCCGAACCCGCACTGATCCGCGAGCTCTCGGAAGAGCTCGGCATCACCGTGAAGGAAGCCTGCCTCGCGCCCCTGACCTTTGCGAGCTACGCCTATCCGGACTTCCACCTGCTGATGCCGCTCTATATCTGCCGGCGCTGGGAGGGCACTGCCATCTCGCGTGAGGGACAGGCCCTTAAATGGGTCCGCGCCGGCAAGCTCAGCCAACTGGCGATGCCACCGGCCGACGAACCACTGATCCCGCATCTGATCGACCTGCTGGGGGCTTGAAGCCGCCCATTCGCGTCAATGGCTCGCCGGCAAGCCGCGCATCTCCCACTGCGCGCGCGGAACCGGATCGCCGACGCGGAATTCGAAGGCCACGACCTGCTTGCGGTCGGGCGTGAACCCACATTTGAAGCGCAGTGCGTACCAGTGCTGCTTGCTGCGGAAAGCCGCGCCTTCGGCCAGCAGCTCACGGCCGGAAAGCTTCGTGCCGGCCATGGCATAGGCGACCAGCCTGTCGGGCTCGAACTCCGCCTTCCAGGCATGGATCTGGCTCATCGCCTCGAGGCCGCAAAGCTGCTCGACGCGCTCGTCCTCGGCGAGATGCGGAAGGGCTTCCCGCGCCTGCCGGCTGAGGGGGCTGGCGAGGGCCGCCGCCGCCATGAGCCGGGAGGCCTTGATCATGGCGCCGGGTTCGAGCGGCGGCTCATTCACCCGCGGCACGGCAGCCGCGACTTCCTTCTCCGGCGCCGTTTGCGGCGCGGGCGGTTGCGGCTTCGGCGTCTCCTCGACAGGCTTCGGCCGGATCATCGCCTCGAATTGCGGAGAGCTCAGCAGCTCGACATCGACGCTGCTTTCAAGGTGCGGAGCGATCTCCTCCCTGGGACGCAGGGCCGCCAGCCCGAGCAGCGACAACAGCACCAGATGCAACAGGAGCGAGGCAGGCAAGCCGCGCGCAAACGCCCGAGAGCATTGCGCGAAAAAGCGGGTACCGGTTTTTCGCAGAAGCAATGCTCTAAGCTTTTAGAATCGATCACGTTTCTCGCACTCGGACGGAACCGTCCGAATGCGACGTGATCGAGCCTGCGGAAGCGCCCATGCCGGCCTCATTCAGGGCGCCGCGTTTGCAATCAATCGCAGAAAGGCCAGGAACTTGCTTGAGCGCACGCCTTTCGACTTCTGCCGCAGATCGACCGTCTGGACCACGACCAGCCGCTTCGACGGGATGATCGCGATGATCTGCCCGCCAAAGCCCGATGCGATGACGGCACCCGCACCCCACTCCTCCGGCGACAGCACCCACCAGAGGTAGCCATAACCGCGCCCGCTCCGGTCGGTTCGGGAATAGGCGCGCGTCGCCTCCTCGATCCAGGCGGAGGGGACGAGTTGTTGCCCTTGCCAGCGGCCGCGATTGAGGATGAGCAGACCGAACCGCGCCGCGTCGCGCGCGCTCAGGCTGAACGGGTAGGCCGGATGGGTCGACGCGCCCTCCAGCACATAGGCGCCGTCGCTGATCTGGAAATCCTCCATGCCGACCGGCTTGGCGATGCGCCTGGCGAAGCTTTGGAAAAGATCCTCGCCCGTTTCCTGCCGGTAGATCGTGCCGAGCGCGTTGAAATCCCAGTTGTTGTAGAACCAGAAACTGCCGGGGGCGTGGCTGCCGCGCTCGGGCCGCTTCTCCCGCATCTCGGTCGTCTCATAGGCGGCCGGGTGGTAGATGCCCGAACGGGCCATGAGCAGGTCGCGGATCGTGGCCTGCTTCTCGGTGTCCGTCAGGCCAGGCGCCTTGTCGTCGATGCGCAGCTGCTCCAGCGTGCTGGCAAGGTTGATCCGCCCCTCCGCAACCGCAACGCCGTAAAGCGTGCTGAGGATGCTCTTGCGGACAGAGCGCATATTCACCTTGCGGCCGGTATCGCCCCAATTGGCGATGACCCGACCGTCCTGCACGATCATGATGGCGGTCGGGCCAAGCCGTTCGAACTCGGCCTGCGCGGCCTTCAACCCTTCGACAGACCAGCCGGAGCTTGCCGGATCGGCGTTCTGCCAGGGCCCTGTGGGCTCGGCACGCGCATGAGCGGCCAGGACAACGAAGACCATGGCAACGAAGACGATCGCGAAAAGGCTCGATCTCACCGGACGGCTCCATGCGCTTGCCGTGCGGCGTTTGGCAAGACGGCGGAAGAACCCGGCATTTTTGCGGCGGGATAGGCTATCGCCCCTCGTGCAGAGGGGCTCGTCATTGCAAGGAGCGTGAGCGACGGCGTCTAGGCGCGAAGCGCGGCAATGCTCTCCTCCTCGGGCGGCACCTCTGCGAAGGCTGGCTCGCTCTCGCTGCCGAGCGCGAGCTGGAACCGCTCGAAGCGCGCCAGCTCAACCTCGATCGCCGCCTTTGCGGCCGGCGTCTCCTCACCCGCAAGCCAGCTCCATTGCTGGATCAACAGCTTGCCGGCTGCGCGGTCGGTTTTCAGGTCGAGCACCGCGACGATCCGGTCCCCGAGCAGGACCGGCAGGGCGAAATAGCCATAGACCCGCTTCTCCCGGGGCAAATAGGCCTCGAACAGATGCTGGTAGCCGAAGAACAGGTTCAGGCGCTTGCGCTGGATGATCAGGGGATCGAAAGGCGAGAGGATGTGGACGAGGCCGGCCTCGGCAGGAGCGGCTGCATCCAGCGCCTCGGGGCTTGCCCAATGCGGCGCCTTCTCGGCGCCCTCGATCCGCACCGGCACGAGCTCCTTGCGTCTGACCCGTCCCGCGATCAGCTCGGCCACCGCCTTTTTGGCGGGGGCGTCGAGATGGCAGATCGAATCGAGGCTGACCACGCCCTGCGCCCGCAGCGCCCGGTCGAGCTTATAGGCAACGACCTGGCGCTCGCTTGCGGGAGCGGGCTTCTTCTCCCAGCCGAAATGCCGGTCGAACAATTCATAGGTCTTGAGCATGCCGGCGCGTGCCGAGATGACGAGTTCGCCATCGTAGAAGGCGCGCTCCAGCAGGCCCTTCGACGGCTTCTTGCTCGCCCAGAGATGGGCCTTCTCGACCAGCACGTCGGTGTCGATGTCGCGGATGGTGAGCGCACCCTCCTTGCGGATGCGCCGGAGCAGCTTGCGCGTCTCCTCGGGCGAGCCGACGGCCGACCAGCGCTTGGGCTCCTCGCGATGCGCCTTCATCGCACCGAGGAAGAAGCGGATATCCGCAGTCGGGACATAGGAGAGCGCGTGCGTCCAGTATTCGAAGACGCTCTTCTCCAGCGTTTGCGCCTGCGCGAGATCGGAGCGGCGATAGCTCGGGATGCGGCTGTAGAGGATGTGGTGGTGGCAGCGCTCGATCACATTGATCGTGTCGATCTGGACATAGCCGAGATGCGCGACCGCGGCCCGCGTCGCCTCGGGCCCGGCGCCGAAGGGCTCCGGCTCATCGAGGCGCTGCGCGCGCAGCCAGATCCGGCGAGCCTCAACGGCGGGGAGGAGGGGCGGTGATTTCGGACGTCTGGCCATGATCCGCGCAGGCTAGCCGCGTTTCGCCCTGCTGTAGAGCCGCCGCGGCGATCTCTGCTGACAGGCTGCGTCAGCGCCGAAACATCGGCCCGACACGTGGAAGCCGGGTTACGGAACGCCTGAGGCTCAGGGCGCGATCACCTTCTGGAAGCAGCTCGATTTCGTGTCGGTGTAGCCGAGATGCTCGTAGAAGCGCTTGACCTTGTTGTTGTCACCGCGAACGAGCAATTGCATCTTCCAGACACCGCGCCCCACCAGCCAAGCTTCGGCGGCCGCCATCATCGCTCGGCCGAGACCACCTCCCTGCATCGCGGGATCAGCGGCGACATAATAGACCCAGCCGCGATGCCCGTCCTCGCCGACCATGGCGCTGGCGACGACGCAGCCTTCGATCTCGGCGAGGAGGACGGTCGAATGCGCGTCGCGGCGGGCGAAGGCGATGTCGCGCAGCGGATCGTTCCAGGGTTTTGCGACGCCTGCCGCATGCCAGAGCGCGATCACGGCATCGATATCGGCATCAGTGATTTCGCGGATCAGGGGCGTGAGGCTCATCGATGACGTTCCAGGCGGAGACAAGCCGCCACGCCTCGCATGCCATGCGCCTGCGCGTCCAGTGCCTCGGTGCGGTTGCCCTCAGCCGGCCAGGGCCGCTGCGAGCATGTCCCGGGTCGCCTCGGCCATGGCGCTCTGCAGCTTGAACGCCCTCGTCTTCGCGCCGGGGTTCATCACCAGGATCACCGTCTCGGTGCCCGGGCAGGCCGGATCGGCGCAGAGGATTTCGTTGACCGCGATCACGGCATCTTCGGCCAAGCCGAGCAGGTCGCGGACATCGACCTTGATCCGCGTCGCGGCCTCAGAAGCCACGGCCTTGTCCGCAGCGCCTTTCCCGAACAGGCCAAAGCGCATCCCGGACCCTCAGCCGGCCGGCAAGGTGAGCACGCCGGCCACACCATCCTCGGTCCCGAAGGCCAGGCGCTTGCCGAGCTTGTCCCAGGCGAAGGCGGTGACGCCGCTGCCCTTGATCGCGGGCCGCACCAGGAGCTCGGAGGCGTCGGTCAACCGGATCATCAGGATACAGCCATCGTCATAACCGACGGCCAGCACCAGAGCTTTGGGATGGAAGGCCACCCGCGTGACCTTGGCGTGGCGCGCGCCGCATTCGCGCGGCGCCTTGCCGGTCGGCCCCTCCCCCTGGAACGGCCAGACGATCGCGGCATCCGCGCCCGACGAGGCGAGCCAGAGCCCGTCATGCGACCAGGACAAGGAACGCGGCTTGGCCGGGTAGCCCGTCATGCGCATATGCGTCGGCTTGTCGCCCAGCCGCCAGCCATGCAGCGCGTTCTCCTGCATCGAGGAGACGACGAAGCGGCCATCGGGTGACCAGATCACATCGAGATGCGAGCCCTTCCACTCCAGGAATTCGGGCTTGGCCTCGGTGTTGGGATACCACAGCGAGACACCGTTCATCTGGGCGACGGCGAGACGATAGCCCTTCGGCGCGAAGACCAACCCCTGCGGCGTCGTGACGAAATCGAGCGACTTGACCCGGCCTTTGTCGTCGCGGGAATGCACGGTCTTGCCAGTGTTCCAGGCAAGGCTGCCGCTGCCAGACAGCGTCACCGCATCGATCCAGCGGCGCTTGGGATCGCGCGCGATCTCGGTCGGTTCGCCCTCGGCCCCGATCGCGACCACACGCCCGTCATCGCCGCCGGTGATCAGGCGTTCCCCATCCGAGCAGGCGCTGAGGATGCCGCCGGCATGAGGCTCGACGCTCTCAACCTCGCCATCGCGCCAGCGCAGCACGCGCCCGTCGGCAAGCGCGAGCGCCAGCGTCGATTTGAGCCAATGCGCTGCGACGACATGCGCCCCGGCTTCGACGGGGACGACATGTTCGCGCAGCGAAACGGGTTTGGTGATCGTATCCATGAGCAACGCTTTAACTTCAGCAGAGTGTTTCGCAAACCTCTGTCATTCCGGGGCGGCCCGCAGGGCCGAACCCGGAACCCACGACCAGGTACGACGCGATCCACCGGCAGAAAGACTGGCCCGGTCGTGGGTTCCGGGTTCATCGCTGCGCGATGCCCCGGAATGACATCGTCTCACGCCGCGCAGGCCAAGAATCCCTTGCGCAATTCACCCTCGTCGAGATCCCGGCCGATGAAGACGAGACGGGAATTGCGCGTCTCATCCGCCTTCCAATCGCGCTGCAGATCGCCGTCCAGGATCATGTGGACGCCCTGGAAGACGAAGCGGCGCGGCTCGTCCTTGAAGGCGAGAATGCCCTTGGAGCGCAGGATGTTGGGCCCTTGCGCCTGGCTGATGTCGTTGATCCAGGGCATGAACTTGTCGGGGTCGACATCGCCGGGAATCGTGAACGACATCGAACGCACCTCGTCGGAATGATGATGATGGTGCCCGGATTCGAGAAAATCCGGCTCGATGTCGAGGATGCGGTCGAGATCGAAGGCATTGCGGTCGAGCAACTGGTCGATCGGCAGCTCGCAGCGCGTCGTCTTGTGCAGCTTGGCGTAGGGGTTGATGGCGCGGATCGCGGCCTCGACCTCGGCCAGTTCCTCAGCGGAGACGAGATCGACCTTGTTGACGATGATGACGTCGGCGAAGGCGATCTGGTTCTTCGCCTCGGGCGCATCCTTCAGCCGCTCGGTCAGCCATTTGGCGTCCGTCACGGTGACGACGGCGTCGAGCTTGGTCGCATCGCCGACATCCTGGTCGACGAAGAAGGTCTGCGCCACCGGCGCCGGATCGGCCAAGCCCGTGGTCTCGACGATGATCGCGTCAAACTTGCCCTTGCGCTTCATCAGGCCGTCGAGGATGCGGATCAGATCGCCGCGCACGGTGCAGCAGATGCAGCCATTGTTCATCTCGAAGACTTCCTCATCGGCGCCGACGACGAGGTCGCCATCGATGCCGGTCTCGCCGAACTCGTTGACAATCACGGCGAATTTCTTGCCGTGGTCCTCGGTGAGGATGCGGTTGAGGAGCGTGGTCTTGCCGGCGCCCAGATAGCCTGTGAGCACCGTGACGGGGATTTTCTCGGACATGGGTTCGACCTGGTTATTGAACGGACAAAGCCGGAGCGCTCGATATCCGCCCCGGCCTTGGAAACCTTCAGCCCTCATCCCGGGGAGCGATCCGTAGGGACCGCGTCTCGAAGGATGCTCCAGCACGCCTTGAACCATCCTTCGAGGTGCCGCTTCGCGGCTCCTCGGGATGAGGGCTGGAGATGAGGACCGACGCTCAGGCCGGACCGGCGCCGAGCGCCTTCTCGAACTGGCTTATATTGTGTTTCATCATCGCGATGTAAGTCCCGGCCGGGCCGGAGGCTTCCGAAAGCGCATCCGAATAGACTCGGCCGCCGATCTTGGCGCCGCTCTCCCTGGCGATCTGCTCGATCAGGCGCGGATTGGTGACGTTTTCGAGGAAGACCGCCGGAATCTTCTCGGCCTTCACCTGCCGGATGATACGCCCGACATCCTTGGCCGAAGCCTCGGCCTCGGTCGAGACGCCCTGGGGTGCGATGAAGTCGATGCCATAGGCCTTGATGAAATAGCCGAAGGCGTCATGCGAGGTGATCGCCTTGCGCCGGTCGGCCGGAATGCGCGCCACCGCAGCCTTGATCTCGCCGTCGAGGGCATCGAGCTTGGCGAGATAGGCCGTCGCATTGGCCTCATAGACCGCTTTTCCCGCCGGGTCGGCCGCGCTCAGCGCGTCGCGGATATTGGCGATGTAGACCTTCGCGTTGGCGACATTCTGCCAGGCATGGGGGTCCTCGCGGCCGGCGTGATCGTGACCATGGGTGTCCTTCTTGCCGGGCTCCTCCGCCGCGGGCAGCGCCTGCGGCGTGATGCCGGTGGTCGCGACCGCGACCGTGCCCTTGGCGGCGGAGGATTTGATCAGGCGCGTCATCCAGCCCTCGAATTTGAAGCCGTTGACGACGATCAGCCTGGCGCCGGCCATGCTCTTGGCGTCGGCGGGCGTCGGCGAATAGACATGCGCATCGCCATTGGGCCCGACCAGCGTCGCCACCGAGACGCGCTCGGCCCCGATCTCCCTTACGAAATCGCCCAGGATCGAGAAGCTTGCGACGACGGGGAGCTTCTCCTGCGCCAGCGCCGTCAGGGGAGCGGCAGCGAGGATCAATCCGGCAGCAAGGCCCGCGACGAGTTCGCGACGATTCGGCATGGCTTCTCTCCAGTCATATTGAAACGCTATAACATTACTAGCGCTGGAGATGGGGTCGAGGCAAGAACCGCCGTGCAAGGCCGCCCTGCGAGCCGATCAGGAGGGAGCCGAGATAGAGCGTCCCGGCGGCGAGGATGATGGCGGGGCCAGCGGGGAGATTGCTGCCCGCCGCATAGGAGACGACCAGCCCCGCATAGCCCGAGACCATGCCGAAACCCGAGGCGAGCAGGATCAGGCGCGTGATGTCGGCGGTCCAGAACCGCGCGGCGGCGGCCGGCAGCATCATCATCCCGACCGCGAGCAAGGTGCCCAACGCATGGAAGCCGGCGACGAGATTCAGCACCACAAGCGCGAGAAAGGTCAGATGGACCCAGCCGCCGGAACGGCTGACCGAACGTAGGAAGCCGGGATCGACGCATTCCATCACCAGCGGGCGATAAAGCGCCGCCAGCAGCAGCAGCGTCAGCGTCGTCACACCAGCCAGCAGGACGAGCACGTCGTCATCGAGCGCCAGCACATTGCCGAACAGCACATGGAAGAGATCGATCGCCGAGCCGCGCAGCGAGACGATAGTGACGCCGAGCGCGAGCGAAATCAGGTAGAAGGCGGCGAGCGACGCATCCTCCTTCATCACCGTCACCCGCGCCACCGCGCCGGCCGCCAGCGCGACCGCGAAACCCGCGACGAGGCCGCCAAGCGTCATGGCCGACAGCGAGAAGCCGGCGACGAGATAGCCGATCGCAGCACCAGGCAGAATGGCATGCGCCATGGCGTCGCCGGTCAAGCTCATCCGCCGCAGCATCAGGAAGACGCCGATCGGCGCGGCTGCGACCGAGAGCACGAAGATCCCGACCAGCGCACGGCGCATGAAGTCGAACTCGGCGAAGGGGCCGATGAAAAGGTCGTAGAGTTGCGTCATGGCTGGTGTGCCCGATCAGGCGGCGTCGCGCTCGCAAGGGGCGGCATGACTGTCGAAGGCCTCGACCATCTGGCGCGCCTTCAGCAGATTGGCGGGGGTCAGCACCTCGGCAGTGGCGCCCCAGGCGACAGTCTCGCGTGCCAGCAGCAGCGTCTGCGGAAAGGCGCGGCGGACCGTCTCGATATCATGCAACACCGCGACGACGGTGCGGCTCTCACCATGCCAACGCTGCACCAGAGCGAGCAGGTCCGAGGTGGTGCGTGCATCGATCGCGGTGAAAGGCTCGTCGAGCAAGATGATGTCGGCGTCCTGCAGCAGGAGCCTGGCGAACAGCACGCGCTGCATCTGCCCGCCGGAAAGATTGCTGATCGGCCGGCGCTCGAAGCCGGTGAGGCCGACGGCCGCGATCGCCTGCTCGATCCTAGCCTTTGCGCCAAAGCCGATGCGGCCGAAAATGCCGGCCGAACCCCACAAGCCCATCGCCACGAGATCATAGACATGGATCGGGAAGGAGCGGTCGAGATCGGCCGATTGCGGCAGATAGGCAAGCCGCTTGCCCTTGGCCAACGTCAGCCCGCCATCGAGCGGTGTCAGCGCGCCGGCGATGCCCTTGAGCAAGGTCGACTTGCCGGCGCCATTGGGGCCCACGATCGCCGTCAGGCTGCCTTGGGCGATCTCGCCGCAAAGATGATGCACCGCCGGATGGCGGTCATAGCCGAGCGTCAGATCGTCGAGGCGGATAGCGGGCACGGGTGCAAACACTCTCTTCACATGATCACGGCGAGCGTCGCCGCCCAGACCAGCGCGATCACGGCGACAGCCAAGCCAAGCCGGGCCACAGCCGACAGGCGCAGCAGCGACCAGCCCGGATCCTCCGAGACGACGCGACGGGCATGGCTGTGCGACTGGCTCATATGAGATGATATAATGTTACGAACAACGGCGAGCAAGCGGAGTCTATGGATGGTCCCGGTGCTCCACCGTCATGCTCGCCCTTGTGGCGAGCATCCACGTCTTGAACACCGCTATCGAAAGGGAAGACGTGGATGGTCGGGACAAATGTTTGCTCTTGAGAGATAGCCGACCGCCATGACGGCAAAGTCAAGCCAAAGCATTTTCGAGCGAAGTGGACACCGGTTCGCGTGAAGAAAATGCAATAAAACAAAATGTTAGAGCATTTCCGCAATTCGGAGAAATGCGGAAATGCTCTAAATCGCCTCCATCAGAACGGCAGGTACTGGTAGAGCCAGGTCTCGGTCAGCACCTTGTCGCCACCGCGCATGAAGCAGCGCATCTCCACCGGCTCATTGCCCTCGACGGTGAGGTCGAACTGCGCCCGCCAATGGCCGGGCACATCGTCCGGCACGGCTTCCGCGAAGACATAGGAGAAGGTCCCGCGCGAGGCCGAGAGCACGACCTCGGGCTTGACGCCGAAGGGGATCGTCTCCAGCGCCGGCCCCAAAAACTCGACCATGAACTTGCGCACGCCCCTGGGCCGGACCGTGCCGGGCTGGCCGCCATTGCCGAGCCGGGTCGCCACGACCCGCCCGAGCGCCGGCGGGAAGGGCTCGTCGGCGAGCCAGTGCAGCTTGTAGCGGAATTCGAAGGAGGCGCCCGCCTTGGCCGGCGCAGAGGGCACCCACATGGCGACGATGTTGTCGTGGATCTCGTCGTCGGTCGGGATCTCGATCAATTGGACCGCGCCCTTGCCCCAATCGCCCTGCGTCTCGACCCAGAGGCTCGGCCGGCGCTCATAGAACACGCCGTCGAGATAATGGCCGACCTCGCGGTCGCGCTGCAGCAGGCCGAAACCGCGCGGATTCTCGTCCATGAAGGCCGAAGCCGTGGTCCGGTGGGGATTGTTGAGCGGCCGCCAGGCGCGTTCGCCCGCCCCGGTCCAGAGTGCGAGCCCGTCGGAATCATGCACTTCGGGCCGCCAGTCGACAGCGGTCGATTTAGCCGTCTCGGAGTACCAGTACATCGAGGTCAGCGGCGAAATGCACAGACGCTCGATATCCTTGCGCAGATAGAGCGCCTTCTCGATCTCCATGGTGACGCCCTTGCCGCGATGCATGCGGAAGCGATAGGCGCCCGCCACGCTGGGGCCGGAGAGCAGGGCATAGACCACGACATATTCGGCGCCGGGCTGAGGCGTCTCGAGCCAGACATGGGTGAAATCGGGGAACTCTTCCGACTTGCCGGCCACCGCCGGATCGATCGCGAGCCCGCGCGCCGAGAGGCCGTATTGGTAGAGCTCGCCGATGGCGCGGAAATAGGATGCGCCCAGGAACGCGACCCAATCGTTCTTCTGCCAGTCGAGCTTCTCGCCCTTGCGGCCGGGATGGCCCGAGCGGCTTTCCTGGAAGCGGAAACCGGCAAAGCCAGCTCCCGTCGGCAATTCGCGCGCCGGGGAATCCGCCGGCATTTCGAAATAGCTCTCGTCATAGACGATCTCGCGCGCCTGGCCGGCGTCGAGGACATGCATGCGCACTGGCTTCTGGAAGTAGCGGCCGAGATGGAAGAAGGTCACCGGCCAGGGCGACGGGCCATTCGCCCACAGCGCCATCTCCGGCTTGAACTTGATCTTGCCATGCGCGTCATAGTCGATCCGCTCCAGCACATCGGCTCGCGGGGACGGCGGGGCCTGATAGGGCCGGGATGCGAAATCGCGCGCCCGCGCCTTCAGCCCCTCGAAGCCGAACGCCTCCGCCACACCGAGTTTCAGGCCCTGCTGCGCCAGCGCGGCTGGCGAAAAGCCGAGCGCAGCCAGCGTCGCGGTGGCGCTCGCCCCGGCAAGCAAGGTGCGGCGGTCGAGGGTGGGCGCAAGGGAAGGCCTTGCTGAGGAGCGATCCTGCATGTCTGGCGAGGCTCTTTGGCTGTGCGATGGCAAAGTTGGCGATGGCAAAGTTGGCGATGGCATGGGCTGTCCGGGCTAACCTGTCCCAGAGGCCAGAGCAACCGAGGAGAGGCAACTGGCGAGAAGCGGACAGTCGGAAAGGGGGGAGGCCGTTTCAATGCATGCCAAAAGTGGCGAAAGCATCACGCAACACCGACAAAAGTAGAAAGGCCCTGTATTCCTTTGGCTTTCCTTTTGCGTTCGGCCTGACCTACAAAAGGAATAAGCACGGCCGGCACGGCCGGAAAAAATCGTCTGGGAGGACATATGAACCGCTTCATTCGCGGCCGAAGGCTTGCAGGCCTCGCCACCGCTGTTCTGCTCGCCGCCGCGCCGGTGACGGCCCGCGCCCAGGATTTCATCAACATCCTGACCGGCGGCACTTCGGGCGTCTATTATCCGATGGGCGTCGCGCTCTCGAAGATTTATGGCGAGAAGATCCCCAATGTCCGCCCGACCGTGCAGGCCACCAAGGCCTCGGTCGAGAATCTGGTCCTGCTGCAGCAGGGCCGCGGCGAGCTCGCCTTCACGCTGGGCGATTCCCTCGACGCCGCCTGGAAGGGCGATGAGGAAGCCGGCTTCAAGACTCCACTCAAGAAGCTTCGCGGCATCACCGCGATCTACCCGAACTATGTCCAGATCGTCGCCGCGAAGGATAGCGGCATCAAGACCCTGGCCGATCTCAAGGGCAAGCGCCTCTCCGTCGGCGCGCCGAAATCCGGCACCGAACTGAATGCGCGCGCCATCCTCGCCGCCGCCGGCATCACCTACAAGGATCTCGGCAAGATCGAGTATCTGCCCTTCGCCGAATCGGTCGAGCTGATGAAGAACCGCCAGCTCGACGCGACGCTGCAATCGGCCGGGCTCGGCGTCGCCTCGATCCGCGATCTCGCGGCTTCCGTCGAGATCGTCGTCGTCGAGGTGCCCAAGGCGGTGATCGACAAGGCTGGCCCCCCCTTCGTCAGCGCGCCCATCCCCGCCAACACCTATGGCGGCCAGACCGCCGATGTGAACACGGCTGCCGTCGTCAACTACCTCGTCACCCATGAGGGCGTGAAGGAGGAGACGGTCTACCAGATGACGAAGAACATCTTCGAGAATCTGGGCGAAATCGGCGCGGCGCATTCGGCCGGCAAATCGATCAAGCTCGAAAGCGCGCTGGAGGGCCTGCCGGTGCCGCTCCACCCCGGCGCCGCGCGCTATCTCAGGGAAAAGGGCCTGAAGGTCGGCTCATAAAGCGCGCCATCCCGTGCGCGCTGCGGCACGAGGTGACGCGGCGCAGACACGGGACCGTAGGACGACGAGGCGCCTCTTTTCTGAATGCGGTCCCGCATCTGCGCAGCAGCACCTCGTGCCGCAGCGCGTGCGGGATGACACCGGCAGGACACCGCAATGACCGCCCAGACCGACCAGCTGCACGAACTCTCGGGCGTGCAGCCCGTTGAGATCGAAAACCCGGCGCTCGACAATTTCGAGCACGGCTTTCCGCCCGGCTTCGGCCCGGGACGCTGGGGCCTGTTCGCCTATGCGATCGCCTTGATCTTCGCCTGTTTCCAGATCGCGATCTCGGCCTGGCATGTCCTGCCGAGCCAGGCGGTGCGCGGCATCCATGTCGGCTTCCTGCTGCTCCTGACCTTCGGCCTCGTCGCCAATTTCAAGGCGAAATCCGAAACCGGGCGCTGGATCGGCTGGGCGCTGGGCGGACTCGGCTTCTGGCTTGGGCTCTACCAGCTCGTCTTCTACCAGGACCTGATCCTGCGCGACGGAGACCCGACGGTCATCGACCTCGTCACCGGCACCCTGCTGATCGTGCTCATCTTCGAGGCCGCGCGCCGATTGATGGGCAACGCCTTGCCGATCATGTGCGGCGTCTGCCTGCTCTACTGGTTCTTCGGGCAGTACCTGCCCGCCCCCTTCAATCACCGCGGCTATGATTTCGACCAGGTCGTCAGCCACCTCTCCTTCGGCACCGAGGGCTTCTACGGCGTGCCGATCTATGTTTCGGCGACTTATATCTTCCTGTTCATCGTCTTCGGCTCCTTCCTCGAGAAGGCCGGCATGATCCATCTGTTCAACGACGTCTCGCTCGGCCTCTTCGGCGGCGCGCGCGGCGGGCCGGCCAAGGTCGCCGTCTTCTCCTCGGGATTGATGGGCACGATCTCTGGCTCGGGCGTCGCCAATGTCGTGACGGTCGGGCAGTTCACGATTCCCCTGATGATCAAGTTCGGCTATCGCCGCGCCTTCGCAGCCGGCGTCGAAGCCACAGCCTCGATGGGCGGGCAGATCATGCCGCCGGTGATGGGCGCTGCCGCCTTCATCATGGCCGAGACGCTGGGCGTCGAATATTCGGCGATCGTCAAGGCGGCCGCCATTCCCGCCATCCTCTATTTCGCCTCGGCCTTCTGGATGGTGCATCTCGAAGCCGGGAAATACGGCCTGAAGGGCGTCGAGCGGCATTTGCTCCCGAGCCCGCTGAAGGCGCTGCGCGAGCGCTGGTATCTGGCCCTGCCGCTCGCCGTCCTGGTCTTCATGCTGTTTCACGGTTTCACGCCGCTCTTCGCCGGCACGATCGGGCTTGCGCTCACGGTCGGGCTCATCCTGGGCGCCGGCATCGCGCTCGGGCTCGCGACAACGACCCTGCGCGTGATCTTCTGGGTCGGGCTCGGCCTGATCTCGGCTGCCCTGTTCCGCGAGGGCATGGATGTCAGGATCGTCGCCGGGTTGATCGCCTTGCTGATCGCCATCAACGCCTTGACCATGGGCGGGCGGGCGACCTTGGTGACCTGCCGCAACGCTCTGGCCGACAGCGCCAAGACGGCGCTTCCCGTCGGCATCGCCTGCGCCATCGTCGGCACCATCATCGGCCTGATGACTCAGACCGGCATCGGCACCACCTTCGGCGCCTGGGTCATCGGGCTCGGTCAGACCAGCCTGTTCCTGGCACTGGTGCTGACGATGGTGCTCTCGATCCTGCTCGGCACCGGCATCCCGACGATCCCGACCTATATCATCGTCGCGGCGCTGGCCGCCCCGGCCCTTGAGAAGCTCGGCGTGCCGCTGATCGTGAGCCATATGTTCGCGTTCTATTACGGCATCATGGCCGACCTCTCGCCGCCGGTGGCGCTGGCGGCATTGGCCGCCGCGCCGATCGCCAAGGAGAACCCCGACAAGATCGGCTGGGAGGCGATGCGCGTCGCGCTGGCGGGCTATGTCATCCCCTTCATCGCGGTCTATGCTCCCGCCTTGATGCTGCAGCCCGGCGACCCGCTGGCAAATGTGATCGGCTTCTGGCCGGCGGTGGTCTACGCCGTGATCAAGGCCAGCGTCGCCATCGCACTCTTCGGCATGGTGGCCATCGGCTATCTCTTCGGCCGGCTGACCCTCGTCGAGCGGCTCGTGGCCTTCATCGCCTCGGTCTTCATCCTGGGGGAGTTCGCCTATAGCGACCTGCTCGGTTACATCCTTGCCGCAGCCATGGTCGGGCGGCATTGGTGGCTCGCCCGCAATCAGCTCACCGAGAGACCTGCGTGAGCCTGTGTCTGGCAGCCGGCGCGCTCGTCATCGCGCTCGGCAGCGACGAGATCACGCTGAGTTGGCGCCATTCCGTGCAGAAGACCGTGTGGGAAGAACTCTGGCGCAATGGGCCGGACGGCATGCGGTTGATCGAGGCGCGCATCCAGGGCTCGGGAGCCGGCATGGATCCGCCCGACGGCGCGAAGCTCGTCGACGGCTTCTGGCGCTGGACGCCGAAGCTTCCCGCATTGCCGGAGGTCGTGATGCGGCGCTCGGGCGCCACCGCTGACTGGCGCGTCTGCATCGCCGGTGCCTGCCGGCCGATGGGAGCCTATTTGCCCGATGACGCCGACCCCGTCGTCCTGAGGCCCTGCGGCTGAACTGCTTGTCTCAGTTGTCGCCGATCATATGCTCGACCTTGAGCACGCGGCGCATCAGGTTGATCATGGCGTAGCCGGCCACGACCGAGAACAGCGCCATCAGCACATAGCCGACGACATGGCCGAGATCGAGCAGGCCGGCGAGCGCCCAGCCCGAGGCCAGCGCGACGCCGAACAATTCGACCGCGATCAGGATGCCCAGCGATATCACCATGATCAGGGTGCGCCAGTTGGTGCGCCTTACGGCCATCGGTCCATTCCTCAAACGCTCATGCACGGGACGGCCTAGCGGAGGCCGCAGCGGCATGCAACAAAATCGCGCGCCCCGTCACAAGGCAGAAGCTCTGCTTTTGGCGAAATAGTCCCGACCGCCCAGCTTGAAAAGACCCCGATGATCGAGACACCCGTCTTTGGTGCCAGTGCCGCCGCCGCGCCCCACCATCTCGCCTCCGAGGCCGGGCGCGCCGTGCTGGCTGAGGGCGGCAACGCGATCGAGGCGATGGTCGCCATGGCCGCGACGATCGCGGTGGTCTACCCGCATATGAACGCCATCGGTGGTGACGGCTTCTGGCTGGTGCATGAGCCCGGCGGCAAGGGCCGAGTTCATGCGATCGAGGCCTGCGGCCCGGCCGGTGCGCTTGCGACGATCGAGCGTTATCGCGAGATGGGCCATGACACGATTCCCGCGCGCGGACCCGACGCCGCCGTAACGGTCGCCGGCGCGATCGGCGGCTGGCAGACGGCTCTGGAGCTCTCCAGGAGCCTGGGCGGCAGGATGCCGCTCAAGGACCTGCTCACCAATGCGATCGCCCATTGCGATGCAGGCTATGCGATCTCGGATTCGGAGCTGCGCACCTGGCCCCAGCAGGTCGAGGCGGCCAAGCTCGCGCCCGGCTTCAGCGAGTTCTTCTGGCCGGGCGGCGAGCAGCCCAAGGCGGGCGCGCGCCGCAAGCCCGAAGCGCTCGGCGCCACCTTCAAGCAACTCGCCGATGCCGGCCTCGACGATTTCTACCGTGGCGACATCGGCCGCGAGATCGGTGCCGACCTCGCGGCAATGGACGCGCCTGTGACGCGCCAGGACATGGCTGCCTTCAAGGCGCCCCTCGTCCAGCCGCTCGCCATCCAATTGCCGGGTCTGGCCGTCTACAACTTCCCGCCGCCGACGCAGGGGCTCGCCTCGCTCCTGATCCTCGGCATCTTCGAGAAGCTCGGCATCGAACGGGCCGAAGGCTTCGACCATCATCACGGGCTGGTCGAGGCGACCAAGCGCGCCTTCGCCATCCGCGACCGCTATGTCACCGACCCGGCGCATCTGCAGATCGATCCCGCGAGCCTCCTCAACGACACCGTCTTCGCCCGCGAGGCCGCCGCGATCGACCGCAAGCGCGCAGCAAGCTGGCCGTTCAAGACGGGTGATGGCGACACGGTCTGGATGGGCGCAATCGACGCCTCCGGCATGGCGGTGTCCTATATCCAGTCGATCTATTGGGAGTACGGCTCCGGCTGCATCCTGCCCAGGACCGGCGTGAACTGGCAGAACCGCGGCGTCTCCTTCTCGCTCGACAAGCGCGCGCTGAACCCGCTCGCGCCCGGCCGCAAGCCCTTCCATACGCTCAACCCCGCCTTCGCGCGCTTTGCCGACGGGCGCATCGTCTCCTATGGCGCGATGGGCGGCGACGGCCAGCCGCAATTCCAGGCGCAGATCCTGACGCGCTACCGCTTCGGTCAGAACCCGGCGGCGGCGGTCGATGCGCCACGCTGGCTCTTCGGCCGCAGTTGGGGGGCGGGCTCGCTCTCGCTGAAGCTGGAGAGCCGCTTCGACCCGATGCTGCTCGCCAGGCTGGCCGCCGCCGGCCACCCGGTCGAGGAATACAGCGAAGCCTATTCCGATCAGTTCGGCCATGCCGGCATGCTGGTGAAGCATCCCAAGGGCCATGTCGAAGCCACCCACGATCCACGTTCAGACGGCGACGCAAGAGGACTTTGACGCCTATGCCTATCGAAGACCCCTTCCGCTGCTTCGTTCCCTATCCGGATGCGCCGGTGAAGAACGCCGCCTTCGGCCCGCTCGCCGGGCTGACGCTGGCGGTGAAAGACCTGTTCGACGTCAAGGGCTATCCGACGGGGGCGGGCTCGCCGACCGTGCTGGCCCAGTCCGGCATCAAGACCAGGACCGCGCCGATCGTGAGGACGCTGCTCGATGCCGGAGCGCGCTTCGTCGGCAAGACCCATACCGATGAACTCGCCTTCTCGCTCAACGGCAAGAACGCCCATTTCGGCGCACCGATCAATCCGTCCGCGCCCGATCGCATCACCGGCGGATCGTCCTCGGGTTCGATGGCGGCCGTCGCCGGCCGCCTCGCCGATATCGCTATTGGTTCCGACACTGGCGGCTCGGTGCGTGCGCCGGCAAGCTATGGCGGGCTCTTCGGCATCCGTCCGAGCCATGGCCGGCTCTCACTCAAGCATGCCTGGCCGCTGGCACAGAGCCTGGACACGCCGGGCTGGTTCGCCCGCGACGGCGAAACCTTCGCCCGCGTCGCTGAGGTCGTCTTCGGCAAGGATCGCATCGCCCTGCCCGAGATCCCGCGCATGCTGCTGGCAGACGACATGTTCTCCCAGGCCGTGCCGGACGCCGAGAACATCCTGCGCAATGTCGTCCAGCGCGCCGTGCCCGCGCTCGGCCAGCCCGAAAGCATCAAGGTCGCGCGCGATCTCGACGCGCTCTATTGGACCTTCCGCTGGGTGCAGGGCCGCGAGGCCTGGATCGCCGATGGGCCGATGATCGAGCGCTTCGCGCCGCCGCTCGGACCAGGCGTCGCCGAACGCTTCGCCTTCTCGAAATCCGTGACGGACGCCGAATACGCCAAGGCCGAGACCACCCGGAAGAACTTCCGCGCCAAGCTCGCGCGCTGGCTTGGGCGGGATGGCGTGCTGATCCTGCCGACCGTGCCCGACATCGCCCCGCTCGTCAGCGCACAGGAGCCTGAGCTCGACGATTTCCGCAACCGGGCGCTGCGCCTGCTCTGCCTTGCCGGGCTGTCGGGCTTTCCGCAGGTGACGATGCCGGTGGCACAGCGCGAGGGCGCACCGCTCGGCCTGTCGCTGATCGGGCCGAAGGGCTCGGACAAATCCCTTATCGCCTTCGCAGTGAAATTCGAGCGGGCGGCGCGGATCCGGATCGCATGAGGAGGCGGCCATGAGCGGTCATCATCACCACCACGACCACGATCATGATCACGACAACCACTTCACCCCGATCGAAGCGCGGGTGAAGGCGCTGGAATCGCTGATGGTCGCCAAGGGCTATGTCGACCCGGCCGCGCTCGACGCGATCATCGACACCTATGAGACCAAGATCGGCCCGCGCAACGGCGCCCGCGTCGTCGCAAGAGCCTGGAGCGACCCGGCCTTCGCCGCAAGACTGAAGGCGGACGGCTCGGCGGCTGTCGCCGAGCTCGGCTATGGCGGGCGCGGCGGCGAACATATCGTCGCGGTGTTCAACACGCCTGAGGAACACAACCTAATCGTCTGCACGCTGTGCTCCTGCTATCCATGGCCGGTGCTCGGCCTGCCGCCGGTCTGGTACAAATCCCCGCCCTATCGCTCCAAGGCGGTGATCGATCCGCGCGGCGTGCTGGCCGATTTCGGCGTCACGCTTCCGCAAGGCCAGAACATCCGCGTCTGGGATTCGACCGCCGAGACACGCTTCATCGTCATCCCGATGCGCCCAGTCGGCACCGAGGGGTGGTCGGAGGAGCAGCTTGCCGCCATCGTCAGCCGCGATTCAATGATCGGCACCGGGCTGGCCGTCGCGGAGGCCCAGTCATGAATGGCGGGCAGGATCTCGGCGGCCAGATGGGTTTTGGCCCGGTCAGGCCCGAGCCGAACGAGCCGATCTTCCATGGCGACTGGGAAAAGCGCGTGCTGGCGCTCAATGTCGCCGCCGGCGCGATGGGGCAATGGAGCATCGACGAAAGCCGGCATGCCCGCGAGAGCATTCCCCCGGCCGATTATCTCTCCTTCTCCTATTACCAGATCTGGCTCGCGGGCTTGCAGAACCTGCTGCTGCTGCATGGCTTCGTCACGCAAGGCGAGCTCACCGAGGGCAAGCCCTCCGCGCCGCCAAGGCCGCCCAAGCGCGTGCTGAAGGGCGAGGACGTCGCGGCCGTGCTGCGGCGCGGTTTTCCCTATGAGCGCGAAGCGCAGGCGCCGGCGAAATTCAGCGTCGGCGACAGCGTCCGCACCATCGTGATCCATCCGCAGCACCATACCCGCCTGCCGCGCTATGCCCGGGGCAAGCTGGGGGTGATCGAGCGCGTCAGCGGCTGCCATGTCTTCCCCGACACCGGGGCACAGGGCCAGCCCGAGACGGCGCAATGGCTCTACACCGTGGTCTTCACCGGCCCGGAGCTATGGGGCCGCGACGCCGACCCGACCACACGCGTCAGCATCGAGGCCTGGGAGAGCTATCTTGAACCGGCCTGATCTCGTCGCTGCGCTGGCTGCCGATACGCCGATCCCGCGCGATGCCGACGGCCCGGTCTTCGCCGAGCCCTGGCAGGCGCAGGCCTTCGCATTGGTCGTCGCGCTGCAGAACAAGGGCGTCTTCACGGCCGATGAATGGGCCCAGGCGCTGGGCGCCGAAATCGCCGAGGCGGTGGCCGAAGGCGGCTGCCGCGACGGCTCGGATTACTACGAGCGCTGGTGCGAGGCGCTGGAACACCTGCTGATCGACAAGGGCCTGACCTCGCATGCGGGTGTCGATGCGCTCGCCGCCTCCTGGGCGCGCGCGGCGGAGGCTACGCCGCATGGCAAGCCGATCATGCTGGAGAATGATCCGGAGCGGGGGCGATAGCGGGCTGCGGTTCATGAGACGGATGGGCCCCATAGCGGTCACCAATGAAAATGAGTTGGCAGGACCAAACAGCTCCCAGCCTTCGTCGACGACCGCTCGGTCTTTGCGGTGGAACTCATAGAATACCGATCCTGCTTGAGAGCACACCTCTCGCCGGCTAATATCAAACCGCTTGGCGCTAAAGCGGTCGGGTGTCGCAGGCGCCGATGTCGTATGGGTGTCACCAGGAATCGGTCAGCCTGCCCTATGGCACTGGCGCGAGCGCTGCTCCGGACAAGGCCGCACAGCGGAGCCGGGAGATATCATGAAAACCGCCTTTGCAGGGCTACTCGGCGCAGCCGCCATCGCGCTCGCATATCCGACGCAAGCCGCCGATCCGGCGCTCAACACACTGATCCCGAAACTGACGCGCGCGACGCAATGGAAGCAGACCGCCGCGATCCCGATCCAGTTCCCGACTTTTCATCCGCAAGGCATGTTGAAGATCGGCGACGCCTTCTTCGTCTCTTCCGTCGATATCCGGAAGGCGACGACCCGCTATCCGGCCCTCCAGGACGGCTATGATCGCGATACCGGCGAAGGCGTTGGCCATCTTTTCAAGATCGACGCCGACGGCAAGCTGCTCCAGGACATCACGCTGGGCGAAGGGTCGGTCTATCATCCCGGCGGTATGGATTTCGACGGGAAAGACATCTGGGTGCCCGTTGCCGAGTACCGGCCCAACAGCCAGTCGATCGTCTACAAGGTCGACCCCGAGACGATGAAGGCGACCGAGGTATTCCGCTTCAAGGATCATGTCGGTGGCATCGTCCATAATACGGACGACAAGTCGCTGCACGGGGTCAGTTGGGGCTCGCGCCGCTTCTACGCCTGGCCGCTCGATGGGGCGGGCAAGGTGACCAACGCGGCAACACCGCCGGAGCAGCTCCGCGTCATCAATCCCGCACTCTATATCGACTATCAGGATTGCCATTTCATCGGCATGAGCCGGATGCTCTGCTCCGGGCTCAACAACTACCGTACCTCGCCGGATGGGCCGATTTTCCGCCTCGGTGGCTTCGAGATCGTCGATCTCAAGGACAACCGGCCCGTCTATCAGGTGCCAGTCGAACTCTGGTCTCCATCGGGGCTGCCGATGACCCAGAACCCGTTCTGGGTCGAGCCTATGGAGCAGGGCGTGCGGGCCTATTTCATGCCCGATGACGACAAATCGACACTGTTCGTCTACGAGGCCGCGACGAAATAGGCTGAACGGGCGGAGGCCAGGCTAACTCCCCGCCCCGCTCGCCCACATCCCGAGGAACAGCGCCGTCCCCATTACCACCTCGCATGCGGGTGTCGATGCGCTTGCCGCCTCCTGGCGAGCGCGGCGGAGGCGACGCCGCATGGCAAGCGATCCTGCTGGAGAACGATCCGGAGCGGGGCGGTAGCGGGCTGCGACTCCTAGGGCAGCCAACGAGCCCTGCCCGGCTTCGTCAGAACTCTTCCCAACCCGCGTCGTTGGCGCGCGCGTTTGCGACCTTCCTGGCGGGCGTCGGAGCCTGTCGCGGCGCTGTCGCTACCGTGGCAGGCCTGGGGCTCTGCCCGAAGGCGGCTTCGGCGAGCTTACGCAGGCGCGCGGGCTCCGAGCCATGACTGGCCGGTGAGGCAGCTGCGCCCTCAGGCCCCGTCCTGAAGGTGGCGACGAGGTCGTTGAGCTGGACGATGCGGCCCGAGAGCGAACCGGCCGAGGCCGCGCTCTGTTCGGCGAGCGCCGCATTGGCCTGCGTCATCTCGTCGAGATGGGCGACGGCCTGGCTCATCTCGTCGATGCCATTGGCCTGCTCGCCAGACGCCGCCGAGATCTCGGCGATGGTGGCCGCGACCTTTTGCGAGGCGGCCAGGATCTGGGTCAGGGCGTCGCCGGCCTGGCGGACCAGCGTGACGCCCGCGCCGACCTCGGCATTGGAGGAGGAGATCAGGCCCGAGATGTCCTTGGCGGCGGCACCCGAGCGCTGCGCCAGCGTGCGCACTTCCGAGGCGACGACAGCAAAGCCCTTGCCGGCATCACCGGCGCGCGCCGCTTCCACCGCCGCGTTCAGCGCCAGCAGATTGGTCTGGAAGGCGATGTCGTCGATCACCCGGATGATGTCGGAGATCTTCTGCGAGGCGCTCTCGATGCGCGCCATTGCAGCCACCGCTTCGGTCGCGATCGTGCCGCCGGTCTGCGCCGCCTGCATCGCCTCGGTTGCGATCGCGGCTGCCTGCTTCGAGGCCTGGGCCGAGGCCTTCACCGAGGCTGCGAGCTCCTCGGTCGTGGCGGCGGTCTCCTCCAGCGAACTCGCCTGCTCCTCGGTGCGCTTGGAGAGATCATCGGCGCCCATGGTGATCTCGCGGGCGGCCAAGCCCACATCCGCGGAGGTCGTCTGGATCGTGCGCACCGTCGAGGACAGGCGATCCACCGTCTCGTTGATTGCGCCCTTGAGCTCGGCGAACTTGCCGCGATAGGCGGTCTCGATCCGGGAGGTCAGGTCGCCGCCGGCCACCGCCTGCAGGGCGGCCGCGAACTCGGATGTGGCGCTGTCGACCACCGCATTGATCTCGTTGATCCCCGCCACCAGCTTCTGCATCTGCTCGTCGGCATGTTCGATCTGCAGCCGCGCCGAGAAATCCCCCGATGCCGCAGCCGCGACCACATCGCCGACATCGGAGACCACCGCCTCCATCGACTGCGCCCGCGCCAGGCGAGCGGCGGAGGCGATACGCTCCTGCTCTTCCAGAGCCCGAACCTTGACGAGATTTTCGCGATAGGCCTCAAGCGCGTTGCCAAGCGCCCCAACTTCGTCGGGACAGGGCGCGGCGGGAACAGCCTCGTCGATATCGCCGGCCTGCATGCGCGCAAGCGCGACATTCATACCGGTCAGCGGGTTCGCGATTCGCTTCTGGATGCCGCGCCAGCTTGCTGCGCACAGGGCCAGCAGCGCGACGAGCAGACCAGCGATCAGGGCCAGCCGGGTCAGGGCATGATTGCTCTGCGTCGTGGTCGTCGATCGCATCTCGTCCAGTGATTGGGCGACCGTGCCAACGATGGCGGTGAAGGGCCCGTTGCACATTGCGGTCCAGTCCTCGGCGCCGATGACGGCGCCCGAGCCCTGACCGAGCTTGCCGACGAGCTGGTCCATCGCCTGGTTTGCAGTGGCGACTTCGCCGGTCGCAACGCCGACCCTGCGCGCAAGCTCGGGCGAGATGCCGGCGCGCGTGGCGAGCTGACCCAACTGGCTCTGCGCCGCGTTGCTCGCGCCGCGCAATTCGCCGAACTGTTTCCATTGTGGCGGGGTGAGTGCCTGGCCGGAGCCCAGCGGCGCACGCAGCAATGAGCATTGCGTGCCGTAGTTAGAGCGCAAGGCCCAGGCGGTGGACTTGAATCCCTGAAGTTCCGCGAGCGCGGGATCGGCCAGCCGAACGGCGAGCGACGCCGCATCGGAGGCTTTGGTCAGCGCGGTCTCGATGGCGCCGACGGCATTGTACCAGGGCATGGTCGCAGCCAGGCTGCGCTGCGCCCGCGGCTTGGCCGCCTCGGCGTCCAGATCGGGAATCTTGCCCTGCATGGCCTTTTCAGCCTGCAGGATGGCTGCCGAATATGTCGAGCGTTCCGCCAGGTCGACGGCCTCGAGCTTCGTCACGGCCGTCGCGATCTGGCTTCGCGATGTCTCCACGATCGAACGAATCGTCGCGCCGGCATCGTCATTGACCTGCAGGCTGGTCTGGGCCTTGCCGCGATCGGAACGAATTGCATTGCCCGTGAGCAGCAAGGCGCGATCCGCCTCGACCAGACCGGCTAGCCGGTGGTTTGCACGCATGTCGATGACCGCATCATAGGCAAGGTAGCCGAGCGTACCGAGACCCGGCAGGCAGACAGCCGCCATGGTCGCCAGGAGGTACTGCCGAATGGAACGCGGAAAGATCATCACAGCACCTGGAACAGGATTCAGCCCGACAGCGATTGCGGCCAGCACCATACGTTCGACGAGAATACTGCGAATTCGGTTAATATTGCCTCAAATGGAGCGACATGGCCGGCACAATGACGCTCAGGCCAGCTACTCCGCATAGGCTAGAGGCTTTATGACCATGGCATTTGCGATAAAGGCCGAAATCGGCGATCCGCATGCGATGATGTTCGTCTTTACCGGGCAGAAGACGATGTATGGCGGAAAGCACATCGCGGCAGGCGATGTCGTCTTCATCTTCGCCAACGGGGCTAACGGGAACGAGGCTGGGCAAAGCCTGATCGCGCGTGGCGTCGAGCGCCAGACACCGCGCGTCAGCATCGCCGTCGAACGCATCGCGCTGGCGCGGCGGCCGTTGGGGCGCAGCGCGCTGAAGCCTTTCGCGTCCTGGAACGACGGCCGGCCAGAGACCGAGCTGAACTTCAAATTCTATCGCCAGGCGACCAACAAGATCGTCGCGATTTCGGACGAGGCGGCGGCGTTCCTCGATGCCTTCTTCTAGAGCGTTTTCGAGCGAAGTGGAGACCGGTTCGCGTGAAGAAAACGCGTCAAAACGGGGAGCTCTAACTCCCCGCCCCTGCCGCCCAGAGCCCGAAGAACAGCGCCGCGCCCAGCACTGCCACAAAACCCGCCGCCAACAGTTCGAGCCCGGCGATCAATCTGGCGCTGCGCAAGGTGCCACCGCCGGCGAATTTGAGCGCCGCGAATTTGAAGAACACCGCGAGCGCGGCGAGCGCTCCCGTCGTCAGCGCCGTGCCGAGCGCCATGGCGAAGGCCGCGGCGATGCCGGCCCAGAGCAGGCCTTGCGAGGCCGAGAAGACCAGGATGATCAGCGCTCCGGCGCAAGGGCGCAGGCCCGCCGCTAAGACCACACCCGCCATCTCGCGCCAGCTCTTGAGACGCGAGATTTCGTCGGGACCGGGCATATGGACATGGTCGCAGGTCGGGTCATGCGCCTGCGCGCCATGGCCGAGCGCCAGCAGCGCCCCGGCCTTGCGCCAGAGCACGAAGAGGCCAACGAGAGCGACCAGTGCAAAGCTCGCCTGCTCGACCATGTCGGCCGCGGTGGTCATGGTTTGCGCCGTCGCCCTCAAGGCCAGCGTCAGCGTGCCGACGAGCGTGATGGCGACGAGCGCCTGCAGGATTGCCGCCGCGAAGCTCAGGCCCAGCCCCCGGCGCAGGCTGCGGTTATCAGCGACGATATAGCCCGAGATCACCGCCTTGCCGTGGCCGGGACCGGCGGCGTGGAAGACGCCATAACCGAAGGCCAGCGCCATCAGGCTCCAGAGCGCGGCCGGGCTCTGATGGATCGCCTTCAGAGCCGCCGTCAATTCGCGGTAGAAGGAGGATTGCCAGGCCAGCAGCAATCCGCCGATCCCAGTCGTCGAGGGCAGCGCCTCGCGCGGCATCGCGCCGCCGAAGGGATTGCGCGGCGGCGGTGGCGGCACCGGGCTCAGGCTCGTGACGAAATGCGCCAGCAGCGCGAGGACCGCGGCGACCAGCGCAAGCGTAACCGCAACGACGATCAAACGGCGCGACAGTGCCGGCCAGGCAAGCGGAGTCGATTGCGACGGCGTCAGGGACATGACGGGGTCAAGGACATGCAACCAGCGCGCGGGTCGTCACCTGGAAGCCGCTCATATCCGGCGTGGCGGTGATGTCCTCCTGCGCCAGCTTGAGCTGGGTGGCCGCATCGAGCTTGGGCGGGCGCGCGACCCGCACGACGCAACCCTTGGGCGCATCGCGCGTGATCACGGCGTCGGGCGCATCGATGATGTCGAAGGCGACGAAATAGGTGGGATCGCCGATCTCCAGCCCGACCGAGCGGACCGATTTGATCGGCGTCTTCAGCGGCAGGGTGTAGGTCAGGGTCAGGATCTTGTTCTCGAAGGCGAGGCTGGCCTCGGTCGGCTCGCCGAACTCCTGCGCCTTGCCATTGGCCTTGGCGGTGGTGAAGAAGCCGACCTCGGGCAGCGACTCCATATTGACCTTGGCGAGGTCGACCAGTTCGTCGGGCGTCAGCTTGCCGTCGCCGTTCTTGTCGAGCCCTTGCGTGATATAGGCGGAATAGGCCTCGTCGAAGCTCCAGATGTGCTTCAGCGCCGTCACCGCCCCGTCGGGACCGAAGACGATCTCGGCGCGCGCCGAGACGAAGACATGCGGATGCGCGCTGGCCGGGGTGGACAGGACAGCCCACCAGCCCAGGGCCGCGAGCAAGGCAGCGGTGATGGCGCGGCGCTTCAAGGGGCAGCTCCTTCGCGTGAGGCCGAAACCTGGCGGATCATGGTTAACCTATTATGAACACGCCGCTTGCCGGTAATTTGCGTCGCAACCAGCCTTCCCTCGTAAACTGGGCCAAATCGCGGCGCAGCGTCAGCCCTCGCGTAAAGGCTGTAACAATCCCAATCTGAATTGACCCCAACTCTTGGATATGTCAGCCTTGCTGACATATCCAAGAGTTGGGCGATGCCCAGCTTGGAGGCTGGATCAACCGGCCCCATAGTCTGGAAACGGGACGATCCGGGGAGGTCGCCATGGCCGAGACGCAGCGAAACTCCGGCTCTGTCGCCAAGGCGGCGACCAGCCTGCGCGAGGTCGCGCTCGACGACAAATACGACCTGTCCAAGCAAACGATCTTCCTGACCGGCACGCAGGCGATCGCGCGCATGCTGATGGTCCAGCGCGAGCGCGACAGGCTTGCCGGCCTCAACACCGCAGGCTTCGTCTCCGGCTATCGCGGCTCGCCGCTCGGCGGCCTCGACCAGCAGCTTTCGCGCGCCGGCAGGCAGCTCAAGGCGGCGAATATCGTCTTCCAGCCCGGCCTCAACGAGGATCTCGCCGCCACGGCCGTCTGGGGCACGCAGCAGGCGGAACTGCAGGGCGAGGGTCGATATGACGGAGTCTTCGCGCTCTGGTACGGCAAGGGCCCGGGCGTCGATCGCACCGGCGACGTCTTCCGCCATGGCAATATGGCCGGCACCTCACCCCATGGCGGCGTGATCTGCCTGATGGGCGACGACCATACGGCTGAGTCCTCGACCAACGCCCACCAGACCGAATTCGTCCTCGTCGACCGGATGATGCCGATCCTGAATCCCGCCGGCGTGCAGGAGATCATGGATTATTCCCTGCATGGCCTCGCGCTCTCGCGCTTCGCCTCGGTCTGGGTCGGCATCAAATGCGTCAAGGACAACATCGAATCGACGGCGTCCGTCGATGGCGCGATCGACCGCGTGACGATCACCCTCCCCGATGATTTCGTGATGCCGCCGGGCGGCCTGAGCATTCGCCGCGAGCTCGATTTCCTCGACCAGGAGAAGCGCCTTCACATCCACAAGCGCGCCGCGATCCTGGCTTACTTGCGCGCCAACAAGCTCAACCAGACCATCACCTCCGGCGGCAAGACCCCGCGCATCGGCATCATCACCGTCGGCAAATCCTATCTCGACGTGCGCCAGGCCTTCGAGGATCTCGGCATCGACGAGGTCCGGGCGAACGATCTCGGCCTCCGCCTGTTCAAAGTCGCTTGCCCCTGGCCGCTCGACCCCTCCGAACTCAAGAGCTTCGCCAACGGCCTGGACCTCGTCATGGTCGTCGAGGAAAAGCGCTCGCTGATCGAGGTCCAGCTCCGCGAGGAGCTTTACGGATCAGAATATCAGCCGATGGTGATCGGCAAGAAGGACGAGGCCGGCGAATGGCTGTTCCCGGTCCATGGCGCGCTCGACCCCAACGATGTCGCGATCGCGCTCGGGGCGCGACTGCTGCAATACCGGGACGACCCGGCCCTGCGCGCGCGCTTGGAGGAGATCGCAAAAGCGCAAGGCCGGCTCGCGGAGGCCCAGGAGGTCGCCAAGCGCACGCCCTATTACTGCTCGGGCTGCCCGCATAACAGCTCGACCGTGGTGCCCGAGGGCTCGCGCGCCTATGCCGGTATCGGCTGCCACTACATGGTGCAGTGGATGGACCGCTCGACCACTGGCTTCACCCAGATGGGCGGCGAAGGCGCGAACTGGATCGGCGAGGCGCCCTTTTCCACCCGCAACCACGTCTTCCAGAATCTCGGCGACGGCACCTACACCCATTCCGGCTCGCTCGCGATCCGCTGGGCCGTCGCGGCTGGCGTCAACATCACCTATAAGCTGCTTTACAACGACGCGGTCGCGATGACCGGCGGCCAGCAGGCCGAGGGCCATCTCTCGCCCGACCAGATGGCGCGCCAGATCGCCGGCGAAGGCGTCCAGCGCATCGCGATCGTCAGCGATGATCCCGGCAAATATCCGCCCGGCACGGTTTGGCCGCCCGGCACGACGTTTCACCACCGCGACGATCTCGACGCCGTCCAGCGCGAGCTGAGGCAGGTGCCCGGCGTCTCGCTGCTGCTCTACGACCAGACCTGCGCCACCGAAAAACGCCGCCGCCGCAAGCGCGGCACTTATCCCGACCCCGACAAGCGCGTCATCGTCAACGAATTGGTCTGCGAGGGCTGCGGCGATTGCGGCGTGCAGTCGAACTGCGTCTCGGTGCAGCCGCTGGAAACCGAATTCGGCCGCAAGCGCCAGATCGACCAGTCGAACTGCAATAAGGATTTCTCCTGCGTGAAGGGCTTTTGCCCATCCTTCGTCACCGTGCATGGCGCGCGGCCCAAAAAGGCCGAACCGCGCAAGCTCGATGCCGGCGCACTCGGCGCGAGCGACATCCCCGAACCGCAGGTGCCCGCGCTCGACAAGAGCTTCGCGGTGATCGTCACCGGCGTCGGCGGCACCGGCGTCGTCACCATCGGCGCGATCCTCGGCATGGCGGCCCATCTCGAGGGCAAGGGCTGCGGCATGATCGACATGGCCGGCCTCGCCCAGAAGGGCGGCGCGGTCTTCAGCCACGTCAAGCTCGCCCCCACGCCCGACGACATCCACGCCATCCGCGTCTCGGCCGGGCAGGCCGACCTCGTGCTCGGCTGCGACCTCACCGTCACCGGCTCGAAGAAAGTGCTCGGCGCGATCAAGCCCACAGCCGCGACCGTCGTCGTCAACACGGCCGAGAGCCTGCCGGGCGATTTTACCCGCAACGCCGATTTCTCGTTGCCGATCGAGCGCATCAAGCGCTCGATCCTCTCTGCCTCTGGCCGCGACCAGACCCATTTCGTCGATGCGACCGCCGCGGCCGTCGCCTTCCTCGGCAATGCCATCGCCGCCAACATGTTCATGCTCGGCTATGCCTGGCAGTTCGGCAGCGTGCCCTTGTCGCGCGCGGCGCTGCTACGCGCGATCGAGCTCAATGGCGAAGCCGTGCCGATGAACAAGCAGGCCTTCGAGCTCGGCCGCCGCGCCGCGCATGATCCCGCTGCGCTGGTCGCCTCCCTGTCGGAGGCCAAGGCCCCGACACAGGCCCGGCATATCTCGGCTTCGCTCGCCGAGATCATCGCTCGGCGCGTGAGCCTCCTCACCGCCTATCAGAACGCCGCCTATGCCGCCCGCTATCGCGAACTCGTCAATCGCGTGCAGGCGAAGGAAGCTGAAGTTCTGCCGGGCCAGCACGCCCTGACCGAAACCGTCGCGCGCTATCTCTTCAAGCTGATGGCCTACAAGGACGAATACGAGGTCGCCCGGCTCTATGCCGACGGCTCGTTCCAGCGTCAGGTCGAGGCGACTTTCGAGCCGACCAGCGCCTCCGGCCAAAAGCTGCGCTACGAGTTCAACCTGGCTCCGCCGCTGCTGGCCAGGCGCAATCCCGTCACCGGTATTCCCCGCAAGATCAGCTTCGGTCCCTGGATGATGTCGGCCTTCGGCCTCTTGGCGAAGCTCAAGGGCCTGCGCGGCACGACCTTCGACATCTTCGGCTATAGCGAGGAGCGCCGGACCGAGCGCGCCCTGATCGGCTCATATGAGACGCTGATCGGCGAAATCCTGGCGAAGCTCTCGACCCAGAACCACGCGCTCTGCATCGCGCTCGCCGCGACGCCTGAAAAGATCCGCGGCTTCGGCCATGTCAAGGAACGGCACCTCAAGGCGGCGAAGGCCGAAGAGGCGGAGTTGCTGGCGAAGCTGCGCGATGGCTCTGCTGCCGCATTGGCGATGCCGAAGGCGGCGGAATAGGGCGCGGGGCTTTCGGTGCGCGCGCTTCCCTTCTCCCGCCAGGGGAGAAGGGAAAAGGGCCGCGCAGGAGAGAGGTCCCCACGCATCTTTCGTCCAGCTTGAGTCCGGGCGCGGCAGCAGCTCATACTGACCGCACCAACTCCCACCTAGGATCGCCCCGCCCTTGATCCCCCCCGAAGACCTCCGCCGCATCGCCGCCTGGTCGCGCGACCTGACGGAGGCGGAATTCGAGGAGGCGCGGCGCGGCGTCAGCCTCAAGCTCTATGGCAAGGGCGCCTATATCTGCCATGTCGGCGACAGGCTTGAATCCTGGACCGGCGTCGCCGAGGGGCTGGTCAAGATGTCGACCACCTCGAAGACCGGCAAATCGGCGACGCTGGCGGGCATGCGCGCCGGCGCCTGGTTCGGCGAGGGCACGGTGATCAAGGCCGAGCCTCGCCGTTACGAACTTGTCGCCCTGCGCGAGACCAGGCTCGCCTTGATGCGGCGCTCGACATTCCTCTGGCTGTTCGAGCACAGCGCGGCCTTCAACCGCTTCCTGGTGCATCAGTTCAACGAGCGCCTCGCCCAGTTCATCGCCATCGCCGAGACCGAGCGCACGCTCGATTCGACCGGACGCCTCGCGCGCAATCTCGCCTGGCTGTTCAACCCGATCCTCTATCCCGATCTCGACCGGACGCTGGCGATCTCGCAGGAGGAGCTCGGCCTGCTCGCCGGCATGTCGCGCCAGATCGCCAATCAGGGGCTGGCGAAGCTCGAGGGCCTGGGACTGCTGGAGGTCGGCCATGGCTCGGTGACGATCTTGGATCTGGAGCGGCTGGCGCGCTACGAGGGGTAAGGTCGGCACACAAAGCCAGAGCGGCTTGCGACCCGTTCCCGACACCACGAGGAATGTTTGTGAGGAGCGCCCCATTATGAGCCTGGCAAGCGACGCCCGTTTCTGGGACCGGACTTCGCGGAAATACGCCAGGAGTGCGATTGCGGACCAGGCCGGCTATGAGCGCACTCTGAACCGGACCGGCGCCCTGTTGGGGTCAGGCGACAAGGTGCTGGAGCTGGGCTGCGGCACAGGAACGACGGCGCTCCGGCTCGCCGGCGCTGTTCGAGACTACCTTGCGACGGATATTTCCGCCGGAATGATCGCGATTGCGCATGAGAAGCATGCCGCCGACCCTCTCCCGGGCCTCGTCTTCCGCACGGCGGCTGCAGAAGATCTCACAGCTGAGGCAGGGCAGTTCGACGTCGTTTTGGGGTTCAACTATCTGCATCTGGTCCGGGACCTGCCCGGGACGCTGCGCAACATCCACGCCTTGCTCTCGGCGGAGGGGTTGTTCATCTCCAAGACACCCTGCGTCGGAGAGATGAACCCGCTCATCTGGCTTGCCGTGCCTGCGATGCGCGCGATCGGGCAGGCACCTTATGCCGGCGTCTTTCGGGCGGCCAAGCTGCGCCAGCATATATCCGCCGCCGGCTTCGAGATTCTTGCCGCTGAAAGCCATGCAACGAAGGGCAAGGACCATCGCCCTTACATCGTGGCTCGCAAGCGGTGATGTAAACGGCGAAGGCTGCATGGAAACCCGCCATGGCAGGCATCGGCCCTACCTCATCACGAATCGCCGCCCGGCCAGTAGAAGCAGAGCAGTTCGCCGGCATCGTTGATGCACAGATGCCAGTGCCCATCCGGCGAGGCGCGCGCCTTCTGATAGGGAATCTCGAGGATAAGGGGTTCGCGGCGCTCCGTCGGCCACATCGGATGACGCCCCGGCGCGATCGTCACGACGAATCCGGATGGGTTCTCCCGGACGGCGCCAGCGTCGATCTGCGCGCAATCGGCGCCCGAGCAGCACTCGAAGGGATAGTCCCAACCGCTGGCAGCCTGATGCGAGCGCGTCTGCGTCGCTCCGGTGGCCAGCACCACCGCCAGGCTGATCGCGGCAAGAACACGCATTCACCTACCCTCGCGGCGAGCTTCCCTCTCGAAGGCGGCGGATGCAAGGCGTTCGCGACGCAAGCGCGGTCAGATGCGGTCCAGACAAGGAAAAACCGGATCATCGGCCTGCTGGCCGGCATGTCGCGCCAGATCGCCAATCAGGGGCTGGCGAAGCTCGCCGAGCTTGGCCAGCTCGATATTGACCATGGCTCGGTCACGATCTTGGATCTGGAGCGGCTGGCGCGCTACGAGGGGTGAGCAGCTTCAGTTTTACCGCTGCGCGCCCGCCTCAAAACTCCAACCTCCCATTTATCAGGTATTGATCGACGGCGTGCGCGCCTCCGGAATATCGTCTAGATCCGGGTAAAGTTCGAATATATGGGCAAGATAATCCGTATCGAGCGTGCCAATCGCCACCCCTGCCGTTCGGTGCATGCTTTTCATTACGGCTTCAGGAAACTGGCCCTGTATCAGCTGCAAGCTGGAACTGATGTGCATGATGGCTTCCAAAACATGGTCTCGAGCCAGTTCGGCCGCTTCTCGACTTAACATAGCGCCTCCGACCGGTTCACACGGGGGAAACTGAGCAGCGATATGAATCTCAACCATGCGACGGCATAGCCGAGACGGCTTGCGTTGCGATGCCCATTGACCAATGCGGAGTGGGTTCTGGCGAGCCCGATATCCCTTGCGCATCAAGGACGATCACTTATCCAATGCTTGGTCGCGCAGGTTCCCAAGACAATAGCGACCAAATGCCAAGTTGTCTGTCAAGCCCCCCCTTGCAAAGATGTGGGGTCGCTGCGAGGCTCACATCAAGAACAAGGGCCGAAACGGCCAAAACGAAGGTCGCTGCCATGTACGGCGGCCGGACAGGGTGGAGAACGCAATCGTGGCAAGCGCAAGCGCCGGCCAGGCGGATACCTTTCCGAAATTGCTGCTGCGCAATGCGCGCGAGCGCAGTTCGCGCATCGCGTTCCGGCACAAGGATCTCGGGATCTGGCAGTCCTGGACCTGGGCCGAGGTGGCCGAGCAGGTGCGCAGCTTCGCCAGGGGTCTCCAGGATCTCGGCCTGAAGCGCGGCGAGAAGGTCGCGATCATCGGCTACAACCGGCCCAGGCTCTATTGGTCGATGTGCGCCGCGCAATGGATCGGCGCGGTTCCCGTGCCGGTTTATGCCGACAGCGTCGCCGAGGAGATGGCCTATGTGCTCGACCATGCCGAGGCGGTCTTCGCCTGCGTGCAGGACCAGGAGCAAGTCGACAAGGTCCTCTCCATCGCCGAGCGCCTGCCCCATCTGCGCCAAATGCTCTATGACGAGCCGCGCGGCCTGCGCGACTACGACCACGGCAAACTGCACGAAATCGACAAGGTCATCGCGGCCGGGCGCGACGCGCTGAAGGCGAGCCCCGAGGCCGCAGCCGCCCATGAGCGCGAGATGGAGACCGGCTCAGGCTCCGATCTCGGCATCATCCTCTACACCTCGGGCACGACCGGCCGGCCCAAGGGCGTCATGCTCAGCCATTTCAACGTCATCACCGCCGCCGAGATCGGCTGCCAGTTCGACGGGCTGAACGAGAGCGACGAGGTCATCGCCTATCTGCCGATCGCCTGGGTCGGCGACCATGTCTTCTCCTATGCGCAGGCGATCGTCGCGGGCTTCTGCGTGAATTGCCCGGAAGGGCCCGAAACCGTCGTCGACGACCGGCGCGAAGTCGGCACGACCTACGCCTTCGCGCCGCCGCGCGTCTTCGAGACCATGCTGACCATCACCATGGTGCGCATGGAGGATGCCGGCCCGCTGATGCGCAAGATGTTCCACTACTTCCTCGGCGTGGCCAAGCAGCACGGCGAGAAGATCCTGAATGGCGAGAGCGTGCCGCTAGGCGCGAGGCTGCTCTACAAGCTCGGCGACATCCTGATCTACGCGCCCCTGCGCAACCGCTTCGGCCTGAGCAACATCAAGGTCGGCTATACCGCCGGCGAGGCGATCGGCCCCGAGCTGTTCAAGTTCTATCGCTCGATCGGGGTCAATCTGAAGCAGCTCTACGGGCAGACCGAAGCCGGCGTCTACATCACCATGCAGCCCAATGGTGAGATTAAGGCCGACACGGTCGGCCGCCCCGCGCCGCTGGTCGAAATCCGGATCGACGATAATGGCGAGGTGCTCTACCGCTCGCCCTCGATCTTCGGCGGCTATTTCAAGGATCCCGAGAAGACCGCGGAGACGATGACCGCCGACGGCTATGTCCGCTCCGGCGATGCCGGCTTCTTCGACGAGACCGGCCATCTCAAGATCATCGACCGCGCCAAGGATGTCGGCAAGCTCTCCTCGGGGGATCTGTTCCCGCCGAAATACATCGAGAACAAGCTGAAATTCTATCCCAACATCAAGGAGGTCGTCGCCTTCGGCCAGGGCCGCGACTACGCCACCGTCGCGCTCAACATCGACCTGACCGCGGTCGGCAACTGGGCCGAGCGTCACAATGTCGTCTACGCCTCCTACCAGGAGCTCGCCGGCCACGATCTCGTCTACGACATGATCGCCAAGCATGTCGACGAGGTGAACCGTTCGCTCGCCGCCGAGCCCCTGATGGGCGGGGCGCAGATCAAGCGGTTCCTGATCCTGCATAAGGAACTCGACGCCGATGACGGCGAACTGACCCGCACCCAGAAGGTCCGGCGCGGCTTCATCGCCGAGCGCTACGCCCCTCTCGTCGCCGCGCTCTATGACGGTTCGGACATCGCCGACATCTCCACCGAAGTGACCTTCGAGGATGGCCGCAAGGGCGTGATCTCCGCCCGCGTCAAGGTCCGCGACGCCAAGACCTATCCGGTAACCGCGCCAACTCCGGCGAGGGCGGCATGAACGTCGAGACCATGAACGTGACCGGGGAACCGCTGCACCGCGACAAGGGCGAGGTCCTGCTGTCGGTCGACAACATCTCGCTGCGCTTTGGCGGGGTGAAGGCGATCTCGGACGTCTCCTTCGACATCCGCAAGGGCGAGGTCCGCGCCATCATCGGCCCCAACGGCGCCGGCAAGACCTCGATGCTCAACTGCATCAACGGCTTCTACCATCCGCAGGAAGGCCAGATCACCTATAAGGGCGTGCGCCGCGCCAAGGTGAAGCCGCACCAGGCCGCGGCCGACGGCATCGCCCGCACCTTCCAGAACGTCGCGCTGTTCAAGGGCATGTCGACGCTCGACAACATCATGACCGGCCGCACGCTGAAGATGCACCGGAACTTCTTCTGGCAGGCGCTGCGTCACGGCCCGGCGATGACCGAGGAGATCGAGCATCGCAAGGTGGTCGAGGACATCATCGACTTCCTGCAGATCCAGCACATCCGCAAATTGCCCGTCGGGAAATTGCCCTATGGCCTGCAGAAGCGGGTGGAACTGGGCCGCGCGCTCGCCATGGAGCCGGAGCTGCTGCTGCTCGACGAGCCGATGGCCGGCATGAACCTCGAGGAGAAGGAGGACATGTGCCGCTTCATCCTCGACGTGAACAACCAGTTCGGCACGACCATCGCCTTGATCGAGCACGATATGGGCGTGGTCATGGATCTCTCCGACCGCGTCGTGGTGCTCGAATACGGCCGCAAGATCGCCGACGGCACGCCTGATGAGGTGAAGCGCGATCAGAAGGTGATCGACGCCTATTTGGGGGTGGCGCACTAGTGGCTATCACCTTCGCCATAGAGCATTTCTCCATCCGCGCCGTCATGCCGGGCAAGCCACATAGTGGCGCAGACCCGGGATCCATCGGAGGGCTCCGGAGCGCCGCGATGGATCCCGGGTCTCCGCTTCGCGGTGTCCAGGATGACGGTGAGTATGCATTTGTGAGCGAGGGCCTGCAGCCATGAGCGACGCGACTCTCGGTTCCTTGGGCGGGATCAATTTCAACAGCTTCCGCGTCCGCGCCGCGCTGGTCCTCGGCGCGATCGTCGTGGCCGGCATCATCGGCATCCGCTTCGACCAGTCGAACACGCTCTACGCGATCTTCATCGACCCGTTCCAGCAGATGGTCCAGGCCCCGGACCTGCTCGCCCAGACGATCTGGGAGGGGCTCGTCTCCGGCGTGCTCTACGCGCTGATCGCGCTTGGCTTCGTGCTGATCTTCAAGGCCTCGGGCGTGTTCAACTTCGCCCAGGGCATCATGGTGGTGTTCGCGGCGCTGACCCTGGTCGGGCTCTACGAGAAGGGCGTGCCGGCCTTCCTCGCCGTGATCCTGACGCTCGGCGTGATGTTCGCGCTCGCCGTCACGATCGAACGCGTCGTGCTGCGCCCGCTGGTCAACCAGCCCGACATCATCCTGTTCATGGCGACCTTCGGCATCACCTATTTTCTGATAGGCTTCGGCGAAGCGCTGTTCGGCGGCAGCCCCAAGCAGATGATCGCCGATCAGCTCTGGCTGCCCAAGGGCGCGATCGACCTGAAACTCTTCGGCGGCCTGGTCTCGCTGCAGAAGATCGATATCGCAGCCGCCGTCATCGCCTCCATCATGATCGCCGCTCTCGCCGCCTTCTTCCAATACACGCGCATCGGAAGAGCCTTGCGGGCAGTGGCCGACAGCCACAAGGCGGCGCTTTCGGTCGGCATCTCGCTGAACCAGATCTGGGTCATCGTCTGGTTCACCGCCGGGATCGTCGCCCTGATCACCGGCATCATGTGGGGCGCGCGCTCGGACGTCTCCTTCGCGCTCGAGATCGTGGCGCTGAAGGCCCTGCCCGTGCTGATCCTGGGCGGCTTCACCTCGATCCCCGGCGCCATCGTCGGCGGCCTGATCATCGGCATCGGCGAGAAGCTGGGCGAGTTCTACTGGGGCCCGCTGATCGGCGGCGGCATCGAGAGCTGGCTCGCCTATTTCATCGCGCTGGGCTTCCTGCTGTTCCGCCCGCAAGGGCTGTTCGGCGACAAGATCATCGAACGCATCTGAGAGGCTGAAACCGTGTTCTATCGCGAAGCCGGCCAGTTCAAATCGACCTATTCCGCCGACATGGCGGTGTTCCCGATCTGGCAAGATCGGGTCGGTATCGCCGTCATCCTGGCGCTTGCCTTCATCGGCGTGCCGCTGATCGGCAACGACTTCTTCATCTCCTCGGTGATGATCCCCTTCCTGGTGTTCTCGCTTGCCGCGATCGGGCTCAACATCCTGACCGGCTATACCGGGCTTATCTCGCTGGGCACCGCCGCCTTCATGGGCGTTGGCGCCTATGCCGCCTACAAGCTGACGACCTTCTTTCCGGGCATCAACATCATCGTGCTCGTACTGGTCTCCGGCCTGTTCTCGGCGGCGATCGGCGTGCTCTTCGGCCTGCCCTCGCTACGCATCAAGGGCTTCTATCTCGCTGTCGCGACGCTCGCCGCGCAGTTCTTCCTGCAATGGGCCTTCGTGCGCGTGCCCTGGCTGTTCAACTACAACGCCTCGGGCGCGATCGAGGTGCCGCAGCGCACGCTCTTCGGCCTCCCCATCACCGGAGCCTCGGCAAGCCCTGAGACGCGCTATTTCGTCTGCCTCGTGCTGGTCATAGGCCTGACCTGGTTCGCCTCGAACCTGGTGCATGGCAAGCTCGGCCGCTCCTGGATGGCGGTGCGCGACATGGACATCGCCGCCGAGCTGATGGGCATCAAGCTGCTCAACGCCAAGCTCACCGCCTTCGCGGTCTCGTCCTTCTATGCCGGTGTCGCCGGCGCGATGATGATCTTCTTCTGGTATGGCGGCGGCGAAGCGGCCGACGTCTTCAACATCCGCCTCTCCTTCAACATCCTGTTCATGGTCATCATCGGCGGGTTGGGCTCGCTGATCGGCTCCTTCTTCGGCGCCGCCTTCATCGCCAGCCTGCCGACCATCCTGAAATTCGGCCTGCCGGCGCTCGGCGTCCCGCTCTCGGGGGCTGCGGCCGAGCATGTCACCTTCATGCTCGTGGGCGCGCTGATCATCACCTTCCTGATCGTCGAGCCGCATGGCCTCGCGCGGCTCTGGCAGATCGGGAAGCAGAAACTGCGGACATGGCCCTTCCCCTATTGAGGTCGGCCCTTTCCCCCGGCGCGGCGGAGAGGAGCCCAACAAAACGACCTGCGCGGTCTCAATGCGGCAGGCGAAGAGGAGACGATCCGGCGTTCAAGGCCAGGATCGGTGGAAACGACGGAGGAACCATCATGAAGACAACCAAGCTGATGAAGGGAGCGGCGCTGGGCGCGCTCCTCGCCGCGAGCGCGCAAGTCGCTCCGGCCCTTGCCCAGGACAGCGTCTATTTCGCCAACAACGCCTATCGCACCGGCCCGTTCTCGGGCTCCGGCATTCCGATCGGCGACGGCATGCGCGACTACATCACGATGATCAACGAGCGCGACGGCGGCGTGAACGGCGTCAAGATCGTCTATGAGGAATGCGAGACCGGCTACGACACCAAGAAGTCGATCGAGTGCTACGAGCAGGCCAAGTCGAAGAACACCATCCTCTACTCGCCCTGGTCGACCGGCGCGACGCTCGCCGCCATTCCGCGCGCCCATATCGACAAGATCCCGATCCTGTCGATGGCCTATGGCCTCTCGGCCTCGGCCGACGGCACCAACTTTCCCTGGGTCTTCATCCCGCCCTTCACCTATTGGGACGGCGCTTCGCTGATGGTGAAGCACATGGCGGCCGAACTCGGCGGCATGGACAAGCTCAAGGGCAAGAAGCTCGGCCTGATCCATCTCGATGCGCCCTTCGGCAAGGAGCCGATCCCGGTGCTCGAGAACCTCGCCAAGAAATACGGCTTCGAGCTCAAGATCTATCCCGTCGCCGCCGCCGACATGCAGAACCAGGGCTCGCTCTGGCTCTCGATCCGGCGCGATCGGCCGGACTACCTCTACAACCAGGGCTGGGGCGCGATGAACCCGACCGCGGTGAAGGAGGCGATCAAGAACAACTTCCCGATCAACAAGCTGGTCGGCGTCTGGTGGGCCGGCGGCGATGACGACGCACGCGCGGGCGGCCCCGAGGCCAAGGGCTACAAGTCGCTCAACCTCAACGCCGCGGGCACCAACTTCCCGGCGATCCAGGACATCCAGAAATACGTCGTGGAGAAGGGCAAGAGCCTCGCCGCCAAGGAGAAGGTCGGCGAGAACCTCTATAATCGCGGCGTCTATAACTCGATGCTCGTCGTCGAGGCGATGCGCAACGCGCAGAAGCTCACCGGCAAGAAGGTGATCAACGCCGAGGACATGCGCCGCGGCCTGGAGAGCCTGAACATCACCGAGGCGCGATTGAAGGAGATCGGCATGGAAGGCTTCGCCACGCCGACCACCATCTCTTGCACCGACCATTCCGGCCACAGCAAGGCCTATGTCGCGGAATGGGACGGCACCAAATGGACCAAGCCCGGTGACTGGCTCGAGCCGCTCAAGGACGAGGTCCGCCCGCTGATCGAGGCCAACGCCAAGGACTATGTGGAGAAGGCGACCGGCTGGCCGAAGCGGACCGAGCCTTGCGAGAAGTCGTCCTGATCTGACGGCAGTCGGCAGTGGGCAATCGGCAGTCGGTTTTTCCGGCTGCCAACCCGACTGCCGACTGCCGATTGCCCACTGCCGGGGAACCGCCATGTCGATTGCGACACTCGAAACGCCTAACACAAGCACCGCCACCGACAACATCCTGTCGCTGAACAATATCGAGGTGATCTACGATCACGTCATCCTCGTGCTGAAGGGCGTCTCCCTGCATGTCCCGCGCAAGGGCATCGTCGCGATCCTCGGCGCCAACGGGGCCGGCAAGACCACGACGCTGAAGGCGATCTCGAACCTGCTCAAGGCCGAACGTGGCGAGGTCACCAAGGGTTCGATCGTGTTCGAGGGCGAGCGCGTCGACAAGATGTCGCCCAATGAGCTGGTCCGGCGCGGCTGCATCCAGGTGATGGAGGGCAGGCACTGCTTCGGCCATCTCTCGATCGAGGAGAACCTGCTGACCGGCGCCTTCACCCGCCGCGACGGTAACGCCGCGATCAAGCGCGACCTGGAGAAGATCTACGAGCTCTTCCCGCGCCTGAAGCAGCGCCGGACCTCGCAGGCCGGCTACACCTCGGGCGGCGAGCAGCAGATGTGCGCGGTCGGCCGCGCCATGATGTCGAAACCCAAGATGATCCTGCTCGACGAGCCCTCGATGGGGCTCGCACCGCAGATCGTCGAGGAGATCTTCGAGATCGTGCGCCGGCTCAATGCCGAGGATGGCGTCTCCTTCCTCGTCGCCGAGCAGAACACCAACATGGCCCTGCGCTACGCGACCTATGGCTACATCATGGAGACCGGCCGCGTCGTGATGGATGGCGAAGCTTCGATGCTGCGCGAGAACGAGGACGTAAAGGAGTTCTATCTCGGCGTCGCCGAAGGCAACAAAAAGTCGTTCCGCGAGGTCAAAAGCTATAAACGCCGCAAGCGCTGGCTCTCCTGAGCCGATGGAACGCAAGGTGGCATCCCATGCTCTATCTCGTCATCGCCCTGTTGGTGATCCTGCTGGTCTTCGGGCCACAGGCCTGGGTCCGTCACGAGATGAGCCGGCACGCCGCGGATCGTCCCGATCTGCCCGGCACCGGCGGAGAGCTCGCGCGCCATCTGCTCGACCGCTTCCAGCTCGGTTCGGTCACCGTCGAATCGACGCCCAGCGGCGACCACTACGACCCGGGCGCCTGCGCTGTGCGGCTCTCCCCCGACAATCATGACGGGCGCTCGATCACGGCCGTCGCGGTCGCGGCGCATGAGGTCGCCCATGCGATCCAGCATCATCAGGGCAGCGTGCTCTTCGCCTGGCGGACCGCGCTCGCCCGCTTCCTCGGCATCTTCGACAAGGTCGCGATGGGGATCATGATCACCGCCCCGCTCGTCGCCATTCTCACCCGCGTGCCCTCGATCGGATTGATGCAGTTCGGCCTCGCCATCGCGCTGCTCGGTGTCGGGCTCGTCGTGCATCTGGTGACGCTGCCGCTGGAACTCGACGCCAGTTTCGGCAAGGCGCTGCCGATCCTGACCGCCGACGGCTATCTCGACAGCCGCGACCTGCCCGCCGCCCGCGGCGTGCTGCGCGCCGCAGCCTTCACCTATGTCGCCGGAGCCCTGATCGGCCTCCTGAATTTTCTCCGCCTGCTGCGGATCATCCGCTGAGACGAAGCGGCCCGTTTTCGTGAGGATTTGACCGATGAGCGAGCATCACGACGCCCTCGAAACCCGCTCGCCCGATGCCCGCGAGGCCGATCTCTTCGCGCGGCTGCCGGCTGTGCTCGCTGCCGCCCTGAAGACCCCGGCCTATGCCGAGCGGCTCGCCGGCATCGACCCGGCCGAAATCACCGATCGCAATGCGCTCTCCACCCTGCCGATCCTGCGCAAGGCCGATTTGCCCGCGCTCCAGAAGACCGCCCTGCCCTTCGGCGGCTTCGTCTCGGCGCCGCTCGGCTCCTTCGGCCGGCTCTTCACCTCGCCCGGTCCGATCTTCGAACCTGAGGGCACCGGCAGCGATCCCTGGGGCGCGGCCCGCGGGCTCTACGCGGCGGGCTTCCGGGCCGGCGATGTCGTGCTCAATACCTTCGGCTACCATCTGACGCCGGGCGGCTTCATCATGGATTCGGCCGCGCGCGCGCTCGGCTGCGCCGTGATCCCGGCTGGCCCCAGCAACACCGAGCAGCAGATGGAGGTGATCTCCGCCTACCGCCCCGCCTGCTATGCCGGCACGCCCGATTTCCTCAAGATCCTGATCGAGGCGGCGCAAGCGCGCGGCGTCGACATGTCCTGCCTAAAGCGCGCCGTGGTCTCGGGCGCAGCCTTCCCGCCCTCGCTCCAGGCCTGGGTCAAGGAGCACGGCATCGACGCCTACCAGCTCTACGCCACCGCCGATGTCGGCGTGATCGCTTATGAGACGAACGCACGCGCAGGGATGGTGCTGAACGAGAACCTGATCGTCGAGATCGTGCGGCCGGGTACCGGCGATCCCGTGGCGGAGGGCGAGGTCGGCGAGATCGTCATCACCAATCTCGACCCGCACCACCCGCAGATCAGGCTCGCGGTCGGTGATCTCACCGCCGTCATGCCGGGCGCGAGCCCATGCGGGCGCAGCAACATCCGCATCAAGGGCTGGATGGGCCGCGCCGACCAGACCGCCAAGGTCAAGGGCATGTTCGTGCGCCCTGAGCAGGTTGCCGAGATCGCCAAGCGCCATGCCGAGATCGCCAAGCTGCGCCTCGTCGTCGGCCGCGCCAACGAGGTCGACACGATGACGCTGAAGGCCGAGATCTATGCCGAACCCGCAGGGTTTATCGACGCGGTCTCCTCGACCCTGCAGCAGGTCACCAAGCTGAAAGGCGCGGTCGAGATCCTGCCGCTCGGGGCCTTGCCGAACGATGGCAAGGTGATCGCGGACGAGCGGCCTGTGGGGTGACATCTTCGCGCGTGAAACAAGAGCGCGGGGAACCCTCTCCCACCCAAGTCAGATGTTTCCGACTTGGGCCACTCTAGCTGCCGATCTCGGGCAAGCCCGAGATTGGTGGGAGAGGGCAGGGTGAGGGGTCGGCCAGCAAACCAGTTGCGTTGTGCAATGCCGCGGTTGGATCACCGCCTCAACGTCAAGGGGCCTACACCTCACCCCTACCCCTCTCCTTACAGGAGAGAGGATCCCGCGCTCTACCAATCGATCGCCGTCTCGCCTTGCTCCAGTAGCCACGCATTCGCCTTCGAGAATGGTCTGGAACCGAAAAACCCGCGCCGTGCCGAGAGCGGCGAGGGATGCGCGCTCGCCAGCACCAGATGGCGCGTCTCGTCGATCAATCCGCGCTTGGCCTGGGCGGGATTGCCCCAGAGCAGGAAGACGACATGGGGCCGGTGGGCTGAGACGCTAGCGATGATCGCGTCGGTGACGGCGCCCCAGCCGAGCGCCAGATGCGAGCCCGCCTTGCTCGCCCCCTCGCGCACGGTAAGCGCGGTGTTGAGCAGGAGCACGCCCTGCCGCGCCCACACCGTCAGATCGCCGCTCACAGGCCCCGCCGCACCAAGATCATCCCGCAATTCGCGATGGATATTGACCAGCGAGCGCGGCAAGGGCGGCGGACCGACATAGGAGAAGGCGAGGCCATTCGCGTCACCCGGCGTCGGATAGGGATCCTGGCCGAGGATGACGACGCGGACCTCAGTGAAAGGCGTCGTCGCCAGCGCGGCGAAGATCCGCCCCGGCGCAGGCGCGACGACATGGCCGACCGCAACCTCCGCATCAGCCCGGACGCAAGCCCGCGCTGCTGCCCCATCGCCGAACACGGCGAGATCGCGCCACCCTTCGGAAACCGGCGTCGCCAGGAACGCGGCGAGCGCCGCCTCATAGCCGCTCACTTCAGGACCGCCCTGCCCTCAACCTTGGCGTCGATCGTGCCGAGCCGGCGCAGATAGACCATCACCTCATTGGCCATCAGCTTGCCGTCGGTCAGGCCGATCAGCGTCCTGCCGCGCGCCAGCGAGGCGTAGCCGTCGCCGCCGGCGAGCATGAAGTTGTTGGAGGCCACAGTGTAGTTCGCCGCCTCGTCGATCGGCTTGCCCTCGACGCTGATCGAGACGACGCGCTGGCCGACGGGGCGCTTGATGTCAGCCTCGAAGGTGAGCCCGGAAACCTGCGGGAAGCGGCCCGAGCCCTGCGGGGCGGGGGCCAGGCCATTCTCGATCGCGTCCTTCACATCCTTGCCGGTGATCTGGACCATGATCGTGGCGTTGCCGAAGGGCAGTTCGCTCAGCACATCGCGCCGCGTCAGCTTGTAGCCGGCCGCATATTGCTTGTTGGCGCGGATGCCGCCGGCATTGGTGATGGCGAGCTGCGCGCCGGTCGAGGCGCGGATGGCGTCGGCGATCAGATTGCCGATCGCCGTCTCCTGCGTGCGGATGACGCCGGTGCGGGAATCGAGCGGGGCGGCGAGCGTCGCGATCTCGATGTCGAGTTCCTTCGAGAGCTCGGTCTCGTAACCTTTCACGATCGCGGCGACCTCGGGGTCGGGCGTGGCGGCGCGGCTGTCATTGACCCGGAAAGTCGGCGACCAGGAGACCTGGCGGGCCACGCCTTCGCCGGTGATGCTCACTGCGATGTCGATCGCGGTGACATAATTGCCCTCTTCATTCGACTCCACCATCACGACCTTGCCGTCATAGGCGATGGCAAGGTCGTGGTCGTGGCCGGTCAGCACGATGTCGACGACGCGCGAGCGGACGATTTCGAGATCGGTGCGGCGCTCGGCATGGACGACGGCGACGAGGATGTCGGCGCCCTGCGCCTTCAAGGTCCGTGCCTCGCGCTGGAGCGCCTCCATGGTCGAGGAGAACTTCAGGTCGCCGGGGTTGGAGAGCTGCGGCGTCGGATCATAGGTCGTGCCGATGACGCCGACCTTTACGCCGCCGAGCTCGAAGATCTGCGAATCCTTGTGGCCTGGCAAGACATTGCCGCTCGCATCGCGCAGATTGGCGGCGAAGGTCGGATAGGTCTGGGCGGCGGCGAGCTTGAGGTAGTTCTCCTTGCCGAAATCGAATTCGTGATTGCCCGGCACGAAGACGTCGAGCCCCATCTTGTTCTGCATCGCCACGATATGGGCACCCTGGTCGAAGCCCGACATCAGCGAGGGCGAGTAGCAATCGCCGGCATGGCAGAACAGCACCGGCACGCCCTTGGCCCGCTCGGCCCGGGCGATGCCGGCAGCCCGCGCGAAGCCACCTCTGCCCTTGTCGTCGCTCATCTTGTAGATGTCGTTGACCAGAAGCAGCGTGAAAGCGGGAGCCGGCATCTGCGCCATGGTTCCAGTCGCGGCGAGCGCCGCCGGAGCGGCGATGACGCCAAGCGCCTTGCGGCGTGTCAGTGCGGGCATGGTGGAAGCCTCTGCTTGAGAACCGCTGCAAACTAGCAAAGCCTGGGCCGCATTGACCAGTGCGGGCGCAGCCCCGTTCGCTAGAGCAGGACGCGAAAAAGTGGGAACCGGTTTTTCGCATTGGTCCTGCTCTAACTCTTTGATAAGAGACGGATTCAGATTTCAGATCGGATCACTCTGTGATCCGATCTGAAATCATCCGGCTCTAGTGTCGCACCCCCCTGCCTGGCGCGCTTCGCGACTGGACGAAAACCGGAACTCGTCTAAATCACGGGCAAAGGAAAGTCTGCGCCATGACAGTCGAGACCAGTCCAGCCGCCGAGATGCCGGTCGCCAGCCTGCCCTCCGACCACCCCAAGGTCGAGGCCGGCCGCATCGGCGTCCTGCTGATGAATCTCGGCACGCCGGAAGGCACGAGTTACCGGCCGATGCGGGCCTATCTCAAGGAGTTCCTCTCCGACCGGCGAGTGATTGAGGAACCGCGCTGGAAATGGTGGCCGATCCTCAATCTGATCATCCTGACCACGCGGCCGGGCCGCAAGGGCAAGGACTACGCCTCGATCTGGAACAATGAGCGCAATGAGGGGCCGCTCAAGACGATCACGCGCTCGCAGACCGAACAAGTCGCCAAGCGCCTGAAGACCGTGACCGGCGAGCGCGTCATCTTCGACTGGGCGATGCGCTACGGCTTTCCCGATGTGAAGAGCAGGATCAAGGCGCTGCAGGACCAGGGCTGCGACCGTATCCTGCTGGTGCCGCTCTACCCGCAATATGCCGCGCCGACCTCGGCCACGGCCTGCGACCAGGCCTTTCGGGCCCTGATGGAGATGCGCTGGCAGCCGGCGGTGCGCGTTGCCCCGCCCTATCATGACGACCCGACCTATATCAAAGCGCTGGCCGCCTCGATGCGCAGCTCGCTGGCGAAGCTCGATTTCGATCCCGAGATCATCCTCTGCTCCTTCCATGGCATGCCCAAGGAGTATCTCCTCAAGGGCGACCCCTATTACTGCCAATGCGTCAAGACCTGGCGCCTGTTGCGCGAGGAGCTCGGGCTGCCGGCCGAGCGCTTCAGGCTGACCTTCCAATCGCGCTTCGGGCCCGATGAATGGCTGCAGCCTTATACCGACGAGACCGTCAAGGCGCTGGCACAGGCGGGCACCAGATCGCTCGCCATCGTCGCACCAGGCTTCTCGGCCGATTGCCTGGAGACGCTCGAGGAGCTCGATGTCGAGAACCGCGAGATCTTCATGCATAATGGCGGCAAGCACTTCGCCTATCTGCCTTGCCTGAATGACTCCGCTGAAAGCATCGACGTGCTCGAAGCCCTGGTTCGGCGCGAATTGATGGGTTGGGTCTGAGCCTCAGGCCGTAACGAAACCCGTCACCGCCTCCACCACCGGTTTTGCCTGCAGGATGCGGCGATGCCCGAGCCCGTTCATCGGCACGAGCCTGGCGAAGGGCCCTGCCGTCGCCAGGGCTTCCGCATGATGGAAGCCGAGCTCCTTGTCGTCGCGGCAATGCACGATCAGCGCCGGCAAGCCGACCGAAGCCAGTTGGCCCGCCCCTTCGAAAGCCGTGACCGGTGCGCCGGCGACGATATGGATACGCCGCTCCAGCGCCGCCTGCCCACGCGCGCCAAGGCCGATCGTCGCGCCGAAGCGCCGCGTCACCAGTGTCATCGATGAGGGCGCGGCGATCATCGCCAGGCGCTTCGCCTTGACGACCGGCTGGCTGGGGACGGTGCCGGCGAGCGCCGCCAGCGCGATCGCGCCGCCGAAGGAATGTGTGACGATGGCATGCACCGGGGCGAAGGCGCGCGCGACCGCGGCCAGGCTCGCAACCCCGAGCGGAATGTTGAGCTCGCTGCCGGTCGAGGCGCCATGGGCCGGCAGGTCATAGGCCACGACGCGAAAGCCCGCCGCCAGCAGAGGCGCGACGAAAGCGGTCATGAAGACGGCGGCGCCTGTCCAGCCATGAACCAGGATCACGCTCGGGCGTTGCTCCACCGGATCGGCGCCAGGCGGATCGAAGACATAGGCCGCCACCGAGCCGCATGGGAACGGTATCGAGACCGCCTCGCTCGCTTGCAGCCGCGTGGTCGCGGGTTTGACCGCCCCCTTGCGATTGGCATTTCCCTGTGGGCGGCGCGGCGGGGTACAAAAGGCCTTGAAGGCGAGGCGGCCACTGGTCTTGGGAGCAAGGAAGCTCGAGACCCGGATCAACGGCCGCAACAAACGGAGTGCAATGTCAGCCATGGCTCATATCCGCATTAGTTCAGCGCTGAACTATTATGTTCATTCATGAACAAAAAGCAAGAGGTTGACGATACAGGCTTCGTCGAGACCCAGACCCTGCCCTGGGATCTGCCGCGCTTTCGCAACTGGATCGCGGTGGCGCGCGTCCACCAGCTCTGGAAGAAGGTCTTCGGCGAGGCCCTGGCCCCGCTCGGCATTCAGGTCGCGCATTACGACGTGCTTGCGAACATCTTCCACACGCCGGGGCTGACGCAGCAGGCGCTCGCCGAAAAGCTCCTCGTCGGCCGCAGCGCCATGAGCATGCTGCTGCCCGAATTGGAGCGGCGCGAACTCGTCGAGCGGCGCGGCGACGACACTGACCGCCGCGTCCGCAGGCTCTGGCTGACGCCGACGGGCGAGGCCCTGACGCGCAAGGCCATGGCGATCCATGTCGCGCGCATCGAAGCGATGATGACGGTGCTCAGCGATGCCGAATGCGATGCGGTGGGCGAGATGATGCGCCGCGTCGCCAAGGCGCTCGAAATATAGGCGCGCGCCACCAAGCGTCCCGGGCGGAATACCCGCATGAAAAAGGCCGCTCTCGCGAGCGGCCTTCTCTGATTCATCCCTGATGGGAGCTGTTACTTCGGCGCGAAGACGCCGAGGCTGCTCGCCGTGATGTCGAAGGAGAGCGAGCCGACGACGGTCGGGTTGCACCACTTCGAGCCGTAGGCCCCGCCGGCATTGCCGCGCGTGATGCCGCTCGGATCGGAGGTCAGCGTGAAGCACTTGGACTTCGACAGGTTGGTGTCGTGATAGCGGATATCCGCCGTCAGGTTCTTCCAGGTGTAGGACAGGCCGACATTCCAGTAATTGTAGTCGGGCAGGCGGATCGCGACGGGGAAGGCGATGTTGGTGTTGGTCGTGCCAAGCCAATAGCGGCCGAACTCACCCGAGACCGAGAGGCCTTCGAGGAAGGGCAGGTTGTACTTGGCGGTGCCGGAGGCGTAGGTGCCACTCGCGCCGGTGCCGAGCCAGTTCCAGGAATAGAAGACGTTGGCGCCGATCGTGACCTTGTCTTCCCAGTTATAGGAAACCTTGCCGGCGACTTCCATGAAATCGGTGTTCTTCGGCGTCCAGATCGTGCCGAGATTGTCGATATAGCGGCTCTCATCCGGGTAGTAATACTGGATCACACCCAGATCGAAGGTGACCGGGCCGAACTTGGGACGGATACCAGCGGTGAAATCGACTTCCGCCGGTGGGTTGGTGACGAGATCGACACTCGAGGCCCAGACGCCGACATAGAACAGATTGTCGTAGATCTGCAGTTCCGCACCGCCCTGGATGGCGGGCTTGCGATCCGACTGGGAAATGCCGCGGAAATTATAGTCGGTCGTCGCCTTGATGGTGACGGCGATATCGAACCAGGTGATCGCCGGAGGCACCGGCGCGACCGGAGCGCCCTTCTTGCTCGGAAGATCCGACGCATGCGCGGCACCCGACAGCATCGCCAGAGAGAACGCTGCACCCGTCACAGAAGACCGGAAGAAATCGAAAGCCATCATCAGCTCCGTCAAATGTCGAAATGCCAGCGCAACGTGCCGCGCTTTCGCCATTATGAAGCCAATGGATCACCTGATTCAGCAAGCTGAGCTTTTCGGCAGACTGCCCATGAAGCGGGCAATATCTCGGTCAGAGTCACGTTTCGATGCATTCAAAACGTGCTTCGCCGACAAAGCAGAATGCTGTGATATTTCCGTCACGCATACCGGGCGCAAGCGCCCGGATGCAACCCATCAGCGTGTCACGGGCTGACTGGAATAGGCCGCGTCCGACTGATCCAGCCGCGAGGTGCGCAGGCCAGTGGCGCGTCGGGGCGGCAGGGGAGCCCGGATATTGGTCGGCGAATCCGGCACGACCGACGCCACCGGCGTGGTTTCCTGCGCCTGTTCCGGCTGCTGCTGCGAGCCTCCGATCAACGGAACGAAGCTGAGAGCCCGCTGATAGAAGGGCACGGCGGCAGGCGCGGCAGGGGTAGGGGCAACCGCAGACGGCGCAGCGATCGCCACGGGTGCGGCTGCAGTGCCTGCAGTGGCCTTGGCGACCTGCGTTGCGGCAGCCGATGCCGGCTTTCCAGCCACGGCCCTTGGCTGCGCCTCGACCTTGGCCGGGCCCGACTTGGCGATGCTGGCGGTCTCGGCCGGATTCACGTCGGGCGCAGCAGCGACCGCGGCGAGCACGGCGTCGTTATCGGCCGACGCTGCCCGAAACTCGGCTTTCGGCTTGCCCAGATTATCGAGCACGAGCACGCGCGGACCGCCGGTGATGGCGTCGGGCCGGCTGACCCCGACATCGCGCGAGGCCCAGCTCGCCGTGCGGTTCAGCGAATCGGATCCGCCCGCGACGAGCGTGCGCTTGAAGGAGGCGTGCGAGTCGCCGTCGTCATAGATCAGCTTGATCGCGGGCGTGCCCTTGGCGACGAGCGCAGCGACCTGAACCTCGTCCTGCTGGCGCTTCTGCTGCACGGCCTGGACGACGGAGGAATCCGAGCCGGTGCTGAAGACATAACGGCCGCCCGCCACCGAGACCGGCGGCTCGTCCTTCGTCACCTCGAAATAGTCGGTGCCTTCCTTCAGGTTCTTCCAGAAGGCGATGTTGGAATCGAGCCGGTGCTTGGCCAGATTCTCCGGCGTCATGCGGAAGGGCAGCGCCTGCATCTGCACCGCCTTCTGGCCGGCATTCTGGGCCTCGCGGACAAGCGCGTAGATCTCGCCGATCTGATCGTCGGTCATCGAATAGCAACCGGCCGAGGAGCAGGCGCCATGCACCATCAGATGCGCGCCGGTGCGGCCATAGGAACGGTCATAGGCGTTGGGGTAGCCCATGTTGAAGGAGACGTAATAGGCCGAGTTCGGGTTCATCTGCGCCGGCGTGATGGCGTAGAAGCCTTCCGGCGCCATGCGGTCGCCTTCACGGACCTTCGGGCCGAGCTGGCCGGACCAGCGGCACATCGGGAAGGTCTTGAGCAGCGCATATTGCCCGTCGGCCTTGCGCTTCCAGATCTCGAGCTCCGACTCCTTCTTGTAGGAGCGGATCAGGATCGGCTGATCCTTGCTCATGCCCTTCTCGGACATGAGCGTATAGGTCGCCGACGGAATCGGGATGTTGTGCCTGGCGGAGCCGCGGTAACGGTCCTCCTCGCAAGCGCCCAGCGACAATGCAACGAAAGCCACGAGCGCGAAGTGCTTGAATGCCACGTCGTCAATCCCATCGAACGGCCGGCGGAAGCACGACCACTGACTATGCAACACGGCCAAATTGTGCCGGCTGCCCAGTTGTAGAAGCGTTAGCCTTGAGGGTTCCTTACCACAGGCTGCTCCGTCATAGCCATATGGTCAACGCCTTCCTAACGGCGGCGGCCGTCGACACACCGCAAAAAGGCTTCCCCTAACGTCAGATCGTCCGCCCGATGGCGAGGAATTTTTCCGCCCTGCGGCTTACGATATCGTCAGCGCCCACGCCTGCGAAATCCGACAGCGCCGAGGCGATGGCATCGCCCGCCCGCACCATCGCCATCTGAGGATCGCGATGCGCGCCGCCCGCCGGCTCGCTGATGATGCGATCGATGACGCCGAATTTCAGCAGGTCCTGCGCAGTGATCTTCATGCCGGTCGCAGCGTCCTGCGCGCGCTTGGTATCGCGCCAGAGAATCGAGGCCGCGCCTTCCGGCGAGATCACCGAATAGATTGCATGCTCCAGCATCAGCACGCGGCTGGCGGCGGCGATCGCGATCGCACCGCCCGAGCCGCCCTCGCCGATCACCAGCGCCACGCTCGGCGTGCGCAAGCCCAGGCAGGCTTCGGTCGAGCGCGCGATCGCCTCGGCCTGGCCGCGCTCCTCCGCCTCGATACCGGGATAGGCGCCAGCCGTATCGATGAAGCTCAGCACCGGCAGCCCGAAACGACCGGCCATCTCCATCAGGCGCACCGCCTTGCGATAGCCCTCGGGCTTGGGCATGCCGAAATTGTGCCGGATGCGGGTCTCGGTCGAGTCGCCCTTCTCCTGCCCGACAATGCAGACGGCTTCGCCGCGAAAGCGGCCGAAACCGCCCACGATCGCCTCATCCTCGCCGAAAGCCCGGTCGCCCGCGAGCGGCGTGAACTCGCTGAACAGCGCTGCGCAGTAATCCTTGAAGTGCGGGCGCTGCGGATGGCGCGCGACCAGCGTCTTCTGCCAAGGCGTCAGCGCGGCATAGATCTCTTTCAACGCCTGATTGGCCTTGGCGTCGAGCTTGCCGATCTCCTCGGAGAGCGCATAGCCTTCACCCTTCGCCTCGAGGGCGCGCAATTCATCCGCCTTCGCCTCGAGTTCGGCGACCGGTTTTTCGAAATCCAAATAGCTTCGCATCGTGATCCAGTTCAGGTTCCGCGCCGGCAGGTCCGCGCGTGGCGCATGGGCGGAACCGGGTTCGCGAAAAGCGGCGGACCTTGGCCGCGCGTCGCGGCCGTTGTCAACCCGCCGCGCCGTCTCCAGGCGGGTTTGCCGCGCGCTGGGTCGGGGTCGGTCGCGGCAGCAGGATCGGCCGGAAGGCAAAGCTGCGCCGCGTCGCGCGCAAGGGCGCGCGACGATAGAACTGCTTGGTGGCATCGATGACATGGACGCCGGCGAAGGGCAGGGACAACCCTGCACCGGCCCGCTCCCAGGCGGGCGCCGAACGCATCAGCAGATGCCGCTTCAGCGGCGGAACGTAGAGCGCCTCGGCCCAGTTCTCGGGCGAGAATTCGGCGGCGCGCATCAGCGCCTGGAGCTGCGAGCGGCTGAACGGGCGGCCATGGCCGAAGGGCGTGCCGTCCATCCGCGCCCAGAGTCCGCGGCGATTGGGCACGACGACGATCATCCGTCCCCCCGGCGAGAGCACGCGTCCAACCTCTTCCAGCAGATCGTCGGGGCTCTCGGTCTCCTCCAGCGCATGCACCAGCACAACCCTGTCGACCGAGGCCGTAGGCAAGGGCAGCAAGGTCGGCTCGACCAGCGCGGAGGCCGACAAGCCCTCGGAGGGCCAGTTCACCACGCCTTGCGCCGCCGGCATGAAGGCAAGCACCCGTTCGGCGCCAAGGCCGAGCACGGAGAGATAAGGCGTGGAGAACCCGAGCCCCAGCACGCGCTGGCGCGAGCAATCGGGCCAGAAGCGCAGCATCGCCCGGCCGATGAACCGCCGCGCGACGTGGCCGAGCGGGCTGGCGTAGAAGGCGCGAAGATCGACGACGTCGAGTGGCATGAACCTGAGATGGAACGGCAGCGCAGCCAAAGCAAGGGCTGCAAGCGAAGGCTGCAAGTGAAGGCCGCAAGTGAAGGCCGCAAGTGAAGGCTCGGCTGAACGGCCCCTCCCCCCGCCTGCTGTGGGGAGGCTTGAACCTGACGCCACAACCCGAGTGGCTTACAAGCGCCTGCGACTTGCAAGCCACTCGACTTGATAGAAGCCGGGCCATGGCGCATTCAGGGCAGCTCCCTGTCCTGCCCCCCGTGCCGGAGCCTCCCATGTCCCTCGATCTCCATATCTTCCGCACCCTCAGCGACAATGCCGGCGCGTTGATCTTCGACCCAGTGACGAAGGCCTGCGCGGCTGTCGACGTGCCTGATGCCGCTCCCGTCCTCGCCGCCGCCAAGGCCAAGGGCTGGACGATCAGCGACATCTTCGTCACCCACGCCCATCACGACCATACGCAGGGCGTGGCCGAGTTGAAGGAGGCAACCGGAGCTTTCGTCTGCGGGCCGGCCGACGCCGCCGATTCCGCCCCGCTCGACCGCATTCTCGGCGAGGGCGACCGTGTCGAGCTCGGCAATGACAGCTTCGAGATCTGGCACACGCCGGGCCATTCCAACGGCCACCTGACCTTCGCCAGCATCGGTGCCAAGCTGGCGCTCGTCGGCGATGTCGTCTTCGTCATGGGCTGCGGGCGGGTCCAGCCTGGCCAGATGGGGGCGATGTGGACCTCGCTCGATCGCATCATGGCATTGCCCGACGATGTCCGCCTGATCACCGGCCATGACTACACGCTGTCCAATGCCCGTTTCGCCATCGCGATGGACCCAGCCAACGCAGCACTCAAGGCCCGCTATGCGCAAGCCGAAGCCGCCAAGGCGGAAGGCCGCTTCTGGGCACTGACCACGATCGGCGAGGAGAAGGCGACCAACCCCTTCTTCCGCGCCGGAGAGGCTGCGCTTGCAGCGGCAGTCGGCAAGGCCGGCGCCGCTCCCGGCGAGGTTTTTGCAGCGCTGCGCGAAGCCAAGAATACATTCTGAGGACAGCTGGCATGAATTCCTCGCTCGACGGCCTGAGCGCGGCCGAGATCATCCGCCTGCTCGACCTCAAGCCCCATCCGGAAGGCGGCCATTACCGCGAGACCTTCCGCGACGAGGCCGGTCCGGAAGGGCGAGGCTTCTCCACCGCGATCTATTACCTGCTCGACACCGGCGAGACCTCGGAATGGCACCGGGTCGATGCCGCCGAGATCTGGCATCATTATGCCGGCGCGCCGCTGGTGATCAGCATCTCGCCCAATGGCCATGACGCCTCGGCGCATCATCTCGGTCCCGACCTGAGAGCCGGGCAGCGGCCGCAATTCGTGGTGCCGGCGGGCACTTGGCAGAGCGCCACCTCGCTCGGCGCCTGGACGCTGGTCGGCTGCACGGTCGCGCCCGGCTTCGCCTTTTCCGGTTTCGAGATGGCGCCACCGGACTGGCGTCCAACGCCGCGCAAGCCCTGGGGAGCCTGATGATATCCGATGATGCCGACGACCTCGCGCTGGCGCTCGAATGCGAGCGGCGCATCGTCAATGCCTGGCCTGCGCCCGCGACCCTGCTGATCGACGACTGGGTCGTGCGCTTCGCCAATGGCTATTCCGGCCGGGCCAACGCCGCCACGCCGCTGAAGCCCGGCGCGGAACTCGACGAGGCGACGCTGGCGATGATCGAGGAGCTCTACCGCGCCGACGGGCTGCCGCCTTCCGTGCGCCTGACGCCACTGACCGGTGAAGCGACGCGCGCCGAGGTGATCGCGCGCGGCTATCGCCTCAAGGATGCGTCCTTCGGCATGATCGCGAAACTCGACGGCGTCGCGCCCGAGATCGACCCCGAACTCCAGATCGAGGCGCGCCCGAGCGCAGACTGGATCGCCGGCGTCGCCGCGCGCCAGAGCGGCGTGAAGACCCATATCGGGAACCTCGCCGCCATCGTCGAGAGGATCAGGATGCCGGCCGCCTTCGCGACCTTGCTGATCGCCGGCGAGCCCGTCGCCTATGGCATGAGCGTCGCCGAGCGCGGCATGGCCGAGATCGGCACGATCGTGGTCGACGCCAACCATCGCGGTCATGGCTTGGGTCGGCGCATCGTCTCCGGGCTGATGTCCTGGGCGCGCCTCATGGACTGCAGTAGCGCCTATCTCCAGGTGGACCAGACCAATGAGGTCGCGATCGGCCTCTACGACCGCCTCGGCTTCCGCCGGCTCTACGCTTACGAGACGCGCATCCTGGATTGACCTGCCAGGAGGCCGTCGCTCAGCGGGTCAGCAGCGCCGTGCCGTAAAGCCCGATCGCGAAGACGATGTGGCCGACGATGTTCAGCGCCCGGATCGTCCAGGCGTTGGGCTTCCTGGAGGCGGCGATGCCCGCCCCCATGCCCGGCTGCAGGATGAACCAGCCGCAGCCGACAGTGACGAGGCCGACGATCAGCGCGGGGCCGAAAGTCGGGCTGCGCGACCAGCCGAGCCCCCAAAGCGCCAGGAGAACGGCGGCGAAGAGAATGCCGACGGCGTAATGGAACGCCCAGCCGATCGCGAGTTCATTTGCGACAGGCTGCGCGCGCCCGATGTCCTCATGCGCGAACTGTCCGCGCAGCAGATGCGCGAACCAGCGTCCCGGCATCGCCCAGTTCGGCGCAGGCCAGCCGGCCACGCGTTGCAGCAATTGCGCCCAGATATCGAGCAGCAAGGTGGCGCCAGCGCCGATCACGATCGCGCGGATCAGGAATTCCATCGTCGTCGCCCCCTAGAGACGGATTGGTCCGCGTTGCGAGGATCGTTCCCGCATCGTCTTTCGGCCAACCCTGTCGCCATGGAGCGGATATCGGCGCGGCCGGTCAAGCGCCCTGCACTCATGCGGGACATGCAAGGACGGCTCCGAACAAGCCTCCCCGGGGAACCCTGCGAGCCGCCCGGGGTTGCCTGACTGAACCACAGGACAAGGGATATTCGCATGGGCGCCGCCACGGCCGACACGACGAGCAATCACGGAAGCCATGGCTCGGCGGAACTGCCCTCCGTCCATCTGACCAGCTACAACCTCGAAATCCGCGATCAGGACGGCTTCATCGGCGACAAGGCGAGCCGCGGCGCCTTCGTCGACCACCTCGATGCGCTGCGCCGGCATTTGCGCAAGACCGGCGACGATCCGCTCGCCGGCGACACGGCCGCGCTCAGCAAGAAGGAACTGGACGAGCTGCTGCTCAAGGGCGAACCGCACGAGGCTGCGCTCGTGCTGAGCGCGATCGAAAGCTTCGCCCAGTCGCTCGCCTTCGTCATCCGCCGCTTCATCAAGCTCAAATCCTGGGCGCCCGTCGAACGCATCGCCATCGGCGGCGGCTTTCGCGAAAGCCGTATCGGCGAGCTCGCCATCGGCCGCGCCGGCATCATCCTCCACACCGAGGGACGCGGGATCGACCTCAGGCCGATCCGCCATCATCCCGACGAGGCCGGGCTCGTCGGCAGCGCCCATCTCGCGCCGTCATGGATCTTCGAGGCCTATGACAGCCTCGTCGCGGTCGATATCGGCGGCTCGAACATCCGCGCCGGCATCGTCGAACTGCGCCAGGACAAGGCGCCGGATCTGAGCAAGGCACGTGTCTGGGAATCGGAACTCTGGCGCCATATCGACGAGGAGCCCAGCCGCGATGAAGCGATCAAGCGCCTCGGCAAGATGCTGAACGGCCAGATCCGGCAGGCCCGCAAGGCTGGATTGCGCGTCGCGCCCTTCATCGGCCTCGGCTGCCCAGGCCTGATCGAACCCGACGGATCGATCGACCGCGGCGCGCAGAACCTGCCCGGCAATTGGGAAAGCAGCCGCTTCAACCTCGTCGACAGTATCCGCGAGATGGTGCCCGAGATCGGCGAGCATGAAACCCAGATCGTGATGCACAACGACGCCGTCATCCAGGGCCTGAGCGAAATGCCGGGGATGCAGGACGTCGAGCACTGGGCCGTGCTGACGATCGGCACCGGGCTCGGCAATGCGAGCTACCGGAACCGGACCAAGCCGAAACGGCAGGACAAGACCTGACATGTCCGGGAGGTGCGTGGAGCGCGGGGCCGGGCTAAGCTCGTGTCGTGACGTGGTATCGCGCCGCTTCGGGGCGCAGCGGGCGCGATGAGGTTTGCGATGCGATGGTCGCTGGTAATGGCCGCAATGCTGGGCAGCGTCGTTCTCGCCGTGCCGGCGATGTCCCAGCAGGTGCTTCGCACGGAACCGCCAGCCGGCCAGCTCAAGGGCGGCGAGGTGATTCTGGTCGATGACGGGCGCTGCCCGCAGGGACAGGTCCGCGAGGTGACCGGGGCGAGACAGCAGAAGACCCGCGACTCGCTGGCTTCGGCGACGTCTGGCTCAACTCGCTCGCGCCGCTGCGTCCAGCGACCGCGCTGAGGACAGGGTCCGTCCTGGAGCAGGATGCGAAAAAGTGGGAACCGGTTTTTCGCGTCGATCCTGCTCTAACGCTTTGATGAGAGCGTTTTCGAGCGAAGTGGAAACCGCTTCCCCCGCGACAAACGCGAAGCGTTTGCGCGGAGAAAACGCGTTAAAATGAAAGGCAGGAGCAATTGAACGATCCAATTGGATCGGAAATTGCTCTAGAACCCGTCTTCGCGACGATGGCAGCGCTGCAGAAGCCCGGCGAAACGAATTTCGGCTCAACCAAATGTCGGAAAGCGGCGGATTTCCCGCTTCGACGCCATCTTCATGTCCTGTTTGTCGTCAATGACGGCCGCGTGCCATCGACCTGCCGGTCGCAGGCATCACCGCAATGTGCTGTTTTCTCCGCCAGCAGCCCCATCTGCGCAACAAGGTTCTCCCATTGCCGGCCATCACGCATTTTTCCTCATCGCCTTGCCTTGAAGACGCTCGCAAGGCGAGGGTTGGCCTCACCGCGAATCAATCTCAGCGAGGCCCGACCGGAATGCCTGCGCAGGCGGGGCAAGCCCCCTCTCCCACCCGAGACCATGGCCGCATCGCGCCTGCCCGGCGCAGGCTCACGGCCTTGCTGGCGGCTGCACTGTTTGCCCTCCTGCTCGGTGCGCTTCAGGCTTTTGCCCAAACGCCCGACCCCAATCCCGGCCGGGCAAGACTCGACGCCGCGCGCCTTGAGCTGAACCAGATCGAGACGACGCTGGCGGCCCCGAGCCCAAGCGATGCCGACCTGCAGCGCCAGAGGCTGCGCTTGCAGCCGCTCCTGGAGCAATTGCGCGGAATCGTCGAAGAGCAGGGACCCCGCGTCGACCAAGCCAAATTGCGGCTCGACCAGCTCGGCGCCAAGCCCGACGCCAGCGCGCCGCCTGAAAGCGCCGAGGTCGCGCGCGAACGCGACGCCCGCACCAAGGCCTTCGCCGACGCCGACGAGACGATGAAGATCGCCCGCGCGGCACAGCTCCAGGCCGAGCAGCTCCAGACCGGCATCAGCGACAAGCGCCGCGATCTCTTCGCCAAGGCGCTCTTCGCGCCAGGCCCGTCGATCCTCAACCCGGAACTCTGGAGCAATGCGCTGACCACCTTGCCGGAGGATCTGCGCGCCTCCGGCTATATCTTCGGTGGCTGGCTCTCGGTCTTCGGCGATGCCTTGTCAGGAGCGCGCGGTCTGTTCGTCGCGGTCTCTTTCATCGGCGCGATCCTGCTCTACGTCGCCCGCGCCCGCTACCTGCCGCGCTTCAAGGCGCATGTCGGCGCGACGGAAGACCCCGGCAGCCTGCATTGCCTTTATGTCGCGCTCACCCATCTCGTCGCCGGCGCCGCCCCTCCCGCTTTGGCGAGCTGGCTGATCTATTCCGCGCTCAATACCACCGGATTGCTGCCGCCGCGCATCCAGCCCGTGGTCTGGGCCGTGGTGATCGGGCTCGCCAGCTTCGCCTTCATCCAGGCCTTGGCCGACGCTCTCTTCGCACCCGGTACGCCGCAGCGCCGCCTCGTCAGCGTGATGGATTCGACCGCGCGCACCGTCGTCTGGATCGCAAGCTCGCTCGCGCTGGTGATGTCGATCGGCAAGGTGATGGAAGCCTGGCTGCAGGCGATCGCGGCCGGGCTCGCGGTCTCGATCCTGATCAAGGGCACCCTCGCCATCATCTTCGCGCTGACCCTGATCGCGGGCCTCTATCGATTGCGCGACGACGACGAGGTCGAGGAGGAGGCTTGCCTGGGTCCCTATGTGCCCGTCGATGGCGCCAGCCTCGGCCCCGTGCGGATCCTGGGCTGGGTCGTCGGCCTCGTCATCGTGCTGGCGGCGCTCAGCGGCTATGTCGTCTTCGCGACCTTCCTGACCGAACAGGTGCTCTGGATCGGCGTCCTCGCCTGCCTGTTCATGCTGATTTATCAGTTCCTCGAACTCGGTATCGCCCGGACACTGACCGGCAAGGGCCGCTTCGCCCTGACGCTGAAAGCCGGCATCGGCATTCGCGAGGCGACGCTGCAGAAGATCGCGGTGGTCGGCACCGGTCTTCTCAAGCTGATCCTGATCATCATCACGATCATGCTGGCGCTGGCGCCCTGGGGGCTGGAATCGGCCGATTTCTTCTCCTCTCTGCGCGCCGCCTTCTTCGGCTTCCAGGTCGGCGGCGTCACCGTCTCGCTGTCCTCGATCATCATCGCCGCCTTCCTCTTCGCGCTCGGCCTGATGGCGACGCGCTCGATGCAGGGCTGGCTCGACGGCAAATTCCTGCCGACGACGAAGCTCGACACCGGACTGCGCAATTCGATCACCACCGCCGCCGGCTATCTCGGCTACGCGGCAGCGGTCGCGCTCGCCTTCTCGTCGCTGGGCCTCAGTCTCGAACGATTGACCTTGGTCGCCAGCGCGCTCTCGGTCGGTATCGGTTTCGGCCTGCAATCGGTGGTGTCGAATTTCGTCTCCGGCCTGATCCTGCTGTGGGAGCGCCCGATCCGCGTCGGCGATCAGGTGGTCGTCGGCGACGCGGAAGGCATCGTCAAGAAGATCAACGTGCGCTCGACCGAGATCGCGACCTTCGACCGCTCATCGGTGATCGTGCCCAATTCGAACCTGATCTCGGGCGTCGTCCGCAACCGGGTCCGCAACGACCGGACCGGACGCGTGCTGATCTCGATTTCGGTGCCGCGCACCTATGACCCCGCCGAGGTCCGCACCATGCTGTCGGAGGCGGCCACCGCGCATGGCGACGTGCTGCAGAAACCGCCGCCGAACGTGCTGTTCAAGAAGCTCGGCACCACGACGATGGATTTCGACCTGATCTGCGTCGTCGCCGAGGTCGATATCGTCGGCCGTGTGACCAGCGACCTCAACTATGTCATCCACAAGCGCCTGGCCGAGATGGAGGTCGCGCCGCCTGTCCCCGAACTCGCGGTCAAGGGACTGGAAGGTATCGAGCAATCGCTCGCCGGCATCGCCAAGGCGGTCGGGCGCGAGATCGAGGCGCGCAAGCCGGCCAAACCCGCCGCGCCGGTCCGTCGCGCGCGGCAACACAAGATCGAAGACGAATCCACGGAGGAGGCGCCTCCGGAGCCGCAGCCCTCGCCCGAACCGGCCAGGGACTTCGCGAAAGACGACAGCAAGGAATGATGCGATGTTTTGTTTCCCACGCGGCGAGCGGAAAGCTCTCGCCGTGACCTGTCCTGCGTTGCTCGCCGGCGCGCTCGCGGTCCTGAACTTCGCCGGCTGTACGGAAGCCCCCCGCACCGGTCAGCCGGCCTTCTACCGCGACCTCGGCTCGGCCTCGGCCCGCGTCGACGCAGGCGAGGCGCGCGCCATGATCTCGGCCTATCGGATGAATGCCGGGCTGAACGCGCTGACGCTCGACCCGGCCCTCAACGCCGCGGCCCAGGAAGAGGCGAGCGCCATGGCGGCCGCCGACAAGCCGGCCCAGGCGGAGGCCGTGAAGGCGCGCCTCGCCCGTGCCGGACAAGAGGGGGCGGAAGCCAATCTCTCGGCCGGCTATCGGCGATTGGCGGAAGCCTTCTCCGGCTGGCGCGATTCGCCCCAGCACGACCGCGTCATGAAGACGCCGGGCGCGACCCGCATGGGTATTGCGACCGCCTATGCGCCGGGCTCGAAATATCAGGTCTACTGGGCGCTGATCCTCGCGCCCTGAGCGAGAGCGAGAGATTGCCCGCGCCCAGAGTCGGAGCAGGATCAATAGTCTCTAGTCATTCGATCGCGAAATCGAAGATCGTCTTCGGAAAGGGCTCGTTCGCCAGGGTGAAATGCCACCATTCGCGGCCATAGCCGCGAAACCCCTCGGCCTTCATCGCGTCTCGCAGAATCGTCCTGTGCCTGAGCGCGTCTCGGCCGACAGACGGATCGCGGCCGGCGCTTTTTGCCGAAAAGCAGTCGAAGCTTGTCCCAAAATCGAGGCTCGTTTCCTGCGGGCGCTGCTGGAGGGGACCATCGCAACGCCCGCCACCTGCGGGCATCGGCAAGGCAGGCTCAACGCGGCTGACGAGGCCGACATCAACGGTCGATCCGCGCGAATGGCTCGACACCGAGGCGATGAAGCCGCGCGCGACCAGCATGTCCTTGGCAATATCGGGATGGAAGATCCGTCCGAAATCGCTCGCCTTCCCGTCCTGCGCCCAGACCAGAAAGGCCCGGACCGCCCGTGCCGGCCGGTAGCAATCGAACAGTTTCAGCGCATAGCCGGACGTGCCCAGCCGCGCCTCCACGCGGATCAGGGCCTGCCCCGCCGCCTGCGTCAGCACGCAATCGGCGCGGCCATAGCCGGCGACAGCGGCGCCGGTGAAATTGAAGGCGGATGCGTAGCGGATGTCCTGGCGTATCCCGGGAGCGATCTCGCGCAGGCGGATGAAGCCGTCCGGCAGCGCCTCGCCGGCCTTGGCGGGCGCGAGCGCGACTAAAAGTAGACAGCAGATCCAACCAAACCGCCAGAACAGGTTCATCGCCGCATCATGTCCCGCGCCCCAACTGCGCGCGAGCCCCTTTCGCGGAAGCCGACAGGGGCGGCCTCTACGGCTTAGCCCCGAACGGCAAGGGCGGCGCATCCGCCTTCAGCACGATGCCGACGCGGCGGTTGAACGCAAGGTAAGGGTTGTCCTTGATCAGCGGATCGGTATCGCCCTTGCCGGTGACCGAGGCGAAGCGCTCATTGGGCACGCCGGCATTGGCCAGGATCTCGCGCACTGCCGCCGCGCGGCCGACGGACAAGGTCCAGGGATCGCCCTCCGGCGACTGGCCCGGACGCGGCGTCGCCGTATGTCCGGTCAGCGTGATCTTGTTGGGCATGCGCCTCAATGAGGGCGCCACCGCCGCCAGCACCTTGCGCATGCGTTCATTGGGCTGGCTCGAGCCTTCCGCGAACATGGCGCGGCCGTCCTGATCGACCAGCTGGATGTCGATGCCCGATTCCGAGACTTCGACCAGGATGTTGCGCGAAACTTCCGCGATCTCCGGCATCTCGCGCAAGGCCTGGCGCAGCGAGGCAGCGGCGAGCGCGAAACCGCGATCATGCGTCGCCGCGATCAGCCCGTCTTCCTTCTGGTTGTTGTGGTTGGGCGCGGTCGTGTCGGAGGCGTCCTCCAGCGGCCGGATATAGGCGTTCTTGATATGGGTCTTGGTCGGGATGCCGTCGACCTCGACGATGCCAGCCAGCCGCATGTCCTTTTGCGTGCCGAAGGCCTCGCGCATCGAGCCCGCGACGATCTGCATCTTGTTCTTGTCCTGGCTCGAATAGGCCGCGACCATGACGAAGAACGCCATCAGCAGCGCCATCAGATCGGCGAAGGTCACGAACCAGCCGTGACCGCCATGAGCTCCGCGCTTCTTCTTCGCCACGGCTCAGGTCCCGTTCACGCCGCTTCCGCCATCTCCGCCCGATGATGGTCGGGCAGATAGGCGAGCAGCATTTCGCGCACCAGCGTTGCGCTCTTGGCGTCGCGCATCTGGAGCACGCCGTCGATGATCAGCGTGCGCGAGATCTCCTCCTCCTCGAGCTTGATATGCAGCTTGTCGGCGATCGGCAGGGTGATCATGTTGGCGACCAGCGCGCCGTAGAGCGTGGCGAGCAAGGCCGTCGCCATCGCCGGGCCGAGCTTGGACGGGTCGCTCATATTGGCGAACATCGAGACCATGCCGATGATGGTGCCAACCATGCCCCAGGCCGGGGCGCAGTCGCCGATGGCGCGATAGACCTTCGAGCCTTCATCGAGCCGCTGCAGGAAGTTGTCGCGGTCGCGCTCCATCGTGTCGCGGATGAAATCCTTGTCGTAGCCGTCGGCGATATAGCGCAGCCCCTGCGCGAGGAACGTGTCGGAAACCTCGACGCTTTCCAGAGCCACCGGCCCGCTCTTGCGGGCGATCTCGGCGACGCGGGTGATCTCCTCGATCAGCTCGCGCGGATTGACCGAACGCAGGGTGAAGGCGAAGCGCAGGCCCATCGGCAGGCCATGTGCGATCACCGAGAACGGGAACCGCACCATGGTGGCAGCGGTAGCGCCGCCGAAGATGATGATGATGGCGTGCTTGTCGTAATAAGCGGCGAAGTTGCCGCCATCGATGATAATCAGCGAGCAGATCGTGGCGATACCGGCGAGAATGCCGACGCCAGTTGCGATATCCATGGAAACCACCTCGATCCGGCCGATGCGCGCCGCCCGAAGCGGCCCCGCTTCTGCAGCGCAAAAACCTTAGAAGGCGCGCATTGAACGAAGCGTTAAGGTTGAGGCCTTGCTCACATCTCCACGTCGGTTAAAGCTCTGAGCATGTCTCTGTTTGCAATCTATACTCGCGTGCTCGGCGAGCTCGGCCCCGAAAAGCGGCTCGGCTTGATCCTGGCGCTCGCTAATATCCTGCTCGCAGCTGCGGCTTTCGCCGAGCCGATGCTGTTTGGCGCGCTGATCGACAAGCTCTCGGCCGTGCAGGGCGCCGGCCAGCGTCTCGCCTGGAGCGATCTCAACGCCTTGATCCTGGCCTGGGTCGGCTTCGGCCTGTTCACCATCGCGGCCAGCGTTTTCGTCTCGCTGCATTCCGACCGGCTCGCCCATCGCCGCCGGCTCGCCGTGATGGCGAACTACTTCGAGCACGCGCTGACACTGCCGCTCGCCTACCACACCCAGACCCATTCCGGCCGCGTGCTCAAGGTGATGCTCGACGGCACCAGCGGCATGTGGGCGCTCTGGCTGTCCTTCTTTCGCGAGCATTGCGCCAGCCTCGTCGCGCTCTTCATCCTGCTGCCCTTCACGCTGTGGAAGAACTGGCAGCTCGGCCTGCTGCTGATATCGCTCGTCGTGCTCTTCGGCGCGCTGACCGCCTATGTGCTGCGCAAGACCGACAAATTGCAGAGCAATGTCGAGGCCTATCACTCAAACCTCGCTGAACGCGCCTCGGACGCGCTCGGCAATGTACCGGTGATCCAGAGCTTCACCCGCATCGAGGCCGAGGTCCGCGGCCTGCGCTCGACCATCGCGAGCCTGCTGGAAGCCCAGCTCCCGGTCCTGTCCTGGTGGGCCATCGCGACAGTGGCGACGCGTGCCTCGGCGACGCTGACCGTGCTCGCGATCTTCGTCGTCGGCGCCTGGCTCCTGATGCAGGGACTGACGACCGTCGGCGAGATCGTCACCTTCATGGGCTTCGCCACCATGCTGGTCGGCCGGCTCGAGCAGATCGTCGCCTTCGTGAACTTCATCTTCATGCAGGCACCGAAGATGCGCGAATTCTTCGAGGTGCTGGACACGCTGCCCGCCGTGCGCGACCTGCCCAGCGCCAAGGATGCCGGGCGCTTGTCGGGCGCGGTCGCCTTCGAGGACGTGTCTTTCTCCTATGACGGCAAGCGCGCCGCCGTGCAGGACGTCTCCTTTGCAGTGAAGCCGGGCGAGACCATCGCCATCGTCGGCTCGACCGGCTCGGGCAAATCGACCACGCTCGGCCTGCTGCACAGGGCCTTCGACCCGCAATCGGGCTGCATCACCGTCGATGGTCTCGACATCCGCGACATCTCGCTTCTGTCGCTGCGCCGCAATATCGGGGTCGTCTTCCAGGAGCCGATGCTGTTCGCACGCTCGATCCGCGAGAACCTCACCGTCGGCAAGCCCGACGCGACCGACGCCGAGATGATGGAGGCGCTCGACCGCGCCCAGGCAACCGAAGTGATGGCGCGCCAGACCGACGGGCTCGACACCCTCGTCGGCGAGCGCGGGCGGACCCTCTCGGGCGGCGAGCGTCAGCGCCTCTCGATCGCGCGCGCCTTGCTCAAGAACCCACCGATCCTGATTCTCGACGAGGCGACCTCAGCACTCGACGCCGCCACCGAGGTCAAGCTGCAGAAGGCGCTGGAAGAGGTGATGAAGGGGCGCACAACCTTCGTCATCGCCCACCGCCTCGCGACCATCCGCAATGCCGACCGCATCCTGGTCTTCGAGCAGGGCCAGGTTATCGAGATGGGCTCCTTCGAGGAGCTCGTCGCCAAGGGCGGACGTTTCGCCGCGCTGGCGCGGGCCCAATATCTCGTCGCCGATAAGCCGGCCGCAAGCCTGCTGGAGGAGACTACGAGCCCGCTGGCCGCCAAGATCACATTCGATTGAGGCGAACGCCTCGCCTCGATCTTGCATCGTTCTCGGTGCAGCAAACAGGCGAGCAAAACGCCATCCTAATGCGGTAAGCTGAGGCAGGTTGCCCTAGAGCAGGATGCGAAAAAGTGGGAACCGGTTTTTCGCATTGATCCTGCTCTAACTCCTTGATGAGAGCCGGATGATTTCAGACGGAGACACTTTGTGACTCCGTCTGAAATCATCCGGCTCTAGCGGCCAGTTTTCGCACGCCCTTTTCAAACCAATCATTTCGGGACGGCCTCTTGAACACCATGATCCTCCGCCTCGCCTGTGCCTGGGCAACCGTTGCCGCTTTCCTGCTCTTCGGAGGCGGCCTGCTCGGCCAGCTCGGCGCGCCGCTGGCGTCTGCAGCGATCTTCCTGTGGCTGCTGGGGATCATCATCTGGGCGGCGTTCGGTGTGGTTCACGAGGCGGAGATCCTGGCCGGTCGGCTCGGCGAGCCTTTCGGGACGCTGATCCTGACGCTCTCGATCGTGATCATCGAGGTGGCGCTGATCTCGGCTGTGATGCTTGGAGCCAAGGGCGCGCCGACGCTGGGGCGCGACACCATGTTCGCGGTGCTGATGATCGTGCTCAACGGTGTGGTCGGCATCGGCCTGCTGGTGGGCGGCCGACGCCATTTCGCGCAGAGCTACAATCTGAAAGGCGCATCTTCTTATCTCGCGGTGATCATTCCCCTGACCGTGATCCCGCTTGTGCTGCCGAATTTCACGACATCGACCAGCAACGGCACGCTGACGACGCTGCAATCGGTCTCTTTCTCGCTGTTCACCATCGCGCTCTACGGCGCCTTCCTCGTGCTCCAGACCGGGCGCCACCGCTCCTTTTTCCAGGAGCCGACGCGCGAGCAGGCGCCGCTGCCTCGTACCGCCATACCCGGCGATGACGAGCCCAGCGAGAACGACCACGGCCATGACGATCCAGGCGGCGCGACCGCGACGCATGTCGTCCTGCTGCTCGCCAACATCCTGCCGATCGTCATCCTGGCGAAGAGCCTCGCGGCGGTGCTGGATTTCGGCATCATCAAACTCGGTGCTCCCGTCGCGCTCGGCGGTATCCTGATCGCCATGGTGGTGTTCACGCCGGAATGCATCGCGGCGCTGCGGGCGATCAGTGCCAACCAGCTCCAGCGCGCGATCAATCTGTGCCTCGGCGCGGCGGCCTCGACGCTCGGCCTGACCGTGCCGGCCGTGCTCGCGATCGGCCTGTTGACGGGACAGGAGGTCGTGCTCGGCTTGTCAGGAACCAATATGGTCATCCTGGCGATGACGCTGCTGCTCTCGACGCTGACCTTCACCGGTACGCGCACGACGATGCTGGAGGGCGCGGTGCATCTCGCGGTGTTCTTCGTGTTTTTAGTGCTGGTGTTCAGCCCGTAAGCAGCTCCGCGATGACCTGAGAGGTAATCGACCCTGTGCCCGCGACACGGCAACGTCGCCGGTAGAGACCGGCCGTTCCGGCCCGGACAGGGAGACGACCATGACAGCCTACGCCATCTGCCATCTGCGCAATGTCGAACTGGGAGCCGACATCGTCGACTATATCCAGAGGATCGACGCGACGCTTGCGCCTTTCAGCGGACATTTCCTCATTCACGGCGCCACGCCGGAGATCGTCGAAGGGCCTTGGCCGGGCGATCTCGTCATGATCGCTTTTCCCGACATGGAGGCAGCGCGCGGCTGGTACGCTTCGCCCGCCTACCGGGAAATCCTGCCGTTGCGGACGAGGAATTCGACAAGCGTCACCATGTTGGTCGATGGTGTGCCCGAGGGCTACAAGGCGACGCAGGTGCTGGCCAAGCTCAGCTGAACCGACCGCTCAGGCCGCCTTGCCGTTCACCGAGAGCTCGGTCTCGATGAACGCCTTGACCTCCGCGGCCGCAACGCCCGGCGCGATGAAGCTTTTGCCGATGCCATGCGCCAGGATGAAGGTCATGGCGCCGCGCTTGACCTTCTTGTCCTGCGCCATCGCCGCCACGATCTCGTCGGCGTGGCCTGCTCCGCCCGGCACCTGCTGGAGCCGGCTCGGGAGCCCGACCTGGTCGAGATGGCGCGCGACGCGGACCGCGTCCTGGCCCGAGCACAGCCCCAGGCGCTGCGAGAAGCGGAAGGCGAGCGCTAGCCCGATCGCGACCGCCTCGCCATGGACGAGACGCGTCGAATCGTAATTCGTCAGCCGCTCCAGCGCATGCGCGAAGGTATGGCCGAGATTGAGCAGCGCCCGGTCCCCCTCCTCGCGCTCGTCACGCGCGACGATCGCGGCCTTGGCCCGACAGGCGACCGCGACCGCGTGGTCGCGCTCGGGCCCGCCGGTGATGATCCGGCTCCAATTGATCTCGCACCAGTCGAAGAAGCCGGCGTCGTCGATCAGCCCGTATTTCACCACCTCGGCATAGCCGGCCTTGAACTCGCGCTCGCTCAGCGTGTCGAGCAATGCGGTGTCGGCGATGACCAGCGCGGGCTGGTGGAAGGCGCCGATCAGGTTCTTGCCATGGGTAGAGTTGATCCCGGTCTTGCCGCCGACGGAGGAATCGACCTGGGCCAGCAGGCTCGTCGGAATCTGGATGAAGCGCACGCCGCGCCGCAGCACCGCAGCCGCAAAGCCGGTGAGATCGCCGACGACGCCGCCGCCAAGCGCGATGACGAGATCCTGGCGCTCGATCTTGGCCGCCAGCAGCGCGTCGCAGAGCTCGATCAGCCTGGCATAGGATTTCGAGGCTTCGCCCGGCGGAATCACGATGCGGGTCGCCGCGATCCCCTCCTGGTGCAGGCAGGCCTCGAAGGCCGGGGCATGCAATGCCGCGACATGCGCGTCGGTCACTAGCGCAGCCTTCGCGCCTGGCGCAAGCCGCGCGATCAGGGCCGCCGCCTCGCAAAGCTGGTGGCGGCCGATATGGATATCGTAGGAGCGGCCTTCGAGCGCGACCGGGACGATGATCCGCCCGCCCGGATTTTCTTGAGCTGGAATAGTCATGACTCTTGCGACCCACAAGATTCTTGCGACCCAGATGGCGGCTGCCGCAGATGCTGACCGAGCGCCGCGACGACATCCTCGACCACGACGTCAAGGGGATCGTCGCGCGAGATCAAGGTGAGGTCGGCCATCGCATAGACCGGCTCGCGCTCGGTCAGCATCCGGCGCAGCGTCGCATCGGGATCGGCGGTCTGCAGCAGCGGCCGGTTCGAGCGCTTGCGGACGCGCCGCATCAGCACCTCGGGCTCGGCCTTGAGCCAGACAGAGATGCCGAGCAGGCCGATGCGCTCGCGCGTCTCGGCATTCATATAGGCGCCACCACCCGTCGCCAGCACCAGTGGCGCGCGCGTGGTCAGGATGCGGCCGATCACCCGCCGCTCGCCGTCGCGGAACTCGGTTTCGCCGCGCTGGGCGAAGATTTCGGGGATGCTCATGCCCGCCGCCGTTTCGATCTCGGTATCGGCATCGACGAAGGGCAAACCAAGCCGGGTCGCCAGCTTGCGGCCGACCGCGCTCTTGCCCGAGCCCATCATGCCGACGAGCACGATCGCGCGCTGGCCCAATGCCGCACGCAAATCTTCGCGATCCACACGTAGACCCCTGCTATCTCGTTGGTCGAGCGTCTCGACAATCATCATTATGGCATTTCCTCAACGCCCGTTTAGCATGAGCGATCACGCGCCGTCATGCCCTCACGAAGCCTTGCCTTCCCCGCAGTCTCGCGCCGGCCCTTGCGCCTTCCCGGCCGCTTCGGGAATAACCGATCAGTCCCGATTCCGGGCCAGAACTTCTGGGGGTCGCCACACCGTGCCGACGCTGTTCAGATTTGTCGCCTTTCTCGCCATTCTCGGCGGGCTGGTCTTCGGCGGCATGGTCGCGCTGGTGACCTTCGTCCAGCCCGAACCGCGCGAGATCATCGAGATCGTGCCGCCAGCCAAGCTGCAACCGCGATGAGCCGCGAGGCGCGCGCAAGGCTGAAGGCCTTCCTCGACATGCTGGCGGCCGAGCGCGGCGCGGCCCGCAATACGCTGGAAGCCTATGAGCGCGACATCGACGACTACTTGGAATGGCTCGGCGGCAAGGCGCTCGGCGATCTTGCGGCGGACGATATCCGCGGCTGGCTCGGCGACATCGCCGCGCGCGGCCTCAAGGCGTCCTCGGCTGCGCGCAAGCTCTCGGCGGTGCGCCAGTTCCATCGCTTTCTCTACACCGAGGGGCTCCTGCCCAACGACCCTTCGGCCGCCATTGAGGGCCCAAGGCAGGGCCGTCCCCTACCCAAAGTGGTCTCCGTCGCCGATGTCGACCGGCTGATCGAAACCGCGCGCCTGGCGAGCGAGCGCGACGGCTTGTCGAAGCCCGCCCGGCTGAAGGCGCTGCGCATGCGCTGCCTGATCGAATTGCTCTACGCCACGGGCCTGCGCGTCTCGGAACTGATCGCATTGCCGCTCTCGGCTGCGACCACGCGCGAACGCTTCCTGGTGGTGCGCGGCAAGGGCGACAAGGACCGGCTGGTGCCCTTGAACGAGGCCGCGCGCGAGGCGGGGCTCGCCTATCTCGAGGCACTGCGCCAGGCGGGCGGGGCCGACAGCCGCTGGCTCTTTCCCTCCGATGGCGAAAGCGGGCACCTGACCCGTCAGGCCTTCGCCCGCGACCTCAAATCGCTGACTGCGGCGGCAGGACTTTCACCCGCCGCCTTGAGCCCGCATGTGCTGCGCCACGCCTTCGCCAGCCACCTCCTGCAGAACGGCGCTGATCTGCGCGTCGTGCAGGAACTGCTCGGCCATGCCGATATCGCCACCACCCAGATCTACACCCATGTCCTCGACGAGCGGCTGAAAAGCATGGTCCGCGACCTGCACCCGCTCGCCGACGAGAGCTAGTGTCAAATCTCACGAAGTTTGAGCCTGGCCGAGTTGAAGCGTCAGCGGCTTGGCGGTGCGCTCGAGCCACGCACGACCAGCTCGGGCTGGGTCACGATCTGCGTGATCGCGTCTCGGGCGCCGGTGATGATGTCGAGCAATAGCTGGCCGGTGCGCTCGCCCATCTCGCGATGGCTGATGCGGATCGTCGAGAGTGAAGGGCTCACCATGTCGACGAGGGGCATGTCGTTGTGACCGATTACCGAGACGTCATCCGGACAGCGCCGGCCCTGTTCGCGCAGCATCTCGTAGACGCCTAGCGCCAGCAGGTCGTTGGCTGCAACGACGGCCGTCGTGTCCGGGCGCCGTTTCAGGAGCTCGCGGGCGGCCGGCAGTCCGGCTTCACGGGTGAAGGCCGTTGCTTCCACGATGGCGTCGCTGCCAACCGGGAGACCGGCGGCTGCCATCGCCTCGATGAAGCCGCGACGGCGCAGCGAGCCGGTCGAGAGCGATTGCGGGCCCGCGACATGGACGATGGCGCGGTGGCCGAGCCCAACCAGATGCTCGACGGCGAGCCGCATGCCGGCAATATCGTCGGAGACAACAGAGGGGACGCGCGCGGCGGTCTCGGCGCGGTTGACCAGCACCACTGGCACCTGCCAGCGCAGGCACCGCTCGACGGCATCGTCCTTGAGCGAAACATTGGCGAGGACGAGTCCGTCGACGCGGCGGGCGACCAGCATCTGCAGGATATCGGGCTGGATGGGCCCGTCCGGCGGCTGGTCGACGACGATCAGGGCGTAGCCACGCGCGGCCAGCACCCGCTCAAGCCCGCTGATGATCGGCGAGAATACCGGGTTGGCGATGTCGGGAACGATGATGCCGACGAGATGGGAGCGCCCGCTACGCAGGCTGGCCGCCGCCGTATCGGGCCGGTATCCGAGCCGCTCCGCCGCCTCGAGGACACGCTGCACGATCGATGGGCCGAGCCGGTCGCGCTGAGACGGATCGAGCGCGCGCGACACCGTCGAGGGGTGAACACCGACCTCGCGCGCCACGTCCTTGATTGTCGCCAACCCCGCCATATCCCGCTTGTAGCCGGTGCGCTTGACGGCGGCAATCGCGCTGACTATGCATGCGCAATCGATTGTGCAATCGGTTGCGCATGCATAGTCAGCGCGATGGGATGGCCAGCCCCTTCACGAGGAAGCCGGAGCCGGCGGTCGTTACGGTGGAGTAGAGGCTCGATGATCATTGCGCGTCAGGAGGATGTGACCGAGGCGGTGCTCGTCGCCATGGACGGAGCCGAAGATGCACGTCTGCGCACTGTCATGGCCGCCTTCATCCGCCATCTGCACGCCTTCGCACGTGAGGTTCGGCTGACCGAGGCCGAATTCGAATATGCGATCGACATGCTCAACCGCATCGGCCAGGCCACGAACGACAGCCACAACGAGGGCGTTCTGTTTTCGGACGCGCTCGGCCTGTCGACGCTGGTCTGCCTGCTGAACAACGGCCAGAACGGCGCGACCGAAACGGCCGCGGCCTTACTCGGCCCGTTCTGGCGGGCGAATGCGCCGCTGACAGAGAATAGCGGCTCTATCATTCGTTCGCCGACGCCGGGTCCACCGCTCTTCGTCGATTGCCGGATCAGCGATGCGCATGGCCTGCCGCTCGCGGGTGTGCAGGTTGATGTCTGGCAGGCCTCGCCCGCCGGCATGTACGAGAACCAGGACGAGACCCAGGCCGATATGAACCTGCGCGGCGTCTTCGAGACCGACGCGGAGGGGTGCTTCGCCTTCCGCTCCGTCAAGCCTGCCGGCTATCCCGTACCGACCCATGGGCCGACCGGCGAGATGCTGGCCGCGCAGAAGCGCCATCCCTATCGCCCGGCGCATCTGCATGTGCTGGCCTTCAAGCCCGGCTTCAAGACGCTGATAACTCAGGTCTTCGTCGACGACGACGAGCATCTCGAAAGCGACGTCGTCTTCGGCGTGACGCGGGCGCTGATCGGCGATTTCCGCAAGGGAGAGGGGCCGGCGCCGGCTGCCGATGTCGCGGGCGAGTGGTTCAGCCTCGCCTACACCTTCGTGATGGAGCCGGGCGAAGCCGTGCTGCCGCAGCCTCCGATCAAGTGAGTCAGGACCGATGACGCAAATTCTCTCCGGCAAAGTCGCGGTGGTCATCGGCGGATCGGGCGGCATCGGCGCGGCGGCGGCCAGGGCGCTCGCGGCCGAGGGCGCGACGCTGGTCGTGACCTGGCGCTCCGACGAGGCCGCGGCGAGGACCGTCATCGCCGGCCTCCCGGGCTCCGGCCACATGGCGCGACACTCTGCCGTCGAGGACAGCGCGACACTGGTCGCGCTCGCGGCTGATGTCGGGGGCACGCTCGGGCGCTGCGACATCCTCGTCAACAGCGCCGGCTACACGAAGCCGATTCCGATTGCCGATCTCGACGCGCTGACCGACGACTTCATCGACGACATGTTCAGGGTGAACTGGCGCGGCCAGTTCGCCGCGATCCGCGCCTTCGCGCCGCTGCTCAAGGCATCCGGCGACGGGCTCGTGGTCAACGTCTCCTCGATCGCGGGGCTGAATGGCGTCGGCTCCAACCTCGCCTATGCCGCGATCAAGGCCGGCATCGACACGATGACGAAGTCGCTGGCGCGAGCGCTGGCCCCTGCGATCCGGATGATGTCGGTTTCGCCGGGCGTCGTCGCGACCGATTTCGTGCCGGGTCGCGATGCCGCGGCCCTGGAGAAGGTTGCCTCGACAATACCGCTGAGGCGCGTTGCGACCGCCGAAGACGTCGCGCGCGCCATCGCGGCCTGCGCGACGCATCTGACCTATTCGACCGGTTCGATCCTGATCGTCGACGGCGGCAGGGCGTTGTGAGGCGATGACGATGCGCGCCATGCTCGACAAGGTCGTCATCACCTGCGCGGTTACCGGCAACCTGACGCGTCCGGACCAGACCCCGCATCTGCCGGTCACGCCCGAGGAGATCGCCGACGCTTGCCTGGGGGCGGCGGAGGCAGGGGCAGCGGTCGCCCACATCCACGTCCGCGAACCCGGCTCCGGCGCGCCGTCGATGAAACTGGAGTACTATCAGGACGTCGTCGCACGCATCCGAGCGCGCAACCGCGCGCTGATCTTGAACATCACCACCGGTCCGGGCGGGCGCTTCGTGCCCTCACCGGACGATCCCAAGATCGCGGCCCCCGGCACGACGCTGATGAATCCTGAGCAGCGCGTCGCCCATATCGCGGCGCTGAGGCCCGACATCTGCACGCTCGACCTCAACACGATGAATTCGGGCGGGCAGGTCGTCATCAACACGCCCGGCAATGTCCGGCGCATGGCCAAGGTCATCCGCGAGGCCGGCGTGAAACCCGAGATCGAACTGTTCGACTCCGGCGACATCGCCCTGCTGCATGATCTGCTGGCCGACGGCACCCTGACGGGGCCGGCGCTCACCTCCTTCGTGATGGGCGTGAAATACGGCTTCCAGCCCTCGCCCGAGACCGTGCTCTACGCGCGCGGCCTGCTGCCGGCCGGCGCCCATTTCACCGCGATCGGGATCGGCCGCTCGACCTTTCCGATGGTCGCCCAGTCGGTGCTGGCCGGTGGTCATGCCCGTACCGGGCTCGAGGACGCTGTCTACATCGACCGCGGCACGCTCGCGCCTTCCAACGCCGCAATGGTCGAAAAGGCGCGATTGATCATCGAACAACTCGGCGCCCAGATCGCGACGCCGGCACAGGCGCGGGCGCTCTTCGACCTTCCATTGGCCGGGTCCGAGCCGGGACGGACGCCCGCATGACCCGCAGGCAAACGAGAGATTGGGAATGAACGCACCGGCGAAGATGACCTCGATCATGGCGACGACGGTCCGGCTGCTGGCCAAGGCCGATGGGATCGAGGAGGTTGCGCCTGTGATCGAGCGGCGCGCGCTGGCTCCAGCGCACGCCGGCGACGCGATCGTCGAGATCAGGGCGGCGGCTGTGAACCCGTCCGACGCCAAGGCCGCGATCGGGATGATGCCCTATGCCATCTTCCCGCGCACACCGGGGCGTGATTTCGCGGGCATCGTCGTTGACGGGCCCGCCGCTCTGATCGGCAAGGAGGTGTTCGGTTCCTCCGGTGACCTCGGCATCCGGCGCGACGGCACTCACGCGTCCCATCTCGTGGTCGAGGTGGAAGCGTTGATCGAGAAGCCGGCCGGCATCACCCTAGCCGAGGCGGCCGGCATCGGTGTTCCCTTCGTCACCGCGCAGGAGGGCTTTCGCCGTTGCGGAATGCCAAAACCCGGCGAGACGGTCCTGATTCTTGGATTGAACGGGAAGGTCGGTCAGGCGGCGGCGCAGATCGCCTCCTGGCAGGGCGCTCGCGTCATGGGCGTGGTCCGCAAGGATGAACCCTATGCCGGCCATGCCCAGGGCGCCGTCACGGTGATCAATTCAAGTCGGGAGGACGTCGCCGCGACGGTCCGCGAACTCACCGGCGGCAAGGGCGCCGACATCGTCTACAACACAGTCGGCGAGCCCTACTACGAGGGCGGCACGAAAGCGCTCGCGATCCTCGGCCGGCAGATTTTCATCGCCGCCCTGAAGCAGACGGTCCCGTTCGACATCTTCGCCTTCTATCGCGGCCGGCACACTTATGTCGGCGTCGACACCCTCTCCCTGTCCTCGGTCGCCACGGCCGACATCCTACGCGACCTTGTTCCGGGCTTCGCCACCGGCGCGCTGCGACCGTTCCCGATCCCTCCCGGCGCGACCTATCCGCTTGAGCGCGCTCGTGACGCCTATATCGCGGTACTTGGTTCCTCGCGCGACCGCCTCGTCCTCCTGCCGAACGGATGATCGCCATGCACGTCGTGCGACTGAACGATGCCCCGCGCTACGAGGCGCCTGGCCACAGCGACATGCGGATGTTCCGGCTGCAGGGCCGCGAGGCCGGGCCGGCCGACGTGATGTGGCTGGGAATGAGCCAAATCCTGCCGGGCGGTGGTATCGCCCCTTCGGCCTCTCCGGAGGAGAAATTCTACCTCGTGCTCGAGGGCGAAGTGACCTTCGAGACGCCGGACGGTGTCGTCATGCTCGGGGTCTGGGATTCCTGTCGCATCGCCCCCAACGAAACGCGCGCCTTGCGCAACGAGGCCAAACGTCCGGCCACGGTTCTGCTCGCCATGCCGCTGCCCAACACCGCCAGAGGCTGAAGGCCCGGCTTGTCCACATGGAGGAACGTCGATGGATCGCCGTCAGTTCATCATCCGAGCCGGCCTTGCTGCCGGTACGGCGCTTGGCGCCCGCAGCGCCTTCGCCCAGAGCTATCCCCATCAACTGGTGCGGCTCGTGGTGCCATTTTCAGCGGGCAGCATGACCGACATTCTCGCGCGCGCGGTCGCCGAGAGGCTTTCGCCGAAATGGAAGCAACAGGTGATCGTCGAGAACAGGCCGGGTATCGCCGGGACCAGCAGCGTCTCGCGCGGCCCGGCCGATGGTTCGCAACTCCTGCTGACTTCGAACGGTCACAGCGTCATCGGCGTCGTCAACAAGAATGTCGGCTTCGACCCGGTCAAGGATTTCGCCGGGATCGGCCGGGTCGCGACCACGCCCTTGCTCCTGATCGTGCCACCCAATGCACCCTTCAGGACATTGGCCGAGTTCATCGCGACCGCCAGGGCAAAGCCCGGCGATCTGAGCTACGGCTCGGCCGGCCTCGGAAGTACGACGGGAATCGCCGCCGAACTGTTCAAGCAACTGACCAACACACAGATGGTGCTGGTGCCGCATCGCGGCCAGCCGGAATCGCAGATCAGCGTAATGCGCGGCGATACCTCCATGGCCTTCACCTTCTTCACTGTCGGCGGCGACCTGATCCAGTCCGGCCAGCTGCGCGCGCTGGCCGTCACAGGGGGCTCGCGCCTCCCGCAACTCCCGGATGTGCCGACCTTCGCGGAGGCAGGGCTGCCGAGCTTCGTCTACGATAGCTGGTTCGGACTGCTCGCACCCGCGGCCTTGTCGCGCCCAATCATCGGCCAGATCGGCAGGGACGTCACCGAGGTCATGGCCGATCCCGCAACCGTCGGGCGCTTCGCGGCGCTAGGCGTCGAGATCACGACCTCGACGCCCGACGCCTTCGATACGGAACTGCGCGGCGATGCCGAGCGCTATGGCAAGCTCGTCGCGACCGCCGGCGGCTGAGCCGCTCGCGGCCTGCAAGGTGCCGGCGAGCAGGGAGACGCGTGGACGTAAGCCTGGCGGGACGATCGTGCCCACGGACAGCAGGGTCAACGAAAGCCAGGGAGAACGCCAATGACAACGGAATGGGGCTTCACACGCCGTGCCGCTCTCGCCGCTGGAGCCGCCATGCTCGGCTGCGCCGGCGCGCGGGCGCAGGACGCAAGACCGATCAGCCTCGTCGCCTTCGCCGGCGCATCGAACTGGCCGATCTGGATCGGCCAGCAGAAGGGCTTCTTCGCGGCAGAGAGGCTCCAGGCGTCACTCGAGATCACGCCGAACTCGCGCCAGATGGCCGCGGACGTCTTCAGCGGCAAGTTCGACGTCGCCCTGACCGCGATCGACAACGTCGTCGCCTATGTCGAGGACCAGGGCGAGGCGCAGTTGCCGGGGCCCGCGGATTTCGTGGCCTTCATGGGCGTCGATGACGGCATGCTCTCGCTGATGGCGGTGCCGGGTACAAAATCCGTCAACGACCTCAAGGGCAAGGAGCTGTCGGTCGACGCGCTGACGACGGGGTTCGCCTTCGTGCTGCGCGACGCCTTGATGAAATCGGGCATCGGAGCCGACGAGGTCAGGTTCGTCGCCGTCGGCGGCGGAGCCCAGCGGCTGGCGGCACTGCGCGAACAGAAACAGACCGCCACCCTGCTCAATTCGCCGCTCGACCTGATCGCAGAGAGCGCCGGCTCGGTGCGGCTGGCCGAGATGCACGCGCTGATCGGCCCCTATCAGGGCATTTGCGGCATGGCGCGCCGCGCCTGGCTCGCCGAAAACCGCGGCACGGCCAAGGCCTTCTTGCGCGCCTTTCACGCCTCGGTGACCTGGCTCGTCGACCCGGCAAGCAAGGACGAGGCGATCGCCATTCTGCGCGAGCGCGTACAAGGCACGTCGCCTGAGCTGGCGCAGAGAATCCATGCCCGGCTCACCCATCCCGAGCGCGGCATCAAGCGCGACGCGGCGATCGACATCGAGGGGCTGCGCACGGTCCTGCGCCTCCGCTCGGCCTACGCGGCCGCCGGGAGAACCCTCAGCGATCCGTCACGTTACCTCGATTCAGCCCTGCTCGGCGAAGCCCTCGCTCGACGCTAGTGCGGCTCACCGTTTCACCGTGGACGTGCCGATAGTCTCGTCGCGTTCGGTATCGGATCGTGTCTCGAAATTGTCGTGAAAGCAAAATGTCAGTCAGGTCTACGGGCAAATGCTTGAGAGGCAAAGCGAGATAATCTTGGATCTTGATTGCTGGCGATCATACTTTTGCGGACAAGCGGTCGTTTCAAAATCGAGCCGCGCTAAGGGAGCGACCGAATGTCAAAAGCAGTCTCAAAACAGCCGACCCGCATCGCGATGTGACCTGTGCGCCTTCGGAAGGGCGATATGGCGCGCTGCCCCCGCAATGGCTGAAAGATATAGTGCAGGTCGGCACGGCGTTACCTTGCAGAAACGAAGGCGTTGGGACCGCTCAGCGGCCCGGCGCGATCGGGCGCGCCTAAGAGCTCGTACGCCGCGGAATGAAGCTTGCGAAGCAACGGCCCATAAATAGCAGCCATAGACGGGCTTAGTCTTCCAGCCCCTCAGCGCTCCACACGCCGCGGCGGCATCGGCCTTCTGCGGACGGGTCTGGGTTCGGTTCCGATTTGAACGAGACAGCGGCACGCCTGCGGCGAGGGGCGTCCATGCTCCTAGCCATGCTCGCTCAAGGAAGGTCAGTTATGATCGTGGAAAGATTACGCTTCGCCGGTCTTTTTGTGATTTCTGCCGCTGTCTTATCAAGCGTGAGCGCGTTCGATGCGTACGCCCAGTCGGATTCACACGCAGATCGGTGGTCGCAGTGGCAGGCGAAAACACATCTTGTCATCTCAGCCGGGCGAGCAAACTTTCCGAGAATTGCCGCCTGGATGCTGAATACCGTCAACGATCAGTTTCCCGATGCCGAGTTTTCCGGTGAAGTCCTCTTCACCGGCAGCGGCTACGGCATAGAACTCAAGAATCTTCAGCGGGGAATAGCGCAGGTCGCCATCACGACGCCATCGGCCACTCCCTATATGAGCTACCACGGCGTCGGAGTGTTCAAGCAAGCTAATCCAAATGTTCGCGGACTCTTCAGAATTGGCCAACGCGACCCGATCACATTCGCCGTACCGGCGGAATGGGGTGTGAATTCTGTCGAAGAACTGATCAAACGCAAAATTCCGCTCAAGATCGCCACCGGACATCAAGACGATGATGATACCACCGGCTTCCTCTTCGAGGAGGTGATGAAGGCCTACGGTGTCTCGCTTGCCGAGATGCGGTCATGGGGGGCCAAGATCGAGCCCTACGCATGGGCCGGCCCGGCGCTGCGGGGCATGCTGGCCGGAAAGGCGGATTCGATCTTTCACGAGGCCACTGTAATCGCCAACCCACTGTGGAAGCGCCTCAATGAACAGAAGCCCATGCGGGTTCTTTCGATCAGGCAGGACGTTATCGATGCAATGGCCAAGTTCGGCTTTCGGAAATACGACAAGATCATTGCGAAAGGCTCCTATCCCGGCGTGATCGATGATGTCGTGACCATCGATTATTCGGATTGGGTCATCGTCGGGGACGCCGCCATGTCTGACGATCTCGCCTACAAGATCGTCAAGGGAGCGGCCGAGAACGCCGCTGCTTTTAACCGACAAGACCCGTCCATCAAGCCTGAGGAATCGGGAGAATTGGGCAATCTCAATGCCGATCCGAAGCTCATGTGGAAGAATATCGGCGTGCCACTCCACCCCGGCGCGGAGCGATACTACAAAGAAAAAGGGCTAATGCCCTGACGCTTGCGTGACTTGGCATCCCTTTCGGCTGTCGCTGGAGGGATGCTGGTCACGAGCGCGAGATCAGGACGTCGGGATCCGGGCGAGCCGTTCGCGGCCGATCCGGCTCCGGAACAAGCGTCCCCGAGTCCCGAACGGCTTGGCAGGCAGAGCCTTTTTGTCTTGGACCGGGCCTTCGCCGCGCGGTCTACTCCCCGCCATGAAAAAAGCCGGCCTTCGGCCGAGCTTCGGGAGGAAACAATGCCGCTGATCCGTATCGAGCCGGTCGAGGACCGCCTGACGGGGCGCTATGCGATCGAGATCTACTATCCAGCCGATGCCGAGCGGCCGCTCGTGACCACGGCGCCGCGTTACAAGAGCGCGGCTGCTGCCGAGCAGGACACGATTGCGATCCTGTCGGCGGCTGCAAACAATCCGCCGCCCGAGGAGCCGGCTAACCGGCG
>NZ_CAXUPC020000011.1:0-203564 GCF_964252745.1 Allobosea sp. LjRoot9 | reverse complement strand
ATTTTCGAGTGAAGTGAAAACGCTCTGGCGGGAGATTATTGCCCGACGTCGAGCGGCGCGGTCCCGGTCGGCTTGCCGTCGGCGCCCAGCGTGATCTTCTCGATACGCGCTTCGGCCTGCTTCAGCAGCGCGTCGCAGCGCGCCTTCAGGGCCTCGCCGCGCGTGTAGATGTCGATCGATTCCTCGAGCGGCACGTCGCCGCGCTCGAGCTTGGCGACGATCGCCTCGAGTTCCTTGAGCGCCGCCTCGAAGGGCAGGGCGGCGATGTCTGAGTTCTGCTTGGCTTCGGTCACTGGCGCGATTCCCGTTTGACCAGAGCTTATCGGTCTCCAGGGCGCACGCCGCAACCCCGCGCGTTACACCGGCAGCGCCGAACTCTTCTTGATGGTGCGCAGCGTCAGCGTCGATTGCACGCGGGTGACGCCCGGCAATTGCGTGATGATGTCGGTGTGGATGCGCTCGAAATCGGCGCTGTCGCGGTAGATCACGCGCATCAGATAATCATGCGCGCCGGCGAGCAGATGGCATTCCAGGATCTCGGGCAGGTTCTGCACGGCCTGCTCGAAACCTTCGAGCGAGGCGCGGCCCTGCTGGTCGAGCGTGACGAAGACGAAGGCGGTGCCGGGAAAGCCCGCGATCTTGTCGTCGAGCAGCATCGCATAGCCGCGGATCAGCCCGCTCTCCTCGAGCTGGCGGACCCGGCGCAGGCAGGCCGAGGGCGACAGATGCACCTTCTCGGCGAGGTCGGAATTGGTGATCCGCCCGTCCATCTGCAGGATGCGCAGGATGGAGCGGTCGCGTGAATCGAGTTCGATCGTCATGGCGCTGGCAAAACCCCTCTTGCCGGATGCATTGTCGCAAAATCCGGCGGGCGCAAGCAATATTCTGCGTCGGAACGGAAAAATCGCGCCGTGTTCGACGCGAGCTACGCCGCAGCCCGCACGATGCTGCCGGGCTAGAGCCGGATGATTTCAGATGGGATCACAAAGTGATCTCATCTGAAATCTGAATCCGTCTCTCATCTAAAAGTGAGAGCAGGATCAATGCGAAAAACCGGTTCCCACTTTTTCGCATCCTGCTCTTGAGAACCGGATTCTGCCCGCCTTTCAGGCCAAGGCGAGCTGAAACGGCGTGCCCTCGAAAGCATCCTCGCCCCGGCCGATCCGCTCGATCGCGGCGCTCATCCGGCCGTGCCGGCCGAGCATCCCGTCGGCGATGGCGACGAGCCGTGCATTGGGCGTCGCCGAGGGCGAGGCGTCACGCAGGGCGGTGGCGATCTCCTCCTCATTGCGCCTCGGCCCGAGCGCGCAGGCAGCGATAAAGGCGGCGGCCGTCGAGCGGCTGATGCCGGCCCAGCAATGGATCACCAGCGGCGCGGCGCGGTCCCATTCGCCGACGAAGCGCAGGAAGCGCTCGACATGGGCCTCGGCCGGCACGATGTGCCCGTCCATGGGCGCGACGATGTCCGACATGCCGAGGAAGAGATGGCGCTCCGGCGCGATGCCGGCGGGCCGCTCGACCACTGTGTTGATGTTGATCAACGTCACCACATGGCTGGCGCGCACGGCCGCCACGGTCTCGTGGAGCCGCGACAGCGAGGAGACGTGCAAGGTCGGCATGCCGAAAATCCCGTTGGTCGCAAGAGCCGGATGCGAAAAACCGGTTCCCACTTTTTCGCATCCTGCTCTAGGGGCGGGCCGCGCGCCCGCGAATGCGCAAGCATCCTGTCTGCTCGCAGCATGAGCCGATGTCGACGGTGTAGCCAAGCGGGATCTGGTCGCATATGTGCAAATGTTTACAGGTGAACTATCGTCAATCGGGAAGCTGCCATGAATCTCTGGTTCCGCCTGCTCTGGCTTCTCGCGACCACGGCGTTCCGCCCAAGGCTCAAGCCGCTGGAGGCGCCTTCGCAACTGGCCTTCCGGGTCTGGCCGCATGATCTCGACACCAGCCTGCATATGAATAATGGCCGGTACTGGACGCTGATGGATCTCGGCCGCACCGATTTGATGCTGCGCACCGGGCTGTGGCGCGCGGTGCTGCGCCATCGCTGGGTGCCGGTGGTGAATGCCAGCACCATCCGCTTCCGCCGGGAGTTGCGCTTGTTCAGGCCCTTCCAGCTCGAGACCGTGATCCTGTGCTGGAGCGATAGCTGGCTGGTGATGCAGCATCGCGTGCTGAGCCGGGCGCGTGACGGCAGCGAGATCGTCGCAGCCGTCGCGCTCGTCCGCGCCGCGCTCTACGACCGCGCAGGCAAGAGCTATGTGCCCGTCGCGACGCTGATGGCGGAGATCGGCGTCGGGGCGACGAGCCCGGAGCCGAGCCCTGAGGTCGCGGCCTTCCTGGCCTCGGAAGAGGCGATGCGGCAGGCGGGTTCCCCGGGGCGCTGAGTTCTGGGGCCAGCCGAGGTTTCCGGCTACTCCGCCGCCAGCCGTGTCGCCCGCCACTGCGCCAGGAGCGCGCGCAGGGCGGCGGGCTTCAGCGGCTTGTTCAGCAGGTGGACGTCGAGCGCGGCGGCCGCCTCGCGCACCTGCGGTGTGCGGTCGGCCGTCAGCAGGATCGCGGGCAAGGCCGTACTGGTACGCTGGCGCAGCGTGCTGATCGCGGTCAGCCCGTTGCCATGATCGAGGTGGTAGTCGGCGATCAGCACGTCGGGGTCGCCATGCGTGCGCAGCGACAGCTGGGCCTCCTCGACGCTGGCCGCGATCGTGACCGCGCAGCCCCAGCCGCCGAGCAATTGCTTCATTCCGTCGAGGATCGCCGGCTCATTGTCGAGCACCAGCAGCTTCAGCCCGGCGAGCTGGCCCGCCGGCGCATGGCGCGGCGCCGCGCTGGTCGACATCGCCGGCAGCGGCGAGGCGCGCGGCACCAGAACCGAGAAGCGCGTGCCGCGCCCCGGCGTCGAGACCAGGGTCAGCTTGTGGTCGAGTGTGCGCGCGATGCGCTGCACGATGGAGAGGCCGAGCCCCAGGCCACGCGCCACCTTCGCCCCCTGGTCGAGCCGCTGAAACTCGCGGAACACCGTCTTCTGCTTGCTTTGCGGGATGCCGAGCCCGGTATCGAGCACCTCGACCGAAACCTGCGCGCCGCGCCGCCGGCAGCCGACCACGATCTTGCCGCTGGGTGTGTATTTGATCGCGTTCGAGACCAGGTTCTGCAGCAGGCGGCGCAGCAAGCGCCGGTCCGAGCGCAACGCCATCCCTGTCGGCATGAAGACGAGCTTCAAGCCCTTCTCCTGCGCGCTCGGCTCGAATTCGCGCTGGAGCTGGCGCATCAATTCGTCGACGCGGAAGGCGGTGATCTCGGGCTTCAATGCGCCGCCGTCGAGCCGCGAGATCTCGAGCAGCGCGGTCAGGATCTCCTCGACCGCGTCGAGCGAGGCGTCGATGTTCTCGGCCAGATCCGGACTGCCGGCCGTGCGGTCGCGCTCGACCAGCGAGGTGGCGTAGAGTCTCGCCGCATTCAATGGCTGCAGGATGTCGTGGCTCGCTGCGGCGAGGAAGCGGGTCTTCGAGGCGTTGGCCTCGTCGGCCTCGGCCTTGGCGCGCTGCAATTCGGTGTTGACCCGCAGGATCTCCTCGGTGCGCTCGGCGACGCGGCGCTCCAGGGTCTCGTTGGTGCGCTCGAGTTCCTCATGCGCCTCCACCGCCTGGGTGATGTCGGTATAGGTGGTGACGAGGCCGCCATCGGGCAGCGGGTTGGAGCGGATCTCGATGACCTTCTTGGACGGGTAGAGTTTGAGCCGCACCGGCTCGCGATCCCTGACGAAGCTCTCCAGCCGCGCCGCCATCAGCTCGTCCTGCTGGCCGTCGCCATAGGCGCCGCGCGCTGCATTATAGCGCACGACCTCGTCGAGTCCGGTGCCGAAGCGCACCAGCGAGGGCGGCAGATCGTAGAGCTGGATGAAGGCCTGGTTCCAGGCGAGCAGGCGCAGGTTCCGGTCGAGCACGGTGATGCCCTGGCCGGCATGGTCGAGTCCGTGCTGGAGGATGTCGCGGTTGTATTGCAGCGCCGCCGAAGCATCGTCGAGCAGCTTGAAGGCGGCTTCCGTCGAGAGGTTGCGCCGCCGCAGCAGGAGCGACAGCACGAGGCGCGAGGAGGCTGCGCCGATCGCCGAGGAGAGCAGGTGCTCGCCGAAACGCAGCATGTGGATATCGGCTTCGCGATTGGCGTTGGGCTCATCGCCACGCCCGCTGGCGAAGCCCTCGAAGGCGCGCTGCGTCCGCTCCTGGCCGAGATAGCGGCCGATGGTCGATTGCAATTCGGCTTCCGTGACGCTGGAGCGCCAGAGCGAGAAGGATTGCGCCATCGTCGCCTTGTCGGATTCGACGAAGGCATTGGCCTGCAGCCGCTCCATCGCATTGGCGGGCCGCAGCAGCGAGAAGCCGATATAGGCGAGGATGTTGAGGCCCAGGCTCCAGACCACGCCATGCGGCAAAGCCGGCAGGTCGAGCCCCAGCAGCGCTTCCGGCCGCAGCGCCGCGATGCCGTAGGGCCCCTTAGTGACCACCGCCTCCCAGAGGCTGTCGGCATGGACGAGGCTCGGCAGCAAGAGCGTATAGGCCCAGACCAGGATGCCCATGGTCAGGCCCGCTGCGGCGCCGAGCGCCGTGCCGCGCCGCCAGACCAGCCCGCCGAAGAAGGCCGGCGCGATCTGCGCCGTCGCAGCGAAGGAGAGCAGGCCGATCGAAACCAGGGCGGCCTCGCCGGCGGCGCGGTAATAGGCGTAGCCGAGCAGGATCACGAGCAGGATCGCGGCGCGGCGAATGATCACGACCTGCGAGCCGAGATCGCCGCCCGTCGTGCCGTTGCTATTGCTGCTGCCGCCGCGCTGCGCGGTCAGCATCGCCATGGATCTCGCGGGGTCGCTCAGGCCGCCGCGCCCGCGCAGCAGCAGCGGCATGACGAGGTGGTTCGAGATCATGATGGCGAGCGCGACGGAGGCGACGATCACCATCGCGGTCGCGGCCGAGAGCCCGCCGACAAAGACGATCAGCGCGAGCAGACTGGCCTCGCTCTGCAGCGGCAGCAGCAGCACGGTCATGTCGCGGTCGATATCGGCGCCCGGCATCAGCAATTCGCCGGCCATCGCCAAGGGCAGCACGAAGAGATTGATCAGGATGAGGTAGAGCGGAAACATCCAGGCCGCGCGGCGGACGTCGCGGGCGTCGCGATTCTCGACGATCGTCATGTGGAACTGCCGCGCCAGCAGCAGCGCGGCGCAGGAGGAGAGCAGGGTCAGGGTCAGGAAGGTCGGCCAGCTCGAGGTCCGCTCCCAGAGCGGCGGCGCGCCGTTGGGCAGCCGCGCCGCCTTGGCGAGGAGATCGCCGGCGCCGTCGAACAGGCCGTAGACGATGAAGACGCCGAGCACGAGGAAGGCGACGAGCTTGATCAGCGACTCGACCGCGATCGCAAGGACGAGGCCGTCCTGGTGCTCGGTGGCATCGATATGGCGCGTGCCGAAGGCGCAGGCGAAGCCCGCCAGCACCATCGCCACCAGGAAGGCGAGGTCGCTCAGGACCGGAACGTCGGGCGTCAGGGCATGGCCGCCGGTGGCGATCAGGAAGACCGAGAGCGAGTTCGCCACCGCCTTGAGCTGGAGCGCGATATAGGGCAGCGCGCCGATGACCGCGACGATGCAGACCAGCGCCGCGACGCGCTCGCTCTTGCCGTAGCGCGCGCCGACGAAATCGGCGATCGAGGTGATGTTCTGCGATTTGGCGATCTCGACGATGCGCCCGACGAAGCGGTGGCCGAAGCCGATCACCAGGATCGGCCCGACATAGATGCCCAGGAAATCGAAGCCGGCCCGGTTGGCGAAGCCGACGGAGCCGTAGAAGGTCCAGGAGGTGCAGTAGACGCCGAGCGCCAGCGCGTAGATCGTCGCGCGCGCCCGGCCGGTGATCAGCCTGTGCCCGGACGTGTCGGCGATATGGGCGACCGCGAACAGGCCGCACAGATAGGCCAGCGCCACCAGGACCACGGACCATGCGGGGATCATTGCGCCTCCAGCGCCGCAATTCGGCGTTGCGCAACCTAACCTCGCAGCGCGCCCCTCGCCATAGCGCTTTCGGCGCGGTCAGGGCGAGGTAGGTATCTGTGCAGGCTGCAACTTTGCGGCGAGCGGGGTCTTCTAACGCCCGCGCGACTCCGTTAGCGTTTCAGCTTCGGCTCGGAGCTAACGCGCGCCGCGAGCAAGACAGCCACGAGAAGGGGGCAGAGCATGCTTGAGGAATTCAAGAAATTCGCATTGAAGGGCAATGTCGTCGATCTCGCCATCGGCGTGATCATTGGCGCAGCCTTCGGCAAGATCGTCGATTCGCTGGTCAGCGACGTGATCATGCCTTTCATCGGAGCGCTTGGCGGCGTCGATTTCTCGAACTACTTCATCGGCCTCAACAAGGCGGTGACTTCTCCCATCCTCGTCGAGGCCAAGAAGCAGGGCGCGGTCTTCGCCTATGGTTCGTTCGTGACCGTGGCGATCAACTTCCTGATCATCGCCTTCGTGCTGTTCCTGGTGGTGCGGGGCATCAACAGGCTGCAGCGCACGAAGGCCGAGGCCCCGCCGCCGCCCGCTCCTCCGGCCGAGGATATCGTCCTGCTCGCCGAAATCCGCGACCTTCTGAAGAAGCAGTCGGCCTGACAACGCTTCGACCGGTCGCGGCGATTCATCACCGCGACCGATCGACCCGATCTCGCGATTTCATGCTTGCCCGCGCCGCTATCGGCTAAAGGAAAGCGGGTCACTTTCGCGAGGTTCAGTTCATGACCACCACGACGCTGCCGGGCGCCAGCCTGATCGCCGATCTGAGGCCCGAAGCCCGCAACGCGCCCGAGAGCGGCATCGTCGAGGTGGTCAATCACGGCCGCCTCAAGCAGGGCTTGATCCCGCTCTGGGTCGGCGAGGGCGATCTCCCGACGCCCGATTTCATCGCGCGCGCCGCCAACAAGTCGCTGGCCGATGGCGAGACCTTCTACACCTGGCAGCGCGGCATCCCCGAATTGCGCGAGGCGCTCGCCCGCTACCACACCGCGCTCTACGGCCAGCCCTTCTCCTCCGACCGCTTCTTCGTCACCGGCTCGGGCATGCAGTCGGTCCAGATCGCGGTCCGCCTGATCGCCGGCCCCGGCGATGAACTGGTGATCCCGACCCCGGCCTGGCCGAACTTCGCCGCCGCGATCGGCATCGCCGGCGCCAAGCCCGTCTGCGTGCCGATGGATCTGGAGCATGGCCGCTTCAAGCTTGATCTCGACAAGCTTGCCGCCGCGATCACGCCCAGGACCCGCGCTTTGGTGATCAACTCGCCGGCCAACCCCACCGGCTGGACCGCGACGAAGGCGGAGATGGGCGCACTGCTTGCGCTCGCTCGCAAGCACGGCATCTGGATCATCGCCGACGAGATCTATGCCCGCTTCGTCTATGACGGCTCCCCGCGTGCCGCTTCGTTCCATGACGTGATGGAGCCGGAGGACCGTGTCCTCTTCGTCCAGACCTTCTCGAAGAACTGGGCCATGACCGGCTGGCGCGTCGGCTGGATCGAGGCGCCGCCCGCGCTCGGCCAGGTCATCGAGAACCTGATTCAGTATTCGACCTCGGGCTCGCCCGTTTTCGTCCAGCGCGCCGCCATTGCCGCGCTCGAGGAGGGCGAGCCCTTCGTCGCGCAGCAGATCGCCCGCGCCGCCGAAGGCCGCAAGATCATCTCCGAGGGCTTGCTGGCGACCAACCGGGTCTCGCTCGCGGCGCCCGATGGCGCCTTCTATCAGTTCTTCAGCGTCGACGGCCGCAGCGACTCGCGGGCGCTGGCGATCGAGTTGGTCGACAAGGCCAATGTCGGCCTCGCGCCGGGAACCGCCTTCGGCCCGGGTGGCGAGACCGGCTTGCGGCTCTGCTTTGCGCGCAAGGCGTCCGACCTCGTCGAGGTCGTGGCGCGGCTCCAGAAGGCGCTCGCCGCGCGCTAGAGCCGGATGATTTCAAACGGAGTCACAAAGTGACTCCGTTTGAAATCTGAATCCGTCTCTCATCAAGGAGTTAGAGCAGGATCAAAGCGAAAAACCGGTTCCCACTTTTTCGCATCCTGCTCTAGCGCCGGCGCGCTTTCGCTGCAGGGTATCGTTGCGCTGCCGGCGCAGCGGCGAAATTGACCTCGCCGCGCCCCGCGTTCATGAGTGCGCCGGAGCCGCCCGCTTCTGGCGCGGTCGTGGATGCGATGGCGCTTTTCGGTTATCCCTCGACGCGACCGGCTGTTCTGGGTCGCGAGGCCGTGACCATCGGCATCGCCTGGCTTGGCGGCGCCGCCTTCGCCTTGTTCGGCGCGCCCGCCGCCTGGCTGTCAGGCTCGATGATGCTGAGCGCGACGGTTGCCTTCCTGCGCCCGCTGCCTGTTCTGCGCCGGTCGTGGTTCGATTCGACGGTGCTCCTGTCGGGTACGATCATCGGCTCGGCGGCGACGCCCGAGGCGCTTGCCGCCGCCGCCCGCTACCCGGCCTCGCTCGCTGTGCTTCTGATCGGCATGGCGGCGATCATGATCCTGACCGGGGCGTATCTGCGCTATGTTGCGCGCTGGTCCTGGATCGATGCCCTGCTCGCCTCGGCGCCGGGCGCGCTCGCGACGGTGCTGGCCGTGGCGCAGGCGAAGGGCGCCAATATTGGCCGGATCTCGGTGGTTCAGCTCTTTCGCCTGCTTGTCCTGGTGGCGCTGCTCCCGGGCGCGATGCAGCTGAGCGGGGCCCATTCGGCGGCGCCGGTACCGCGCGCCGATATCGTCGGGGCCGATACGATGCTGTTCGTGCTGCTCTGCGGCCTGGCGGTCGGGCTCGTCTTCGAGCGGCTGCGCATGGCAGCGCCGATGATGTTCGGTGCGACCTTCGCCAGTGCCGTCCTGCACGGTTCGGGTCTCGTCCACGGCACATTGCCGCCTGAGATCCAGACGGCCGTGCTGGTGTTGCTGGGCTCCACGATGGGCGGGCGTATCGCGCATATCCCGCGGCCGGAGCTTCTGGGATTGTTCCCGCTTGCCGTCGGCGGCTTCTTCGTTTCGATCGCGGTTGCCTTCGCCTTCGCCTGGCCGGCAGCCCAACTGGCAGGGGTGCCCTATGCCAGCGCGATGACCGCTTTTGCGCCGGGCGGGCTCGAGGCGATGGCGATGCTCGCCTTCGCCATGGGGCTCGACACGCTCTATGTCGGCTCCCACCATCTCACGCGCTTCCTGCTGATCGGCTTGGCGATGCCGTTCATCGTCGCCCGCATCAAGGACGCGCCGCCGGGCCGCTGAACCCGGCGGCGCGGTTTTTTCGTCAATCCACCCCGATCGTGGTCAGGTCCTGGAACCAGTGCTGGGCCAGCACGAACTTCTTGATCTTCGGCGAGAGCACATGCGGGTTGGTGTCGTGCACGACCCAGACCAGCACGGCGTCGTCGACGATCTGGGCATGGGCCTTGGCGAGCAACTCGTCCTGCTTGGCGACGTCGAAGGTCTTCATCGCCTCGTCGAGATAGCCGTCGACCACCGGGCTCGCATAGGTACCCCAGTTCACGCCGACCGGCGCGACCTGGTTGGAGTGGAAGAAGCGGATGATCGCGTAGAGCGGGTCGGAGGTGACATAGGCGATGTTGTTCGAGGTCACATCGGCGTTCATCTCGTCCTTCGCGCCCTTGCGCCAGCGCGTATAGAGCACCTCGAGCTCGACGACCTTGAAGTCGAGCTCGATGCCGACATCCCTGAGGTTCTGCTGGATGAACTCGTTCATCGGCAGCGACTGCATCTGCCCGGTGCCGCCCTGGGCGATGACGAAGGTCGCCTTCAGCGGCTTCTCCTTGGAATAGCCGGCCTCGGCCAGGAGCTTCCTGGCGGCATCGGGATCATATTTGATCTGGAAGTTCGGCTTGCCGAACCAGGGGCTCGCCGGATCGACCTGGCCGACAGCCGGCTTGGCGAGGCCGTTGAGCAATTCGACGATGCCGTTGCGATCGATGGCGAGGTTCATCGCCTTGCGCAGGCGCAGATCCGTCCAGGGCGAGCCCGGCGCCACGCTGAGATGGTAGTTCCAGACATGGGGCGTGACGTTCTCGACGATCTTCATGCCGGCCTGCTTGAGGCGCGGCACGGTGTCGGGAGCCGGCGTCTCGATCAGGTCGACCTGGCCGGTGATCAGCGCATTGGTGCGCGCCAGCACCTCCGGGATCGGCAGCAGGATCAGACGGTCGACTTTGGCGAGGCGGTTCTTGTTCCAGTAATCCGGGTTCCGGACGAGCTCGGCGCGCTCGCGGGCTACGAATTTGTCGAGCTTGAACGGGCCGGTGCCCGAGGGCGTCAGCGCGAACTTGTCCCAGTCCTTGCCGAGCTTCTCATATTGCGCCGGGCTCGAAACCAGGAACCAGAGCATCTGGTAGGGGAAGAACGAGTCGATTGCCTTGGTGGTGATCTCGACGGTCTTCGCATCGACCACCCGGTAGCTCGCGATCGACGGCAGGCGCGGCTTGACCTGCGCGGCCTGGCGGCGGTCGTAATGCGGGGCCTTCTCGTCCAGCACCTTGTCGAGGTTCCAGACCACGGCGGCGGCGTCGAAGGCGCTGCCGTCATGGAATTTCACGCCTTCGCGCAGGGTGAAGAGCCATTTCTTCTGGTCGTTGGCGTCGACCTTCCACTCGGTCGCGAGCCCGGGCACGAGCTTGCCCGGCCTGTCGGCGATGTCCATCTCCCAGGCGACCAGCGGGTCGTAGAGCGTGTAGCCGGTAAATTTATAGGCTCCGGCGCCGCGATCGGGCTGGCCGGAGGTCAGCGGGATGTCGGCGAGCGAGATGCCGTAGCGGACGACCGATTCCGCCTGCGCCGCGCTGGCCAAGGAAAAGGCAAGCGCGGCTGTGATTGCCAAGCGTTTGAACATGCATGCACCTCTATGCGGGAAGCTGCATGCAATTCAGCAAGGCCTATGCCACGAGCCGCGAGGCGGCCCGTGGCTCGGTCGCTCGCTCAGCGCGCCCCGTTGGTGTGCGTCATCACCGCGTAGAGCGAGGTCGTGCCGCAGATGAACAGGCGGTTGAGCTTGGGGCCGCCCCAGGCGACGTTGGCGACGATCTCGGGGATCGCGACCTTGCCGATCAGCGTGCCGTCGGGATGGTAGATGTGCACGCCATCGGCCGCGCTGGTCCAGATCCGGCCGGTCGCATCCAGCCGGAAGCCGTCGAACAGGCCGGCCGTGCAGGTCGCGAAGATCTCGGAGCGCCCGAGCGTCGCGCCATCCGCGCCAACCCGGCAGGCGCGGATATGGCGCGGGCCGTTGACGGGATCATGGCTCGCGCCGGTGTCGGCGATGTAGAGGATGCTTTCGTCGAGGGAGAAGGCGAGGCCGTTGGGCTTGACGAAATCATCGGTGACGATGGTCACGGCGCCTGACTGCGGGTCTATTCTATAGACGTTGCAACGCCCGATCTCGCTGTCGGATTTATTGCCCTCATAATCGGTGAGAATGCCGTAATCGGGGTCGGTGAACCAGATCGAGCCGTCCGACTTGACCACGACGTCATTGGGCGAGTTCAGCCGCTTGCCGTCGAAATGGCTCGCCAGCACGGTGACGGAGCCGTCATGCTCGGTGCGCGTCACCTGCCGCCCACCATGTTCGCAGGTCACGAGCCTGCCCGCGCGATCGACCGTGTTGCCGTTGGAGTTCCGGGCCGGCTGGCGGAAGACGCCGACCTGGCCGGTCAGCGCGTCGTAGCGCAGCATCCGGTCATTGGGGATGTCGGACCAGACCAGCGTGTGGTGGGCGGGAAACCAGGCCGGCCCTTCCGACCAGCGCGCGCCGGTCCAGAGCCGCTCGACGCGGGCGGAGCCGGGGACGATGCGATGGAAGCGCGGGTCGAGAACCTCGACGCCGGTGCCTTCGAGAACGCCGAACATGATTTCCAATCCCTGGGCTGTATTGTTGTCGGGCTATCGGGAGCACAGATCGGCGGCTTCGCCAACCACGTGCCTCACAACCCCAACCCCTCATCCCAATACGGTGTCGCGCCATAGAGCTCGCCGAGATAGTCGACGAAGGCGCGCACCTTCTGCTCCATATGCCGGCGGCTCGGATAGACCGCGTAGACCGCGACGCGCTTGCCGACGGAATACTCCGGCAGGACGCGTTGCAAGGCGCCCGATTTCAGCTCCGGCCCGACATCCCAGGTCGAGCGCAGCGCGATGCCGAGGCCGGCCAGCAGCGCCTCGCGCACCACCTCGCTCGAATTGGTCCGCAGGGGTCCGTTGACGCGCACGCTGACTGGCCCGCCCGGCCCGTCCAATCGCCAATGGTCGGCGTTGTGCGCGATCAGCGTATGGCGCGCCAGATCCTCGATGCTGCCGGGCGTGCCGGCCGTGGCGAGATAGCCCGGCGTGGCGCAAAGCACGCGGTGATTCGGCGCGAGCCGCTTGGCGACGAGGCTCGAATCCTGGAGGTCGGCGATGCGCACCGCCAGGTCGAAGCCTTCGCCGACGATGTCGACGAAGGCGTCGCCCAGGATCAGGTCGACCGTCACCTGCGGATGCGCATCGAGGAAGGGCTTGAGATGCGGCGCGATATGCAGCCGCCCGAAGGAGGTCGGCGCCGAGACGCGCAATGTGCCGCGCGCCTGGCCTGCGCCGCTGGCGACCCAGGCCTCGGCATCCTCGATCGAGGACAGCACGGAGACCACGCGCTCATAGAAGCCCTGGCCGGCCTCGGTCAGCGAGAGCTGCCGCGTCGTGCGCTGCAGCAGGCGCACGCCGAGCCGCTCCTCCAGGCGCCGGATGCGCTTGGAGATGACGGCCGGCGAGAGGTTGAGCTGGCGGCCCGCCGCCGACATGCTCTTGGCCGTGACGACATGGGCGAAGACGTCGAGATCGCCGAACCGGTCCATAGCGCCCTCATCTTTTCCGAATTGGAAATAATCATGGACGTTGGTTGCACTGCAAGCCAGTTGGAATTGGTCTAGGGTCTCGCGGTGAATCTCTCAGCCCGCGCCTCCAGATGAAGGCTGAGGGAGATATGCGCGTTGATGAGGAGCCGGTCATGTCAGCCATCGCCTTTCCCGTGCCCGACGAGAGCATCCTCGCTCGCCGCGACGAGATCATCGCTGGCCTCGCCAAGCTGGTCGCGCCCGAGGCGCTGATCACCTCGGCCGATGAGCGCCGCCCTTACGAGACCGATGCGCTGACCGCCTATCGCCGCCTGCCGCTGGCCGTGGTGCTGCCCTCGACCACGCAGGAGGTCGCGGCGGTGCTGAAATTCTGCAGCGCCCAGGGCGTGCCGGTCGTGCCGCGCGGGGCGGGTACTTCGCTCGCCGGCGGCGCGATCCCGCAGGAGGACGCGGTCGTCATCGGCGTCTCCAAGATGAACCGCATCCTCGAGATCGACTACGCCAACCGCACGGCGAAAGTGCAGGCCGGCGTCACCAACCTCGCCGTGACCGGCGAGGTCATGGCGGAAGGCTTCTTCTACGCGCCCGACCCGTCCTCGCAGCTCGCCTGTTCGATCGGCGGCAATATCGGCATGAACTCGGGCGGTGCGCATTGCCTGAAATATGGCGTCACCACCAATAATGTGCTCGGCGTCACGCTGGTGATGCTCGACGGCAGCGTCGTTGACATCGGCGGAGCTCATCTCGATTCCGGCGGCCTCGACATCCTCGGCCTGATCGTCGGTTCGGAAGGCCAGCTCGGCATCGTCACGGAAGCGACCGTGCGCATCCTGCGCTCGGCCGAAGGGGCGCGTCCGGTGCTGTTCGGCTTCCCCACCAGCGAGCAGGCGGGCGAGGCGGTCGCTGCAATCATCGGCGCCGGTATCATTCCCGTCGCGATGGAATTCATGGACAAGCCGGCGATCGAGATCTGCGAGGCTTTCGCCCATGCCGGCTACCCGATGGATGTCGAGGCGCTCCTGATCATCGAGGTCGAGGGCTCGGATGCCGAGATGGACGCCCAGCTCGCCCGCATCGTCACTATTGCCCGCGAGCATGGCGTCAAGACGGTCAAGGAGAGCAAGTCGGCGATGGAGACGGCGGCGATCTGGAAGGGCCGCAAATCCGCCTTCGGCGCGACCGGTCGCATCGCCGACTATATCTGCATGGACGGCACGATCCCGACCGGGCAATTGCCGCATGTGCTGCGGCGCATGGCTGAGATCGTGAAGGGCTATGGGCTTCGCGTCGCCAATGTCTTCCATGCCGGCGACGGCAACCTCCACCCGCTGATCCTCTACAACTGCAACGACCCGGTCGAGGCGCAGAAGGCCGAAGATGCCGGCATGGATATCCTCAAGCTCTGCGTCGAGGTCGGCGGCTGCCTGACCGGCGAGCACGGTGTCGGCATCGAGAAGCGCGACCTGATGACGGTGCAGTTCAATCCCGAGGATCTGCAGCAGCAGATGCGGGTGAGGGCGGTGTTCGATGGCGCGTGGTTGATGAACCCGGCGAAGGTGTTTCCGCTCGAGGGCAGGGTGGCAGCGTGACGAACCTCCCCGTCATTCCGGGGCGGCCCGAAGGGCCGAGCCCGGAACCCAGAACCGATGTGAGAAATCGCTTTCGAAGCCAGATCGATCCGCTTCATTCTGAGACGGTATCGGTTCTGGGTTCCAGGCTCGCTGCTTCGCAGCGCCCCGGAATGACGGGGGAGGGTGTGCTTGCCGTTTCACGTCTATCTTTTGGCGAGCGGTCAGCATGGCACGCTCTATCTCGGCATGACGCGGGATCTGGCTCGTCGTGTCCACGAGCACAAGTCCAAGGTGCTGCCGGGCTTCTCACGCAAATACGAAGTCGATCGGCTGGTCTGGTACGAGGAGTATCCGACAGCGCAAGACGCGATCGATCGCGAGAAGGACATCAAGAAATGGCGTCGGGACTGGAAGGTCCGCCTCATCGAGGAGCACAATCCGCTTTGGATGGATCTCTATCCGCTTCTGGCGCGGTAAACCTCCGCCGTCATTCCGGGGCGCGGCAAAGCCGCGAGCCCGGAACCCAGAGCCGATGCCTGGCCCAGGTAGGGCTCTCCGGCCTGCAGCGCCCATTTCCTAGACGCATTGGTTCTGGGAGTCGGACACGCTACTTCGCTGCGCGAAGCCCCGGAAAGACAGGGGGTGGTGCGTGATCATCCACACCCCCACCACCGAGGCGCAGGCCTGCTTCGTCGTCAAATCCGTGGTCGCCAGCGGCATACCGCTCGCCATTCGCGGTGGCGGCACGCGCAGCGGTCTCGGGCGGCCGTCGCAGGCGGCCAGCACGCTCTCCAGCGCCGGCCTCACCGGCATCACGCTCTATGAGCCGGCCGAGATGGTGATCGGCGCGCGCGCCGGCACCCCGCTTTCGCTTGTGCAGGAGACGCTGGCCGAACGCGGCCAGATGTTGCCCTTCGAGCCGATGGACCATCGCGCGCTGCTGGGCACGGAAGGAGCGCCGACGATCGGGGCGGTTGCGGCGGGCAATATTTCCGGCCCGCGCCGCATCAATGCCGGCGCGGCGCGCGATTCGCTCATCGGCATCAGGCTGATCAATGGCCGGGGCGAGGCGATCAAATCCGGCGGGCGGGTGATGAAGAACGTCACCGGGCTTGATCTCGTGAAGCTCGTCGCCGGCAGCTTCGGGACGCTGGGCTTCCTCACCGAGGTCGTCTTCCGCGTGCTGCCGAAGCCGGAGCGCGTCGTCACGCTGGTCTGGCGCGGTTTGCCGGACGAGGCGGCGGTCGGGCTGCTCTCGACTGCGCTCGGCTCGCCCTTCGAGCCTTTCGCGGCGGCGCATCTGCCGGCCGGCATCGGCGCTAGAGCGTTTTCGAGCGAAGTGGACACCGGTTCGCGTGAAGAAAACGCGTCAAAACAAAGAGCTGGAGCTGTTGAACGATCCAATTGGATCGGAAACGGCTCAAGCGAGGCCCGCACGCTGTTGCGGCTGGAGAATTTCTCCGCCTCGATCGACTATCGCGCCGCCGAGCTCGCCACGCTCCTTACCGTCCATGGCGCGCCGGAGATGCTGGAGGGGGCGGGCTCCGAGGCGCTGTGGCAGGATGTGCGCGACGCAGGCTTCTTCGCCGACACCCAAGAGGCGGTCTGGCGCTTGTCGCTGGCACCGACGAACGGCCCCAGGGCGACGGCAGCCATCGCGAATGCGCTGCCTCACGCGCGCTGGTTCTATGATTGGGGCGGCGGGCTGGTCTGGCTCGCGGTGCCCGATGCTGATGATGCCGGCGCAGCCGCGATCCGCGCCGCGATCAGGCCGCTCGGCGGCCACGCCACGCTGGTGCGCGCGCCGGACGCGATCCGCGCCAGCGTGCCGGTGTTCGAGCCGATGCCCGAACCGCTGCTGCGGGTCACGGCGGGCATCAAGACGAGTTTCGACCCGGCCGGGATTTTCGAGCCGGGCCGGATGTATGCGGGGATTTAGAGCGGCGCTGGAAGAACCCCTCTCCTGGACGGGAGAGGGGCAGGGGTGAGGGACCGCCGTGGATTGCAAGGGGAACAACGGAGCAGTTGCACCTTTTTGCCGCCACGGCACACCCTCATCCGGCGCTCCGCGCCACCTTCTCCCATCCGGGAGAAGGAAGAGCCGTTGCGGGTGACAGGACGATCAGAGCGTAACCATGCAGACCAACTTCTCCCCCGCCCATCTTGCTTCCGATCCGCGCTTGCCGGCGTCGGAAAAAATCTTGCGCACCTGCGTGCATTGCGGCTTCTGCACCGCGACCTGCCCGACCTATCTCTTGCTCGGCGACGAGCTCGATAGCCCGCGCGGGCGCATCTACCTGATCAAGGACATGCTGGAGAACGGCAAGCCCGCCACCGAAGAGGTGGTGAAGCATGTCGACCGCTGCCTCTCCTGTCTCTCCTGCATGACGACCTGCCCCTCGGGGGTGAACTACATGCACCTCGTCGACCATGCCCGGGCCCATATCGAGGAGACCTATGAGCGCGGCTTTGCCGACAAGGCGCTGCGCCGCCTGCTCTCAGTGATCCTGCCGCATCCCGGCCGCTTCCGGCTCGCCATGTTGGGCGCGATGCTGGCAAAGCCCTTCGCGGGCGTGCTCGGCAGCCTGCCTGGCGTCGGAGCGCGCCTGAAGGCGATGCTGGCGCTGGCGCCCGCCCGCCTGCCGTCGCGTTCGACGATGGAGGGGCCGCAAAGCTTCCCCGTCACCGGCGTGCGCCGCAAGCGCGTCGCGCTCCTGTCGGGCTGTGCCCAGCCGGTGCTCGATCCCGCGATCAACGAGGCGACGATCCGCCTGCTGACGCGTCATGGCGTCGAGGTCGTGCTGCCCAAGGGTGAGGGCTGCTGCGGCGCACTCGTCCACCATATGGGCCGCGAGCATGACGCGCTTGCCTTCGCCCGCCGCAACATCGACGCCTGGATGGCCGAGGTCACCGGCGAGGGGCTGGATGCGATCCTGATCACGGCCTCGGGCTGCGGCACCACGATCAAGGATTACGGCTTCATGTTCCGCAACGAGCCGGCCTACGCCAAGACGGCGGCGACGGTCTCAAGCCTCGCCAAGGATGTGACCGAGTTCCTCGAGACGATCGATCTGCGGCATGCGCGCGATCTCGCGATCCCGATCGCCTATCACTCCGCCTGCTCGATGCAACATGGCCAGCAGCTCAAGGACGGTCCAAAGCGCCTGCTCTCGGCCGCCGGCTTCAAGGTCAAGGAGGTGCCGGAGGGCCACATCTGCTGCGGCTCGGCCGGCGTCTACAACATCCTCCAGCCCGAGATCGCCGGACAGCTGCGCGAGCGCAAGATCGGCAATATCGAGAAGACCCGGCCGGTGCTGGTCGCGACCGGCAATATCGGCTGCATGACCCAGCTCGCCAAGGGTTTCGCCGACAAGGGCGCGAAGACGCCTGTGGTGCACACGGCCGAATTGCTCGACTGGGCGACGGGCGGCCCCTTGCCCGACAAGCTGGCCGCCGCGGGGATTGCCGATGTGCCGGTCAGGGAGCCGGCGCGGCTGATTGCTGCGGAGTAGCGAGGTTCGTTCCTTCGTAGGGGCGGCTGACTGAAACCGGCCGACGCGGGAGCCGCGACAAACTCTTCCCTTCTCCCCTGGCGGGAGAAGGTGGCGCGCAGCGCCGGATGAGGGGGGCGCGCTGCCGTGTCCGGTTGGCGTCGTGTTCGGCCAAGCGGAAAGCTCACAGCGCCCCCTCATCCGTCTCGGCTTCGCCGATCCACCTTCCCCCGCCAGGGGGAAGGGAGGGCGCGCCCTAATTCCCGAAAACCGCCCGGCGCAGCGTCTGCTGCGCCTCGGCCATGCCGCGCTGTTTGGCGTTCATCGCTTCGAGCGCGGCCTGGACTTTGGTGCGCAGCGCGGGGTTGGAAATCTCCATCTGCGAGCCGTTGAGCTTGATCGCCTTCCGGTTGCTCTCGATCAGATCGGCAAGCGCGATGATCGCTGCGAAGGCGTCGTCGGCGGTCGGGAAAATCTGGCGGAACGCGGTGGCGGGCGCGGTGACGGCTTTGTCGTAGACCGCGGCATAGACACCAGCGAGATCCTCGGGCTGCTTCAGCGCCGCCTTCTCGCTGCCAGCCGCCGTGAGTGCCTGGTCAAGCGCGTCGCGCATGCCGACGAAGCCGCTGCGCACGGTCATGAGATCGGCCTTGCGCGCGACGATATCCTCGATCGAGCGTGGCATGCTCTTGGCCAGCGTCTCCTGCATGGGTTTGGCGACGGAGGCGTTCATGCGCTCATGGAAGCGGGCGATTACGGCATAGTGCTCGGCATAGGCGCCGAAGGATTTCTGCTTCTCGGCGTCGGGTTGCGGCAGGCGTAAGCCCGTCTTGGAGAGCACGTCATCCTTGAGGAAGGTGATGAAGGCCTTGCGCTGGTCGGCCTCGCTGGGGCTGCAGGCGCTCAGCAGGCAGGCCGCGAAGAGGCAGGCGAAGACGCCCAGGAGCCGGCGGGTGATCATGTCTTCCCCCATGCTGCGCCGCGCGATGCCGCGGCGCTGTCATTGCCAAACCAGCGCGATGACGGCCGCTGCGCTTGCCCCTGGCGCGCCAGCGGGCTAACCCGGCGCGGAAGAACCCAGCGGCGCCGGCCGCTGCCGCGCATGACCGAGAAGTAGATCCCATGTCGAAGCCCGACAAGCTCAAAGCCCGCCAGCCGCGCGGTTTCGTCGATCGCGGCCCCGCTGACGTCGCGGCGACCGAGCGCATGCTCGGGGTCATCCGCGAAAGCTTTTCGCGTTATGGCTTCGATCCCGTCGAGACGCCCTTCGTCGAGTTCTCCGACGCGCTCGGCAAATTCCTGCCCGATCAGGACCGGCCCAATGAAGGCGTCTTCTCCTTCCAGGACGATGACGAGCAGTGGCTTTCGCTGCGCTACGACCTGACCGCGCCGCTCGCCCGCTATGTCGCGGAGAATTACGACGCGCTGCCGAAGCCTTATCGCAGCTATCGCGCCGGCTATGTCTTCCGCAACGAGAAGCCGGGTCCGGGGCGCTTCCGCCAGTTCATGCAGTTCGACGCCGATATCGTCGGCGCAGGCAGCGTCGCGGCCGATGCCGAGATCTGCATGCTCGCGGCGGACACGATGGAAGCGCTCGGGATCAAGCGCGGCGACTATGTCGTGAAGGTCAACAACCGCAAGGTGCTCGACGGCGTGATGGAGGCGATCGGACTGGGCGGCGACGACAATGCCGGCCGCCGGCTGACCGTGCTGCGCGCGATCGACAAGCTCGACAAGTTCGGGCCGGAGGGCGTGCGCCTGTTGCTCGGTGAGGGCCGCAAGGATGAGAGCGGGGATTTCACGAAGGGCGCGGGACTTACTACTGCTGAGCAGACCCGTATGATGAACTGCACCGTCAGTTTTGAGCGCATTTCAGACACTGCTGATCATCCAGATCGTAACTTGAACGACATGGTCATAGACTCGAGTGGCTCGAAATTTGTCGATAATATTCGCGCCGCTCAATCGTTGTTGGACCGTGCCGAGAGTGAGACGAGCGCAGAAGGTGCTAGGGATCTGTTAGCGATAGCCCGTCTCTGCGAAGCTGCGGGGTACGGTTCGCAACGTATCGTGGTTGACCCCTCAGTCGTCCGCGGCCTCGAATACTACACCGGCCCGGTCTATGAGGTCGAACTGACCTTCCCGGTCACCAATGATGACGGCCAGGTGGTGCGCTTCGGCTCGGTCGCCGGCGGCGGGCGCTATGACGGGCTTGTCGGCCGCTTCCGGCCTGAGCCGGTGCCGGCGACGGGTTTCTCGATCGGCGTGTCCAGGCTTTATTCGGCGCTGAAGGCGGTGAAATCGCCCATCGTCGACGCCAAGGCGGAACTCCCGCTCGTCGTCGTCACCGCGATGGACAACAAGTCGCCCGAGCACATGCCGGGCTATCAGGCCTTCGTCTCGCAGCTGCGCCAGGCCAAAGATGAGGCGGGCAAGCCCTTGCTGCGGGCCGATCTCTATCTCGGCTCCTCGGGCTTCAACGCCCAGATGAAATATGCCGACAAGCGCGGCGCGGTCTGCGCCGTCATCCAGGGCTCGTCCGAGCGGGATGCCGGCACGGTGATCATCAAGGATCTGATCCTGGGGGCCGAACTCGCCGCCGCCGGGCGCGAGGTCAAGGATTCCGCCGAGCACAAGGAGCGGCAGGCGCAGGCGCAGTTCGCCGTGCCGGTGGCGGAGCTGGTCGAAGGGGTGAGGCGGGTGCTTGCCCGTCATGCTCGAGCTTGACCCGGGGCTCCAGCTGTCATGCTCGCCCTTGTGGCGAGTATCCACGTCTTGGTCGTAGCGCGCGACGGCGGACGACGTGGATGGTCGGGACGAGCCCGACCATGACGACGAGGCGCTCCGCCCGAGAACGACGCCTCACAACTCCCGTTCACCCAATTCCCTAAAAACCGTCGAAAATACCGCACGCCGCTGCTAGGACAGCGGCCGCAACAGGATCAACCGCCGTGCCCGCCATCCGTGCCAGCATCGAGACCGTGATCGCGCTTTTCGCGCGTGAGGGCTATGGCCGCGCCGAGCCGGCGATCCTGCAGCCCGCCGACGTCTTTCTCGACCTCTCCGGCGAGGATATCCGCCGCCGCATCTTCATGACGCAGGATGCCGAGGGGCGCGACTGGTGCCTGCGGCCCGAATACACCATTCCCGTCGCGCTCGATCACATCGCCTCGCGCTCGACCGAGCCTGCCGCCTATGCCTATGCCGGCCCGGTCTTCCGCATGCGCTCGGGCGAACCCGGCGAGTTCTCGCAGGCCGGGCTTGAATCCTTCGGCCGCACGGATTTTGCCGCTGCCGATGCCGAGATCATGGCGCTGACGATAGAGGCCGCCGCCGCGCTCGGGCTCGCCCAGCCGAAGATCGTGATGGGCGATGTCGCCTTGCTCAACGCCTTGCTCGACGGGCTCGCCGTGCCCCAGGGCGCCCGCCGCCGCTTCATGCGCGCGGCCGTGCAGGGCAAGGGCGCAGACGCCGTCGCCGCGCTCGACGCCCCGCAGCCTGAGGGTGATGCCGCCCATGCCGGCCTGCTCAAGGCGCTGGAAGGCCAGGATCCCAAGGCGGCGAAAGCCTTCGTCGAGGATGTCTTGTCGATCGCCGGCATCTCGACGGTGGGTGGCCGCACGGCCGGTGACATCGCCGAGCGCTTCCTGGCGCGGGCGGCCGAGCGTGAGAACCCGGTCAATGCCGACGTCAAGGCGCTGCTTGGCCAGGTGCTCGCCATCTCCGGCGATCCCGACACGGCGTCGGCCTCCCTGCGCGCGCTGGCCGAGCGCGCCTCGCTCGATCTCGGCCGCCAGCTCGACGCTTTCGATGAGCGCACCGGCTTCCTTGCCGTGCGCGGGGTCGATGTGACGCAGATCGCCTTCGCCGCCGGTTTCGCCCGCAATCTCGACTACTACACCGGCTTCATCTTCGAATTGCACGATGCCGCCCGCGCTGACGGCAAGCCGGTCGCCGGCGGCGGGCGCTACGACCATGTGCTGGGGCGGCTCGGGGCGCCCGGTTCCATTCCGGCCGTGGGCGCTTCGCTCTGGCTCGACCGGTTGGCTGGAGACAAGTCATGAGCGATCCGGCCCTCGTCCTCGCCGTTCCCTCCAAGGGCCGGCTGCAGGAGAACGCCACCGCCTTCTTCGGCCGCGCCGGGCTGAAATTCGTGCAGTCGCGCGGCGCGCGCGATTATCGCGGCACCATCGCCGGGCTGGAGGGAGCCGAGGTCGCTTTCCTCTCGGCCTCCGAGATCGTCGCCCAACTGGCTTCGGGCGCGGCCCATCTCGGCGTCACCGGCGAGGATCTGGTGCGCGAGCAGGTTCCCGATGCGGATGCCGCCGTCGAGATGCTGACCCCGCTCGGTTTCGGCCACGCCAATGTCGTCGTCGCGGTGCCCCAGGCCTGGATCGACGTGCGCACCATGGCCGATCTCGACGACGTCGCTTCGACCATGCGCATCCGCCAGGGCCGCAAACTGCGCGTCGCCACGAAATATGTGAACCTGACCCGCCGCTTCTTCGCGCAGCACGGCCTTGCCGATTACCGCATCGTCGAGAGCCTGGGCGCGACCGAGGGAGCACCGGCCGCCGGCACGGCCGAGATCGTGGTCGACATCACCACGACCGGCAGCACCTTGGCGGCCAACGCCCTGAAGGTGCTCGACGATGGCGTGATGCTGGCGTCGGAAGCCAATCTCGTCGCCTCCGTGCGGGCGCCCTGGGGCGCACGGGCGCGCGCTGCCGCGACCGCCATCCTGTCGCGAATCGCCGCCGAGGAAGAGGCGCGCACCGTGCGCGAGATCCGCGCCCGCGATATCGGCGCGACGCCGGAAGCGCTCGAGGCGATCACCGCCCAGTTCGGCGCAAGGCTGCCTTTCGGCCTGGCCGGGCAGGGCGGCGTGCAGGTGCTGCACTGCCCGGAGAAGTCGGTCTTCGCGCTGGTCGAGCATCTCGCGCGCTCGGGCGCGGACGAAATCACGGTGAGCGCGCCCGATTACGTCTTCCGCAAGGCCAATCCGCTGATCGAGCGGCTGCTGGCGCGCATCTAGAGCAATTGAACGATCCAGCTGGATCGTTCAATTGCTCTAGACCTTTGTTTTGACGCGTTTTTTCCACGCGAACCGGTATCCACTTCGCGCGAAAACGCTTTAGCCGCCGCGCCGGAAACGGGGCGGCGGAGATTGCTGATGTCGACGAGCGCAGAGACTGTTCGGAAACACCCTGAGCCCTCATCCTGAGGAGCCGTTCCGGCAGGAATGGCGTCTCGAAGGATGCTCCAGGAGGCTCCCGAACCATCTGGAGCATCCTTCGAGACGCCGCTTCGCGGCTCCTCAGGATGAGGGCTCGAATTATCAAACAGTCTCTCAGGCCCCATAAATCCCGCAATTCGGGTCCATGGCTCACCTTCCTGATTGATCCCGGAACAATACGCCGTTACGCGCTTTCAACAGGGAGAACCCGTGCGAGAGCCGGATGATTTCAGCTGGAATCACGAAGTGATCCCAGCTGAAATCTGAATCCGTCTCTCATCAAAGAGTTAGAGCAGGATCAATGCAAAAAACCGGTTTCCACTTTTTGGCATCCTGCTCTAGCGTCACGGGCATGACTGCGGGTGATAAAATGACGAACCGACGCCTTGGCTATACCGCCCTTCTCGCCGTGCTCGTGCCGATGGCTTCGCTCATGGCTGGCTCCGCCGAGGCCCAAAGCCGGCGCGGCCGGCAGGCGCCCCAAGAGCAACAGCAGCAGATTCCGCCAGCCGAGCAGGAGAAGTCCTTCCCGACCGGCGCCTCCTGGGCCGCGAGTTCGCTCAACGGCAAGCCGATCTCCGACCGCCGCGCCACCTTCCTGATCGACGCCAATCTGCGCGGCACGGGCTTTGGCGGCTGCAACACCTTCTCGGCCGCCGCCTATCCGCTGCGCCAGCAGGGCCTTGTGGTCGGGCCGATCGCGCTGACCAAGCGAGCCTGCGACAAGGGGCTGCTCGATTTCGAGCGCGCCTATCTCACCGCACTGCGCGCCGCCCGCAAGTGGGACCTCGTCGACGGCAAGCTGGTCGTCCAGGGCGCGGCCGGCGAACTGCGCTTCGACCGCGGTCTCTGAGCGCGGGCTGCCATTGTCATTTCGGGGGCAGGATCGAACCTGGAACCTCGGCATAGAACCCTCTCCAATCCAAGTCGGATGTTTCCGACTTGGAACACTATCAATGCCAATCTCGGGCAAGCCCGAGATTGGTGGGAGAGGGCAGGGTGAGGGGTCGGCCGTTTGACGCTTTGACCGCGGCCTCACCGCTGCTTCGCTGTGAGGTTTCGACGCCACTGGTCCAGGGGCCTACACCTCACCTCTGCCCCTCTCACTGAACCCGGGTATACCCGGGTTCAGTACTCAGAGTGTCGAAGTCGGGTGGGCCCGACTTCGATGCAGGAGAGGGGGGCCCCGCGCCCCGGAATGACCGCGCGTTTCCGGGCACAAACAACCAGTTCTAACCGACCATCTCCCGGCTTTCCGCCTTGGGGCTGAAGGTGCCGTCCTCGTTCGGCTGCATGGTCACGATCGAATCGTGCATCGCCCGCAGCGTCGAGCGGTGGCCGATCGAGACGATCTTGGTCTGCGGCAGCGCCTGCTCCATCGCGGCATAGATCTCGCCCTCCAGCTTCTCGTCGAGCGAGGCCGTCGCCTCGTCCAGGAAGAGCCAGTCGGGCTTGGCCAAGAGGGCGCGCGCCACGGCCAGGCGCTGCTGCTCGCCGCCGGAAAGGCGCTGGCCCCAGAGATCGACCTCGTCCAGCCGCTCGGAGAGATGGCCGAGCTTGGTCAGCTGCATCGCCGCCTTGATCTCGGCCTCGCCATAGGCATCAAGCGGTGCGGGATAGGCAAGCGCTGCACGCAGGCTGCCTTGCGGCAGGTAGGGGCGCTGCGGCAGGAGCATGATCTCGGCTCCGGCCGGGATGCCGACCTTGCCTTGGCCGAAGGGCCAGATGCCTGCAATGGCGCGAAACAGCGTCGACTTGCCCGAGCCCGAGGGGCCGATGACCAGCGTCCGCCGGGCCGTGCCGAGGTCGAGATCGCGCACCCGCACGATCGGCTGGCCGTTGGGCAGGCTCAGCGTGGCCTCGTCGACATGCACTGCATCGCCCTTGGCGGGTACCTCATGGATGCCCTTGTCGCTGGCGCTGGCCGCCTGCGCGATCGCGGCCTCGAAGGTGGTGAGGCGGTTGATCGAGGCGACATAGGACGCGATCGACTGATAGCGGTCGATGAAGAAGGACATCGCGGTCTGGACCCGGTCGAAGGCCGAGGCGACCTGCGTCATGATGCCGAGCGTGATCTTGCCCGAGAAATAATGCGGCGCGAGCAGGATATAGGGCACGACGACATTGGCCTGGCCGAAGGAGAGCGTGAAGGTGGTCAATCGAACGCGCGCCCAGACGAGCCTGTAGAAATTGGTGACGATGTCGCCGAAGCGCTCGCTGAGATGCTTCTGCTCGGCATTCTCGCCGCGCATGAGCGCGATCTGTTCGGAATATTCGCGCAGCCGTGCCAGCGAGAAGCGGAAATTCGCCTCGCGCTTCTCCTGTTCGAATTCGAGCCCGATCAGCGGCTTTCCGATCCGATGGGCGATCCAGGTCGCGGCGATGGAATAGATCAGCGCCATCCAGAAGATGAAGCCGGGGATGGTGATGTCCGTACCGGGCAGGACACTCGCGACCGGTATCGACCACAGGATGATCGAGAAGGAGACGAGCGTGGAGACCTGCGTGAGCAGGGGCAGCGCGAAATTATAGGTCTGGTTGACGAAGGCGCGCGTGTCCTCGGCGATACGCTGGTCGGGGTTGTCGGCATTTCCGGCGAGCGAGACCCTGTAGTGATTGGAATTGCCGAGCCAGGCGCTGCTGAACTTCTCGGCCATCCAGCGCCGCCAGCGGATCAGCAGCGTGTAGTTGGCGACGATTTCGATCAGGTTGGAGACGACCGAGATCGCCGCCCAGACGCTGAACACATAGATCAGCTGGTACCAGAAGCTCGCCGCATCCTTCTCCTGGATCGCGTTGTAGAAATCGCGGTTGAAGAAGGACAGCCTGAGCGAGATCGCGACCTGCAATTGGTTGAGGACGACCAGGAAAACCAGCAGGAGCGTGCCGAGGCGGCCGGCGCCGATCCGAAAGGACTTCAAGGGCCATAGATGTCCGGTGGTCAGCTCCGGAGCCTCGAAATAGGGCGAGGCCAGCCTGGCGATGCGGGCGATGCCGGGGACGAAGGAGATGGCGTAGACGATCAGGCCGAAGACCGCGATCGTGATCGTCAGGCTGGCCGGCGGCACGAGCGCCTGCCAGGCCTGGGGCCAGGCGCCGGATTGGGCGACCAGGAAGGCCGCGCCGGTGAGCACATACTCCACGCCGAAGATGATCGAGAAGATCCTGAGGAAGGTCGCGATCGCGACGGCCCGCCATGTCGCCGCGGCAAGCAGCAGGCCGATGACGCCCATCCCGATGGCTCCGGCGCTGCCGCTCTGCTGGCCCAGGATGAGGGCAATCACGGCAAGCACGGCGACGGCGATGCTCAATGGGCGCATGGGCGGGGATCCTGCGGAAATGGCGGGGGATGACGAGGTGCCATCGCGATTCTGACCATGTCGCAGAGGATGCGGCCATTCAATGGCGGCACCGGAAGATCAGCAAATTGTCATCGGCCGGACATGAAAAAGGCCCGGCTTGCGCCGGGCCTTTCCCATTAACAGTTGGATGGAGGTTTGGATCAGAAATCCATGCCGCCACCGAAACCGGGCTTGCCCGGTTTCGGCACTTTGTCGTCTTGGGCGACTGGACTTCCTCAGAAGTCCATGCCGCCACTGGAACCGGGCATGCCCGGTTCCAGAACCCTTGGAAGATGGGCGTTTGGATTTCCTCAGAAATCCATGCCGCCCATGCCGCCGCCGCCCATCGGGGGCATCGGGGAGTCCTTCTTCGGCAGCTCGGCGATCATCGCCTCGGTGGTGATCAGCAGGCCAGCGATCGAAGCCGCGTCCTGGATCGCCGTGCGCACGACCTTGGTCGGGTCGATGATGCCGGCCTTGACCAGATCGCCGTAGACGCCGGTCTGGGCGTTGTAGCCGAAGGCGTAGTCCTTGGACTCGAGCAGCTTGCCGACCACGACCGCGCCGTCATCGCCAGCGTTGTCGACGATCTGCTTGGCCGGGGCCATGATCGCCTTGCGGACGATCTCGACGCCGGTCTTCTGGTCGTCATTGGCGGTCTTGATCGCCTTGACGGTCGAGAGGGCGCGCAGGAGGGCGACGCCGCCGCCCGGCAGGATGCCTTCTTCGACCGCAGCGCGGGTCGCGTTCAGGGCATCGTCGACGCGGTCCTTCTTCTCCTTGACTTCGACTTCGGTCGCGCCGCCGACGCGGATCACCGCGACGCCGCCAGCGAGCTTGGCCAGACGCTCCTGGAGCTTCTCACGGTCGTAGTCCGAGGTGGTCTCCTCGATCTGCGCCTTGATCTGCGCGACGCGGCCCTCGATGTCTTTCTTCTTGCCGGCGCCGTCGATGATCGTGGTGTTCTCCTTCTCGATGCGCACCTTCTTGGCACGTCCGAGCATGGCGAGCGTCACGGTCTCGAGCTTGATGCCGAGGTCTTCCGAGATCATCTGACCGGCGGTCAGGATCGAGAGATCCTCAAGCATCGCCTTGCGGCGATCGCCGAAGCCCGGAGCCTTGACGGCCGCGACCTTCAGGCCGCCACGGAGCTTGTTGACGACGAGCGTGGCCAGAGCCTCGCCTTCGACGTCCTCGGCGATGATCAGCAGCGGCTTGCCGGTCTGAACGACGGCCTCGAGGATCGGCAGCATCGCCTGAAGCGAAGACAGCTTCTTCTCGAAGATGAGGATGTAGGGATCCTCGAGCTCAGCGACCATCTTCTCGGCGTTGGTGATGAAGTAGGGCGAGAGATAGCCACGGTCGAACTGCATGCCCTCGACGACGTCGAGCTCGGTCTCGGCGGTCTTGGCTTCCTCGACGGTGATGACACCCTCGTTGCCGACCTTCTGCATGGCGGTCGCGATCATCTTGCCGACCGACTCGTCGCCGTTGGCCGAGATGGTGCCGACCTGCGCGACTTCCGCGTTGGACGTGACCTTCTTGGAGTTCTTCTTGAGGTCGGCGACGATGGCTTCGACAGCCAGATCGATGCCGCGCTTCAGATCCATCGGGTTCATGCCGGCGGCAACCGACTTCAGGCCTTCGCGCATGATGGCGGCGGCCAGAACGGTGGCGGTCGTGGTGCCGTCGCCGGCAGCGTCGTTCTGCTTCGAGGCCACTTCGCGCACCATCTGGGCGCCCATGTTCTCGAACTTGTCGGCGAGCTCGATCTCCTTGGCGACGGTAACGCCGTCCTTGGTGATGCGCGGGGCGCCGAACGACTTGTCGATCACGACGTTACGGCCCTTGGGGCCGAGCGTGACCTTGACGGCGTTGTTGAGGATTTCGACGCCGCGCAGCATGCGGTCGCGTGCGTCGGTGGAGAACTTGACGTCTTTGGCAGCCATAAGAGCTACTCCTTACATGAAAACGGGGATGGGCGGTCGCTTGGCGTTCAGCCGATGACGCCCATGACGTCGGATTCCTTCATGATCAGGAGATCCTGGCCATCGATCTTGACCTCGGTGCCCGACCACTTGCCGAACAGGACGCGATCGCCCTTCTTGACGTCCAGCGGGGTCAGTTTGCCGGCTTCGTCGCGGCCGCCCGGGCCGACGGCGATGACTTCGCCCTCTTGGGGCTTTTCCTTGGCGGTATCGGGGATGATGATGCCACCCTTGGTCTTCTCTTCGCCATCAAGGCGACGGACCACAACGCGGTCATGCAGCGGACGGAACTTCATGGTTCTGTCTTCCTCTTGGATCTAATTCGATGCGGGCGCTCAATGGCGAACCCACGATGGGCACCTGTTAGCAGTCTCAGGTATCGAGTGCTAACCGATGGCGGGGAGATAGGCGCGTCGCCTCGGAGAGTCAAGAAATCATCCGGCCATAAAGTGAATGCGGAGGGGGCGCCGGGGGCTTGCTGCCAAAGCTGGTTGAACACGCTAGCATGGCGAAATGACGACACCTGTGCCCGATCCCCGGCTCGACGATATCGCCCGTTCCTGCGTGGCGCTGCATGTGCGCATGACGGCGCGGGCGGTGACGCGGGCCTATGACGAGGCGATGCGCCCGAGCGGGTTGAAGATCACGCAGTTCGTGCTGCTCTCGGCCCTGAGCACCGGCGCCTGGCGCTCCGTCACCGAATTGGCCGAGCGCTTCGCCCTGGAGCGCACCTCGCTGACCCGCAATCTGCAATTGCTGGCAGCCGAGGCGCTGATCGTTCCCGTCGAGTGCAAGGGCCGCGCCTCGGTCTATGCGGTCACCGAGAAGGGCAGGGCGGCGATCGAGGCCGCCATCCCTTATTGGCAGGCAGCGCAGGAGCGGATCGAGGGCGGGCTCGGCAAGGAGCGCTGGAGCGAAACCCGCGAGGGCCTGAAAGCGCTGCGCCGCGTCGCACGCCTTGCGGACTGAGACGCGGCTTGACCGGCGGTCCTTTTGTCACTTAACGTGTATCTACACAATAAGTGAGAAGCAGTGATGGCGCGCGAGGTCGGAGTCGTTTCCCGTGAGGTCCTGCTGGCCGAGGATGGGCTCAGCTTCCTGCGCGGCCTGGCCGAGGGCCGCCATCCCGGCGCGCCCTTCGCCGATGCGATGGATCTTGATCTCGTCGAGGTCGAGGAGGGGCGCGTCGTCTTCGTCGGCAAGCCCTCAGCGCGCTTCTTCAACCCGCTTGGCACGATCCATGGCGGCTGGACGGCGACGATCCTCGATTCCGCCATGGCCTGCGCTGCGCACACCACGCTGAAGGTGGGCGAGGGCTACACGACGCTGGAGATGAAGCTCAACTATGTCCGCCCGGTCATGCCCGATAGCGGCACGGTGCGCTGCGAGGGCAAGCTGATCCATCGCGGCGGCAGCGTCATCACCAGCGAGGGCCGGTTGACCGATGCGCGCGGCAAGCTGCTCGCGCATGGCTCCGAGACCTGCATGGTGCTGCGCGGCTGAGATCAGGCGCTCAGCGCCAGCCTGGCCGCAATCATCCACATCGTGGCGGCAATGGCGGCTTCCAGGGCCCGCCATGCCGACGGCCTGGCGAAGAACGGGCGCAGCCAGCGCGCGCCATAGCCGAGCGCGAAGAAGAACAGGAAGGAGGCGGTGACCGCGCCCGCGCCAAAGACGGGTTCGAACCCGGGAAACTGCGTCGAGATCGTGCCGACCAGCACGACGGTGTCGAGATAGACATGCGGGTTGAGCCAGGTCAGCGCGAGACAGGTTATCAGGGTCTGCCGCAGGCCCGCCGCCCTGCCATAGCCGGTGACGAGCGCCTCATTGGAGCGCAGCGCCGCATGCAGGCTCTTTGCGCCATACCAGAACAGGAAGGCCGCCCCGGCATAGCGCATCATCGGATCGATCCAGGGCGAGAAGGCGGAGATCTGCCGAAAGCTGCTGACGCCGAGTGCGATCAGCACGCCGTCCGACAGCGCGCAGGCGAGGCAGACGGCGAACACATGCTCGTTGCGCAAGCCCTGGCGGAGCACGAAGGCGTTCTGCGCACCGATCGCGAGGATCAGGCTCAGGCTCACGCCGAGGCCCGTCAGATAGACCGTCACGTTCATGCTGTGGCTCTCTCCGGCTGCCGGGGTGGCATCGGAGCTAGCTGCCGCCATGGGATTAGGCTAGTTAATGCTGCTAAGGCAGATTAAGCAGTGCTAATTCCATGCTCGATTACTCCGCATTGCGCGCCGTTGCCGCGGTGGTCCAGGCCGGCAGCTTCGAGCGGGCCGCTCACAGCCTCAACGTCACGCCATCGGCTGTATCGCAGCGCGTCAAGCAGCTCGAGGAGCGCCTCGGCCTGGTGCTCATCGTCCGCGGTGCGCCCTGCGTCGCGACCGAGAAGGGCGCATGGCTATGCCGGCATATGGAACAGGTCGGGATGCTCGAAGGCGAATTGCTCAGGCATTTGCCAGCCGCCGGGAGCGGCGCTGCCCGCCACAAGGTCACGCTGCATGTCGCGACCAATGCCGATAGCCTCGGGACCTGGTTCCTCAAGGCCGTCTCGCACTTCACCCGGCGCTCCGAGCATCTGCTGAACCTCGCCGTGGACGACCAGGACCATACGGCCGAGTGGCTGCAGCGCGGACATGTGGTGGCCGCGGTGACGAGCCTGGGCAAGCCGGTCCAGGGCTGTCGGCGCGTTGCCCTGGGCGCGCTGCGCTATCGCGCGACGGCCAGTCCCGATTTCATGGCGCGGTATTTTCCAAAGGGCGTCACGCCAGACACGCTCGCCCTGGCGCCGGCCTTGACCTTCAACCAGAAGGACCGTCTGCAAAGCCAGTGGCTCCAGCAGGTCGCAGGGCGGAAGCTGGCGCATCCCACCCATTGGCTGCCAGCGACGCAAAGCTTCGTCGATGGCGCCGTGATGGGCATAGGCTGGGGCATGAATCCGATCCAGCTCGTCGACGAGCATTTGCGCTCGGGCCGCCTGATCGAGCTGATCCCCGATACGCCGATCGACATTCCGCTGTTCTGGCAGGTCAATCGCCTGTCCGCCGATCATCTGGCGGAGCTGACCCGCGAGGTTGTCGCCGTCGCCAGGAGCGAGCTGGTCGACGGAAAGCTGTGAGCGGGCGGCCTGGAAAAGGACGCATAGTCCCTGACAGCCTCTAGGCGGCGCGGTTCCGGCTCGCGCGATAGGCGCTGGGGCTTTTGCCCATCGCCAGGCGGAAGTGGCGGTTGAAGGTCGAGAGATCGCCGAAGCCGCAATCGAAGGCGATCTGCGCGACCCCATGCTCCGCGCCGCGCAGCAGGAGCGCGGACCGGTGCAGGCGCGTCCTGAGCAGGAACTGATGCGGCGTCATGCCGATCAGTGCCTTGAATGTCCGCAGGAAGTGATACGGGCTCATCGCCGCCTCCCGGGCGAGCTGGGTCAAGCTCAGCGTCTCCTGGGAGCGCGCCTCGATGCACCGCAGGACCCGGGTGATGCGGCGCGCGTCACGCGCTGTCGGCGCGGCGGTTGCGGGCGGCTCGTCCGCGAGCCTTGCCGCCACGGCACCGGCCAGCCGGACGGCGAGCTCCTCATAGGCGGCAGCGCCGCCGTCGCTGGTCGCCATCTCGGCTATCAGGCCCGCAAACGCCGGCGAGGGCGGCAGATGGGCGCGCGAGAAAGCGAGCCGCCGCACGCCCGGGACGCCGGCAAGGATGTCTTCCAGATAGGCCGGGTCGAACTGGAAGGCGAGGCAGCGGTCGCCGGCCGCATGGTCGTGGCCGCACTCGAAGCAGGCCCCCTGATTGCCGAGCAGGAGCGCGCCCGGCGCGAGCAGCGCGGCGCCCTGGGCGGAGCGGTAGCTGAAGCTGCCGCTCATCACCGCCGCGATGCAGCAATGCGCGTGCTGTTCCTCGAAGGTGCGGTCGGCAGGCCCGGCCGTGCAGGTGATGTCCCGCACGCGCCAACCGGGGCCCGAGGCCAGAAGATGCGAGGTCGCAGTCATCGCCGCAGTTTAGCAATTTTCCCCAAGCGCCGGGAGGGGCGGGGGCTCTAGATCGAGGGATATGCCCCCAGCGGGAGCCCGAACATGGCAGCAGCGTCAGCGTCCTTCCTCGACATGCTTCACGCGGATGCGCCTGCGCCTGACAGGGTCGGCGGGTTGGCGCTCTATGGCTGGCTCATCGGTGCCTGGACGATGGACGCGATCATTCATGCCGATGATGGCGCCCGGCATGAAGCCAAGGGAAGTATCGGCTTCGGCTGGGTTCTGGAGGGACGCGCGATCCAGGATGTCTGGATCCTGCCCGGTTTCTTCCATGGCACGACGCTGCGGGTCTATGACCCTGAGCTCGATGCTTGGCACATCCTTTGGAGCGACCCGCTGAAGCAATACTACGCACGCCAGATCGGCCGCGCCGAAGGCAGTGACATCGTCCAGCTCGGCAAGGCCGGGGACGGCGTCGCGATACGCTGGCGCTTTACCGAGATCGCGCGCGATTCCTTTCGCTGGCTTGGCGAATCTTCACCCGATGACGGTGTGAGCTGGAGGCTGCAAGCCGATGTCCAGGCACGCCGTACGCTTCCCTGATCCGCCCTAAAAAGGAGATGACTATGCTCGATCATGTTTCCATCGGCGTTGACGAGATCGCCCGCTCGAAGCGCTTCTACGATGCCGCGCTCGGCGCGCTCGGCTATCGCTGTCTCAGCGAGGACGAGGCCTCATTGGGCTATGGCCGGGACGCCGTCGCCTTCTGGCTCGGCGCGGTCGCGACGCCGGTGCCGCCCGACCCGGGCTCGAACCTGCATTTCTGCTTCGTCGCACCGACGCGGCAGAGCGTGGATGCGTTCCATGCCGCGGCGATCGCGCAGGGCGGGGCGGACAATGGCCGGCCCGGCCTGCGGGAGTCCTATGGCCCCAACTACTACGCGGCTTTCGTGGTCGACCCGGACGGCTATCGCATCGAGGCCTATTGCGCCGCTGCCTGAGGTCGAGGCCGTCGGTGTCAGCGCCGGCTGACCGCGATCGCGCCGGCGACGATCAGCAAGGCGCCGGCGAAGGTCGTGAACAGCGGCACCTCTGCGAACATCAGGTAGCCGAGCAGGCTCGCCCAGATCAGCGCGGTGTATTCGAGCGGCGCGAGACGTGACGCCTCGGCGCAGGCATAGGCTGAAACCAGCATCAGATGCCCGCCGACGCCAAGTGCGCCGGCCAGGGCATAGGTCCCGATGTCGGCCCAATTCATCGGCACGAAGGCGAGCGCGGCGGGGATGGCGAGGCACAAGGCCGGTCCGCCATTCTGGAACAGCACGATGATCGCCGGATGCTCCTTCTGCGCGATGCGCCGGAGCAGGACCAGATTGAAGGCATAGGCCACGGCCGAGAACAGGGCGGCCGCAACACCGAGCTCGGCGTTGCTGACATGGCCCTGCAGGCGCGGCCAGACCATGATGAGCATCCCGGCGAGACCGAAGCCGAGCGCCTGGAAGACGCGTCCGCTGAGCTTTTCCTTGAGCAGGAGGGCGCCCAGCAGTGCGACGAAGACGGGGGCCAGGAAGGAGAGTGTCAGCGCCTCCGCCATCGGCAGGAGCGAGAGCGAATAGAAGAAGCTGCTGGCGGTGAGCACGACGACCGGAACGCGGATCGTATTGCCGATCAGGCTTGCCCGCGTCGGGCGCGACGGCCGGGCGATCGCGACGAAGATGAGCGCGAACAGGCTGCCCATGGCGAAGCGCATGAACAATGCAGGGAAGAAGGGGTGCGCGCGCATCTGCCCCTTGACCACCGCATCCATGGCGGTGAGCAGCGCGATGCCGAGGACGGCACGGAGCGCCGTCGGGAGCGTCATGTCGAGACACCGGTCAGGCGCTTGCGGAAATGATACTCCCAGGTCTCGGAGACGTCGGCGAGATAGCGCGCCGCCGGCCAGCGCACGAAGCCGAGCTTCTCATAGAAGCGGTGGCCGCGCGCGAAGCGCGTATCGGACCACAGCATCATCTCGCCATAGCTGCCGGCCTCGGCGAAGCGCAGCGCCTCAGCGAACAACGCCTGCGCCAGGCCGGAGCCGCGAAAGGCCGGGTCGGCATAGACCTTGGTGATCTCCGCCGCGTTCTGCTCGGGCACGGGCGTGACGCCGAGCGAGCCGGCGATGCCGCCGCCGGGCGCCTCGGCGATCCAGAGCCGGCCGCCTTTCCCTGCGAAGTGGCTGGCGGGCGCGCGCAGTTCGGGGAATTCAGACCATTCGAAAAAGCAGTTCGGATACTCCGCGAAGCTCGCGGCGATGAGGGTGGCGAGCGGCTCGGAATCGGAATCGCGAGCGTCGCGGATGGGCGGGAGCAGGGCGGTCATGGCGATCGCTTACGGCTTATGCGGCCGCACGAATAGGGTGTGGTTCCGCAAGTCCGCATTCCCTCAGCGCAACAGCGCGAGCGCCGCATCGACCGAAAGCTTCGCGGCGGCGACGGCGAGCAGGCCGTAGCACCAGATGAACAGCGTCTTCTGGTCGAGCTTGCGATGCACGACATGCCCGAGCCAGATGCCGATCGGCACGGCCGGCGCGAGCGCGAGAGCTCCCCACAGGGCCTCGGTATGCTTCAGCCCGAGCGCGAAATAGGGCGGCAGCTTCAGCCAGTTGCCGAGCGTGAAGAGCGCGATGGTCGTGCCCACCAGCGTGCTCTTGGGCAGGCCGCGCCCGAGCAGATACATCGCGACCGGCGGTCCGCCCGCATGCGCGACGAAGGTGGTGAAGCCCGAGGCTGTACCGGCCAGCAAGGCAAGCTTGCCCGAGACCGGGCGCGAGCCCGGAGCCGCAAGCCGGCCCTTCAGGAACCATTGCGCGGTGAAGGCGAGCGTCGTCAGCCCGATCAGAAGCGTGACGATGCGCGGATCGATCCGGACGAAGACGAGATAGCCGATGCCGATCCCGACGACGAGGCCGGGCAGGAGCCAGACGAGGTCGGGCTTCGACCAGGTCGAGGCGCCGAAGCTGCGCAGCGCCATCATGTCCATCAGCGAGACCAGCATGGCGACCATGATCGCCGCGTCGAGCGGCTCGGTGACGATCGCCAGCAGCGGAATGCCGAGAATGGCGAGCCCGCCGCCGAAGGCGCTCTTGCCGATGGCGATGACGAGCGTCGTCGCCCAGCCGACGAGATAAAACAGCGGTTCGCTCGGCATCAGATGGACTCGAGGTCTCGCTGCGCTGCTTCCGCTTGGAAAACCGCATCCGGCCCGCTAGGCCAAAGAGACGGCACGATTCCGGCGCTTGCCTGAGTCGAAGGATCCCTGCCGCATTGGCGCCGAGACCGAGACGACATGACCGTCCTGCTGCCCTTCGTCATCAATGCCGGGCTGAACTTCGTCCTCGGTCTGCTCATCGCCCTCTTCCTCGGCCCGGCCGAGTTCGGCCGTTACGCCATAGGCGCGGCCATCATCGTGCTGGTCAATACGGCGCTGCTCGACTGGCTGAAGATATCGGCCCTGCGTTTCTATTCGCTGACGACGCGCGAGACCCAGCCCGAGATCCGCGCGACGCTCGACCTCCTGGTCGCGGGCATCAGCGTCTCGCTCTGCGGCCTGCTCGTCGTCGCCGTTGCGGTTGGCATCGACTTCAAATTGCCCGCGATGCTGCTCGCAGCCGCTGTGCTGGCCGGGATCGGCGCCGGGCTGTTTGATTATCACGGGGCGATCGCCCGGGCGCGCTTCCTCGATGCCGCCTATGCCCGGCTGATCATCGTCAAGAACATCATGGCGCTGATCCTGATGGTCGGCGGAGCCTGGCTGACGCAGGATCCGACCGTAGTGCTGCTCGGCGGCCTGCTCAGCGCCGCGGTCTCGCTCCTGGCGGTACGCCGCGCGCTTGCCGATGCGCCGCTGTCGCTCGCCGCCGCGCGCAAGGATGTCGCCTGGAGCTTCTTCGTCTACGCGCTGCCGCTCGTCGCCGGCAATGCGATCTATTCCTTGATCCCGCTGCTCAACCGTTCGCTGCTCGCTGATGCGCAGGGCTATGCCGAGGCCGGCTATTTCTCGCTCGCTTCCGATATGGGCTTGCGCCTGTTCGGGACGCTGGGGGCGACGCTCGAGATCGTGCTGCTGCGCGAGATCATCCGCCTCGACGAGACGCGTGGCCGGATCGCCGCGCAAAAGCGCATCGCGAGGAACGTCCTGCTCGTGCTGATGGTCGCCTTGCCGGTCGCGGTCGGGCTATGGATGGTGCTGCCGGCCTTCGACCGGCTGATCGTGCCGCCGAGCTTCCAGGGTCGTTTCGCCAACTATATGGCGATCCTGATCCCGGGCTTCGCCGCGATCACGATCTTCCAGGCCGCCTTCTATCCGGTCTTCCTGATCGGCAAGCGCACCGGCATCGCGACGCTCGCCGCGCTGCTCGGGCTTGGCGTCAATCTCGCGCTCGGGCTCGGCCTGGCGTCGACGCTCGGGCCGGCCGCCTATGCCTTCGGCCAGACGGCGGCCTTCCTCGTCGTGCTCGTGGTAATGGCGACTGCGGCCCTGCGCGTGCTGCCGGTTCTACCGCCGCTACGCGATTGCGCCCTGGTCGTTCTGGCGGCAGCTGTGATGGCGGCCGTGATCTGGCCGCTGCGACGGCAATTCTCCGCCCCGGTCGAGCTAGCTTTGCAGATCTCCATTGGCGTTGCGGTCTATGGCGCGCTCATCCTTGCCTGTGACGTCGCGCGCTGCCGCACGACGGCGCGGCTCTGGTGGGCGGCCCGGCGAATCGGGCGCAGCTGAGAGGCCCCTTAGACGCTTGAAGCGAGAGCGAAGCGCGCAGCGCAACGTGACGTTGTGCGCCGGTAATCCGGAGAAGATTGCGATTAATTTCAATGGCTTCTTCGATTATCGCGTGAATTTTATGTAATTCATTCGTCACAATAGGCATTTGTTTTTCGAAGCTATATTCAGAGCGATAAAAATCAGGATGATTTCGCTTTGGGATGGCGAATCTAATGGCTTGATTTCCAAGGAAACCTTGCGGCATTTGCCGAATTTTGGAATCAAACTAGACGGCGGCCCTAATCTCAGTAACATTGAGAAACAATAAGCTGTCGACCTTCATCCCGTGGTCCCGACATCTGATGACGGCACGTCGAGGTGCCGGGGGCTCGATCCGCGCACCCGCAACAGGGCGAGCGAGACCATGGAACGATCGGAGGACGACGGAATAATTGCTAGGGAGATGGCTGATCCATGGGCTGGCGTCACTACGATCGGATTCTGTCGACAACTTCCGCTCTCGTCCTTTTCATGGCAACCGACACCGTCTGGGCCGCTTGCGGCCCGACCTCCGCCGGCAATGATGTCGTCGTCTGCGACGCGACGCCGCCCGACCCGACGGTCGCGCCGCTCAATCTCCAGGCCGGTGACGACAGCCTGACCGTCAACGCCGGCACCCTCAGCGGCGGTATCACCGGCGGCGCGGGAACCAAGACGGTGACGCTGCTTGGCGGCACCATCGCGAGCTACACCAACACCGACCCGGCCGGCATCTCCAACATCACCCTCTCACCGGGCAGCACCGTACTGATCTCCGGAGGCGTGACGACGGGACCGGGTGCCGACCGGTTCGAGATCAATGCGGGCACGGTCAACGGCGCGGTCCAGCAAGGCTCCGGCATCGATACCTTCATCATGACCGGCGGGCAGGTCCAATCGCTGCAGCAGGGCGACGGGCGCGATATCTTCGTCATGTCCGGTGGGACGATCGTCGGCGCCTTCGAGGATGGCGACGTCGCCACCATGACGGGCGGCAGCATCGGGCGCGTCGACATGAAGCTCGACAACAACATCTTCGACATGTCGGGCGGCACGATCATCGGCAACCTGGTGACCGGCTTCGGCAATGACACCATCACGATTTCCAGCGGGACCATCGGCGGCAATATCAGCGTCAGCGGCGGAACCGATATCGTCACGATCACGGGCGGCGCGATCAGCGGCAATATCCTGATGAGCACCGGCGACGATGCCTTCACCTGGGCCGGGGGCGGCACGATCGGCGGCTTCGTCGATATGGGGCCGGGCAATGACAGCGCGACATTGCGCGACCTGAATCTGCCGGCCACGCAGCGCATCATGGGCGGCGACGGCATCGACACGATCACGCTTGGCGGGGCCGGCCTGTCCTCGCTCAATGCCAGCCTCGTCACCGGCTTCGAGTTCCTGACCAAGACCGATCCGGGGACCTGGATCCTGAGCGGGTCGCTCACCGACATTCAGGTCGCGACCGTGCAGCAGGGCACCTTGCGGCTCACCGGCGACAATTCGGCCTATGCCGGCCAGATGATCATCGACCCTTCCGGCACGCTCGAAGGCCGGGCCCAGAGCATGACGCCGACCGTGACCAATAACGGCCTGGTGCGCTTCACTCAGCCGGATGCGGGAACCTATGCGGGCATCATCTCGGGGACGGGCGCGCTCGAGAAAACCGAGGCCGGCACGCTGAGCCTGAGCAATACGAACAGCTATACCGGCGGCACCACCATCACCCAGGGCACGCTGCAGCTCGGTATCGGCGGCACCACGGGCAGCATCCTCGGCGATGTCGTCAATAACGGCACATTGGCCTTCAATCGCTCGGACATCGTGACCTTCCCCGGAACCGTCTCCGGCACCGGCTCGCTCACCCAGCTCGGTACGGGCACGACCGTGCTGACGGCAAACAACGGCTATACCGGTGGAACCACGGTCAGCGCAGGCACGCTGGCTGTCGGCAATGCCGCCAGCCCGCTGGCAGCGCTCTCCGGCGGTGGTCCGGTCACGGTGGCGGGGGGAGCGACGCTGGGCGGCTATGGCACGGTCACGGGCGCGGTCACGAACAACGGCACGATCGCGGTCGCGGATGCGGTGGCCGCTTTCGCCGGCGCTGCGAAGGGCGATTTCACCATCGCCGGCACCTTGACCAATGCGGGGCTCGCGCAGGTCGGTGGAACCGGCATCGGGAACAGGCTGGTCGTTTCCAACTATGTCGGCCAGAACGGCCAGCTCGGCCTCAACACCTTCCTCGGCAGTGACGGCTCGCCCTCGGACAAGCTCGTGATCAACGGCGGAACCGCGAGCGGCAGCTCCGCTTTGCAGGTCAGCAATGTCGGCGGGCCCGGCGCCCTGACGGCGGGCAGCGGCATCCTGGTCGTCGATGCGGTCAATGGCGGCACGACGAGCACCAGTGCCTTCTCGCTGGCGAGGCCGGTGGCGGCAGGCGCCTATGAATATGTCCTGTTCCACGGCGGCACGACGCCTGGCACCGCCAATAACTGGTATCTGCGAAATGCCGTCGTCGCAGCCGCCGCTGGCGAGCCGCCGCCAGTTGCCGCATCGGGGTCTCCGCCGCTTCCGCCGGCTCCTCCGGCAGGCTCAGCGCCGGTGCCGCTCTACCGTGTCGAGGTTCCGATCTATGCCGCCATGCCCGCCATGGTGCGCCAGCTCGGGCTGGCGACTTTGGGCACCTTCCACAAGCGCCAGGGCGAGCAGGGGCTGCTCTCGGGCGAGGGCGGCATGCCGGCGGGCTGGGGCCGCGTCTTCGGCGAGCGCACGAACCAGCGCTGGTCCGGCACGGTCGATCCGGAGTTCGATGGCCGGATCTGGGGCTTGCAGGCCGGGCTCGACCTCTACGGCATCGATCGGCCGAGCGGCCATCGCGACAGGTTCGGCCTGTTCTACGGCTATGGGCGTGCCGATGGCGATGTGCGCGGATTTGCCCTCGGCCAGCTGCGCAACCCGGTCGGCAAGCTCGTTCTCGACGCCAACAGTCTGGGCGCTTACTGGACGCATCTGGGCCCCTCCGGCTGGTATCTGGACGCGGTCTTGATGCATAGCTGGGTCGATGGCGACGGGCGCTCCAATCGCGGCGTTATCGGGAAACTCGACGGCACTGCCGTGACAGCGTCGCTGGAAGGCGGCTATCCGATCGGGCTCGGAGCGGGCTGGACGCTGGAGCCGCAGGCGCAATTGATCTGGCAGCATCTCTCGCTGGGCACAGTGCAGGACCGCTTCGCCACCCTGGCCCTCAGTGCCAGCGACGCTGTCACCGGTCGGATCGGGGCGCGCCTGCAGGGCGCGTTCCAGGCCGGCTCCGTGCAGTGGCAGCCTTATCTCAACCTCAATCTCTGGCACAATTTCGAGCGGACCGACAAAGTCACCTTCGACGCCGCCGATGTCATCTCGACCAAATTCGACGGCACCTCGCTCGAGATCGGCGGCGGCGTCGTCGCCAAATTGTCGTCGGCGGTGAGCCTTTACGCGGCGGCCGGCTACACCAGCGCGCTGGGCGGCAAGGACCGGCGCTCGGTGCAGGGCAATCTCGGTCTGCGCGTGACCTGGTGAGCAACGCTTCGTTCACCCTGTCCCTTGCCTGATCGCTAAGGTTAATTCGTTGATTTAACGGAATTAACCGCCTGCCGTGCGCCGCAGAGTCAACGATTCACCATTCCTTCTCCTGCCGCTCGGCAGGCTCTCCGGCAGGTTGATGTCGAGAGAGTTGCGTCATGCGTCCAGTCCTTCTCCTGCCGCTTACCGCCCTTGTGCTGGGCGGGCCGGCCCTCGCCCAGAACTATGCCCAGCCGCTGCCGGGCGATCCGATGGCGACCGCCTCCTCGGGGCGGGCCAATTACGGCGGCGGTTTCATCGAGATGCTGATGACCGGCCGCGATCCGACGCCGATGGGCCGGGGCGGGGCGGTCTATAATCGCCCGGGCGCCTACGCCACCTATGGCCGCAGTACCCAGTCGTCGGCCTATCCGGCAGACCCCTTCGAGCCTGCGGCCCAGCCGCGCGCGGCCGGCCGCCGCATGGCCGCGCTCGGCGAGCCCGCCGAGATGGAGCGCCCGATCGAGCGCGTCATCGATCCGCGCTTCCGCAAGCAGGAGGTCGCCTATGACGGTCCGCACAAGGCGGGCACGATCATCATCGATACGCCGCAGCGCTTCCTCTTCCTGGTCCAGCCGGGCGGGCGCGCCTTGCGCTACGGCATCGGCGTCGGCCGCCCCGGCTTCTCCTGGGCGGGCATGAAGACGGTCAGCCGCAAGGCGGAATGGCCGAGCTGGACGCCGCCGGCCGAGATGCTGAAGCGCCGCCCCGACCTGCCGCGCTTCATGCAGGGTGGCCCTGAGAACCCGCTGGGCGCGCGCGCCATGTATCTCGGCTCCACACTCTACCGCATCCACGGCACCAACGAGCCGCATACGATCGGCCAGGCGGTCTCTTCGGGCTGCATCCGCATGACCAATGACGATGTCACGGATCTCTACGAGCGCGTCCGCGTCGGCGCGAAGGTGCTGGTGATCTGAGGCACGCAGCCTTCGAGGGTTAGGAAAAAGCGGAAGCCCGCCCGGTGTGAGCCGGGCGGGCTTCGTGTTTGTCGGCGCGGCTCTTCAGCGGCGCTAGAGCCGGATGATTTCAGACGGAATCACGAAGTGATGCCATCTGAAATCTGAATCCGTCTCTCATCTTAAGAGTTAGAGCGGGATCAATGCGAAAAACCGGTTCCCACTTTTTCGCATCCCGCTCTTGCGATCAGGTCCAGCTATCGTCGTCGTCCCCGGCGAAGCTGGAGCCGTCGTCATAGCCCTCATCGGCAGGCGTGTCGTTGCTGGCGTTCTGGTAGTTCGCCGGGTCGGACGAGCCGTCATTGTAGCTGGCATTGTCGCCGGCATTTTGCGTGCTGGCGGCATCGTTGCCCTTGGAGGCGTCGGGCGTCGGCGGGTTGAGCTTGGCGCTGTCCGAGATCGAGTTCAGATCGGACGCCTTGGCCGCTCCTGCGCCCGCGCCGTGACCGCCGAAGGCGTTGGTCAGGACATTGCCCAGCACCATGCCGCCGGCGACGCCGGCCGCGGTCGTCAGCGCGCTCGCCATGAAGCCGCCGCCACGCGCAGCGGGAGGTTGCTGCGCCGCCTGGCCGGCCCAGGGACCGGGCTGCTGCGGCTGCATTCCAGGCTGCATCGGAGCTGCCTGCATCGCGTTGGGCTGCGGACTGTTCCAGGCCGGTGAAGGCTGCCCGGCTCCGCGCTGCGGAAAGGCGGGAACGGAGCCAGGGCGCTGCGACGCGTCCGGGGGCTTCGTTCCGCTGCCGAAGATGCCGGAAAGGAACCCGCCGGATTGCGGCGGAGCCTCTGCCTGCCGGTTCTGCAGGTCGCGCATCTGCGCCTGCAGATCCTCGACCTGCGCCTGCAGGTTGGTCAGCGCTTGTTCCTGCACATAGACGGCCTGCGCCATGGCGTAGGGCGCATAGGGCTGCTCGCGCAGGCGGTCTGAGATGAAGCGCTCAGCCTCGGGGTCGCGGGGCTGGTTGGCCGCCTGTTTCAGGCGGTCGAAAATCCCGGCGATCACGTCGCGTTCTTGCGGCGTCATCGTCATCTCCTCTCGTTTTGGGCGGCGCGGTCGCGCCGCCGCCTCAAGAGGTGGTGGGTGCGTGTGACGGTATCAAGGCGGGAGCATTTTTGAGCGAAGTGGACACCGGTTCGCGTGCAGAAAACGCGTCAGGGCAGAAGCGTTTTCGAGCGAAGTGGATGCCGGTTCGCGTGAAGAAAACGCGTCAGGGCAGAAGCGTTTTCGAGCGAAGTGGATGCCGGTTCGCGTGAAGAAAACGCGTCAGGGCAGAAGCGTTTTCGAGCGAAGTGGATACCGGTTCGCGTGAAGAAAACGCGTCAGGGCAGAAGCGTTTTCGAGCGAAGTGGATACCGGTTCGCGTGAAGAAAACGCGTCAAGACAGAATCTTGCGGCCATGTCCGATCCAGCCGGATCGGACATGGCCCTGACCTTACATCAGGTCGGGGGTGAACTCGTCGAACTCCTCGCCCGGGGCCGGCTTCAGCAAGGTGCCGCGGTTCAGCACGACGACGGTCGTCCCGGTCGGCACCCGGCTGTGCAGGTCGATGATGTCCTGGTTGAACATCCGGATGCAGCCGCTGGAGACCGACTGGCCGATCGACCAGGGCTCCGAAGTGCCGTGGATGCGGTACATCGTGTCGCGGTCGCCCTGGTAGAGATAGAGCGCGCGTGCGCCGAGCGGGTTGTCGAGGCCGGCCTGCATGCCGCCGGCCCAGGGGCCGTTCTTCGCCGGATCGCGCGCGATCATCGCAGGCGTCGGGGTCCAGCGCGGCCAGCTGGCTTTGCGGCCGACGGTGGCGCGGCCGCGCCAGGACATGCCCTGCTTGCCGACGCCGATGCCGTAGCGGATGGCGCGGCCGTTCTCGCGGACGAGATAGAGGAAGCGGTTGTCGGTATCGACGACGATGGTGCCGGGCGCTTCGCGGGTCGGGTAGGAGACCTCGTGGCGCAGGAACTTCGGATCGACCTCCGAGACGTCGGTCGCCGGCAGCGGATAGGTCTCATCGGGCTGGTCGCCATACATGGCGAGATATTCGGCACTGACGCCGGGTGCCCGCGCCGCCTCGAAGGGCTCCTGCCGCGTGCTCACGCAGGCCGCGAGCAGAAGGGGCATCAGCAGCGCCGCGAGGCGCTTGAGGGGGAGACTGGCGAAGGCGGAGGGCACGAAGGACATGGATGGGGCTCGATGGGTGAATCTGGCGGGCGGCGACGAAAACCTAGAGCATTGCGTGAAAAAGTGGGTACCGGTTTTTCGCGTGAGCAATGCTCTAAACTTTTAGAATCGATCACGTTTTCTCGCGTTCGGACGGAACCGTTCGAATGCGACGTGATCCAGGAGCGACGCGCAAATTCCACGCCATGCCCCGATGCTTCTTTCAAGGTGTGCGAGATGGCCGTGGGGTGAACAGTGCGTGGCGAAATTGTGGCAGACACAAGCTGTGACGAATTGGCAACAATTACGAACTCTATACGGGTAGTGCGTAGAAGCGTACAATCAGTGCGCGAAATTATTGGCTGCAGATTGTTTCATTGGGTTTCGAACAGGCTGAAAAGCTCTGATTTTAAGCGTTTGTTTAGCGATTTCACCGCGAATCCAAGGATGTCGCAACGTCACGGCGACGATCGGTGCTCCGGCTTCCGCCACAGAGGCGGCGGGTCGCGCATGGCTCGGATCTCCTGGACGCATTGCGGCAGCGACCATGCCGATGCCTAACCGTTCCACAACAAGCCGGCCGGGTCTGATGCGCCAGAGATGCGCCTTGATTCACCGGGATAACAGGCCGGGGAGGCCGGGCCCTTGAAGTCCATTCGCATCAAGATCGTCGCGATGCTGGCGATCGTCGCAGCCGGCGCCATCGCCTCGGCCGGGCTCAGCCTCTACGCCTTGTCGCGGGCCAACGACCTCAACCAGCGCTCGAACATGCAGGGCGACATCGCGCTGCTGACCGAGCGGCTCAATGGCATCGTCACCGGCGTGGTGATGGAGGCGCGCGGCATCTACATGTCGAAGACCGCGGCGGAGGCCGAGCCTTACGCCAAGGGCATCGAGAGCCGCGTCGAGCAGTTGCGCAGGCTGACCGCCGGTCTGAGGCGGCTTGCCTCCGCAGACGCGCGCGTGGCGCAGATCGAAAAGGCGATCGGCGAGTTCATCACCTTCCGTTTGGAGACCGTCCGCCTTGGCCGAGAGGTCTCGACGACGGCGGCGAATGCCCAGGGCAACAACGAGCTCAACCGTGCCAACCGCAAGGCGCTGAACGACGTTCTCGCCGCCTTCGGCACGCAGAATGAGACAGTCGGCAATGCGCTGGGACAGGAGGCCGATGCCTTCACGAAGCAGGTGCAATGGATCTTGCCGACCGTGCTGCTGGCTGCGCTGCTGGCGTCGCTGGCCGCGGCATTGCTGTTCGCGCAACGCTCGATCACGCGGCCGCTGATTGATCTGGGCGGCGTCATGCAGCGCATGACCGCTGGCGATACCAAGCTCGATGTGCCTCATGTTGTGCGCCAGGACGAGATCGGCGCGATGGCGCGTGCGGTTTCAGTGCTGCGCGAGAGCACCGAGCAGGTTGCGGTGCTTCAGGAGCAGGAGCGTGCGGCTGCCGCCGCTCGCCTGGCGCGGGCGCAGTCGATGGAGGCTGTGGTCTCCGATGTCGGCGATGTGGTCGCAGCTGCGGCGTCGGGGGATTTCTCGGCGCGGCTGCAGATCGAGCATGCCGACGAGCAGATGCAGAAGCTCGTCGCCGGCATCAACGAGATCAATGCCGTGGTCGACAGCGCCACATCCGAATTCGCGGCCGCTTTGCAGGCGGTGGCGGGCGGCGACCTGACCTCCCGGATCGAGACCGCCTATCGCGGCAAGTTCGCCGAGCTCAAGGGCGCGATCAACGAGACGGTGGATCGCCTGTCCTCGACGGTGCGCACGATCCAGACGACCTCTGCGGATGTGGGCTTGGCCGCCCGCGAGATCACCATGGGCGCCGACGACCTGTCGAAGCGCACCGAGGAGCAGGCGAGTTCGCTGGAGGAGACCGCCGCCACGACCGAGGAGCTCGCAGCCTCGGTGAAAGCCTCGGCCCAGGCCTCGAAGAACGCCGCCGCGATCGCGACCGAGGCGATGCAGGCGGCGCAGACCGGCGGCACCATCGCGACCGAGGCCGTGGCTGCGATGGCGCGCATCGAGAGCGCCTCGCAGAAGATCTCCGACATCATCCGGGTGATCGACGACATCGCCTTCCAGACCAATCTGCTGGCGCTGAACGCGGCGGTGGAAGCGGCGCGCGCCGGCGATGCCGGCAAGGGCTTTGCCGTGGTGGCCTCGGAGGTGCGCACCCTGGCGCAGCGCTCGGGTGCTGCCGCCAAGGACATCTCCGGGCTGATCTCGTCCTCCAACATGGAGGTCGGCGCGGGCGTCACGCTGGTCCGCCAGGCCGGCGACGCCCTGACCCAGATCCTGGCCGCCTCGCAAAAGGTCGCGGCCACCATCGCCGAGATCTCGGCGGCCTCGGGCGAGCAGGCCAACGGCATCGACGAGATGAGCCAGGCTGTCGCCCATCTCGACGAGATGACGCAGGCCAATGCGGCGCTCGCCGAACAGAGCGCGGCCTCGGCCGGTTCGCTCTCGGGCCGCATCGTCCAGCTCAACGACCTCGTCGCCGCCTTCAGGACGGGGCCTGAGGGCGCGACCGCCTCACCGGCCAGTCATGGCTCGGAGCCCGCGCGCCTGCGCAAACTCGCCGAAGCCGCCTTCGGACAGACCAGGGCGGAAGCTCCAGCCAGATCCGCCCCAGTGAAGAAAGTCGCTAACAGCCGCGCTAATGATGCGGGGTGGGAGGAATTTTGAGCGAGACCGGCGATGACGGCCGACGCCTCCTCGTTCAGTCCGCGTGGCTCGCAGCGATCATGACGCTGGCGATATCAGTGTAGAGCTGCGTCCAGGCCTGCTCGACGCGCGGCGTGAATTCGTCGCCCAATGAGGTCCGGAGCGTCCAGATCAACGCCTCTCTGACACTGTCGTAGTGGCTGTCCTTGACGCCGTAGCCCTTGTGCTGGCGGCCGAGCTTGCGCAGCAGGATGGCGAGCCCCTCCCGGTCGTTGAGCGTGGCGATGGCGACCGTCAGCGTCTCCATCAGCTTGATGCCCTGCGCCTTGATGTCGCCTTTGAACAAGGGCCTGACCTCGGGCGCGATCTCGAAGAGCCGGTTGTAGAATATCGCGCCGGTCTCGGCCTTGCGGCGGTGGAGATGGGCGAAACTGTCCCGGATGCGTTGAACGTCGTCGTCCTTGAACATGATCTGCCTCCCCCCAAAGGCGAAACCTGCGACGCAGCAATGATAGAGCATTGCGCGAAAAAGTGGGTACCGGTTTTTCGCGGGAGCAATGCTCTAAGCTTTTAGTATCGATCACGTTTCTCGCCTTCGGACGGTTCCGTCCGAAGGCGACGTGATCGAGCACGAACAGGCCCAGTACAATCAGAGGGCGGTGACGAGGCCAAGTCTGTCGCGTGCCCGCCAGCGGCCGAGCATCAAGACCGCGACGATGGCGAGCGCGATCGCAAGCCCGATCCAGATGCCGATGCCGGCGAGCGGCGTGAAGAAGCCGAGCACGACTGAAAGCGGCAATCCGATCGCCCAATAACCGAGCCCGGCGAAGAGCATCGGCACCCGCGTGTCGCCGAGCCCCCTGAGGAGGCAGGAGCCGACGACCTGCGCCCCGTCGGCGATCTGGAAGATCGCGGCATAGAGCAGGAAGGAGGCTGCCAGCGCCGCGACCTCGGCCGCGCCGGGCTTCTCGACATCGAGGAAGGGAACGACGAGCCACTGCGGCGCAAACAGCATGACGAGCGCGGTCAGGGCCATGAAGCCGATGCCGAGCACGAGCGCCGTCGCGCCGGCCCGCGAGACGCCGTTCCTGTCGCCGGCGCCGAAAGCCCGGCCGACCCTGACCGTGGCCGCCTGGCCGATGCCCATCGGCACCATGAAGGCCAGTGAGGCGATCTGGATCGCGATCGCATGGGCCGCGAGCGAGGCCGGGCCGATCAGCCCCATCAGGAAGGCCGCGCCGTTGAAGATCACCACCTCGAAGGCGAGCGTCGTGCCGATCGGCAGGCCCATCCGCCAGAAGGCCCAAAACCGCGGCCAGTCCGCCACCCAGAAGCGGCCGAACAGGCGGTAGCGGCGGAAGCGCCGGTCGACGCTGACGACCAGGCCCAGGCCCAACACCATCGATACCGAGGACAAGGTCGTCGCCAGCCCCGAACCCGGCAGGCCGAGCGCGGGAAAGCCGAGCCGGCCGAACATCAGGCACCAATTCGCCAGCGCGTTGAAACCGACGGCGAGCAGGACGACGACGAAGGCCGCGAAGGGGCGTTGCAGGGAGGCGACGAAGCCGCGCAGCACGAGAAAGAGAAAGAATGGCAGCAGACCCCATTGCAGTGTCCGCACATAGGAGGCTGCAGCCTTCGCCAGCGCCGCGTCCTGGCCCATTGCGCGCAGGATCGCCTCGGCCTGCCAGAGAAACAGCCACATCGGCCCGACCAGCGTCACGGCAGCCCAGAAGCCCTGCCGCACCGTGCGGCGCAATTCGCGCACGGCGTGGCGGTTGCGGCCGAGCTCGATCGAGATCATCGGCGACACGGCCGCCATGACGCCGATGCCGAAGATCAGCACGGCCATGTAGAGATTGGAGCCGAGCGCGCCGGCGGCCAATGCGTCGGGGCCGAGATGGCCCATCATCATCACATCCGTCGCCGTCATCGCGTTTTGCGCGACATTGGTCAGCACCAGCGGCCAGCTCAGCGCCAGCATGGCCCTGGCCTCGGTAAGCCAAGGGGCCGTCTGGCGGAGCGGGATGGCGAGGTCTGACATGGGGCGTCGCTTTTAGAGCATCGGCCCGAAAAGTGGGAACCGGTTTTCGGGGCATGCCGATGCATGATCGAAGCGCTACAGCATCAGCCCGAATACGATATTCGGGCTGATGCTGTAGCCGCCTTGGGCGTTGGGGGACAGCCGCCTGCACGCCGGGCCGCCCCGCGTGATGCGCCCTCCGCACAGGCTCCGTCCGGAAACGCCGCTGGTGGGCTGGGCGGGCTGCGGCCATCATCGGCCCGATTCTTCCCGGCAGGAGACAGGCCAGGCATGCCAGATTCAGTCAGCAGTGCGGCGACGGGCGACATCGTGGCGCTGGATGCGGTTGCGCTTTCGCAGGCGATCCATGCGCGCAAGCTCTCCTGCGTGGAGGTCATGGCGGCGTTCCTCGACCAGATCGAATGGCTGAACCCGCGCGTCAACGCGATCGTGGCGCAGCGCGAGCGCGGCGATCTGCTGAAGGAGGCGGCGGTGCTCGATGCCGAGCTCGCGGCCGGCCATTCGCGCGGCTGGATGCATGGCTTCCCGCAGGCGATCAAGGATCTCTCCGCCGCCAAGGGCTTCGCGACGACGCAGGGCTCGCCGCTGTTCAAGGACATCATCGCGCAGACCGATGCGATCTTCGTCGAGCGGATGAAGGCTGCCGGCTCCATCATCATCGGCAAGACCAACACGCCCGAATTCGGGCTCGGCTCGCAGACCTTCAACCCGGTCTTCGGGGCGACGCGCAACGCCTATGACCAGAGCAAGACCTCGGGAGGCTCCAGCGGCGGCGCTGCGGTCGCGCTGGCGCTGCGCATGCTGCCTGTGGCCGATGGCAGCGACCATGCCGGTTCGCTGCGCAATCCCGCTGCCTTCAACAATGTGCTGGGCCTGCGCCCGAGCTATGGCCGCGTGCTGTCGGGCACGGATGAGGTCTTCATTCCGCAACTGGGCGTCGCCGGGCCGATGGCGCGTAAAGTCCGCGATCTCGCTGCGCTGCTCGCGGTTCAGTCCGGCTATGATCCGCGCGTGCCAATGTCCTTGCGGGAGGATCCGGCGGTCTTTCTCGGGCCGCTGGAGCGCGACGTCGCGGGCTTGAAGATCGGCTGGCTCGGGGATCTCGGCGGCCATCTGCCGATGGAGGAGGGCGTTCTCTCCCTGTGCCGGCAGGGCCTGGCGGCGTTCGAAAGCATGGGCGCGATCGTCGAGGACGTCGCGCTCGGCTTCGATCCGGAATCGATCTGGCAGGCATGGCTCACGCTGCGTGCCTGGCAAGCGGGCTCGGGCCTTGCCCCCGTCTATGCCGATCCGGCCCGGCGCGATCTGCTCAAGCCCGAGGCGCGTTGGGAGGTCGAGCAGGGGCTCAAGGTCTCCGCCTTCGATGTGATGCAGGCCTCCAATCTCCGCTCGCGCTGGTACCAGCATCTCCATGGGCTCTTCGGACGCTACGACATCCTGGTCCTGCCCAGCGCCCAGGTCTTCCCCTTCGCGGTCGAGACGCCATGGCCCAGAGAGGTCGCCGGCCGCGCCATGGACACCTATCACCGCTGGATGCAGGTGGTGATCCCGGTGACGATGTCGGGCTGTCCGGCGCTCAGCGTGCCCGTCGGCTTCAACGCGGCGGGCCTGCCGATGGGCATGCAGCTCTGGGGGCCGAACCAGTCCGAATTGCTGCTGCTTCAGGTCGCGCAGGCCTATGAGAACGCGACCGGCTGGGTCGACAGGCGCCGGCCCGGCTTGCTCAACGGGTGAGCGGCTTGCATCGATAGCGTTTTCAAGCGAAGTGGACACCGGTTCGCGTTAAGAAAGCGCGTTAAAACAAAGAGTTAGAGCAGGAGCGATGCGAAAAACCGGTTCCCACTTTTCGTATCCTGCTCTAGCCTGGGCCGCGAGCAGCGGCGCGATGGCCTTCACGGAGACTTGAGACGAATGAGCAGCAACCTGCGGATCGATGGTGCGCGGCTGGTGTCGCGCCTGACGGCGCTCTCGATGATCGGCGCGACGCCTGAGGGCGGCTGCCGGCGCCTCGCCTTGACCGATGAGGACAAGCAGGGCCGCGATTGGCTGGTCGGGCAGATGCAGGCGCTCGGGCTCGAGGTGAAGATCGACGCGATCGGCAACATCGTCGGCATCCTGAAGGGGCAGCAGGAGGGGCCGGCCGTTATCATGGGCTCGCATATCGACACGGTCGGCACTGGCGGGCGTTTCGACGGTGCGCTCGGCGTCATCGCCGGCGTCGAGGTACTGGCGGCGTTGCGCGACGCCGGGCTCACCCCCAAGCGCGACATGGCCGTGATCGCCTTCACCAATGAGGAGGGCGCGCGCTTCCACCCCGACATGCTCGGCTCCTATGTCTGGGCCGGCGGCATGAGCGTTGCCGCGGCCCATGCGGAAACCGATTCCGAGGGCGCCGGCCTCGGCGCCGAGCTCAAGCGCATCGGCTATGAGGGGCCGGAACAGCCGGGCTTCCTCCAGGCCCATGCCTATCTCGAAATGCATATCGAGCAGGGGCCTGTCCTCGAGAGCGAAGGCGGCGGGCTTGGCGCGGTCACCGGCATCCAGGGGATCTGCTGGCTCGAACTGACGCTGAAGGGCCGGCCGAGCCATGCCGGCACGACGCCGATGGCCTATCGCAAGGATCCAGGCCTCGCGGCGGCGCGGATCAACATCTTCGCCAATGAGTTGACCAAGACGATCCCCGGGCAGCTCGCCAATTCCGGCGTCATCCGCGTCCAGCCCGGCAACGTCAATGTCGTGCCCGAAACCGTGGTGATGTCGCTCGATCTGCGCAATCCGCTCGACGCACCGCTGGCAGAGGCCGAGGCTGCCCTGCGCAAGTTCTGCGCGGAGCTTGCCGAGCGCGACGGTATCGCGATCAGCTTCCGCGACCTTGCCCGCTTTCCGGCGACGCCCTTCGCGGAGGAGCTGATCGCCAGCGTCGAGGAGAGCGCGGCCGAATTCGGTCTGCCGATCCGCCGCATGATCTCGGGCGCCGGGCATGACGCGCAGATGATGTCGCGCCTGTGCCCGACGGCCATGGTGTTCATCCCCTCGATCGGCGGGCTCTCGCACAACCCGGCCGAATTCAGCACCGACGACGACATGGTCGCCGGCGCCAATGTCCTGCTCAGCGCCGCCTGGCGCGCGGCGAATGCGTAGCACCATGACAACAATCTCTCAGCCTCTCCGTCATCCCGGACAAGCCGCGTAGCGGCGCCGATCCGGGATCCATCGGAGGGCTCCGGGGCTCTACGATGGATCCCGGGCCTAGCGCCCGGGATGACGAGGAGGTTCCAATGCTCATGACTTGAAGGACAGGCCGCCTCATGACCTCGATCTCCTCTTTGTCCGCCGCCGAACTCCAGCCCCTCTATGCCAGCGGCGCGCTCTCGCCCGTTGCGGTCGCCAGGGACGCGCTTGAGCGCATCGAGCGCTTCGAGCCTGAGGTCAACGCCTTCACCGTGCGCGACGACAAGGTCACGCTCGCCATGGCGGCGGCGGCCGAGGCGCGCTACCTCAAGAAAGAGCCGCTCGGCCCGCTCGACGGCGTGCCCGTCACCATCAAGGACAATATCGGCGTCGCCGGCTGGCCGATGCGGCGCGGCTCGGCCGTCGGCTCGGACGCACCCTGGCCCGAGGATGCGCCGGCCACCGCCCGGTTGCGCGAGGCGGGCACCGTCTTCCTCGGCAAGACGACGATGCCGGAATATGGCTGGAAGGGCGTCGGCGATTCCCCGCAATCGGGGATCACGCGCAATCCCTGGGGCACCGGGACGGGCCCCGGCGGCTCGTCGTCCGGCGCTGCCGTCTGCGCCGCACTCAATCTTGGTTGCATCCATATCGGTACGGATGGCGCGGGCTCGGTGCGCATCCCCGCCGCCTTCACCGGCGTGGTCGGCCTGAAGCCCACCTATGGCCGCGTGCCGGCCTTTCCGGTCTCGACCATGGGCTTCCTCGCTCATCTCGGTCCATTGACCCGCACCGTGACCGACACGGCGCTCGCCATGAACGCGATCGGCCGCGCCGATGCCCGCGACATGACGGCGGTGCTCGACGAGCCGCTGGATTATGTCGCCGGCCTCTCCGGCGGCGTGAAGGGGTTGCGCCTCGCCTGGTCGCCGAAGCTTGGCGGCGATGTCGCGGTCGATCCCGAGATCGCGGCGCTCACGAAAGCGGCAGCAATGGCGTTCAAGGAACTCGGCGCGACGGTCGAGGAGGTCGATCCGGGCTTTGCCGACCCGATCGAGACCTTGATGACGCTGTGGGGGGCTGGCGCAGCGCTCGCCTTGCGCAATGCCGGCCCGGACGACCGCAAACGAATGGATCCCGGTCTCGTCGCGGTGGCGGAAGCCGGTGAAAAGGTGTCAGGCACGGCCTATGTCGATGCGCTGCTCAGCCAGCGCAATGCGCTTGCGCACCGCATGGCGCAATTTCATGCACGCTTCGACCTGCTGCTGACGCCGACGCTGCCGCTGCCGGCCTTCGAGGTCGGGCGGAACACCCCCGCCCATGGCGGCTATGGCGAGGACTGGACGCGCTGGACCCCGTTCACCTACCCCTTCAACATCACGCAGGCACCGGCGATTTCGCTGCCTTGCGGCCTGACGAAAGCCGGTTTGCCGGCGGGCCTGCAGATCGTTGGCGCTTTCGGGCGGGATGCGCTGGTTTTGCGCGCGGCGGCTGCATTCGAATTTGCAAGGCCTTTCGCGCGGGTCGATGCGCCGATCAAATCGGTTTAATCGCTTATTTCGCAATTTTCTGCTCGCAACGCTGCGGGGCGGGCAGAGATTGCCGAATTCCGTGCGCTTCCGGCGGTTCAGTCCCGTTTGGCACGAAGTCTGCAAGCTGCCCGCCGGCCAAGAAGGGCCGGTCAAGCGTGTTGTCAGCGCAGAAGTTTTCTGCCCAAACTCGCGCCAAGGTCGCCCGCGCAGAGGTTGCCGTTTCAGGGGAGAGTGAGTGATGGACCGCAGGACATTTTTGAAGACCGCCGCGGGGACGGGCGCCCTGGCCGCCTCCGGTGGATTGGCCATGCCGGCCCTGGCGCAAAGCGCGGCAGCCAAGACCCTGCGCTTCGTGCCGCAGGCCAACCTCGCCAATTTCGATCCCATCTGGGGCACGCAATATGTCGTGCGCAACGCGGCCGCCCTGGTCTGGGACACGGTCTATGGCATCGATTCGAAGTTTCAGCCGCAGCGCCAGATGGTCGAGTCGGAGACCGTCTCCGCCGACGGGCTGGTCTGGACCTTCAAGCTGCGCCCGGGTCTCAAATTCCATGACGGCGCGCCGGTTACCTCCAAGGACGTCGTCCAGAGCCTGAAGCGCTGGCAGGCCCGCGACCCGATGGGCCTGATGATCAAGGCGATCGAGGTCGAGCTCGCTCCGGTCGACGACATGAGCTGGAAGTGGACGCTCAGCAAGCCGTACCCGAAGATGCTGCTGGCGCTGGGCAAGAACAACGCGCCCTGCACCTTCATCATGCCCGAGCGCATCGCCAAGACCGATCCGTTCCAGCAGATCACCGAATATATCGGTTCGGGTCCGATGAAGTTCGTGCGCAATGAATGGGTGCCCGGCGCCAAGGCGGTGTTCGAGAAGTTCACCGATTACGTGCCGCGCTCGGAGCCGGCCGACTGGCTCGCCGGCGGCAAGAAGATCCTGGTCGACAGGATCGAATGGGTGATCATCCCCGATCCGGCGACGGCCTCGGCTGCGCTGCAGAACGGCGAGGTCGACTGGTGGGAGACCCCGCTGTCGGACCTCGTGCCGGTGCTCAAGGCCAACAAGAACGTCAAGGTCGATATCGGCGATCCGCTCGGCAATATCGGCGCCTTCCGCATGAACCATCTCTTCCCGCCCTTCAACAATGTGAAGGTGCGCCGCGCGGTGATGACCGCGCTGAATCAGGAAGACTACATGCGCTCGATCGTCGGCGACGACGACAAGCTCTGGAAGAACTTGCCGAGCTATTTCACCCCCGGCACGCCGCTCTACACTGAGGAGGGTGGCGACATCCTGAAGCAGCGCAACGTCGCCGCGGCCAAGAAGCTGCTGGCCGAATCCGGCTATAATGGCGAGCCCGTGGTCTGCGTCGTCGCGCAGGACATGGCCGCCACAAAGTCGATGGGCGACGTCACCGCCGAACTGCTCAAGAGCATCGGCATGAAGGTCGATTTCGTCGCCACCGACTGGGGCACCGTCGGCGCTCGCCGCGCCCAGAAGACGCCTCCCGGCCAGGGCGGCTGGAGCATGTTCCACACCTGGCATGCCGGCGCCGACTGCATCAATCCCGCCGCCTACACCGCCATCCGCGCCAATGGCGACAAGGCCTGGTTCGGCTGGCCCAATATCCCGGCTGTCGAGACCGAGGTGACCAACTGGTTCGACGCCAAGGACGTGGCCGAGGAGAAGGCCGCCATCGCCAAGCTCAACAAGGCAGCGATGGAGGAGGTCGTCTACGCCCCGACCGGCTTCTATCTCGGCTACCAGGCCTGGCGGTCGAATCTCTCCGGCGTCACCAGCGGGCCGCTGCCCTTCTTCTGGGGCGTGTCGAAGGCCTGATGGCGGGGGGCAGCTTTCGTGGCTGCCCCGGTCCACCCCGGACGAGCGGCGAAGCTGCGCCGGGATCTATCGCAGAGTGCCGGAGCTCCCCGAGGGACCCCGGCACTCCCCTGGACATGAGCCGCCGGAATGGCGGTTCGCGTTGAAACAGTTCTGATCGACCATAACCAAGGCTAAGCGCCAGAATGCTCGCTTTCATCGTCAGACGGATCATCACGACCATACCCGTGATGGGTTTCGTCGCCCTGTTCGTCTTCTCGCTGCTTTACATCGCGCCGGGCGACCCCGCCGCGGTGATCGCCGGCGACCAGGCCTCGCCGGCCGATGTCGAGAAGATCCGGGCTAGTCTGGGTCTCGACCGACCCTATCTCATTCGCTTCGGCGAATGGTTCTACCATGTGCTCCAGGGCGATCTCGGCACCTCGATCTTCACATCGCTGCCGGTGACGCAGCTCATCGCCCAGCGCATCGAGCCGACGGTCTCGCTGATGCTGCTGACGCTGGTCTTCGCGGTCGTCGTCGCCGTGCCGATGGGCGTGATCGCGGCCTGGAAGGCCGGCACCTGGATCGACCGCTGCGTCGTCGGCTTTGCCGTGTTCGGCTTCTCGGTGCCGGTCTTCGTCGTCGGCTACATGCTCGCCTATGTCTTCGCGCTGAAGCTCGATTGGGTGCCGGTGCAGGGCTACACGCCGATCTCGCAGGGCATCTGGCCCTGGTTCAAGAACCTGATCCTGCCCTCGATCACGCTCGGCTTCGTCTATATCGCGCTGATCGCGCGCATCACCCGGGCGACCATGCTCGAAGTGCTGCAGCAGGATTACGTCCGCACCGCCAGCGCCAAGGGCGTCGAGCAGCGCAACGTGCTCTTCGTGCACGCGCTCAAGAATGCGGCGGTTCCGGTGATCACGATCATCGGCATCGGCGTGGCGCTCCTGATCGGCGGCGCCGTCGTCACCGAGAGCGTCTTCGCCATTCCGGGGCTGGGGCGGCTGACGCTGGATGCGATCCTGCGTCGCGACTACCCGGTGATCCAGGGCGTCGTGCTGATCTTCTCCTTCGTCTACGTCCTGGTGAACCTGCTCGTGGACCTCATCTACACTCTGGTCGATCCGAGGATACGGTATTGACAGCTCAATCCAACACCATCGCCGCACCGCTTGCGGCTCCCGCCGGCAGCGAACCTGTTTCGCCGCCCGAGTCTATCTTGTCGCCCAAGAAGCGCTCCTATCTGCGCAAGCACCCTGCCGTCACGGTCGGCGGCATCCTGCTGCTGATGATGATCCTGATCGCGATCTTCGCGCCCTTGCTGTGGACCGTCGATCCGACCGCGATCTCGACCTCGCGCCGGACGCGCGTGCCCTCCGAGCTCTACTGGTTCGGCACCGACATGCTCGGGCGCGACATCTATTCGCGCGTCACCTATGGCGCGCGGGTCTCGCTGCTGGTCGGCTTCAGCGTGGCGTTCCTGGCCTCCGTCATCGGGCTGGCGGTCGGTCTCTTCGCCGGCTTCGTGCGCTGGGCCGACGGCATCGTCATGCGCATCATCGACGGCATGATGTCGATCCCGCCGATCCTGCTCGCCATCGCGCTGATGGCGCTGACGCGGGGCTCGGTGCAGAACGTCATCATCGCCATCACCATCGCCGAGATCCCGCGCGTCGCCCGCCTGGTGCGCAGCGTCGTGCTCTCCTTGCGCGAGCAGCCCTATGTCGAGGCGGCGATCTCGCAGGGCGCGCGCGTGCCGCGCATCATCTTCCGCCACATCCTGCCCAACACCATCGCTCCGATGATGGTGCAGGCGACCTATATCTGCGCCAGCGCCATGATCGTCGAGGCGATCCTGTCCTTCATCGGCGCGGGCGTGCCGCCCTCCACCCCGTCCTGGGGCAACATCATGGCCGAGGGCAGGGCGCTCTGGCAGGTCAGGCCGCATATCATCTTCTTCCCGGCGCTGTTCCTCTCGATCACCGTTCTCGCGGTCAACCTGCTCGGCGACGGCTTGCGCGACTCCCTCGACCCGCGGCTGGCCAAAAGCCTGTGACCGGGGAGAGCCTGTGACCGAGCGCCGCGCGACGGTCGCGACACATGCGCCGATGGCGTGGCCGGCCATTCCCGCATGGCGAGGGCGCGCGGCGACGCGGCTGCGCGACCCTCGCGCAGCCTGCGCCCGAGTACAGCGCGCGTCGCGGTCAGGCGTTGAGGTCGACCACCTCGTCCCCGGACACCGCATCGGTGACGCCAAGGCCGCCGCCGAGATCCTCCAATGTGTCGCGAAAGCTGTTGAGCGTCGCGATCATCTCGGGGCGCGCGGCCTTGATCGCCGCGGCATCGGCCCATTCGCCGATCAGGCAATAGGAGCGGTCGCCGGTTTTGATGATGTGCCCGTTGACGAGCCCGGGCCACTGCGCCTTGCCGTCGCGATGAGCTGCGAGAAACCCCTCGTCCTGGCCCGGCTTGACGCGGAATCTGACGACGTTGAACGTGGTCATGGCTCTGGTCCTCCCGCCGCGCGAGCGCCAGGCGGCGGTTTGGAGCCGCGCGGGTCGGCAGCAAACGGAGGCTACCGTTACGTCACGCGCGGCGCAATATGCGTTCTCGCGGCGTCCCGATCGCTGAGGCCCGCCAAAATGGACCGACGGAAAACTCTGCTGCCATGACCCGTATCCTGACTGTCGCCGCAGCCCAGCTCGGGCCGATCCAGCGTGGCGAGAGCCGCGCTTCAGCCGTTGCCCGCATGATCGAGCTGATGCGCCAGGCCAAGGGCCATGGCGCCGATCTCGTGGTTTATCCCGAGGCCGCGCTGACCGCCTTCTTTCCGCATTGGTGGATCGAGGACGAGGACGAGATCGACAGCTATTTCGAGAGCGCGATGCCCGGCAACGAGACCGCGCCGCTCTTCGCCGAAGCCCAGCGCCTCGGCATAGGCTTCCATCTAGGCTATTGCGAGCTTGCCTTCGAGGAGGGCCGCAAGCGCCGCTTCAACACCGCGATCCTGGTCGACAAGACCGGCGCGATCGTCGGCAAGTACCGCAAGATCCATCTGCCCGGCCATCCCGAGCATCGTCCCGACGCGCCGTTCCAGAATCTGGAGAAGCGCTATTTCGAGACCGGCAATCTCGGCTGGCCGGTCTGGCGCGCGCTGGATGCCAATCTCGGCATGATGATCTGCAATGATCGGCGCTGGCCCGAGAGCTATCGATCGATGGGCCTGCAGGATGTCGAGCTGATCGTGCTCGGCTACAACACGCCCAAGCACAACCCGCCGGCCCCCGACCATGATCGGCTCGGCAACTTCCACAACCAGCTCGTGATGCAGGCCGGCGCCTACCAGAACGCGAGCTGGGTCGTCGGCGTCGCCAAGGCGGGGCTGGAGGCAGGTGTCGACCAGATCGGCGGCTCCTGCATCATCGCGCCGACCGGCGAGGTCGTGGCGCAGGCCGTGACCGAGGGCGACGAACTCGTGATCGCCCGCTGCGACATGGATCTCGGCAAGAGCTACAAGAATTCAACCTTCAACTTCGCCAGGCATCGCGAACCGCAGGCCTATGGGCTCATCGTCGAGCGCAAGGGTGCTGTGGGGCCAGTGTGATGGCTGCACGATTTCCAACGTGTCATCCTGAGCGACCGAAAGGTCGTTCCGAGATTCGTTATGCGGCTCAGCGCCCGACGATGGATTCCGGTGCTCCGCTTCGCTCCAGCCTGGATGACGGCGCTCTATCTCCTTTGTGTCGAACGTGAAGGCCTGCAACTGAAATGACCCATGATCTCATCCTCAAGGGCGGTCGTGTCATCGACCCCTCGCAGAAGCATGACGGCGTGCTCGATGTCGCCTTCACCGACGGCAAGGTCTCCGGCTTCGGCAAGGATCTGAAGGGCGCCAAGGAGGTCCGCGACGTCTCCGGCTACATCGTCACGCCGGGCCTGATCGATCTGCATACCCATGTCTATTGGGGCGGCACCTCGCTCGGCATCGACGCCGACGAATTCTGCCGGGCCTCCGGCGTCACCACCTCGGTCGACACCGGCTCGGCTGGCCCCGGCAACTGGCCCGGCTTCCGCAAGCATGTCATCGAGAGGAGCCAGGCCCGCATCCTGGCCTATCTCCACGTCTCGCATGCCGGCATCTACGGCTTCGACCACCGCGTCATGGTCGGCGAGAGTGGCGATCTGCGCCTGATGAACCCGATCGACGCCGTCGCGGTCGCCGACGCCAATCGCGACCTGATCGTCGGCATCAAGGTTCGCGTCGGCCTGCACGCCTCGGGCGATCAGGGCACGGTGCCGCTCAACATCGCGCTGCAGGTCGCCAACGAAGTCGGCATGCCATTGATGTGCCATATCGACCATCCGCCTCCGTCCTATGAGGAGGTGGTGAACATGCTGCGGCCGGGCGATGTGCTCACCCACGCCTTCCGCCCCTTCCCGAACGCGCCCTGCACGGCGCAGGGCACGGTCAAGCCTGAGGTGCTGGCCGCCCGCAAGCGCGGCGTCATCTTCGACATCGGCCATGGCAAGGGTTCGTTCTCGTTCAAGACGACGCGCGCCATGCTGGCCAACGGTTTTGAGCCGGATGTGATCTCCTCGGACGTGCACAAGCTCTGCATCGACGGCCCGGCCTATGACCAGGTCACCACCATGTCGAAGTTCCTGCTCATGGGCATGAGCCTGAACAACGTCATCGCCGCCTCGACCGTGAATGCGGCCATGGCGCTGAAGCGGCCCGAATACGGTTCGCTCAAGGTCGGCTCGCTCGGCGACGCGACGATCCTGACCGTCAAGGAAGGCAAGTTCGACTATGCCGACGTCACCGGCGAGCACATGACCGGCGACAAGAAGATCGTCTCCGAGGGCGTGGTGCTGAAGGGCGCCTGGTGGCACCCCAAGCGCACGAACAAGTTCAAGAAAGTCGCGGCCTGAGCGCGGGCTCTCGTCGCGGCACATCGAGAGCGTTTGCGCGGAGAAAACGCGTTAAAACAAAGCGCAGGAGCTGTTGAACGATCCAATTGGATCGAAAACGGCTCCAGAGCATTGCGCTCTTTCACATTCGGACAGTTCCGTCCGAATGCGACGTGATCTATGGGTGTAACGTCTCTCGGAGCCGACGGAGGATTCTGATGCTAAGGAATCGAAGTGGCCTTGCTGTCGTGACCCTGTTTCTGTTGTCCTCCCCGGCCGGGGCGGACGACCTTGATGTTCTGCAAGGGAAATTTGCGTTCAACTGGCATGCAAATCCTGGTCGCCAGAAATGCGTCAAGGTGGCGGGGCCGTTGCTGACCAGTTTCAAATCGACCGGGTATCGTTGTGATCTGACCGCGCAATCGAATACCTCCTCCGGTGCAAGCGCCCGCACATGCACCGAGGTGAAAGCTCAAAATCCAAAAGAATATCTGGTTTTCGACACGCTGCGAGCCTGCGAGCGCGAGCGGAAGACACAAGAGTCGAATGGCGAAGGTTGATTTGCCTCTCTGCGAGGAGAAGGCGCCCTTCGGCCGGACTGCATGCGTTTTCAGCGCGAGGGCCGTTCTTGCGCCGGTCTGAGTCCGTCTTCGGTGTCGGGTGACCCAGCCGTTCCCACGACGCTGGCGGGTGATGACGGCCGCCGACCTGCCTTCCGTCCTGGCGGTCGCAGCGCAGGTTCATCCCGGCTATCCCGAGGACGAAGCTGTCTTCGCCGAGCGCCTCGGACTTTCCGCGCAGGGCTGCCTCTGCCTGGAGGAGAGCGGTCGCGTCGGCGGCTATGTTGTGAGCCATCCCTGGCTGCTCGGCCAGGTTCCGGCGCTCAACAGCCTGCTCGGCGCGCTGCCCGATTCGGCCGACACCTATTACATCCACGATCTCGCTCTGCTGCCGCAGCTGCGCGGCAGCGGCGCGGCCAATGAAATCGTCGCGCAGCTGGTACAGCTTGCGCGCGGAGCGGGCTTCGCCAGCCTGGCGCTGGCCGCCGTCAACGGCTCGGCCGGCTTCTGGCGGCGTCACGGCTTTCGCGAGACGCATGACGCATCGCTTGATCGCAAGCTCGCGAGCTACGACGATGCGGCCCGCTACATGGTCCGCGATCTTGCGACCGACGAGGGGAAACCAGAATGAGTGCCGAAGACAAGCTGAAGGAGTTGGGACTGACGCTGCCCGACGTGCCGACGCCGGTCGCCACCTATGTCAGCTTCAAGCAGGTCGGCGACATCGTCTACCTCTCCGGCCAGGGCCCGAAGCGGGCGGACGGCACCTATCCGACCGGCAAGGTCGGCAAGGACGTCACGATCGAGGAAGCCTATGAGCACGCCAAGCAGACCGGCCTCGGCCTGCTCGCGGCGATGAAGAAGGCGACTGGCTCGCTCGACAAGGTCGAGGTCATCAAGCTGCTCGGCATGGTCAACGGCGCGCCGGATTTTGCTGATCAGCCCAAGGTCATCAATGGCTGCTCGGACCTGTTCGTGGCGGTGCTCGGCGAGCGCGGCCGCCATGCCCGCTCGGCCGTGGGCATGGGCTCGCTGCCGAACAATATGACGGTCGAGATCGAAGTGATCATCAAGGTGCTGCCATGACCGCGCTGGCCGAGGAAATCGCCCGCGTCTACGGCACGCCGGCCGTCGTCATCGACCTCGACAAGGTCGAGGCCAATATCGCCCGGCTCCAGGCCGTCTGCGATGCGAAGGGCGTCGCCAACCGCCCCCATATCAAGACGCATAAATCGCCCGAGCTCGCCCGCCTCCAGGTCGAGGCCGGGGCGCGCGGCATCACCTGCCAGAAGCTCGGCGAAGCCGAGATCATGGCCGATGGCGGCATCGACGACATCATGATCAGCTACAACATCCTCGGCGAGGAGAAGCTCGGCCGGCTGGGCGCGTTGCAGCGGCGCGTCCGCATGATCGTCGCGGCCGATAATCCGGTCACCATCGCCGGCCTGCCGAAGGCGGCCGAGATCGCCGGCCGCAATCTCGAAGTGGTGGTCGAATGCGACACCGGTCGCAAGCGCGCCGGCGTCGAGACGCCGGGCGAGGCCGTGGAGCTCGCCAAGCTGATCGCGGGCTCCAAGGGCCTGACCTTTGCGGGTTTCCTGATGTACCCGCCCGAGGATGGCTGGGAGCGCACGCAGATCTTCCTCGACACGGCCAATGCCGGCCTGCGTGAGGCGGGGCTGGAGGCCGGCATCGTCTCGACCGGCGGCTCGCCCAACATCCCCAATATCGGCAAGCTCAAGGGCGCGACCGAGCACCGCTCCGGCACCTCGATCTTCAACGACCGCATGCAGGTCGCCGCCGGGGTGGCGACGCTGGAGGATTGCGCGCTTTCAGTCTACGCCACGGTGGTGAGCCGGGCCGGGCCTGAGCGCGGCATCCTCGATTCCGGCTCGAAGACGCTGACCAGCGACACAGGCGGCCTCGACGGCCATGGCTACATCCTGGAATATCCGGCGGCGAGGATCGCGAAATTCGCCGAGGAACACGGCTTCCTCGACCTAGCGGCCAGCAATGAGCGGCCCAATGTCGGCGAGGTCGTGCGCATCATCCCCAACCATGTCTGCGTGGTGGTGAACATGGTCGACCGCTTGATCACCGTGCGCGGCGACAAGCTCATCGGTGAAATGCCGGTGGCGGCGCGCGGCAAGCTCACCTGAGCGCGGCGCAAGCTTACTTGATCGCGGCGTTTGTGCATCTGGTCCTGTTGAACCTCAGTTCTGCAGGACCTTCGCGCCTTTGATCACGACATCGCCGCTGCCCTTGACGTCGATCTTGCCGCTGCCCTTGATGTCGATGTCCCTACCTTGGATCCTGATCGAGCCATCCTTCTTCATGTCGATCTCGGCGTCGCCGGCCTTCAGCGCCACTTGGTCGCCGGCGGTGATGGAGAACTTCTTTCCGATGCTGACATCGGCATCCTTCATCAGCGACGCGCTCAGTGTGTAGCCTGCCAGCGAGATGGCGTGAGAGCCTGCGATGGTGATCGCCGCGGCTGCCCTGACATCGAGGGCGGCTGAGGTCTTGAGCGAAAGAGAGGAGCTGGCGCTGATCGTGGTCGCGCCGCCTGAGGTGACCTGCACCGCGCCTCCCGCCGTGATGCTGAGCGAGCCGTCTGTCCGGATCTTCAGGCCGGACGGGCTGACGTCGATCACCTGCCGCAGTGCCTGCAGCTGGGCTTCGAGGCTCGCGATCCTGCGGGCGAGCATGTCGCTTTCGCCAGGTGCCATTGCTCTGTTCCTTCCCCATGCGATGCCCGGCGCCTTGGGTGTGCCGGCCGAGACCGCCGGTTCAATCGCGCCAGAGTGGCGGTCGCTTGTCAATCTTCCGGATGCCGCGCGTTCCAGGCTGCCGCATCGTCGGTGCAGAGCCGGTCAGATCTGTCCGACGCCGCTGAGCCCGACCAGGGCGCCGAAGGCGAGCAGCAGCAGCGGGTGCAGGCGCGTCGTCAATGCGGCGATGGCGCAGGCGGCGACGATCGCAGCCAGGATCCATTGATGGGCCGAGGCCTGGGTGATGACCGCTGCGCTCGCCGTGACGAGGCCGACTGTCATCGGCACCAGCCCGGCCTGCACGATGCGGCGCCAGGGCCGGTCCTTGAAGCGCTCCCAGAGCTGCATGGCGATACCCGTCAGCAGGGATGAGGGGCCGAATTTCGCCAGCGTGGTGACGAGGACGCCGGGCCAGCTCGCGACATGCCAGCCGACCAGCGGCACGATCATCATGTTGGGCCCAGGCGCCGCCTGGGCGAGGGCGAACATCGCCCCGAATTGCTGCGCCGTCATCCAGTGATGGATCTCGACAACCTGCCTTTGCATCTCCGGCAGGATGGTGTTGCCGCCGCCGAAGGCGAGCAGCGAAAGCTGCGTGAAGATCAGCGCCAGCGCGATCAGGACCGAACTCATGGGGTGTTCTCCCCTTTGTCGAGCTTCCAGCTGGCGAGCACGCTGATCGGCGCCAGGACCAGCATCGTCGCAAGCAGCGGCAAGCGCAGGATCGCGATGGCGAGGAAGCAGAGCAGGGCGATCGCGATGCCGACGGGTTTGCGGCGCAAGGGCAGGGCTATCTTCACGGCCATGGCGACGAGCAGGCCGGCAGCGGCCGCCGCCAGCCCGGCGAAGAGATGGCGGATATGTGGATCGTCCTGGTAGTGGTCGTAGAGGATGCCGAGCCCGATCACGATCGCCGTGGGCGCCGCGATCAGGCCCAGCAGCGCGGCGAGCGCCCCAAGCTGGCCGCGAAATTTCAGGCCGATCGCCACTGACATATTGATGATGTTCCCGCCCGGCAGGAACTGGCAGAGGCCGAGCAGGTCGGTGAACTCCTTGCCGCTCATCCAGCGGCGCTGCTCGACGACCATGGTCCGGGCCAGCGGCAGGACCCCGCCGAAACCGATCAGGCCGAGGAAGAGAAAGCCGCTGAAAAGCTCGGTGACGGTCGGTTTCGTGTGGGCGATTTCGGGATCTGCGAGGCTGGCTGGCGTGCTCATCGTCTGTTCCAGGCCGTCCATCGGAGAGGACCGGGAGGGCCAGCGCATCCATATGCTTTCAAGGACCGTGCGTCTAATATATGAAATACGCATGATCCATACTTACAGGATATGGCTATGATCGAACTGCGCCATTTCCGCTATTTCGTGGCGGTCGCCGAGGAAGGCCATGTGACGCGGGCCGCGGCGCGCCTGGGGATCCAGCAGCCACCGCTCAGCCAGCAGATCCGCGCGCTGGAGAGGGAAGTCGGCGCGCAATTGTTCCGACGCCTGCCGCGCGGCGTCGAACTCACCGATGCCGGGCGCACGCTGCTGGAGAAGGCGAGGCTCGTCCTCTCCGATGTCGACCTGGCGCTCGATGCCGCGCGGCGTACGGCGCGGGGCGAGCAGGGTCAGCTCGTCATCGGCTTCACCAGCTCGGCCGCGTTTCATCCGCTGGTGGCGTCGGTGGTGCGCTTGCTGCGCCAGACCGCGCCGGGCGTCACCTTGGCGCTCCGCGAGGGCAATACCAGCGATCTGATCGGGGAATTGCGTTCCGAACGGCTCGATGCGGCCTTCGTCCGCTCGCCGGTCGAGCGCCCGGTCGGGCTTGTGGTCGAGCCGCTGCTGGCCGAGGACATGCTGGTCGCGCTGCCCGACCAGCACGCGATCGCAGAACGCCTCGCAAGGCGCGCGCGCGGGGGGATGCTGGAGGGGCGTATCGCTCTGGCCGAACTGGCTGAAGAGACCTTCATCCTCTATCGGCGTCCCTCGGGCCCGGGCCTCTATGACAGCATCATCGCCGCCTGCCGCGCCGCCGGGTTCAGCCCGCGGATCGGTCAGGAAGCCCCGCAGATGGTGTCGACGCTGAGCCTCGTCGCCGCCGGCCTGGGCGTCTCGGTCATTCCCGCATCGATGGCGCGTCTCGAGACGAACGGCATCGCCTATGCCCGTCTCGATGACCTGCCCCGGCTGACCGCGCCGCTGCATCTGGCCTATCGCGAGGAAAAGCCGTCCGGTGCGCTGGAACGCTTCATCGACTGCGTCAGGCGCAGCGGCGACGTGATCTAGGTTTCAGTACCTTCCACGCCGTCATTGCGAGCACAGCGAAGCAATCCAGGGGGACGTCGAGCTCTGCCGCTCCTGGATTGCTTCGTCGCTTTGCTCCTCGCAATGACGGTGTGGTTCAGGCCAAAACCACCCCCCGGAGCCTTGCGCGAAAAGCGCGATCGAGCGTCGGCACGGCCGGCGTCAGCCTTCCGGATGCCGCGCGTTCCAGGCTGCCGCATAGTCGGTGCAGAGCCGGTCGAGCTCGACGCGGTCGGTGACGCCGGCCGGGCGGGCACGCGAGGGCGATGCCTGCTGGAAGGGCACATAGCGCTGATGCGCGATGCGCCAGAGCCGGCGCAACTCGGCGAGCGGATCGGCATGGTCGTCGACGCGGATGTCGAAGCTCGGCATCGGCTCGCCCGCCCAGATGCGGATGGCGCAGGATTGCCGCCCGCGCTTGTCGCCGCCGGCCTTCTCGCCGGCCTCGAGCGCGACCAGCAGGCGTTCGTCGAAATCGAGCGCCGACGCCGCGATATAGGCCTTCAGCGTCTCCTCGATCACTTGCGGCCCGGCCAGCATGTTGCCGGCAACGGAGATCTGCGGCCCATGCACCGCCCCGCACCAGTCGATGCAGGCCGAGCCGGTATGGGCGGCGATCTTGCCCTCGCGGTCGATCAGATGGAGCTGGCGATGCGCGCGGCCGTCATCGGCGGCCGTCAGCGTCGCGATGATCTCGACGGCGGAGCGGCCCTCCTGCAGCAGCCGGAGGCCGTCGACCCCGTAGAGCGGGTTGACGAAGGCTTGCGTCGCGATCGCCCCGATGCGTCCGCCGCCATAAGGCACGCGTGAACCCACGGCGAAGGCGCAGGTCGAGACGGCGACGCCATAGGAGCCGGTGGCGGCGTCACGGGCGACGATGGACCATGTCATGCGTGCAGCCCCTTCAGCGTCCGGCAGCGTAGGCTTGCATCAGACGCGGGGTGGCCGCCGCGCGCAAGAGGCCGTTGCGGCTCTTCTCGGCGGCGGTCAGGCGCCCGACCGTCCAGGCCGGGGCGCGCTCCAAGGCGTGGCCACGCCGGACGAGGTCGGCGAGCGTCGCCTCGCCGATGCTCTCCTCGACCATCAGATGCCCCGGCCGCGCCTCGCGCGGATAGAAGGAGGAGGGGAAGTGCTGGGTGTGGAACAGCGGCAGGTCGATCGCCTCCTGCAGGTTGAGGCCGTGATGCACCCGGCGCAGGAACATGCCGAGCTGCCACTGCTCCTGCTGGTCGCCGCCCGGCGTGCCGAAGACGAGGCGCGGTTCGCCATTCTCGAAGGCGAGCGTCGGCGTCAGCGTCGTGCGCGGCCGCTTGAATGGGGCGAGCGAGGCGGGCAACCCTTCTTCCAGCCAGAACGCCTGCGCCCGCGAATTCAGCGGGAAGCCGAGCGAAGGGATCACTGGTGAGGATTGCAGCCAGCCGCCCGAAGGCGTCGCGGCGATCATGTTGCCCCATTTGTCGATGACGTCGATATGGACCGTGTCGCCGCGCCGCCCGGCTGCGACCATCGAGGCCATGGTCGGCTCGCCGACGCTGGCGCCGCCCTTGCCCGACTGGCCGGCGATGCGGATGCCGGCAAGCATGCGCCCGACCTGGTCCTCGTATCCGGGGACCGTGCCGGGCCGCAATTCATGCGAGGCCTGCTCGCCGATCAGCTTGCGCCGGCCGCTCGCATAATCCTCGGAGAGCAGCGTCGCGAGCGGCACCTTCACGAAATCCGGGTCGCCGTAATAAGCCTCGCGGTCGGCGAAGCCGAGCTTCATCGCCTCCGTGACATGGTGGACGAATTCCGGGCTCGTCGGCCCCATCCCGGCGATATCGAGGCCCTCCAGGATCTTCAGCGTCTGCAGGAAGACGGGCCCCTGGCCCCAGGGGCCGATCTTGAAGACCTCCCAGCCATGATAGGTCACGCTCGCCGGTGTCTCGTAGCTCGGCTGCCAGCGCGCCATGTCGTCGGCAGTGAGCAGGCCCTTATGGCGGCGGCCCGACGAATCCATCGCCTCCGTCGTGCGGCAGAACTTGTCCATCGCCTCGGCGACGAAGCCTTTGTACCAGGCGTCATAGGCCGCCTGGATCTGCTCCTGCCGGTCGGAGCCGGCGGCTTCGGCCTCGCTCAGGAGGCGCTTATAGGTGTCGGCGGCGGCCTGGTTGCGGAAGAGCTCCTTGGCCTTGGGCACATTGCCGCCGGGCAGATAGACTGCGCCCGATGTCGGCCATTCCCCGGTGAAGAGCTCGGTCAGTTCCGCGATCGAGTGCGAGACGCGCGGCAGCATCGGGTGGCCGTTCTCGAAATAGCCGATCGCGGGTTCGAGCACCTCGCGCAGCGTCAGGCGGCCATGGTCGCGCAGCAGCGTCATCCAGCCGCCGAAGGCGCCGGGCACCACGGTCGAGAGCAGGCCTGAGCCCGGGATGAGGTCGAGCCCGAGCGCCTTGAAAGCCTCGATCGTCGCGGCCTCGGGAGCAGGCCCCTGTGCGCAGAGAACCTCGACCTTCTTCTTTTCGGCCGAGTAGAACACGGCCGGCATGTCGCCGGCGGGGCCGACGAGGTGCGGCTCCACCACCTGCAGCACGAAAGCCGCCGCCGCGCAGGCGTCGAACGCGTTGCCGCCCTTTTCCAGCATCGCCATGCCCGAGGCGGTGGCGAGCCAGTGCGTCGAGGTGACGACACCGAAGGTGCCGAGGATTTCTGGGCGGGTGGTGAACATGAGGCTAGTCCTTGGAGGTCAGTTTTCTTTAGGATCGAGCGCGTCGCGCAGGCCGTCGCCGAGCAGGTTGAAGCCGAGCACGGCCAGGAAGATGGCGATGCCGGGCGCGACCGACATCCAGGGCGCCTGCTCCATGAAGTTCTTGGCGACGTTGAGCATCTGGCCCCAGGACGGCGAGGGCGGCTGCTGGCCGAGGCCGAGGAAGGAAAGCGAGGCTTCCAGGATGATCGCCTGCGCCATGAACAATGTCGACTGCACCACGATGGGCGACATCGTGTTGGGCAGCACATGCACGAACATGAGGCGCAGGTCGCGCGCGCCCACGGCCCGCGCCCCTTCGACGAAATCCTCCGCCTTCACGCTCATCACCTGTCCGCGCACCAGCCGGATGAAGATCGGCACGGCCGAGAGGCCGATCGCGATCATCGCATTGGTCAGCGAGGGGCCAAGGATTGCGGCAAAGGCGATCGCCAGGATCAGGAAGGGGCAGGCGAGCATCGCCTCGGTCACGCGCGAGATCGCGATGTCGATCCAGCCGCCATACCAGCCCGAGAGCAGGCCGAAGGGGATGCCGATGGCAAGCGCGATCAGGACGGAGACGATGCCGGCAAGCAGCGAGGTCTGCGCCCCGTAGAACAGGCGCGAGACCTGGTCGCGGCCAAGCTCGTCCGTGCCGAACCAGTGGAGCTCCGAGGGCGGCTTGCGGATGGCGAGGAAGTTGGACTTCAGCGGGTCGGCGAGCGGCAGGAGCGGGGCGAGCAGCGCCATCAGCACGAAGACGAGCACGATCGCGCCGCCGATCAGCGCCGAGCGGTTGCGCAGGAGCTTGGCGAGCGCGCTGCGGCGCGGACGCGGAGCGGGCTCATTGACGCCGGCAGGCGCTGCCGTCTCGAGGATCACATCCGCCATCAGCCGCTCCTCAGGCGCGGGTTGACGAGGACATAAAGCACATCGGCCAGGAGGTTCATCAGGATGAAGCCGATCGCGGTGCAAAGCACGACGCCCTGGACCACGCCATAGTCGCGGTTGAACACGGCGTCGATGATCAGCTTGCCGAAGCCCGGGATGGTGAAGACCTGCTCGGTCAGGACCGCGCCGGCGAGCAATTCGCCGAAGAGCAGCGTCGAGAGCGTGATGATCGGCACCAGCGCATTGCGCAGCGCATGCCGGTTCACCACCGTATCCTCGTCGAGGCCCTTGGCGCGGGCGGTGCGGACATAGTCGGAGCGCAGGACTTCGAGCATCGCCGAGCGGGTATGGCGCATGATGAAGGCGGCCAGCCCGCCGCCGAGCACGAAGGCCGGCATGATCAGGCGCTCGATCGAGGCTTTCGGATCGACGAAGATCGATTCGAAGCCCGAGGCCGGCAGCCATTTCAATTCGACCGAGACCACCAGGATCAGCATGATCCCGAGCCAGAAATGCGGGACCGACAGGCCAAACAGCGCGACCGCGCTCGCCGCATAATCGGCCAGCGTGTCCTTGCGCCGCGCCGCGATGATGCCCGCCGGCAGGCCGATCCCGACCGCGACGATCATCGAGGCGACGGCGAGCTGCACGGTGACGCCGAGCTTTTGCCAGATCAGCCCGAGGACCGGTTCGCCAGTGCGCAGCGAGCGGCCGAAATCGCCCTGCACGACCTGGCCGAGCCAGGCGAAGAACTGCACCACGACCGGATCGTCGAGCCGGTAGAGATGGCGCAGTCTCGCGATCACCTCCGGGTCCCGTTCCTCGCCGGCGATGACGAGGAAGGGGTCGCCCGGCAGCGCCCGCTGCAGCGCGAACACGAACAGCGAGACCAGGAACAGCGTCGGCAGCGCGATCAGGACGCGGCGGCCGATCAGCGCGAGCATGGCTGCCCCAAAGGCGCGTCGTCATTCCGGACGGCCGCAGGTCGACGGCTGTGCTGCGTCCGGAATGACGCAGCGGTTGTTGGATCAGGAGAAGCCCTCACGAGCGCTTCAGCCCCGACAGGCGGATCATCCCGTCGGGGTTGATCACGAAGCCTTGGAGGTTCGCGCGCAGCGCGAAATAGCGCTTATCGTTATAGAGATAGATGATCGGCAACTCGTCCTGCAGGAATTTCTGAGCCGCGTCGTAGTGCTTCTTGCGTCCGGCAACGTCGTAGATCGTCCGGGCTTCGTCCAGGGCCTTGTCCACCTCGGCGTTGGAGTATTTGCCGTCGTTCTGGTTGCCCTTGGTCGTGACGAACTGGTGCAGATTTCCGTCCGGGTCGATCCGGCCAGACCAGCCGATCAGGCTCATCTGGAACTTGCCCTGCTGCTGATCGCGCAGCTGGCTGGCGAATTCGGTCGAGCGGACCTGCACGTCGATGCCGGCCTCCTGCGCCATCGCCTGGATGACCTGCCCGACCTGCGCCTGAACCGGGTTGTTGGTGACGAAGAGCTCGACGGAGACCTTCTCGTGCCCGGCTGCCTTGAGCAGTGCCTTGGCTTTGGCGACGTCGCGGGCCGGCACCGGGAATTCGGTGCTGAGATAGGGGTTGCCGGGGTTGAAGGGCTGGACCATCGGTTCGTAAAGGCCGTCGAACACCGCATCGTTTAGTACCTTGCGATCGATCGAGAGCGAGAGCGCCTGGCGCACACGCTTGTCCATGCCCATCGGTTGCTTGGCGCCGTCGCCATTATTGGTGTTGATGGTGATGCCCTGGTAGCCGAGATTGGCGACGCTCATGACCTTGATCGATTTGTCGGCTTGTGCCGATTTCACATCGGTCGGCGCGAGTCGCTCCAGGATATCCAGTTCGCCGGCGCGCAGATTCGCCAGCCGCACCGTGGTGTCGGGGATCGAGCGATAGATGATGCGGTCGAAATGGTAATTCGCCGCCTCCCAATGCTCCTTGAACTTCTCCAGCACGATGCGGTCGTTCTGGACGCGTTCGACGAATTTATAGGGGCCGGAACAGACCGGCTTGGTGGCGACGTCGCCGCTCAGGCTCTTGGGCGCCAGCATCATGCCGGCGCGGTCGGTGAGCTGGGCCAGGAGCGTCGCGTCAGGGCGCTTGAGCTTCATCACGATGGTCGAGGCGTCGGGCGTCTCGATGCTGTCGACCGAGGCGAGCTCGGATTTGCGCAGCGAGTCGGGCAGGGTCCGGGCGCGTTCGAGATTGGCCTTGGCGGCCTCCGCGTTGAAGACGTCGCCGTCATGGAATTTCGCGTCGGTCCTGAGCTTCATCGTCAGCGTCAGCCCGTCCGCCGAGAAGCTCCACTCGGTCGCGAGCCTCGGCACCAGCTTCAGCTCGGGCGTGATGTCGAGCAGCTTGTCGCAGAGCCCCTTGAAGACGATGCGGCCGACGAAGGTGCGCGCCTTGTGCGGGTCGAGCATGTCGGGGTCTTCCTGCAACCCGACGCGCAGGGTCGAAGGCGTTTGGGCCGCGACAGGGAGCGCCGCCAGCGCCAGCAGGCCGGCCGAGGCCAAGGTGGTCAGGAGCTTCATGCGGTGGTCCCCTCTCGTCTCGTTCGGTCTATGTCTTGTTCGGTCTCATGGCGCTCTCTTCCGTTCTGTCGCGAGCCGGGTTCTGATGACCTGTTGCATCGCGTCTGTGGTGAACGGTAGCGGCGCCTGATTTCGTTCCACTCGGTACTAGGCTGGCGCAATTTCGTCGCGGCGTCGATGGCTATCCTGTTGCCCGTGCCGCAATCCTGCATGCTTTTGCAGCGCGTCCTTGCATGCAAGTTGACGGCCAAGGAACCTGCCATGTCGAGGACACGCCATGCGCCCGCATCTGTCGCCTGAGCCGCGATCTCTGGTAACAACGCGGCAAGGATGGCGCGAAGCGCACCATGTTGTGACTTACCATGTTGTGATCTGGGAATGGAACGAAGCCGATGCTGCTGGGTGTGATCGCCGACGACATGACGGGCGCGACCGATGTCGCGCTGATGCTGAACCGCGCCGGCATGCGCACCGTCCAGGTCATCGGCGCGCCAAGCACCGGGGCATCTGGCGCCGGCGCATCGCTTCCCGATGCCGATGCGGTCGTCGTGGCGCTGAAATCGCGCACCAACCCGGTCGCTGAGGCGGTGGCGGATTCGCTTGCCGCCTGCGAGGCGCTGCTGGCGGCCGGCGCGAAGCAGATCCTGTTCAAATACTGCTCGACCTTCGATTCGACGGCGCAGGGCAATATCGGCCCGGTCGCGGATGCGCTGATGCGGCGGCTCGGCGCGGAGATGGCGATCATCTGCCCGGCCTTCCCCGCCAATGGCCGCTCGATCTACCAGGGTTATCTCTTCGTCGGCGCGGTGCCGCTGCATGAAAGCTCGATGAAGGACCATCCGCTGACGCCGATGCGCGATTCGAACCTGATGCGGTTGATGGGCGCGCAGACCAAGGCCCTGGTCGGCCATGTCGGCTATGCCACGGTGCTGGCGGGTGCTGAGGCTGTGAAGGCGCGTTTCGCTGCGCTGGCGGGGGAGGGCGCGCGTTATGTCGTGACCGATGCGCTGACCAATGACGACCTGATGGTGCTGGGCAAGGCCGTCGCCGGTCATGTCCTGCTGACCGGCGGCTCCGGCATCGCGATGGGCCTGCCGCAGAATTTCCGCGAGGCCGGGCTGCTGCGGCAGCGCGCCGCGCCTGTGAGCCTGAGCGCGCCGAAGGGCCGCGCTGGCATCATCTCCGGCAGCTGCTCGACGGCGACGCGCGGGCAGATCAAGGCGGCGGTCGCGGCGGGCTACCCCGCTTTGAAGGTCGACCCGCTGGCGCTCACCGCCGGCGCGCAGACGGCGGCGCTGCTTGCCGCCTGGGCGCTGGCGCAGCCGCAGGACAAGCCTTTCCTGCTCTATTCCAGTGATGATCCGGCCGAGGTCGCCGCGATCCAGGACAAGCTCGGTCGCGACAAGGCGGGCGAGACGGTCGAGCACGCCTTCGCCGAGACGGCGCGACTCCTCGCCAATGGCGGCGTCTCCAAGCTGCTCGTCGCCGGTGGCGAGACCTCCGGAGCCGTCGTCCAGGGGCTCGGCATCGGGACGCTGGAGATCGGCCCCGAGATCGATCCGGGCGTGCCCTGGACGCGCGTCGTTGCCGGTCCCGATCTCGTGATAGCGTTGAAATCCGGCAATTTCGGCACGCCCGACTTCTTCCTCAAGGCCTGGGCCTTGCTGGATTGAGGTTTTCGGTCCGATTTCGTTGCGGCGGCGCCATGACCGCGCCCCTCGCACGCGGTTCCGGTCCGGCGAAACTCGTATAGGATGCCTGGCGTTCAACTGGAGGTCCGCATGGACATGGCGTTTCTCGGAGACCTTCTGACCAGCGTGGCGGATCGCGGCCGGGCGCTGATCGGCTTCGAACGCTTTGCCGGGCGCAACCGGCCGATCGACCGGCTCTGCGAGGATCTGCTGTCGGGGCGTGGCGAAGCCTCGGGCATGGCGTTGGCGCAGGCGGTCCTGAACGCCTGGGAAGGGCTCGACCGGGAGGGCCGGCAGGCCTTCTTCATGATGCTCCAGGAGCGTTTCGGGCCGGATCAGGAGCGATTGGGCAAGGCGATCGAGGCCTATCGCAAGGAGCCCAGCACGGCTGCGATCGCCGCCCTGCATTTCGCCTCCGAACCGCGCCGGCAGGAATTGCTGCGCCGGCTCAACCTCGCTCCCGACGGCACGCATGTTCTGGTGCGGATGCGCGAGGCGCTGTTCGAGGCGATGGAGGCCGAGCCCGAGCTCAAGGCCGTCGACAGCGATTTCCGCCACCTCTTCGGCTCCTGGTTCAACCGCGGCTTCCTGGTCCTGCGCCGGATCGACTGGCGCTCCCCCGCCAATGTCCTGGAAAAGATCATCCGCTACGAGGCGGTGCACGAGATCCAGGGCTGGGACGATCTGCGCCGCAGGCTGGAGCCGGCCGACCGCCGCTGCTTCGCTTTCTTCCATCCGCAGCTCGTCGACGAGCCGTTGATCTTCGTCGAAGTCGCCCTGACCGGCGCGATTCCGCACAGCATCGGTGAGCTCCTGAGCGGCGAGCGCGAGGTGCTGTCCGCCCAGGCGGCGACGACGGCCGTGTTCTATTCGATCTCGAACTGCCAGGAGGGGTTGCGCGGCATCTCCTTCGGCAATTTCCTGATCAAGCAGGTGGCCGAGGACCTGAAGCGCGAATTGCCGGGGCTCGACACCTTCGTCACGCTCTCGCCGGTGCCGGGTTTCGCGCGCTGGCTCGACGGCATCATTGCCGATCCCGGAGATTTCCACCTGAGCAATGAGGAGCGCTCGGAGCTCGCGCGCCCGGCCAGCGAGACGGGCCTGCTCGACGATCCGGCCAAGGCAAGGCGCGACAAGCTGCTCGGCCAGATGGCGGCGCAATATCTGCTGCGGGCCCGCACGGCCTCGGGACGGGTCATCGATCCCGTGGCGCGCTTCCATCTCGGCAATGGCGCCAGGCTGGAGCGCATCAATGTCGGCGGCAACCTCTCGGCGCGCGGCTTGCGCGAAGCCCATGGCGTGATGGTCAATTATCGCTATGAGCTCGGCGATATCGAGACCAACCACGAAGCCTTCGCCACCCGCAACACGGTCGTCGCCTCCTCGGGCGTGCGCAAGCTGCTGCGGCCGGCCGCAAACTGAATTCCGACTGACCGGAAACGCCTGAAAGGACCCGAAATCATGGGCAACCACCTGTTCGACCTCGTCAGGTCGCGTATCCCCGCGCAGGCTGCGCCTTTTGCGACGCTCGATGACGGCCGCAGCTACAGCTATGCCGACATGGTCGCGGTCTCCTCCCGCTTCGCCAATGCGCTGGTCGGGCTTGGCGTGAAGCCCGGCGACCGCGTCGCGGTGCAGGTCGAGAAGAGCATCGAGGCCTTGATGCTCTATCTCGGCACGGTGCGCGCGGGCGCGATCTTCCTGCCGCTGAACACCGCCTATACCCCGGCCGAGATCGAGTATTTCCTCGGCGATGCCGAGCCTGCGGTCTTCGTCTGTGATCCCGCCAAGGCCGGGGCCCTGAGGCCTTATGCCGACAAGGCCGGTGCGAAGCTGGAGACGCTCGGCGTCTGGCGCTCAGCCGATGTCTCCGCCGGCACGCTCTCCGACAAGGCGCTCGCGGCTGCGACCGAGTTCGCCGATGTCGCGCGTGGGCCCGATGATCTCGCCGCGATCCTCTACACCTCGGGCACGACCGGGCGCTCCAAGGGCGCGATGCTGAGCCATGACAATCTGGCCTCGAACGCGCTGGCGCTGGTCGACTACTGGCGCTTCACCAAGGACGACGTGCTGCTGCACGCGCTGCCGATCTTCCACACGCATGGGCTCTTCGTCGCCACCAATGTCGTGCTGTTCTCGGGCAGCGCGATGATCCTGCTGCCGAAATTCGATCCGGACCAGGTCTTCAAATACCTGCCCCAGGCGAGCTGCATGATGGGCGTGCCGACCTTCTATGTTCGGCTGCTGCAGGATGCGCGCCTGACCAAGGCGGCGACCGCCCATATGCGCCTCTTCGTCTCCGGCTCGGCTCCCTTGCTCGCCGAGACCCACCGCGAATGGCGCGAGCGCACCGGCCACGCCATTCTCGAGCGCTACGGCATGACCGAGACCAATATGAACACCTCCAACCCCTATGAGGGCGAGCGGGTGGCGGGCACGGTTGGCTTCCCGCTGCCGGGCGTCTCGGCCCGCGTCACCGACCCCGAGACGGCCAAGGTGCTGGGCGCCGACGAGATCGGCATGATCGAGGTCAAGGGTCCCAACGTCTTCAAGGGCTATTGGCGCAACCCGGAGAAGACGGCGGCCGAGTTCCGCGCGGACGGCTTCTTCATCACCGGCGATCTCGGCAAGATCGACCCCGCCGGCTATGTCCACATCGTCGGGCGCGGCAAGGACCTGATCATCACCGGCGGCTACAATGTCTATCCCAAGGAGGTCGAGACCGAGATCGACGAGATGCAAGGCGTCGTCGAAAGCGCCGTCATCGGTTGCCCGCATCCCGATTTCGGCGAGGGCGTCACCGCCGTCGTGGTGGTCAAGCCCGGCGCGACGATCACCGCCGCCTCGATCGCCAAGACGTTGGAGCAGCGCCTAGCCAAGTTCAAATTGCCCAAGCAGGTCTTCATCGTCGACGACCTGCCGCGCAACACCATGGGCAAGGTCCAGAAGAACCTGCTGCGCGAGACCTATAAGGACATCTACGCCAGGCAGATGAAGGCGGGGGAGTAGCCCCCGCTCGCTCGCCCGGCATCGGGACCGCTCGGAACCATGCCTTAAGCCGCGACGCTGGCCCGCAGTTCGATCGTCTCGCCATCCTGCGGGATCAGCAGGCGCTCGCTGCCGATGCCGCGCGCCTGCGCGGCCTGCCGCAGGGCGGCGCGGCTGACCGTGGCGTGGTCGAGCGCTTCCATATGGGTCGCGATCACGGTCGCGCGCGGCGCCGCCTCGCAGAGGTCGAGCGTCTGCCCGGCATCCATCACGATCAGCGTGCCGTCCCAGAGCGCGCCGCAGGAATGCGTCACGATGATATCGGGGTCGGTCGCCTTCACGGCGTCGAGCAAGGGCGGGTAGAGCACGCTGTCGCCGCACCAGTAGAAGGCAGGCTCGCCCGGCGCCTCCAGGCCGAAGCCCATCACGGGCCCCATCGTCTCGACGACCGCACCGGTCCCGTGCTGGGCGGGATGCGATTTGAGGATGATCGGGCCGAGCCGGAGATAGCAGTCCAGCGGCGTGATCGCGCGGAAGCCGGCCTTGGCGATGGTCTCCTCGTCGCCGGCACGGCAGATCAGCGGCAGGTCCTTGGGCAGGCGCTCCTTGGCGACCTCGTCGAAATGGTCGGCATGCAGATGCGAGACGATGACGAGGTCGACCCCGGCGAGGATGTCCTCGATCGGCAGCGGCAGATCGACCATGGGATTGTTCGAACGGCCGGCGATGGAGCGCCGGCTGTGGCGCGCTCCAAGATCAGGATCGACGAGGATCGTCCTGCCGGCATAGCTGAGCTTGAGCGCGGCGTTGCGGAGAAGCTGAAGCTGCATTGTCGATCCTGGTTCCTGTGGCGATGACGGCATTGTCCCGTCATCGCCTGCCGGCAACCAGTTCGAATTTGTGCGGCTATGGCCACAGATCCGTGAAGTGACGGCGTTGGTTTCAGGCTGCGAATTGCCCGTAAGGCACGCTGTTTCGGGCGTTGCGCAGGGCTGTTGCCCACCAGTGCAATTGTGCCAGCATCAGTGCCATCGCCTTCTCCGGCTGGTCGGCATCCAAGAGCCTGCCCGACGCGTCGAAGCGGCTCCAGACATTGGCGAAGCAGACGCCGTCGCGGATCGTCATGGCGTGGAGCTCGGCGAAGACGAGGCGCAATTGCTCGACAGCGCGCAGGCCACCCGAGACGCCGCCATAGGAGACGAAGCCGACCGGCTTGCCGCGCCACTCTTCGCCGACCAGATCGATCAGGAACTTCAGCGCGGCGGTATAGCCGCGATTATATTCCGGCGTCGCGATGACGAAGCCGTCGGCATTGCCGATGCGCTGCTTGAGCGCCCGCACGGCGTCGTGCTCGCCGCGCTGATGCCGCTCTGGCAGGCCGAGCGTGGCCGGGTCGATGATGTCGAGTTCGAAGGGGCCGTCGCCTTCGATCTGCGCTGCGGCCCAGCCGGCGACCTTGTCGCAGAGGCGGCCTTCGCGGGTGCTGCCATAGATCAGCGCCAGCTTGATCCTGGGTTCGAGCCTGCGATGCATGGGGATGTGCTCCGGTTTGCGTGTCGGGAGCCTGCTGTATAAAACCTCAACTATAGTTTAGGTCAAGAGCGCAAATGGCAAACGGACATGCATCTCCCCTGGACGAATTGAGTGTCGGCGAGGTCGCACGCCGCACCGGGCTCGCCGTCTCCGCGATCCATTTCTATGAGGCGAAGGGCCTGATCCGCAGCAATCGCAGCGCCGGCAACCAGCGGCGCTATCCGCGCGAGGTCTTGCGGCGGGTTTCGATCATCAAGGTGGCGCAGCGCACCGGCATGCCGCTGAGGACGATCCGCGAGGCCTTCAAGGCGCTGCCGGCCGAGCGCACGCCGACAGTCGCCGACTGGGCGAAGCTGTCCTCGCTGTGGAAGGAGGAGCTGGAGCGGCGCATCGACCGGCTGACGCGGTTGCGCGACCACCTGACCGACTGCATCGGCTGCGGCTGTCTCTCGGTGAAGGGGTGCCCCTTGCACAATCCCTGGGACAGGCTGGCCGAGCAAGGGGCGGGGCCGCGCCTGCTCGATCCGGATTGAGCAGTGGCTCGTCATTCTGGGTCGCCGCATTGCGGCGCGACCTGAGAACCTCCTGAAAGAGATGCTCGGGTCGAGCCCGAGCATGACGCTGGCTATTGTGCCTTGTGCAGCTTCGCCAGCGGAAACCGTGCGACATCGGCCAGAAGCTCGGCAAAACCCTTCGCCTGGAACGCCGCCGTCGCCTTGCCTTTCTCTGCCGTGGCGAGGCTGGCGTCGCCGGCTGCGCCCGAGGCGTGAACGTCCTGCGCCATCCAGGCAAAGGCATGCAGCCCGGTCGGCCGCAGCCAGCTATAGCCCTCCGTCGCCATCGCGATCGTCAATGGCTCGAAGCGCCCGGCCTTGCTCATATCGACGAGGTCTGGCCGGAAATGCAGCATCAGCGAGGTCTCGATATCGCCGGCATGGATGCCGTGGTTGGCGTCGAGATCGGCAAAGAGGCCCTGCGGCAGGCCGAAGGCGCGCCAGGCCGTGGTCACGGTGAGCATGCCGAGGCGCACGCGCAATTCGCGCGCAACCACCTTCATCGGGTCGACATTGCCGCCATGCGAGGTGACGATGACGAGCTTGCGTATGCCAGCGCGCCTGACGCTCTCGCCGATCTCGATCCAGGCGCTGGTCGCGGTTTCCCAGGACAAGGTCAGCGTGCCCGGCGAATGCAGGTGCTCGTTCGATTTGCAGATCGCCATGGTCGGCAGCACCAGCACGTCGAGCCCGGCCGGGACGAGCGGCATCGCTTCAGTCAGCATCGCGTTCATGATCGTGGTGTCGACTGAAACAGGCAGATGCGGTCCATGCTGCTCGATCGCCGCCAGCGGCAGCACCGCGACGGTGTCGTCGGCGGACAGCCCCTCGAATTCGGTGGTCTTCAGCTCGCCCCAGAAGCGCGCGGTCATGGTCTCGTCCTTGCAGCCAATCGAGGGCGTAACCCTAGGCCATCGGCCCGAAAAGTGGGAACCGGTTTTCGGGGCAAGCCGATGCAAGATCACTGGGCCATCGGCCCGAAAAGTGGGAACCGGTTTTCGGGGCGAGCCGACGCGAGATCAAAGCCTAGGGCGATCCGTTCAACGCATGGGATCGCGTAGGGACCGTCAAAGCCGGTTGATGTCGGCATTCTCGAGGATGGGCTTGGGCGCTCCCTCCCTTGCCACCTTGAGCATCGCCTTGCCGATCTGTTCGGTCGTGGTGATGGAATCAGGCAGCCAGCGCTGCAGCAAGGGCAGCAGCGGCGCGGTCAGGTCGTAGATCACGCGATAGAGCCTGGTCTTCGAGCGGATGCCGTGCAGCGGCTGGATCGCGCCCGGGCGGAACATGTAGGAGGCCTTGAAAGGCAGGCGCATGATGGCGTTTTCGGTCGCGCCCTTCACCCGCGCCCACATCCAGCGGCCTTTTTCGCTGCTGTCGGTGCTGGCGCCCGAGACATAGACGAACACCATCGCCGGATTGAGCCGCACCAGCGTCCGGGCGGCGGCGAGCGCGATGTCATAGGTGATGCGACGGTAGTCGGCCTCGCTCATCCCCGCCGAGGCGATGCCGAGGCAGAAGAAGCAGGCGTCGAAGCCCGTGATCTGCGATTCGATCGCGGTGTAATCAGTCAGATCGGCGTGAACGATCTCGCGCAGCCTGGCATGGCTCTGCCCGGTCGCGCTGCGGCCGATGGTGACGACCTCGCTCACGTCGGGATCGAGCAGGCATTCGCGCAGCACGCCTTGCCCGACCATGCCGGTCGCGCCGAAAATCAGGACTTTCATGGATCGACCCTTAGCTTCAGCGATGGAATTCGGTCTCAGACGGTCGTCGCGGCGTCGAGAGGCTCGACGAAACTCACGCCGGTGAGCCGCTCGGCGGCGTCCCAGAGTCGCGTCGCGACAGCGGGATCATTCGCTTGCCCGACCATCTTCGAATGCGACGGTGCGCCCCTCATTTCATAGAAGCCGTTGGGACCGTAATAGCCGCCCTTGGCCGCGTCGGAAGCGGTCGCCGCATAGAGCGTCGGCAGGGCGCCGGCGGCAGGGGACTGGCTGAACAGGGGAGCGAACAGGCGCGTCAGCTGCCAGAGCAGCGCCGGCCCGCTTTGGGCGGGGCCGTTCGCGATCAGGTCTGTCGTCGCCCAGCCGGGATGGCTCGCAAGGCTGGTCAGGCCCCAGCCCTGCGCGTCGCTGCGACGCTGCAGCTCCAGCGCGAAGATCAGCATGGCGAGCTTGGACTGGCTGTAGGCCTTCCAGGCACTATAGGGCCGCTCGCCCTGGAGGTCGTCGAAATTGATCGTGCCGCGGCGATGCGCAAGGCTACTCAATTGGATCACGCGCGGCGCGGTGCTTTTGCGCAGCAGCGGCAGCAGATGCGCCGTCAGCGCGAAATGCCCGAGGAAATTGGTGCCGATCTGCATCTCGAAACCGTCGGCCGTGGTCGCCCGCTTCGGCAGCGCCATTACCGCGGCATTGTTGATCAGGATGTCGAGCCGGTCGTGCTTGCTGGCGAAGGAAGCCGCGAAAGCCTGGACCGAGGACAGCTCGGCGAGATCGAGCAGGCTGAAGGAGATGGCCGCGCCCGGGACGGCGGCCTTGATCCGCGCCACCGCCTCGCTGCCCTTACTGGTGTTGCGCCCGGCGAGGACGACCTCTGCCCCAGTGCGGGCAAGTTCGAGCGCGTCTTCATAGCCGAGGCCACCGGTGCCGGTGACGATGGCGAGCTTGCCGGCTTGCGAAGGGATATCGGCAGTGGTCCAGTTGTCTTTCATGGCTCTTTCCAGGCGTGGGATGGCGGGAGCGCTGGCGGATGCTAACTTGGATGCAAATATTTGCATCAAGTGCAAAATTGCAAGAGATGAAATTAAAGAGTTTTCCGATGCCTGATCAATCGCGCGACGCGGCCTTGCCCAGCGCGCCCAAGCCAGGACTGCGCGAGCGCAAGAAGCTCCAGACCCGCGAAAGGCTGACGGCAGCAGCCATGGCGCTGTTCCTGGAGAAGGGCTTCGAGGCGACGACGCTGGACGACATCGCCGCAGCGGCCGAGATGTCGCGCCGCAGCTTCTTCCACTATTTCGCATCCAAGGAGGAGGTCGTCTTCGCCTGGAAGGATGCATTCGGCGATGGGCTTGTGGCTGCGCTGGCGCAGCGCCCTCAAAGCGAGCCGCTGCTGCTGGCGGCGGAGCGGGCGCTGATCGCCAGCATCAGCGGCTATGAGCGCGAGGAGGCGATCGCCCTCTCCCGGCTGGTGAAGGAGACGCCGGCGCTGCGCGCCTATGATCAGGTCAAATACGAGAAGCTGGAACGTGTGCTGGCAGCGGCCCTGACCGAACGCTCGGCCCAAGAGCGCACGGCCCAAGGTAGCGATCCGTTGCCGGCGCGGCTCGTCGCCATGGTGACGATCGGGGCGCTGCGGGTCGCGAGCGATCTCTGGCTCGATCATGCCGGCGCCGAGCCCCCGGCGGACTATGCCAGGCGCATCTTCACGGATTTGCGCAAGGTGATCTGCGGCTGAGCCGCGCTGTCACTCTGCCGCTTCCGAGGCTTTGGCCGCTTCCGAGGCTTTGGCTTCCCAGCCCAGCAGCTTGCCCGGATTCATCAGGCCATAGGGGTCGGCGAGGCGCTTGAATTCCGGCTGCGGCGCGTCGGTGCGTTTCCAGCCGGCATTGTTCAAAACCCATGTATGCGGGTTCGAGGCCTGGATGCCGGCCTCCTCGGCCTGGCGCATGATCTCGTGCAGGCGCTCCGCCGTGCTGAAGCGCACCAGCGGCAGGCTGGAATGATAGACCTTGCCCTGCCGGCGCTGGAACTCGATGTGGAAGATCACATCGTCGCGGAACTGCTCTTCCGCCCAATCCAATAGCTCGAGATTGCGGCCGGGCGGAAAGCGAAGCTGCAGATAGGTGATCGTCGGATCGAGCTTGAGCGCGTGCAGCGTGGTGTGGTTCCAGGTGTATTCGTAGAGCGGGCCAGGCGCGCCTTTCTCCCGATGCTCGCCGAAGGCGGCAGCCCTTGCAGCCTCCGCCCCGCGCGAAAAGGTCACGGTGCCGCCCATCTCGGCGATCAGCCGGTCGAGCTCGTCGCCCTGCGGCTCCGACACCATCAGGATGGCGAAGGCCTTGTTCTCGCCGAGATAAGGCCCGAGGCGCTTGAGATAGGGCGCGATGGCGGGGGCGTGGATGCTGACGAGCTTCTTGGCGATGCCGTCGCATTCGGTGAAGGCCTGGCCGAAGGCGGCGGCGGCTTTCAAGCTGTCGAAGGTCGCGATCCGCTCGGCCCAGGCATGGGCCGGTGCGAGCGGCACTTCGACCTCGGTGATGATGCCGTTGACGCCATAGGCGTGCATCACCTTGAGGATCTCCTTGCCGCGCAACTCGATCAGGCGCGGTTCCGGCTCGACCGTCATGACTTCGAGCGCGATCACCGCGCCGAGATTGTCGATCTGGCCCCATGTGCAGGAACCGGCGCCGGCCGCGCCGCCCGCGACGAAGCCGCCCAGTGTCGCCTGCGCCCGCGTCGAGGGATGCATGCGCAACTCCTGTCCGAGCGGCCAGAGTGCCTTGTCGATGTCGAGCAGATTGGCTCCGGCCTCGAAGCGGCCGGCGCCGAGCGTGGTCGAGACGACACGGTTGAGCCGGGTCAGGTTCATCACCACGCCGCCTTCCAGCGGCACAGCCTGGCCGTAATTGCCGGTGCCGCCACCGCGCACCGTCAACGGCACGCGATGGCGCGCACAGGCCGAGGCGATGCGGGCGACCTCCGCCTTGTCGCGCGGCAGGATGATCAGCTCGGCCTGCTTGCCCTCGAGATCGGGCTTCAGCACCGGCGAGAACCAGAAGAAGTCGCGGCTATGCATGCGCAAGCTCGGCGCGTCGTCATAAATGGTCAGATCGGCGAGTTCAGCGCGAAGCGCGGCAAGGGCAGGGCTGGTCATGGCAGGGCTGATCATGGCATGTCCGGCGCGCTGAGGTAGTGGGTCAGGGTGAGGTAGCGCCTCATGCCTAGGGACTCTGCCAGCCGGATGGAAGCCGTGTTCTCTTCGGCAACCTGATAGCGGGCAAGATGGCCGCGACGCTGCAATTCGGCCAGCGCCGTGTGGACGACGCGATAGGCCAGGCCTTTGCCGCGCTCTTGCGGCTGCGTGTAGACGCCTCCGACCTCCCAGACCCGGCCGTCGATCTGGAAGGCAAAACAGGCCGATAGCGGCCTGGGGCCGTCCCTGAGCACGCTGATGAAGGCGCGTCCGCTCTCGATGAGAGGGCCCAGCCACTCCGCGCTGTGGCCTTGCGCCGCCAATATCTCGAACGGCGTCTCGGCGGTGGTCGTCTCGATGTCTGCCCCCGCATCGAGCGGGGTCATGATTGTTGCGGTGTAGGACAGGAAGGCGGTGCGCCGTTCCAGGGGAAATTCCTCCGCGACGATCAAACGATCGGCCTCGTTCGCCAGCTTGAAGACCAGGGTCTCTCGCCGTGGCACGAAAGCCAGCAGTTCCTCCGTGAGTTCAGGGCGGCTGCTGGCGATGAGGGCCGAAGCTCTGGCTGCCGGATAGGTCTCGCGATCGAAATCGCTGAAGCGGTGGTCGAGCAGCAGCAGTGTCGCCGCATCATCGCCTCTGACGATCTGATGCACGCTCGCGGCCTCCGGGGAGGCGAGCAGAAATTTCAGAAGAACGACGTTTTCGAGGGGCGCCCGCCGGAGCACCGCGAGCAGCGTATCGGAGACGGCATGTTCGGAGCGCATTGTGCCAGCCTAGCCGGAACCGCCCGCTGGGGAAGCCTGCTGCCTGCATCCATGGGTCGCGCGGTGTTTCTGCTTGCGGCCTGGGCAATTGCACGTTCTCTGTGCGCAAGAGCGTCATGCCGCATTTCCTGCCAGCGGTGCTGCATGGCATGTATGTTGCTGGCCCGCGATCACGGCGCAATTGCGCAAAAGCCTTATCCAGGAGGTCTCCAGCATGATGATGAAGTATCGCATCAACCGGCGCGCGGCGTTGGGCCTCATCGGCGGCTCGGCCGCCTCCGTCCTGGTGCCGGTGCCCGGCAGCAAGGTCAGCGCCCAGACGCTCGACAAGGTCTCCTACCAGACCAATTGGCGCGCCCAGGCCGAGCATGGCGGCTTCTATCTCGCGGTCACCAACGGCATCTACAAGAAATACGGCATCGACGCCGATATCCGCCCCGGCGGGCCGCAGCAAAACCCTTCGCAGCTCCTGCTCGGCGGCCGCGTCGACATGATCATGTCGAACTCCTTCGAGGCGATCCGCTACGCCCAGGAGAACATCCCATTCCTCTGCATCGCCTCGATCTTCCAGAAGGACCCGCAGGTCCTGATCTCGCATCCCGGCCAGGGCAATGACTCGCTGGCTGCGCTGAAGGGCAAGCCGATCCTGGTCGGCGCTGCCGGGCGCACCAGCTACTGGCCCTTTCTGAAGGCGAAGTTCGGCTACACCGACGAGCAGATCAGGCCCTACACCTTCAACATGGCGCCCTTCCTGGCCGACAAGACCATCTCGCAGCAGGGCTTTCTGTCGTCCGAGCCCTTCGCCATCCAGAAGGGCGGCGTGAACCCGGTGGTGCATCTCATCGCCGATGCCGGCTTCGAGAACTACAACACCACGATCAACATCTCGCAGAAGATGGTCGCGGAGAAGAAGGACCTGGTCCAGCGCTTCGTCACCGCCTCGCTGGAGGGCTGGGCCGAGTATATGAAGGCCGGGCCGAGCGCGGCCGCCGCCAACGCCCAGATCCTGAAGGACAATCCCGACATGGATCAGGAGAAGATCGACTACGCCGTCAAGGTCATGAACGAGAAGGGCATCGTGCTCTCCGGCGACGCGCTGACGCTGGGCATCGGCGCCATGACCGATGCGCGCTGGGGCAGCTTCTACAAGACGATGACGGAGGCGGGCGTCTTCCCGGCCGGCGTCGATATCAAGAAGGCCTACAGCCTGGAGTTCGTGAACAAGGGCGTGGGCAAGGCGTAGTAGCTTGTCATTCCGGGGCAAGCCATTGGCTTGAACCTGGAACCCACGACCGGGTGAGGCCCCGGTCGGGCACAATGAACAGCACTCGCCCAGTCGTGGGTTCCGGGTTCAAGCCGATGGCTTGCCCCGGAATGACAAAGCGGGGCGCCAATCAACGGATCATCAGGCTTTGGACACAGCCTATCTGAGCACACCCCACGCAGTCCGCAGCAGCGACGCCAAGCCGCTCGTCTGCGTGCGCCATGTCTCGAAACAGTTCGCCAACGGCACGCTCGCCGTGCGCGACGTCAACCTGCATCTGGGCGCCGGCGAGTTCGTCAGCCTGCTCGGCCCCTCCGGCTGCGGGAAATCGACCCTGCTGCGCATGATCGCCGGGCTGGGCGCGCCCTCGACCGGCACGATCGAATGGCCGACGACCAGCCATGACGCTTCAGGCGAGCCTGAGCGCGATCTCGGTTTCGTCTTCCAGGACCCGACCTTGATGCCCTGGGCGACCGCGCTCGCCAACGTCATGATGCCGTTGACGCTGAAGGGTGTCCGCAAAAGCGAGGCGCAAGGGCGCGCCGCCGAGATGCTGGCGCTGGTCGGGCTCAAGGGTTTTGAGAAATCCTATCCGCGCGAACTCTCCGGCGGCATGAGGATGCGCGTCTCGATCGCGCGCGGGCTCGTGCTGCGGCCAAAGATCCTGCTGATGGACGAGCCTTTCGCGGCGCTCGACGAGATCACCCGCCACCGCCTCAATGACGATCTGCTCGAACTCTGGTGGAAGGAGAAGTTCACCGCCGTCTTCGTCACGCATTCGGTCTTCGAGTCGGTCTATCTCTCCAAGCGCATCGTGGTGATGGCGGCGCGTCCCGGCCGCGTGATGGCCGATCTCGATGTCGATGCGCCCTATCCGCGCGACGATCTCTTCCGCACCTCGCCGGAATACGCCCATCTCTGCCGTGTCGTCTCCGGCAAGCTCAAGGAGGCGATCGGCTCATGAGCGCGCCATCCTTCGAGACAGCCCTGCCGCCCCCCGCCCATGACGGCACCGACGCTGAAGCCCGTCCTGTCTTCGCGACGGAGCCCCGCATCCTCGGCCTGCCCGCCAGCGCCTGGCCGCGCATCCTGGCGCCGCTCGTCATCGGTGTCCTGGCGCTCGGCCTGTGGGAGTTCCTGGTCCGCTGGAAGGAGATTCCGCCCTATGTCCTGCCCGGGCCGCTCTTGGTCGGCCAGACGCTGATCGCCGACTGGGGCACGCTCTCGGGCTCGCTTTGGATCACGCTGCGCATCACCTTCATGGCGCTGGCGGCGGCCGTCATCGTCGGTGTTGCACTCGCCGTGCTGTTCACCCAGTCGAAATGGCTGGAGATGTCGCTCCTGCCCTATGCGGTGATCCTGCAGGTGACGCCGATCGTGGCGATCGCGCCGCTGATCATCATCTGGGCCGGAGACATCAACCTCTCGCTCTTGATCTGCGCCTGGATCGTCGCCTTCTTCCCGATCCTGTCGAACACCATCCTCGGGCTGAATTCGGCCGATCACAACCTGATCAACCTGTTCCAGCTCTATGGTGCGACGCGCTGGCAGACGCTGCGCCATCTCAAATTGCCGGCTGCCTTGCCCTATTTCCTCGCCGGGCTGAAGATTTCGGGGGGGCTCGCGCTGATCGGGGCGGTCGTCGCCGAATTCGTCGCCGGCACGGGCGGCAGCTCGTCTGGCCTGGCCTACCGCATCCTGGAGGCGGGCTATCAGCTCAAGATCCCGCGCGTTTTTGCCGCCCTGATCATGATCTCGCTGTCGGGGATAGCGATCTTCCTCGCGACGAGCTGGATCTCGCATCTCCTGCTGCGGCGCTGGCATGAGAGCGCGTTGAAACGGGAAAATTGAAGCCCCGCAGCTGCAACGGGTACGATATGAGCTTGGACATCGAAAGAAAGCACAAGCCGCCGCAGCCCTCGCGCTACGACATTGCCGGGCTGAAGGCCGATCTCGACGGCATCCCGCTGATCGACGAGCCGCAGGTGGTGCGCAAGCGCTCGCGCGACTTCTTCTGGTATTCGCCGATCCTGAACACGGAGCTGGCCGACAAATCCGCCGACATCATCGCCTGCCCGCGCGATGAAGACGAGGTGGTGCGGGTCGCCGCGGCTTGCGTGAAGCGGCGCATCCCGCTGACGGTCCGCGCGGCGGGCACCGGCAATTACGGCCAGGCCGTGCCGCTCGAAGGCGGCGTGCTGCTCGACATCACGGCGCTGAGCGGTATCGCCTGGCAGAAGCCGGGCGTGGTCAGGGTCGCCGCCGGCTCGCGCCTGCTCGACATCGACATGGCGACGCGCGAGGCGGGTTTCGAACTGCGCATGCACCCCTCGACCAAGCGCTCGGCCACGATCGGCGGCTTCGTCGCCGGCGGTTCGGGCGGCGTCGGCTCGGTCACCTATGGCGGCCTGCGCGAGCCCGGCAACATCCTGGCGGCGCGCATCGTCACGATGGAGGAGGAGCCGCGCATCCTCGAATTGCGCGACGACGCGGCCCAGAAGGTCAATCGCGCCTATGGCACGACCGGCATCATCACCGCGCTGGAAATGCCGCTGGCTCCGGCCTGGCCCTGGATCGACGTCATCGTCGCCTTCGACGACTACATGGAAGCCTTCCAGGCAGGCTACGCGGTCGCGCTCGCCGACGGCGTGGTCAAGAAGCTGGTCACGCCGATCTCATGGCCGATCCCGGCGACATTCGGCGCGCTGAAGCAGCATTGCCCGCAGGGTAAGAGCATCCTGATCTGCATGATCGCCGAAGCCTCGCTCGGGCCGTTCAAGGCGATCATCGGCCAGCGCGGTGAGGTGACCTATGAGGCGCCCTCGGAGGAGGGGCCGGGCACGGTCCCGCTTTACGAATACACGTGGAACCACACCACGCTGCAATGGCTGAAGGGCGACCGCTCGATCACCTATCTGCAATGCATGTTCCCGCATGACCGGCTGCTCGAGAGCGCGGCTGAGATGATCGCGCGTTTCCCCGACGAAGTTCTGGCGCATCACGAATTCATCCGCTTCGGCGGGCGGATGACCGCGAGCGCCTTGCCGATCCTGCGCTATTCGACGCCCGAACGCCTGAACGAGATCATTGCCCTGCATGAGAAGGCGGGCGTGATGATCGCCAATCCGCATGTGGTCTCGCTCGAGGCCGGCAGCCGCCACAAGCGTGCCGATGCCGACCAACTCGGCTTCAAGCACGAGGTCGATCCGCTCGGCCTGCTCAACCCCGGCAAGATGGCGAGCTATGTCGCCGCGGGAGCGGTTTAGGCGAAGTAGGCGAGCTTCCTGTCGGCGCGCAGCGCGTCGATGTCGCGCAGATCGGCTTCCGAGGTGGCGGGCGGGGCGGCGGGAGCGGGAGGCGGCGCCTCGCCGGGTACGTCGATATATTCGAAATCAACATCGTCGTGAACGAGCGGGCTCACCTGGTGCTTGAACTCGCTCGTCGGCCGCGCGGAGACCTTGCGCGGCGCAGACACGACCGAAGTCGGAATCTCGTCGATCTCGATGATCTCGATGTCGTCATAGGCGCTGAGCGGCGCCGCTTCGCGCAGGCTGAGCCCGTGCGCCGGCTGGACCGGCTCGGCGTCGCCTTCGCCCTGCGCGCCCTCGCAGAACGCCCGCAGGCTGCTGTCGAGCATCGCGATCGTATCGGCGATCTTGCCGATCTGCTGGGCCGTGCCGTCGATGCTGGCGGTCGCTGCGTTGATCTCGGTGGCGCGCCGGTCGAGCATGTCGCAGAGGGCCTCGTCGGCGCCGGCCTCGCGCAGGCCCCAGGCCGCCTCCTGCACGCTTTCGACCGCGGCGGCGATGCTGCCGGAGGCGCTCTCGATGCGCGCCGCCAGGCCAGATGACGGCTCCTGGCTGCGCCCGCTGATCCGTTCGAGGTCGAGCCTGAGATCGGTGATCAGCGCGGCAGCCTCACGCAGGCTGGGCTCGGGCGGCGCGGGCTGGGCACCGACGCCGACGACGCGCTCGATCCGGCCGATGGCGGTGAGCAGCTGGGCTGTATCGGCCTGGCGGTTGCGTTTGGCGAATTCGGCCATGAACCAGCGCCCGCGCGCCGTCTCCATGACGGCGGCGGCGATGGCTTCATAGTCGGTTTCGCTCAGCGGCGTCAGCGAACGCGCCTCAACCATGACCAACCTGCTCGTGAAGGACTGGCCGAATCGCCATTCGTCAGTCGAAATGCACCATCTCCAACCGTGCTCCCGTATTGCTTAAGGAAGTGCTGCCGGCGCCATGCGATCGGGCTTGAAAATGGCGCTGCTTCCGCAGGGTGGGGTCGGGCCGCGACTGTCGCTGATGCATGCGCTGAATTTCCTCGGCGTCGGCATCTACGTGCCATTCTTTCCGATCTGGCTTGCCTCCAGAGGGCTCGGCGACGTCGCCATCAGCGTCGTCCTGACGATTCCGATCCTGATGCGCGTCGTCGCTACGTCATGGGTCACCGGGCTCGCCGACAGCCGCCTGCCGCCGGTTCTGCTGCTGGCCGCGCTCAACGGGCTGGCGGCGCTGCTCTATCTCGCCTTGCTGCCGGCGCATGGCATCTGGCTGATCGGCCTGACCATGGCGCTTAACGCCGCCGCGATCTCCGGCGTCGTGCCTTTGGCCGATGTGCTGACGACGGCGCAGATCAGGGCGGGCGCCGCGATCGACTATGGCCGCGTCAGGCTATGGGGGTCGGTCAGTTTTTTCGCGGCGAACCTGCTCGGCGGCTACCTGATCGCCCGCCTTGGAGCCGGCATCATTCCGCTCGCTTTGGCGGCGAGCACGGGCCTGGCGGCGCTTGCCGCGCTGGCTGCCCCCGCGCCGCCGGCGCGCGCCAGGCCGGCACAAGAGGCGAGCCCCGCTCCGGTTGGCTTCAGTGCGGCCTTCCATCTGGCGCTGGTCGCCATCGCCTGCGTGAACGCGACGCATGCCGCGCTCTACGCCTTCGGCTCGCTGCACTGGCGCAGCCTCGGTTTCAGCGACACCGTCATCGGCGGCCTCTGGGCCGTGAGCGTCGTGGCGGAGGTGGGGTTGTTCCTGTTCGCCGGCGGCATCGTCGCGCGGGGCGCGGCCGGCTTCGCCTGGATCGCGGCGGGTGCTGTCGCCGCCATCATCCGCTTCGGCGTCATGGCGCTCGATCCCGGGCTCGGCGTCACGCTGCTGCTGCAATTGCTGCATGGCCTGACCTTCGGTTGCGCTCATCTCGGCGCGCTGGCGGTCCTCTCCGCATTGGCGCCCGAGGGGCGGCGCGCTGCCGCCCAGGGCAGGCTCGTGGCGCTGCGCGCACTGGTCAGCGCCGCGATGACGATTCTGTCGGGCTATCTCTACCAGCGCCATGGTTCGCTGGCGTTTCTCGCCATGGTTCCGCTGGCGCTTGTCGGTCTCGTTCTGCTCCTGCTTGCAAAGCGCAATCCGCCCGGCGATACAGGCAGCAGGGGCACAACAAGATCGACCGGACGGGCGCTGCGGGCAGGTCGCGAGACCGCTCCGGCGAAGGGTTTGACTTAAAGCCATGGCGAGCCTCGATACCGCCGAACCGCAAGCCGTCTTCCGCGACGATGCCGGCACGCTTGCCGTCGCGCTCGCGGGCTCGTGGAGCGCCGACCGCGCGCCGCGGGTCGAGGCGCTGATCGCGGAGATCGACGGACGCATCGCCAAGGGCGCGTCGTCCCGGCTCGATCTCTCGGCCGTGACGCGGCTCGATACGATGGGCGCCTATGTCCTCAACCGGCTGAAACTGCAGCAGGAGGCCAAGGGCGCGGCCGTCGACATCGTCAGCGACCGGCCCGAACACGGGATTTTGCTCGCCGAGGTGGCGGTCAGGGATCACGAGGTGCCGGCGCATCCCGGCCATTTCGGCGTCGTCAGCGTATTGGTTGACATCGGCGCGGCGGTCGTCAGCTTCGGGCGCGACATGGTCGGTGGTGCGATGTTCCTCGGCGAGGTCGTGGTCGGCTCGGTCGGCGTCGTGCTCGGTCCGCGCAAGTTCCGCGGACCCTCGCTGGTCAACCAGATCGAGCTGATCGCCTTCAACGGCGCGCCGATCATCATGCTGATCTCGTTCTTGGTCGGCTGCATCGTCGCCCAGCAGGGCATTTTCCAGCTCCAGCAATTCGGCGCAACCGTCTTCGTCGTGAACCTGACTGGCATCCTGATCCTGCGCGAACTCTCCGTGCTGCTGACCTCGATCATGATCGCCGGTCGCTCGGGCTCGGCCTTCACCGCCGAGATCGGCTCGATGAAGATGCGCGAGGAGATCGATGCGTTGCGCGTGATGGGGCTCGATCCGATCGAAGTCCTCGTCGTGCCGCGCATCCTGGCGCTGATCATCTCGCTGCCGATCCTGACCTTCCTCTCGTCGATGTCGGGTTTGACCGGCGCGGCGCTCGTCACCTGGCTCTATGGCGGCATCGGCATCGACACCTTCCTGGCCCGGCTGCAATCGGTCATCACCTGGAAGCATTTCGCGGTCGGCCTCATCAAGGCCCCTTTCATGGCCTTCGTCATCGGTCTGATCGCTTCGATCGAGGGCTTGGCGGTCCAGGGCTCGGCCGAGTCGCTCGGCCGGCAGGTCACGGCCTCGGTGGTGAAGGCGATCTTCATGGTCATCGTCGTCGACGGTCTCTTCGCCATGTTTTTTGCATCTATCGCGTTTTGAGGATCGTAACCCGGCCATGAAATCGCCCATCAGCGAGCAATCGGCCGAGCCAGGCGAGCGGGTGCGCGCAAGGGACGCGACGCCCGACGGCGGGACAGAAATGCAGGCTCCGGAGGCTATCCGCGTGCGTGATCTCAAGGTCGCCTTCGGCGACAAGGTGATCATGGACGGTCTCGACCTCGACGTGATGCGCGGCGAGATCCTGGGCTTCGTCGGCGGGTCGGGTCAGGGCAAGTCGGTCCTGACGCGCACCATCCTGGGCCTGGTGCGCAAGTCCCGCGGCACGATCGAGGTGCTGGGGGACGATGTCGATGAGCTCGACCTGGTGCAGCGCCGCGCACTGGAGCGCCGCTTCGGCGTGATGTTCCAGCATGGCGCCTTGTTCTCGGCCTTGAGCGTCAAGCAGAACATCCAGGTGCCGATGCGCGAATATCTCAAGCTGTCGCCGGCCCTGCTCGACGAGCTGGCGATGGTGAAGCTCGATCTCGTCGGCCTGAAGCCCGACGCCGCCGACAAGGCGCCGTCCGAGCTCTCCGGCGGCATGATCAAGCGCGCGGCGCTGGCCCGAGCGCTGGCGCTCGATCCGGAGATCGTCTTCTTGGACGAGCCGACATCGGGGCTCGATCCGATCGGCGCCGCCGAGTTCGACGAGCTGATCGTGACGCTGAAGCAGACTTTGGGGCTGACCGTCTTCATGGTAACCCACGATCTCGACAGCCTCTATTCCGCTTGCGACAGAATCGCGGCGCTCGCGGACAAACGGGTCGTCGCGGTCGGTACGCTTGCGACCATGCTGGCGTCGGATCACCCTTGGGTGAAGGCCTATTTCGGTGGTGAGCGGGCGAGGGCGCGTCTGCCGGCGGGTATGCAGGGATGAAGCGCTAGACAATGGAATCGCGGGCAAATTACGCGCTGGTCGGGCTGTTCACGCTTGCGGTCCTCGCAGCGGCGTTCGGCTTCATCTACTGGTTCAACAGCGGCGGCGCCGGCCGGCGGCAGGACGTGCGCGTCATTTTCAGCGGCACCGTGACCGGGCTCGGGCGCGGCTCCAGCGTGCTCTTCAACGGTCTGCGGGTCGGCGAGGTGACGCGAATCGAATTGCTGCCGGATGACCCGCGCCGCATCTATGCGGTGATCCAGGTCGACAACACGACGCCGCTGCGCGTCGACACCCGCGCGCGCATCGAGGCGCAGGGCCTTGCCGGCGTCGTCGCGGTTCAGTTGCTCGGCGGCGAGCCGAACTCGCCTGTCCTGCAGGCGCAGCCCGGCCAGCAATTGCCGACCATCATCGCCGAGCGCTCGGAATTCCAGGACATCCTCGAGACCGTCCGCACTATCGCCAAGCGCGCCGACGAGGTGCTCGGCAGCGTCGAGGGACTGGTCAAGGACAATGCCGGCTCGATCAGCAACACCGTCAGGAATGTCGAGCGCTTCTCGGCTGCGCTCGGGGACAATTCCGATGGCGTCGACAAGCTGATGAAGAGCTTTGGCCAGATCGCCGAGACGATCTCGCCGCTTGCCCAGAAGCTCGGCACGCTGAGCGAGGAGCTTACCCAGATCGTGCGCTCGGTCGACCAGAAGAAGGTCACCAACATCGTCGACAATGTCGACAAGTTCACCGCGGCGCTGGGCGGTTCCAGCGAGGATGTCGGCAAGGCGGTCAAGGAGGTCGCCTCGATCACCGAAAAGCTGAACAAGGCCGCCGATCAGGTCGAGGGCGTGCTCAAGGGCGCGCAATCCTTCCTGAACACGGCCGCCGGGCCGGATGGCAAGAGCGCCTTCACCGATGTCGGCGAAGCGGCCCGGGCGATCCGCGTCCTGGCCGACAATCTCGACAAGCGCACCGCCGAGATCACCACCGGCATCAGCCGCTTCACCGGTCCGGGCCTGCGCGACATCGAGTCCCTCGCCAGCGACGGCAAGCGCACGCTGACCGATCTCAACCGGACGCTGCGCAATATCGAGCGCAATCCGCAGCAATTCATCTTCGGCGGCAAGCCGCCGCTTCCTCAATATGGTGGGTCGCGCTAGCCTCATGACGATGTCGATCCCGCCTGCGCGCCTAGCCGTCCCGACCACGCTGCTCGCCGCCATGCTGATGCTGGCCGGCTGCGGCGGTGGGTCCGCGCCGACGACCTATGATCTCTCGGCACCGCGCGATTTCGGTCGCATCGGTGGCTCGCGCGTATCCCTCGTCGTCGCCCAGCCGACGACGGTGCAGGCGCTGGATTCCGACCGTGTCATCGTCAAGGACTCCTCCGGCGCGCTCTCCTTTCTCGGCGGCGCGCAATGGGCCGACAGCGTGCCCAAGCTGGTGCAGACACGCCTCATCCAGACCTTCGAGAACGGCAATCGCCTCGGTTCCGTCGCGCGTCCCGGCGAGCGCATCGTGCCCGACGCCCAGCTCAACACCGACATCCGCAGCTTCAACATCGACACCGCGAGCGGGGCTGCCGTCGTCGAGATCACCGCCAAGCTGGTGGGCGACCGCTCCGGCAAGGTCCAGCGCGCGCGCCTGTTCACGGCCCGTGTGCCGGCTGCCGCGGGCGATGGCGGCGCAGCGGCGCAGGCGCTCGACCGGGCGCTGTCGCAGGTACTGATCGAGATCGTGCGCTGGGCGCGGTGACTCCACGCCCAGCAGCGGGTCCGCCATGCTGAGTTGATTCGATCCATGCGCTTTGTGCCATCGCGGATTTGCGGCAATTGGCGTTAGAACGTTTTCGAGCGAAGTGGACACCGGTTCGTGTGAAGAAAATGCGATAAAACAAGGAGATAGAGTATTTCCGCGATTCGGAGAAACGCGGAAATACTCTAGGAGGCCGCTTATCAATTCTTCGAGGATATCGGCGCGCTCGCCATGATGCTTGCGAAATTTTTGACGAGCCGGCTGCACAACTTGCTCCAGCCCTGGCAATCTGCGGCCCGGAAGACGCGCCTGCGGGATTTCGATCTGACACCGGACGACGTGTTGTCCATCGCACATCTGCAGCCCGAAGCGCCCCATCGCTGCGAACATCCTTTGTGCGGCCTTTTGATTGCCGATGCGCGTCGATTCCACCAACGCAACGCGCCTCGATCGGGTTTCAGGCGCCGGTTCGTGCCGACCGCGATGCTGCTGGACATGGCCCGCTATCCGACATCGGACGCCTATATGCGCGCCGTCTCGAAGCGCTCCCATGGCAATATCGCCAGGGCAGCCAGGAAAGCGGCCCGCCTCGGCATCAGCTGCGCGCCCATTCAACTGGAAAGCTATGCGGCGAGCATGGCGGCCATCTCCGGGTCGAAGCGTTTTCGATCCGGTGGGCCGGTCCTGTCCGCCTGGTTCGGCGTCAGGTCCAAGCTCGTCGACACGCGGGACGCTCCCGCGGCGCCGGCCTGCCCCTCGCATTGGACCTTGGCATGGGGCGCCTTCGTCCAGGAATCGGCTGGTCCGAGGCTGGTCGCATATCTCGCGCTGAGACGCGTAGGCGACATGTGCCGCACGCACGAACTCATGTGCCACGGCGACTATCTGCAAGCCGGAGCCATGAAACTTCTGTTCCTCGAGGTGGCTCGCTGGCTGATGGATCGGCAAGCTCTCGAAGTCCAGGGCCTGCGCTGGTACATGTACGGCGCCATGGAACATGGCTCGTCCGGTTTGCATGAATGGAAGCGGCTGATGTGCTTCGAGCCCGCCAACCTCGCATTTGCGAGTCAGCCGGATAGCTGAGCGCGGCGTTTGGTCCGGCAAGGTCCAGCGCGCACGCCTGTTCACGGCTCGCGTGCCGGCGAGCGCCGGAGATGGCGGCACGGCCGCGCAGGCGCTCGACAGGGCGCTGTCGCAGGTGCTGATCGAGATCGTGGGCTGGGCGCGGTGAGCCGCGAGCAGGTCAGGACTCTACCGGCGCATCGTCGCGTTGGGGTCGCGTCCCGGATCACCGGCGTGCGCTGCGTTCAAAAGCAGCCACATCAAATGGCCCATCTGCCGCTCATTGACCTTGGCGGTATCGGTTTGGTGAACAACGACCAAGTCGTTCACGGGGTCGATGATGATGAACTGTCCATAGTTCCCATCGGCCCAGAAGCCGCCGGGAGACAGGTTCATGATTGCGACGCGCCGGTCAGGGAAACCGGTCCACCACATATAGCCGTAGCCGGACCGAAGATAGGTTTCCGACGAGGCGGTCGTGCTCTCCTGGACCCATGATGGTGAGACCAGGGCCCTGTCGCGCCAGCGCCCGGAACGCAGATAGAGCAGGCCGAACCGCGCCAGATCCCGCGCGCTCATATGTAACGGGTAGGCGGGATGCAGCGAGACGTCGCCCCTGACGTAATGACCGTCGCGCGGCCGATAATCCCGCATGCCGATGGGATTGCCGATGCGTTGCTGGAACATCTCGAAGATCGACGCGCCGACAGCGCGTTCGTAGATCGTTCCGAGAACATTGAAGTCCCAGTTGTTGTAGTACCAGAACGTGCCCGGTGGATGGCTTCCCCGAACGGGCCGGCGCGCGACCTGGCTCGGCATCTCGACGAGGGCGGGGCGATAGATGCCCGACCGGGACTGCAGCAACTGTCGAACCGTCGCCTGTTTCTCGGCCTCGGTGAGAGCGGGCGGAACATCATCGATGCCAAGCGAGCCGAGCGTTGCATCGAGCTCGATCTTGCCCTCCGACACGGCAATGCCGATCAGGGCGCTCAGAAGGCTCTTGCGCACCGAATATAATTGCAGCCGGCGGCCGATATCGCCCCAGCTATCGACGATGCGCCCATGCTGCACCACGATGAAGCTCGCCGTGCCGATGGACTGTGAGTAGGCCCGCGCCTGGGCCAGGATGTCTGTGTCCCACCCCGCTTGCTCGGGAGCTGTCCGATCCCACTCGCCTCCAGGCCAATCATCGACATGGGGCAACGGCACGGCGCGAAGCGGAGAACCTCGCAATGTCAGATAGGCGAGGGGCAGTGCCAGAAGGCTGCGGCGATTGACTGACACGAGACCGTTCTCCAGCGAGTTCGTCCAATAGGCCGCGAACGCGACGCTGCGCTCAAACGAAAAAGGCCGCCCCCCGGGGCGGCCTTTGGTTTTCGTCTGTCCGCTCGCGCTTACTCGAAGCGCCCGCTGGCATGGGCCAGCATCGTGTAGACCTTGCCCGTCTCGGAGGTCAGGTAGGTCTTGGCCACCATCGAGTCGCGGTCGTCCTTGGCCGCCTCGCCGAGCAGGCGCTCGAACTCGTCGATGTAACGGTCGACCGTCTCCTTGAACTCGGTGTCGCGGCGGTATTTGCGCCGGATCTCGTCGAAGGTCTGCTGGCCCTGCAGCGTGTAGAGCCGGCGCGTGAAGACGTTGCGCTCGCCGCGCTTATAGCGGTCCCACAACTCGACGGCCGCTTCGTGGTCGATCATCCGGGCGATATCGACGGAGAGCGAATCGAGCTTCTCGATCGAATGCGCGGTCGGCTTGCTGGCCTCGCTGGGCTGCTCCTCGCGCGAGGCGCGGTTGAGCAGGTCGGAGAGCCAGCCCGCCTTTGCCGGCGGCTGGACCTCCGGCTGCGGTGCTGGGGCGCGTCGCGGCGCCTCCTCGGCCGGGGCGGGGCGGGGCGGCGCCGGTGTCGGCTTGGGGGCCTCGACCCGCGCTTCGGTGCGGGCGGGCTGCTGGGGCGCCGCGTCGAACGAGGGCCGCAATTGCGGCGGCTCGCTGACCGCGGGCAGGCGCGCCTGCGTCACGGTCGTATAGGCCGGCACTGTTACGGTCTGCGCGGGGGAGGCGCGACGGGCTGGAGCCTCGGCGGGGAGGGTGACGTCGTTGCGCCGGCCCGATTTGGTGACGATCTCGGTCAGCTCGTTCAGCGCCTTGATCTGCTCGGAGACGACGCGGCGCATGGCGGCGGTCGATTCCTGCGTCTCGCGGGGCAGGTCCAGCACGCCGCGCGAGAGCTCGGCGCGCGTCGCTTCCAGCTCGCGCTTGATGTCGGCCGTGACGGACCGCATGTCCTGGGCCGCGCCCTGGAAGCGTTCGGTCACCTTGGCGAGCTCGCCACCGACCTCGGTGGTGACCTGCTCATAGGCCGAGCGCAGCGCATGGGCGGTGCGTTCGCGCTCCTTGCCGGTCGTGGCGCGGATCAGCTCGAACTGCTGCGTCAGCGCGGTGGTCGTGGCTTCGGCCGAGTCGCTCAGCACGCCGCCGATCTGGCGCGCACGCGCCTCGGCCGAGCTCAGCGAATCGTCGATCAGGGCGGCGAAGGAGCGCGTGATCGATTCCACGTCGTCGGTGCGGGTAGCAATCAGCCCGTGCAGCTCCTCCAGCGTGTCCTTGCGATCGGAGAGGGCCTTGCCGACGCGGGCCTCGACCTGCTCCAGCCGTGTCGCGACGGCATGAAGCGCGGCTGCGCTCGCCTGGGTCGCCTCGGTCAGCGAGGCGCCCTTGTCGTCGAGCTGGCCGACGAGCGCGGTGGTCTGCCGCAGCGTACCCTCGGAGAAGGTCTTCAGCTCCGAGACCTGGGCCGCGACCTGCTCGGACGCGCGCCCGGTCTCCTCCATCACCGTGGCAACGACGCTCTGCAATTCGCCGACGCGGGCCGAGAGGCTGCCTTCGACGGCGCCGAGGTTCTTGTTCGCCCCGGTCACGATCTGCTGCATCAGCTTGTTGGCCTCGCCGAGGCGTCCCAGCATGCCGCCGAGTTCGTCGCGCAGCTGTTCGTTGGTGCTGACGAGCGTGTCGACCGACTGGCGCGTGCCGGATTCCAGCGTCTCGCGCAGGCCACTGGACGAGGCGTCGAGCGCGCTCGTGATCTCGGCGCCGCGATCGCGCAGCCCCTCGATGATCGAGGTGCCGCGGCTCTCGATGGCGCGCACCACGGTCTGGCCGACATTGGCGACTTCGCCGGCGATGGCCTCGCCGCGCTGGCTCAGCGCGCCGAGCATGCCGCCGCCGGTCTCGTCGAACATGATGCGCAATTCGTCGGCGCGGGTACCGAGCGCGGCCGAGATCGCGTCCGACTTGCTCTGCAGCGTGTCGGCGAATTCGCGGCTGCGGGTGTCGAGCGTGCCCGAGACCGTATCGAGCCGGTTGACGACCCGCTCCTCGAAGCGCGCCACGCTCTGGTCGAGCGTATCGGCGATCTGCAGGGCGCGGCCGCCCAGCGTCGCATTGATCGCATCGGCCTTGTCGCTGAGCGTGCGCGTCAGCGACTCGCTCTTGGAGGTCACGACCTCGCCGATCTCGTCGGCCTTGGCCGCAAGCGCGCGGGTGACTTCGCGGCCGCCTTCGGCGAGCACGCGTGCGATATCGACGGTGCGCTCGACCAGTGCCTCGTTGAGCGCGGTCGCCCGCGAACCGAGATTGCCGTCGATCCGCGCGATCAGCCCGTCGAGCGACTGCCCGATCTCGGCGCTCTTGGCGCTGGAGCGTTCCTCGAAGACCCGGATCTGGAGCTCCATCGCCTGGGCGGCCTCGTTCGTCCGCGCCGACAGGATCTCGGACGCCTCGCTGGAGCGCGCCCCGACCTTGTCGGCGAGCGCCTGGCCCTCATGGGTGAGCAGGCGTTCGACCTGGGCAAGGCGTGACGTCACGGTGTCGGTGAAGCCGCGGGCATTGTCGGCGAGCCTGGAGGCAAGCGCGCCGCCCTGGTTGAGCACGATGTCCTCGAAGGCGGCGAGCCGTGCGCCGAGACCGTCCGTGATCTCGCGGCCCTGCGCGTCGAAGAGCTGGATCAGCGCGTCATGCTTGCCGGCGAGCGCCTCGTTGAGCGCTTGCGAGCGGCTCTCGACCGAACGCAGCATCGATTCGGCGTTGGCGGAGAGCGCCTCGTTGACGCGTCCGCCCTGCTGCGTGAGAGCCAGCACGATCTCGCGGCCGGTGCCGGCGAGCAGGGTCCGGGCGTCCTCGGCATGGATGGTGAAGGTGTCGCGCAGGGTTTGCGTGGCCTCGGTGACGCGCTCGGCGACATGGCGGCCATCGACATTGATGGTCTCGGTCAAGACGCGGGTGGCGTCCGTCATGCGGCGGGCCAGATCCTCGCTCTGCTCACCGAGCAGGCCGTGGACCTCACGGCCGGTCGAGACGAGATCGCGGACCATGGCCTCGCGCTGCTCGCCCAGGAGCGCGCCGACCTGATCGCCGGTCTCGCCCAGCCGGGTGAGGAAGCCGCTCTGCTGCTCGTCGAGCGCGGCGCGGGCGCCGTCGGTCGCCTGCTTGACCCGCTCGGTCAGCGCCGTCGCCTGCTCGTCGAGCTGGCGGTTCATGGTATCGCCGGTCTCGCCCAGTCGGGTGATCAGGGCGCTGCTGCGCTCGGCCAGCACGCCGTGCACGGAGCGGCCGACATCGGTGATGCGCATCACCAGGGCCTGGCTCTCATTGCCGAGCAGGTCCTTGATCTCGAGGCCGGCCTGCGAAACCTTGACGGTCATCGCGCCGGCCTGCTCGTCGAGCAGGGCGCTGACGCGCGAGCCCGTCTCCGACAGACCGGAGATCAGGGCGGCGCTCTGCGTGCCGATCAGGCCGTGAAGCTGCTCGCCCGCCAGGCCGAGACGCTCGACCAGCGCGTCGCCATGCTTGCCGACGAGGACGTCGATGTCCTGCGTCGCCTGGCCGAGCCGCGAGACCAGGGACTGGGTGCGCGCCTCGAGCAGGCTGTCGACGTCCTGTCCCGCCCCGGAAACGCGCGACACGAGCGCCTCGCTGCGGCTGTCGAGCAGCCTGACGGTCTCGCCGCCGGCGTTGGAAACGCGCGTGACGAGAGCGTCGCTCTGCTCGTTCATCAGCGCGACGACATCCTTGCCCGCGCCGGACACAAGCGAGACCAGGGCTTCGCTTTGAGCCGCGAGCAGCCCGTGCACCTCCTGGCCTGCGCCGGTGACGCGCGAGACCAGGGTCTCGCTTTGAGCCGCGAGCAGCCCCTGCACCTCCTGGCCCGCGCCGGTGACGCGCGAGACCAAGGTCTCGCTATGGCCATCGAGCAGCCTGACGGCCTCATTGCCGGCGCCTGAAACGCGCGAGACCAGGGCCTCGCTATGGCCGTCGAGCAGCCTGACGGCCTCATTGCCGGCGCCCGAAACGCGCGAGACCAGCTTGTCCGCCTGGCCGTCGAGCAGCGCGTGGACAGTCTCGCCGGTTTCCGCCAGGCGCGTCACCAGGCTGCCGCCCTGTTCGGTGAAGAGCCCGTGGACCGAGGCGCCGACCTCGGTGATGCGCGAGGTCAGGTCCTGGCCATGGCGGCTGACGGTATCGCCGATCGACTTTCCGGCCTCGTCGACGCGCAGGATGATGGCGTCGCTGCGCTCGCGCAGCACGTCGTCGACCGTCCGCGCCGTCTCGTTCAGGCGCGTCACCAGGCTCTCGCCCTGGGTGCCGATCAGGCTGTTCACGCTCTCGCCGATCTCGAGCAGGCGCGAGGCGATATGCTCGTTCTGGCGGCTGAGCAGGCCGTGGACGCCGCGTCCGACCTCGGCAAGGCGCGTCGTGACGCTTTCGCCTTCCTCGGAGAGCGAGGCGCGCAAGGTTTCGCCGGTTTCCGCGAGCTTGGCGCCGAGCGCCTCGCTCTGCCCCTCGATCAGCGCGATCATGCCGCGGCTGGAGGTTTCGAAACGCTCGGCGACATCTGCGCCGCGGGTGGAGATTTCCTTGGCGAGGCCTTCGCCGGTGAGGCGCAGCGTCTCGTTCACGGTCTCGGCGCGCTGGGCCAGCGAATCGACGACCTGCGTGCCGGTCTCGCTGATGGCGCGGGTCACGTCCTTGGCGCCCGTGGTCAGGCCCTCGGTGAGGATGGCGCCGGTGCGTTCCAGCGAGGTCGCGATCTCCTGGGCACGGCCGTCGAGCAGCGTCGACAGGTTGTCGCTGGCTCCCGCCAGCCGCTCGCTGACTTCGCCAGAGGTGATCTGCAGGCGCTCGACGAGGTCGTTGCCGCGGCCGCTGATCTCGTCGACCATGCGTTCGCCGGCGCGTCCCAGCGCCAGCGTGATCTGGTCGCCCTTTTCGCCGAGCGAGCCGGTGACCCTGTCGCCGGCCTGGGTGACGGCCTCGGCGATGACGCGGCTGGCGTTGTCGAGGTCCTTCGACAGGCTCTCATGGGCGCCGCTGATGGCGAATTTCACACGCTCGGCATTGCCGACGACCGCTTCGCGCTGCGTCACGAGTTCGTCGATCAGCGAGCGCAGCCGGATCTCGTTATCGGCATAGGCGCGTTCCAGCGTCGCGATCTCGCCACGCACGATCGTCTCCAGCTCGCCGGCGCGCGCGACGGCGCGCTCGATGCCGTCACCCATCGCAGCGACTTCGCGGCGGATGGTCTGGCTGAGCGAGAGGATGGAATCGGCGCCGACGATCTCGGGCTCGGCCAGCCGCAGGGCGACTTCGGTCATGGCGCGCGAGACGAGGCGCATCTCCTGGGTGCGGCGGTAGAGCGCCGCCAGGACGAAGAAGAAGATCACGGGCGCGCCGGCGAAGAGCGCCAGCAGCGTCCACTCGCCGATGCCGAAGGCGGTGAGACGCTCGGAGAGGCCGTTGGAGAGGGTGCCGTAGCGGCTGACCAGCAGGAAGAAGGCGCCGCCGAGCCAGCCGAGCGAGGCGAGCGCAGCGAACCAGTAGGGACGCAAGGAGGGGCGGGCGGAGAAGGCCTGGACCAGCGAGCTCGAATCGCGCCGGTCGTCATTGGCGACGCGGCTCGTATCGGGCGCGATCAGCGGGCGCTGCGTCGATTGCGGCGGAGGCGCAGCCGGCTGCGACTGGACGGGCGCAGCGGCTTCGACGCGGGGAAGCTCGATCTTCAGATCGGTGTCAGCAGTCATGGGCAGCTTGGGCTCGGCTGCCGTGCCGGTCTCGGCGTCGCTTTTCGGCTGGTCCAGCCGCAGCGCCTCCTCGATCGCCGACATCGCGGCTTCGGTCGGGTCTTGGAGCTTTTTTTGCCGGGTCATGCTTGCCGCCTCGCTACGCCACTGCTGATGGGCGCCCGCTCGTGCCTTCGCCGCGATTGGGAGCCGCCTCTGGCTCTCTCGCTACGGAAGGACACTGCGCCCATCATTTACCAGTTGTGAAGGGTAGTGGACGCACCTGGTGATGGAAACCCATTTGAGTGGCTGATTCACAAACGTCGTTAACGCCTCATTCACCATGATGGCGCTTGTTAATGGCTAGAACTGCCGCCTCTGCGGCTCTCCAAACGTCACCACCTCGAGCCTGAAATGCCCCAGACCGCCATCGATCTCGCCCATCTCGCCCGCCAGAGCGGCGGCGACCATGCGCTGGAGCGCGAGCTTCTCGCCCTCTTCGCGCAGCAATGCGTCCGCCATCTGCGCACCATCCATGCCGGTGCCGACGCCCAGACCCGGATGGACGCAGCCCATACCCTGAAGGGCGCGGCCCTTGCCATCGGAGCCTGGCAGGTTGCCGATGCGGCCGATGCGATCGAGCAGCACCTGGCCGAGCCGGACTCGCGCCGGACGGAAACGGCGATGGACGCCCTTGCCCTGGCCGCCGCCGAGGCGCGCGCCGCGATCTCGCGGCTCGATTGCGCGGCCTGAGACTCCTTTCGAGACTTGAGCCCTCATCCTGAGAAGGCCGAAAGGGCCGTCTCGAAGGATGAGGGCTGAGGGAATTCTCAGACACGATCGATTCTAAAAGCTTCGAGATCGCTTATGCGAGAAGCCGAGACCCGCTTTTTCGCGGAATGCTCTGAGCGTCCAAACCGCCTTGGCGCGGCACTCCTGCTGAAAGAGGGGTTGTTCGTCTCTCAATTGAGAGACATGATTGGGGTGGACACCATGGAGAACTCCCGATGGCTCAAACCTCGATGCTTCACGTTCGCGTGGATGACAAGCTGAAGGCCGATGCGGCAGCCAAGCTCGCCAATTTCGGCCTGACCGTCTCCGATGCTGTACGCATCCTGTTAGCCCGCGTCGCCATTGAAGGCGGCTTGCCGGCCGGCCTCACGGTCGACCCGGAAGCCTATGACGCATGGTTCAAGGCCAAGGTGCAGGAGGCTCTGGACGACACGCGGCCGGCCATGCCGCATCAGCAGGTTATGGACGAAGCTCAAGCGATGATCGACAGGAAGCGCCGTGCCCGTGCTTGAGTGGCGACAGGCCGCCCGCACCGATCTGCTGGCGATTGTCGATTATATCTCTGACGACAACCCGGATGCGGCACAACGTCTGAAAGATGAGATTGAGGCGAAGACGGCGAAGCTGCCGGAGCATCCGAAACTCTATCGCATGGGTCGCGTGCCCGGCACCCGCGAAATGATCGTGCGATCGAATTACGTCTTGATCTACACCGAGGATGTCTACGCCGTGACGATCTTGCGCGTGCTCCACGCTGCGCAGCAATGGCCGCCGGAGAGCACGTAGAGGGCATATGTCCGCGACGGCCTCGAATTTGGAGCGGATTTGATGAGACGCAGTCTCACGAATACGATTCACCGGCGACCTTAGCCCTTGGCGTCTCACCGAAACCGGCCAGCTGACACCTGCAGTTGGAAAAGTCCTTTCCTCGACTATTGGAAATGCTCTAAGCGGAGCGCGCCATTCGCCCGCCGGAGTTCATGATGCCCAAGATCACCTTCATCGACGCTCAAGGGGAAAGCCGGACCGTCGAGGGCGAAACCGGCTCCACCGTGATGGAAGTCGCCGTGCGCAACGCCATTCCCGGCATCGAGGCCGAATGCGGCGGCGCCTGCGCCTGCGCCACCTGCCACGTCTATGTCGATGACGCCTGGGCCGCCAAGACGGGCCATCCGGAGTCGATGGAGGAGGACATGCTCGATTTCGCCTTCGACGTGCGCCCGACCTCGCGGCTGTCCTGCCAGATCCGGGTCAAGGACGATCTCGACGGATTGATCGTCCGGACGCCGGCCCGGCAGGGCTAGAGCAGTTTCCGATCCCATTGGATCGTTCAACAGCTCTAGTTTTTTGTTTTAACGCGTTTTCTTCACGCGAACCGGTGTCCACTTCGCTCGAAAACGCTCTAACGCCGCTTCCGCTCATTCCGCGGCGACGGGAACAGCCTGCGTCATCGTGGTCTCGTTGCCCGGCGCCGGATGACGCGGCACGAGGAAGGCGAGCGAGAGCGACATGGTCGCGACGCCTGCGCCGATGATGAAGACGATCGCCGGATCGTAGATCCAGATCAGCCCGAAGGTCACCGGCAGGAAGACCGCCGCGATGTGGTTGATGGTGAAGGCGACCGCCGAGGTCGGCGCGATGTCGGCGGGATCGGCGATCTTCTGGAAATAGGTGCGCTGGGCCAGCATCAGCGTGGTGAAGATGCCGTCGATGACGAAGAGAGAGCCGGCGACGATATAACCCAGTTCGGCGAAATGCCCGCGGCTCGCCAGCGCATAGCCGACGAAGACCGCGACCAGCGAGACATTCTCCATCTGGATCGTAGCGCGTTCGCCGACCCGCCCGACGAGCTTGCCGAGCATCGGCCCCATGAAGGTGTTGATGCCATAGGTCGCCAGCAGCAGCGTCGCGGTGGCCGAGACGTCGTAGCCGAAGCGCTCGACCAGCAGGAAGCCGCCGAACGCCATGAAGATCTGCCGGCGCGCGCCCGACATGAAGGTCAGCGCGTAATAGAGCCAGTAGCGCTTGCGCAGCACGAAGCCCTTGTTCTGCGGAACGGTGCCCTGAAAGCGCGGAAACAGCAGCCAGACCGCCAGCGCCAACGTTGCCGTGGCGAGGCCCGCGACCATGAAGACGACGACATAGCCCGGCTGGAAAGCCCGCCAGACCACGGCGATCGACCCGAAGGCGAGGAGCTGCGCCATCGCAGACGCGCCGGCGACCTTGCCGAGCAGCCGCGGCGCCTCCGCTTTCGGCAGGAGCTGGAGCTGGAGCGATTGCTGCGAGGTCTCGTAATAGTGGAAGCCGAGCGACATCACCGTCGTGGTCAGCAGCAGGCCTCCCAGCGTCGGATAGAAGCCGGTGATGGCGATGCCGATGCCGAGCGTCACCAGGCTGAGATAGGCCAGCATCTGCTCGCGCATGATCCAGAACAGGATGATGGCGGTGAAGGCGAGGAAGCCCGGAATCTCGCGCACCGACTGCAGGATGCCGATATCCTGGCCGGTGAAGCCGGCGGCTTCCTTGGAGAAATTATTGATCAGGGCGTTCCAGCTGGCAAAGCCGAGCCAGTTTACGAAGGCCAGCACCATCAGGAAGGCCGTCGGGGACTGCAGGAGCGTCCTGAAGCCGCGCGGGGCGGAAGGGGCGTCGGTCATCGGACGGCCTGGCAAGAGGAACAGCCTAGAGGAACGGCGGGAGGCGCCGTTGCTGGCTTCGCAAGCTGTGGCTGCGTGCCGCGGTACTCTTAAGGCCAGGCGTGGGAGCGTCAATTCCGCTCCGTCATGGCGCCCATGCACATGCGTGGTTCGCAGCGGATCGTGGTATGATGCTTTTGCGAAAGCAGGACGTTACGACGCCAACAGCCAGGAGGATGCGATGTACAAATCGATTCTGGTTCCTGTCGATCTCGCCGAGGCCGATCTGGCCGAACCCGCGATCGCTGCGGCTGTCGCCTTCGCCGAAACCTCCGGCGGCACGATCAGGCTGGTTTATGTCCGCTCGCTCGTGCCGATTACCTATATGGAATTCGTGCCGGCCGATTTCGATTCCGAGCAGCAGACCGACGCCGAGGCGAAGCTCGCCGCCATTGCTGCCGCCATCCCGTTGCCGCCTGAGCGGGTCTCGGCCAAGGTGCTGGTCGGCTCCGTCCATGGCGAGGTTCTGGCCGAGGCCGACGCCAGCGGCGCCGATCTGATCGTCATCGGCTCGCATGAGCCCGGCATATTGGCCTATGTCATCGGCTCCAACGCTTCGACCATCGTCAGGCGGGCGAAATGCTCGGTCCTGGTCGTGCGGTAGGCTTCACGTCTGGACGCGACCCGGCACCAGCTCGTCGGGCACCTCGCCGCGTGTCAGGTCCCGCGGCCGGTTCAGCCTGATCATCGGCCCGACCTGCCAGTACGAGGCTGCCGCCAGCAGCACCCCGAGTCCGCCGGCCGCATACGCGCCCTGCTGGAAGGCGCGCGCGGTGAAATAGGCCAGCATCAGCAGGGACAGCCCGCCGACGAGGGCGAGCGCCAGCCAGAGCGCGAAGGGCTTGCCGGCAACGAAACGGACCTTGGGGTTGGCGCGCTGGACCTCGCGCGCGAGCGCCGTGACGAAGGCGTGGTAGCCGGCGTCGTCACGCTCGACATCGGTCAGCGAGCGCCAGGACAGGTTGCCGAAGGTGATGCTCTTGCCGTCGCTGAGGCGCAGCTGCGTCCTGTAGCCCTTCGAGCTGATATTGCCGGGCGCGTAGAAGAAGCGGATCTGCTCGATTGCAGCCAGCCTGACGCGGTCGACCTTGCGGGTCGTGTCGATCTCCAGCACGTCGCCGTCGAGCCTGTAGGCGATCTCGAAGCCGATCGGCTTCGGGCGCTGGCGCCAGACCGGGGGAGGGGTGTCGTCGTCATGGTGAGGCTGCATGGCCGCGAGCCTTAGAGCATGATGCTTGTCGATGGAAACACCGCGTCAAGCTGCAGAGGCCGGAGCCGGCGCTTGTCAGCGCGCCAGCACCTTCATCGCCCCATCAAGCCCGTCCAGAGTCAGCGGGAACATGCGGCCGGCCATCAGGCCGCCGATCTGGCGGATCGACTGGGTGTAGCCCCAGAGATGCTGCTGCACCGGGTTGAGCCAGACCGATTTCTGGAACCGTCCGGTCAATCGTTCCAGCCAGACCTGGCCCGCCTCCTCGTTCCAGTGCTCGACCGAGCCGCCCGGCATCGCGACCTCATAGGGGCTCATCGAGGCGTCGCCGACGAAGACGACGCGGTAATCGGCCGGATAGGTCCGCAGGATGTCCCAGGTCGGGATGACCTGGTCGTGCCGGCGGCGATTCTCGCGCCAGACCCGCTCATAGGGGCAGTTGTGGAAGTAGAAATGCTCGAAATGCTTGAACTCGGCGCGGGCTGCGGAAAACAGCTCCTCGGCCAGTTCGATATGCCAGTCCATCGAGCCGCCGACATCGAGGAAGAGCAGTACCTTCACGGCGTTGCGCCGCTCGGGCCGCAATTTCACGTCGAGATAGCCGTGCCGTGCGGTCTCGGAGATGGTTGAGTCGAGGTCGAGCTCCTCGGCCGCGCCGGTCCGGGCGAATTTGCGCAGGCGGCGCAGCGCGATGCGCAGGTTGCGCACGCCAAGCTCGCGCGTGTCGTCGAAATCCTTGAATTCGCGCTGGTCCCAGACCTTCACCGCGCGGAAATTGCGGTTCTTGTCCTGGCCGATGCGCACGCCTTCGGGATTGTAGCCATAGGCGCCATAAGGTGAGGTGCCGGCGGTGCCGATCCATTTCGAGCCGCCCTGATGGCGGCCCTTCTGCTCCTCGAGCCGCTGCTTCAGCGTCTCCCAGAGCTTCTCCCAGCCGAGCGCCTCGATCTCAGCCTTTTCCGCGTCGGTGAGGTATTTCTCGGCGAGCTTGCGCAGCCACTCCTCGGGGATGCCGGCCTGCTCGATGGCTTGGCCAAGCGTCTCCATGCCCTTGAAGACCTGGGCGAAGACCTGATCGAAACGGTCGAGATGGCGCTCGTCCTTCACCAGGCAGGTCCGGGCGAGATAGTAGAACTCCTCGACGCGGTGCTCGGCGAGGTCGGCTTCGACGCCTTCCAGCAGCGCCAGATACTCCCGCAGCGTGACGGGAACCTTGGCGGCGCGCAGATCTGTGAAAAGGCGGAGGAACATCAGGCTAATGTGCGGGGCCTGGGCCTGCGGTCAAGCCGCTCTTGCGCACATCCTGCTGTGGTCGAAAAGTTGGAGCAGGATCAATGCGAAAAACCGGTTCCCACTTTTTCGCATCCAGCTCTTGCCTGGTGAGCGCCGTTCTCTCCGCCGTCATCCCGGGGCCAGGCGGCGGCGCCGCTTGTCCGGGATGACGGGGAGGGAAACGATCAGAGCATTGCGCGAAAAACTGGCTACCGGTTTTTCGCTGGAGCAAGGCTCTCAACCTTTAGGATCGATCACGTCGCATTCGGACGGAACCGTCCGAATGCGACGTGATTGAGATCACGCGACGGCGTCAGCGAGATCCTTGGTCACCTTGAACTTGACGACCGTCTTGGCCGGAACCTTGATCATCGCGCCGGTCGAGGGGTTGCGGGCCTCGCGGGCCTCGCGCTTGGCGGCCGACAGCTTACCGACGCCGCCCAGCGTGACGTCGTCGCCGGACTTCAGGGTCTTGGCGACGACCGCGCCCAGCGAGGCCAGGACGGCCGAGACGTCGGTCTTGGTCTTGCCGGTCTCGTCGGCGATGGCGGCGATCAGTTCATTCTTGGTCATGAATTCCTCCTTGAGAAGGGGGTTGTACAGCGTCGCGCAAGGCCGAGCGTTCGTACGGGGTTGCTCCCACGGATCGTTGCTCCCGCAATTTGCGGCGCGCGAAGGCGCCAGTTGACACAGCTGCAATCGAAAGACGACAGCCGCGGCGGTAGATACGCACAGAAATCCGCTTCGTTCCGCTCTTCGCGCGGCTAATGTTGCACGATTCCGACGCTGCCGCGGTGCGATTGACAAATCAGGGCTAGTTATTTCAAGCTTAAAATAATTAGACGAGCGGGGGCGGGCAGGCATGAAGGTCATCATCGTCGGGGGCGGGATCGGCGGTTTGGCGCTGGCGCTCATGCTGCACGCGCGCGGCTTCACGCCGACCGTCTACGAGCAGTCCGGGGAGATCCGCGAGGTCGGCGTCGGCATCAACACATTGCCGCACGCCATTCGCGAGCTCGCCGAGCTCGGGCTGCTGCCCGCCCTCGACGCGGTGGCCATCCGCACGCGCGAGCTCGTCTACATGAACCGCTTCGGCCAGACCGTCTGGCGCGAATTGCGCGGCCTGCACGCCGGCGCACCGGTGCCGCAATTCTCGATCCATCGCGGCCGCCTGCAGGGCGTGATCCGCGATGCGGTGGTGGCGCGGCTGGGCCCGGACGCGCTGCGCACCGGCCGCCGCCTGCAGGGCTTTTCGCAGGATGAGGGCGGCGTCACTGCCCATTTCGCCGATTCCCGGCGCGGCGAGGGCGGCGAGACGGCCCGCGCCGATATCCTGATCGCGGCCGACGGCATCCATTCGGCCGTGCGCGGCCATTATTTTCCCGATCAAGGGCCGCCGCGCTGGAACGGCGTGCAGATGTGGCGCGGCGCCTGCGACTGGCCGCTCTTTCTCGATGGCGAGAGCATGATCATCGCCGGCGGCATGGCCGGGAAGCTGGTGCTCTACCCGATTGCATCAGGCGCGACGCCGCAGACGCGCCTGACCAACTGGGTCGTCAACATCCGCACCGGCGACCCGGCCAAGCCGCCGCCGAAGGAGGCCTGGTCCAAGCCCGGCCGGCTCGAGGACGTGCTGCCCTTCGCCCGCCGCTTCAGCGTGCCCGGCGTCGATATCATGGCGCTGATCCAGGCCTCGCCCGGCTTCTGGGATTATCCGATGTGCGATCGCGATCCGCTGCCGCGCTGGACCCATGGCCGCGTCACGCTGCTCGGCGACGCCGCCCATCCGATGTATCCGGTCGGCTCGAACGGCGCCTCGCAGGCGATCCTCGATGCGCGCTGCCTCGCCGATCTGCTGGTCCGTGCCGAGCATCCCCGCCATGCGCTCGCCGCCTATGAGGCGGTCCGCCTGCCCGCCACCGCCGAGATCGTGGCGATGAACCGCGTCGGCGGTCCCGAGCGCGTCATCGATGCCGTCGAGGCGCTGGCGCCCAATGGCTTCGATGATGTCGAGCGCGTGCTGAGCTATGCCAAGCGCGAGGCGATCGTGAAATCCTATGCCGGGAAGGCCGGCTTTGCCGCCGAACAGCTGCTGAAGCGCGCCTGATCAGCCGAGCTGACGCCGCTTTCGTATGGCGTCGAGCGAAATCGGCGCGACCGGCTGGCATTCCCCCGGCGTCAGGAAGGCGACTCCGACATCGTCTCCGCGACGCCAGCATTGCCGGACGCGGACGCTCTCGCCCGGGCTGTCGATCTCGAATGTTTTCGGCAGCGCGATCCAGTCGCTCATGCGGACCAGCGCGCCGGTGTCCGACCAATTGCGCAGGGTGCAGTCGAGCACCGACTGGCCGCCGTTGAAGACGACGCTCGCGCCCCGATAGACCCGGCTGCGCGGCGTTTGACGACGTTCAATCCTCATGGCGCGGTTCCCTTCCCGGACAAAGCCGGACGTCGCCTGACTCGATTCAGCCAGCTTCGGTGAGCTGGCGGATGCGGCTCTTGAGGCGGGCGTTGTCCTGCTCGCAGCTCTTCAGCCGGCGGGCCATATCGAGCGGCACCACGCTTTGGCTTTCGGGCTGCGCCTCGAAGGCGACGCCGATGCGCCCGCCATCACGCCAGCGCACCCGGGCGTTGTAGGAGCGCTGGCGCTGGGCAATGTCGAGATCGAAGGCGCTGGGCAGCGCCACGGCGTCGGAGAGCAGGAGCAGCGCGCCCTCCTCGGACAGGTTGCGGACGAGGCAATCCAGCGTCGAGCGCCGCTGGTTGAAGCAGACCATGCCGCCCAACAGGGTGCGCAGGCGTTGGTTCTTCCGGCGTTCCGTGGTCGTCATCGCAGGCCCTGATCCAGTGGCGTCGTCGTTGCGCATTGCAACCTGAGCGCGATTATGGCGGAAGCCGCAACGAGGCGCAGCCTTAAGCTTTGCTTAACCTTAACGGAGTGCCTTTCGGGCGCCTCCGGACAGCGGCGGAGCTTCGATCTCGTATTCCGGCGATGCCCAGTCATCATGACGTAGCTTCGGCGGCGCGCAGCTGCGTTTCGTTGGATTGGCGGTCGCGATGATGACGCAGAGTTGGTTCCGGTGCGTACCGGATTCCGCATTGCGATTACCCCGCGGCAACAATGCATTATTGTCGAAAGGCTCTTTATGACGTGTTACGTCACGTGTAGCGGCAGTTCGATTTGGAGATGGACGATGAAGATTTGGCTGGTGATCGGTGCGCTTCTTGGCGGCGCCGCTACAGCGCAGGCGCAGACCCCCGGTGATTGGGTGCTCGCACGCTTCAAGAACGGCAACTACTGGTTTCCCGGCGTGCTCCAGAGCGTTTCAGGCGATCGACTCACGATTCAGTATGACGATGGTGATCGCGAAACGCTCCCGCTCAGCAGCGTGCGTCCTTACAACTGGACCATCGGCAGCCGCGTCGAGTGCAATTTCAAGGGCGGCGGCAAGTGGTTCCCGGGCAAGATCACCTCGCTGGGCGGGACCGCGCTCGCGATCGACTACGACGATGGCGACAAGGAGCGCACCAAGACGGGGCTTTGCCGCTCGCGCTGACGATTTTCCAGAGCGTTTTCGAGCGAAGTGGCTACCGGTTCGCGTGACGAAAACGCGTTAAAACAAAGATCGAGAGCAGTTTCCGATCCAATCGGATCGGAAACTGCTCTCGCTGCCATCGCTCAAGCGCCTTCGGGTGGCGGCGGCAGGAAGTCGATCTCGTATTTCGCCGACAATGCCACGACCTCGGCAGGGTTCTGCTGCGGCATCGAATGGATCGCCCAGAACAGGTCGTAGAGCCGTCCGGTCGGCGCGACCCAGAACAGGCATTTCACCGCGGCCTCGCTCTTGTTGAAGAGCCCGTGCGGGACATTGCGCGGCAGGCGGACCAGGTCGCCGGCGGTGGCGACGCTGTCCTGCCCGTCGAGCACGAGGTCGAGCCGGCCTTCGAGCAGATAGATGAACTCGTCCTGGGTCGGATGGATATGAGGCGGCACGAAGGTGCCGGGCGGGAAGGTCGCGTGCCAGGAGAACGAATCCTGGCTCAGCGACTTGGGTACATAGGTCTGGCCCAGGATGTTCCACGAGATGGCATCGATGCCCTCATTGGCCTTGGTCACGCCGGCGGTCAGCGGTTTCATCGGCTTCTCCTTTGCCCTTTAAAAATGCAGGAAGCGGTCCTTGACCGCGCTGTCGCTGCGCAGCTCGTCGCTCGAGCCGCGCCAGACGATGCGGCCTTTTTCCAGCACCACATGCCGGTCGGCGAATTTCGCCAGTGCGTCGACATTCTTGTCGATCACCAGAATGGATTCGCCCTCGGCCTTCAGCGCCGTCAGGCAGGACCAGATCTCCTGCCGGATGATCGGGGCGAGACCCTCGGTCGCCTCGTCCAAGATGATCAGCTTGGGGTTGGTCATCAGCGCGCGGCCGATCGCCAGCATCTGCTGCTCGCCGCCCGAAAGCTGGTTGCCGCGATTGGCGCGGCGCTCCCTCAGGCGCGGGAAGAAATCATAGATCCGCCCGATGTCCCAGCGCGCCTTGCCGAAGCGGCTGGCGGCGGTGGCGATCAGGTTCTCCTCGACCGAGAGCGTCGGGAAGATCTGCCGGCCTTCCGGTACCAGCCCAATGCCGGCTTGCGCGATCTTGAACGGGGCGGCGCCAGTGAGGTCGCGCCCCGCCACGCTGATCCGCCCGGCTTTCGGCGGGATCAGGCCCATGATCGCGCGGATCGTCGTGGTCTTGCCCATGCCGTTGCGGCCGAGCAGGGTCACCACCTCGCCTTCGCCGATGGTGAGGTCGATCCCGAACAGGATCTGCGCCTCGCCATAGCCGGCATCGAGCGCTTCCACGATCAGCATGGCGGGGCGGCCCCTTCTGTCATTCCGGGGCGACCCGCAGGGTCGAACCCGGAACCCACGACCGGGTGAAATAGCCCAACGACATTATGAGCACCGCGCCCAGTCGTGGGTTCCGGGTTCGCTGCGCGCCCCGGAATGACAGGGGAGGGTCTGCGTGTCGCCATCACCCCTCCTCGCCGAGATAGGCTTCGCGCACGGCGGGGTCGGCTCGCACCGTCGCCGGGTCGCCCGAGGCGATGACGCGGCCATAGACCAGCACGCTGACTGTGTCGGCGAGCGCGAACACGGCCTCCATGTCGTGCTCGACCAGGAGCATGGCGTAGCGTCCCTTGAGGCTCCTGAGCAACGATATCAGGCGCTCGCCTTCCTCGCGGCCGACGCCGGCGAGCGGCTCGTCGAGCAGGATCGCAGCGGGCTCCAGCGTCAGCGCCATGGCGATCTCGAGCGCACGCTTCTCGCCATGGGAGAGGCGGCCGGCCAGCACATGGGCGCGCTCAGTGAGCCCGACGGCTTCGATCGCCGCCCAGGCGGGCCGGTTCAGTGCCTCGTCGTGTGCCGCATTGCGAAACAGCGCGAGCGGATGGCTGGCGCGCGCCTGCACGCTAAGCGCGACATTCTCCAGCACCGAGAGCGAGGCGATGGTGGAGGTGATCTGGAAGGTCCGGGCGAGGCCGGCCCGCGCCCGCTTCTCGGGCGTGAGACCGGTGATGTCGGCGCCGCGAAAGCGGATGCTGCCGGCATCGGGCCGCAGCATGCCGGAAATCTGGTGGACGAGCGTGGTCTTGCCGGCACCGTTGGGGCCGATCAGAGCGTGTAGTTCGCCGGGCGCGAGCGCAAGATCGACCCCGTCGGTGACCTTCAGAGCCCCGAAGGCCTTCCTGACGCCGCTGAGCGCGAGCACCGGCTCAGTCATCGCGCTTGCTCCCGAATTTGCCTGCAAGCTTGCCGATGATGCCGACCAGGCCGCCGCGCGTGAACAGCACGAAGAGCACGATCAAGGGGCCGAAGATTACCCGCCAATGCTCGGTCCAGCTGGACAGCACGTCCTCGGCGAAGAGATAGGCGAGCGCCCCGATGATCGCGCCATGCAAGCTTCCGACGCCGCCGAGCACCACCATGAAGATGAGCTCGCCCGAGCGCTGCCAGGAGATGAAGGCGGGGCTGACGAAATCGGTCTGGTTGGCGAGGAGGAAGCCGGAGAGGCCCGCGATCATGCCCGAGATGACATAGGCGATCAGGCGGATACGGCCGACATCGTAGCCGGTCACGGTGACCCGCGTCGCGTTCTCGCGCGCGGCGCGCAAGGCCCGGCCGAAGCGCGAGGCGACGATGGTGCTGATCAGCGCGTAGCAACCGGCAAGCGTCGCCAGCGTGACGTAGAAGAAGGATGTCCGGTTGGCGAAGGGCTTGAAGCCGGCGATCGTGCTGCGCTCATAGAGCGTCAACCCGTCATCGCCGCCATAGGCCGAGAGCGCCTGCGCCAGGAAATAGGCCATCTGGCCGAAGGCGAGCGTGATCATGATGAAGGCGACGCCGCGCGTCCGCAGCGAGACGGCGCCGGTGATCGCCGCAAAAAGCGCGCAGGCTGCGAGGATGACCGGCAGGATCAGCAGCGCCTCGCTTCGCCCCTCGGTGATCATGATCCCGGTGACATAGGCGCCGATGCCGATGAAGGCGGCATGGCCGAAGGAGACCAGCCCGCCGACGCCGAGGATGAGATCGAGCGAGAGCGCTGCGATGGCGAAGATCATCGCGCGCGTCACCAGCGTCAGCCAATGCGCAGGGACGCCGAGCGAGACCGCAAGCGGCATGGCGGCCAGCGCCAGGAACAGCACGACGGCAATGACCGGCCGCCGGCGTGGCGGCGCGGGCGGCAGGGTGGCCTCGGCAAGGGCGGGCCGGATACTGGCGAACTCGGCGCTCATGAGCGGCCCTTGGCCGGCAGCAGGCCTTCGGGCCGGACGAACAGCACGATCGCCATGACGAGGTAGATCAGCATCGAGGAGAGCGCTGCTCCCGTCGCCCGGGCCGAGGGCGCGCTCATGAACAGGCGCAGCAGGTCGTTCATGAAGGAGCGGCCAAGCGTGTCGACGAGGCCGACGATCAAGGCGCCGACGAAGGCTCCGCGGATCGAGCCGATGCCGCCGACCACGATGACGACGAAGGCGAGGATCAGCACCGTGTCGCCCATGCCGGGCTCGACCGAGAGGATGGGCGCCGCCATCGCGCCGGCAAAGCCTGCGAGCATGGTCCCGAAGGCGAAGACCACCATGAACAGCTTGCGGATGTCGACGCCGAGCGCCGAGACCATCGAGGCATTGGAGGCGCCGGCGCGCAGTAGCATGCCGGTGCGCGTCTTCTCGACGATGAACCAGAGCAGCCCGCCGACCGCGAGGCCCGAGCCGATCAAGGCGAAGCGATAGACGGGATAGAGGATGCCATCCATCAGCCGGACCGAGCCGGTCAGGAATTCGGGCACCGGCACGGAGAGCGGGGCCGCGCCCCAGATGATCTTGACGCCCTGGTTGAGCAGCAGGATCAGCCCGAAGGTGGCGAGCACTTGGTCGAGATGGTCGCGCTCATAGAGATGGCGGAAGACCAGGAATTCGAGCGTGAGCCCGATCAGCAGGGCGGCCGCGAGCGCCAGTGCCAGCCCGAGCACGAAATTGCCGGTCAGCCCGACGAAGGTCACGGCGAGATAGGCGCCGAGCATGTACTGCACGCCATGCGCCAGGTTGATGAAGTCCATCACGCCGAAGACGAGCGTCAGCCCCGCCGCGACCAGGAACAGCAGGATGCCGAACTGGAGCCCGTTGAGGATCTGGACGATGAGGAGGCTGGTGGTCATGGGTCAACCGCGACGATGCCGGAAGGGCGCGGGGAACCCTCTCCCATAGGGAGAGGGCAGGGTGAGGGGTAGGCCGTTTGACTAGTCGGGCTGGCGCTGAGCGCGCACCTTGGTTCAGGCTGACGATTTCGGGCCTGCACCTCACCCCTGCCCCTCTCACCGATCTCGGGCTTGCCCGAGATCGGCACTCAGAGTGTCGAAGTCGGGTAGACCCGACTTCGATGCAGGAGAGGGGTTCCCCGAGGTTCAGTCGCTTTATTTAAGTGCGCAATCCTTGGCGTGCGGGTCGGCGTAGTCCGTGAACACCTTCTGGGCGATCTCGGTCTGGAACTTGCCGTCCGGGCGCTTGGCGACCTTGACCAGGTAGAAGTCCTGGATCGGGTAGCCATTGGTGTTGAACTTGAACTTGCCGCGCAGCGAGGTGAAGTCGGCCTTCTTGATCGCGGCACGCAGCTTGTCCTTGTCGCCGGTGCCGCCAGCCGCCTTGACGGCGGAGTCGATCAGCATGGCGGCGTCATAGGACTGCTGGGCATAGGAGCCGGGCACGATCTTGTAGGCCGCCTCATAGGCGCTGACGAAGGCCTTGGTCTGCGGGTTGTCCATGTTCGGCGCCCAGGTCATGCCGCCGAAGAGGCCGACCGCCGCGTCCTGCTGAGCCGGCAGCGTCGATTCATCGACGGTGAAGGCCGAGAGGAACGGGATCTTGCCCTGCAGGCCGGCCTGCGACCACTGCTTGACGAAGTTGACGCCGAGGCCGCCGGGCAGGAAGGCGAAGACGACATCGGGCTTGGTCGAGGCGATCTTGGCGAGGTCGGAGGCGAAGTCCATCGAGGTCAGGGGCGCATAGACCTCGTCGACGATCTCGCCCTTGAAGTAGTTCTTGAAGCCGGCGAGCGAGTCCTTCCCGGCCTGGTAGTTCGGCGCGATGATATAGGCGCGCTTGTAGCCTTGGTCCTGCGCGTATTTGCCCAGCACCTCGTGGACCTGGTCGTTCTGGTAGGAGGTCACGAAGAAGTTCTGGTTGCAGGCCTTGCCGGCCATGGTCGAGGGGCCGGCATTGGGGCTGATCAGGAAGGCGCCGGAATCGAGCACGGGCTTGGCGATGGCGCCGAGAATGTTCGAGAACACCGGGCCGACGACGAAATCGACCTTGCCGCTATCGACGAAGGCCTTGACCTTGCCGACCGCGACATCGGGCTTGAGTTCGTCGTCGATGACGGTGATCTGCACCGGCACGCCGCCGAGCTTGCCGCCCTTCTGGTCGACCGCCAGCTGGAAGCCGTCACGGACCTGTTGGCCGAGCGCGGCCGCGGGGCCGGTCAGCACGCTGACCACGCCGATCTTGATCGGCTCCTGCGCCTGGGCGCTGGCCGCGCCGAGCGCCAGCAGGCCGACGCTGAGCGAGAACGCGAATTTGAGTGTCATGTCCGATGTCCTCCCGGGACGAACGAGAAAGCGACGGCGCGGCAGGGGACCCTCACCCTCTCCACCACGCGATGACGGCATATTGTTTCAAGCTTAAAATATCTGCAAGGGGTTCAAGGCGAAGAATTTTCGCGGGGTGTCATCCCGTGCGCGCTGCGGCGCGAAGTGCCGCTGCGCAGACACGGGATCGTCGCCAGAAAGAGGCGCTTTCCCGTCATGCGGTCCCGCATCTGCGCCGCAGCACTGCGTGCTGCAACGCGTGCGGGATGACACGCTGCCTCACGCCTGCACGCCGTCGATGTACCAGTCCATCTTCGACATCACCTCGTCGGAGGCCTTCTCGCCGGCCTTGACCCGGACCTCGCCCTTGAGATCCTTCAATTCGCCGGTGAAGGGGTGGAGCGTGCCCGCCACGATGCCCTTCTGGACCTCGTCGGCCGCCGCTCGCGCCGCCGGCGTCACCGCGTCGTTATAGGGCGCGAGCTTGACGAAGCCGTCCTTGATGCCGCCCCAGACGTCGCCGGATTTCCAGCTGCCGTCCATGACCTCCTTGACGCGCTTGACGTAGTAGCCCGACCAGTCGTCGACGATCGCCGAGAGATGCGCCTTGGGTGCGAAGGCTTTCATGTCCGAGGCCTGGCCGAAGGCGAAGACGCCGCGCTGCTCGGCCGCCTGCAGGGCGGCAGCCGAGTCGGTGTGCTGGGTGATCATGTCGGCGCCCTGGTCGATCAGCGCCTTGGCGGCGTCGGCCTCCTTGGCGGGGTCGTACCAGGTCGAGGCCCAGATCACCTTGGTCTTGAAGTTCGGGTTCACCTTGCGGGCGGCCAGCGTGAAGGCGTTGATGCCCATCACCACTTCCGGAATCGGGAAGGAGGCGATGTAGCCGGCCTGGCCGGTCTTCGACATATGCCCGGCGATGGTGCCGATCACGGCCCGGCCCTCATAGAAGCGGGCGTTGTAGGTCGCGACATTCTCGGCGCGCTGATAGCCGGTCGCGTGCTCGAAATGGATCTTGGGGAACTGCTTGGCCACCTGGATCGTCGGGTTCATGAAGCCGAAGGAGGTGGTGAAGATGATCCGGTTGCCGGCCTGGGCGAGCTGGCGGATGGCGCGTGCGGCGTCGGGCCCCTCGGCGACGTTCTCGATGAAGCTGGTCTTGATCTTGTCGCCGAACTCCTTCTCCAGCGCCTTGCGGCCCTGGTCATGCGTCCAGGTCCAGCCATGGTCGCCGACCGGGCCGACATAGATGAAGCCGACGCCGAGCGGGGCCTGCGCCGAAGCCTGCCCACCGATCAGCGGCAGGGTCGCGGCAGCGGCGCCCGCACCGAAATTGAATCTGCGGCGGGTGATGATCGAGGTCATGATGTGGTCTCCCCGTTTATGGTTTGCGGCGTCACGACGCCGAGAATGGCTTGCCGAGGCAGGCCGGCGCATCGAGCCGGCCGGTCGTTCGTCCTAGCGACATCATGGTCAGAACGGCAATTGTCGCAAGGTAGGGGGCGGTCGCCAGAAGCTCCGGCGCGAGCCAGGTGACGCCCGCCGCCTTGGCCTGCAATTCGAGCGTCATCACCGCTCCGAACAGATAGGCCCCCAGCAGCAATCGCCCGGGCCGCCAGGCGGCGAAGACGACGAGCGCGAGCGCGATCCAGCCGCGCCCGGCGGTCAGGCGGTCGGCCCACATCGGCGTCAATGCCAGCGAGAAATAGGCGCCGCCCAGGCCGGCGAGTGCCCCGCCGAAAGCGATCGCGCCATAGCGGATGGCGATGACGGGGTAGCCGATGGCATGGGCCGAGGCGTCGTTCTCGCCGACGGCGCGCAAGATCAGGCCGGGCCGCGTCTTGCGCAGGAACAGGCTGACCGCCAGCACCAGCGCGAGCGAGAGATAGACGACGATGTCGTGGCCGAAGACGGCGCGCAGGATCGGATGGCCCGACAGCGCCTCGGGAAAGACCGGTCCCAGCCGCGTGATGGTGCGCCCGACGAAGCCCGCCCCGATCAGCGAGGAGGCGCCGATGCCGAAGATCGTCAGCGCGAGCCCCGTCGCGACCTGGTTGGCGGTGAGCGAGAGCGTCAGCACGGCGAAGATCATCGCGGTGGCGACGCCGGCGGCGAGCGCTGCGACGAGACCCAGCGCAGTGCTGCCGCTGCTATAGGCGACCGCGAAGCCCGCGACCGCGCCGGTGAGCATCATGCCCTCGACGCCGAGATTGAGCACGCCCGATTTCTCGACGACGAGCTCGCCCAGCGCCGCCAGCAGGATCGGCGTCGAGGCGGCGACGAGGGTCATCAGGATCGAGACGAGAATGGCTGAGGTCATGGGACAGCCACCAGCGATGTCTCGGTCCCTTCCAACACCCGCGCCGTCAGCCCGGACGCAGCGCAGCGGAGCTCCGGGATCCATCGTAGAGCGCTGGAGCCCTCCGATGGATCCCGGATCTGCGCGGCTTCGCCGCTTGTCCGGGATGACGGCGCGGGGGTGGAGAGGGTGGAGGAAAAGCCGAAAGCCTTCATACCGCCCGCACCTTCCAGCCGATCCGGTAGCGCACCAGCACGTCGGTCGCGAGCAGCATGAACAGCAGCAGCGCCTGGAACATGCCGGTCGCGGCTTGCGGCAGCTTGACGGTCGTCTGGGCGATCTCGCCGCCGACATAGGTCGCCGCCAGCACGATGCCGCCAAAGACGATGCCGAGCGGATTCAGCCGGCCCAGAAACGCGACGATGATCGCGGTGAAGCCGTATCCGGTCGGGAACTGCGGGGTGAGCTGGCCGAAGGGGCCGGCCGCCTCGAACAGGCCGGCAAGGCCCGCAAGTCCGCCCCCGGTGAGCAATGTCGCCCAGGCCACCGTGTCGGCACTGAAGCCGCCATGGCGCGCCGCCGCCGGCGCCAGGCCCACGACCTTCACGGCATAGCCCGCTGTCGTCTTTTCCATGACCAGCCAGGCGATCACGGCAATGACGAGGGCGAGCGGGATGCCGAGATGAACGAGAGAACCTTCCGCCATCGCCGGCAGTGTCTGGTCGGGCGTGAACATCCGCGTCTGCGGGAAGTTGAAGCCGTCCGGGTCCTTCCAGGGGCCGCGTACGAGATAGTACAGGCCCTGCACCGCGACATAGGTCAGCATCAGGCTGGTCAGGATCTCGCTGACCTGGAGCTTCACGCGCAGGAAGGCGGGGATCGCGGCCCAGGCCATGCCGCCAAGGATGCCGGCGAGCGCCATGGCAGGCAGGATCCACCATCCCGTCATGTCGTAGGTCGCCAGCGCCACGCCGGTACCGGCGATCGCGCCCATGACGTATTGCCCTTCGGCCCCGATGTTCCAGACATTGGCGCGGAAGCCGATGGCAAGCCCGAGCGCGATCATCACCAGCGGCGCGGCCTTGACGCCGAGATCGGGCCAGCGCTGCGGCTCCAGGAACGGCGTCAGGAAGATGTCGCGCACGGCGTGGAAACCGTCATAGCCCATCGCCGTGAAGACGATCATGCCGATCAGCATGGTGAGCAGGACCGCGATCAGCGGGCTCAGCCAGAGCATGAGCGAGCTCGGCTCGCGGCGGCGGCGCCATTCAAGCATGAGTCGCTCCCGTGCTTTCGCTGGCGCCATGCACACCGCCCATCATCAGGCCGATCTCGTCGATGCCGAGGCTCGCAATCGCGCGCGGCGCCGACAGTTTGCCTTCGTTGAGGACGCAGAGCCGGTCGGCGAGTTCGAGCAGTTCGTCGAGATCCTGCGAGATCACCACCAGGGCCGAGCCCTTGGCGGCGAGATCGACCAGCTCCTGCCGGATCGCGGCGGCAGCACCCGCATCGACGCCCCAGGTCGGCTGCGACACCACGAGCACGGCCGGCTGCTGGCCGATCTCGCGACCCATGATGAATTTCTGCAGGTTCCCGCCCGAAAGCGAGCGCGCCAGCGCGCCGGGGCCGGTGGTGCGCACGTCGAAGCGCTGGATCACGCTCTGGGCGAAGCGCAGAACATCGCCGCGCGCGATGAAGCCGAGCGGGGCGAGCGGCAGGCGATGGCGCGCGGTCAGGATGCTGTTGTCGGCGAGCGAGAAATCCGGCACCGCGGCATGGCCGTTGCGCTCCTCGGGCACGCAGGCGAGGCCGGCTGCCCGGCGCGCACCCGCGCCCTCCAGGCCGATCGGCCTGCCATCGAGCCGAATGGCGTCTGAGACGGCCGCCAGCCGTTCGCCCGAGAGCGCCGTGAGCAGCTCCGACTGGCCGTTCCCGGCGACGCCGGCGATGCCGAGGATCTCGCCGGCGCGCGCCTCGAAGGAGACCGCTTCGAGATCGGTGCCGAAGGGCGGCTCGCCCGCCAGCGACAGGCTTTGGACGCTGAGCCGCACTTCGCCGGCGCCAGCGCCGGGCTTGTGCTCGATCTGGCGCAATTCCGCGCCGATCATCAGCTCGGCCATGCGCTTGGTGCTTTCGAGCTTGGGGTCGCAGGTCGCCACGACCCGGCCGCCCCGCAGGATCGTCGCCGCCTCGCAGAGCGCTTTGATCTCATGCAGCTTGTGGGAGATGTAGAGGATCGCGCAGCCCTCGGAGGCGATCTGGCGCAAGGTCTCGAACAAGCGCTCGACCTCCTGGGGCGTCAGCACCGAGGTCGGCTCGTCCATGATCAGCAGCTTCGGCTTCTGCAGCAGACAGCGCACGATCTCGATGCGCTGGCGCTCGCCGACGGACAGCGTATGCACCGCGCGCTCGGGGTCGAGCGGCAGCGAGTAGCTCTCGAGGATCGCGGCGACGCGGGCTTTCAGCGCCTCGCGATCGACCGCCTCGTCGAGGCCGAGCGCGATGTTCTCGATCACCGTCATCGCGTCGAACAGCGAGAAATGCTGGAACACCATGCCGATGCCGAGCCGGCGCGCCGCCTTGGGGGAGGGGATCGAGACGGTCTCGCCGTTCCAGGCGATGGTGCCCTCATCGGCGTGCTGGACGCCGTAGATGATCTTGACCAGGGTCGATTTGCCGGCGCCGTTCTCGCCCAGCAGCGCGTGGATTTCGCCGGGGCGGACGCTGAGGCTGATATCCTCATTGGCCTTCACGCCGGGAAAGCTCTTGGAGATATGGGCGAGCGCCAGCCGCGGCGGCACCTCCTGCTCACGCGGCTGGTTCATGTCTGGCCCGTCTCCCCTTCGCCGGCTGCCGGTGGCCAAGCAAGCAACGCACCAGCTCGGCCGCCGTCAAGGCCGCGATCACCTCCGGGCGCTTGTCGTCCACATCGCAACCGCCGATCGGGCAGGTGAGGCGGGAGAGCGCTTCGTGTCTCCCGCCGGCCCGCAGAAAGCTAGACTCGAAACGGGCCCGCTTCGTCGCCGAGCCGATCATGCCGACGTAAGGTCCGTCGCTCCGTGCCAGCGCCGCTTCCGTCAGGCGATAATCCAGCGCGTGGCTATGGGTCAGGATCACGAAGGCGCTGCCGGGCTTCGCCGCCTCGATCGCCATCACGGGATCGGCCATTCTGATGCAGGTAATCGCAGATGGCAGGCCGTCCATGACGCCGTCGCGGTCGTCGATCAGCGTCGTGGCGAGGGGCAGGGGGGCGAGGGCATGCGCAAGCGCCCGGCCGGTATGGCCGGCGCCGAACAGGAGGACGGAGGGTCTCAGAACCGCGTCGGCCTTCTCGCTGGCAGTGAGCCTGGCGAGATCGGCCGCCGTCGCGCGTTTCAGCGCGACCCGCACCCGCCCGCCGCAGCATTGGCCCATTTGCGGGCCGAGCGGGATGTCGAGCGCGCGCTGCGCTACGCCCTCGCTCAGCATCTCGCGCGCGATGTCGATGCAGTGGAATTCGAGCTGCCCGCCGCCGATGGTGCCGGCGGTCGCAGCCGCGCTGACCGCCATGGTGGCGCCGGCCTCGCGCGGGGTTGAGCCCTCGGCCGCCTCGATCCGCACCAGCACGACGCCTTCATGCCGGTGCGCATTGAGGAAGGTGGCGAGGGTCATATCGCACCCTCCGCCCTGGCGATGGCGAGGCGCGGGGAACCCCTCTCCTGTAAGGAGAGGGGCAGGGGTGAGGTGTAGGCCCCTGGACCAGCAGGGTGAGACCTTGCCGTCATTGCGAGCGCAGCGAAGCAATCCAGGAGGGCCCGCTCTACGTCCCCTGGATTGCTTCGCTGCGCTCGCAATGACGATGAAACGGCGGTCAGGCCAGAGCGCAGGCGTCCAACGGCCGACCCCTCACCCTGCCCTCTCCCACCAATCTCGGGCTTGCCCGAGATTGGCATAAATCGTGATCCAAGTCGGAAACATCCGACTTGGATTGGAGAGGGTTCCCCGCGGTGGGTTCGCGAACGATTGAGGCGCGATAGAGCGGTGATCATGCGCCCGCCTCCGCCCTGACCCGCTCCACCGCGTCCAGCACCCGCTCCGGCGTCGCCGGCGCATCGAGCCTCGGACAGACGCGATGCCCGCCGACGCTCGCCACTGCGTCGGAGAGCGCGTGCAGAACCGAGATCGCCAGCATCAGCGGCGGCTCGCCCACCGCCTTGGAGCGATGGATCGTCGGCTCGCGATTGGGCGCGTTCTCCAGCAAGTCGACATTGAAGATGCGCGGCCGGTCCGACGCTACGGGGATCTTGTAGGTCGAGGGCGCATGGGTCTTGAGCCGGCCCTTTTCGTCCCAGACCAGTTCCTCGGTGGTGAGCCAGCCCATGCCCTGGATGAAGCCGCCCTCGATCTGGCCCTTGTCGATCGCCGGGTTCAGCGACGTCCCGCAATCATGCAGGATGTCGACGCGCTCGACCTTGTATTCGCCGGTCAGCGTGTCGATTGCGACCTCGGCAGCAGCTGCGCCATAGGCGAAGTAATAGAACGGGTGGCCGCGCCCCGCCTTGCGGTCCCAATGGATTTTTGGCGTCGCGTAGAAGCCGGTCGCCGAGAGCTGGACGCGGGCCATATAGGCGGCCTGGACAAGCTCCACGAAAGCGATCTCGCGCGCGCCGATCCTCACGCGGCCGGGCAGGAAGGTGATGGCGTCGGGCTCCACCTGCCAGTGCCTGGCGGCGAAGGCGGTCAGCCGCGCCTTGATCGTCTCGCAGGCGTCGAGCGCCGCCATGCCGTTGAGGTCGGAGCCCGAGGAGGCGGCGGTGGCGGAGGTGTTGGGTACCTTAGCCGTGGTGGTTGCGGTGATCTTGATCTGGTCCAGCCCGATGCCGAAGGCTTGGCCCACGACCTGGGCGACCTTCACATGCAGCCCCTGGCCCATTTCGGTGCCGCCATGGTTCAGCATGACCGTGCCGTCGGTATAGACATGCACCAGCGCGCCGGCCTGATTATACCAGGTCGCGGTGAAGGAGATGCCGAATTTGACCGGCGTCAGCGCTATGCCGCGCTTGATGATCGGGCTTGCCGCATTGAAGGCGCGGACCGCCTCCTGCCGGGCCTTGTAGTCGCAGCGACGTTCGAGCTCCGTGATGACCTCGCCGCCGATCATGTCTTCGACGGTCTGGTGATAGGGCGTGACGTCCCGGCCAGGCCCTTCACTGGAGGAACTGCCGCCATAGAGATTGCGCCGGCGCACCTCCAGCGGGTCGAGCCCGGTCGCGAAGGCGACCTCCTCGATGAAACGCTCGGCTCCGACCATGCCTTGCGGCCCGCCAAAGCCGCGGAAGGCGGTGTTCGAGACGGTGTTTGTGCGCAAGGGCTCGGAGCGGGCGCGCACCGCCGGGTAGAAATAGCAATTATCCATGTGGAACAGCGCGCGGTCGGTCACCGGGCCCGACAGATCGGCATTCCAGCCGCAGCGCGCCGCATAGACCGTGTCGACCGCCAGGATATGGCCGTCATCGTCGAAGCCGATCTCGTAGTCGCAGACGAAATCATGGCGCTTGCCAGTGATGACCATGTCGTCGTCGCGGTCGGGCCTGAGCTTCACCGGCCGCCTGAGCTTGCGGGCGGCAAGCGCCGCGACGCAGGCGAAGAGATTGGCCTGCGTCTCCTTGCCGCCAAAGCCGCCGCCCATGCGCCGGATCTCGACGGTGACCGCATGAGAGCCGACGCCGAGCACCTGCGCGACCATGTGCTGGACTTCGCTGGGGTGCTGCGTCGAGGAGGCGACGAACATGTCCTCGTCCTCACCTGGAATGGCGAGCGCGATCTGGCTTTCCAGATAGAAATGGTCCTGCCCGCCGATCGCTATCGAGCCCTTCAGGCGGCGCGGGCTCGCGGCAAGCGCGCCTGCGACATCGCCGCGTTCGAGCTTGAGCGGGTCGGTGACGAGCTCCCCGCCGTTGGCGCGGGCGGTGGCGATGTCGATGAGCGGCGCGGTCTCCTGATACTCCGCCCTAGCGAGCAGGGCCGCGCGCCGCGCCTGATCGCGCGTTTCGGCGACGACCGCGAAAAGCGGCTGGCCGTGATGCAGCACCATCTGCGTCGCGAAGACCGGCTCGTCATGGCGATGCGTCGAGGAGATGTCGTTCTGGCCCGGAATATCCTTGGCCGTCAGCACGCAAAGCACGCCGGGCGCGGCGCGAACGGGCTCCAGATCGAGTGCGATCAAGCGGCCGTGAGCGATCTCGCTCAGGCCGAGGCAGGCATGGACGAGGCCGGCGGGCTCGGGGATGTCGTCGATATAAACAGCCTCGCCGGCGACATGCTTGATGGCGGAATCATGCGGCCTTGCAGCGCCGGCCGGCCCTGTCGTGCTTTCGGGATCGAGCCGCTTGCGGGCGTCAGCCATGGTCGGCCTCCGCCAGCAGTCCCGCGACGCGTGTGGCTGTCCCGGTTTGCTTCGTCTCGATCAGGAAACGCCGCAGCAGATTGCCCGCGACCTTGAGGCGGTATCCGGCTGAAGCGCGCATGTCGGTGAGCGGCTGGAAATCGCTCGCCAAGGCGGAGATGGCATCAGTGACAGCCATCTCGTCCCATGAGCGCCCCGTCAGCGCAGCCTCGGCGGCCTTCGCGCGCTTGGGAATGCCGGCCATGCCGCCATAGGCGAGGCGCGCTTCGCTGATCCGCCCAGTGGCGTCGCGCTGCAGATAGAAGGCGCCGCAGACGGCCGAGATATCCTCGTCGAAGCGCTTCGAGATCTTGGAGACGTGAAAGAGCGCGTCTGTCGGCGGCCTCGGCACCAGGACCGCCTCGACGAATTCACCGGGCTGGCGATCCTGCTTGCGGTAATCGAGGAAGAAGTCTCCGAGCGCGATCTCGCGTCGCTTCCCGCCCCAGTGCAGCACCAGCCGCGCACCGAGCGCGATCAGCGCCGGCGGCAGGTCGCCGATCGGCGAGCCATTGGCGATGTTGCCGCCGATCGTGCCGGCATTGCGCACCTGCTCGCCGCCGAAGCGCCGCATCAATTCGTCGAGCTGCGGCGACAAGGCTGCCAGCGCCTTGCGGGTATCGACATGATTGACCATCGCGCCGATGCGCAGATGGCCGCCCTCATCCGCAATGTCGCGCAGCGCCTCGATCCGGCCGAGCGAGATGACGGGGGAGAGCCGCTGCATGCCCTTGGTCACCCAGAGTCCGACATCGGTTGCGCCGGCGACCAGCGTGGCATCGGGGTGGGCGAGCGTGAGTTCGGCGAGGGCTGTGAGGCTTGCCGGCGCGTAGAAGCGGCTATCCCTGTTGCCGAGCGCCAGCGTCGCCTGATCCAGGAGCGCAGCGAGCTTGCTTACGATCCGCGGCCGGTCCACCGCGAAACGGTCCCGCGAACGCTGGCCGAGCCCGTACATGCGCTGCGCCGCCGCAATGATCGGCTCATAGCCGGTGCAGCGGCAGAGGTTTCCCGCCAGCGCGTCCTCGATGCGCGTCACGACGGGCGCATCCTCGTTCAGCCAGAGCGCAAACAGCGACATGACGAAGCCCGGCGTGCAGAAGCCGCATTGCGAGCCATGGCAGTCGACCAGCGCCTGCTGGACCGGGTGGAGCGCGCCGTCGGCGCCCTTCAGATGCTCCACGGTGAGCAATTGGCAGCCGTCCAGCGTCGGCAGGAAACGGATGCAGGCGTTGATCGCCTCATAGCGCAACGTGCCTCGGTCGAGCCGCCCGACCACCACGGTGCAGGCGCCACAATCGCCCTCGGCGCAGCCTTCCTTGCTGCCGGTCAGGCGCTGTTCGAGGCGCAGCCAGTCGAGCACGGTCAGCGTCGGATCGCAGGATGCGATCTCGACCAGCCTGTCGCCGAGGAGGAAGCGCAGCGTTTCACGCATTCTGCCCGCATCCCTCGCAAACCCAAATCATGCCCTCAGATTAGGCATGATCGATGCTTGGCCGAAAGCTTTGATTTGGTGCAGATATGACCTGAATTTGAGCCGGAGCCTTAGGGCGTGTCGTCAGTTATGGTTTGGAGTTGGATGAGGTCAAAAATGCCCGGATGGGAGGAGCATTGCGCAGCCCAATACATTTGTATTGGCAAGCGATGCGACGCTGCAGCCGGTCATTTTTCACCTCACCGCGAAGCGGCGGGGCGCTTTTGGTCGATTGCTGCGTCGAATATCGTAGCAAGCCGAAAGGCTTGCGGCCTCATTCTCCTTCCACTCGACCAAAATCGCTCCCGTCCAACCCGAAACCATAACTAACGACACGCCCTATGCCTGTGACCGAAACGAAAGCCATCCGGGCGCTGCGCGGCCGCCTGCTCTGGTTCGTCGACGATCCCGAGACTGCGGGCGAGGCCGCGCATCGTTATGTCGAAGACGGGCTGCTGGTCATTGCCAGCGGCATGATCGCGGCCGTGGGCGAGGCCGCCGCGCTGTTGCCGGGGCTGCCGGCCGGGGCGGAGATCATCGACCATCGCCCGCATCTGATCATGCCGGGTTTCATCGACGCGCATCTGCACATGCCGCAGACGCAGGTGATCGCCTCCTATGGCGCGCAATTGATGGAGTGGCTCAACAAATACACCTTCGTCGAGGAGCAGAAATGCGGGCAGCAGGGCCATCCCGAAAAGCTCGCCCGCTTCTTCCTCGATGAATTGCTGGCGAACGGCACGACGACGGCGGTAGTCTATTGCTCGGTCCACCCGCAATCGGCTGAAGCGCTGTTCCAGGAATCCGAGCGCCGCAACACCCGCATGGTCGCCGGCAAGGTGATGATGGACCGCAATGCGCCAGACGCCCTGACCGATACCGCGGAGAGCAGCTATGCCGATTCGAAGGCACTGATCGCGCGCTGGCATGGCAAGGGCCGGCAGCTTTACGCCATCACGCCGCGCTTCGCGATCACCTCGACGCCCGAGCAATTGGCGGCGGCGGGGCGGTTGGCGGCCGAGCATCCCGACTGCCATGTCCAGACCCATATCAACGAGAACCAGGCCGAGATCGCCTTCACCCGCGAACTGTTCCCGGATGCGCCCGACTATGCCGGCGTCTACGAGCATTACGGCCTGCTCGGCCCCAGGAGCCTGATGGGCCATTGCATCCATATGACCAAGCGCGAATGGCGCGCCTTTGCTGAAGCCCGGGCGGTGGCGGTGTTCTGCCCGACCTCGAACCTCTTCCTGGGCTCAGGCCTGTTCGACTGGGCGCGCGCCAAGCGCGAGGGCGTGCCCGTCGCGGTTGCGACCGATATCGGCGGCGGCACCTCCTATTCGATGCTGCGCACCATGTCGGAGGCCTACAAGATACTGCAATTGCAGGGACAGTCGCTCCAGTCCTTCGCGGCGCTGCATGCGATCACGCGCGGCAATGCGGTCGCGCTCAAGCTCGACCATCTCATCGGCTCGCTCGAACCCGGCCATGAGGCGGATGTCGTGGTGCTCGACCCCGCTGCGACGCGGGCGATGGCGCACCGGCTGGAGACGGCGCGCGATCTGGCCGAGGAGCTCTTCGTGCTGGTCACGCTCGGCGACGAGCGCAATGTCGCCGCGACCTATGTGATGGGGGAGCGGGTGACGCCGACGTGACTCCCTCTCCAATCCAAGTCGGATGTTTCCGACGTGGATCACGATCCATGCCAATCCCAGGCAAGCCGGCGACTAGACGAGGAAGAGCGCCTCTTCCCTTCTCCCCATCAAAGTCGGCTGTTGCCGACTTTGACACTCAGGTTGCCCATCTCGGGCAAGCCCGAGATGTTTGGGAGAAGGTGGCGCGTAGCGCCGGATGAGGGGGCGCTGTGCCCTTTCCGGTTAGCGTCGCAAGGCAAAACGGCAATCGTCGAGAGCCCCCTCATCCGTCTCGGCTTCGCCGAGCCACCTTCTCCCGCGAGGGGAGAAGGGAGAGGGGTTCCCCGCGGGGTTCTCACCCCAGAACGCCGCCCTTCCGGGCGAAATCGACATAGATCTCGCGCAGGCGCAGCGTCGTCGGTCCCGGCGCGCCGTTATGGATGGTGTGGCCGTCAAGCGAGGTCACCGGCATGACGAAGGCCGTCGCGGAGGTGATGAAGGCCTCCTCGGCGTCGAGCGCCTCCTCGAGGGTGAAGGTCCGCTCCTCGAAGGTGAAGTCGGTCTCGGCCAGGAAGGCGAGCACGGCCTTGCGCGTGATGCCGGGCAGCACCTTGTTGGAGAGCGGGCGCGAGATCAGCGTCTTGCCCTTGACGATCCAGGCGGTGGCCGAGGCGCCCTCGGTGACGACGCCGTCCTCCACCAACCAGGCGTCGTTGGCGCCCTGCTCGGCGGCGAATTGCTTGGCCAGCACCTGGCCGAGCAGCCCGACGCTCTTGATGTCGCGCCGCTCCCAGCGCAGATCCGGGAAGGTCACGACCTTGATGCCGGTCTTCACGGTCGGCGCATTCACATAGTTGCGGGCCTGGGTGAACAGCACCAGCGTCGGCTTGATGTCCTTGGGGAAGGGGAAGTCGCGGTCGGCCGCGCCGCGCGTGACCTGCAGATAGACGCCGCCTTCATCGAGGGCGTTGCGCTTGATCATCTCCTCATGGATCGCGACCAATTCGGCACGCGACCAGGGCAAAGGCAGGTTGATCTCGCCGCAGGAGCGTTCGAGCCTTGCCAGATGCGCCTCGCAATCGACGAGCTTGCCGCCGAGCACGGCCGAGACCTCATAGATGCCGTCGGCGAAGATGAAGCCGCGATCGAAGACCGAAATCTTCGCCTCTTCCTCGGGCAGGTATTCGCCATTGACGTAGACGATGCGGCTCATGGGGCAGACTCTTGGATCGGGGAATGACACTCCTTCCTAGCCGAGGCTTTCGGGCGAGGCGAGCCTCAAAGCCGGCTTGCAGATCAGCGCGGCGCGCAACACTGTGCCCGCGCCGCGAGAGTAGGATGCGTTGAAGCTGAGGTGTCCGAGCTGAATTGAAGGAAGTCCGCATGAATCGTCCCCTCGTCATCGTCCTCGACGACAGCCAGCATGTCGCCCGGCAATGCGCCGACTGGTCCGGGCTGGGGGCCAGGGCCGAGCTGCGCTTCCTGAGCCAGGCTTTCACCAGCGAGGAGGCGGTTGCGGCTGCGCTTGTCGACGCCGAGATCATCATCCCGACGCGTGAGCGCACGGTCTTCGGCGCCTCATTGATCGGCCGCTTGCCGAAGCTCAGGCTCCTGGCGCTGACGGGAGGGCGGGCCCAGACGCTCGATCTCGCCGCCTGCACGGCGGCCGGCGTGATCGTCAGTAACACCGGCGGAAAACATGTCGGCGCGGCAACCGCCGAACTCGCCTTCTCGCTGATCCTCGCCAATGCCCGCAGCCTGCCGCAGGCCGATGCGCTGATGCGGGCCGGCGGCTGGCATGAGGGCCTGCCGCTGGGAGATGTCGTCGCCGGCAAGCGGCTCGGCATCGTCGGTCTCGGCAAGCTCGGCCAGCGCGTGGCGCGCTATGCCAGGGCCTTCGACATGGAGGTCGTCGCCTGGAGCCAGAACCTGACCACTGAGGCTGCCGCAGCCGCAGGCGTAGCCTATGTCGGGAAGGATGAACTGTTCGCGACCTCGGACGTGGTCTCGTTGCATCTCGTCCTGTCCGAGCGCACGCGCGGCATCGTCAGTGAGGCCGAGCTTGCCGCGATGAAGCCGGGCGCCTGCCTGGTGAACACGGCGCGCGGGCCGCTCATTGATGAGGGCGCCCTGCTGGAGCATCTGCGCAAGGGCGCGATCCGTGCCGCGCTCGACGTTTACGATCAGGAGCCCTTGCCGAGCGAGCACCCGCTGCGGAGCCTGCCCAATGTCGTGCTGACGCCGCATCAGGGTTACTCGGCTGCGCCTGTTCTCGCCGAGTACTATGGCGAGAGCATCGAGAACGCGCTCGCTTTCCTCGACGGCAAGCCCACCCGGGTGATGAATCCGGAGGTGCTCGGGCGTTCCTGAGAGTTTTCGACGGAACCGCGCCGTCATTCCGGGACATGGCGCAGCCATGGGCCTGGAACCCAGAATCGCTGCGCGTGCTCGTGAAGCGAGCCGGCTCCGCGTGCCTTCTCAGGCAGCGGCATCGGTTCTGGGTTCCGGGCTCGATCCTTCGGATCGCCCCGGAATGACGGCCAGGTTGTTTCGGTCGATGTCCCCGCTCAAGCCTTGATCGAAGCCGCGATCAGGCGGCGCGTATAATCCGCTTTCGGCGCCTCGAAGATCGCCTCCGTCGGCCCGCTTTCGACGACGCGGCCGTCCTTCATCACCATGATCCAGTCCGCCATGGCGCGGACCACGGCGAGGTCGTGGCTGATGAAGAGATAGGAGAGGGCGTGCCGGGCCTGCATGTCCTTGAGCAGCGCGACGATGCTCTTCTGCACGGTGCGGTCGAGCGCCGAGGTCGGCTCGTCCAGCACGACGAGCTTGGGATGCAGGATCATGGCGCGGGCGATCGCGATGCGCTGGCGCTGGCCGCCTGAGAATTCATGCGGATAGCGGTTGCGCAAGGCGGGCTCGAGCGAGACCTCGGCCAGGGCCTGCGCGGCTCGGAGGTCGCGCTCGGCGCGTGTGAGATGAGGCGCATGCACGAGCAGGCCCTCGCTGACGATCTGGCCGACCGTCAGGCGTGGCGAGAGCGAGCCGAACGGGTCCTGGAAGACGACCTGAAGGCTGCTGCGCAAGGGCCGCATCGCGGCGCGGTCGAGCGGCTCAAGGGCGCGATCCTCAAAGCGAACCGTGCCTGAGGAGGGCACGAGCTTCAGCACCGCCTTGCCGAGCGTCGACTTGCCGGAGCCGGATTCGCCGACGATGCCGATGGTCTGGCCGCGCCGCAGCGTCAGGTCGACGCCGTCCACGGCATGGAGCAGGGCGGTCTCGCGACGCAGGAAGCCGCGGAACAGATCATAGCCGCGCGACAGGTCATAGCTGACGCGCAGATCCCTTGCCGCGAGCAGGATGGGCACGTCGTCCGGCGGTGGCGCCTTGCGGCCTTCCGGCTCGGCTGCGAGCAGCATCCGGGTATAGGGATGCGCGGGCGCGCTGATGATCGCCCGCTTCGTCCCGCTCTCGACGACCTCGCCTTGTCTCATCACATAGACGCGCTCGGCATGCTGGCGCACGAGGCCGAGGTCGTGGGTGATCAGGATCACGGCCATGCCCAGCCGCTGGCGCAGTTCCGCGATCAGCGCCAGGATCTCCGCCTCGATGGTGACGTCCAGCGCCGTCGTCGGCTCGTCGGCGATCAGGATGTCGGGGTCGTTGGCCAGCGCCATAGCGATCATCACGCGCTGGCGCTGGCCGCCGGAGAGCTCGTGCGGATAGGATGAGAGCCTGGCCTCGGGCCGCGGCATCCTGACCAGTTCGAGCAGTTCGAGCGCCCTGGCGCGCGCTGCCCTGCGCGACAGGCCCTGATGCTTGCGCAGGGGCGCGGCGATCTGCGCACCGATCCGGAACAGCGGATCGAGCGAGGTCATCGGCTCCTGGAAGATCATCGCGAGCTTGCGGCCGCGATAGGCGTTGAGCGCAGCGGGCTTGAGGCCGAGCAGTTCCGCGCCGCGATAGCGGATCGAGCCGGTCGCCTCGCCATTCCCGGCGAGCAGGCCCATCGCCGCCATGACGCTCTGGCTCTTGCCCGAGCCGGATTCGCCGACGATCGCGACGAATTCGCCGGCGCCGACATCGAGATCGACGCCGCGCACGGCCTCGACCATGCCGTCGTTGGTGCGGAAGCGGACGCGCAGGTCGCGGATCGAGAGGATGGAATTCGTCACCATCCTGGCCGCGCCCCAATGTGAAAGAGGCGCGGGGAACCCTCTCCCGTAGGGAGAGGGCAGGGTGAGGGGTCGGCCGTTTGACGCCTACGCTCTGGCCTCACCGCTGCTCCATCGTCATTGCGAGCGCAGCGAAGCAATCCAGGAGGGCTCGCTCTACGTCCCCTGGATTGCTTCGCTGCGCTCGCAATGACGGCAAGGTCGTCACACAACTGGTCAAACGGCCTACACCTCACCCCTGACCCTCTCCTTACAGGAGAGGGGACCCCGCGCCCTCTATTGGACTGGCTGGTGCGCACCTTCAGCGATCCCTTGGGTCGAGCGCGTCGCGCAGGCCGTCGCCGAGGAAGTTGAGCGCAAACAGCGTCGTCACCAGGAAGGTCGCGGGGAAGACCAGCATCCACCAGGCGCCCTGGATGGCCCGCGCACCGTCCGAGATCAGCACGCCCCAGCTCGTCATCGGCTCCTGCACGCCAAGCCCCAGGAAGGACAGGAAGCTCTCCAGCAGGATGACCTTGGGTACCAGCAGCGTGACATAGACGATCACGGGGCCGAGCGTGTTGGGGATGATGTGGCGCCAGATGATGCCACCCGTGGTGACGCCGAGCGCCTCGGCCGCCAGCACATATTCCTGCCGCTTGATCGAAAGCGTCTGGCCCCTGACGATCCGGGCCATGTCGAGCCATTCGATCGCCCCCACCGCCAGGAACATCAGGATGAAGTTCCGGCCGAAGAACACCACCAGCAGGATGACGAAGAAGATGAAGGGCAGGGCGTAGAGCACATCGACCACGCGCATCATCAGCATGTCGATGCGCCCACCGAGATAGCCGGCGGTTGCGCCGTAGAGCACGCCGATGACGAGCGCGACGCCGGTCGCGAGCAGGCCGATGGCGAGCGAGACGCGTCCCGCGATCAGGGTGCGGGTCAGGAGGTCGCGGCCATTCGCATCGGTGCCGAAGAGGAAGCGCTGCCGCTTGAGCGGGACCTCGACGGCAAGCCTGCGGCCATCCTCTTCATTCGCCGTGATCCGGGCTGTGCCGAACTGGTCGGAGCGGTCGAAATAGACCAGCAGGCGCTGGTCGATCGGGCGCTGCGAGGTCAGCGTCAGCCGCAAGCTCTCGCCCGCGACCACGACATCGCCCGGTGTCGCGCGGATGCGGGCGGCGATACGCTGGACGGCGGCGGGGATCGCATCCGCCTTGGGATAGCTCTCCAGGCTGGCGGGCACGCGGACATAGTCGGGATAGACCCGGTCGTAAGGGTGGCCGGTGAGCCAGGGGCCGGCGATGCAGGCCAGCGCCATCAGCCCCAGCACGATCAGGCTCGCGACCGCCGCGCGATTGCGCATCAGGCGGTTGCGCGCATCCTGCCAGAGCGAGCGGCCAAGCTTTGGCAGGGGGCCGAGCGACAGCTCGCTCATCGGCGCATGCCCTGGAGCCGGTCCGGATCGGAAAAACGCGACATGCTCAATCCAACCTGACGCGGGGATCGAGCAGGGCGTAGAGCAGGTCGACCGCGAGGTTGAAGACGAGCACGAAGACGGCGATGACGACGACCGTGCCCATCACCAGCGTGTAGTCGCGGTTGAGCGCACCCTCGACGAAATAGCGGCCGATGCCGGGAATGCCGAAGATCGTCTCGACCACGACCGAGCCGGTGAGAAGGGCTGCCGCCGCCGGGCCGAGATAGGAGACGACCGGCAGGGCCGAGGCCCGCAGCGCATGCAGCGCCACCGTCGAACCGTCGAGCCCCTGGGCGCGCAAGGTGCGGATATGGTTGGCGCGCAGGGTCTCGATCATGGCCGCCCGCGTCATGCGCGCGATCACCGCGATCTGCGGCAGCGCGAGCGTGACGACAGGCAGGATGACGTTGCGCAAGGCCCCGCCATTCCAGCCGCCGACCGGCAGCCAGGCGAGCATCAGCCCGAAGACGATCTGCAGCACCGGTGCGACGACGAAATTGGGGATGGTGATGCCGGCCGCGGCGAAGCCCATCACCGCATGGTCGGCATTGCCGTTCTGGCGGAAGGCGGCAAGCGCTCCCAGCGGCCCGCCGATCAGGAGGGCGAGCGCCAGCGCCGAGGCGCCGAGCCGCATCGAGACCGGCAGGCCCTGCGCGAACAATTCGCCGATCGAGAAATCGCGGAAATAGAAGGACGGGCCGAAATCGCCGCGCAGCAGCGCGCCGAGATAGGTCAGGTACTGGCGGTAGAGCGGCTGGTCGAGCTGGTAGATGCGCCGCAGGTTCTCCATCACCTTGGCTTCCAGCGGCTGTTCGAGATCGAACGGTCCGCCGGGCGCGACGCGCATCAGGAAGAACGACAGCGTCACCACGACGAAGAGCGTCGGGATCGCGGTCGCGAGGCGGCGCAGGATGAAGGGGAGCATCAGCGGACGCGCCGCGTCATTCCGGGGCGGCCCGCAAGGGCCGAACCCGGAAGCCACGACCGGGTGAGACTTGCGCCGAAGCCAGTCGCAAACGCCCGTCCAGTCGTGGGTTCCGGGTTCGCGCCTTTGGCGCGCCCCGGAATGACAGCAAGATTCAAGGCTTCAAGCTCAGGAATCGCGTCGGGATCGCCCCGCGCAGGTTCTGCTCGAAGCCGACCAGCTTGGGCGAGACCAGGTTCTTGCTCGAATAATACAGGATCGGGATCCAGGGCACGTCGGCAGCGAGGATCGCGTCGGCCTCGCGCAGGATCGCGGCGCGCTTGACGAGATCGATCTCGTCGGCGGCGGTCTTCATCAGCTTGTCGAAGGTCGGGTTGTCGTATTTGCCCGAATTGAAGCCGGTATTGTCGCTCTGGAACAGGAAGAGGAAGTTCTGCGGGTCGGAATAGTCGCCGATCCAGCCATAGCGGGCGACGTCGAAATCGCCGCCGTCGCGCAGGAACGCGAAATGCGTCTTGCCGTCGGTATTGATGAAGGAAGTCTCGACGCCGATCGCCTTCCACTGCTCGGCGATGGCGATCATGGTGCGGCGGTTGTTGTCGGTGGTGTTGTAGCGCAGCTCGACCTTGAGCGGCACTCCGGGGCCGAAGCCCGCGGCGGCGAGCAGCTTCTTCGCCTCGTCCTCGCGGTCGAGCGGCGAGGCGTTCTTGAAGTCGGCCTCGGCGCGCTCGCCGTAATTGCCGATATTGGGCGGGATCACGCCATAGGCCGGCAGCATCGTGCCGCCCCAGATCTCGTCGGCGATGAATTCGCGGTCGATCACCAATGACAGCGCCCGGCGCACGCGGACATCGTCGAAGGGCTTCTTGGCGCTGTTGATGATCAGGAAATAGGTGCCCAGATAGGGCGCGACCTTGACCTGGTCGCCGAGCTTCTCGCGCAATTGCTTGATCTGGTCGGCCGGGATGTCGGTCGTCAGGTGCAGTTCGCCGGCCTGGAAGCGGCGCGCCGCAGCGGCCAGATCCGAGGAGGGGTAATAGATCACCGTGTCGATCTTGACGTTGGCGGCGTCGTGGAAGGCCTTGTTCTTGTCGAGCCGGATATGGGAGTTCGGCACGAACTCCTTCAGGACATAGGCGCCGTTCGAGACCCAGTTCTCCGGCTTGACGAAATCCTTGCCGAATTTCGCGACCGAGGCCGGGTGGACCGGCAGCCCGCTCTGATGCGTCAGCAATTCCAAGAGATAGGGCGTCGGCCGCTCCAGCTTGAGCTCGAGCGTGCGCTCGTCGATTGCCTTGACGCCGAGATCGTCGAGCTTGGCGTCGGCCGCGGCCTTGTTGATCTTTTCGGCATTGAGGATGGGATAGAGGATATTGGCGTATTTCGCCCCGGTTTCGGGGTTCACCATCCGCCGCAGCGAGAACACGAAGTCGGACGCGGTGACCGGGTCGCCATTCGACCATTTCGCGGAGCTGCGCAGCTTAAAGAGATAGGTCTTGCCGTCCGGCGACATCGTCCAGCTCTCGGCGACGCCGGGCACGACCTCGCCCTTCATATTGTGGATGACCAGCCCCTCGGAGAGGTCCCGCAGCAGATGCGCTTCGGTGACCGTCGAGGTCTTGTGGGCGTCGAGCGTCTCGGGGTCGCCGTCATTGCCGCGGTGGAAGACCACCTGAGCGGCGGCCGTCGCCGCGCCGGAGATGGCAAAGCCTGCGGCAAGAGCTGCGGCAAGCAGGAAGGGCACGGCGCGGCGCGTGACGTCGAACATGGAAGCCTCCCCTGGCGGTGGCCGACTCTGCGGCGCACAGGCATCGTGGGGGAAGTAGAGCCCGGCTTTCAGCGCCTGCCAAGGCGGAAAAACAGGCCTTGGAGACCGGCGGTTTGAATGGCCGCCATCGTCATTCCGGGGCGATCCGAAGGATCGAGCCCGGAACCCAGAACCGATGGAGCCGGGGCGATAGGCTCCGTCATCACCAGCACTTACATCGTCGCCACCCGCGGTTCTGGGTTCCGGGCTCTTCGCTGACGCGAAGCCCCGGAATGACGGCGTGGTTCCCGAGAGGAGCGTTTAGCCAGCCACTGCCGCTGCCGCCCGCTCCTGCGCCTCGACCACCGCCAGCGCCGTCATGTTGACGACGCCGCGCGCCGTCACCGAGCCGGTGAGGATATGGGCGGGCTTGGCCGCGCCGATCAGGATCGGCCCGACAGGCAGCGCATCCGCCAGCACCTTGGCGAATTGATAGGCAATGTTGGCGGCGTCGAGATTGGGGAAGATCAGGACGTTGGCGACGCCCTTCAGGCGCGACGAGGGCAGCACGCGCTCGCGCACCATGGCGACGAGCGCGGTGTCGGCCTCCATCTCGCCATCGCATTCCAGCTCCGGCGCGCGCTCGCGGATCAGGCCGAGCGCCTTGCGCATCTTGAGCGAGGACGGCGTGTCGGCGGCGCCGAAATCCGAATGCGAGAGCAAGGCAATCTTGGGCTCGATGCCGAAGCGCGTGACATGGCTCGCCGCGAGCACCGTCATGTCGGCGATCTCCTCGGCGGTCGGGTCGGCCTTCACATGGGTGTCGGCCAGGAAGAAGGCGCCCTTGTTGGTGATGATCAGGGTCATCGCCGAGATGTCGCAGACGCCGGGCTGCAGGCCGATGATGTCCTTGATATGCCGCAGCCGCGAGAGATAGCGCCCCTCCAGCCCAGCGATCATGGCGTCGGCCTCGCCGCGCGCCACGGCGAGAGCCGCGATCACCGTGTTGTTGGTGCGCACCAGCGAGCGGGCGGCATCGGGCGTGATGCCGCGCCGGCCGGCGATGTCGAGATAGGTCTGGACGTAGTCGCGATAGCGCGGATCGTCCTCCGGATTGATCAGTTCGAAATCCCGGCCGGGCTTGATCGACAGGCCGAAGCGCTCGATGCGCGTCTCGATCACGCTCGGGCGGCCGATCAGGATCGGGATCGCGAGCCCTTCCTCGAGCGCGACCTGGGCGGCGCGCAGCACGCGCTCATCCTCGCCCTCGGCGTAGATCACGCGCTTGGGGTCGGCCTTCGCCTGGGCGAAGAGCGGCTTCATGATGAAGCCGGAGCGGAAGACGAAGCGCGACAGGTCCTCGCGATAGGCCTCGACATCCTCGAGCGGCTTGCGTGCGACCCCGGTCGCCATCGCGGCCTCGGCGACGGCGGGCGCGATGCGCAGGATCAGGCGCGGGTCGAAGGGATTGGGGATCAGCGAGGTCGCGCCAAAGGTCGAGGCCTCGCCGCCATAGGCGCGCGCCGCGATGTCCGAGGTCGCCTCGCGGGCAAGCGCTGCGATGGCGCGCACGGCTGCGAGCTTCATCGCCTCGTTGATCGTCGTCGCCTGCACGTCGAGCGCGCCGCGGAAGATATAGGGGAAGCACAGGACGTTGTTGACCTGGTTCGGATAGTCCGAGCGCCCGGTGCAGATCATCGCGTCGGGGCGCACGGCGAGCGCGTCCTCCGGCGTGATCTCGGGGTTGGGGTTGGCGAGCGCCAGGATCAGCGGCTTGGCGGCCATCTGCTTGGCCATCTCGGGCTTGAGCACGCCCGCGGCGGAGAGGCCGAGGAAGATGTCGGCGCCGCCGATGACCTCGGCCAGCGTGCGGGCGTCGGTCTCCTGCGCATAGACCTCCTTCCAGCGATCCATCAGCGTGTTGCGGCCCTTATGGACCACGCCTTCAAGATCGGTGACCCAGATATTCCGGCGCTGGGCGCCGAGCTCGACCAGCAGGTTGAGGCAGGCGAGCGCGGCGGCGCCTGCGCCGGAGACGACGATCTTGACCTCGCCGATATGCTTGCCGGAGAGATCGAGCCCGTTCAGGACCGCCGCGCTGACGATGATCGCCGTGCCGTGCTGGTCGTCATGGAAGACCGGGATCTGCATCCGGGCCTTGAGCTGCTCCTCGATCTCGAAGCATTCCGGACCCTTGATGTCCTCGAGATTGATGCCGCCGAAGGTCGGCTCCAGCGCCGCGACGACCTCGACGAATTTCTCGATGTTCTTCTGCTCGACCTCGATGTCGAAGCAGTCGATACCGGCGAATTTCTTGAACAGGACCGCCTTGCCCTCCATCACCGGCTTGGAGGCGAGCGGCCCGATGTCGCCGAGGCCGAGCACGGCGGTGCCGTTGGTGATGACGGCGACGAGGTTCTGGCGCGAGGTCAGCTCGGCGGCCTGGCTGGGATCGTCGACGATCGCCTCGCAGGCGGCAGCCACGCCGGGCGAATAGGCCAGCGCCAGATCGCGCTGGTTGCCGAGCGGCTTGGTCGCCTGGATTTCGATCTTACCGGGGCGTGGGCTGCGATGGTAGACGAGCGCGCCCGAGCGCATATCCGCCGACAAGGTACTCTTGGCCATCCCCAGCTTCCTTCGTATCGCCGTCAACCCGAGCAAACGGGGTCGCGCGGAAATGGGGCGGCGTCAAGCGCGGGCAGGAGATGAAGGGCTCGCGCCAACGCGAATTCTTCAAAATCGGGACGGGGCCCAGCTGCGAGCCCAGTTGCGAGCCCATCTGCCGAATGCCGCGTAGGAGCCCGCCGCCAGCCCAGCATGAATGGCTGCTTAACAAGGCCGACATCGCGAAAAAATAATGCTCTTGGAGCGCCATGGCAGCGCTGACCTATCGTTCCCACATGCCCGGCGCTCGGTCATTGGCCGACTATTCTTGCCGGTTATTCCTGGGAGGGGATGATGGATGCGATGCGATCGGCGTTCGACGAAGTCGTCACGCTGCGTCAGGCCAAGCAACTGATCCAGTGCATGGCTCATGAGCAGAGCTTTCTGCTGCTCTCGGCCCCGGGGTTGGGCAAGTCCGAGCTGGTCTATGAGGCGGCGCGCGAGGCCGGCCTGCCCTGCCGCTCGCTGCTCGGCACGCAGATCGCTCCCGAGGATGTGAGCGGCATTCCGCGCATCGTCGGCGAGCGCTCGGTCTTCTGCCCGCCACGCGTCCTGCTGCCGGAAAAGCCTGAACCGTTCTGCCTTTTCCTCGATGAATTGCCGGCCTGCTCGCCCGACGTCCAGAAGGCGTTCTACTCGCTCCTGCTCGAGCGCCGGCTCGGCGAGCATGCCCTGCCGAAGGGCACCTGGGTGGTCGCGGCGGGCAACCGCCTGCAGGACCGCGCTCTGGTGCGGGCGATGAGCTCGGCCCTGGTCAACCGCGTCACCATCCTGCAATTGCGGGTCGATGTCGCGGAATGGCTCGCCTGGGCGCAGCGCGCCGGCGTCCGGGCCGAGATCCGCAGCTTCATCGCGACGATTCCCGACGCGCTGATGCGTCCGGTGCCGGCGGAGCCGATGCCGTTCTCGACGCCGCGCGCCTGGGCGCTGCTGTCGCGCGCGCTCGACATGGCCCAGAAGGCCGGCCTGCTCAGCAACGAGACGCGCCGGGCGCTGGCCTTCGGGCGGCTCTCGCCGGAGGACGCAGTGGTGTTCTGCGCGCTGGCGGAGGATTCGATCGGCGCCGTGCGGCCGCTGGAGGAGTATCTGCGCAAGCCGGAGCTCCTGCCCAAGGGTGATTCCGCACGCTGGTTCATCCTCGACTGCATCCGCCAATTCGTCCGCGACGGCCGGGCTGAAGGCATCAGGCCGCACTTCATCAACCGCTTCCTGCGCGCCCTCTCCAGCGAGCATCAGCTCCTCGTGCTCAACGACATGGTCGAGACATGGGGCGGGCTTGGGGCCGACCGCGCCATGTACGATCTCCTGCGCAAGGTCGCGGCGACATGAACGGCGCTCCGGAGAGGCATCCCGACGAACGCGCCATCCGGGCGCGGATCGCGAAGGGCTTGCGGCTGGTCACGGCCCCGTTTCCGCATCTCTCGGGCCTCGCAGCGGCGGTGCGCGTCGAGATCGATACGCGCGTGCCGACGATGGGCGTCTTCGCCTCCGGCCGGATGCTGGTGAACCCGTCCTTCACCGCGCGGCTCTCGGCTGACGATCTCGTCTTCGTGCTCGCCCACGAGCTCCTGCATCTGGCGCTGCGCACCCATGACCGGGCGCGCGGCAGCGCCGCGCTCGAGTTCAACTACGCCCATGACTACATCATCAACGACATGCTGCGGCATGCGTTGGGCACGACGACGATCCCGGCCGGCGGGCTCGACATGCCCGGCGCGCGCGAGAAATCGGCCGAGGAGATCGTCCTCGACATGCGCCGCAGCAGCCATTTCATGTCCTCCCGCACGCAGGTCTGGGAGGGGCAGATCGCGACCGTCGAGCAGGTGCTCGGCGCGGCGCGGCAGGCGCCCGACGGCACGATGGGCGATGCGCTCGACGCCAGGCGCGAGCGCGAGCTCTTCCCCGAGGATACGGCCGACCAGGCTGAGCGTGGCCGGGCGATCCGCGATCTCGCGATGCGCGGCATGGTGCTCGCCAAGGCGATGGGCGCGATGCGCGGGCGCGGCGACGGGCCAGGCGGCACGCAGCAGAACGTCCAGGCGCAGCGCGGCCTCTACCGCACGCCCTGGCATGTCGCGCTCCAGACCTGGCTCGAAGGTGCAGCGCCGGGCGAGCGGACTTTTACCCGCGCCTCGCGGCGCGGCAACGACCGCACCGATGTCGTGATGCCGGGCCGCAAGCGCTATTCCTGGATGCTCAACGTCATCCTCGACACCAGCGCCTCGATGGGGGACGAGATCCCGCTCGTGCTCGGCGCCATCGCCGATTTCTGCGATGTGGCCGGCGTCGACGAGATCCGCGTCGTCCAGTGCGACACGGTCGTGACCTCCGACGAAATCCTCTCGCCGAGCGGGCTCGCGACTTACGAGATCTCAGGCTATGGCGGCAGCGACCTGACGCCTGCGCTCGCCGCTTTGGCTGAGGATGCGCGCGTGACCGCCGCGGTCGTCATCACCGATGGCGACATCTCCTACCCGGCCGAGCCCGTTCCCTATGCGGTGCTCTGGGTGCTGCCGAAACCGTCTTCGACCTTCCAGCCGCCCTATGGGCGGGTCATTACCCTGCAGCCGGGAGACATGTCATGAAAGTCGTCCAGGACCTGATCGCCTATTTCGACCGGCGCGGAAAGCTGTCGCGCCGGCAGCTCAAAAAGCTGCTCGACCAGAACTCCGTCGCCTCCGAGGCGCCGCCGAACATGCACGGCCTCTGCGAAAAAATCGGCGCGGTCTATTATTTCCGCATTACGGGCGTGATCGAGGGCCAGCTCTGGGGCACGGACATCTATAGCGGCGATTCGGCGCTTGGCGCCGCAGCCGTGCATATGGGGCTGCTGAAGCCCGGCAAGACCGGCGTCTTCCGCGTCACGGTGGTGGCGCCGCCGGAAAAATTCCCCGGCACCGAACGCAACGGCGTGAGCAGCACCGAATATGGCAGCTACCAATATGCGTGGCAGCTCTCAGTGATCTGAACCAGTGGAGTGAACGAGGCGGCGTGCCCGCTCAGAACGCCTTGAACGTGATGATCGTGTGCGTGTCGGAGATCTCGGGGATCGACTGTACCTTCTGGGCGATGAAATGGCCGATATCGACATCGGCCGCGACATGGAATTTCGCCAGGATGTCGTAATTGCCGGCGGTCGAATAGATCTCCGAGGCGATCTCGCGGTCGGCTAGCTCGCTGGCGACCGCATAGGTCTTGCCGAGCTTGCATTTGATCTCGACGAAGAAGGTCTGCATCGCGCGCTCCGAAACGTGACAGATTCTCTGGATAAAACGTCTTCTCTGGATAGAACTGCGCGCGCGCCGAAATCAAGCGCCGGCGAGTTCGGCGAGCCTGCGGCTCATCGCGCTTGTCGGATCGGCGAGGTCGGCGAGCACCGTGAAATGGTTGGCACCGGTGATTTCCCCATAGCGGGTCCGCACGCCCTCGATGCCCCAGACATCGACGATGCGGCGGCTCTGCTTGAGATATTCCTCGCTCTCGGCGCCGCCGACGACGGCATCCATCAGGAGCGGTGACGGCGCCGGCCAGAATAGCGGGCTCTCGCGCTCGGCGGCTTCCATGGTGAGGTTCAGGGCGCTGTTGATGCTGGTCTCGGTCAGCGGCTTCAGATTGTAGAGGCCGGAGATGCCATAGGCCGCTGGCACGAGCTTTTCCGGCAGGTCGGGACCGACATTCTTCCAGTCGGTCGCAAGCAGGCATGCCGAGAGATGCCCGCCGGCGGAATGGCCGGCCGCAACGACCGGCAGATTGAAACGCCGCCACAGCGCGGCGGCCGCCTGCTGCATCTCCCAGACGATGTGGCCGAGCTCGACCTGCGGGCAGAGATCGTAGCCCGCGACGGCCACCGGTACGCCGAGCTGGTTCAGCCCGCGCGCCATATGCGAGAAGAAACTCGGATCGAGCGCCTGCCAGTAGCCGCCATGGATGAACATGACGATGGCGTTGCCGCGGACGGCCTGGGGCTTGAACAGGTCGTAATACTGGCGCGCGCTTTCGCCATAGGACACGCCGAGTTCGCAGACGGCGCCTTCACGATAGGCGGCGGCATCGCTGGCCCAGCCGGCGATGATGCCGGGATGCTCGGGCACGCGGGCGCGGTTGTTGTATTCGGTCTCGTAGTCCGGCGAGGTTGCGGTCTCTGACATCAGCGGCTCGAAGGCTTCCCGGTTCCTGATTGCAGCCCGGATCGGCGCGGGCGAGCGCCGCTTTCATCGCAGGCCGCGCCAATCTGCGCCATCGCTTTTGACAGGTCGAGCGCCAAACGCCACAAGGCCACGCGCCGGCCGCATGATCCTGTCGAACATTGGCCTGTCGGATATCGGAGCCTGCTATGGAAAATCCCGTTCTCGCCGAGGTCACCCGCGGAAACACCGTCGAGTCGCGCCATCGCGGCTCGGTCATCGTGGTGGATGCCGATGGCGGCGTGGTCTTCTCGGCCGGCGATGTCGAGCGGCCGGTGTTTCCGCGCTCGGCCGTCAAGGCGATCCAGGCGCTGCCCCTGTTCGAGAGCGGCGCGGCCGACCGCTACGGCCTGAGCGAGCCGGAGATCGCGCTCGCCGTCGCCTCCCATTCCGGCGAGCCGCTCCATGCCGAGACCTCGCTCGCCATGCTGAAGAAAGCCGGGCGCGATGCCGGCTGCCTGGAATGCGGCGCGCATTGGCCGATGAACGAGGCCGCCGCCCGCGCCATCGCCAGGGCTGGCGCCGAGCCGAGCGCGCTGAACAACAACTGCTCGGGCAAGCATGCCGGCTTCGTCTGCCTCGCCTGCGGCCTGGACGAGGATCCAGCCGGCTATGTTGGGGCTGGCCATGCCGTGCAGCAGGCTGTGCGCGGGGCGCTGGAAGGCGTCACCGGCGCAGCGCATAGCAGCGATCGGATGGGCACGGATGGCTGCTCGATCCCCTCCTATGCCGTGCCGCTGAAGGCGCTGGCGCTCGGCTTCGCCCGTCTCGGAACCGGTCACGGCCTCGGCCCGGAGCGCGCCAAGGCCGCCGCCCGCATCCGCAAGGCGGTGGCGGCCCATCCCTTCATGGTGGCGGGCACCGGGCGCTTCGACACCCGCGCGATGGAGCAATTGCGCGAGCGCGCCTTCATCAAAACGGGGGCGGAGGGCGTCTATTGCGGCTCGCTGCCGGAACTCGGCTATGGCATCGCGTTGAAATGCGACGATGGCGCGGGCAGGGCGGCCGAGGTCGTCATGGCGGCGTTGATCGCGCGCTTCCTGCCCTTGAACGAGGATGAGGCGACAGCCTTCGCGCCGCTGCGCGAGAGCGTGCTGAAGAACTGGAACGGCATCGAGGTCGGGCGGGTGAGGGCAGCCGGCCTCTGAGCGACGCGGCGGATTGCCATCCCACCTGATCGGGACGATCCTCGCCGCCTGATCACGGTGCATGGCCCATGCGAAAAACCGGTACCCACTTTTTCGCATCCTCCTCTCATGGGCTCGGCCGCAACATCGTCGCCGGGCTGACGCTGGCGGCGATCACCATTCCCGAGCAGATGGCGACAGCGCGTCTGGGCGGCTTTGAGCCGCAGATCGGCTTCTTCGCTTTTGTCGCGGCAACGCTGGGCTTCGCCCTCTTCGGCGCCAGCCGCGTCCTCACCGTAGGCGCCGATTCGACGATCACGCCGATCTTCGCCGGGGGGCTTGTCATACTTGCCGCCAGCGGCGGCAATCTGAGCCAGACCGCACCGACGCTGGCTGTCCTGGTCGGTATGCTGCTTCTGCTCGGCGGCGTGTTCAGGCTCGGCTGGATCGCGGATCTGCTGTCGACGCCCGTCATCACCGGCTTCCTGGCCGGTGTGTCGATCCATATCCTGGTGTCGCAATTGCCGAGTCTGTTCGGCCTTCCCGGCGGCAGCCACAAGCTCGTCTCGCAGGTTCAGGAGATCTATGCGCAAAGGGGCGCGATCAACCCCTGGTCGACGGCGATCGGCCTTTCCGTGCTGGCGATCATGCTGGTCTGCGAGCGCATCGCGGCGCGTCTGCCGGGCGCCTTGATCGCGCTCGGGCTCGCGACGATGGCGGTGATGCTGTTCGGGTTGGAGGCGCGTGGCGTCGCGGTCCTCGGCGTTCTGCCCGAGGGGTTGCCGCCGCGCTTCAGTCCGGATCTCGGCTGGGAGGATTTCCGGCAACTCCTGCCGCTGGCGCTGATCGTCAGCCTGGTCGTCATGATGCAGACGGCGACCGTCAGCCGGTCCTTCCGGGATCCGGACGGGGCGGAGGCCAATGTCGGCCGCGACTTCCTCGGCCTTGGAGCCGCCAATCTGCTCGCCGGGCTGGCGGGCGCCTTTCCCGTCAATGCGAGCCCGCCGCGCACCGCGGTCGTGGTCGAAAGCGGCGGCGGCAGCCAGCTTGGCGCGCTGACGGCTGCGGCCCTGGTGCTCGCTTTGGCGCTGGCGGGCGGCACGCTGCTCGCCCATGTGCCCGAGGCGGCATTGGCCGGTGTCCTGCTCTTCGTCGCCCAGCGGATCTTTCGGCTCGGCACGATCCTGACCATAGCGCGGCAGGCGCCGGCCGAATTCGCCCTGATCCTGTTCACCGCGCTCGCGATCATCCTTTTGCCGATCGAGACCGGCGTCGCCATCGGTGTCGGCCTGTCATTGATCCATGGCGTCTGGATGACGACGCGCAGCCAGCCGATCGCCTTCAATAAGATCGCGGGGACGACGATCTGGTGGCCGCCGGGCGAGGGCGGCGAGATCGAACCGGTGCCCGATGTGCTCGTCGTCGCCTTCCAGGCGCCGCTGCTCTTCGCCAATGCGCAAAGCTTCCAGCACGGCATGCTGGACCTGCTTGACCGCCAGCGCCCGGCGCTCCTCGTCCTCGAGGCAGGCGGCATCGCCGCGATCGACTACACCGCGGCCCAGTCTCTCCTGGCCGTGGCCGGTGTCTGCCGCGACCGGGGCATCGCTTTCGCGATCGCCCGCGTCGAATCGGTGCGTGCGCGCCGGGCCCTGCAGCAATTCGGCGTCGTCGCCGCAATCGGCCAGGACCATCTCTTCCACAGCGTCGACGAGGCCGTCGGCGCGCTGCGGCGGGCGCCGGGAGCCTAGGCGCGTCAGGGCTGAGGTGCCGTTTGGAAACTCCAGCCCTCATCCTGAGGAGCGCCGTAGGCGCGTCTCGAAGGATGCTCCAGCTTGCACGGGAGCCTCCTGGAGCATCCTTCGAGACGCCATTCCTCGCGGAATGGCTCCTCAGGATGAGGGCTCAGGACGTTTCCAACTGGTCTCTGAATGCACCGGGCCGGGAGAACAGGCGCAGGCAGCCGCCTCGCCTCAGCCGACCGCGTTGTTCTCCACCTTGACGCCGGCGGCCCTCGCATCGGCCGTCTTCGTCAGATCGCCCGTTACGGCCCGGCCGTATTCGGTTCCGACCACTGCGCCATTCCTCGCCTCAGCAATGGTGTTGTTGGCGATCAGCGCGTTGCGCTCCTTCGGCACCAGCGAGATCGAGATGCCGATGCCGGTCTTGCGCACCATGTTGCCGGTCGCGACGAGGTTGCGCATGCCCCAGGACCAGCCGAGCGAGATGCCGATGTCGCTGGCGTTCTCGATGACATTGCCGGTCACCGCCGTTTCCGCCTCGACATGAATGCCGGCGCCGCCGATGAGCTCCTTGCCCTTCGGCGCAAAACCCTTCTGGGCGTTGCGGATGATGTTGCCGGCGACGACCGAAAGCCTGCCGCCATGGTCGAGATTGGTGACGCTGATCCCTTGCGCACAATCCTCGACGAGGTTGCCGGTGATGAGCGCGCCCTCGAAGGCAAATTCAGAATAGAGCGCCGTCTCGCCGCTGCGGCGGCCCTGATTGCCGATGATCTGCACGCTGGAGCCGGAATTGTTGCGGATGAAGGTCAGCGCGCAATCGCGCAGGCTGTTGCCCTCGATGATGACGCCGCCGGCCTTGAACAGGCTGATGCCGTTGCCGTTGGGGCCGTCGCCGCCGGCATCCGAGCGGATGCGGTTGAGGCGGTTGCCGCGAATGATCGACTGGTCGTCGCCGGGCTGGCTGCGCCAGAGCTGGATACCGTTATTGCCGCAATCCTCGATTTGGTTCTGCTCGATCGAGAGCCCGCGCGAATCCAGCGAGAACAGGGCGGATTCGCGCATGTTGCGGAAGCGGCTTCCCAGGATGCGGCCGCCCGTGCGGTTCAGGCTCAGGCCGATCGAGCCGGCATTGGCGAATTCGCAATCCTGCAGGCTGAAATCCAGCACCTCCTCGGCGCTCAGCAGGCCGGTTCGCTGGGCGATGCGGATATCCAGCCCATCGAGCGTGATGCCGACAAGCGCGGCGCGCTTGATCCCGCGCGCCAGCAGGATGGGGCCGGTCCGCGCGGCCATGAACTGCGTCGCCCCAGTGACGCCCATGAGCCGGGCGCCCTCGGGCAGAGTCACATCGGCGATGCGGTATCGGCCCGGCGCGACGATCAGGGGCGCATCGCGCTTGGCCGCCTCGATCAGGGCGTTCTGCAGCGTGCGCGACTGGTCGTCCGGGGAGCCTGCGCGCAGGCCGAACTGCGCAGCCTCCAGGCCGAACTGCCCGAGAGGAGAGGGGCTCGCCGCGCGCTTGGGCGCCTGGGCCAATACGCCGGGCGCATGGGCCATGCCTGTGCCAAAAAGCGCCGCAGCCAGCAGGGAACGCCGGGATAGAGCCATCGAAGCCTCCGTGAGCGCCGGGTGCTTCAAGCGGCGTGCCGTGGCCGCTGTCTCGCTTTGGGATGGTGTCCGGGCCTCGGAGATTTTTTGCAAACCTCCTGAGCCCTTATCTTGAGGAGCTTGGCCTGTTTGAATGGCTCTTTCTTGACCACCTACGCGCCGTCATTCCGGATCTGCGCCGCTGACGCGGCTTGTCCGGAATGACGGCGCGGGTGATGGAAAACGATTAGAATGACTTGATGTTGCTCAAGCGGTTGCTGGCCGGCTCCTCAGGATGAGGGCTCCAGGCAGGCTCTCACAGCCCGAGCGCTTGGGCGATCTCCTCGGCTGCGAGCGTCGGTGCGAGCCTGCCTGCTGCGACCGCCGCTTCCAGCTCGGGCGTGCGCGCCTTCAAGGCGGGGTCATGGCGCAGTTTTGCCTGCAGCCTGTCCTGCACCATCGCCCACATCCACTTCACATCCTGGCGGCGGCGCTTCTCGGCGATCAGCCCCTTCGCCGCGTGCCGGGTGCGATGCGCCTCGACCTTGCTCCAGAGCGCTTCGAGCCCGTCGCCGGTCAGGCCGGAGATGGTGATGACGGGCGGCGACCAGAGCGGGGAGGCGGGGGCGAGGATATGCAGCGCCGCCTGATATTGCGCGGCCGCCGCGCGCGCCGCCGTCGCACCCGCGCCATCGGCCTTGTTGACCGCGATCATGTCGGCGAGCTCGATGATGCCTTTCTTGATGCCCTGCAATTCGTCGCCGGCATTGGGCAGCATCAGCACCAGGAAGAAATCGGTGAGATCGGCGACCGCCGTCTCCGACTGCCCGACGCCGACGGTCTCGACCAGGATGACGTCGAAGCCGGCCGCCTCGCAGAGCAGCATGGTCTCGCGCGTCTTGGCCGCGACGCCCCCGAGCGTGCCCGATGACGGGGAGGGGCGGATATAGGCGCGTGGGTCGGTCGCAAGCTGCGCCATCCGGGTCTTGTCGCCGAGGATCGAGCCGCCGGTGCGGGTCGAGGACGGATCGACCGCCAGTACTGCGACCTTGTGACCCTTGGTGGTCAGATGGCTGCCGAGCGCGTCGATCATGGTCGATTTGCCGACGCCCGGCACGCCGGTGATGCCGACGCGGATCGCTCCGCCCGCCTTGGGCAGGAGTTGCTGGATCAGCGCCTGCGCCTGTTGCCGGTGATCGGCCCGGCGCGATTCCACCAATGTGATGGCGCGTGCCAGCGCCGCCCGCTCGCCGGCGAGGATCGCGTCACCAAGAGCGGAGGCGGAAACGTCGTTCATGGCGCTGAGCTAACAAGGCTTGGGCATGGGCGGCAAGGCGTCGATCCCGTCGTCACTGTGTCATGGATACCTCTTGATCATCGGCCGCTTCGGTGAGAGCACTTCGACATGGTGGATGCGGTGTTGCGGTTTCGTTGGGTTGCGCTGGTGCTGTCGGCCGCGCTGGCGTTGTCGGCTTGCGGCAGCGAGCAGCGGAGCTTGCTGCTGACCGCGTCGGAGAAGCAGGGCGACGCTGTCGGCAAGGTGCGCATGTTCGTCGCCACCACGCGCGAGGCGGCCGACCTGCCGCAATATTTCAATGGCGAGCGCGGCCTGAAACTGGCCTTCGCCAAGCTCGACATCACCGTGCCGCGCGCGCACAAGACCGGCGAACTCGAACTGCCCGATATCGGCGCCGCCGCCGACCCGGCCAAGCATTTCGCCGTCGTCGATGTCAACCGTCTCGACCTGCCGCCGATCGTCGCCGAGGTAAAGCGCGAGATCCAGCGCCGCCCGGCCTCGGAGCGCGACGTGCTGGTCTTCGTGCACGGCTACAACACCAATTTCGCCGATGCGGCCTATCGCTTCGCCCAGATCATCTATGATTCCGGCTTCAAGGGCGTGCCGGTGCTGTTCACCTGGCCCTCGCGCGGGCAACTGCTGCAATACCCCTATGATCGCGAGAGCGCCTTCTATTCGCGTGATTTCCTGGAGGCGAACCTCCACGCCATCTCGCGCGATCTCGGCACCACGCGCATCGACATCCTGGCCCATTCGATGGGCACTCTCCTGACGCTGGAGGCGGTGCGGCAGGCCGCGATTCGCGGCGACGGCAGCTTCGGCGGCAAGCTGCGCGACATCATCCTCGCTGCGCCCGATGTCGATCTCGACGTGTTCAGGACGCAGATGCGCCAGATCAAGCGGCCGGTGACGGTCTTCGTCTCGGCCGACGACCGGGCGCTCGCCTTCTCCAGGCGCTTCGCCGGCGACAAGACGCGGCTGGGGGCGATCTCGGCCAAGGACACCGAGATCGTCGCCGAGCTGGGGAAGCTCGGCGCGCGCATCATCGACCTGTCGGAGATCTCGACGGATGACCGCCTGAACCACGCCAAATTCGCGTCCTCGCCCAAAATCGTACAATTGATCGGCCGCCGCCTCGATGCCGACAGGGGCATCGCCATCGCCGGCCCCCGTTTCGGCGACAAGCTCGGCGACATCGCCGGCGGGGTAGTCGGCGCGGTCGGCTCGACCGTCGAGCTGGTGGTCACCGCGCCCGGCGCCCTCATCGCCCGCTGAGGGACATCTCGATCAGCCTCCAAATCCCTGTCAGTCTCAAAGACGCCGCAATCTGGCCGCGTTAGCGTGGCGTTAAGGCCATGCTGGCCAACTCGGCCACCTCCGGACCCTTTGGATATTCTCGAGCCATGCCAGATTCGCGGCACGCATCCCTTTGCCGGCGCTCGGTGCTGCTGGCGCTGCTGTCCACGACCCTGGCAGCCTGCGCGCAGACCGAGGCCGCAATCTCGCCCTTCTCCGAGCCGACGCGCGCGGACGCTTCGGCGCTAGGCAAGGAGCCGACGCTCCTGGTGGTGACCACGCGCAAGCCCACCGGCGGTGGGGCGCCTTTCTTCGGCCCCGAGCGCGGAGCCGGGCTGACCTTCGCCGAGGTCAGGCTCTCGCCGCCTGGCCGGGGCATCTCCGGGCAGCTCGCCTCCACCGTGGGCGAGGATTGGAGCGTGCTCGGCATCGACCGGCGCACCAGCTCCGATGCGGCGCGCAGTTTCGCCCAGGCCGTCAACGGCCGCGACGTGCTGCTTTACGTGCATGGCTACAACGAGACCTTCGAATCGGCGGTGCGCAGCGCTGGACAGCTTTCGCATGCACTCGAATTCCAGGGCCGCACGGCGCTGTTCTCATGGCCGTCCGGCGGCGCGCTGCTCGACTATGGCTATGATCGCGAGAGCGCGCTCTGGTCGCGCGACGGTTTCGTCCAGGCGCTGCGGGCCCTGGTCAACAACCCGACCGTCGGGCGCATCCATATCGTCGCCCATTCGATGGGCACCTTCCTGACGCTGGAGGCGCTGCGTGAATTGCGTGCGGAGACCGATGTCTCCTCGCGCATCGGCGCGATCGTCTTCGCCTCGCCCGATGTCGATATCGACGCCTTCGAGCAGACGGTCTCGAAGCTCGGTCCGCTGGCGCAGCGGATGACGCTGATCATCGACCCGGGCGACCGGGCGCTCGCCGTCTCGGCGCGCATCGCCGGCGGCGTGGCGCGGGCCGGTGCGGCCGAGCGCTCGCGGCTGGAGGCGCTCGGTGTGCGTGTCGCCGACACGTCGGGGCGCGGTTGGAGCATGCTGCGCCACAACCTCTTTCTCTCCGACAGCGAGGTCACGCTGGTGGTGCGCCGGGCGATGGAGCGCACCGGCGCCTGACGGGCTTGCCCGTCATCGCCTCGCGGCGCAGGATCGTGCCGGGCGATGATGTAAGGTACTGACGATGATCAAGTTCTCGACGATGGCGGCGATGCTGGCCGCCTGTCTCTCCGCGCCTCTTACCGCAGCCTTTGCCACGCCCCTTGCGGCGCATGACCTGACGCCGTTCCAGGAAGTCGGCAGCGGCCATGTGCTGTACGAAGACGTTTCGCCTGCGGGGGCGGAAACGATCAATATCGAGACCTATGTCCCGCAGGCCTGCGCCAGCAAGCCATGCCCGCTCGTCATCGCGGTGCACGGCCTGGGGCGCAACGCGGCCAATACGCGCGACTATTGGATCGAGGCGGCCGATCGCCATGGTTTGCTGATCGCGGCGCCGCATTTCGACAAGGAGCGCTTCCCGACCCGCCTGTTCCAGCAAGGCGGCGTCCGTGGCGAGCCCGACCGCGCGAAATGGCTCTATGCGGTGATCGAGCGCTTCTTCGATGCAGGCCTGAAGAGCGGCCGGGTCTCAGGCTCGACCTACACGCTCTTCGGACATTCCGCCGGGGCGCAGTTCGTCCATCGCATGGTGATGCTGATGCCGCAGGCGCGCTTCTCGACCGCCATTTCGGCCAATGCCGGCTATTACACGCTGCCTGTCGGCAAGGATGCGGCGGGCGGCTTCAGCTTTCCCTATTCGCTCGACGGTACGCCGGCGACGGATGCCAATCTCAAGGCCGCCTTCGCCAAGCCGCTGCTGATCATGCTGGGCGACCAGGATATCGATCCCAACCATCCCCAGTTGAACACGAGCAAGGGCGCGGAGGCGCAAGGCCCCAACCGCTTCACGCGCGGCCAGAATTTCGTCGCGGTCGCCGCGGCCGAGGCGAAGCGGCTCGGCGTCGAGAGCCGCTGGCGCGAGATCACCGTGCCCGGCGTCGCCCATGAGCAGAGGAAGATGGCGAGCGCCGCGGCGCAGGCGCTGTTCGGCGGGAAGTAGGTTTCGATACTATCCTCGCTGCCGATCTTCGAACGGCGCAAGGACAGGTTCCGCGGATCCCGGTCATTGCGAGCGCAGCGAAGCAATCCAGGAACCCCCGCTCGACGGCCCCTGGATTGCTTCGTCGCTGCGCTCCTCGCAATGACGGGAGAACTCTCGTTCAGTGTAGGAGAACGATTCCGGTGCGAGAACCTGCCGTCTACATCATGGCAAACAAACGAAACGGCACACTTTACATCGGGGTCACGTCCAACTTGGCGCAACGTGCCTGGCAGCATCGCGAAGGCACGATGGACGGCTTCACACGTCGCTACGGCTGCAAGTTACTCGTTTGGTACGAGCACTATGGCCGTATCGATGAAGCGATTACCCGCGAGAAGCAGCTCAAAAGTGGTTCTCGTGCACGAAAGCTGGCTCTGATCGAAGCGATGAACCCAACCTGGCGAGATCTCTATCAAGAGCTGGCGCTGTAATTGGGCGTCATTGCGAGGAGCGAAGCGACGAAGCAATCCAGGGGATCGAGAGAGCCCTTCTGGATTGCTTCGCTGCGCTCGCAATGACGCGTCAGGCTAAAGTAATTCTACGATTCGATCGGAAACGGCTCTAAATCGGCGGCAGGCCGTTGCGCTTCTTGATGGTGGCCAGTGCGAAATTGGATTCGACCGACTGGATGCATTTCAGGCGCGTCACCTTCTGTTTCAGGAAGCGCTCATAGCCCTCGATGCCGTCGGTCAGGACGCGCAGGTGATAATCCTGGCTGCCGGTCATCAGGTAGCATTCGGTGACCTCGCTCCAGCTTTCGACCGCCTTTTCGAATTCGGAGATGTTCTCCTGCGTCTGCTGCGACAGGCGCACCGAGACGAAGACGCTGAAGGGCAGGCCATAGGCCTTGGGGTCGACGATCGCGGCATAGCCCTTGACGACACCGGTCTCCTCCAGCCGCTTCAATCGGCGCAGGCAGGGCGTCGGCGAAAGCCCGACCTTCTCGGACAGCTCCTGATTGGTGATGCGGCCATCCTCCTGCAGTACGGCGAGGATACGGCGATCGATGGAATCGAGCATGGTCTGCTCCTGTTCGGCTCATCATTGGCAGAAAGCTGCATCGAGGGGCTTTACGGCAATGATGATCGGTCATGCAATGCCGTCGCGAAAGGCGTAACCTGACGCTCACGAGCCATGGGCGAACCGTGCCGCCGCGGAGGACATAATCGATGAGCGAAGACAGCTATCACAAGGACCGGATCGCCAACCGCAAGCTCCATCCGGAGACGCTGATGATGGGCTTCGGCTATTCGCCGGCGATGTCGGAAGGCTCGCTCAAGCCGCCGATCTTCCTGACCTCGACCTTCGTTTTCGAGAACGCCCAGCAGGGCAAGGATTTCTTCGACTTCACCTCCGGCCGGCGCCGGCCCAAGCCCGGCGAAAAGCCCGGACTGGTCTATTCGCGCTTCAACCATCCCAATATGGAGATCCTCGAGGATCGCCTGGCGATCTGGGATGAGGCCGAGAAATGCGCCGTCTTCGCCAGCGGCATGGCCGCGATCGCCACGACCTGCTTCGCCTTCCTGCGCCCCGGCGACACCGTGATTCACTCACGTCCGCTCTATGGCGGCACCGAGACGTTGCTGAAGAACCAGATGGGCGCCTTCGGCGTCACGCCCTTCGGCTTCACCGATGGCCTCGACATCACGCAGATGCGCGAAACCGCCAAGGCCGCTGCCGCCAAGGGCCGCGTCGGCATGATCCTGGTTGAGACGCCGGCGAACCCGACCAATGGGCTGGTCGATCTCGCCGCCTGCGCCATGATCGCCGACGAGCTCGAGAAGTCCCAGGGCCACCGCCCGCCCGTCGTGGTCGACAACACCATGCTCGGCCCGAAATATCAGAAGCCATTGAAGCAGGGCGCCGATCTCTCGCTGCTCTCGCTGACCAAATATGTCGGCGGCCACAGCGACCTTGTCGGCGGCTCGATCAGCGGCTCGGACGCGCTGGTGCGGCAGGTCAAGAGCTGGCGGGGTTCGCTCGGCACGCAGCTCGACCCGAACTCCTGCTGGATGCTGATGCGCTCGCTGGAGACGCTCGATATCCGCATGAGCCGCGCCAATGAGAACGCCAAGCTCGTTGCGGAATACCTCTCCGGCCACCCGAAAGTGGCCAAGGTGCATTATCTCGGTGATCTCCGGGATGGCGACCCGCGCAAGGCGGTGTTCGACCGGCAATGCACGGCCGCCGGCTCGACCTTCGCCTTCGATGTGAAGGGCGGCGAGAAGGAGGCCTTCGCGCTGCTCGACAACCTGCAGATCATGAAGCTCGCGGTTTCGCTCGGCGGCACCGAGACGCTGGTCTCGCATCCCGCCGCGATGACGCATTCGGGCGTGGCGAAGGAATTGCGCGAGGAGATCGGCCTGACCGATGCGCTGATCCGCATCTCGGTGGGCATCGAGAACATCGAGGATTTGATCTCGGACCTGGCGCAGGCGCTGGAGGCGGTCTGAGGCGAGCTGCGGCGGCTTCAGAAGCCGCTGCAGCTGGTTTCCTGAATCGCGCAGATCTGGTTGAGCCAGGCCCGGAAGCGGCCCTGCGGCAGCCCGCTCTGCGCGGCCGGCGCGATATCGAGCCGTTGCCCCAGGGTGTCGCCGGCGGGCAGGGGACCGAACTCGACCAGGGCCCATTTGCCCTGGCAGCCGATCAACCGTCCCACCGCCCGCAAGCCGTCATTGTCGAGCGTCAGCCCGGCCTCAGTACCCAGCACGATGGCGGCCTTTTCGTTGGGCTGGGCCCGGCCGGCCGGGCTTTGCGTCTTGACGGTCAGCTTCTGGCCACTGACCCAGCCCCGCCCGCCATACATCGCTCGTTCCGCCGCGCCGGTCAGCTGCGCGTTGTCGCGCGCGTTGCGGATGCGGAACCAGCCCTTGGCGCTGGCCGTGATCTCGACCTCGACCATGACGGAGAGCCCATCGATCTCCTTGCTGGGGGTCACGGGCGGCAGGCGCCCGACGATGCCGAAGCCCGTTCCCGGCCCCGAGCGGACATTGAGGCCAGCGGGATCGGTCTCGGTGACGAAGGCGCCGATCGCGCAGGCGACTTCGCCCGGCGGGGCCTCGATCGGGCGCTCCTGGGCGCCGGCCGTCGCGACCGACCAGGCCGAGGCGATGATCGCCGTGGCCAGCATCGGAAAGCTGGTTCGGGCCGGCGGCATGGGCATGGCCTCAGCGAGCATGGCGTCAGCGCTCGGCGTTGACGAGCACGTAGAACAGCGAAGCCGGCTTTCCGACCGTCGCCAGGAACGCCTTGAAGCGGTTCGTCGGGATGGTCTGGCAGCCGGCGGACCAGGTGTCGGGCTCGAGCACGCTGTCCTTGCCGCCCTGGTGGATATACATCGAGGTGCCGGCCTTCCTGGGGTCGATCCGGCTGGGGTCGGCCGTGGTGAAGCGCCCGTCGCCATCGGTGTCGCGCTCGACGACCTGGGTGATCTTGGTCTGGAAGGCGCGGGCGCCGACATGGCCTCCCGGTTTCTCGTAATAGTGATAGGTGCCCTCGATCAGCCGGCCGAGGTCCTTGATCTTGTCCTTGTTGCCGTCTTCGCCATCGATCTTGTTGAAATGCACGCCGCCATAGCGCTGGTCCTGCCGGCCACCACCCGGCTTGCTGGCGGCGCGTTGCGAATACTGGGCGCCGGGCTCGGTGCAGATCGGGAAGATCGTCGAGATCCCTGTCGATCCGATCCTGCGCAGGACGACGAGCCTATCATCATAGGAGCCCTCGCCATGATGCGCGAGCGTGCCGCTTTCATTGCGCAGGGACAAAAGCGAGACCATGCCGCCCATGAAGTATGTTCGCGCCATGGGGCTGGCGAAACGCCGGAACACGGCGGCGTAAGCGTCGAATTGCTGCTTCGGGGTCTGAAAATAGAGCTTGCCGCCATCAGGCCTGAACAGCCGCACCGCCTCGATCTGTTCGTATAGCGCCCGGTTGTCGCGTCTTCGCAGGGCGGCCTTGGCCGCCTTCCCCAGGCGGATCTCGGCGGCCCGCCAGACATAGTCCTGCAGCGGCCACGGCACGGTTTCGGCCAGCTCCAGCCAGGCCTTGGCGTCGATCGGTGCGTGGCCGCACAAGGCCGTGTTCAATTGCCGGCCGAAAGCCGCGAAATCGAGCGGCTGCTTTGCGAGCCAGGGCGGCGGGCGCTGCTGCTTGACCACGGGCTGGCCTGTGGCTGCGGGCTGGTCCGAGACGACCGCCAGATGCGCCCGCGCGTCGGCGCGCGGCTTGATGATCCAGGAGGGCTGATCGCGCCCGCCGATCGTCAGATCAGGCCACGGCATGCAATCGCTCCGTTGTGGCAGGCCCTTGGAGCCAGGCAGCTTCGGTTGGCAGCGGGCTGAAACTAACCATGCGTCATAGGGCTGCGCAAGCGTGTCGGCGGCGGCGGAGCCTGGAGAGCGTCATTCTCGGGCTTGTGCCCTGAGAATCTCATGACCAGAGCGCCCTGGTTTAAGAGATGGTCGGGGCAAGCCCGACCATGACGCGCTTCGGATCCCGAGTCTCCTGCTTCGCGTAGCCCCGGAATGACGCGGTGTTTCCGAGCAAGGGTCCTAGAAACCCACCCGTCCCCAGCCCGGCAGCTTGAGGGCGGGGTGGCGCAGGTCGAGGCCGGCGACGAGGCCGAGCAGGTTGACCTCCACGCCTTCGACCCAGCCCAGCGTCACGCCGGCGAGGCCGAAGAGCGAGGCCTGCACGCCGGTGCGGCTCGGGGTGAGCCCGGCGAAGAGCCCCTCATCGCGCCAGTCCTTGCCGATCGCCGTCGGCGGCAGCGCTTGGGCGAGTTCGGGCACCTCGGCCAGCACATGCTGGACGAAGCTGTTCGAGTTGGGTCCCGGCCAGGCGAGATAGCTGCCCGGCGCGGGATAGGCGTAATCGGCGACGGCGGCGCGGATGCGCGGGATCAGTGCTTGCGCCTGTTCGCCCCGGATTTCGGCGACGGGTTCAGGTGCGTTGCCGAACCAGCGGCCATCGGCCTCGCGCAGGTTGACGCGGACCGGCGTGCCCCAGCCGACGACGTCGAAGCGGGTATAGGTGCCGGCGCCCTTCTCCTTCACCACGATCCAGGAATGATGCGCGAAGATGCCGCGCCAGCGCCCGACGCGGGCGGCGAAGACATGGACCACCGCCTCCGGCTCGCTCGCAGCAGTCGGCAAGAGCCTGGCGCTCGACCAGTCGGCCCCGCGCCAGTCATTGGCATTGGCCTGCAGCGACCACCAGGCGGCATGGGTCGCGAGCGGCAGCAGGAACAGGATCGCGAAAAGTGTGAGGAAGCGGCGGAGATGCATGCGGCAGGATATGTGGCCGCCATGTTGCATCGCAAGGTCGTGGGTAGGACGACTGCGCGTCATGCCACGATCACAATGACTTGAGGCGCGCGAGCAAGCTGCTAGCTTGCGCGGCGATTGCGACAAGGGGGGGCGGGTTTCGATGACGGCGTGTGGTTGGCTGAGGGGAGCTCTTTCGGGCGCGGCGATGGGGCTCGCGCTTCTCGCTGGGGGCGCTGCAAACGCTCAGAACAAGGAGCTGCGGATCTATAACTGGTCCGATTATGTCGATCCCGAGGTGCTCGACGCCTTCAAGAAGGAAACCGGGATCACTGTCGTCTACGATACCTTCGACCAGATGGAGACGGTCGAGACCAAGCTGCTTGCCGGCAAGACCGGCTACGACCTGATCGTGGTCACGGCCTCCTTCCTGCCGCGCCATATCCCGCTCGGGCTCTATGCGCCGATCGACGCCAGCAAGGTGCCGAACCTCAGGAACGCCTGGCCGGAGATTCAGGGTAGGCTAGCCAAATACGATCCCGGCAACAAATACGCTGTCGATTACATGTGGGGCACCACCGGCATCGGCTACAACGTTGCCAAGATCAAGGAGCGGCTCGGGCCTGACGCCGTGATCGACAGCTGGAAGATCATCTTCGAGCCCGAGCAGCTCAAGAAGCTCTCCAATTGCGGCGTGCATGTGCTCGATGCCGTCGAGGAGATGTTCCCGGCCGCCCTGCGCTATCTCGGATTGAACCCGGATTCCAAGGCCGAGGCCGATCTCAACAAGGCCGGCGAATTGCTGCGCAAGATCCGGCCGCACATCCAGAAGTTCCACTCCTCAGAATACATCAACGCGCTCGCCAATGGCGATATCTGCCTCGCCGTCGGCTATTCCGGCGACGTGCTGCAGGCGAAGAAGCGGGCCGAGGAGGCCAAGAACAAGGTCGAGATCGCCTATGCCATCCCGAAGGAGGGCGCATTGATGTGGTTCGATTCCTTCGTCATCCCCAAGGATGCCGGCAATACCGAGGCGGCGCTGGCCTTCATCGATTTCGTCAACCGCCCGGCCATGGCGGCGAAGAACTCCGACTTCATCCAATACGCCAACGGCAACCTCGCCTCGCAGCCTTTGCTTTCGGCCTCGGTGCGCGGCAATCCCGGCATCTACCCGTCGGAGGCCGTGATGGCGCGGCTCTATACGATCACGCCCTACGACCAGAAGTCGCAAAAGCTGGTCAACCGGCTCTGGACCCGCGTCAAGACGGGCAAGTGAGCGTGGCCAAGTGAGCACGGCAATGGGGCAGGGGGCGGCTCTCATGCGCAAGGCCTCGCCGGGCAGCGTGCGCCGCGCCTTCCAGCCCTGGAACGATCCGCAGGCGCGCCCGCTGGTGGAGTTCCGCAATGTCACCAAGCGCTTCGGCGCGGTGACGGCGGTCGATGGTTTGTCGCTGTCGCTCTATCCGCGCGAATTCTTCGCGCTGCTCGGCCCCTCCGGCTGCGGCAAGACCACGCTGATGCGGATGCTGGCGGGGTTCGAGCGGCCCGATTCCGGCGAGATCCTGCTCGACGGCATCGACATCACCACTGTCCCGCCGCATCTGCGCCCGGTCAACATGATGTTCCAGTCCTACGCGCTGTTTCCGCATCTCAGCGTCGCCGACAATATCGGCTACGGGCTGAAGCGTGAGGGCTTAGCCAAGCCCGAGATCGCCCGCCGCGTCGCCGAGATGCTGGCGCTGGTGAAGTTGGAGGGGCTTGGCGCGCGCCGGCCCGACCAGCTCTCCGGCGGGCAGCGCCAGCGCGTAGCCCTCGCCCGTTCGCTCGCCAAGCGGCCAAAGCTCCTGCTGCTCGACGAGCCGATGGCGGCGCTCGACCGCAAATTGCGTGAGGCGACGCAGTTCGAATTGATGGATCTGCAGAGCACGCTCGGCACGGCCTTCATGGTCGTCACCCATGATCAGGACGAAGCGATGACGATGGCCGACCGCATGGCGGTGATGGACCGGGGCCGGCTGGTCCAGATCGGCCCGCCGGATGTGATCTACGAGGCCCCGGTCAATCGCTATGTCGCCGAGTTCGTCGGCGACATCAATGTCCTGGATGGGCGCGTCTTCGCCGTCGACGGCGATCTCGTCAGGGTCGAGAGCGCTGTCGCCGGCATGCTCGAACTGGATGAGGACGCAGTCAGCTTTGTGCCGGGCGACGCGCTGCTCGTGGGGTTGCGGCCGGAGAAGATCGCGCTCAGCCATGACGAACCGGCGCAAGACCTCAACAAGGTCAGGGGCGAGATCTGGGACATCGGTTATCTCGGCGACGTCACCATGATCCAGGTCATGGTCGGCGGCGAAGGCGGCACGCTTTTGAAGGTCGCGCTGGCCAACCGCACGCGGCGGATCGAGCGGCCCTTCGCCTGGGACGATGCGGTCTGGCTGTCCTGGGACGTCGAAGCCGGGCTGGCGCTGGCGCGATGAGCGAGGCCGCATCCGCGAACGCCACCCGCCGCCTCGTCGTTGCGGTGCCTTATCTCTGGCTGCTCGCCTTCTTCCTCGTGCCCTTCGCCATCGTGCTGCGCATGGCGTTCTCGCATGCCGATACGGCGCTGCCGCCCTATGCGCCGCATTTCGCAGGTTTTGCCGCGGTCGGAGAGTTCCTGGCCGCGCTCGATCTCGACAATTTTCGCCTGCTCGCCGACGATACGCTCTACTGGCAGAGCTATCTCTATTCCTTGCGTATCGCCGGCCTGACGACCTTGCTTGCGCTCGCGATCGGCTATCCGCTCGCCTATGCGATGGCGTCCGCTCCCAAAAGCTGGCGAGGCGCGCTGCTCGTGCTCGTCATCCTGCCGTTCTGGACCTCCTTCCTGATCCGCGTCTACGCTTGGATCGGCATCCTGCGGCCCGATGGCTTGCTGGATGCGGCCCTCATCGGCCTTGGCCTCACGCAGGAACCGCTCAGGCTCTTGAACACCGAGGCCGCCGTGCTGATCGGCATGGTCTATTCCTATCTGCCCTTCATGGTGCTGCCGCTGTTTGCTGCGCTCGAAAAGCTCGATCGTTCCCTGCTCGAGGCCGCCGCCGATCTCGGCGCCAGGCCGTGGACGGCCTTCCTGACCGTGACCTTGCCGCTTTCCATCCCCGGCGTGCTCGCTGGCTGCGCGCTTGTCTTCATTCCGGCGGTCGGCGAATTCGTCATTCCCGATCTGCTGGGTGGGCCAGACACCATCATGATCGGCAAGGCGCTGTGGACGGAGTTCTTCTCCAACCGCGACTGGCCGCTCGCCTCGGCCGTGGCGGTCGTGCTCCTCGTCCTGCTGGTCCTGCCGCTGTCGTTGCTCCAGCGCGCGCGCCTCGCGCGGGGAGGGGCGGCATGAAACGGCTCGGGCCCGGCCTCATCCTGGCGCTCGTCGCCGGCTTCGCCTTCCTCTATCTGCCGATCCTGGCGCTCATCGCCTATTCCTTCAACGCCTCGCGCCTCGTCACCGTCTGGGGCGGGTTCTCGACGCATTGGTATGGCGCGCTCGTGCACAACGAGCCGCTGCTCGACGCTGCCTGGCTGAGCCTGCGACTGGCCTGCGTCTCGGCGACGCTGGCGACCGCGCTGGGCACGCTCGCGGCCCTGGCGCTGGCGCGCCATGGCCGGTTCCGCGGCCGGACCTTGTTCTCCGGCATGGTGCTGGCGCCGCTGGTCATGCCGGAAGTCATCACCGGCCTGTCCCTGCTCCTGCTCTTCGTCGCGACCGATATCGAGCGCGGCTTCTGGACCGTGACGATCGCCCACGCGACCTTCAGCCTGGGGTTCGCCTGCATCGTCATCCAGGCGCGGCTCGTCGGCTTCGATCGCTCGCTCGAGGAGGCGGCGCAGGATCTGGGCGCGACACCGCTGGCGACCTTCTGGACCGTGACCTTGCCACTGATCTGGCCGGCGGTCGCGGCCGCCTGGATGCTCGCCTTCACGCTCTCGCTCGACGACCTCGTGATCGCGAGCTTCACCACCGGGCCGGGCGCGACGACCCTGCCGATGCGGCTCTATTCAGCCGTGCGGCTCGGCGTTTCGCCTGAGATCAACGCCGCCTGCACCTTGATGATCGGCGCGGTCGCCGTTGCGGTGATCGCAGCCTCGCTCCTGCTGAAGCGCGAGCGGATGGTCAGCGCGGATAAATAGCAGGTGAATGGCGGCCTCAAGGCCCGTTCACCCCCGACATGCGAATGTCCGGGTCAGGCGAGGGAGCGTCCTTCGCCGTCAGACAGGACAGGGACCATGTTCCGTACATTCGCCGGCCTCTCCACCCTCGCCATCGGCGCTGCGGCGCTGGCTGTCGCGAGCTTCGCGCCGATCACATCCGCGAGCGCCTTCGATGGCCGCTATGAGCGCGGCTATGAACGCGCGCAGTATGGTTGGCGCCCGGCCCCGCCCGTCGTCCACGGCTATTGGGGCCGGCGCTATTGGCGCCATCAATATGAAGGTCATGGCTTCCGCGCGCCGCCGCCGGCCTATGGTTACGGCTGGCGCTGACGTAAGGCATCCGGCGGCAGGCGCGCTTGTGCCTGCCGCTTCGCGCGGTTGCTGCTGCATGTGTCGCCAAATGGAACAAAACAGCTGAGCGGGAGGTTTCTGTGACAGAAACGAGGACCACGATCATGATCCGCAAGACGCTAATCGCTGCCGCGACGACGCTGGTTCTTGGCGTTGGTTTTGTCGGCCTGGGCGGCGTGGCCGCGCCGAGTTCGGCTCAGGCGCAGTGGCGCGACTATGATCGCCCCTATTACGGCCAGCGCCGCCATTATCGTGAGCGCGCCTACCGCCCGCAGCGGCCTGCCTATGGGCGAGGCTATAACGTGCCTGCCGGCCCGGGCGGCCTGGGGCGCGCCGGGGTTCTGCCGGACGGGCGGCGCTTCTACACGCCGCCGGGCCGCGAATTGCCGGGCGGGCAGACTTACGAGACCTCTCCCAGGGGGCAGGGAACGGGCGGGTATAACTGACCGCTCGCCCGACTTCGCGACCGATGTCCAGCCGCCGGGATTACTCGGCGGCTGATTTTTGCGCGTAGCCCAGCCGCTGATTGAGGTTTTCGAGCAGCTTCTCGGCCGCGTCGGCGATCACCGTTCCCGGGGGGAAGATCGCGCTCGCACCGGCCTCGTAGAGCGCCTCGAAATCCTGCGACGGAATCACGCCGCCGACGACGATCATGATGTCGGGCCGGCCGGCCTTGGCGAGCGCGCTTTTCAGCTCCGGCACCAATGTCAGATGGCCCGCCGCGAGCGAGGAGACGCCGACGATATGGACGTCGTTCTCGACCGCCTGGCGCGCCGCCTCGTCGGGGGTGGCGAAGAGCGGCCCGATATCGACATCGAAGCCGAGATCGGCGAAGGCCGAGGCGATGACCTTCTGGCCGCGGTCATGCCCGTCCTGCCCCATCTTGGCGACGAGGATGCGCGGCCGGCGGCCATCGGCCTCCTCGAAGGCTTCAGTCATCATCTGCACGCGTGTCACGGCTGGGTTCATGGTGCCGACCTCCCGCTTGTAGACGCCCGAGATCGATTTGATCTCGGCCCGATGGCGCCCGAAGACTTGCTCCATCGCCATCGAGATCTCGCCGACGGTGGCTTTCGCGCGCGCCGCCTTCACCGCGAGGTCGAGCAGGTTGGCGTCGCCCTTCGCACCATGGGTCAGCGCGGCGAGCGCAGCCTGAACATCGGCCTCGACGCGCTCGGCCTTGAGCCGGCGGAGCTTATCGAGCTGCTGCTTGCGCACCGAGGCATTGTCGACCTTGAGCACGTCGATCATCGCCTCGTTCTCGGGCTTGAACATGTTGACGCCGATGATCGCCTGCTGGCCGCCATCGATGCGGGCCTGCGTCTTGGCGGCGGCCTCCTCGATGCGCAGCTTCGGGATGCCGGCCTCGATCGCCTTGGCCATGCCGCCCAGAGCCTCGACCTCCTGGATATGCGCCCAGGCCTTGGCCGCAAGCTCGGCGGTGAGGCGCTCGACATAATAGGAGCCGCCCCAGGGATCGATGATGCGGCTCGTGCCGCTCTCCTGCTGCAGCAGGATCTGGGTGTTGCGGGCGATGCGGGCGGAGAAGTCGGTCGGCAGGGCCAGCGCCTCGTCGAGCGCGTTGGTGTGCAGCGACTGGGTGTGGCCCTGGGTCGCCGCCATCGCCTCGATCATCGTGCGCGGCACGTTGTTGAACACGTCCTGCGCCGTCAGCGACCAGCCCGAGGTCTGGCAATGGGTGCGTAAGGGCAGGGATTTTTCGCTCTGCGCGCCGAAATCCTTGACCAGCTTGGCCCAGATCAGGCGGCCGGCGCGCAGCTTCGCCACCTCCATGAAGAAGTTCATGCCGATGGCCCAGAAGAAGGACAGGCGCGGCGCGAAGACATCGACGCCAAGGCCGGCGCGCTGGCCGGCGCGGATATATTCGACGCCGTCGGCGAGCGTGTAGGCGAGCTCCAGATCCTGCGTCGCTCCCGCTTCCTGCATGTGATAGCCGGAGATCGAGATCGAATTGAACTTCGGCATGTTCTGCGACGTATAGGAGAAGATGTCGCCGATGATCCGCATCGAGGGCGTGGGCGGATAGATATAGGTGTTGCGGACCATGAACTCCTTGAGGATGTCGTTCTGGATGGTGCCTGAGAGCTTTGCCGCCGGAACGCCCTGTTCCTCGGCCGCGACGATATAGAGCGCCAGCACCGGCAGGACCGCGCCGTTCATCGTCATCGACACGCTCATCTGGTCGAGCGGGATGCCGGAGAACAGCGTGCGCATGTCGTAGATCGAGTCGATCGCGACCCCGGCCATGCCGACATCGCCGCCGACGCGGGGGTGATCTGAATCATAGCCGCGATGGGTAGCGAGATCGAAGGCGACCGAGAGGCCCTTCTGGCCGGCGGCGAGATTGCGCCGGTAGAAGGCGTTGGAATCCTCGGCCGTGGAGAAGCCGGCATATTGCCGGATCGTCCAGGGTTGGTTGACATACATCGTCGGATACGGCCCGCGCAGATAAGGCGCGATGCCCGGAAGCGTGTCGACGAAGGGCAGGCCGTCGCGGTCTTCAGCCGTATAGAGCGGCTTCACCGGAATGCCCTCAGGCGTCAGCCAGTCAGCGCCGGTCGCGGCTGCGGCGGCTGGAGAGGCGCCGTCGGCGAAGGCCAGCGTCGTGAAATCCGGGATCGCGGTCATGGCTGTCTCCCGTCGGATTGATCCCACCAATGGTGGAAATGATGCACCGGTCCGTGGCCGTGGCCAACCTGAACCTGGTCTGCGGCGGCAATGGCCGCCGAGATATAGCTCTTGGCCTGGCCGACGGCCTCGGGCAAAGCGAGCCCCTTGGCGAGGCCCGCCGCGATCGCCGATGACAATGTACAGCCCGTGCCATGGGTGTTGCGCGTCGCCAGGCGCGGCGCGTTGAAGCGCTGGCGGGCGCCGCCGGAGAGCAGCAAGAGGTCGCTGCTGACCTCACCTGCGCCATGCCCGCCCTTGATCAGGACGTTCGCGGCTCCAAGCGCGGCGAGCTTGCCGGCCTGCTCATCGATCGCCGCATCGGTCTCGGCGATGCCCGTGCGCAGAAGCGCGGCGGCTTCGGGCAGGTTCGGTGTGATCAGCGTCGCCAACGGGAAGAGGTGGCGGCGGATCGCGTCGACGGCGTCGTCCTGCAGCAATTTCGCGCCCGACGCCGCGACCATCACCGGATCGAGCACGATGTTGCGGGCCTTGTGGCGGATCAGCCCGGCAGCGACGGCCTCGATCAATTCCGCCGTCGCCAGCATGCCGATCTTGACGGCGGCGACGTCGAGATCCTCGAACACCGCATCGATCTGCTGGGCGACGAACTCGGCCGGCACGGCATGGATCGCGCGGACGCCTGTCGTGTTCTGCGCCGTCAGGGCGACGATGACGCTGGCGCCATAGACCTGATGGGCGGCGAAGGTCTTGAGATCGGCCTGGATGCCGGCGCCGCCGCTGGAATCGGAGCCGGCGATGGTCAGGGCGATGGGGGGCGGTGTGCTCACTCGGCGGCTTCCAATGTGATCCTGAGTTTGGTGCCCGTGGCCCGGGCGTAGCGCTCCAGCGTCCGGGTCGAGGGCTTACCCCGGCCGCTTTCGAGCCGCGCGATCACGGATTGCGTCGTGCCCATGCGCTGGGCGAGCGCTTCCTGCGTCAGACCGGCGCGAGTGCGCGCCTGGATCAGCGAGGTGAGAAGCGCGAATTCCTCTTCGAGCGCGTCATATTCCGACTGCACTGCGGGATTCGCCGATAGGTGCGCTTTGAGATCATGCAAGGCTGTCATTTGCGTCTTTGCGGTAATTATAGCAAATTTGCGCTAATCAGGCAATGCCGAGATGGCAAGCGCGCTTTCGAGCAGGGCTACGACATCGCAGCCGGCATGAATGAAGCCGGCCACGCCGGCTGCCCTGAGCGCGGCCTCGCTCTCGCCCGGCCGGCCGGCGAGCCAGATCGTCGCGCCGGCTTGCTTGAGTGCCGTGGCGGCTGCGCCAGCCTCCGCCGCATAGCGCTCATCCGAGCCGCAGAGGCAGGCGAGGCGCGCGCCCGATGCCTGATAGGCCGCAATGAGCGCCGCAAGATCGGTGGCGCCGTCCTTGCTGAAACCGTCATCGCTCGGCGCCGCCAGCCCACCGGTCTCGAACAGGTTGCGGGCGAAGCCTGCGCGCGCGGCGAAATCGGCGATCGGCCCCAGCGTCGCCAGGAAGACGGCGGGGCGCTCGGTGAAAGCGTCGGCCTTGTCGCGCAGGGCCTCGAACGCCTCGGCCAGGCGATGCGAGGGCAGGGGCTGCGCTCGCAGTGCCTCCTCCGGCGCGCTCAGCGCCTGCTCGCGCGTCGCGCCTTGCGCCAATTGAGCGATCAGGTCGCCCTGGTCCTGGGCGCTCGCCTTGGTCGCGGACGGGCGGGCTGTCCGGCGCGCCGCGGGCGCGACATCGAGCACGCTGACGGGGGCCTCTTTCAGATTGGCGAATTCGCTCGTTCCGGTGATCGGCTCGCGGCGGGTGGCGATCGCCTTGGCGCGCGCTTCTCTCTGGCGGGCAAGGCCAGCCTGGACATGGCCGTTCGTCAAGGCCGAGACGATGCCGGGCAGGCCGTCTTTGGCCTCCCGCTCCAGATCCTGGAACTTGCTCCAGCCCTGCTCGCACAGCGCCTGCGTCAGGCTTTCGAAACTGCCGGCCCCGGCGGCGGGGTCGGCGACGCGCCAGAGATTGGCCTCTTCGAGCAGGACGAGCTGGGTGTTGCGCGCGACGCGGCGGGCAAAAGCGTCGGGCAGGCCGAGCGCGGCCGTGAAGGGCAGGACAATGAGGCTATCAGTGCCGCCGATCCCGGCCGAGAAGGTCGCGATCGTGCCGCGCAGCATGTTGACCCAAGGGTCGCGCCTGGTCAGCGAGCGCCAGGCGGTCTCGGCATGCAGGACCATCGGCTTCGGTGTGAGCCCGCAGGCCGTCTGCACGCGCTCCCAGAGCAGGCGGGCGGCGCGGAACTTGGCGATGGTCATGAACTCGTCGGTATCAGCGACGAGGACGAAGGAGATCGCGTCGCGCGCCTCGTCCAGCGCCATGCCCTGTGCTTCGAGCGCGCGCAGATAGGCCACCGCCGTGGCGAGCGCCGCGCCGAGCTCCTGTGCCTCGCTGGCGCCGGCCTCGTGATAAGGGCGGACATCGGCGGTGAGGAAGGGGCCCTTGAAGCCGCGCTGCGTCAGCGCCCGGATCGTCTCCGCCAGCCTGCGTCCGATCTCGGGCCAGGACGCGGCGAAGACGCCTTCGCTGGCCAAAAGCCCGATCGGGTCGAGCCCGAAATCAACCGCGCCGCTATCGGGCGCGATGCCACGCTTCTCGAACAGGGCCGCCAGCAGCAGCGCATTGACGCGGCCTTGCGGGGCCGGGTCGAGCCGCAGCCGGATCAGCTCCAGCATGACGCCGTCAAGCGCTGCATCGAGCGCTGCGACATCACCCGCGACGAGCCCATGGCCGCGCGCCGCGCGCGCGCCGGGGAAAGACAGCACGAGCGAATCCGCGCCGCCTTCGAGATCGGCCAAGGCGAGCTCCTGCGCCCGCGCCGGTTCGGGATGGTCAACACGGGCCGCGACATGCCAGCGGCCCGCCTCAGTCCGCAGCGGCCTCTGCGTTGTCTTGGCGGCGGCGTAGAGCGGCTCGATGCGGATGCCGTCGGCGCTGCGGCCGACCAGCCGCTTCTCGAAATCCGCGCCCTTCAGAACCTTGTCGACCGCGCCCCGCCATTGCTCCAGGGAGGGTGAAGGAAAGGCGTTCATGAAAGGCAGGTCTGACAATGAAGGCAGATCTGACAAGGAAGGAAGGTCTGACGATGCGGCCGCGTTCATCTGCGCTTGTGCTCCCTCTGCCCTACCATTGTGCAATCGCGAAGCGCTGATTGCCATGGGGAGAGGCGCACCGCCATGCCTACTTCGTCGCAGGCGGCGTGCGCGAATGCGAAGGGGCGCGGGCGCGCGGGAAGCCTGAGAGCACCCAAAGACCTGAGGCGTTGTCGGTTCTTGGCCCTTTCCGGACTCCGCGGATGTCCGCTTACCGGCAGGCTAGTTGAGGACCCGCCTCAATGGCTCGGGCTGGCCTATTTCTGACGCTCGGAGTGTCCGCTTCCGGGATCATACCTGGAAAATTCCAGCTCAGAATGGCCCAGTTTCAGGGGAGCACGTCACATGGTCAAGGACATCGCCGCCCCCGCGCCCTCGTTGAGCGGCCGCGTTGCTGATCGACCACGGCAAGCCGGCGATCTCCATCTCCGATGGTCAAATGCTTCGCCAGCGACATGGTCGTGGTACAGAGGGACTACGCCGTGCAGATCTTCGGCGGCTCCGGCTACATCGGCGGCTTCGAGGTCTAGCGGCTCTACCTGACCGCTGAGGCTGAATCTCCCGACAGGAGAATGGCTGCGTCGACTTGGCCCGACAAGCCGCTTCAGATCGACCGTCTGCGCACAGCCCGTGCCCGAAATGCCTGTCCCGTTTCCCGGACAAGTGCGTCGAACAATTCGCCCGCCGTATGGTGACGCAGCAGGGCCGCCGATTGTCCGGCGTAGATCGAGATCAGGTCGTCGCGGCCACGCTCGATGGCCGCAGCGCGGAGGCTGTTCGTTAGCCAGTTCTGTGCCGGATATGGCGCGAGATCATCTCCGTAAGCTGCCATTTTCTCGGAATATCCGTTGCGGATGGCGCGTGCCAACCGCCCCGAGAAAACCCGCGTCAGCGTCGTGTGGCGCGCCCGATCGGAAAGCAAGGCTGCACGATAGAGAGGTGATGCGCCGGATTCTGAGCAGGCCAGGAACGCCGTGCCGACCTGCACGCCGTCGGCACCGAGCGCCATTGCAGCTGCGACCCCACGGCCGTCCGCAATGCCGCCGGCGGCAACGACCGGGATTCGGACGGCATCCCGAACCTGCGGGATCAGTGCGAATGTCCCCACGAGAGAACGCTCGGGCGGCTCCAAAAACGACACCCGATGGCCACCCGCCTCCGCACCGGATGCGAGAACGAGGTCGATACCCGCGGCTTCGATCGCGCGAGCCTCCTCGACCGTCGTTGCATTGCCGATCGTGCGGATCCCACGGGATCGGCACGCCTCGATGATCCGCGGCGAGGGAATGCCGAAGACGAAGCTGACAACCGAAGGTGCCACCTCGATCAGCGCCTCGATCTGCTCGTCAAAATTCTGCCCGAAACGATCGGGGAATGCTGGGGGATCTAGTCCGAGCGCTGCGTAATGAGCATGCAGCCGCCCGACGTGACGCTCGAACGACGCTTGGTCGAATCCGGCCATCGCCGGATCTTCGTTGTCGACCCAGAGATTGATGGCGAATGGCGATGCCGTGCGCTCGCGTATGTGCGCAACGATGTCCCTGATATGGACGGGACTGAAGATATGGGCTCCGAACGAACCGAGGCCACCGAGATTGGAAACCGCCGCAGTCAATTCTACCGAGGAAAGCCCTCCGCCGAACGGGCCCTGGACGATCGGATAGGTAATCCTCAGCAATCGCGCCGCTTCGGTCTCATTCCACATTGTCTCTCTTCCCACGATAGCATCCAGCAAAAGATTGGATGAGTTCCGGCGCTTTGCACCCAGCCGCGGTCGGATTGCGCCGCCTTCAACGAGCGTTCACGCAAGGGCTTCGCGGCTGTCGCACGGCGACTGCTCGCGCTCGGTCATGCCGTAGTCGCGCAAGACCGCGGCGACCCGCAGGCGGTAATCTAGGAACACATCCTTACGGCTGTTGGCCTGGACTGTGCGATGGACGTTCCAATTGCGGAATGCGTCGACCGCTGCTTCGTCGCGCCAGATGGACAGCGCAAGCAGCTTGTTCGGATCGGAGAAACTCTGGAAACGCTCGATGGAGATGAAGCCGTCTATCGTCTCGAGCTGCGGCGCAAGCCGCGCACCCATGGCCAGATAGGTCTGCATCTTTCCGGGTGCCGGCCACGACTCGAAGATCACCGCAATCATTTCCTGCTCCTGGTCGTTGAAGGATGTCTCGGGCCCCGGCTTCGCGCTGCGGCCGGCCAGGAACCATCTCGGCATATGATCAGCCCGCCTTGCCGGGCGGCGCCTTGGCCAACCACGCCTGCGCCCGGACGACGCTGCAGATCTGGTATTTGAATTCGCTGTAGAAGTTCTCGAAGCCGCGCTTTTTGGCTTCACGGTGCTCGATATCGACACGCCATTGGTTCAGTGCCTCTTCGGTTTCGAACTCGACGATCGTCACTCGTTCCCCATCATCGGCCACGAATCCCTTGTGCGAGACATAGCCGGGCATCGTCCGCGCCCGCTCGCTCATGCGCTGGGCCGTCGGGCCATACTCATCCTGCACGCCGGGCTTCAGCCGACTGCGCAATACTATAACGATCATGGGAGTGCCTCCATCCTAATGTTGCCGTCACCCGCCGATAAAGCCGCAGGGGTTCGCGCTGCAGTGCCTGCCGCCCCTCATGCGTGGGTTGGCCGGGCAACGAGCCTGCGCCTGAAGAATTCCAGGATCTCATCCCGGGTCGCGATCGTCGGTTGGGTTCGGCAGAACGAAGCACCCTTCCCGATGCCGGGCACGGAAGCGTGCACGCTTCTCGGAATGATAAACGACCAATTGGCGCCCCTCCCGTTGAGACAAGCGGGATTTAGGGAGCCGACGTCGTGCGGGGCAAATGAGTAATACTGGAGCCCGTGTGAATGATATTCACGCGGGACGCTGCCCTGCCGTGAAGGCTCCGGCCTGACGCCTTCAGCAGCTCAACCTGCCGATGTCGCGCTTTCCTGCAGGATCCAGGATCGGAATGCGACGATGCGCGGATCGTCCGCCCGGCTTTCCGCGCCCACGAGCCAATAGGCGGTCTGGCTTGGAACGAGGTCCCAGATTTCGACCAGGTTGCCCGAAGCCAGCTCCTGATCAACAAGGGGCTTGCGCCCGATCGCCACGCCGAGGCCCTGGCAGGCCGCTTGGAACGCCATGTGAATGGTATCGAAGCGAAGCCCCTTCGCCTGATCGGGCATGGCACGGCCGGTCGCGCTCGCCCACATCTCCCAGTCCTCGCTGGTGCTCGTCACATAGATCAAGGGCGCCTGCTCGATATCGGCGAGATCGTACACGCGCTCACGGATCGACGGCGCGCAGACCGGGACGAGTACCTCCGCGACCAGCTTGTCGGCGACAACGCCCTGCCAGTTGCCGCGGCCCATCCGGATGGCCAAGTCCACGCCGTCCTCCGACAGCTCCGCCCGCTCCTGGGATGTGTCGATGACGATCTGAATGTCCGGATGGAGCTCGCGGAATTTATGCAGCCGCGGCAGCAGCCACCGAGCAGCGAATGTCGGCGCCGCGCTGATCGAAAGCTGGCCCGAGCCATGCCTGTTGATGACCTGGGCGCTGCCGCTGGCCAGAAGGTGAAGCGCCTGACGGACGGTCGGGATGTAGGTCTGTCCCGCCTCGGACAGCACCAGCCCCTTCGTCGTGCGCAGGAAAAGTGGCACGCCGAGCCATTCCTCCAGCGATTGAATGCCGTGGCTGACGGCGCTCGGCGTCAGCAGCAGCTCCTCCGCCGCGTTCTTGAAGCTCAACAGCCGGGCGGCCGCCTCGAACAGGCGAAGTGAATTCAGCGGCGGTAACCGGGAGCGCATCGCACTGGCCTCCTGCCGAACATCTCGTCGCACGGCGCTCCGGCGCAGATCACGAGGTGAAGTTTTCTCATGCGCCGGAGAAGATTATCCGTTTGTTCGATCGCGAGCCCGATTGCAACGTCCGGCCACGCAGCAAGGGCAGGAGCCGTGATCATGACGCCGACGACAGAGCATCCAGTACTGATCGACATGGCCGGCAGCATCGCCACCCTCACGCTCAGCCGGCCGGCCAAGCTCAACGCGCTGAACTACGCGACGATCGATGCGCTCCAGCGACATCTCGATGCCATCGAGCGGGACGAAGCCGTTCGCATCGTGATCTTGACGGGCGCCGGCGAGAAGGCCTTCAGCGCGGGCGCCGATATTGCCGGCTTCTCGCTCAGCGTCGAGGCGGGTGTGACCACCGCGATGCGGGAATTCGTCGGGCGAGGCCAGGCACTGACCCGGCGCATCGAGAATTTTCCGAAGCCGGTCATCGCCGCGGTGAACGGCCTCGCCTTCGGCGGGGGCTGCGAGATCGTCGAGGCCTGTCCGCTCGCCATTGCCAGCGAACATGCCCGCTTCGCCAAGCCGGAGATCAATCTCGGCTTTCCGCCGACATTTGGCGGAACCCAGCGCCTGCCGCGCCATGTTGGTCGCAAGCGGGCCTTGCATCTCATCCTGACCGGCGACTCGATCTCGGCCGAGGAAGCCGTGCAGATCGGGCTGATCAACGAGACCGTGCCCGCTTCCCGGCTCTTGAAGCGGACGCGGCAGCTCGCGGCGACGATCCTCGGAAAGTCGCCGGCGGCCGTCAGCGCCTGCCTCGCGAGCGTCACACGCGGCATCAACCTGTCAATCGACGAAGGCCTGGCCGTCGAAGCCAGCCAATTTGCGCAATTGGCCCATACCAGCGACGTGCGCGAGGGCATCAGTGCCTTCCTCGAGCGCCGGCCAGCCCATTTCAGCGGACGCTGACGGCCGCAGGAACCAAAACCGCCCCCCTATCACCGAGAGACGATGAACAATGTCGGGCCATGTCGATCTCGAGAAGGCACAGTTCTTGGCGCTTCGCGACAGTGAGCATCAGGGCCCCTTGCATCTGCTCAACCTAATCCGGCTGCGCGAGCGTGCCGATTATCTCGACGGCCGCGAGGTTCGCGGCATCGAAGCCTATCAAAGCTATGGCCGGGCCAGTGAACCCGTGCTGGCTCGCATCGGTGCAAGGATCATCTGGGAGGGCCAATTCGAGATGGTGCTGATCGGACCGCGGGCCGAGCATTGGGATCTCTGCTTCGTCGCGGAATATCCCAACGTGCAGGCCTTCGTCGAACTGATCCGCGATCCCACCTATCGGGAAGCCGCGCTGCACCGGAAGGCCTCTGCGCAGGATTCTCGCCTCATCGCGCTGCAGCCACGGCCGGGGGCGACCCGGTTCGGCCAATTTCTCGCTGAAACCCGCGATTGAGAGCTGGCCTTAGCGCGAGCGTAAGCCAAGTCGGGATCTTCGAGTTGCAGATAGGCGCTGGCCTGGGGCCGTGTCCAGCGTCGGGTGCCCGGTTGGCAATAGGTCGATTTCGGTTGTGCGTCGACATCCCCCTGGAGGTCCGCTTCCGAGCGCTGGCCCTATGCCCGCTCCTGGCGCATTTGCGCCGCCCGACAATTCCGCAGTTTTGATGCGCCACCAGGGCGATCAATCTTCTCCGGTAGCAGCGCGGCGAAGGCCTTCGCCTCGTTCGAAGCGGCCGATGCGTACAGCCAATTGTCGAGATCGGGGCGACCTTGCGTCGTCGCTTCTCTCGCGCGGGTTCGGCGGGCAGCATAGCGTCTTACCCACGATCAAGGTCAGAACGCGCGAGGCCAAGACTGCGCGAGGCCAAGACCGCGTTCGCCAATCTTGCCAAAGGCGTGATGAGAGCCCCCTTGGACATAATGCCGGTCAATGTCTCTCCATCCTCGCGGATGGCGACAAGGTGGGGGGCGAGCGTTCGTCGAACGGAGGGCGCGGGCAGGGAGCAGGGAGTTTCTTAGCCGCTGCCCCGGCGCGACGCTGGCCGTGCTCCGGCCCGGCTTTGGCCCATGATATCGCTAGAGCGGGGATTTTTGCCTTTCCAGGGCCGTTTTGCTACGTCTGTAACGAGCTGGTTGCGAAGGAGCTGGATGATGCTGAATCCATATGCCTTGCGGGCCTTGGCAGCTTGCTCGATGCTACTTCTGACGCCCGCCTTCGCCCAGGCGCAGACACCAAACACGCCGATCCGGCCCGATGCCGTGGTTTTTTTCACGGATCTGAAGGATGGCGCGGTCATTCCGCCGAAGCTCACCCTCAAGTTCGGCGCATCCAATTTCGAAGTCGTTCCGGCGGCGGTCAAAAAGGCCAATTCCGGCCATCATCATCTTCTTATCGACAGCCCGGTGCCGCCGTTAGGCGAGCCGATTCCGAGCGATCCCCGCCATCTGCATTTCGGGCGCGGCCAGACGGAAACGGAGCTTGTTCTCGCTCCGGGCCCGCATACGCTGCAACTGCTGCTCGGCGACCACGATCATGTGCCGCATAATCCTCCGATCATGTCCGCGGTGATCCGCGTGACGGTGTCCGACAAGGCCACCGCGCCCGGGCGCACGGCGTCGCTGCCGGATTCGGAGGTCTATTTTATCGGCCTTCCCAACGGCTCGGTCGTCCCGCAAAACCTGACGGTCCGGTTTGGGCTGCGCAATATGGGGGTTGCCCCGGCAGGCGTCGTCAAGGCCGGCACCGGGCATCACCATCTCATCATCGACCGGCCCGCGCCCGCTTTGGGGGAACCCATCGCCAGCGATCCGAACCATCTCCATTTCGGCCGCGGTGAGACTGAGAAGAAGATCACGCTTGCACCGGGCCGGCACACGCTGCAGCTCGTGCTGGGCGATCAGGACCATATCCCGCATGATCCGCCGGTCATGTCACAGCGGATCGAAGTGAGAGTGGTGCGGCCGCATAGGCAGCGGCGCTGGTAGACAGATGCGGGCAAGACAGGTGTGGGCAAGACAGGAGTGGATGTCGAAAAACTTCGGCGCGGCGCGGATAACTTTAATCCGGTGATTTTAAGATCTTTAGAATCGTGCCTCGCACCCGGTTTTTTCGCAGAAGATGGCAGTCCATGGCAGCTGAACTAAATTTGATCCTGGGCTCCGGCTTTCCGTATCTGATGCATGCGTCCAAGCGAATGGCTGTCGCATTTGGCCTCATTGTCTGGCTGTTGCCGCATTCGGTTTCCGCCGGGCCATTGGCGCCGCGCCCTCCCGGTACGATCGTTCTGGCGCAGGTGCCCGCCGCCCCGCCCGCCACTGACGCAGGCAGCCTCGAAACCCGCTACTGGAATTCGATCAAGGACAAAACAGACCTCGGCGATTTTCGGATTTATCTCGATGCCTGGCCAAACGGGCTCTATGCAGCGGAGGCGCGCGCCCGGATCGAGCGTTTGAGTGGCAAGGCGCCGCCCCCTGCTGCGCCGCCCCCCGCTGCGCCGGTCGCGCCTGCCAATGCTCCAGTGCAGGATTGCGCGGAGTGCCCACCGATGATTCCGATTGCAGCGGGCGCTTTCGCCATGGGATCGGCAGAACCGTTTCGCTTCGAGGCGCCGGTCCACACCGTCACCATCAGGAAGCCGTTTTATATTGGCCGCACCGAAGTGACCTATGATGAATGGGATGCCTGTGTTGCGGCCAAAGGCTGCGCCTTCGCGCCGGATGATCGGGGCGCCGGCCGGGGCAAGCGGCCGGTCGGCAACCTGAGCTGGGAGGACACCCAGCAATATGTCGCCTGGCTGTCGAAAAGGACTGGCCAGACCTATCGGCTGCCGACCGAGGCCGAGTGGGAATATGCCGCGCGCGCAGGCCGGCCCACCGCTTATTTCTGGGGCAAGATGATGGAAAAGGCCCGCGTCAACTGTTCGGGCTGCGATGGTTCGCGCTCGACAGCTGCGGTTGCCGTCGCCACCTATCCGCCCAATGATTTCGGCCTCTATGACATGTCGGGGAATGTGGCGGAATGGGTGGAGGACTGCTGGAACGACAGCTACCGATCCGCGCCCGCCAATGGCTCGGCCTGGGTGAAGCCGGGCTGCAAGGAACGCGTCCTGCGCGGCGGCTCCTTCAGCAGCGAGCCACAATATGTCCGCTCGGCCTCGCGCTTCAAATATGATTTCGATGTGCGCTTCCAGACCAACGGCTTTCGCGTTGCGCGGGAGCGCTAGAGCATTTTCGAGCGAAGTCGACACCGGTTCCCTCGCGACAAACGCGAAGCGTTTGCGCGGAGAAAATGCGATAAAACAAGGAGCTAGAGCATTTCCGCGATTGGGAGAAACGCGGAAATGCTCTAGCTGACAGGTTGAACGTCAGCGTCCGGGCATCGCGTTCAACACGTCGCAACGACGCCCATTCCGGCTCTTCGCGACATGCGGGTTTCGGGGGCGTGTGAGGGACCGGCGCGGACGAAGGCAGAGCGCTTGCCGAATATCGCATTGGAGCCCGGCGAACCCGCACCGGCACGCTCTTGTCTCCGCACAAATTTTAGCATCATGCTCGCGCCTCGGCTCGTAGCCGGCAGGCAAGCGTCCTGCTCACGACGCCTTGCTGGGGGCCGGGTCGCGAATGGTTTCGGTAGAGCTCAAAGCCGTTTCGAAGAGCTGGGGCGGCACAGCCGCCGTCGATGACGTCAGCTTCACCGTCGAGGGCGGCAAGCTCGTGGCACTGCTCGGCCCGTCCGGCTGCGGCAAGTCGACCACGCTCAGGCTGATCGCGGGGCTGGAGGACAGCAGCAATGGTTCGATCGCCATTGGCGGGCGCGACGTCACCCGCGCGGCTCCCTCGCAACGTGGCATCGCCATGGTGTTCCAGAATTATGCGCTGTTCCCGCATCTGTCTGTCGCGGAGAACATCCTGTTCGGGCTGAAGGTGCGGAAGGTGTCGCGCGCGGATCGCGACGAGCGGCTCGCCCGCGCCGCCTCGATCCTGGGGCTCACCACCCTGCTCGAGCGCAAGCCCTCGCAGTTGTCCGGCGGCCAGCAGCAGCGCGTCGCGCTCGGCCGGGCGATCGTCGCGCAAGCCCCGGTCTGCCTGATGGACGAGCCGCTCTCCAATCTCGACGCACAGCTGCGCGTCGAGATGCGGCGCGAGATCCGCGAACTGCAGCAGCGCCTCGGCATCACCATGGTCTATGTCACGCATGACCAGGTCGAGGCGATGACGATGGCCGACCAGGTCGTGCTGATGCGCAACGGGCGGATCGAACAGGATGCTCCACCCGACCAGCTCTACGAGAATCCGGCGACGATCTTCGTCGCGCGCTTCGTCGGTACGCCGCCGATGAACGTCATCCCGCTCGCCTCGGTCCTGGCGGGCGGTGGCGACACCGGTCTCTCGCCGCCCGCCCATGCCGAGCCGAGCCAGCTTGCGGTCGGCATCCGGCCCGAGATGACCGAACTCACCGATGCCGGCATCGCCGCCGATGTCGTGGCGGTCGAGTATCTCGGCGCCGACACGCTGGTCGAGACCCGTATCGACGGCCAGCCCTTCATCGTGCGCCGGCCCGGCAAGGTCCGCGCCGCTGCAGGCGAGCGGGTGCACATCAAGCTGTCACAGGCAGCGGTGCACTGGTTCGACCTGAAGACCGAGCAAAGGCTCGTCCTCGGCTGACGACTGAACAACCAAGGCGTTCAAGACGCCGTACAAAGGGGAGTGAAGAGATATGGACAGGCGTGAATTCATGGGCGGCACCGCGGCTCTGGCCGGCTCGCTTGCGGTGGGCAAACCGGCGCTCGCCCAATCGGCCGAGCTGTCCTTCTTCTATCCGGTCGCCGTGGGCGGGCCGATCACCAAGCTGATCGACACCTACGCTGCCGGATTCGAGAAGGAAAACCCGACCATCAAGGTCAAGCCGATCTATGCCGGCACCTATCAGGAGACCATCGTCAAGGCGCTGACCGCGCATAAGAGCGGCACGCCGCCGGTGCTCTCGGTGCTGCTCTCGACCGACATGTTCACCCTGATCGACGAGGAAGCGATCGTTCCCTTCGACCCCTTCATCAAGACCGAGGATGACAGGAAGTGGCTGTCGAGCTTCTTCCCCGGCTTCATGGAGAACAGCCAGACGGGCGGGAAGACCTGGGGCATTCCGTTCCAGCGTTCCACGGTGGTGCTCTACTGGAACAAGGAGCTGTTCAAGGAGGCCGGGCTCGATCCCGAGAAGCCGCCGACCAGCTGGGCGCAGCAACTCGAATTCGCGCAGAAGCTGACCAAGCGCGATGCCGCGGGCAACACCAGCCAGTGGGGCATCCAGATCCCGTCTTCCGGCTTCCCCTATTGGCTCTTCCAGGGGCTGACCACACAGGCCGGCGCCATTCTCGCCAATCCGGCCGGCGACAAGACCGACTATGCCAATCCCGGCGTCGTCGAGGCGCTGCAGTACTGGGTCGACCTGGCGCAGAAGCACAAGGTTCACCCGCCCGGCATCGTCGAATGGGGCACCACGCCGCGCGACTTCTTCGAGAAGAAGGTCGCGATGATGTGGACCACCACCGGCAACCTGACCAATGTCAGGGCCAACGCCAAGTTCCCCTTCGGCGTCGCCGTGCTGCCCGCCGGCAAGAAGCCCGGCAGCCCGACCGGCGGCGGCAATTTCTATCTCTCCAAGAAGGCGAGCCCGGCCGAGCAGGAGGCCGCGTTCAAGTTCGTGCGCTGGATCACCACGCCGGAGCGGGCCGCGCAATGGAGCGCCGATACCGGCTATGTCGCGGTGACGCCGGCGGCCTACGAGACCGAGGCGATGAAGAAATACGTCGCCGATTTCCCCCAAGCCCTCGTCGCCCGCGACCAGCTGCCGACCGCCGTCGCCGAACTCTCGACCCATGAGAACCAGCGCGTCACCAAGGCGCTGAATGACGGTCTGCAGGCGGCCCTCACCGGCACGAAGCAGCCGGCGCAGGCAATGACTGAGGCCCAGGCGGAAGCCGAACGCATCCTGAAGTCCTATCGCTGAGCCGATGAACAACCGCGCGACCGCGACGATCCATGGCTGGCTGCTGCTGCTGCCGGCCATGGCTTGCCTGGCCCTGTTCACGCACTGGCCCGCGATCGCGAGCTTCGTCGACAGCTTCATGTCGACCCCGCGGGCGCGCCGCCCGGCGCGTTTCGTCGGGCTCGACAATTACCAGCAGATGCTGGCCGACCCGATCTTCTGGAAGGCGATGGCCAACAATCTCTGGTTCGCCACTGGCACGATCCCGACCTCGATCGCGCTCGCTTTGCTGATGGCGGTCTGGGTCAACGACAAGATCGCCGGCCGCACCCTGGTCCGGATGGCCTATTTCACCCCGACCATCCTGCCGATGATCGCGGTCGCCAACATCTGGCTGTTCTTCTTCACCCCGCAATACGGCCTGCTCGAGCAGATCGTCGCGGCGTTCGGCGGGCGCAGCACCAATTGGCTGGGGTCGCAGGATACCGCGCTCTACGCCGTCACCATCGTTGCGATCTGGAAGGAGGCCGGCTTCTTCATGATCTTCTACCTCGCGGCGCTGCAGGCGATCCCGCCCAGCCTCGGTGAGGCGGCGGCGATCGAGGGCGCTTCGCGTTGGACGTTCTTCCGGCGTGTCCAGTTCCCGCTGCTGATGCCGACGACGCTGTTCGTGCTGATCAATGCGGTGATCAACGCCTTCCGCATGATCGACCACATCTTCGTGATGACGCGCGGCGGCCCCGACAATGCGACGACGCTGCTGCTGTTCTACATCTACCAGGTCGGCTTCGGCTTCTGGGACACCAGCTATGCCGCGGCGCTGACCTGCGTGCTCCTCCTGCTGCTCGCGCTGGTGGCCTTCGTCCAGTATGGCTGGCTCGAACGCAGGACGCATTATCAATGAGCGGCGCGCCTCAACCGCAGCCGGCGGCCACCACCCGGCCCGACCCTTATGCGCCCAATGGCCTAGCGCTGACGCTGGAATCGACAGGCGCGATCCTGCTCGCTTTGATCTGGGTGCTGCCCCTGGCCTATGCCGTCTGGGCCGCGATTCATCCGGCCGAATACACGACCCGTTTCGTGCTAAGCGCGCCGCTGACGCTGGACAACTTCATCCGCGCCTGGGCGGCGGCGCCCTTCGCACGCTATTTCCTCAACACCTTCATCCTCGTCACCATGATCCTCGCCTTCCAGCTCGTGCTGGGGACGCTGGCGGCCTATGCGCTGGCGCGGCAGGATTTCTGGGGGCGGGACATCGCCTTCGCACTGATCCTGGCACAGCTGATGATCATGCCCGACGCGCTGATCGTCGAGAACTATCGCACCCTCGCCAGGGTCAATCTGATCGATACGATCCCGGCCATCGCCTTGCCCTATATCGCCTCGGCCTTCGGCATTTTCCTGCTGCGGCAGACCTTCAAGACTGTGCCGAAGGAGCTCGACGACGCTGCCCGCGTCGAGGGCGCGAGCCCGCTGCAGGTGCTGATGAAGGTCTATGTACCGCTCGCCAGGCCGACCTATATCGCCTACGGCTTGGTCTCGGTGAGCTATCACTGGAACAACTTCCTCTGGCCGCTGCTGGTCACCAATTCCGTGGAGTCGCGGCCGCTGACGGTCGGCCTCCAGGTCTTCTCGTCGAGCGACCAGGGTATCGACTGGGCGGTGATCTGCGCCGCGACGCTGATGACCTCGGCGCCGTTGCTGGTCGGCTTCCTGCTGTTCCAGCGCCAGTTCGTGCAGAGCTTCATGCGTGCGGGAATCAAGTGAGATGCGCCTGATCACCTGGAACATTCAGTGGGCTCGCGGCATGGACAACCGCGTCGATCCGGCGCGCATCGTCGCTCATGCCCGGCAGATGGCGGATTTCGACGTGCTCTGCCTGCAGGAGGTCGCGGATAATTTTCCCGAGCTCGACGGTAATGACGAGACTAACCAGTTCGGCCGCTTCGCCGAATTGCTGCCGGGCTTCACCGCGATCGAGGGTATCGGCGTCGATGTCGACGACGGCAAGGGCGGCCGCAGTCGCTTCGGCAACCTCTTGCTGACGCGCTATCCTGTCGCCCAGGCGCTGCGCCATCTCCTGCCCTGGGAGGCGGCCGAGACCCGCAACATGCCGCGCATGCTGATCGAGGCGATGGCGCTGACCCCGCTCGGCCCGGTCCGGCTGATGACGACGCATCTCGAATACTCGTCATCGCGCTTACGCGCCGCGCAGGTCGACGGCATCCGCGAGGCCCATCGCATGGCGCTCGCCCGCCATGACAAGCCGCGCGAGGCCGGGCCGCACACCTATCGGATGACGCCGAGCTCGGCGAGCGCCGTGCTGACCGGCGACTTCAACATGCGCCCGGACGATCCGGTGCTGGCGCGATTGCTGGCGCCGTTCGACGGTGGCGAGCCGCCATTCGTCGACCTCTGGGCCGCGGTGATGGGCGAGGCGCCGCATCCGCCGACCGCGAACCTGTTCGACCAGACCTATGGCCAGCCCAGCTGCCTCGACTATGTGCTGGCGACGCCCGATCTCGCGGCGCGCGCCCGCACCGTCATCTGCGATGTCGAGACCAAGGTCTCCGACCACCAGCCGATCCTCGTCGAGTTCGACTGACCACCGCGCCGGACCACCTTAACAGACCACCTTAACAGGCCGGACCACGATGATCTTCACACGCCAGGACCATGAGACGCTTGCAGGGATCCTCGCCGAGGCGGGCCGCCGCGAGGTCATGCCGCGCTTCCGCAACCTGGCCGAGGGCGAGATCCGCGAGAAGCGCTCGGCGACCGATCTCGTCACCGAGGCCGACGAGGCGGCGGAGCGCTTCATCAGCGCCGAGCTCGCCAGGGCCTTTCCGGGCGCCGCGCTGATCGGCGAGGAGGCGGTCGCCGCCGATCCGGCGCTGGTCGAGCGTCTCGCCGATGCCGAGGTCGCCTTCGTCATCGACCCGATCGACGGCACCCTCAACTACGCCTCCGACCTGCCGCTCTTCGCCGTCATGGCCGCGGTGCTGGTCAAAGGCGAGGTCGTCGCTGCGGTGATCCATGATCCCATCGTCGAGGACAGTGCGATGGCGCTGCGCGGTGAGGGAGCCTGGCTCGGCTCCGCTGGCGGCAAGAGCCGCGACTTGCGGGTGGCGCCGGCCGCGGCTCCGCGCGAGATGACCGGCATGATGAGCTGGCAGTATTTCCCGGAGCCGCTACGCAGCAAGCTGCCGGGGCACATGCCGGCCTTCGCCAATGTCTCGTCGCTGCGCTGCTGCGGCCATGAATACCGCCTCGCTGCCGCGGGCAATGGCCACTTCCTGCTCTATGGCCGGCTCAGCCCATGGGACCACGCGCCGGGATCGCTGATCTATGCCGAGGCCGGCGGCCATGTCCGCATGCTGGACGGCCAGCCTTATCGGCCGGCACAGCCAACGCTCGGCCTGCTCTGCGCGCCCGATGCAGAGAGCTGGCAGGAGATCCGCACGATCCTGCTGAGTTGATCGGGGCTAGCCGCCGGATGCGGCATCGGCATCAGCCTGAACAAAGCGCCGCCGTCCCTGCCGATATGCGTTCAGCGCTTTGAAGCCTTGCCCCGATGAGGCTATAGGGTCGAGCCGGCCCACCGCCCGACACCGCGCCCGGAGGGGGGCTTCCCGCATGGTCGGGCGTTCTGCCCGACTGACCCTTTGATACGGACCGATACCTCATGCAGGCCCTGGAGCGAGTGCTGCATCACGCCATGCGGCGCTTGCCGATTGCGTTCGTCTCGAATCTCGGCGCCCGTTTGGCCTGGCTCAAGATCCGCTTCATCGATCCGGCTGTCGCCCGCAAGGCCCGCGCCAATATCCGGCAGCATTTTCCGGCGATGCCCGAGACGGAAGTCGAGACGCTGGTCTGGCGCTTCGTCGACAATGTCGGGCGCTTGATGGCCGAGTTCTCCATCGTCCATCGCTTGACCTCCTCCAAGCGGATGGAGCTCGTCGGCATCGAGGCACCCCGCGCCAATCTCGGCAAGATCCCGACCATCGCGCTCTGCCTGCATCTCGGCAATTGGGAGGTGATGGCTGCGGCGATGCAGAAGATCGGCGTTACGATCGCCTCGATCTCCGAGGTGCCGGAAAATGCGGCCCATCGTGACATCGCCGAGGCGACGCGCAGCGGCTTCGACGTCAAGGTGCTGTCCCCCGATCGGATCGGTGCGCTGCAGGCCTTGTCCATCCTGAAGGGAAACGGCGTCCTCGCCATCTTCCCCGACGAAAAGCGCGACGGCACGATGATGGCGCCGCTGTTCGGGCGTCCGCCTCACATCAAGGGCAATCTGGCGCTCGCCGCCAAGTTCGCCCGGCGCACCGGCGCGCAGCTCGTCGTCGTCTATTGCGAGCGGGTGGAGGACGTCCGGTTCCGGCTGCATTTCGAGGAGCCGTTTTTTATGGATCCCGGCAGCGACGACGCGCTCGCCGATGTCGCCTTCATCAACAGCCGGATCGAGCCGATCATCCTGCGCCATCTCGCGCAGTGGTATTATCTGGACGACTCGATCGGGCCGATCGCGTAGCGACCGCTTGAGATGTCCCTCAGCCCTCATCCTGAGGAGCGGGCACAGCCCGCGTCTCGAAGGATGCTCCAGGTAACTCCGGAACCATCTGGAGCATCCTTCGAGACGCCCCTGCGCGGCTCCTCAAGATGAGGGCTGGAGTGTCCCAGCGACCCACTCCCATGCGCTGCGCCGGGGGCGCGCTGAACCGATAAACGGTTTACGGCCCCGGTGGACTCAAGCAAATGTGCGATCAAGCCGTTTCGAATGAGGGAAGCACGCGACCATGACAAGTGAGGCGCCGCGGGTCACGATCGATGTCCTCATCGAGATGCTCAAGCAGGTCATCGCGGAAAACGCATCGCGCGGCCGGGGAAAGCTTGCGCCCGTTGCCTGGGGGCCCGAGACCTTGCTCGAGGATACCGGCTTCAACTCCTATGATTTCGTCGAAATCATCTTCAAGATCGAAGACCATTTCAACATCGAGATCGACTACAACGCCAATAACAACATCAACGATGTCAAGACGATCGGCGAGCTTTGCGGCGAAGTCGGCAAGCTCGTGGCCAAAAAGCAGGCGGCATGAAAGCAGGCGATATGACGCGGATCGTCGTCTCTGGCCTCGGCATCGTCTCCCCAGTCGGTTGCGACACGGACAGCTTCTGGCAGGCCCTGCTGGCGGGGCGCGGGAGCGTGGGGGAGGCCTCCGCCTTGCCGGGCAAGGGGATCCGCGTGGCGGAAGTCCTGGGCGAAGGCTTCATGGCGGGGCTGGAACTCTCGCGCTCGGCCTGCGACCGCAATGCCCTGTTTGCCGTCGCGGCGGCGCGCCAGGCGCTGGTGGCCGCTGGCCTCGGGAGCGGCCTGCCACGTCCCGAGCGCGTCGGCGTCATCCTCGGCAACTCCGCCGGCGGCCAATGCAGCGTCGATGACCAGTATTCCCGGCTCTACCATCTGAACAAGCGCCCGCATCCGATGACCGTGCCCAAGGTCATGGTCAGCTCGTCGGCAAGCTGGGTTTCGATCGAATCGGGTGCGACGGGACCCTGCTTCGTGACATCGAGCGCCTGCGCCTCTTCGAGCCACGCCATCGGCATCGCCATGCAGTTCCTGCGCGCCGGCCTTGCCGACATCGTCATCACTGGGGGCACGGAGGCCCCGCTCTCGGCTGGAACCCTGATCGCCTGGGACGCCATGAAGATCATGTCGCGCAGCCTCTGCCGGCCTTTTGCAGCGGGGCGCGACGGCCTCGTGCTGTCCGAAGGCGCGGGCGTCGTCGTGCTGGAGACCGAGGCGCATGCGCGCAGCCGCGGCCTTGAGCCCGCGATCGAGGCGGCGGGTTTCGGCTTCAGCGCCGATGCAGGCGACATCGTCGCGCCCAAGGCCGACGGCATGGTGAGCGCCATGAGCCTGGCCCTGACCGATGCCGGGCTGAGCACGGGCGATCTGGCCTATATCAACGCCCATGGCACCGGCACCCGCGCCAACGACCGGACCGAGACGCTGGCCTTGAAGCGCCTCTTCGGCGAGCGGCCGCTGCCGCCGGTCTCCTCGACCAAGGGCGTGACCGGCCACGCGCTGGGCGCGGCCGGCGCTTTTGAGGCGATTGCGTCGATCATGGCGATCGAGAACTCAATGGCCCCGCCGACCGCCAATTTCGACGCTCCCGATCCCGAATGCGACTTCGACTGCGTGCCCAATCAGGGCCGGGCGATGCCGATTCCGGCTGCGATGTCGAATTCCTTCGCCTTCGGCGGGATCAATGCGGCGCTGATCTTCAGGTCGCTCGGGTCTTAGGGGCTGTCTGATGGAAGCTGGAGACTTGGCGGGACGGGCGGCTTAGAATCCCGTGGTGGTCATTGGCCAGCATCAGTTTCCCCGCACTCCGCCGTCGTGACGCACGTTACGCAGCGTGATAGCTTCCAGGCATGTGCCGCTGCGAGGGCTGATCCCGAGTATGCAACTTTATCATTTCGCCTTACTGATACCGGTTTATTTCTTTCTATATATGTTTAGGCGTCAGATAAGCTACGCGCTTCACAGGCTGGCTATTTATAGCTTTGAGCGCTGGGATGAAACTGAAGGAGGTTCTAGGCCATCATCGCCTAGGCGGATTCGTATTATATTATGGATTATTCTCGTTGTTGCAGTGACGATTGCGACAATGGGTGCTGCTGATTCAATTCTCTGAAAGAAGCGGAGCTACGCTTGAGACTTGGCCTCAACCTTCGCGGTGATCTCGCCAAGTTCAGCGATGAGGATCTGGATTACCAACTCGAAAAATGTCTCGAATATCGCGAGTGGCTTGCGTCACGCGCTGGCGACGCTGCAAACCGGTGGCTTTATAAACTCGGCGTCGCGATGCCCTTCGGCAGGGGATTCTTGCACACCCGCATCTGCTACAAGGTGATGGGTCGCTTGTACGGCGGCCCTTTGAGCGGAAGCTCGCTCGGTGACCTTTACGTCGTGGATTGTGAAATCAAAGACATAATGGATGAACTGAAACAGCGGGTGAATGCAGCGCAGCGAAAACGCTTTCGCAAGTAAGCCGCACTTTCAACGCCTGCTTCCGATCCTTTGCGGTCCTCAGGGATGCCCGGTCTGCTCGCCAGATGATTGTCTCGCAGCATTCATGGCGTGTCGCCGATCTCTTACGATGGCACAGATCAGCGGACCCCACGCACTCAGTATCACGACCGCATGAACACCGAATATAATCCAGAATTTGATGGGCTCGTTGAGGAGGGACGGGAGTGTCGCTCCACGACGCGAGCAACATATTGAGCCGGTCCAGAGACCGGCGACGGACAATATGAAGCTTGGAAGGGCGGCAGCGAACCATACGCATATGGCGGTTGAGCGGCGCATCATCATCGGCCCAATAGCGCTCGCGGAGCACTGCAACTGTTCGCGCCCGCCTGCTTCCTAGTGAGAACGCCGTTTGATCACACGCGGTGTCAAGGTCCCGCCTAACTGAGACATTCACCGCGCCGGTCACCCATAACCCCCACCACCCAACAAAAAAGCCGCCCATTCCGGGCGGCTTCGCTTGGCGGTCTCCCGGGCGTCGCTCAGACGAACTGGCCGAGCCCCGGAATGGCGCCGACGATCGCGCCCATCGTGTCTTCGCCCGCCTTTTCGCGGCCGACCGCGAACATCTCCTTCGAGACCGACTGGATCTGGCCCATCGAGAGACCGGCGCCCATCAACTGGCCGCCGAGCGCCATGACGCCGCCGCCACCGCCCATCAGGCCGCCGACCATGCCCATCAGCCCGCCCTTGGCGCCGCCCTCGGCATCGGCGAGCTCCTGCGCGCCGGGCAGGGAGGTCATCAACTGGCCGATCTCGGCCGGCGGGCCTTCCTTCTGCAGGAAGGCGAGAATGATGCCGAGCGCCTTGCGGGCGAGGCTCTCATCGAGGCCGGAGACCGTGATGATGCGGGAGATCAGTTCGTCCATGGGTCTTGTCCCTGTCCTTGATGGTGCGACATTCTTGGATGGTGCGGCATTCTTGATGGCACGACGCGGCTGCGCGATAGTTCACATATTAACGATCTAATCAAGCGGGTAGCGGGCTTCCGCCGGCTGGCGCGTTTCGCTACACCCTTGGCTCCGACATTTCGATAGCACAACAGGCGGACAGCATGGCGAAGGCAGATCTCGTGGCGGAAGCAGGTCTCGCTGCGGAGGACGGCGCGATCCTGATCGGCAAGAGCTGGAAGGCTGAGAACCTCCTGCTCAAGCTCGCCAACCGCCACGGACTGGTGACGGGCGCGACCGGCACGGGCAAGACCGTGACGCTGCAAGTGATGGCGGAAGGCTTTGCCCGCAACGGCGTCCCGGTCTTCGCTGCCGACATCAAGGGCGATCTGTCAGGGATCGCGGCGCCCGGCAGCTCTCAGCCGGCCTTCGTCAAGCGCGCTGCGGAAATCGGCGTGAAGTACGAGCCCGACCAGTTCACCACCGTATTCTGGGATGTCTTCGGCGAGCAGGGCCACCCCGTCCGCGCCACCATTTCCGAGATGGGCCCGCTCTTGCTCGCCCGCCTGCTCGACCTCAACGACACCCAGGAGGGCGTGCTCAACATCGCCTTCCGCATCGCCGACGAGCAGAAGCTGTTGTTGCTGGATCTCAAGGATCTGCGCGCGATCCTCTCCTTCATCGCCGAGAACGCCTCTGATCTGACGACGAAATACGGCAATGTCACCGCCCAGTCGGTCGGTACGATCCAGCGGCAATTGCTGGTGCTGGAAAACCAGAAGGGCGATCTGTTCTTCGGTGAGCCGGCGCTCGACATCAACGACCTGATGAAGACTGACCGCGACGGCCGCGGCATCGTCAACATCATGGCGGCCGACAAGCTGATGGCCAATCCCAGGCTCTACGCTACCTTCCTGCTCTGGCTGCTCTCGGAATTGTTCGAGCAGCTTCCCGAGGTCGGCGATCTCGACAAGCCAAAACTCGTCTTCTTCTTCGACGAGGCGCATCTGCTGTTCAACGGCGCGCCAAAGGCCTTGCTGACGGCGGTCGAGCAGGTGGTCCGGCTGATCCGCTCGAAGGGCGTCGGCGTCTATTTCGTCACGCAGAACCCGCTTGATATCCCCGATACGGTGCTGGCCCAGCTCGGCAACCGCGTCCAGCACGCCTTGCGCGCCTTCACCCCGCGCGACCAGAAGGCGGTGCGCGCCGCGGCCGAAACCTTCCGCCAGAACCCGAAATTCAAGACCGAGGAGGCGATCACGCAGCTTGCCGTCGGCGAGGCGCTGACCTCGACGCTGGAGGGCAAGGGCACGCCGACCATGGTCGAGCGCACGCTGATCGCGCCGCCGATGGCGCAGGTCGGGCCGTGCAGCGTGCAGGAGCGCCAGCAGGCGATGAACGCCTCGGGTTTCAAGGGCAAATACGACACCATGATCGACGCCGACTCCGCCTATGAGGAGTTGATGAAGCGCAAGAACCTGCAGCCCGACGGCTCAGCCGTAGAAGCCTCGACCACGGGCGGCGGCGGCGGCATCATGGACACGATCGGCGGCTGGCTCGGCGGCGGTTCGAGCGCGCCGCGCCCGAAGACCGGCCCCGGCAGCCGCGGCGGCGCCCTGCCGCAGAGCATGACCGAGAAGATCATCACCTCGGCGGCGCGCTCGGCCGCGACCTCGATCGGCCGGCAGGTCGGCACCGCGATTTTACGCGGGGTTCTGGGTAGCATGATGGGCGGGCGGCGGTAGGGTTTGCACTTCATGCTCGGGCTTGCCCCGAGCATCTCTGGACGAGAGATGCCCGACTCTCCGCTTCGCTCCGGCCGAGAATGACGCCCTCTTTTTCCCTTCTCCCCTGGCGGGAGAAGGTGGCGCGCAGCGCCGGATGAGGGGGCGCCGTGACCTGTCCGGCTGGCGTCGTGTGCTGCCAGACGGTGAGCTCACAGCGCCCCCTCATCCGTCTCGGCTTCGCCGATCCACCTTCTCCCGCCAGGGGAGAAGGGAAGCGCGCCCTGCCGTCATGCTCCAGCCGAGAATGACGCGCGCGACCAAGCAACCGCGCCATGCGGTGAGGCGGGCTGACGCCGCGCTCAAGCCTTGTCATGATGGCGCAACCTGAATCGGCTCTCGGATGACGAGTGCCCCAGACCAGTTGAGCGCCATGACCAAGCTTCCCGCGATCCTCTCCCGTCTCGACGCCGATCTCGACACCTCGCTCGCGCGGCTGTCGTCCTGGCTCGAAATCCCCTCGATCTCGACGGATTCGGCCTATTGGCCCGATAGCCGCCGCGCGGCGGAGTGGCTGCGGGCGGATCTGGAATCGCTCGGCTTCAAGGCTTCGCTCGGCGAGACGCCCGGCCAGCCCGTCGTGCTGGCGCACCGGCCCAAGCCCGGCGCGCCGCATGTGCTGTTCTACGGGCATTACGATGTGCAGCCGGTCGATCCGCTGAATCTCTGGGATACCGAGCCGTTCAAGCCGGTGGTCAAGGAGATCGCGCCCGGCCGCAAGGTCATCGTCGCGCGCGGCGCCTGCGACGACAAGGGCCAGGTCATGACCTTCGTCGAGGCGATGCGCGCCACCATTGCCGAGACGGGCGATCTGCCTGTTGGCGTTACCATCCTGGTCGAGGGCGAGGAGGAATCCGGCTCGGTCAACCTGCCGGCCTTCGTGCGCGAGAATGCCGAGGCGTTGAAGGCCGATATCGCTCTGGTCTGCGACACCGGCATGTGGGACCGCGACACGCCGGCGATCACCGCCTCGCTGCGCGGCATGGTCTATCAGGAGGTCACGATCACCTGCGCCGATCGCGACCTGCATTCGGGCCTGTTCGGAGGGGCTGCGGCCAATCCGGTGCATGTGCTCTCGCGCATCATAGCGAGCCTGCATGACGAGACCGGGCGCATCACGGTTCCCGGCTTCTATGAAGGCGTCGAGGAGCCGTCCAATTCGCAGAAAGCCGATTGGGCCGATCTTGGGCTGACGGAGGAGGATTTCCTCGGCCAGGTCGGCCTGAAGCATTCGATCGGCGAGAAGGGCCGCATGCTGATCGAGCAGATCCAGTCGCGCCCGACCTGCGACGTCAACGGCATCTGGGGCGGCTATACCGGCGAGGGCACCAAGACGGTGATCGCCGCCAAGGCCTCGGCCAAGGTCTCCTTCCGCCTCGTCGGCAAGCAGGATCCCGACAAGATCGCCGCCGCCTTCCAGGCTTATGTGCGCGCGCAATTGCCCGACGACATCTCGGCCGAGTTCATCGTCTACAGCGCTTCGCCCGCAATCGCTGTGCCCGCCGATTCACCGGCGCTGACCAAGGCGCGGGCGGCCTTGACCGAGGAGTGGGGCCGCAAGGCGGTGACGATCGGCTCGGGCGGCTCGGTGCCGGTGGTCGGCGATTTCAAGCGCCTGCTCGGCATGGACACGCTGCTCGTTGGCTTCGGCCTCGATGACGACCGGGTGCATTCGCCCAACGAGAAATACGACCTCTCATCCTTCCATAAGGGACAGCGCTCCTGGGCGCGCATCTTGCAGGCATTGGGTTCATGAAATCGGTTTGCGTCTTCTGCGGGTCCAACCCCGGCAATGAGCCCGTCTACGCGGCGGGCGCCCGCGCCATGGGCGCCGAGATCGCCCGGCGCGGCCTCGTCCTGGTCTATGGCGGCGGCGCGGTGGGATTGATGGGCATCGTCGCCAATGCCGCGCTCGAGGCTGGCGGCGAGGTTCATGGCGTCATCCCGCGCGCATTGCGCGAGAAGGAGGTCGGGCATCACGGCCTGACGCGGCTCGAGGTCGTCGAAACCATGCATATCCGCAAAGCGCGGATGGCCGAGCTCTCGGACGGCTTCATCGCCATGCCCGGCGGCATCGGCACCTTTGAGGAATTGTTCGAGATCTGGACCTGGGGCCAGCTCGGCATCCACTCCAAGCCGCTCGGCCTGCTCAATATCGCGGGCTTCTACGATCCGTTGGCGGCCTTCCTCGACGGCACGGTCGAGGCCGGCTTCCTGAAGCAGACCCACCGCGCCATGGCGATGACCGATACGGAGCCCGCGACCCTGCTTGACCGGATGGAGCAATATGTGCCGGCCGCGACGATCAAATGGGTGGAGAAGGAACAGGTCTGAGCGGCTGTTTCGTGAATCCAGCCCTCATCCTGAGGCTCCGCCGTCATTCCGGGGCGATCCGAAGGATCGAGCCCGGAACCCAGAACCGATGCCGTAGCTTGAGAAGGCACCGGTCACCGGCTCGTGTCACGAGCACACGCAACGGTTCTGGGTTCCGGGTCCATGGCTTCGCCATGTCCCGGAATGACGGCGGAGGATAACACCAGCGCTCAGCGCCGGGTGAGGCGCGCAAAGCCTGCCTGTTCAACAAGCCTGTCTGTTTGGAAGCGGAGACCCGGTCGATGGCGATCAGAAACCTGTGGCCCATGGGCCGGATCTGCGGGCTGATGCTCGCTGGCATGGCGCTCGGGGCCGGGCCGGCCGCGGCGGAATCCGCGCCCGGCCTTCGCTACGCTCAGGCCGCGCCGGGCGCCATCACGCGCCCGGCTGTCCCGACTGTCCCGAGCGTGGAGCAGCGGCAGGAGGACCAGCTCTTCGAGATCCTGCGCGAACTGAGCAATGCCTGCGGCAACGCCGCCTGGACGCTGTGGCGCAGCAATTCCTACGATGACTGGCGCAATCGCAGGGCGCGCGTGCTCTCGATGCACTATTCCGTGCGCTCCTATGAGAGCCTGCCGCCGCTCCCGGCCTCGCTGCCCGAGGCCCTGAAGCTGAAGGCCGAGCCTGCCATCAAAAGCGCAAACGAGACGTTGGCCGCCAGCGGCGACGTCTTCAAGGAGCTCTCGACCTATATCAACGCCAAGGATTACGAGGACGACAAGTTCAAGAAGGGCGACGAGCTGAATGCGAAGCTCTTGGCCGCCGGCAAGCGCTGCCACCAGCTCGAGGCCGAACTCATGGATATTTATCGCGAGTTCGCCGCACTGGCGATCGAGCGCCGCAAGGCGGGCGCAGCCCGTCCCGAGATCGTCGCGGCGATGATCGGGGACTGGCAGAAGGCGAGCGCATTGTCGCGCGAGCTCGGGCGTTACGAGACTGCCGACCGTGCCACGCTGGAAGGCCTCGTCCGCGATCTCTCGGCTTTGTCGGATGAGCGCAAGGCGAATTTCGAGCCGTTGAAGCAGACGCCGCAGGCTATCGTCAAGCGCTTCTATGAAACGACCCTGCAGGACGACATCGCCGCCAAGATGCGCCGCCTGCTGCGCGAGGCCAAGACGCCCAAGGCTTTCAAGGAGCTGGCGCAGGACCGGCCGCGCTCGGAGTTTTGGACCGTTCGCCGCGAAATCGACTACGCCATGCCCGACGCGATCCTGAGCTATCTGCGGAATCCGGGGTAGGTGTTCCGCGTAGAGGTTGAGACGACCTGGTCATCCTGGGCGAAGCGCAGACAGGGATCCATTCCTGAACCTCGATAAGCAGGGCGCGGACTTTCCCTTCTCCCCTCGCGGGAGAAGGTGGCTCGGCGAAGCCGAGACGGATGAGGGGGCGCTGTGAGCTCGCCGTCTAGCCTGAACACGCTGCCAACCGGAAAGGGCACGGCGCCCCCTCATCCGGCGCTGCGCGCCACCTTCTCCCGCCAGGGGAGAAGGGAAGAGCGGGCGTCATTCTCGGGCGTAGCGCAGCGAAGCAATCCAGGGGGCGTAGAGTGAGCCCTTCTGGATTGCTTCGCTGCGCTCGCAATGACGTTTCAAGCCGCCGCGCCCCTCAGCCCGAACGGGATCAGCGCGAGAACCACCAGCTATAGCTGGCGGGTGGCTGGGGCGCTTCCTCCTGTCGGCCGCCGGTGCCGAGCGCGAGCAGGCGCGCACTGGCTTCCGTGATCCAGGAGCGATGCTCGTTGATCGGCGTGATCGCGGTGAAGCCGCCGCAGATGCGCCTGACCCGCGAGTTGAGCGGACCGCTCGACCAGCTGACGATGCCGACGAGATCGCGCGTAGCCGGCGAACCGCGCAGCACGGGGCCGCCGGAATCGCCGCGGCAGGCGCCGGCGCCCGGGCTTTCGCCCTTGGCCTGCGTATCGACCGCGACCTTCACGGTGTTGGCCGTGGTGTAATTGCCGGCATTGACCAGGGGCGTCTCGCGCAGGCGCCGCGCCGTGCTCTTGTTGTCCTCGATCGCAAGCCCGTAGCCCGCCATGGTCACGGCCTCGCCCTGCCAGAGGCCGCCGCCGAGCGAGAGCGGCTCGATATCGGGCGGCAGCGGCGATGCGAGCCGCAGCACCGCGAGATCGGCTCCGGGCTGCGTGCGCGGCGTCGTGCCCGGCACGAAGCTCGGATGCGGCAAGACGGCGATCACGGCGTGACGGCGCGCGCGAAACTGTGGATCGAGGCTGACGACGCGGACGGAGCCGCCGCCCATCAGGCAGTGCGCGGCGGTCAGGACCAGCTCGGGCGCGATCGCCGCGCCGGAGCAGAGCTCGCCGCGGCTGGTCTCGACCCGCAAGGTCGAGGCTCGCATGCCGCCGACGTCCCGCGATGTCGTGCCGCCCACGACGGCGAGCGCAGGGGAGGCGGTGGCCACGAGTGCAGTGGCTAGTGCAATTGCGCGCAATGTCATGATGGCGACCAAGCTTGGAACTGGCTTCAATGTATGGCTTGCGGCTCGCCAGTCTAGAGGCTGTTAGGGACTCTCGTCAGCGGCGTGTTGTCCAGCTGGCACTCTCGCCCCAGTTGGACAAGGTCTTGTCGATCCAGCCGCGTTGCGGGGCGACGAGCACGCCCTGGCTCAACAGGCCGCAACTCTTGCCCGCGGGGCCGGTCGACCAGCTGGCGACGGCGACGACGCCGCCATCGGCTGATGTCATCGGTCCGCCCGAATCGCCCTGGCAGGCGCCGGCGCCCGCCTTCTTGCCGAGGCCGGCCGAATCGGCCGCCCAGATCAGGATGCGGCCGGGACCATAGGGCTCGACGGTGACGAGCCCGGCCGAGCGATAGGTTCCGGTCGTGCGGGCTTCGCCTTCGCGGGTCACGCCATAGCCGGCGAGCGTCACGGAGGAGCCGGAGCGCGGCAGGTCGCCATCGACCAGCGTCGCCGGGACGAACCGGGCCGGCAGCGCGACCTGGACGCGCAGCAGCACAAGATCGATCGAGCGCCGGCGATTGGCGACGGCTCCGCCATTGAATTCGGGATGGATGGCGACGCTGGCCGGGGCGATCAGCACAGGCTCGTCGCTGCCGCCCTCCTTCCAGTGAATGCGCAGATCCGTGCCGCCATCGGCGCAATGCGCCGCGGTCAGGATGGCGCGCGACGACAGGACGATGCCCGAGCAGACGCCGCCGCGCGCATTCAGCACCATCAGGGTCGATGCCGCGGCCGGGCCGCCATCGCGCCCGCCGACCACCGCGCCCGCCATTTGCGGAGCCGCCATCGAACCCAGCGTCAGCCCCAAGGCTGCGATCAATCGTCCGACGCCCATCCCGCACTCCTTCTCGATTGGGGGGCTGGATAGCGCGGCGGCCGCCCAATTTGAACCCGCAATCGGAGCAACCATGACACGTCTCGCCACAGGCTGATGTCGCGCTCGTGATCGCCGCGATCAGCGCCGTGATCGGGCGCGGCCATGAATGGCGTGGACGGGTAGCGATTGCGTGACGTACTCTGCGCCGATGCACGCCATGGTATTCATGGTGCGTTCAGTCGGCCGGGACTACCGCATGTCGATGATGCCCGTTGAACCCATCTTCGCGCTTGCGCTGCTCGCGGCCCCGCTGCCGATCGTCCGGGTCGACGACCCGACGCCGATCTCATGCCTCTCCGCCGAGGAGATGCGCGAGGCCGTCGCCGATGGGCGCGTCATTCAGCCTGCGCAGGCCTCGCGCCATGCCCGCAATGCGGCGCCGGGCGAGGTCTTGCGCATTCGGCTGTGCCGCCAGGGCGAGGAATATGTCTATGTGGTCACGACGCTGAAGCGCGACGGGCGCGTCGCCCGCGTGACGCTCGAGGGCCAATCTGGCAAGGTCGCGACCATACGTTGAGCGCGAGGCCTCGCGATTCGAGCCCGGCGGGGCCACCTATCATCGCCAATCAGGCAGATATCATTGCTAATCCGGCAGGTATCTTTGGCTAATCAGGCAGATATCCTTGCTAACTAGGAGTACGCGACCGTGAGACTGCTCGTCGTCGAGGACGACAAGGACCTCAACCGCCAGATCGTCACCGCGCTGGAGAATGCCGGCTATGCGGTCGACAAGGCTTTCGACGGCGAGGAAGGGCTCTATCTCGGCGAGACCGAGCCCTATGACGCCGTCATTCTCGACCTCGGCCTGCCGAAGGTCGATGGCGTCGCCGTGCTGCAAGGCTGGCGCCGCGCCGGCAAGACGATGCCCGTGCTGATCCTGACGGCGCGCGACCGCTGGAGCGACAAGGTCGCGGGCTTCGATGCCGGCGCCGACGATTATGTGGTCAAGCCCTTCCATGTCGAGGAGCTGCTGGCGCGCGTCCGCGCCCTGCTGCGCCGTGCCGCCGGACATGCGACCTCCGAATTGATCTGCGGGCCGGTGCGGCTCGACACGCGCGCCAGCCGCGTCGTCGTCGACGGCAACCCGGTCAAGCTGACCTCGCATGAATATCGCCTGCTCGCCTATTTGATGCATCATCAGGGCCGCGTCGTCTCGCGCACGGAATTGGTCGAGCATCTCTACGACCAGGATTTCGACCGAGATTCGAACACGATCGAGGTCTTCGTCGGCCGCCTGCGCAAGAAGCTCGGCGTCGAGGTCATCGAGACCGTGCGGGGCCTCGGCTACATCGCCGCTGCGCCCGAGAAGGTCTGATCCCGCGCAATGCCGTTGAAGTCGCACCGCTATTCGCTAGGCGCGCGGCTCTTCCTTTCGGCGGCGATCTGCTGCGCGCTGGTGCTGATGCTGGCGGGCATCGGCCTCACGACCTTCTACCGTCGCTCCGCCGAACGCGGCTTCGACGAGCGCCTCAGCGTCTACATCAAGGAGCTCGTGGCCGATCTCGCCGCGCCGCCCGAAGCGGAGCGGCAGGCGATCGGCGATCTCGGCGAGCCGCGCTTCGACCTGCCCTTGTCGGGTTGGTATTGGCAGATCATCCGGCTCGACGGGGAGAAGCCGACCATTCGCGCCTCGCGCTCGCTCGTTGGCAGCCAGCTGCCGAAATTGCTCGACCAGCAATTGGCGCCCAATGCGCGGGGCCTGCGCGAAACCTATGTTTCGGGCCCGGACGACCGCGCCTTGCGGGTCCTCGAACGTGAGATCGATGTCGGTGAGGATGGCCGCTTCACCGTGGCGGTCGGGGCTCCCGCCGACGAGATCGACGGCGATATCCGCGATTTCCGCTTCGCCCTGACGCTGACCTTCGTCCTGCTCGGCCTCGCGCTCGTCGCCTCGACGCTCATCCAGGTGCGCTTCGGCCTGCGGCCGCTGGTGCGGCTGGGAACCGCTGTCGGGGCTGTTCGTACCGGCGAGGCGCCGCGTATCGCAGGCCAGTACCCGCCCGATCTCGCGCCCCTGGCGGGAGAGCTGAACCAGCTCATCGACGCCAATCGCGAAATCCTGGAGCGGGCGCGCACCCAGGTCGGCAATCTCGCGCATGCGCTGAAGACCCCGCTCAGCGTCATGCTGAACGAGGCGGAAGCCGGGGAGGGCGCGCTGCCCGACATGGTGAAGACGCAGGCCGCGATCATGCGCGACCAGGTTCAGTATTATCTCGACCGCGCCCGGGCCGCCGCGCTGTCGGGCGCGCTCGGCGGGGTGACCGAGATCGCGCCCTCGCTCGACGCCTTGATCCGCACCTTCTCGAAGATCTCGCAGGGGCGCGGCATCACGGGCTCGCATAGCGTGCCGGCCGGAATCCGGTTTCGCGGCGAGAAGCAGGATTTCGAGGAGATGCTGGGCAATCTGCTCGACAACGCCTTCAAATGGGCGGATGCGACCGTGGAGGTCAGCCTCGCGCCGTCATCCGATGCCGGTCCTGAGCGGATCGCTCTCCTGATCGACGATGACGGGCCGGGTTTGCCCAACGAGGCCATGGCGGATGTGCTGAAGCGCGGCCGGCGGCTCGACGAGACGATTCCGGGCTCGGGGCTGGGCCTGTCGATCGTCGCCGATCTGGCGAAGCTCTATGGTGGCGGCCTCTCGCTGCAGAAATCGCCGCTGGGTGGCTTGCGGGCGCGCCTCGTCCTGCCTTCGGTTTGAATCTGACCTGACATGAACCGGGCAAAATCAGGAGCTTCCGATCGCTCGCCATCACCCGCACCGTCATTCCGGACAAGCCGCGTTAGCGGCGCCGATCCGGAATCCATCGTAGAGTTCAGTGCCCTCCGATGGATTCCGGATCTCCGCGGAGTTTATCCTTGGGCCGATCGAAGATCGGACCCGGGGGCTGCGTCCGGAATGACGGCGCGTAGGTGGTCAGGACAGAAGACTCTCAGGATGAGGACTCGAATGTCCAAACGCGCACTGAGAAGAATTGCCGTCTGAGATGAGGTGCCTGCGTGACCCTTTGTCGCCACCTTCGCGCGTGAAGCGCGGCCCGCGATTGTCTAAGAGTTCCTGATGCTGATCTGGATCATCTTCGCGGTCATGACGGGGGCGGCGGTTTTCGCGCTGCTCTGGCCGCTCGGCCGTGGCCAGGGCGCGGCTTTCGCCGACGGCTCGGATGCCGCGAGCCTCTATCGCGCCCAGCTCAATGAGATCGACCGCGACCTCGGCCGCGCGCTGATCGGCCCGGCCGAGGCTGAAGCCGCCCGGGTCGAAGCCGCCCGGCGCCTCCTGCGCGCGGCTGACAAGGAGGGCGATCCGGCCGGCGAGACGGAATCGTCCCTGCGCCGCCGCCGCGCCAGCTCGGCGCTGGCCTTGTCTTGCGTGCCGCTGCTCGCATTGCTGGTCTATGGCGCCTATGGCTCGCCCACGCGTCCTGACCAGCCGCTGTCGGCGCGGTTGCGGAGCGATCCGTCGCAGCAGGATTTCGCGGTCTCGCTGGCCCGCATCGAGGCGCATCTGGCGGCCAATCCGGCAGATGGGCGCGGCTGGGCGGTGCTCGCGCCGGTCTATCTGCGGCAGGGCCGTCCCGAAGACGCGGCGCGCGCCTTCACTGCCGCGATCCGCAATGGCGAGGACGGGGCGGAGATGCGCGCCGGTCTCGGCGAGGCTCAGATCCTGACGGCCGGCGGGGTGGTGACGGTGGAAGCGCGTGAAACCCTCGCCGAGGCACTCAAGCGCGAGCCCGGCAATCCCCGCGCGCGCTACTTTCTCGCCATCGCCAGGGAACAGGACGGCGACAGCCAGGGCGCGGTTGCCGCGTTCGAAAGCCTGCTCAAGGATGCACCGCCCGGCGCGGCCTGGGTCCCGGCCGTGCGCCAGAGGCTGCAGGCGCTCGATGGCGACACGGCACGGGCCGCGATCGCCAAGCTGCCGGCGGCTGATCAGCAGGCGGCGATCCGTGGCATGGTCGAGGGGCTGGCCGAGCGCTTGAAGGCGGGCGGCGGCACGCTGGCCGAATGGGAAAGATTGGTCCGCTCGCAGAATGTGCTCGGCGAGAAGGCCGCCGCGCGCGAGGCTGTCGCGATGGCGCGTTCGCGCCTGTCGCAAGACAGCGCCGCTTTGGCGCAGCTCGATCAGTTGGCGGGCGAACTTGGGCTGAAGGAGCCGGCGCCATGACCACTGCCGAGCCGTTGCGTCCCGCCGCGGGCAAGCGCCGCTGGACCCGCAAGCAGCGCCGTCTGGCCTTGATCGCCGCTGCCGGCCTCGTGCTCTGCCTTGCCGCCGGGCTGGTGCTCGTCGCCATGCGCGACACCATCGTCTTCTTCTACGGACCGACCGAGATCGTCGAGAAAGGGCTCGCGCCTGGCACGCGCATGCGGCTCGGCGGGCTGGTCGAGACAGGGTCCGTCGTGCGTGGCCCGGGTCAGCGCGTCGCCTTCGCGGTCACCGACAGCAAGACCACGCTCAACGTGACCTATCAGGGGCTCTTGCCCGATCTCTTCCGCGAAGGGCAGGGCGTCGTCACCGAAGGTGTCTTCGAGGGCGCGGGCCGCTTCCGCGCCGACTCGGTGCTGGCCAAGCATGACGAGACCTACATGCCGCGCGAGGTTGCCGACACGCTGAAGAAGCAAGGCCATTGGCAGCCGGGAGCGGCGGGCCCGAACCCATCCCCCGTCACGCCACCCCCTGTCACCAAATGAGGCGCGCATGATCGTCGAGATCGGCCATTTCGCGCTCGCATTGGCGCTTGGCGTCGCCGTCGTGCAGGCCCTGGTGCCGCTCTGGGGCGTGGCGCGCCATGACCGGGCGCTGGCCTCGGTGGGCACCGCTGCGGCGATCACCTGCTTCCTGCTGGTCGCGTTGGCTTTCACGGTCCTGGTCGCATCCTATGTCCGGTCCGACTTCTCGGTCGAGAACGTCGCTTCGAACTCGCATTCGGCCCAGCCGCTGATCTACAAACTGACCTCGGCCTGGGGCAATCACGAAGGCTCGATGCTGCTCTGGGTCTTGATCCTGACGCTGTTCGGGGCGCTGGTGGCACTGTCGCGCCGCTCGCTGCCGGCGCGGTTGCGGGCCGGCACGCTCGCCGCGCAAGGCGCGGTCACGGTCGCCTTCCTCGCCTTCACGCTTTTGACCTCGAACCCTTTCCGGCGGCTCGACCCTGTGCCGGGCGAGGGCCAGGACCTCAACCCGATCCTCCAGGATCTCGGCCTCGCGATCCATCCGCCGCTGCTCTATGTCGGCTATGTCGGCTTCTCCATCACCTATGCCTTCGCGGTCGCCGCCCTGATCGACGGGCGCATCGACGCGGTCTGGGCGCGCGCGGTCCGGCCCTGGACGCTGCTCGCCTGGGTGTTCCTGACGCTGGGCATCGCGATGGGCTCCTATTGGGCCTATTACGAGCTCGGCTGGGGCGGCTGGTGGTTCTGGGATCCGGTCGAGAACGCCTCGCTGATGCCCTGGCTCGCCGGCACGGCGCTGATCCATTCCACCGTGGTGATGGAGAAGCGCGACGCGCTCAAGGTCTGGACGATCCTGCTCGCGATCCTGACCTTCTCGCTCTCGCTGCTCGGCACCTTCATCGTCCGCTCCGGCGTGCTGACCTCGGTGCATTCCTTCGCCAGCGACCCGGCGCGCGGGCTGTTTATTCTCGCGATCCTGATCTTCTTCGTCGGCGGCTCGCTGGCGCTCTTCGCCTGGCGCGCGCCCCTGCTCCGGCAGGGTGGCCTGTTCGCGCCGGTCTCCCGCGAGGGCGCGCTCGTCGTCAACAACGTCTTCATCGCGACCTCCTGCGCCACGGTCTTCATCGGCACGCTCTATCCGCTGGTGCTGGAGATGCTGACCGGGGACAAGATCTCGGTCGGCCCGCCCTTCTTCAACGCGACCTTCGTGCCGCTGCTGGTGCCGCTGCTGCTGGTCCTGCCGCTCGGCCAGTCGCTGGCCTGGAAGCGCGGCAATCTGCTCGGCGCGGCACAGCGCACCGCTGCCGCCTTCGGGCTCGGCATCCTCGTGGCCGTCGGCGTGCTCGCCTATATGCGTGGCGGGCCGGTCCTGGCGCCGCTCGGCATCGGGCTCGGCGTCTTCCTGGTCACCGGCGCGATCTTCGACCTCGGCGAGCGCATCGTCGCGCGCGCCAGCGGCCTGCGGGCCGTTCTGTCGCGGGCGAAGGGCCTGCCGCGCTCCGCCTGGGGCACGGCCTTTGCCCATGCCGGCGTGGGCCTGAGTGTGATCGGCGTCGCCGCCGCCGCCTGGAGCACGGAGGCGATCGGCATCCTGAAGCCGGGCGAAAGCCTGACCAGCGGCCGCTATACCGTGGTGCTGGAAAGCATTACCCCGCGCCCCGGCCCCAATTTCCGCGAGGATGTGGTGCGTTTCCGCATCCTCTCGGGCGACAGGCCGCTCAAGCCCGTCGAGGCGATGAAGCGCGTCTACACGGCCCGCGCCATGCCGACGAACGAAGCCGGCATCCGCACCGACGGCCTGAGCCAGGCCTATGTCAATGTCGGCGAGATGGAGAGCGATGGTGGCATCGCCGTCAGGCTCTACGACAAGCCGCTGATCCTGCTGATCTGGATCGGCGCGATCGTGATGGCCTTCGGCGGCGCGCTTTCATTGACCGACCGGCGCTTCCGGCTGGCTGCGCCGCAGCGTGCCAAATCCACCGGCGCAAAGCCTGTCCGCGTCAAGCCCGCCCCTGCCGCGCCTCAACCGGCGGCGGAGTGAGGCCGATGCTGCGCGCCCTCGTCATCGTTGCGCTCTGCCTGGGCTGGGCGGGTCCGGGCCGCGCCGTCCAGCCTGACGAGGTTCTGCCGAACGCCGCACTCGAACACCGCGCCCGGGCGATTTCCGGCGGCCTGCGCTGCCTCGTCTGCCAGAACCAGTCGATCGACGATTCCGATGCGCCCCTGGCGCGCGATCTGCGCATCCTGGTGCGCGAGCGGCTGGTCGCCGGCGACAGCGATGCGGCGGTGCAGGAGTTCGTCGTCGCGCGCTATGGCGATTTCGTGTTGCTGCGCCCGCCCTTCACGATCCGGACCGTGGCGCTCTGGGCCGGGCCGTTCCTGATCCTGCTGTTCGGCCTCGCCTTCATCTGGCGCAGCGGGCGGCGCATGAAACCGGTGGGCGAGGCGGCAGCGCCGCTGTCTCCCGACGAGCAGGCGCGCATCGAGGCGCTGATGAAGCGGGACGGCGAGTAGCCGGGCTCACTGTTCGTCCTCGGAACCACGCCGTCATTCTCGAGGTTCTGCGCTTCGCTCCGCCCGAGAATGACGCGCCCACGTCCCTTCTCCCCTCGCGGGAGAAGGTGGCTCGGCGCAGCCGAGACGGATGAGGGGGCGCTGTGAGCTCACCGCCTGGCCTGAAAACGTGGCGCCAACCGGACAGGGCACGGCGCCCCCTCATCCGGCGCTGCGC
>NZ_CAXUPC020000010.1:0-215275 GCF_964252745.1 Allobosea sp. LjRoot9 | reverse complement strand
GGCCATTTTTTTGGGCGGCGGCCGCCTTCGCTGTGGGCAGCGACTTCTTTGTACGCGCGCGCACGCAAGCGCTCGCGAGGGCGCCCATGACACGCCCGTAAACAGCCGCAATCCAAGGCCATGAGAGCGCCTCCCGCTCGTTGCGCGATTGATTCCGCGCCGCCACGCGGGCATGGTCTCCCAGCCTGAGCGGGCGAGGCTCCCGCGCTCGGCGGCAGGTTTGTCCGCATGGCTAGGCTTGCAGGTGCGGATAAAGACGGATCAAGACGCCAGACGATGAACGCCCATCCCGAGTTCAACGCCCCAGCAGAACCGCTCGCCCCCGAGGCCGCGGCGCTGCTGATCGATCTCGGGATCGAGCCACCGATCCGGCCGGACGGCTCCGCGCATCAATTGCAGGACCGGCGCGGCATCTCGGTGCGCTGGCTCTTCGCCTGCATGCTCGTCGGCTCCTGCGGCGCGGCCCTGCTCGGGGCCGCCATCCTGATCGCGATGCGCGGCGACACCAGCTTTCCCGAACAGCCCGAGACCGTGACGGCGCGTGCCTCCTCGGGCGCCGGCGCCGGCGGCGGGGCCCGCAAGGCCGACAAGCTCGTAGCCGAGCAACCCGTGATCGGCGCACGCCAGGCCGTGCGGGCGCCGATGTCGCAGAAGCTCGGGGATCGCGAGGTCATCCGCGTCCGGCCCTTCATCCGGCTCGCATCCAACCTGTCGATGACGACCGGCGTCTACGCGACCAATATTCCCCCCTTCAACCCGTTGCGGCTCTTCGCCGAGGGCGGCCAGCCGAGCGAGCGTTACGCCGAGCCGGTACAGGATCTCCCCGACGCCGACGTGACCATCGTGAAGCGCGACCTGACCGATATCCAGGTCCCCGACGGCAAAGCCCAGCTCGGTGACGCCGAGGTCATCGCCCAGATGGAGGAAGAGCGCGCCAATGCCGCAGCCGCGGGGCGGCAGCGCAGCCTGCCGATCCCGCCGCAATTGATGCTGAGCCGCACGCTCACCGGCGCGGCCCCGACCGGGGGCGACCTCTTGGCCTATGCGCCGAGCGACACGCGCTTTTCCGGCATCGAGGTCCGCGTCGTTCCCGAGAACGTCACCAACGCGCGCAAGACGCCGATCCCCGCCTCGCGCGAGCCGCTGGTCGAGGAGAAGCTGGTGATCGCCAAGCGCGGCGAGAATTTCGAGCAGACCATGCGTGCTGCCGGCGCGAACCAGGACCAGATCCGTGGCATGATGCAGGCTTTTGGCGGCAAGGTCCGCGTCTCGGCCCTTCCCGACGGCCAGGTCCTGCAGGTTCTCTTCGCGCCGGGTCCGCGCCCCGGCGATGTCAGACAGATCGTGCGCGTCTCCTTCCTGACCGCGGGCCAGCCGGACGGAACGGTCGCGATCAACGACGCCGGCGCCTTCGTCTCCGTCACGTTGCCCCGCCAGGACCTGGTCGGCCCGCAGCGCCCGCAGCGCAAGACCGGCGACGCGCAGGATGATGAGGAGGACGAGGATGGCGGCGGCAGCACCGGCGCCAGGCTCTATGACAGCCTCTACGAGACCGGTCTGCGCCACGAGATGCCGCGCCCGCTTGTCGACGAGCTCGTCCGCATCTTCTCCTATGACGTCGATTTCCAGCAGCGCGTGCGCGGCGGCGACAATCTCGAGGTCATCTTCACCGAGGAGGAGGAAGGCGAGCGCGCCGAGATCCTGTCGGCGGCCTTGACCATCAACGGCGAGACGCGCCGCGTCTTCCGGTACCAGGCGCCCGAGGACGGATTGATCGAGTATTTCGACGAGGACGGCCGCTCGCTGAAGAAATTCCTGCTGCGCAAGCCGATCGCCGAAGGCGAGATGCGCTCCGGCTTCGGCATGCGCTACCACCCGATCATGCGTTATTCGAAGATGCATACCGGCGTGGACTGGGCCAACCGCATCGGCACGCCGATCCTGGCGGCGGGCAACGGCACGATCATCAGCGCCGGCTGGTCGTCGGGCTATGGCAAGCACACCGAGATCCAGCACGCCAATGGCTACGTCACGACCTATTCGCACCAGTCCAACTTCGCCAACGGCATCGTGCCCGGCGCAAGGGTCCGGCAGGGCCAGATTATCGGCTATCTCGGCTCGACCGGCCTCTCGACCGGCCCGCACCTGCATTACGAGGTCAAGGTCAACGATAATTTCGTGAACCCGATGAAGATCCGCGTGCCGCGCGGCCGCGAACTCCAGGGCGGCGCGCTGGCAGAGTTCAAGCGCCAGCGCGACGAGATCCAGGGCCTGATCGTGAAGGCCGGCGGCACGGTCGCACAGTTGCGCTGAGCGCATGACGCGGCCGTTGGAGCGGCACTGCATCGCATCCGGCGCTTGACTTAGCACCAGCGAGAGCACACCGGGAAAGCCTGTTCCGCTCCTGCCCCGCGAATTAGGCCGATGCTCGCCGCCCTCATCGTCGTCCTGCCCGTTTTCGGCCTGATCAGCCTCGGCTACCTCGCGCGCTGGGCCAAGATCGTGCGGGAGACCACCGGCGAGGGCCTCTCCGACTTCGTCTTCGTCCTGGCCCTGCCCTGCCTGCTCTTCCGCACGCTCGCCAAGGCGGATATTCCGGCCACCCAGCCCTGGGGCTACTGGATCGCCTATTTCGCCGGCCTCGCCATCGTCTGGGCGCTCGCCATGCTGATCGCGAGCCGCATTTTTGCCCGCAAGGGTCCCGAGCTGGTCGTCTCGGGCTTCGCCGCCGCGCAATCCAACACCGTCTTCGTCGGCGTGCCGATGATCCTGAAGGCCTATGGCGACGCCGGCGCCGTGCCGCTCGGTCTGCTGCTGGCGATCCATCTACCGGTCACGATGACGATCGCCACCTTGCTCGCCGAAGGCCGCGCGGCCTCGATCACGATGATGATCAAGCGGCTGTTCACTCACCCGATCATCATCGGCATCCTGCTTGGCTCGGCGGCGCGCCCGATCATCGGCCTGATCCCCGAGCCGCTCTGGACGATCATCGACCTCCTGGCCGGCGCCGCCGTGCCCTGCGCGCTCATCAGCCTGGGCATCGCCATGCGGCGTTACGGCCTGACATCGGGCCTCGCTTTGCCCGCCATCCTGAGCGGGCTCAAGCTCGGGCTGCATCCGCTGATCGTCTATGTGCTGGCGACCATGGTCTTCCAGATGCCGGCGCATTGGTCGGGCGTCGCCGTGCTCTTCGCCGCCTGCCCCTGCGGCATCAACGCCTATCTCTTCGCCGAGCGCTACAAGCAGGGTGTCGCCGACGCTTCCAGCGCGATCGCGCTCTCGACCATGCTCTCGCTCTTCACCACCACGGCCTGGCTGACCTGGCTCGGGGTGAGCTGACGACGCAAACCGTCATTGCCAAGCCGTCATTGCGACGACGGGAGGCCGCTCAGCCGAAGCCTAGCTGCGCCCTGATCTCGCCGGCCGTGGCACCACGCGCCCTGAGATCGGCGAGGCTTTCCGAAAGCCGGCTCTTCGCCAGCTTCTGCCCGGTCTCGTCGCTCAGCAGAGGATGGAAATGATAGCGCGGCGTCGGCAGGCCGAGCAGCCGCTGCAGCACGACATGGATATCGGTCGCAGCTTCGAGATCGCGCCCGCGCACGACATGGGTCACGCCTTGCAGCGCATCGTCGAGCACGACCGAGAGGTGATAGCTCGTCGGCGCCTCCTTGCGTGCCAGCACGACATCGCCCCAGCGGACCGGCTGCGCGGCGACGAGCCGTTCATGCCCTGCCTCGTCGAAAGCCACATAATCGGCTGCCCCGCCTATCTCCTCGATCGCGCGGTCCATCGCCAATCGCAGCAGATGCGGCTCGCCGGCCGCGATGCGTGTCGCGGCCTCGGCTGGACCGCACGCGCGACAGGTTCCGGGATAAAGCGGCGCTCCGTCGGGGTCGACCGGCCAAGCCTTGTGCAGGCCGACCGCGCGTTTGATCACCTGGCGCGAACAGAAGCAGGGATAGACCAGCCCCCGCGCCTGCAGAGCCCTCACCGCCTCGGCATAGCTCTCGAAATGCTCGGATTGCCGCCGAACCACACCGTCGAAGCGTAGGCCAAGCCAGGCAAGGTCCTCCCTGATCCCCGCCTCGAATTCCGGCTTGCAGCGGGTGACGTCGATATCCTCGATCCGCAGCAGCAGCCGGCCGCACAGCTTGCGCGCCAGCCGCTCATTCGTCAGCACCGACAGCGCGTGGCCAAGATGCAGCCGCCCGTTCGGGCTCGGCGCGAAGCGGAAGACCGGCTCCGCGAAATCGAGTGAGGACGCTGCCATCCGCCTTGTCTAGAGCAATTTCCGATTCAGTTGGACCGGAAATTGCTCTACCTCCTTGTTTTAATGCGTTTTCTTCGCGCGACCCGATATCCACTTCGCTCCAAAACGCTCTATGGTCTCGCGGGCAAGCAGCCGAGACCGCGACGCTGCTGACAATCCCCGTCTCGACCATACCGTTCCATCAGCCCGCCATGAACCTGATCACATGAACCTGATCACCTGCGACGCCGATCTCGAGGAAGGCATGGCGGCGCTACGCGCGCTGCAGCCGCATTGGGCTGGGATCATCGACAAGGTCGGTCTGCCGCCGCTGCGCCGCCGCCCTGGCGGGTTCGCGGGGCTAGCAGCCATCATCGTCTCGCAGCAATTATCGGTGGCGAGCGCCCGCGCCGTCTGGACCCGCGTCGAGAGCGTGCTCGCGCCCCTGACGCCGGAGCGCGTCCTGGCGGCCAGCGACGAGGAGATGCGATTATCGGGCCTCTCGCGGCCCAAGCAGCGCACCTTGCGTGCGGTCGCCGCCGCGCTGGTCGAGGGCAGCTTGCGCTTCGAGGCGCTGGAGGCCGCCACGCCCGAGGCCGTGCATGAGCACATGACCGCCGTCTCCGGGATTGGCCCCTGGACGGCGGACATCTACCTCTTGTTCTGCCTCGGCCATCGCGACGGCTTCGCCGCCGGCGACCTCGCGATCCAGGAGGCGGCGCGGCAGGCCTTCGACCTGCCCGCCCGTCCGAAAGCAGCCGAACTCGCGGCGCTGGCCGAGGCCTGGCGGCCATGGCGCGGCGTCGCGGCGCGATTGCTCTGGGCCTATTACGCCGCCTTGAAGAAGCGCGAAGGCATCAACGCTTAGGAGCCTTGCGCGAAAAAGTGGGAACCGGTTTTTCGCAGAAGCAATGCCCTGACTTCTAGAATCGATCAGCCCCTGATCGTCTTGATCGCCGCCTGGGCGCCGGCACGCATCAGCCCGGTATCGCTCATCAGCGTCACCATCCTGGCGCCGAGCGCGAAGAAATCCTTCGCCCGCTCCGCCGACTGGGCATAGATCGCCACCGGCTTGTTGACGGCGGATGCGCGCGCAACGATGTGGCGGATCGCCTCATCGACCTCGGGAATCGTCGCATCGACCAGCGCGCCGCCCGACAGCGCGATCGAAAGATCGGAAGGGCCGACGAAGACGGCGTCGATGCCCGGCAGCGCCAGGATGTCGTCGAGAATGGCGATCGCCTCGCGCGTCTCGATCATCGCGAAGGAGAGCGAGAAGCCGTTGGCCGCCTTGAAATAGCTGTTCGCATCGAGCCCGGAGGTGCCGAGCGCGCCGTAGCTGCCCCAGCTGCGCTCGCCCATTGGCGGGTATTTGGAATAGGCGGCGAAGCGGCGCGCATCCTCCATCGTGTTGATCATCGGCGCGATCACGCCGGAAACGCCGGCATCGAGCAACTTCGAAACGTTCTGGAACTCGCCGACCGGAAGACGTGCCAGCGCCGGCTTGCCCGCCGCGTTGATCAGCGGAATCGCGCGGATGACCTCGCCCAGCGTGATCGGTCCGTGCTGCATGTCGAGCGTGACGGCGTCGAAGGCCTCCTGAGCAAGAATGCCGCTGACGCTGGGCTCAGGAATGCTCGACCAGGCCGAGAGGATCTTGTCGCCCTTGGCGAGACGGTCGGCGAGCGAGGAGAGCACTGTGGGCTTCGACATGGGCGTTCATCCGGTTCTGGGGCCCGCTCTTGGGGGATGGCGGGTCGCTCAAATTGGACCGGGGCGACGCTCAAAAGCAAACGGGCGCCCATGCGCCCGTCTCACATGCGTCCTGCGTTTGCCGGCATCCTGCGTTTGCCGGGCGGCGCGCCCTAGTGGTTTGATTCCGACATTTGCTCCCCATTCTATATCGAGCTCGGAGCAAATGTCGGAATCATCAAAACCACTAGCAACTCTTTGGTTTTCTAGTGGAACTTATGAATTTGACATTTGCTATCCGCCCGATATCGGGCGCGAGGCAAATGTCAAATTCGTTCCACTAGCGACCGGCCTGGATCTCTTCAGCCGCCTTGACCAGGAGCTCCGCCATGATCTGGCGAATCTCGGCATCGCCGACCGTCACCGCCCCGGCCGCGAAATCGGCCTTGACCTTGCGCACGACGTCTTCGTCGCCGGCCTCCTCGAAATCGGCCACCACGACGGCCTTCGCATAGACGTCCGCCTCCGCGCCGCTCTTGCCCAGCTTCTCGGCCGCCCAGAGACCGAGCAGCTTGTTGCGCCGCGCCGTCGCCTTGAAGCGCAGCTCCTCGTCGTGAGCGAATTTGTTCTCGAAGGCGTCCTTGCGCTGATCGAATGTCGACATCTTTTTAAGTCCTCTCGCGGGGCGCGCGCTGGAAAAGGGCTCGGGAAGGCTTGGTTCTGAGCCATATAGGACGGCGGGCCGCCCAGAGCCAGAGCGGAATGCTCCCGTGCCCGATCGCGAGCGGGCTCATTATCCCTGCGTCAAGGCTTCCAGAGCGGATTTGTTGCGTTTGCAGTGCAGAAGTCCCATATAGCGGGCGCGAAGACGGCCTTGGCGGCTGCCTTCGCATTGAGCCGGCCGGCCATGCGGTCTAGGCTGATCCCGCCTAAGAATCGGAATCAGCGCAGATCGCGCAGGACCGGCTGATCAGGGGCCCCGATCCCGCCGCGGGCGACCGCGACCAGAGAAAGGCCGACCTATGGATTTCCTCAAGCCACGGTACATCCCAATGAATCGCCGCCGTCGCATCTACGAAGGCAAGGCGAAGGTCCTCTATGAAGGACCCGAGCCTGGTACGCTGATCCAGCATTTCAAGGACGATGCGACTGCCTTCAATGCCAAAAAGCATGAAGTGATCGACGGCAAAGGCGTGCTGAACAACCGGATTTCGGAGCACATCTTCTCCAATCTCAACGATATCGGCGTGCCCACGCATTTCATCCGCCGGTTGAACATGCGCGAGCAGCTCATCCGCGAGGTCGAGATCATTCCGCTCGAAGTCGTGGTGCGCAACGTTGCTGCCGGCTCGCTCTCCACCCGTCTCGGGCTGGAGGAAGGCACGCAGCTGCCGCGCTCGATCATCGAGTTCTATTACAAGAACGATGCGCTGAACGACCCGATGGTCTCCGAAGAGCACATCACCGCCTTCGGCTGGGCGACGCCCCAGGAGATCGACGACATCATGGCGCTGGCCATCCGCGTCAACGACTTCCTGTCCGGCCTGTTCCTCGGTGCCGGCATCCGCCTCGTCGACTTCAAGATGGAGTGCGGCCGGCTTTGGGAAGGCGAGATGATGCGCATCGTCGTCGCCGACGAGATCAGCCCCGATTCCTGCCGGCTCTGGGACATCAAGTCGAAGGACAAGATGGACAAGGACCGCTTCCGCCGCGACATGGGCGGGCTGATCGAGGCCTATACCGAAGTCGCTCGCCGCCTGGGCATCCTGGGCGAGAACGAGAAGGTCGGACCGGCAGGCCCCCGGCTGGTGCAGTAATCGCCGCGCCTGGTGCCGTGAGCCTTCGTCGCGAACAGATCACAAGACTGAAACGGGAGCCTTCGCGCTCCCGTTTTCATGTCGCCCTGACGCTGGCGGGCGCGCTGCTGCTCGCCGGCTGCAGCAACCATTACGGCTTCGGCATCACCGAACTCCCGGCCGAGCGTGGCTGGCAACCCTTGCCGATCGAATCCTGGGTCCTGAATGACGGGCTCTCGGCGAAGGCGATGTCGTTTTGCCCGCGCGCAACCTGCACCAGACAGGGTTTCGCCGCGCTGATCACGCTGGAAGGCCGCGAGGCCGACGCAATGGAGAAGACGCTGGCGACGGACCCGGCCCGGCTCGCGCGCGATTTCGCCAAGTCGACGAGCAAGAAGCCGGCGAGCAAGGAAGCGAACAAGAAGGCCAAGACAGCAGAATCGACCGCTCCCAAGAGCACGACGACCGTCTCCCGCTTCAGCGAGGATGGCGCCCAGGGCCTGCTCGTCGAGATCCGCGCCCGCGACGCAAGCGGCAAGCGCGCCGTCACCGCGATCCTGTCGGGCCGCGACGGCGCCCGCCTGAACCTGGCGCTGGGCGTGAGCCCGGACCCCGACGCCGCCCGCAACCAGGCGCGCGCGGCCTGGCGCGATCGCTGATTCACGTGAAACCGCGCGGGAGAGGTTGAGCCGGCACCGATTCGCCGCTAAGCCACGCGCAACAAACGTCCGGAGAACCTCATGAAAGCCCGCGTCACCGTCACCCTCAAGACCGGCGTGCTCGATCCGCAGGGCAAGGCGATCGAGGGCGCGCTGAAATCGCTCGGCATCGCCGGCGTCGATTCGGTCCGCCAGGGCAAGGTCTTCGACATCGAGCTCGCCGGCCAGGATGCCATTGCCGCCGAAGCCGCGCTGAAGACGGCTTGCGAAAAGCTGCTCGCCAACACCGTGATCGAGAACTACCGCGTCGAGGTCGGCGTCTGACCGGCAGTCTCGCGCGCCATGACGGGAATCGCGCCCCAACCGGCAGCGACCGCGACCATAGCGCTTCGCCCCGCGACCCATGACGACGTCGATGCGATCATGGCTTGCGAACGCCAGCCCGGCTACGACGACACCGTCGGGCGCTGGAGTCGTGAGGAGCACCTCGCGGCGCTGGTCGAGCCGAGCCATCGCTATATCGTCGCGCTCGATTCCCACGGTACCGTCATAGGCTTCGTGATCCTGCAAGAGATCGCGCCCGCCGCCAGCGCCGTATTGGTGCGCCGGATCGCGGCCCTGAGCCAGGGACGCGGCCATGGCCGCGCCCTGCTCGACCATGCGCTCGCGCTGATCTTCGACGAATTGGGCGCCGCGAAGGCCTGGTTGCGTGTCTGGCCGCACAATGCGCGCGGCATGGCCCTTTACACCAAGCTCGGCATGAGAGAGGACGGGCTGAGCGAGGTGCAACGCAATGGCACGCCCGCCGTCATGACGATCATGTCGATCGATGCCGCGCGCTATCGCGACTGCAAGCCGAGGAGTGAGACCCCGTGAAAGCCGCCGTCATCACCTTTCCAGGCTCCAATCGCGAAGGCGATGTCGCCAAGGCGCTGAAGCAGGCCGGCGCAACGGTCGCCCATGTCTGGCACGCCGACACGGCCCTGCCGGCGGGCACCGATCTCGTGGTGCTGCCCGGCGGCTTCTCCTATGGCGACTATCTGCGGACGGGCGCCATCGCTGGGCGCGCCAATATCATGGACGCGACCCGCGCCCATGCCGAGCGCGGCGGCTATGTGCTGGGTATCTGCAACGGCTTCCAGATCGTCTGCGAGGCCGGGCTCCTGCCCGGCATCCTGATGCGCAACGCCGACCTCAAATTCGTCTGCAAGCGCCAGCATCTGACGGTCGAGCGTACCGACACGCCCTACGCCAACGCCTATGCCAAGGGCCAGGTCATCGATGTCTGCATCGCCCATGGCGAAGGCAACTACATCGCCGACGCCGAGACCCTGGCGCGCCTCGAAGGCGAAGGCCTCGTCGCCTTCCGCTATGCCGACGAGCAAGGCCGGATCACCGCCGCCGCCAATCCGAACGGCTCGCAGAACAACATCGCCGGCATCTATTCGCCCAAGCTCAACGTGCTCGGCCTGATGCCGCACCCCGAGAACCTGATCGATTCGCTGACCGGCGGCATCGACGGGCGCGGCATGTTCGCAAGCCTGATGAGCGGCAAGCGAGCCGCGTAGGCAAGCGCGCTACGTAAGATCGTCATTCCCGGGCGACGTGAAACGCAGACCCGGGAAGCTCCATCGGAAGGAAGCTCTCTTGCGAGAGCGGCTCGGGGCTCAGGCCCGAGCATGACGTCACTTCCCAGCCGCCGCCCGCGTCAGCAGGCGCCCGGCGGTTTGCGCATCGAGCGGCCCGACATGCTTTTCCAGGATCCGCCCGTCCGGGCCGATCAGGAAGGTCTCGGGCACGCCATAGACGCCCCACTCGATCGCCGCGCGCCCGCTCCGGTCGACGCCAACAGCCGAATAGGGATTGCCGAGCGCGCCCAGGAAGCGCCGGGCGTTCTCCGCCTCATCCTTGTAGTTCATGCCCACCACCGCGACCTTGCCGGCCTTCACCGCAGGCGATTCGGCCATGGCCACCAGGAAGGGATGCTCGACCCGGCAGGGCGCGCACCAGCTGGCGAAGACATTGACGAGGGTGGCGCGCCCCTTCGCCAGATCCGCCATCGCGAAAGCCGGCACGGGCTGCCCGTCCCGCTGCAACCCGTCGAGCTGCGACAGCGTGATTGCCGGAGCAGGCTTTCCGATCAGGGCGGAGGGCACCTTGCTGGCGTCGCCCGAGAACAGGCCGACCGCGAAGACCAGCGCCAGCACGCCGAACAGGATCAGGGGGATCAGGAAAACCAGCGGCGAGCGGCGGCGGGGTTGAACCTCGATCTCGCTCATGACGACGCCCTGTCCGAACGGCGGCCTGCGCCGCGCTGCTCCAGCGCCGCGAGCGCGCGCTTCTGCGCTCTGTGATCCAAGAGAATCGCCGCAACCAAGCCGCCCAGGATCAGGACGACCGCGCCATAGGAGGCGAGGATGAAACCGGCATGCGGGCCAAGACTATTCATGATTCAAGCCCGTTCATGCCGGCACCGCCTGCGCCGCCAGCCGGTCGAGCCGCTCGGCCTCCAATATCGTCAGCGTGCGCACCCGCCGGCGCATGATCTCAGCCCGCATCGCCACCAGATGCAGTCCCAGGCCCAGCAAGGTGAAACCCAGCGCCAGGATCAGCAGCGGCCACAGCATGGAGGGGTGGATCGTCGGCCCGCCAGCGCGGAACACCGAGGCCGGCTGGTGGAGTGTGTTCCACCAGTCGACCGAGAATTTGATGATCGGCACATTGACGAAGCCGACCAGCGTCAGGATCGCCACCGCCCGCCCGGCCCGGGCGGAATCGTCGAGTGCGCGCCAGAGCGCGATGATGCCGAGATAGATCAGGAAGAGCACGAGCACCGAGGTCAACCGTGCGTCCCAGACCCAATAGGTGCCCCACATCGGCTTGCCCCAGAAGGCGCCGGTGAGCAGGCAGATCAACGCGAAGCACGCCCCGATCGGCGCCGCCGCCTTCTGAGCGACATCCGCCAGGGGGTGCCGCCAGACCAGCGTGCCGAGGCCGGAGATCGCCATCATCGTGTAGAACATCAGCGCGAGCCAAGCGGCCGGGACATGCACGAACATGATCCGGATGGTCTCGCCCTGCTGGTAATCGGCCGGAGCGACGAACCAGGCGAGATAGAAGCCGAGCGCCAGCAGAATCACGGCCATGCCCATGACCCAGGGCAGCAGCACGACCGAGAGGCGCATGAAGCGCGTCGGATTCGCGAAATCGATCAGGCTGGCCATGTCATCGCGATCGGCTTGTCCTCATCCGGCGGAAGCCGGAGCTCGAACCTGATCTAGCAATGACGGCGCGTCTCAACAATCCACGACGCGCGCGGCAAATTGCGTCGTGGCGGCCGGGTCAGTCCTCGTTTTGCGAGGACGACGCCTCGGATCCGTTACTGCTGACGACGCCAAAATCGCGTGATCGGACGCCTTCCGCAGCGAGACTGAAGCCCTCCGACTCCAGCCCGCGCCGCAGCAATTCGCGAACCGCGGCGGCGCGGCTCGGCATCCGCTTCTCAAAGCGGAAGTCCTCGACTGCGCGCAGTTCGTCCTGGTTCAGCATGATCTGAAGCCTGTCGGCACGTTCCAGCTCAGCCATCGCCCGTCTCCCCATGAGCTAAATGAGTAAGTGAATTTATAAGAGCATTATCAGGCAAATCAACAAGCTGCTAAAAAAGCGATAGTTCAGCCGTCGACGCCGACACCCAACGGGCCGGCTCTTGCTCAGGAAAGGCGGGTGGCCGCGTTGCAGCCATTGCCGTCGACACCGTCAAAGGCTTTCCTGTCATCATTGGCGTATGTTACTAACTAATTGAAATACATACTAATTTTTTGATTTCTGTGTTGTGTCGAAGCGCCGCCGGCCCTATGTTCGACTATGAACAGGAGGGCCAGCCATGCTGATCCAGCTATCCACCAGCATCCAGGACGACATCAAGGAAACCGTCAGGTTCAGCGCCAGTCAGTCGCTGGTTCTGGATGTTTTTGCGACGGCCGACAGCATCCGCCGCAAGCACGAAGATCAGAACGTCGCGCTCGAAGACATCGCGAACATGGTGGCGCGAGCTGCGGCGCAATATGGCTGCGCCCTGGAGTTTGGCGATCGCGCGGCGCGCCCCGTCGAGCAGCCGCCAGCCTTGTCCTAATCCGCTTGGCGCAGCGCCGCAGCCGCCGCGACCGTGCCGATCACGAGCGAGCCCAGCGACAGCGCGCACAGGATCAGGAACGGCGTCAGGAACGGAATCGTGCCGCCCAGCGCGCTGTTGGCGGCCGATACGCCGAAGATCAGCACCGGAATCGTCAGGGGCGCGACCAGGATGGGCAGGATCAGACCGCCCCGCCGCAAACCGGCCGTCAGCGCCGCCGCTGCCGCGCCGATGAAGCTCAGCGCCGGGGTTCCGACCAGCAAGGTCGCCGCGACCGGCAGCATCGCGTCCACGGGAAGCGCGACCAGCAGGCCGAGCAACGGCGCGGCCAGCGCCAATGGCAGGCCGGTCGTCAGCCAATGCGCCAGCCCCTTGGCCAGAACGCTGAGTTCGAGCGGCAGCGCCGAGGCGCGGATCAGATCGAGCGAACCGTCCTCCTCATCGCTCTGGAACAAACGGTCGAGCCCGATCAGCGTCGAGAGCAGCGCACCCAACCAGAGGATGGCCGGACCGATCCGCGACAGCAGGTTGAGATCGGGCCCGAGCGCGAACGGCACCAGCACGACCAGCGTCAGGAAGAAGACGAGCGCCAGCTCCCCGCCCCCGCCGGCGCGCGAGGCGAGCATGAGGTCGCGCTTCAGGATGGCGAGGAAGGCGCGGATCACGGTCCGATCCTCAATTCGCGTGCGGTTTCGAGGCCCAACGGCCCATGCGTTGCCGCCAAGATCGCACCGCCCTGCGCGAGATGATCGCGCATCAGCCCGGCCAGCATCGCTTGCGCGGCGACGTCCAGCGCCGCCATCGGCTCGTCGAGCAGCCAGAATGGCCGCCGCGACACCAGGAGCCGCGCCAGGGCGACGCGACGGCGCTGCCCCGCCGAGAGATAGCCCACCGGCAGGCTAGCGACATGCGGCAGGCCGACAGCCGAGAGCGCATCCTGCGGCGCCACGCCGGGCTCGCCGAGCAGAGCTTGCGCGAAGACGAGGTTCTCCTGCGCCGTCAGCGTGACCTTCAGCCCGTCGCGGTGACCGACGAGATGGCTGAGTTCGGCCAGCGGCGCATCCTCAGCCCCCTCGATTCGCATATCCCCTGCGTCGGGCCGCAGCCGGCCGCACAGCATCGCGATCAGGCTCGATTTGCCGGCGCCGTTGCGTCCGGTCAGCGCAATCGCCTCGCTATTGCCAAGCCGGAAGCTCAACTCCTCGAAAATTAAGCGCCCGCCGCGCCGGCAGCTGAGATTCTCGGCGTTCAGGACCAGCTTGGGGAATGAAAATCGCGGCAAGGCTAAAGCGTCTTCCCAAGCGTCAAAGTCATCGCCGAGCTCATACGGTACATGTAGCGGGCTTCTTGGAATTGCTCTATAGAACCCGTGGCTACGCCGCACGCCGATCCGGCGCGGGGCTCGGGCACTCCCGAGGCGGCGCGCGCGTCATGCGCATTAGGCCTTCGATCCGGCAAAGCCGCAAGGCTCACCGGCTCGCGACCGCAACCCCTTGATCAGGATAGCCCGCATGGCTTCGCTCGATTCCTTCAAATGCCGCAAGACCTTGACCGTCGGCACCAAGAAATACGTCTACTACTCCCTCAAGATCGCCGAGAAGAACGGCCTGCCCGGCATCTCGAAGCTGCCCTTCTCGATGAAGGTGCTGCTTGAGAACCTGCTGCGCTTCGAGGATGGCCGCTCGGTCACCAAGACCGATATCGAGGCTTTCGTCGGCTGGCTCGACGACAAGGGCAAGGCCGGCAAGGAGATCGGCTTCCGCCCCGCCCGCGTGCTGATGCAGGACTTCACCGGCGTTCCCGCCGTGGTCGACCTCGCCGCGATGCGTGACGGCGTCAAGGCGCTCGGCGGCGACCCCAAGAAGATCAACCCGCTGGTCCCGGTCGATCTCGTCATCGACCATTCCGTCATCGTCGACGAATTCGGCTCGCCCAAGGCGCTGAAAGCCAATGTCGACCTCGAATATCAGCGCAATGGCGAGCGCTACCGCTTCCTGAAATGGGGCCAGCTCGCCTTCGACAATTTCCGCGTCGTCCCGCCCGGCACCGGCATCTGCCACCAGGTCAATCTCGAATACCTCGCCCAGACCGTCTGGACGGGCAAGGAGAAGGTGAAGAAGGGCAAGAAGACCGAGACCGTCGAGGTCGCCTATCCCGATACCGTGGTCGGCACCGATTCGCACACCACCATGGTCAACGGCCTGGCCGTGCTCGGCTGGGGCGTCGGCGGCATCGAGGCCGAGGCCGCCATGCTCGGCCAGCCGCAGTCGATGCTGCTGCCCGAGGTCATCGGCTTCAAGCTCACCGGCAAGCTCAAGGAAGGCATCACCGCGACCGACCTCGTGCTGACCGTCACCCAGATGCTGCGCAAGAAGGGCGTCGTCGGCAAATTCGTCGAGTTCTTCGGACCCGGCCTCTATGCACTGACGCTCGCCGACCGCGCGACCATCGCCAATATGGGCCCTGAATACGGCGCGACCTGCGGCTTCTTCCCGGTGGACGCCGAGACCCTGAACTATCTCGACACCACCAGCCGCAAGCCGGCCCGCGTCGCCCTCGTCGAGAAATATTCGAAGGCGCAAGGGTTGTTCGCCACCCGCGCCACGCCCGACCCGGTCTTCACCGACACGCTCGAGCTCGACCTGACCACGGTCAAGGCCTCGATGGCCGGCCCCAAGCGCCCCGAAGGCCGCGCCGATCTCGGCGCCATCAAATCCGGCTTCGCCGCCGCGATGGACACCGAATACAAGAAGGGCGTCGAGCTCTCGCGCCGGGTCAAGGTCGAGGGCAAGAACTTCGACCTCGGCCATGGTGACGTCGTCATCGCCGCGATCACCTCCTGCACCAACACCTCCAACCCCTCGGTGCTGATGGCGGCGGGCCTGCTCGCCCGCAACGCGGTCGCCAAGGGCCTGAAGGTCAAGCCCTGGGTCAAGACCTCGCTCGCCCCCGGCTCGCAGGTCGTGGCGGAATATCTCGCCAAGGCCGGCCTGCAGAAGGACCTCGACAAGCTCGGCTTCAACCTGGTCGGCTTCGGCTGCACCACCTGCATCGGCAATTCCGGGCCGCTGCCGACGGAGATCTCCAAGACCATCAACGAGCAGGGCCTGATCGCGGCCGCCGTCATCTCCGGCAACCGCAATTTCGAGGGCCGCGTCTCGCCCGACGTGCAGGCGAACTACCTCGCCTCGCCGCCGCTGGTCGTCGCCTACGCTCTGGCGGGCACGGTGCAGCTCGATCTGACCACCGAGCCGCTCGGCATGGACAAGACCGGCAAGCCGGTCTTCCTGAAGGACATCTGGCCGACCAACAAGGAAATCCAGGCCTTCATCGCCAAGAACGTCACCAAGGCGATCTTCAAGGCGAAATATGCCGACGTCTTCAAGGGCGACGCCAACTGGCAGAAGGTCAAGACGCCCCAGAGCCAGACCTATGCCTGGGAAGACGCCTCGACCTATGTGCAGAACCCGCCCTATTTCGAAGGCATCAGCAAGACGCCCAAGCCCGTCACCGAGATCGTCGGCGCCCGCATCCTGGGCCTGTTCGGCGACAAGATCACCACCGACCACATCTCGCCGGCCGGCTCGATCAAGGCGGCCTCGCCCGCGGGCAAGTATCTGATGGAGCACGGCGTCGAAGTCGCCGACTTCAACCAGTACGGCACGCGGCGCGGCAACCATGAGGTGATGATGCGCGGCACCTTCGCCAATATCCGCATCCGCAACCACATGATGGGCCCCAACGGGCGCGAAGGTGGCTACACCATCCACTATCCCAGCAAGGAAGAGCTGCCGATCTATGACGCGGCGATGCGCTACCAGCAGGAGAAAGTGCCGCTGGTCGTCTTCGCCGGTGTCGAATACGGCAACGGTTCCTCGCGCGACTGGGCGGCGAAAGGCACCAACCTGCTCGGCGTCAAGGCCGTGATCGCCCAGAGCTTCGAGCGCATCCACCGCTCGAACCTGGTCGGCATGGGCGTGGTGCCGTTCACCCTGGCCGAGGGCACGAGCTGGGCTACGCTCGATCTCAAGGGCGACGAGAGCGTGACCATCAAGGGCCTCGCCACCGTGAAGCCGCGCCAGGTGCTGGAGGCCGAGATCACCTCGGCTGACGGCAAGGTCAAGAAGGTGCCGATCCTCTGCCGCATCGATACGCTGGACGAGATCGACTACTTCAAGAACGCCGGCATCCTGCAATATGTGCTGCGCGGCATCGCAGCCTGATCCCGGCGCGTCATTCTCGGGCCGCGCGATGCGCGGACCCGGGAACCTCTTTCCGCAAGAGGCTCTTCAGCAAGAGATGGCCGGGTCAAGCCCGGCCATGACGCGCTTCTCAGCGCGCGAGGTTGTTCTCTTTCCGCCCTCGGTGTAAGGGGGCGTCACAGTCATCCTCGGCGGGGGGCTTGGGGCAGGCGCGGGATCCCCGCGCCCGGATGTCGCCCGCCATCATCATTCAAGACGGGAGCACCCGCATGTCCGCCACGTTCGAGACGGTCGCCGGCATTATTTCCGAGACCTGCGACATTCCGCGCGAAAAGATTACGCCCCAGAGCCACGCCATCGAAGACCTCGGCATCGACTCGCTCGCCTTCCTCGACATCGCCTTCGCGATCGACAAGGCCTTCGGCATCAAGCTGCCGCTCGAGCAGTGGACCCAGGAAGTCAACGAGGGCAAGGCGCCGGCCGAGCAGTATTTCGTGCTCGAGAACCTGTGCAAGCGCATCGACGAGCTCGTGGCTGCCAAGAAGGCCTAAGGTCGCAAGAAGGCCTAAGGTCGGCGACGGGCCCAGCGCCTGAAGCCTGCTTGATCTGTGCTCGGCCTTGAGCCGGGCACACTCTCTCGATAGAGCATATGCAAGCCCGCGCGCGGAGACTTCGGTCCGCGGCGCGGGCGCGCGCCGTTTCCGGTCGCGCCCGACAAGGCCAAGGATCGCATGCGCCTCGAATATTTCGACATGATCGACACCGTCGTCGCATTCGAACCTTCGGAAAAGCGCATCGTCACGCGCTCGACCGTGCCGTCCGCAACTGCGAGCCCGGTCTTCGAAGGCCATTTCCCAGGCCACCCGCTCGTGCCCGGCGTCCTGCTGACCGAAACGATGGCGCAGGCCTCCGGCTATCTTCTGCTGGGCCTGAACGGGCTGACCCAGATGCCCTTCCTGATGACAGTCGACAAGGCGCGCTTCCGCACCTTCGTCGAGCCCGACGCCGTTCTCGACGTCTCCGCCCAATTGGTGATCGAGGGGTCGGGCTATGCCGCCACCAAGGCGAAGATCACCATCGCCGGCAAGCCGATCTGCGACGCTGAATTGCGGTTCCGACTGATGCCCTTCCCCGCCGACATGCGCGCGCTGATGGAAGGCCGCATCAAAACCATCGGCCTCAAGCCGGAGCCTGCACGATGAACCCGCACGACGTCGTCATCACCGGGATTGGACTGGCGTCCAGTCTCGGCGAGGGGCTGGAGACCCATGCGCAGGCGCTAGCAGTCGGCGCTGCGCCGAATACCGACGCTACGAGCTTCGCACCCTATCCAGTGCACCCGCTGAAGCCGCTCGAACTCGACCGCCAGATCCCGAAGAAATCGGATCAGCGCCAGATGGAGCCTTGGCAGCGGCTCGGCGTCTACGCCGCCGGTCTGGCTCTCGATGATGCGGGACTGAAGCAGGACGCCGAGGCCAAGAGCGCGCTGCAGGTCATCGTCGCCGCCGGTGGCGGCGAGCGCGACCACGCCGTCGACGGCGCTATCCTTACCGGCCTGCGCGGCGCCAACGAGCCGGGAGCCTTTCTGAACGAGCGCCTGATGGGCGATCTGCGCCCCACGCTCTTCCTCGCCCAGCTCTCGAACCTGCTTGCCGGCAATATCGCCATCGTCCACGGCGTCACCGGCGCCTCGCGCACCTTCATGGGCGAGGAGCAGGCCGGCGTCGACGCTATCCGCACGGCGCATGCCCGCATCGCGGCCGGCCAGGCCGAGGTCATGCTGGTTGGCGGCGCTTATAATGCCGAGCGGCGCGACATGCTGCTGCTGTTTGAACTCGGCGGCTATCTGCGCAAGGGCGAATTTGCGCCGGTTTTCGCGCGTGAGGATGCACCGGGCCTCATCACCGGCAGCGCCGGAGCCTTCCTGGTGCTCGAATCGGCCGCGCGCGCCGCCGCGCGCGGCGCCAAGGTCCATGCTCGGCTGAGCCATGTTGCTGCGGCGCGCTCGAAGCGCCAGCCCGGCACGGTCGAGGCGGCCTTGAGCGGACTACTCTCGGGCTTCGGCGCGATCGCGCCCGGCGCCTTGGCGATCTCGGCCGCAACCGGCACCGCCGGAGTCACGGCGGAAGAGGCTTCGGTCATCGCTGCGCTGCCGCAAGCCAGGCGCGTCGCGACCGGCGATCTCGTCGGCCATGCCGTGGAGGCCGCATTCCCGGTTTCCGTCGCCTTGGCCGCGGCCGCCATCTCGGCGGGGCAGGCCAAGGAGGCGATCGTCACCGGCGCCGGCCATTGGCGCGGCGAGGGCGCCGCGCGCCTGGTGAAAGCGTGAGGATCAATCGATGAGCGCCAAGAACCAGACTGCAGTGAACCAGACTGCGGCGGGCCAGACTGCAGCCCATCGCGACACCAAGGGCCGCCGGGTCGTCGCCGTTACCGGCCTCGGCATCGTCACCTCGCTCGGCCAGGGCAAGGAGGCCAATTGGCAAGCGCTGACCGCAGGTAAATCCGGCATCCACCGGATCGAGCGCTTCCCGACCGAGGGCCTGCGCACGACCATCGCCGGCACGGTCGATTTTCTCTTCGACGGCTCCTTCACGGCCCCGCAGCTCTCGGAGAAGCTCGCGACGCTCGCAGCCGACGAGGCGGTTAGCCAGAGCGGCCTTGGTCAGCCCGGCGATTTTCCCGGCGAACTCTTCATGGCGGTGCCGCCGGTCGAGATGGAATGGCCGCAAAAGCAGGAGCTGGCCCAAACTCTTGAAGGCGACGTGGATTATGACGGGCTGCTGCGCGCCGCCGCCTCGCAGAAATTCAAACCCATGCACGAACTCTTCCTGTTCGGTGCGGTCGCGGATCATATCGCCGACAGATTCGGCACCAAGGGCTCGCCGATCTCGCTCTCCACAGCTTGCTCCTCCGGCGCGACCGCGATCCAGATGGGCGTCGAGGCAATCCGCCGCGGCGATACGGAGGCTGCGCTCTGCATCGGCACCGACGGCTCCGTCCATGCCGAGGCGCTGATCCGCTTCTCCCTGCTCTCGGCGCTCTCGACTCAGAACGATCCGCCGGAAGCCGCCGCGAAGCCCTTCTCGAAGAACCGCGACGGCTTCGTCATGGGCGAAGGCGCCGGCGCGCTGGTGCTGGAGGATTACGACCATGCGCTCGCGCGCGGCGCGACCATCCTGGGCATCGTCGCGGGCTGCGGCGAGCGCGGCGACGGCTTCCACCGCACCCGCTCGAGCCCCGACGGCAAGCCCGCGATCCTGGCCATGCAGGATGCGCTCGACGATGCCGGGCTTACGCCCGACGATGTCGACTACATCAACGCGCACGGCACCTCGACGCCCGAGAACGACAAGATGGAGGCGATGAGCTGCGCCGCCGTCTTCGGCGAGCGCATGGCGAGCCTGCCGATCTCCTCCAACAAGTCGATGATCGGCCACACGCTGACCGCGGCCGGTGCGGTCGAGGCCGTGATCTCCTTCATGACCATCGCCAATGGCCGCATCCCGCCGACGATCAACTACGCCAATCCCGACCCGGCGATAGCGCTCGACGTCGTGCCCAACACGGCGCGCGACGCGACGGTGCGCACCATCATCTCGAACTCCTTCGGCTTCGGCGGCCAGAACACCTGCCTCGTGCTGACTGTGGAACCTACCCACGCATGACCCGCATCCTCGTCACAGGCGGCGCCAAGGGCGTCGGCGCCGCGATCGTCCGTGCGCTGGCCGCGGCCGGTCATGATGTCGATTTCACCTATCGCTCATCGCCCGACCAGGCGCAGGCGCTCGTCGCAGAGATCAATGCGGCCCACCCCGATCGTCTGCTCGCCGCCCTCCCGCTCGATCTCTCCGACAAGGCCGCGCTCGACGGCTTCTGCGAGGGGCGCGAGGCGGAAAGCTATTTCGGCTTCATCCACAATGCCGGCCAGCCCTATGATTCGCTCGCCGCGATGATGGCGCAGGACAAGGCCGAAGCGGCGATGCAGGTGAATTTCTGGGCCTTCACCCGCCTCGCCAAGAGCCTGATGCGCAACATGATCCGCGCCCGCGCCGGGCGAATCGTCGCGATCGGCTCCGTCGCGGCCTTGCGCGGCAACCCGGGCAATGCCGCCTACGCCGCCTCCAAGGGTGCGCTGATCTCCTATGCCAAGACGCTCGCGGTCGAGACCGGCAAGCGCGGCGTCACTGTCAACGTGATCGCGCCGGGCTTCGTCGACACCGACATGATGGCGCCCTATGCGGCCTATCGCGACAAGATGCAGGCCCAGATCCCGGCCGGCCGCTTCGCCAAGCCCGAGGAGGTCGCGGGGCTCGCCGCCTTCCTGATGAGCGAGCCGGCGGCTTACATCACCGGCACCGTGCTGCCGATCGACGGCGGGGTGACGGCACAACTCGGCGTGCACCGCTGACATAGGTCAGTCACGAGGTTCAATGGCGCGTCGAAATCCTGGCTGCCCTGCATGCCTCGTGGCAATGGCCGGACCAGTTCTGAAAGGCTAGAAGTCCCCATGCGTTCCCTCCAGCTTCATGGCGACCGCGACCTCCGTCTCGAGGAGATCGAGCCGCCGCCGCCGCCCGCCGTCGGCGAGGTGCAGATCCGCATCCGCGCGGTCGCGCTGAACTATCTCGACGTCTGGGGCTTTCGCGGCATGGCCTTCGCCAAGCGCAAGATGCCTCAGGCTGCCGGCGTCGAGGCCGCAGGCGAGATCGTCTGCGTCGGCGAGGGCGTCACCAATCTCAAGGTCGGCGACACCGTCACCGCCTATGGCGCCGAGACCTGCGGCCACTGCAAGGCCTGCAGGGAGGGTCGCGACAATCTCTGCGAGAACGTCGCTGGCATCATGGGCTTCCATATCGACGGCTTCGCGCGCGAACTGCTGAACAAATCCGCGCGCCTCGTCATCAAGGCGCCCGAGGGCGTCTCCTTCGAGGATGCCGCCTGCGCGCCGATCGGCTTCGGCACGGTCCAGCACATGCTGTTCGACAACGCCAAGCTCGAACCCGGCGAATCCATTCTGGTCCATGCCGGCGGCTCGGGCATCGGCACGGCTGCCATCCTGATGGCCAAGGCTATCGGCTGCACGGTCTATACGACCGTCGGCGATGACGAGAAGGGCCGCAAGGCCAAGGCGCTCGGGGCTGATTTCGTCATCAACTACAAGACCGAGCGCTTCGAGGGCGAGGTTCGCCAGCTCACCAAGCGCAAGGGCGTCGATGTCGTCTTCGAACATGTCGGCGCCGACACCTGGAACGGCTCGCTACTCTGCCTCAAGCGCGGCGGCCGGCTCGTCACTTGCGGCGCGACGTCGGGCGCATCGACCACGATGAACCTGATGCAGCTCTTTCAGCAGCAATACCGCATCACCGGTTCCTTCGGCTGCCGCATCGAAAACATCGCGCAATCCCTGGAAAAGATGGCCGGCGGCATGAAACCCGTGATCGATTCGGTGTTTCCGCTCGCCGATTTCGAAAAAGGCCTGGCCCGGCTCGAAGGCCGGCAGGTCTTCGGCAAGGTCATCGTCGCCTTCTGACGCGGCCATCCGCACCCGGAAGGCTTGACGCAAGCGGCCTTCCTGCCGCAAGTCCCCGTTCCTGCCCGATAAGCTCAATGCACGGGCGAGATGGGACCGGGCTGACCTTGAGACGACTGAAAGCTCTCGCCGTGCGCGCCGGCGCCGTGGTGATGATCGGCCTGATCCGGGCGCTGTTCGGCTTCCTGCGCTGGCTCGGGCCCGAGCGCGCGAGCGATCTCGGCGGCTGGCTGCTGCGCAGCGTCAGCCCCGTGATCCCGGTCAACCGCGTCGCGCTCGCGAATATCCGCGCGGCTTTCCCGGACATGACGGAGGACGAGGTTCGGCGGATCGCCCGCGGAGCCTGGGAAAATCTCGGCCGCACCGCCGCCGAATACGCCCATCTGAACACCCTGTTCGACTATGACGACGACAACCGGGACGCGCCCTCGCGCGTCGAGGTCGACGGCATCGAGCAATTCATCGCGCTCAAGGATGATGGCAAGCCGGGCCTGATCTTCTCCTCCCATCTCGCCAATTGGGAGCTGCCTGCGATCTGCGCCGCCGCCTACAAGCTCGACACCACCGCCGTGTTCCGCGCACCCAACGACCCGGCCATCGCTGCGATCGTGCATGAGATCCGTTCCGGCGCGATGGGCGGGCTCGCTGCCGCCAAACAGGGCGCAGCCTTCGCCATGCAGGGCGTGCTGGAGAAGGGCGGCCATCTCGGCATGCTGATCGACCAGCATTTCACCCGCGGCGTGGTGGTGCCCTTCATGGGCCGGCCGGCGCTGACCAACCCGATCCTCGGCAAATTCGCCCGGCGCTTCGAATGCCCAGTCCATGGCGTGCGCGTCATCCGGTTGCCGCATCATCGCTTCCGGCTGGAGTTGACGCCGCCGCTCGACCTGCCGCGCGATGCCAATGGCGAGATCGACGTTCAAGGCGCGATGGCGATGATGACCGCCGTCGTCGAGGGATGGGTGCGCGAGCATCCCGAGCAATGGCTCTGGATGCATCGGCGCTGGCGGCCTAATCTGATCGCCGCGGCGAAGGGCGGCGACGCGCCCATTATGACGATTCAACCGGTTTTCAAGGCAACGTGATTTCCAAGTGAGAGCTGTTGGGCGCTTTGGTAATACCTCACAGCTATAATGGTCGCCGAGTTCAGCCATGACCCTTCGCGCCCGCCTCCTTCCTGTATCCATCGCCGCGCTCCTCCTGGGCGGCGCGGCGGCGCATGCGCAGGCTCCGGCGGTGCAGCCGAAGGCGGTCGTCGAGCTCTTCACCAGCCAGGGCTGCTCGTCCTGCCCGCCCGCGGACGCACTGCTGCGCGAGATTGCCAAGGACCCTGCCGTCATCGCGCTGACGCTGCCGGTGACCTATTGGGACTATCTCGGCTGGAAGGACACGCTCGGCCAGGACGTCTTCACCAAGCGCCAGAAATTCTATGCCAAGGCCCGCGGCGACGGCCAGGTCTACACGCCCCAGGCCGTGATCAACGGCGCCTCCCACATCGTCGGCTCCGACAAGACCGAGATCGAGCGCATGCTGCGCGAGCAGCCGCCCGGCGCCCTGCCTGTAAAGCTCTCGCTCCAGGAGGACGGTACGACGCTGCGGATCAAGATCGCAGCCTCCACCAGCCTCAGTGACAAGCCCGCCGGTGTCTGGATTCTTCCGGTCGCGAAGCTGGTCACCGTTCCGATCACGCGCGGCGAGAATGAAGGCCGCACCATCACCTACGCCAATGTCGTGCGTGGCATGGTGCGCGTCGGCGAATGGGATGGCGGGGAGACGACCTTGACGGCTCCCCTCACGACGACGCGCGCCGCCGATTCCGACAGCTATGTCGTCGTCGTGCAAGCCGAAACGCTCGGCAAATACGGCATGATGCCCGCCGCGATGCTGGGCGCGGCCCGCAGCGCGCGCTGATCCGGGATCGCGACCCCGGCTTGTATCGACCGCCGAGAGCCGGATGATTTCAGCTGGGTTCACGAAGTGATCCCAGCTGAAATCTGAATCCGTCTCTCATCGAAAAGTGAGAGCAGGATCAATGCGAAAAACCGGCTCCCACTTTTTCGCATCCTGCTCTAAATGCCAGTGACCTGCAGCCGGCTCATGGCCATGGCGCGACGCGACTCCTGCGGCAAGGATCTTGAGTGGAACCCAATGCTTCCCTGAAGCCGCGCTGGCAGCGCCCGGTCTATTTCGCGCTCGGCTGCCTGAGTGTGGCGATCGGCGTCGTCGCGCTGGTCGTGCCCCTGATTCCCGGCATCGTCTTCCTGGTGTTGGCGACGGCCTGCTTCTCCCGATCCTCGCCGAGGATGGAAACCTGGCTGACGACCCATCCGCGCTTCGGCAAGCTGATCGCGAACTAGAATACGTCGCGCGCCATACCGCGCAGTGCGAAATGGCTGATCACGATCAGCATGATCGCGAGCTTTTCGCTGATCTTCCTGGAAACCGATTCGCGCCTGCTTCAGGCCGTTGTGGCCGCGATCATGCTCGGCGTGCTCGTCTATGTCTGGCGGCGACCGGAACCGCCAGCATCGGCGACCTGATCGCAGTGACCCCGGGCTGATCGTTCAAAGCCCGTCGGCATTTCGCCTCCTCGAAGCGCACAACCGGCTCACAGCAGGATCACCTTGTTCGGCAGTTCGTCGATATCGTCGTCGACCGGCGGCGCATGCTGCGCCAGGACGCGCCCGAGCGCTCCGACCGCATCGATCAGCCCCTCGCGCAAACGCTCCTGCCGCGCGGCGTCGAGCAGGGCCGCGACGATGTTCCGCCATGTCTCCGGATCGACCTTGTCGTCGATGCCGATATCCGTGACGACCTCGGCATAGCGCTCCTGCAAGGCGACATAGAGCAACACGCCGGTGCGCCCGCGCGTCTGTGTCAGCCCGCGCGCGGTGAACTCACGCAGCGCCACGTCATGCGCGCGGCCGCGCTTGACGAAGCCGGGCACGAAGCGACCGCCGCGCCCATACCAGAGCAGCGCGGCCATCAGCAGGGCCGCGCAGATCAACTGGATTAGGAAGATGCGCGGCGCGCTGGTCATCGTCAGCGCCAGGAGCGGCCAGGGCACGAACAGCGACAGTACCAGGGCCAGCACCATCGGCACCGAACGGTAGCTGCTCGCGGCACGGTCGATCACCACCACGATCTCGCCGCTGGTCAGGCGCTCGGCCTGGGCGACGGCCGCGGCGATCGCGTCCCTGTCGTCTGAATCCATCACCAATCCCCCGAAGCCCCGCCGCCACCCGATGAGCCGCCTCCACCGGAGAAGCCGCCTCCGCCACCGGAACTCCAGCCGCCACCACCTCCCCAGCTCGAGCCTGAGCCTGAGCCCGAACCCCAGCTCGAATTCTGCGGCAGCGTGATCCAGCGCCCGTCACGCAGGCGATGTCGCCCGGCTCCACCGCCCTGGCTCAGGCCGCGCATGAAGGAGACCACCAGGATGAAGATGAACACCATCACCAGGATGACGGCGAGGGTCTCGACCGGCGAGCTCTCATCATTCCGCACCAGGGCGCGGCGCTGCCATTCCTCGGCATCGCCGGAGAGGATCGTCAGGATCGCGTCGACGCCGCCTTCGATGCCGCCCGCGAAATCGCCGGTCTTGAACTTCGGCGCCACCGCCGTGGTGATGATGATCTTGGAGAGCGCATCGGTCAGCGCCCCTTCCAGCCCGTAGCCGACCTCGATGCGGACCTTGCGCTCATTCGGCGCGACGATGAACAGCACGCCGTTGTTGCGCGGCTTCTCGCCGAGTTTCCAGAACCGGAACAGGCCATTGGCGAAGTCCTCGATGCCGATGCCTTGCAGCGAGGGCACCGTCGCGACCACGAGCTGGTCGCCGGCCTTGTCCTCATGCGCCTTGATCTTCGCCTCGATGCGCTGGCGCGCCTCGGGCGCGATAAGCTTGGCGCCATCGACGATACGGCCGGTGAGGGCGGGATAGGAGGGGTCCGCCGCCCAGGCACCCGCGCCCGCAAATACGAGCGCAGCGAGCAGGATCAGCGACCGAAGGCGGCTGCGCGCCATCACGCGCCTCGCGACTGCCGCGGCCTCAGAACTTCACCGTCGGTGGCCGCTCCGCCCCGGCCGTCGCGGCAAAGGTCTCCATCGGCTTGGAACCCCAGAACAGTTTTGCCCAGATCACGCCCGGAAAAGTGCGGATCTCGGTGTTGAAGGCCTGCACCGCCTGGATGTAGTCGCGCCGCGCCACCGTGACCCGGTTCTCGGTGCCTTCGAGCTGCGATTGCAAGGCGAGGAAGTTCTGGTTCGATTTGAGGTCGGGGTAGCGCTCCACCGTGACCAGCAACCGGCCGAGCGCGCCGGTGAGCTGGTTCTGCGCGTCTTGATATTCCTTGAACTTCGCCGGATCGGTGATGGTCGAGGCATCGACCTTGACCTGGCTCGCCTTGGCGCGCGCCTCGACGACCTGCGTCAGCACCTCGCGCTCCTGCGCGGCATACCCCTTCACCGTCTCGACCAGATTCGGGATCAGATCGGCGCGGCGCTGATACTGATTCTGCACCTCGGACCAGGACGCCTTGGCCTTTTCCTCCAGCGTCGGGACGTTGTTGTAACCGCAACCCGCGAGCGCGAAACCGAGGAAAGCAAGCACTGCCGCCGTCAAACTGCGGCGAAAGGCGATGGAAACTGGGAACGACATGCCGGGCCCCTTTTGCTGACGTATCGACAGGCAGGACCGCGACCTTAGCCGTCCCGGGCTCCGCCTCCAAGGCGGATACGAAGCTCAGCCGCCGAGACCATGGCGCGCCAGCGCGATCTGGCGCTAGTCTGGCAGTACGGCGCAACGGTGAGGAGCATGAGATGACGACCCTGTCAGTATCGAGGAGCGCCCTCCTCGCGATCGCCCTGTCCGCGGCCGTCGTGAGCTCTGCAGCTGCCCAGAGCCTCGCTCCGGCGCCCGAAGCCGCGACGGGGCGCATCGCCAAGACCTCCGGCCATGCCCGGCTTTATATGGTCGCCGCCGCCAATCCCCTGGCCACCAATGCCGGCCGCGAGATCCTGCGCGCCGGCGGCAGCGCGGTCGATGCGGCGATCGCGATCCAGCTCGTGCTCAACCTCGTCGAGCCGCAGAGCTCGGGTATCGGCGGCGGCGCCTTCATGGTGCATTGGGACGAGGCTGGCCGGAAGCTCTCGACGCTGGACGGGCGCGAGACCGCGCCGGCGGCGGCAAAGCCGAACCGCTTCATCGGCGCAGACGGCAAGCCGATGAAATTCATGGAGGCCGTCATCGGCGGCCGCTCGGTCGGCGTGCCAGGCACGCTGAAGCTGCTCGAAGGCGCGCATCAGCGCTGGGGCAAGCTGCCCTGGCCGCAGGTCATCGCGCCGGCGATCAAGCTCGCCGAGGACGGCTTTGCGATTTCGCCGCGCCTCAACGGCCTCCTGGCCGGCGAGAAGAGCCTGAGCGCCGACCCTCTCGCCGCCGCCTATTTCTACGAGCCCGACGGCAAGGCCAAGGCTGTCGGCACGATCCTGAAGAACCCGGCCTTCGCCGCGACCTTGCGCGCCATCGCCGAGAACGGCTCGGCCGCCTTCTATGCCGGGCCGATCGCCGAGGACATCGTCGCCAAGGTCACCGGCCACAACAGCAATCCAGGCGACATCTCGCTTGCCGACCTCGCCGCCTACAAAATCGAGGAGCGCGAGGCTGTCTGCGGGCTCTACCGCGTCTACCGGATCTGCGGCATGGGTCCGCCAAGCTCCGGCGCCATCGCTGTGCAGCAGATGCTCGGCATCCTCGAGAGCAAAGATCTGGCGCGCATGGGCCCCGGGCCAGAAGCGGTGCATTGGTTCAGCGAGGCCGGCCGCCTCGCCTTCGCCGATCGCGCGCTCTATCTCGCCGACCCTGCCTTCCTCAGCGTCCCGGTCACGGGATTGATCGACCGCGACTATATCCGCTCGCGCGCGGGCCTCGTCAGCCCCGAGAAATCCATGGGCCGCGCCACGCCCGGCGACCCGCCGCATAAGCGCGCCCAATTGCTCGCGCCCTCGGACGGCATCGAGCACGGCACCAGCCATATCTCGGTGATCGACGCCAATGGCGACGCCGTCGCGATGACCACGACGATCGAGGACGGGTTCGGCTCGCGGCTGATGAGCAAGGGCGGCTTCCTGCTCAACAACGAATTGACCGATTTCTCTTTCGCGCCGGAAGAAGACGGCAAGCCCGTCGCCAACCGTGTCGAAGCCGGCAAGCGTCCGCGCTCCTCGATGGCGCCGACCCTGGTCTTCGACGCCTTCGGCAGGCTCTATGCCGTGGTCGGCTCGCCCGGCGGCAGCCAGATCATCGGCTTCGTCGCCAAGACGCTGGTCGCGCTGCTCGACTGGAAGATGGATCCGCAGAATGCCGTCGACCTCGCCAATTTCGGTAGCCGCAACGGCCCGACCGAATTGGAAAAGGGCACCGAAGCCGAGCCCTGGAAGGCTGCGCTGGAGGCGAAGGGCCATGAGGTCCGCCTGCTGGAGATGACCTCCGGCATCCAGGCGATCGTCAAGACGCCGGAAGGCTTCGTCGGCGGCGCCGATGGCCGGCGCGAGGGTGTGGCGATCGGCGATTGAGCGGTTCCCGACGTTTTACCCCCGGGTATGACTGAGTAGCATTATCGCTAGCCTCAACGGGGGGAGCTGCTGGATGCCGACCATAGAAAAGATCTGCATCGCCTTGACGAGCGAGCAGTTGAGCGCGGTTCGTGCGGCCGTCGATGGCGGAGACTATGCGACGACCAGCGAAGTCGTCCGTGACGCCCTTCGCGACTGGCAGATCAAGAGGGATATGCGGCGCAGCGAAATCGAACGCCTTAGGCAGCTCTGGGATGAGGGCTCGCAAAGCGGCCAAGCCGGAGCGATCGACATGACTGCGTTGCGCGAAGAGGCGCGCGATCGTCTTGCCAAGGCCGGAAAGGCGGTTGCCGGTGGCCGCAGCTGAGGTTCTCTGGTCACAGATCCATTTGAAGGCGCGCAGCGCCTCCGCCTGGCTTCATCGCCCTGTCATGTTTTGGGCGCGTCGGTTTCTCCCCATCAGGAAAACCGCCATGCGCACCCTTTTCCTCGCCGCCCTGACGACGGCCGTGCTCGCCCTTTCCCCGGTTCATGCAGGGGAAGCGAAACCCTTCGCCACGGCCAAGACCATCGACCTCCTGACCTTGCTGAAACCGCCACCAGCCAATGATTCGGCCCAGACCCGCGCCGAACTCGCCGAGGTGCTGAGCATCCAGGTCACGCGCACGCCGGAGATGGAGGCGCAGGCCCAGGCTGATGTCGTCGAGAATGTCTGGCGCTTCGCCAATGTCATGGGACCCAACTTCAAGACCGAAGCGCTGCCGGCCTTCTCGGCCTTCTTCGACCGCATCGTCGCAACCGAAGGCGAGGTCGTCGACCCGGCCAAGGACAGCTGGAAGCGCCCGCGCCCGCATCAGTACAGCCCGCTGGTCAAGCCCGCGGTGAAGCTCTCCAACTCCGGCGCCTATCCTTCGGGCCACACCACCGTCGGCACGCTGATGGGCGTCGTCCTGTCGAACATGGTTCCGGAGAAGCGCAACGAGATCATGGCGCGCGCCTGGGCCTATGGCGAGAACCGGATCATCGGCGGCATCCATTTCCGCGCCGATGTCGAGGCCGGCCGCATCGCCGGCACGGTGATCGCCGCCAGGATCATGGAGCAGCCTGAATTCCAGACCGAATATGCCGTCGCAAGAGCCGAGCTGCGCAAGGTCCTCGGCCTCTGACCGTAAGCCTTATCGGGGCGGCGTGCCGGCCGGAACGGTCCGGGCGGCGCCCGCCCCACGCCCCGCGATCAGCCAATAGACGAACCCCGTCGCGGCCCCGATCAGGAACAAGGCGCCGATCACCCGCATCTCGGCCTCGCTCGGCGCGCGCGAGAGGCGCAGCATCGCCAGCGGCAACACGGTCGCCAGCAGGCCGGTGAGCCCGCTCTGGATCAGCCCGCTGCGCAAACGGAAGAGCTCGCTGAAGACCGCGACCAGCACGACCGGCGCGACGATGATCGCCATGCCAAGCCGCCCAAGCAGGCTGAAGGCGGCTTGCGCCACCGGTGTGGGATCGATGTCGCTTTCGGCCAGGCCAAACAGCGCCTCCGTCAAACGCTGGAAACCGCCGCCGATCAGAAGCGCGATCTCGGGCGAGACCACGCTGGCGACGAGCATGGCAAACAGCCCCGCCCCCATGGCGACGAGCAAGGCGAACGGGATCAGCAGCAGCCAGCGCAGCAAGGTGATTATTCCGCAGCGACGGCAGCGGCAGCCGCCGCCTCGTCCTGGTCCAACATCAACCTTGCGCGGGCCGAGAGCTTCTCGGTCTCGCTCTTGAGCTGGCCGCAGGCGGCGAGGATGTCCCGCCCGCGCGGAGTGCGCACCGGCGAGGCATAGCCCGCCCGGAAGACGATCTCGGAGAAGCGCTCGATCCGGTCCCAGTCCGAACACTCATATTTGGTGCCGGGCCAGGGGTTGAAGGGGATCAGGTTGATCTTGGCCGGAATGCCCTTGAGCAGGCGCACCAGGTCGCGCGCATCGGCATCGCTGTCGTTGACGCCCTTGAGCATGACATATTCGAAGGTGATCCGCTTCGCGTTCGAGACGCCGGGATAGGTCCGGCAGGCCTCGAGCAGTTCGGCGATCGGATACTTCTTGTTCAGCGGCACGAGCTCGTTGCGCAGTTCGTCGCGCACCGCATGCAGCGAGATCGCCAGCATCGTACCCATCTCATGCCCGAGCGGGCCGATCTGCGGCACGACGCCGGAGGTCGAGACCGTGATGCGGCGGCGGCCGAGCGACAAGCCCTCATTGTCCGAGATCACGTCGATGGCATCGCGCACGCCGTCGAAATTATAGAGCGGCTCGCCCATGCCCATGAAGACGATGTTGGAGACGAAGCGCCCGCCATCATTGGGCACGAAGGCGCCGTCGGGCTTGCTCCGGTTCGGGAAATCACCGAGCCGGTCGCGCGCCACCATCAATTGCGCCACGATCTCCTCACAGGTGAGGTTGCGCACGAGGCGCTGCGTGCCGGTGTGGCAGAAGGTGCAGGTCAGCGTGCAGCCGACCTGGCTGGAGACGCAAAGCGTGCCGCGGTCGACCTCGGGAATATAGACGCATTCGATCTCGGCGCCGCGATCGCGCGGGCCGGTCGGCGCCATGCGGATCAGCCATTTGCGCGTGCCGTCGGTCGAGACCTGCTCGGCCGTCACTTCCGGCAGGTCGAGCGTGAAGCGCTCATCGAGCGCGGCGCGCAAACCCTTGCCGATCGTGGTCATCGCGGAGAAATCGCGGACGCCGTAATGGTAGATCCAGTTCCAGAGCTGGCCGACGCGCATGCGCCGTTCCTTCTCGGGAACGCCGATCTCGGCCAGCGCGTCGCCAAGCCCGGCGCGCGTGCGCCCGACCAGCGAGACGCGGCTCGTAACAACGGGTTCGGCCGCTGGCGCGGCGGGCTCAAGCACGGACAAGGTCATCGGAACTCTGGCTCGGACGGGCGATCATCGGCCCGAATATCCGCGGCTCATAGCACGAGAACGCCCAGCCGCGAAATCGCAGGACAAATACCCTTACAAATCGGCCTGGCGCAGGGCGGCGGCTGGAATTTGCCGGCGTGAGTCGGCTGGCGCGGATTTCGAGAACCGAAGCGCAGCGGACTTCATGTCCGTGAGCACCGGAAGCGCAGAAAGCCGCGTCAGACGGCCGCGCTCGCGGATTCCGGCACCGCCCTACTTGCAGGCGTCTTCGGCGCGCTTCACCGCCTGGTTCATGCCGGCGAGCGAGTATTTGTCGCTGGTCGGATTGCCGCGCTTCGAGGTGCCCTTGACCTCGAGCCCCGACCCCTTGCGCAGCGCGTCTAACATGCGCGGCTCCTCGGCCGGGTTCTTGAGCCACATGTTCTGGCCCTTCGCGACCAGCGCAAAGCGCTCGGACCCGATGATCGCCTGATGCTCGACATCTTCCTTCAGGTCGAAATTCAGCACGAAGCTGATCTCGTTGCGCACGCCCTCGGTCGGGCGGCTGGAGACGAAGAGCAGTCCCTCGATATCCTTGAGGTTGGCCGGCAGGCGCGCCTCCGCCTTGGAGAGCGCGTAGCAGACCTTCGAGCGGCCCTGCTGCGAGGAAAAGGCCTGCCATTTGCCGGCCGTCTCCAGGAGCATCGCCTGGGCCTGGCCAGCGCTTGCCGATGCGACCGGCGCAGGCTTCGCCTGGGGCTTCGGCTTGGGTTGAGCGGAGGCCGGCACGGCGATCACGCTCGCGGCGAACAGCGATGCGACGATCAGGAGCCGTGAGGCGGCGAAATCGGTGCGGAGCAAACAGAGATTCATAAGCCGCCATCAATCAGCAGAAATCTTAACAGCGTCTCTATTCCCGGGGCATTTGACCCGAGAGTTCAAGATCGCGGAAACGATAGGATGTCACGATCCGGGCGAAAATGCGAATGCCGTACACCCCCGCCCATGGTTCCGTTCGTCATCTGAGCATGCCACATTCGCGTGCAACGCCATCGCAGCGGTCGGGGAAACGATGAAGGCACTGCTCTGCGAGGCCCATGGGCCGGCCGAGACGCTCGTTATCCGCGACATCGCCGAGCCCAGCCCCGGGCCGGGTGAGGTCGTCATCGCGGTCAAGGCGGCCGCGCTCAACTTCTTCGACACGTTGATCATCGAGGGGCGCTACCAGACCAAGCCGGCGCTACCCTTCTCGCCCTCAGCCGAATGCGCCGGCACGATCGCCAGCATCGGCGAAGGCGTCACCGGCTGGCGAGTCGGCGAGCGCGTCGCCGCCTGGCTCGGCCATGGCGCGGCGCGCGAGAGCGTCGTCGTCCCCGCCCAGCAGATCGTGCGCGTGCCCGATGCGCTCGACGATGCCCAGGCGGCGGGGCTGTTCGTCACCTATGGCACGGCGATGCACGGGCTGATCCAGCGCGCCGGCCTCAAGGGCGGCGAGACCCTGGCCGTGCTCGGAGCTGCCGGCGGCGCGGGGCTGGCGGCGGTCGAAGTCGGCGCGCTGCTCGGCGCCCATGTCATCGCCTGCGCCTCCTCGGCCGATAAGCTCGCCCTCGCTCAGAGACATGGCGCCCAAGAAGAGCTCGACTACAGCAGCGAGGATCTGAAGGCCGGCCTGCGCCGCCTAACCGAAGGGCGCGGCGTCGATGTGCTCTACGACACCGTCGGCGGCGATCTGGCCGAGCCGGCTTTGCGCGCCATGGCCTGGGAAGGGCGCTATCTCGTGGTCGGCTTCGCCGGCGGCGCGATTCCGAAGATTGCGCTCAACCTGCTGCTGCTGAAGGGCTGCGACCTGCGCGGTGTGTTCTGGGGCGAGTTCGTCCGGCGCGAGCCCGCCGCGCATCGCCGCAATATGGAGCGCCTGCTGGATTGGGCCGCGAACGGGCATATCCGCGCCCATGTCCACGCCGCCCTGCCATTGGAGCGCTGGGCCGAGGGCTTCGCTTTGATCGGCGACCGCAAGGCCAAGGGCAAGATCGTCCTGACGCTGTGATCTCGCCGTCATTCCGGGGCGACCCGGAATGACATCTTTCGACGAGCGGGCAGTTCTGCCTAGAGCTCCGCCAACGTCCGCTTCGCCTTCTCGCGATGCTCAGGCGTGATCGAGCCCGCGACCGCGGCGATGGCAGCGGCGATCACCGCCGCATCGTCGGTGAAGCCGATGAAGGGCAGGATGTCGGGAATGGCATCGAGTGGCAGCACGAAATAACCGAGCGCCGCCAGAAGCGTCAGCCGCACGCGCCGCGGTGTCGCTGGATCGCGCGTGCAGATCCAGGCCGCCAGCAGATCCTCGGCGAAGGGCACCCGCTTCGCCACGCGCTTGAGCCGACCCAGAAACTCCGAACCGAAGCGCGCCTCGTCGCGCAGGCTCCGGCGGATCTCCGCCATCTCCTCGGGCGAAAAGCGCGAATGGAACGTGTCGCTCATGCCAGCCCCTCCTTGCGGGCTTTCGATCCCAACGGCATCGGGATGATGCCCGGCCGGGACCGTCGGAAAATGTGGCCCCAGGCCCAAGGCTGCACAAGAGGCTCGCCAAGAATCTCGCTTGGAGCCGGGCCGCAGGGCCTCTAAACGCGTTACAAACGCCATTGCGAACAGGAAACGCCCATGAAACTGGATTCCTCGCTCTCCGCCATCGTCACCGGCGGCGCCTCGGGCCTCGGCGAAGGCACCGCGCGCATGCTCGCAGACTTCGGCGTCAAGGTCGCGCTCCTGGACCTGAACGCCGAGCGCGGCGAAGCGGTCGCGGCCGAGATCGGCGGGGTCTTTTGCCATTGCGACGTCACCAATGACGCCTCCGTCGACGCGGCGCTCGCAAAGGCGCGGGCCGCCCAGGGCGTCGCCCGCATCATCGTCAACTGCGCCGGCATCGCGCCCGGCCGCCGCGTCATCTCCAGGAAGCGTGAGACCGGCGAGCTCATCGCCCATGACATGGCAACCTTCGAGAAAGGTCTCGCCATCAACCTGACCGGCACGTTTCGCGTGATCGCGAAATCGGCCGTGGCGCTGGCCGCGCTCGACCCGGTCACAGAGGATGGCGGGCGTGGCGTGATCGTCAACACGGCCTCCGTTGCCGCCGAGGACGGCCAGATCGGCCAGGCCTCCTACTCCGCCTCCAAGGCCGGCGTCGTCGGCATGACGCTGCCGATCGCGCGCGAACTCGCCGCCTACGGCATCCGCGTGATGACGATCATGCCCGGCCTGTTCGAGACGCCGATGTTCGACGGTCTGCCGGAGGACTCGCGCGCCTCGCTGGGCGCCTCGATCCCCTTCCCGTCGCGGCTCGGCAAGGCCTGCGAATACGCGGCCCTGGTCAGGAGCATCATCGAGAACGACATGCTCAACGGCACCGCAATCCGGCTCGACGGCGCGATCCGGCTCGCGGCGAAGTAGAACAATGTGGTGGACTCCGGTTCGTTGCCGTCAGTCGCGGCCGAGGCCAGCCTTCGGGATCAGCACCCGGAGGTTCGAACGTATGGCATCGTCAACGCCCTGTTGCTGAGAGACGATGCCGTCCTCCTAGCCAGGCGCAGTCCGCATCGAAAGGCTTATCCTGGCCTGTGGAGTTTTCCCGGAGGCCATGTTCAGCCCGGAGAAACGCTGGAACAGGCGCTCATCCGCGAAATTCACGAAGAGATGGGTATCGCGATCCTGGCTTACGATGCTCTTGGCCGAATCGCCGCTCCGCCTGCATCGGCCGAGCCAGTTGCCTTCCATATCTACACCGTGAGGAAATGGCAGGGCGAGCCGCGCATCATGGATGATGAGCACACCGCGTTCGGCTGGTTTCGCTTGGAGGAAGCCCTGGCGCTTCCTGATCTTGCCCTCGAGGAGTACCGGCCTTTTCTCGAGTCGCTACGTTCGGCCGGTGCTTGAGCAACGAACGAGCCTCGATCATTATCCTCAACCGCGACCCTGAACGATCCGGTAGACCTCGCCGCGGCTGAGATCGCGGTAGAGGTCCACCCGCTCGCCATTCCAGTGATAGTCGAGATGGCGGCCCTGAACCGGCTTCGAGGCGCTGTCTGGATAGAACAGGCCGACGCAGGCACCGCCAGCACGGCGAACGCTCGGATAGACCACGCCTTCCGAGCCGGCAGCGCGAAGCGCGCTGCCGAGCACCTGGCTTTGTGCATAGTCGCTGGGGTCGAGCACCGCGCTGACGACCGACCCGGGCGCGCGCAGATCATGCAGCCGCGCCTCGACATCGAGCAGGATTTCACGAAATTGCGAGGTCCAGCCCGGCGGCTGCTTCGTCGCGGCCATGAAGCGGCCATGGTGGTGCACCGTCTCGAACAACGCGACCTCGAAGCTGTCGCCGGCATAGAGCACGCCGAACCCGCCAGCGCTGAAGCGGCTCGGCCGATCCGGGCTGACATGGGTGAAGGGCGCCATCAGCCAGCTCGCGCCCGGGCCCGAGACGCGCCTCTCCGGCGGCACGAGAGCGAGATTGCCGACGCTCTCCATCAAGCGTGGATTGGTCTTCTGCTCGGCTGCCAGGATCAATGGCCAGTCGGCGGGATCGGCGATGTCCTCGAACAGGTCGATCGGCGGAAACAGGCTGCGGATGATCCGGACCGCGCCCCGCCACACCACATCGGTGGCGGGGACGGCGCTGACATCGATCACCAGCCGCCCCGCTCATCGTCGAGATAGCGCCTGACCCGCATCAGATCCGTCAATTCGCCACCCAGCATGACCGCCAGCGCCGTATGGCCGGAGAAGGCGGCATTGGGCGCCTGGATCCAGTCATAGCCGCGCTGCGGCTCGCGAAAGATCAGGCGCAGCGCCTTATGGATGCCCATCAGATTGGAGAGCCTCGCCTTGCCGTCGCGCGAGATGCGGCCGATCTCACCAGCCTTCCAGCGCCGATAGCTGCGCAAGGGCAGGTCGAGCAGCGTCGCCGCCTGCTCGTCGGTGACGCGCCAGAGCCGGAAGAGATTGATCGCGGCGCGAAACATCGCGCCGGCTTCGTCATCCGAAATCGGATCCGGGACAAAGTCACGCTGGGTCGTCTCGATGCGCTGCAGGGCGGTCATGACGCAATCTCCATTTGGCATCAAATAATACATAAAATGCCAAATGGCAAGATCAGACCCAGGATCAGGCCAATGATTGCGCTCGGGAGCACAGCGTCATCCCGGGCGTAGGAAGCGGAGGCCCGGAATAATGGTGTGGTTCGGAACCGGGACAGCGGGCTCTATCGCCCGAGATGGCGGTCGAAGAATTTGGCGATATCGGTGAAGGCCTCTTTCGTCTCGGGGGCGTTCACATCCCCGCCATACTGCCCATGGCTCTGGCCCTCATAGACGTTGAGGTCGGCAACGACGCCGGCGCGGCGCAGCTTGCGATGGGTCCGGACCGTGTTCGACAGGAACAGGTCGCGCGTGCCCGAGGTCAGGATCGTCGGCGGGAAACCGTGGAAATCGCCATAGATCGGCGAGAGCTGCGGATCCTTCAGGTCGTGGCCATTGGCGTAGAGCAAGGCTGCGCGCCCGAGCCAGCCATCCCAGCTCACCAGGACATTGTCGACCCATTCATTGCTGGCGTAGCTGTCGCCGATCTTGGCGATGTCCGACCAGGGCGTACCCGGCGCGATCGCCGCCGGCAGCGGCAGCTTCTCCGCCTTGGCGCGCAGGACCATGGCGAGCGTCATCGCGCCGCCGGTGGAGGTGCCGAAGATCGCCATGTTGCGGGGGTTGGCCATCTTGGTCGCCGCCTTCCAGACCGCCATGGCGTCGTCCATCGCAGCAGGATAGGGCGCATCGGGCGGCATGCGGTAATCGACAGAGATCACCTTGTAGCCGCCGAAGCCGGCGAGCAGGATCGCTTCTGGCAGCGCCGCCTCGCCCGGCCCGAAGACATAACCGCCGCCATGGACATGAACGAGCAGCCGGTCCCGGTTGGCGCGCGGGATCGTCCTGGGCATGACGATGAAGGCCTTCACGCCGCCGATCACGGCTGGCTGGACATCGACCTTCAGCTTCTCCTTCAGCGCCGGAAGGGCGGCGATGGCGAGCTTGGCACGCCGGTCGACCAATTCCTTCCACTCGGCCGCGCTCTTGGGCGCAGCGTCCATATGCGGCGGGAACGGCAGGGCGATCAGCTTGCGCATCTCCGGGCTGACCTCCTCGGTCGGCACCGGAAAACTGCGCGGCGGCGTCCTGCGCGGACCATCCGCGGCGTTCGCGGCCTTTTGCTCGGCAGCGAAACTGTCCGCCGGCGCAGCGGCTTGCGGAGCGGGAACGGCCTGGGCCCAGGCGGTTACGGAACCACTGATGGCGAAGATGAGAGCAAGCGACGAAAAACGAAGCGACGGCATGGGCGCTACCTCCGTCTCAGGTCTTGGTTGTCGACAGGCCTTCGTTGTCGACAGGCCTTGGTTGTCGAACTGCCTGAGTGAGGTCAGCAGAGCCCCGATATCCGCCGGTCGCAACCTGCGACCCCGCCTTGCAGGGCAGTTCCGCGATGCGCCCATGGCATGACGCGAGCCCAGTTTACGGGAGTAACCAGCTTGCGAGGCCGCTTGCTACTCCTCGGTCTTCGCCGGCTTCAGCTCATGCTTCAGGATCAGCGGCGTCTGCGCGAGCGCAAAAGCCATGGTCAGCGGCATCACGCCCCAGACCTTGAAGGCGACCCAGAAATCCTGCGTCTGCGTGCGCCAGACCACCTCGTTCAGGGCCGCCAGCACAAAGAAGAATAGACCCCAGCGGAAGGTCAGCTTGCGCCAGCCTTCTTCGTCGAGCTGGAGCACCGTCTCCAGCACCAGCGCCAGCAGCGAGCGGCCAAAGAACAGGCCGCCCAGCAGCACGCAGCCGAACAGCGCGTTCACGATGGTCGGCTTGACCTTGATGAAGAAGGCGTCGTCGAGCGCGATCGTCAGCCCGCCGAATACACTGACCACCACGGCGTTGACGATCGCCATGCGCGGCAGATAGCCCAGCACGATCCGCGACAGCGCCAATGCGACCAGCGAGGCGACGATGAAGATGCCGGTCGCGACGAAGATGCGCCGATCCTGCGCGACGCCAAAGAGCCGGTCGCCATAGGAGTTGGCGAAGAAGAAGATCGCCAGCGGCCCGAATTCGAGCGCAAGCTTGAGCAGCGGATTGACGCTTTTGCCTGGCTTCGCCTCGACCACATTCTCGCTCACGCTGCTTCTCCCAATCCCGCGACCGCGCGGGCGAATTCCTGCGCCGAGAACGGCTCCAGATCATCGACGCTCTCGCCGACGCCGATGAAATGCACCGGCAGACCGAATTTCGCCGCCAGCGCCACCAGGATGCCGCCGCGCGCCGTGCCGTCGAGCTTGGTCATCACCAGCCCTGTCACTCCGGCCGTATCCTGGAACGCCTCGACCTGGCTGATCGCATTCTGCCCCACCGTCGCGTCGAGCACGAGCAGCGCCGCATGCGGGGCTTCCGGATCCATCTTGCGAATGACGCGGACCACCTTGGCGAGTTCGTCCATCAATCCCGTCTTGTTCTGCAGCCGCCCGGCGGTATCGACCAGCAGCACGTCGGCCCCTGTGGCCTTGGCCTTCTGCAAGGCCTCGAAGGCCAGGCCCGACGCATCCGCGCCCTGCTGGCCGGAGATGACCTCGGCCCCGGTGCGCTCGCCCCAGACCTTGAGCTGCTCGATCGCGGCGGCGCGGAAGGTGTCGCCGGCAGCGAGCATCACGGATTTGCCCTCAGCCCTGAACTTGGCCGCGAGCTTGCCGATCGTTGTCGTCTTGCCCGAACCGTTGACGCCGACCATCAGGATCACGAACGGCTTTTTCGTGGCGTCGATCACCAACGGCAGGGCCACGGGGGTGAGGATCGCCTCGACCTCGCGCGCCAGGATCGCCTTCACCTCGGCCGGATCGATCTGCTTGTCGTAGCGCCCCTCGCCGACCGCCTTGGCGATGCGAGCCGAGGTCGCCAGGCCCAGATCGGCCTGGATCAGGATGTCCTCGAGGTCTTCGAGCGTGCCGGCGTCGAGCTTGCGCTTGGTGAAGAGGTCTGTGATCCCGGTGGTGAGCGCCGAGGAGGTCCGTGACAGCCCCTCGGTCAGCCTGCGCCACCAGCTCCGCTTCGGCTCCGGCGCGGCGATCACCGGCGGGGGGGCCATAACTGGAGGCGCCATGACCGGAGGAGCTTGCACCGGCGCGGGCTCCGGCATCGCGATCGGCAAAGGCGCGGCTTCGCCCATCAGCAGGTCTGGCGCGATCAGCGCGTCCGGTTCCGGCTCCGGCGGCGCCTGCGTCGCGGGCGCGCTGGGCTGCTCCGCCGGCTTCGCCTGCTCGTCCTCGCTGCCGAAAAGCCTGGAAAAGAAACCGCGTTTCTTCGGTTGCGTCTCGCTCATCATTCGTCCTGTCGTCCGACCGCGCCGCGCCTCGAGGTTGCGTCGTCCGGCCGCTTTCGCTAGCGCAATGCCATGACCGCGCCCGATCAACCAGAAATTTCGCAAGGGACGGCGGATTCCGAGCTGCCCGTTCCCTTGCTCTATCGCGACGCCATGATGCTGGTCATCGACAAGCCGGCGGGCCTGCCCTCGCATCGCGGTCCCCAGGCCAAGCGCCGCGTCATCCCGGTCCTCACCGATCACCTCGACGCGCTGCGCTTCGGCCTGCCGCGCCGGCCCGAGGCCGCGCATCGGCTCGACAAGGATACCTCCGGCTGCCTCGTGCTCGGCCGCCATCCCCGCGCCATGGCCGAACTCAACCAGATGTTCCGTGAGGGCCGCATCGACAAGACCTATTGGGCGGTCGTGCAGGGAGATCCCGCTCGCGACGAAGGCCTGATCGACTTGGCCCTCGGCAAGCGCGCGCCCGATCGCGGCTGGTGGATGAAGGTCGATCCCGAAGGCCTGCCCTCGCAAACACGTTTCCGTGTGCTCGGGCGTGGCGCCGACGCGGCCGGGCCACTCGCCTGGCTCGCTTTGGAGCCCTTGACCGGTCGCACCCATCAATTGCGCGTGCATTGCGCGGCGTCCGGCTGGCCGATGCTCGGCGACGAAATCTACGGCACGGCGCCGCGCGAGGGCGGGCCGGGGCTGCAATTGCATGCCCGCAGCATCACCATCCCGCTCTACCGCAAGCGCGCGCCGATCCATGTCGAGGCCCCGCCGCCAGAGCATATGCAGACGGCGCTTTCGCTCTGCGGCTGGACGAAATCTTTTACAAAATCCTAACGCCGCTCATCGGCTACCGGAGGTTGCGGGAAACCCTTCCCTAACGTGTACCCATTAGAACTCGCCCGACATCAAAGCCGGGCGGGGCCATGCATCAGACAATCAGCGCAGCCGACACTCCAATGTCGGTCGTTCCAACTGCGCGTCCTCTTCTGACATTGCCCGAAGCGCGCTCCCGCTGCGCAGGCCAAACCGGAACAGCGCTGTCGATCCTGCTCGGCTGGGTCGAGAGCTATCTGATGAGCGCTCACGCCGATCTCGGTCGCACCGGCGCGGTCTGCCCCTTCACCCGTCAAGCCGCCAAGCTCGACACGGTGCGTCTCAGCATCAGCGATGCCGGCCCCGGAGACGAAGAGGCGGTCTTCATGCTGCTTCGCGATGGCTTCAAGGCGCTGAACGCGATTCCCGCCAAGCCCGCCATGGCGCATTTCCGCACCGTGATCATCGGCTTCCCCGCCTGTGCCGCGCCGGACGGTATCGCGATGCTCAAGCGCATCCAGAAGCGCCACAGATTCTATTCGCTCGCCCGCAACCGCATGATCGGGCTGATGTATGCCGATTCCGACGCGCCGGGACTGTGGAACCCCGCATTCCGGCCGCTGCGCGCGCCTTTGCCGGTGCTCGCCATCCGCCACATGGTCGAGCAGGACGCCCCCTTCGCGGCGCGCCATCCGCTCCTGCTGGTGCCTTATCTCGCGCGCTTTCCGCTGGTGGGCGTGAAACGATTGATCTCGCATGTCCGGACCGGCGCCTGATGGCCGCCCTCGCCGCGCTTCGTACCAAATGCATCGAGCTCTCCGCACCGAGCACGGCTGCCCCGACCACGCGCGACGGTGCGCCCACCATCGACATCGTCAGCGGGCATGACGGCTTCCTGGCGCTGCAGCCCGAATGGGACGCGCTCTTCGCCCGTGCCGCTTTGCCGCAGCAGGTCTTCCAGAGCCATGTCTTCCTGCGCCATTGGGCGCGGCACTACCTCGAAGCCGGCAGCAGCCTCCGCATCGTCACGGCCAGACGCGGAGGCCGGCTCGTCATGGTCTGGCCGCTGATCGCCCAACGCCGCTTCGGTATGACCATCCTGCGCTTCATGGGCGTGCCGGTCGCGCAGTTCGGCGATGTGCTCGTCGAGCGTACCGGTCACGAGGTCGAGCTGTTGCAGGCCGGCTGGGCGGCGGTCCGCGCGCTGCGCGCCGACCTGTTCGAATTGCGCAAGCTGCGGACCGATGCCGCCCTTGCCCCCGCCGGAATGCCGGCCGATGCGATCCTGCTCGAGCAGCGCGAGGCGCCTTACGCCGATCTCGACCTGCGCGTCGGCCGGGAGGGCCCCAGCGCCGTCTACGCCGCGCGCGAGCGCTCGAACCATCGCAGGCGCCTGCGCCGCTTGAGCGAGCGCGGCGACATCTCCTTTGCGACGCTGGACCCGGGCCCGGAGGCCGCAGGGCTCGCCGCCGAGGCGATCGCGATGAAGCAGATGGCGCTGACCCGGCACGGCATCGTCGCCCCGACCGTCGCCGATCCGCGCTTTGCCGCCTTTTTCCACGATCTCGCCGGCGACGCCGAGGGCGGCTCGCCGCTCCGGATTGCCGTGATTCGCTGCGATGACCAGGCGATCGGCATCGACCTCGCGCTCGACTGCAAACAGGTGAGCTTCGGCCATGTCATCGCGACCCATCCCGACCATGAGCGAGGCGGCGTCGGCGGCATCCTGGCGCATCGCAGCTTCGCTGCCGCCAAGGCGCGCGGCAACACGCTGTTCGATCTGCTGGCCCCCGCCGACGCCTATAAGCTGGAGCATGCCGACGGGCTGACCATGGTGAGCGATGCGATGCTGCCGCTGTCCTGGCGGGGCCGCCTGATCTGCCGGCTCGGGCTGCGCCATCTGCGCCCGGCGCTGCGGGCCGCCGTCCGGAACCTGCCGGAGCCGGTGACCCGCCGCCTCGCCGCCTGGTCGAACACCGGCAAGAGTTGAGAATGGAGCCTTTGCGTTAGAGCGTTTTCGAGCGAAGTGGGTACCGGTTCGCGTGAGGAAAACGCGTCAAAACAAAGATCTAGAGCAATTCCCGATCCAATCGGATCGGGAATTGCTCTAGCCCGCCAGCGCGTCCATGGCGCGGGCGAGCTTGACGTCGAGCTCGGTCAGGCCCCCGGCATCATGCGTCGCCAGCGTGACCTCAACGGTCTTGTAGACATTCGACCACTCCGGATGGTGGTCCATCTTCTCCGCCAGCAGCGCGACGCGCGTCATCCAGCCGAAGGCCTCGTTGAAATCGCGGAAGATGAAGCGCTTCGTGATCGCCTCGCGCCCCTCGACGAGCCGCCAGCCGGTCAGCGTCACCAGCGCCTCGTTGCGGGCCTCGGCGCTCAATCGCTTCGGCATGATCATCTCCGCTGGAAACCGGTCTGAGACAGCCGGTTGGGGTAGGCAGGTCCAAGCGGATAGGCCGCTTCCAGCACATAGGGGCCGCCGCCCACCGAATCGCGCGACGACATCAGCGCCAGCCGCCGGGTCGTGAAGCTGATCGGCCGGACGATCGGGTGCTGGCTGAGATAATGCGCGACATCAATCGGGGAGGCGTCCCGCAGCCGCGCCAGGGTGACGTGCGGCACAAATTTGCGCGCCTCCGGCGGCAGGCCGAGCCGGCGCATCAACCGCTCGATATCGGCCTGGAGTTCGCTCAGCTTCTGGCTCGGCTGGACCCTGGCGAAGACCGCGCGCGGCTTGTCGCCGCCAAAACTGCCGAGCGAATCGAGCGTCACCTGGAAGGGATAGGATTGCAGATCGGCCAGAAAGCTATCGACGTCATTGGCCATGCGGCGATCGATATCGCCGAGGAAGCGCAAGGTGATGTGATAATCGGCCGGCTCGATCCAGCGCGCGCCAACCAGCCCGCCTCGATGCAGCGTCAACACCGAGGCAACCTCGGAGGGTATTTCCAGAGCTGTGAACAGCCTCGGCATGACGAATCAGTGCCAGTTTTTTGTGACTCTGGCGAGACGAAAAGCCGAGCAAGCACCGGCTTCGTCCACAAGGCAGCGTTGCTCACCCGTCATGCCCGCCCTTGTGGCGAGCACCCACGCCTTGAAACAGCTCGCGACGAAGGGCGCCGTCATGGTCGGAACAAGTGTTTAAACCAGGGACATGCCCGACCATGACGGCAAAACTGCGAGGGTCGACGACCCTCCTCAGGGGCAGGGATTGCCGACGAGCTGGTGGATCGCGTCGATCTTCGCCTCAAGCTCAGGCGAGAGCGTCACGCCAATCGAGCCGATGTCGGTCTTCAACTGATCCATCTTGGTGGCACCGATGATGTTAGCCGTCACGAAAGAGCGCGAATTGACGAAGGCCAGCGCCATCTGTGCCGGATCGAGCCCTGCCTCGCGGGCAAGCGCGACATAGCGCTTGATCGCATCCTCCGCGCCTGCCGTCTCATAGCGCTGTGCCCGATTGAACAGGGTGGTGCGGGCCCCGGCCGGTCGCGCACCGTCGAGATATTTGCCGGTGAGGAAACCCTGAGCCAGCGGCGAATAAGCGAGCAAACCGACATCCTCGCGGATGGCGACCTCGGCCAGCGCCGTCTCGAAGGTGCGATTCAGTAGGCTGTAAGCGTTCTGGATCGACTGCACGCGCGGGGCGCCGCGCGTTTCCGAATCGCGCACGAAACTCATCGTGCCCCAGGCGCTCTCATTGGAAAGGCCGAGATGGCGGATCTTGCCGGCCTTGATGACCTCGGCGAAAGCATCGAGCTGCTCGGCGATCGGCGTTTCGTCGGCCAGCTTTTCGAAGGCCGCCGTGCTGAAACGCGTCGGGTTCGAACCCCAGGGCATCGGCCGCTCGGGAAAATGGATCTGGTAGAGGTCGATATAGTCGGTCTGCAGCCGCGCCAGGCTCTTGTCGACAGCCTCGAAGATCTGCTTGCGGGTGACCCGCGTCGGGCCCTTGTCGTCGCGCAACCAGTCGCTGGTGCTGCGCCCCAGAACCTTGGAGGCGAGGATCACCTTGTCGCGATTGCCCCTGGCTTTGAACCAGCTGCCTATGATCCGCTCGGTCGAGCCTTGCGTCTCCGCCTTGGGCGGGATCGAGTACATCTCGGCCGTGTCGAAGAAGTTCACGCCCTGGTCGAGGGCATAGTCCATCTGCTCATGGCCCTCGGCTTCGGTGTTCTGCTCACCCCAGGTCATGGTTCCAAGGCAGATCACCGAGACCTTGAGATCGGTGCGCCCGAGACGACGATATTCCATGGCGATGCAACTCCGAGAAAAGACCGGCGAGCAGACGCGCGCCGCGAGGAAGGCAAAACGGAAAAGGCGGGCAAGACGAAAAAGGAGGGGAAGCGATTTTCGGGCCGAGAACCGCGTTCAGGATTTGGCGGGCAGCGTCGCCAGGAAGCGCTCGACCGTTGGCAGGATGCGCTGGACGATGACGCGGACGCCCTCTGGGGTGGGATGAAGCAGATCGGCCTGGTTCAGCGCGCGGTCGCCCGCGATGCCGTCCAGGAAAAACGGGTAAAGCACCAGTCCATGCGCCTGCGCAAGCCGCGGGAACATGGCGTCGAAACGGCTGGTGTAGTCCGTGCCGAGATTGCGCGGCGCATACATGCCCGCCAGCAGCACGGGAATGTTGCGCGCCTTCAACCGCGCGACGATCGCATCCAGCGCCTTTTCGGTGATCGCCGGATCGATGCCGCGCAGCGCGTCATTGGCGCCGAGCTCGAGGATGACACCATCGGTCCCGTCGGGAACCGACCAGTCCAGTCGCTCCAGCCCGCCCGAGGCGGTATCGCCGGAGACGCCTGCATTGCTGATCTCGACCTGAACGCCCTTCTGGCGCAGGGCTTGCTCCAGCACGGCGGGAAAGGCGGCGCTGCCGGGCAGGCCGTAGCCGGCCGACAGGCTGTCCCCAAACGCGACGAGCTTGAGCGGGCGTGGCGGTGTCTGGGCCATGGTCGCGACCGGAAGCAGCATGAGACAGAACAGAAAAACCGCGGCGAGCGATTGGACAAGCGCATGCGCACGCCCATATCGCCCCGGAACGGGGTGCGCTGCGGTACCGCCCCACTCGCTCCATGATGCGGTGCGAGAGGGTCTGATGGAACGCGAAGTCAGGATCATGTCACGATGAGCGAAAAGCCCGCCCCGGCGATCGAATTGCAGGATGTCCACCTTAGTCTGGGGCGTGCCGCTGCCCGCGTCCATATCCTGAAGGGTGTTTCTTTGTCGCTGCCCTCGGGCGAGGCGACAGGGCTCGTCGGCCCCTCCGGCTCGGGCAAGTCCACGCTCCTCATGACCATGGCTGGACTGGAGCGCCCCGATTCCGGCATCGTCAAGGTCGCGGGCCAGGATCTCGGCAGCCTGAACGAGGACGGCCTCGCTCTGTTCCGCGGCAAGCGCATTGGCATCGTCTTCCAGTCTTTCCATCTCGTCCCGACCATGACGGCGCGTGAAAATGTCGCGCTGCCGCTGGAACTGGCCGGCGCGACCGACGCCTTCGCCCGCGCCGAGGCGGAACTGCGCAATGTCGGCCTCGGCGATCGCATGGACCATTACCCCGCCCAGCTCTCGGGCGGCGAGCAGCAGCGCGTCGCGATTGCGCGCGCGGTCGCGCCCGATCCGGCGATCCTCGTCGCCGACGAGCCGACCGGCAATCTCGACGAAAACACCGGCCGTTCGATCGTCGATCTGATCTTCGCGCTCCGGCGCGAGCGCGGCGCGACGCTCGTCCTGGTCACGCATGACCTGTCGCTCGCAGCCCTTTGCGACAGGACGATCCGCCTGCGTGCCGGGTGCATCGAGGCCGATGCCGATCTGGCGGTCGCCTGATCATGCACGCAATCGTGAAGCCGCAAGCCCAGCCCCCCTCCCGCGCCGCCGGCGTTGCCCTGGCGTTGCGGCTCGCCTGGCGCGATCTGCGTGGCGGCCTGCGCGGCTTCGGCGTCTTCATCGCCTGCCTTGCGCTCGGCGTGATGGCGATCGCAGCGGTGGCCTCGGCTTCGCGCGGCCTGACCGAGGGCCTCTCCCGGGAAGGACGGCGCATCCTCGGCGGCGACGCCGCCTTCAGCCTGATCCACCGCGAAGCCAGCCCGCAGGAACTGGCCTTCCTCAGCTCCCATGGCGCCGTCTCCACCATCGCCACCATGCGCGGCATGGCCAATGCCGGCGAGAAGGGCGCGGCTCTGGTCGAGATCAAGGCGGTCGATGCGGGCTATCCCAGCATCGGCGCAGTCACGACCGAACCGGCAGCGCCGCTCCCGGATCTCCTGACTGAGCGCGACGGCGTCTTCGGTGCCGTCGCCGATCCGGTCCTGCTCGGGCGTCTCGACCTGAAGCCGGGCGACATCATCTCGGTTGGTGCCGCAAAGCTTCAGCTGCGCGCCAATCTCGTCTCGGAGCCCGACAAGATCGCGGCCGGCGTCGGCTTCGGCCCGCGCCTGCTGACGACGCAGGCCGCCCTGCGCGCCACCGGCCTGCTCCAGCCCGGCAGCCTGGTGCGCTGGACCTATCGCGTCATCCTGCCCGCCGCCGCCTCTGATGAAGCTTCGCTCGACGCGCTTATCGCAGCCGCCGGCACGCAGCAGCGCGAGGCGGGTTGGGAGATCCGCTCGCGCTCCAACGCCAATCCGGGCTTCCAGCGCAATCTCGAGCGCTTCACTCAGTTCCTGACGCTGGTCGGCCTGACCGCCCTGCTCGTCGGCGGCGTCGGCGTGGCCAATGCGGTGCGCCGCTTCGTCGAGGCCAAGAAGCTCGATTTCGCCACGATGAAGGCGATCGGGGCGACCGGCGGACGCGTCGTCGCGATCCATCTGACCGAGGTCATGCTGGTCGCCGCCCTGGGCACCGCAATCGGCCTCGCGCTCGGCGCAGCCGCGCCTTTCGCATTGGGCTATGCGCTTCAGGACATCCTGCCGCTGCCCTTCGAGCCGACCCTGGCGCCAGGCGAACTCGGCGTCGCAGCGCTTTACGGCATGCTGACGGCGCTGGTTTTCGCGATTCTGCCGCTCGGCCGCGCCCATGACGTGCCAGTCTCGGCGCTGTTTCGCGATCAGATCGAGCCGGATGCCCGCCGCCCGCGCCCGGTCTACATGGCGATCTTCGGCCTGGCGCTGGCCGGGCTCGTCGGCGTCGCGCTCGTCTTCGCCTATGACCAGCGCATCGCGCTGATCTACCTCGCCGTGATGGCCGGCATCTTCCTGCTGCTGCGCGCGGTTTCATGGGGTCTGATGGCGCTGGCGCGAGCCCTGCCGCGACCGCGCAATCCGAGCCTGCGCATGGCGCTCGCCAACAGCCACCGCCCCGGCGCATTGACGCCTTCGCTCGTGCTTTCGCTGGGGCTGGGCGTCGCCCTGCTTTCAGCCCTGGCCTTCATCAATGTCAGCCTGACGCGCCAGCTCACCCAGGCGCTGCCGGAGAAAGCCCCGAGCTTCTTCTTCCTCGACATCCCCAATGCCGAATCGGCGCGCTTCGACGCCTTCCTCGCCGAACAGCGGCCGGGCGCGGTGACCGAGCGCGTGCCGATGATGCGCGGACGCATCGTCAGCGTGAACGGGGTCAGGGCCGAGGACGTCAAGGCGACCGAGCAGTCCGCCTGGGTGCTCGACGGCGACCGCGGCATCACCTACGCCGCCGCCCTACCGGAAGGCTCGAAGCTCAGCGCCGGCGAGTGGTGGCCGGAGAACTACAAGGGCGAGCCGCTCGTCTCCTTCGACGCGCCGATCGCGGCGGGAATCGGCCTCGCGGTCGGCGACACGCTCACCGTCAACGTGCTCGGCCGCAACATCACCGCCCGCGTCGCCAATCTGCGCGCGGTCGAATGGCGCTCGCTCGGCATCAATTTCGTGATGCTGTTCTCGCCCAACACCTTCGCCGGCGCGCCCCACACCAACCTCGCCACGATCACGCCCGCCACCAATGCAAGCAGCGCCGACGATGCGAGCCTGCTGCGCAAGCTTGCCGTCGCGTTTCCCTCGGTGACCGCCGTGCGGGTGAAGGACGCGCTGGAGGCAGTCAGCACCATCGTCGGCCAGCTCGCCACCGCGATCCGGGGCGCATCGGGCCTCGCCATCGCCGCAAGCCTGCTCGTCCTGGGCGGCGCGCTCGCGGCCGGACAGCACGCGCGGCTCTATGACGCAATGATCCTGAAGACACTCGGCGCGACGAGGCGCTTTATACTTTCGTCGTACGCCCTTGAGTACGCTACGATCGGCCTCGTTTCGGCATTGTTCGGCGTTCTCGCGGGCGCACTGGCGGGCTGGGGTGTCGTCACGCAAGTGATGAAGATTGCATTCGTCAGTGATCCGACCGGCGCTCTACTGGCTGCGACTGCGGCAGTCGGCGTTACCGTCCTGTTCGGGCTTGTCGGCACGCTGCAGATACTATCGAAAGCGCCGGCTTCTCACCTGCGGAATTTGTGATGACTATCTGCCCCGGCTAACGATAGACATGAAACGGCCGCTGCATTGCATCATTCGCGCGCCGCGTTTCTATGCGGGCACCCGTCTTAACCATGACGCCCCCTTGTAAGCGCGGCCGATCCCCCTCATATTCGCGACATCGCCACGATTGTCGGCGATGATGGGTTTCGCGGAGGCGATATCCGTCTCCGGAATCAACGTCAGGGGAACTCGCTCGATGAGCAACTTCGACCGCAATGCTCCAGTCTGGGGTGCCGGCCGCGCACAGCAGACCAGCGCCGTCGAGATGGATCAGGGCCTGCGCTCGTTCATGCTCGGCGTCTACAACAACATGTCGATCGGTCTGGCCATCACCGGCCTCGCCGCGATCGGTATTTCCATGCTGGCGATCGCCGGCGTCTCGCCGACCGGCAAGGTTACGGCGCTGACGGCGTTCGGCCAGGCGCTTTATCTCAGCCCGCTGAAATGGGTCGTGATGCTGGCGCCGCTCGCTTTCATCATGTTCTTCTCGTTCAAGGCCGAAAGCATGAGCGCCGCGACGGCGCGCACCATGTTCTTCGCCTTTGCGGCGGTGATGGGCATCTCGATGTCCTCGATCTTCGTCGTCTTCACCGGCGAGTCGATCACCAAGGTGTTCTTCATCACGGCTGCGGCCTTCGGGGCGCTGAGCCTCGCCGGCTACACCACGAAGAAGTCGCTCTCGGGCATGGGTTCGTTCCTGATCATGGGCCTGATCGGCCTGATGATCGCCTCGGTGGTGAACATCTTCCTGGCCTCAAGCGGGCTGTCCTTCGCCATCTCGGCGATCGGCGTGCTGGTCTTCGCCGGCCTGACCGCCTGGGATACGCAGCGCCTGAAGGAGATGTATCTCTACTCCGACCTGGACACGGAATCGGCTGCGAAGCTCTCGGTGAACGGCGCTCTGTCGCTCTATCTGAACTTCATCAACATGTTCCAGATGCTGCTCTCGCTCTTCGGCAACCGCAGCGAATGATCTGATCGCCCCGATATGCGGGCGCATCGAGCCCCGGCCGCAAGGCCGGGGCTTTTCTTTTGGGCAGCCACACGGTCATCATCGGCGGATGACGACGCTTTCGATCCGACCGGCCCGCCCCGCCGATATTCCCGCCATTACGGCAATCTACGCTCAAGCCGTTCTGCACGGCACCGCCTCCTGGGAGATCGAGCCCCCCGACGAGGCCGAGATGCTGCGCCGCCAGGAGGCGATCCTGGCCGGAGGCTACCCTTATCTTGTCGCGGAGCGCGACGGGGCACTGCTCGGCTATGCCTATGCCGGAGCTTACCGCCCGCGCCCCGCCTATCGCGCGACCGTCGAGAATTCGATCTATATCGCCCCTGCCGCGCAAAGCTCGGGCGTCGGCGGTGCGCTGCTGGCGGCGCTGATCGAAGCCTGCGCCACGCGCGGCTTCCGGCAGATGATCGCGGTCATCGGCGACGGCACGGGCGCCTCCATCGGCTCGCGCCGCCTGCATGAGCGCGCCGGCTTCCGGCTCATCGGCGTGGCCGAGAAGGTCGGCTACAAACACGGCCGCTGGCTCGACCAGATGCTCATGCAGAAGGAGCTGGGCGAAGCCGACAGGGTGCCACCCTCGCTGTGAACCTCAGCTCACCACGCTCAGACGCTTGTCGACCACCCGCAGCACGCGGCCCAGATCGGGGCCGCGCTTGAGCACGAGCCCGGTCGCCGCCACGACGGAATAGGCGCCCTGCCGCTTGGCCAGTGCCGGGTCCTTGACGAAGCGATAAAGTGGTACCTCGGAAGAGCGGCGATAGACTGAGAACTGCGCCTTGTCCTTCAGGAAATCGATCGCATAGTCGCGCCATTCACCCAGTGCGACCATTCGGCCGTAGAGGTTCAGCAATTCCGCGAGTTCGCGTCGATCGAAGGTGACGGTGGGGGTTTTGGCCGGGCTGGGGAAGGCAATGACCCCGCCGGCCTGCTGCGATTGCGGCGTTTCGCTTTCGCTCATTGCGCCTCCCGATCGGCGACCGCCAGGTCGCCACGCTGTATGGCAGCCGATGATGCGCTTGCGATGCTGCGCTGGCAAGGTTCCCCAACGGCAAAGCATCGAAGGCCATCACAGCTTCGTCAGCTTTGCCGCATTTTCGCCCGAAACGGGACAAGCGACGGCCAAACTAGGCGGTTCAACTGAGCATGTTGCCTCGACGGCCCGGCCTGCTGATCTTCGGATTTGTCAGCCCCCCAGCCCCCCGGAGTTCGGATGGGCCGGGCCAATCGGTTCGAGGCTACCTCACGGCCGGCGGTATCCGCTGGCCGTTTTCTTTTGCCGTTTGTTTCTACGATTTACTGCATCGGCTCGTCCCGAAAACCGGCTCCCACTTTTCGGGCCGATGCTCTCGAGCAGGATGCGAAAAAGTGGGCACCGGTTTTTCGCATTGATCCTGCTCTCACTCTTAGATGAGAGACGGATTCAGATGTCTGAAGGGCTCACTATGTGATCCCATCAGACATCATCCGGCTCTAGCGCGCCTGGCCGTGATATTCGGCGTTGGGCCGCATATCGACCGCGGACGCCATGCGATTCGACATGTTGAAGAAGGCCGCGACCGCGCCGACATCCCAGATGTCGCGCTCGCCAAAGCCTGCCTTGCGCAGGCCTTCGCGATCGGCCTCGCCGATCAAATGCGGCGTCTCCGTCAGCTTGACCGCGAAATCGAGCATGGTGCGATGCCGTACCGAGAGTTCGGCCGCTCGGTAGTTCATCACCATCAGTTCGCCGAGCACCGGATCACCCGAAAGCTGGCGCACCGCCGCACCATGCGCAGTGAGGCAGTAATAGCAGCGGTTCACGCTGGAGACGGCAACCGCGATCATCTCCCGCTCCAGCTTCGACAGACCCGACGGCGCCAGCATCAGGTCGTTGTAGAACGTCGCAAAAGCGCTCAGCTTGGCGTCGTCATGGGCATAGGACACAAGCACATTGGGCACGAAGCCGAGCTTCTCCAGGCATTTGTCGAAATAGGCCTGATTCTCGGCCGAAAGCGTGCCAGGCGGCAGCGGCAGCGCCATCACCGCGGGTGGCGAATCCTGCTGCGCCGGAGCCTCGCCTACCTTCGGTTTGTCATGCTTGGTCGCCATGGTTCCTCCTGTCACGTCGTTTTGCCCGGACTTCGACAGGATCGGTCGAGTCAGGATCCGATTTGGCCTTGTCGCGACCTTAGTCACGGCGAAAGTTGAAAGGCCGCGCAGCCTATGTCATCGCTGCGGCAAAAGAACAGGGGGAGAAGCATGGCTAAGCGGGTAATGAATGCGACGGCTGCAGCCATCGCGGCGATCGAGGCTGCCGCCTCCCAGAGCGGTGGCGCTCTTCCCGCGGAGTTCGTGCGGCTGCTCTTCGGCCGCGTCGTCGCCGAGGATCTCGACGCCCTGCCACCGGCCATGCTCGCCCGCACCGCCATCGCCGCCTACGACCATCTGACAGCAGCCCGCGCGCCTGGGGCCATCAATCTGCGCTTCTACGACGAGAGTTTCGACAGCGAGGGCCGCGAGCGCCAGCTGACGATCCTCGAGGTCGTCAACGACAACAAGCCCTTCCTGCTCGATTCGACCCTGGCGGAACTCACCGACCAGGGTTTCGAGCCGCTCCTCGTCGCCCACCCCATCCTGGCGGTCGCTCGCGATGCGGAAGGCCGGTTCCTCGAGCTTGCCGGCGAAGCGGCAGGCCGCGCGCCGGAGGGCACTCGCCGCGAAAGCCTGATCCATATCCATCTCGACCGGATCGACACGCCCGAGGCGCGCGAGCGCCTGCGCAGCGCGCTCGACCGTGTCTATGCCGACGTCGGACTGGCTGTCGACGATTGGGCCGCGATGCGCGGGCGAATCACCGAAGTGATCCAGGCCTATCGCTCCAACCCGCCGCCCCTGCCGGAGGATGAGGTCAGCGAGGCGCTGCAATTCCTCGAATGGATCACCGGCGATAATTTCACCCTGCTCGGCATCCGCGCCTATCGCTTCCCGGGCGGCGATGCCGCCGCAGACCCGATCGAGGGCTCGGGCCTGGGGATTCTGCGTGACCCCTCTGTCCGGGTCTTGCGCAAGAACCGCGAAATGGTCGTGACCACGCCCGAAATCCGCGCCTTCCTGGCCAAGCCCCAGGCGCTGATCATCACCAAGGCCAACGTCAAGAGCCGGGTGCACCGGCGCGTCCATCTCGACTATGTCGGGGTCAAGCTCTTCACCTCCGACGGCCGGCTCGACGGCGAATTGCGCATCGTCGGCCTGCTCACCTCCAATGCTTATACCGGCAGCGCCCGCGCGATTCCCTATCTGCGCCTCAAGGTCGCGCGCGTCGCTCGCAATATCGGCTTCGATCCGGCGAGCTATTCCGGCCGGGCACTGATGAACGTGCTTGACGCCTTCCCGCGCGACGAGCTGTTCCAGATCGACTCCGTGACACTGGAAAGCTTCGCACTCGACATCCTGCAGCTGACCGAACGGCCGCGCATCCGGGCGCTGGCCCGTGCCGACGAGTTCGATCGCTTCGTCTCGATTCTCGTCTTCATCCCCAAGGATCGTTACGACACCACAGTGCGCCGCCGTGTCGGTGAATTCCTCGCCCGCATCTATGAAGGCCGCATCTCGGCGGCCTATCCGGCCTATCCTGAAGGTCCGCTCGCCCGCACGCATTACATCATCGGCCGCGACGAGGGCAGAACCCCCAAGATCGATCGCGCCACGCTCGAACGTGGCATCAGCGCGATCGTGCGAACCTGGGGCGACGGCCTCAAGGACGTGCTCGACCGGCAGAAGGCAGGGCCCGCCGCCCGTGCACTCGTCGAGCGTTATGCCGAAGCATTCGGCGCCGCCTATCGCGAGCGCTTCGAGGCGCAGGATGCGCTCGCCGACATCGACATCCTCCAGAAGCTGACCCCGGACCGGGGCCGCGCGGTCAGTCTCTACCGCCGCGAGGGCGACCCGACGACCCGCGCCAATCTCAAGGTGTTCTCGCGCGGCGCGGCGATCTCGCTCTCGGCCCGCGTGCCGGTGTTGGAGAATATGGGCTTCCGCGTCGTCAACGAGCGCACCTACAACATCCTGCCGCAGCCGGCTGCGAGCGAAGGCTCGGAAACCGCCGCTGTCTGGCTGCACGATATGACGCTGGAGCGCGCCGATGACGGCGCGATCGACGTCGAACGGCTCGACCCGACCATCGAGGCGGCGCTGATGGCGCAGTTCCGGGGCCTGGCCGAATCCGATCGCTTCGACCAGCTCGTCCTGGCTGCGGGGCTGGCCTGGCGTGAGGCAGCGCTGCTGCGTTCGCTCGGGCGCTATCTGCGCCAGGTCGGCGCACCCTATGCGCAGGACTACATCGCCGATGCGCTGACCCGCCATGCCGGCATCGCCTCGGGCCTCGTCGCGCTTTTCCTCGCCAAATTCGACCCGCGCATCGATGCGAAACAACGCGAGGCCCGTGTCGCCGCCGAGCGCGAACGCATCGAGACCGCGCTGAACGACGTCACCAGCCTCGACGAGGACCGCATCCTGCGCCGCCTCGTCAATCTGATCGATGCCGGCCTGCGTACGAATTTCTTCCAGATCGGCCCGGACGGACACCCGCGCAGCACGATCTCGATCAAATACGAATGCGCCAAGCTCGATTCGCTACCGCTGCCGCGCCCGCTCTACGAGATCTTCGTCTATTCGCCGCGTGTCGAAGGCGTGCATCTGCGCTTCGGCAAGGTCGCGCGCGGCGGCCTGCGCTGGTCCGACCGGCCGCAGGATTTCCGTACCGAGGTGCTCGGCCTGGTCAAGGCGCAGCAGGTCAAGAACGCCGTCATCGTGCCTGTCGGCGCCAAGGGCGGCTTCGTGCCCAAGCAGCTTCCCGCTCCCTCGGACAGGCAGGCCTGGCTGGCGGAAGGCACCGAGAGCTACCGCATCTTCGTACGCACCCTGCTCGAGCTGACGGATAATCTCGACGGCGAGACCGTGATCCCGCCCGCCGACACCGTGCGCCATGACGGCGACGACCCCTATCTCGTCGTCGCTGCCGACAAGGGCACGGCGACCTTCTCCGACACCGCCAATGCGCTTTCGCTGGAGAAGCACCACTGGCTCGGCGACGCCTTCGCCTCGGGCGGCAGCCAGGGCTACGACCACAAGAAGATGGGCATCACGGCGCGCGGCGCCTGGGAAGCGGTGAAACGCCATTTCCGCGAGATCGACATCGACATCCAGACCACGCCCTTCACCGTGGCGGGCGTCGGCGACATGTCGGGCGACGTCTTCGGCAACGGCATGCTGCTCTCACCCGCAATCAAACTGGTCGCCGCTTTCGACCACCGCGACATCTTCCTCGATCCCGATCCGGACCCGGCAAGGACCCTGGCCGAGCGTCAGCGCCTGTTCGATCTGCCGCGCTCCTCCTGGTCTGACTACGACAAATCGCTGATCTCTCCCGGCGGAGGCGTGTTCTCGCGGCAGGCCAAGAGCATTCCGCTCTCGCCGGCGATGCAGGCGCTGCTCGATCTGCCCAAGGCCGAGGTCACGCCGCCCGAATTGATGACCGCGATCCTGAAGGCGCGGGTCGACCTGCTCTGGTTCGGTGGCATCGGCACCTATATCCGCGCCACCGACGAAAGCGATGCGCAGGTCGGCGACCGCGCCAATGACGCGATCCGCATCGCCGGCGGCGATGTCAGGGCGAGGGCCATCGGCGAGGGCGCCAATCTCGGCGCGACCCAGCGCGGGCGCATCGAGGCAGCGCGCAAGGGCGTCAAGCTCAACACCGACGCGATCGACAACTCGGCCGGCGTCAACACCTCCGACGTCGAGGTCAACATCAAGATCGCGCTCGCCGGACCGGTCAAGGATGGCCGCCTCGCCGAGGATGACCGCAACGCGCTCCTGGCCGAGATGACCGACGAGGTCGGCCTGCTGGTGCTGCGCAACAACTATCTGCAGACATTGGCGCTCTCCCTCACCGAAGCGCAGGGGCAGGCGGCGACACCGGGCCTGCGACGTCTGATGCAGGCGCTGGAGGCCGAAGGGCGTCTCGACCGCAGCGTCGAATATCTGCCGAGCGACGCAACCATCGCCGAGCGCGAGAAACGCGGCGAAGGCCTGACGCGGCCGGAGCTTTCGGTGCTGCTCGCTTATGCCAAGCTTGCTCTGCACGACGCGCTTCTGGCCTCTCCGGTGCCCGACGACCTCTATCTGAACAGCGAACTGGTCCGTTATTTCCCGAAAGCGCTGCGCGACGGCTACGCGCCCGAGATCGCCGGCCACAAGCTGCGCCGCGAGATCGTCGCGACGCAGCTCGCCAACGCCATCGTCAATCGCGGCGGCCCGGCGATCGTGACGACGCTCGCCGATCAGACCCGCGCCGAGGCTCCCGCCATCGCCGCCGCCTATGCGATCGCGCGTGATTCCTTCGATCTGATCGCACTCAACGCTTCGATCGACGCGCTCGACGCGAAAGTACCGGGCAAGACCCAGCTCGGGCTCTACGCCGCCGCTCAGGAGCTGGTGAGCGACCGGATGAGCTGGTTCCTGCGCCGGGGCGTGGCCAAGCCAGGCGCGATCGAGCAGACGGTGGCGCGCTATGCCAAGGGCGTGAGCGCGCTCGCGGCCGAGCTCGAGACCCTGCTGCCAGAGGCCGCCGCCCAGGCTCGAATCGCCCGGATCGCGGTGCTGACGTCGGAAGGCGTGCCCGAGGTACTCGCGGCCCGGATCGCCAGCCTGCCGGCGCTCGCCCAGGCGACCGACATCGTCGATATCGCGGAGCGCACCGGACGCGACATCACCGAGGTGGCGCGGATTCATTTCGGAGTCGATTCGGTCTTCGGCCTGTCGAATCTGGAGAGCGCCGCCACCGCCGTGCCCGCCACCGACGATTACGAACGCCTCGCCCGCGAGCGCGCCGTCGAGACCCTGGTCGATGCCCATGCCGGCCTGACCCAGGAGATCGCAGGCGCGGCCAACGGCGCCGGCACCCTCGACGCCTGGCTCGACACGCGCGGCGCGGACGCCGAACGCACCCGCAACACGGTCTCGGCCATTGCCATGTCGGGCCTCTCCCTGCCAAAGCTGATGGTCGCGGCCGGCATGCTTGCCGATCTGCCCAACAAGCACAGTTGAACGAGACCCCGCATGACCGAGACCGGACCGGAACCGACCGCGACCCGCATCGACCCGAAGCTGCTTGAAATCCTGGTTTGCCCGGTGACCAAGACGACGCTCGAATATGACGCGGCCAGGCAGGAGCTGATCAGCCGCGCCGCCAAGCTCGCCTACCCGATCCGCGACGGCATCCCGATCATGCTGCCGGAAGAGGCGAGGCAATTGGAGGGGTAGAGCGTTTTCGAGCGAAGCGGATACCGGTTCCCCCGCGACAAACGCGAAGCGTTTGCGCGGAGAGAACGCGTTAGAACGAGGATTTGGAGCAATTGAACGATCCAATCAGATCGGAAATTGCTCTGGAAGCTGGCAATCCCGGAGCGGCGGCAGGCGCAAGATCCCTTACAGGGGGTTGGCCTCCAGCCACTCGATCACCTGCGCCGCGCTCTGCTCGGGCTGGCTGACGGGGTAGAACACGGTTTCGATCGCTCCGTCCCGCAAGACCAGCGTCAGGCGCTGGATCAGCCGCATGCCCGCGGCTTCGAAGGTCGGCAGGCCCAACGCCTCGGTCAGCGCGAATTGCGCATCGCTCAGCACGGCGAAAGGCAAATGCAGCCGCGCGGCCATGTCCTGCTGATAGGCCGTCGGCTGCGTGCTCAGCCCGAACACCGCCGCCCCGAGCGCAGCGAGTTCCGCATGATGATCGCGGAAGGTGCAGGCCTGAGGCGTGCAGCCCTTCGCGCCGGGGATCACATCCCATCCAGCCAGGGAGGGCTGCCCCGGCTCGCTGGTGCGGGGATAGCAGTAGATAACCGTGCGCGGGGACGGCAAAGCCGAAAGATCGACGCCGCCGCCTTGCGTCGAGGCCAGGCGAACCGGCGGCAGGGCAAGCCCCTTCAGGCGGTGGCACAGGGTGTCGTCCAGAACAGGCGTAACGGCAGCTTGATTCATCGAGTGGTCTCTCTGGAACAGGATGATGTGAGACGAGGCACCGCGTCGGGCCCGGCTCGAAGCCGCGGGTCGCGAATGACGCCATGCGCCCTTTACAGCGCCTCGCCCCGCAACAGCCGCGGTGTCGCGCCGGCGAGCCCTGCCGCCTCGCGAATGAAGAAGCGCTTCAGCCCCGGCAATCGATCGACCAGGCCCAGGCCCAGATCGCGCGCGAGCCTCACCGGCGTGACGTCGTTCGAGAACAATCGGTTCAGCCCATCCGTGACCGCTCCCATCGCCACCGTGTCGAAGCGGCGCGCACGCTCATAGCCTTCGAGCACCTCGGCGGCTCCGGGATCGAGCCCGAGCCGGGCCGCGTCGACGATCGCTTCGGCCAGGGCCGCGACGTCCTTCAGCCCGAGATTGAGCCCTTGTCCGGCAATCGGGTGGATGACATGGGCGGCGTCACCGAGCAGGGCCAGCCGCTCCCCGACGAAGCGTCGCGCCACGCCGAAGCCGAGCGGATGCGCGCTGATAGTGCTCTCCAGCGCAATCTCGCCGAGTTCCAGCCCAAAACGCCGCTCGATCTCGGCCAAGAGATCGTCCGCGTCGAGCGAGAGCAGCGCCGGCACATTCTCCGCGCCTTCGGTCCAGACGATTGAGGAGCGATGGCCGAGCCTGCCTCCATCGGTGAGCGGAAGGATGGCGAAGGGGCCCGACGGCAGGAAATGCTCGACGGCGCGGCCGTGATGCGGGCGCTCGTGACCCAGCGTCGCCACCAGCCCGGTTTGCCGATAGGACCAGCCGACCCAGCCGATGCCAGCCTGCTCGCGCAGCTTCGAGCGCGCTCCGTCGGCCGCGACGAGCAAAGCCGCCTGGAGCCGCTCGCCGCCCGCAAATCGGAGTTCGACCTCGTCATCCCTGCTCTCGAAGCGGCGCACGCCCTCGGGGCGCAGCACCACGCCCACTGCGCGGCAGGCGTCGAGAAGCGCGCTCAGCAGCGCCGCATTCTCGACCATATGAGCGAAGGGCTGGCCGGGTTCGACCTCGCCATCGAAAGTCAAGAAGACCGGGCGCACCACATCGGGGTTGCGGCTGTCGGTGACGACCATCTCGGTCATCGGCTGGGCGGTCGCCGCGACCTTCTGCCAGATTCCGAGCGCCGCCAGCATGTTCTGCGCCGCTGCGGCGACCGCATAGGCGCGGCTGTCGGCGCGCGGGGCCAGGCGCAATGACGGATCGGCCAGCACGATCTCGAAGCCTGCGCCGAGCGCCTGCTTCAGCGCCAGCGCCAGCGACAATCCGGCGATCCCGCCGCCCGCGATCACGATCCGGTTGCGGGCCAGGCCCAGTCCAGACGCCATTGGAATCCACTCCTCGCCCGACGGCCCTGCAGAAGGCGCGCCGGCTTGACGACGCGCGATGCGTCGGTGCTGATGCAGCATAGACTGCGATCGCGCCCGCCCGAAGAGCCTTCAGACCATGTCACAGATCAGCGACTCCCTGCTGTCGATCCTCGACCTCGAGCCGCTCGAACGCAATCTGTTCCGGGGTCGCAGCCCCAAGGTCGGCTGGGCGCGCGTCTTCGGTGGGCAGGTGATCGGCCAGGCGCTCTACGCCGCCTGCAAGACGGTGGAGGATCGCCAGCCGCACTCGCTGCACGCCTATTTCCTGCTGCCGGGCGATCCCGAGATCCCGATCATCTACGAGGTCGACCGGCTGCGCGACGGCCGCTCCTTCACCACACGACGCGTGCTGGCGATCCAGAAGGGCGAGGCGATCTTCGCCATGTCGGCCTCCTTCCACGTCGCGGAAGAGGGTTTCGAGCACCAGATGCCGATGCCCGACGTGCCGATGCCGGAGGAACTGCCCGACCGCGAGACCATGAAGCGCAGCGTGCTGCCGCATATGCCCGACGCCGTGCGCGCCTATTACCAGCGCGAAAGGCCGATCGAGATCAGGCCGGTCGAACTCGCCCGCTATGCCAGCGGCGGCAAGATGGAGCCGAAATTCAACGTCTGGATCAAGGCGATGCAGCCCTTGCCCGACGAACCGTCGATCCACCAGAGCGTGCTCGCCTATGCCTCGGACCTGATGCTGCTCGATTCGAGCCTGATCGCGCACGGCAAGAACGTTTTCGACAAGCAGATCCAGGGCGCCAGCCTCGACCATGCGCTCTGGTTCCACCGGCCCTTCCGCGCCGACGAATGGCTGCTCTACGCCCAGGACAGCCCTTCGACCTCCGGTGCGCGCGGCTTTTCACGCGGCCTCATCTTCAACCGGGACGGTAAGCTCGTCGCCTCGGTCGCGCAGGAAGGGCTGATCCGGCCGAGGCCGGACATGGCCTGAGCGCTTTCTAAGCATCAGCCTAATAAATCATCATTTGCATATTTCTTGATCAGCGCTGGCAGCCTCATCACCGGCGTATTCGCTGATTCGCGAATTCAACCCCCGGTGTGACCACAGGGCAGTTGGCACGCGCCTTGAATTGCCGATCCCCGACGTGCGCCGAAACTCTCGAAGGTGCGCGAGGCGCAACAAGATCGCCGGGGCTGACTTCCGGGCGGCGTAAACGGGGAAACCCTGCAATGAAGATCGTGATGGCTATCATCAAGCCGTTCAAGCTGGAGGAGGTGCGCGACGGGCTCACCGCCATCGGCGTGCACGGCCTGACCGTGACCGAGGTGAAGGGCTATGGCCGCCAGAAGGGCCACACGGAAATCTACCGTGGTGCCGAATACGCGGTGAGCTTCCTGCCGAAGATCAAGATCGAGGTCGCCGTGTCCGACGAGCTCGTCAGCAAGGTGATCGACGCGATCACCGCCGCCGCCCGCACCGGCCAGATCGGTGACGGCAAGATCTTCGTTTCGTCGATCGAGAAAGCCGTGCGCATCCGCACCGGCGAAACCGACGGCGACGCCCTCTGAGCCAGCGATCCTTCAGGAGTTTCCAACGATGAATTTCAAGACCCTCAGCCGGGCCGGACTTGTCGGGCTGGCGCTCGCGGCGGCCGCCGGCACCGCGCTTGCGCAGGCTCCAGCCACCCCTCCCGCGCCCGTTCCCAACAAGGGCGACGTCGCCTTCATGATGAGCTCGACGATCCTCGTCCTGCTCATGACCATTCCCGGCCTCGCGCTGTTCTATGGCGGTCTCGTCCGCAGCAAGAATATGCTCTCCGTGCTGACGCAGGTCTTCGCCATCGTCTGCATTGTCTGCCTGCTCTGGGTCTTCTACGGCTACTCGCTCGCCTTCACCAATGGCGGCAGCCTGAACGACTATGTCGGCGGCTTCTCCAAGGCCTTCCTGAAGGGCATCGATCCGAACTCGACGGCCGCGACCTTCTCCAACGGCGTCGTCATTCCGGAATATGTCTATATCTGCTTCCAGATGACCTTTGCCTGCATCACGCCGGCCCTCATCGTCGGCGCCTTCGCCGAGCGCATGAAGTTCTCGGCGCTGCTGCTCTTCAGCGTGCTCTGGGCCACCTTCATCTATTTCCCGATGGCCCATATGGTCTGGTACTGGGGCGGCCCCGACGTTGTCGGCACCGCCGCCAAGGCGCTGGCTGACGCTGGGGCGGACGGCAAGGTTGCGGCCCAGGCCGCGCTCGATGCCGTCAACGCCGATGCCGGCATGCTCTTCAAATGGGGCGCGCTCGACTTCGCCGGCGGCACTGTCGTGCACATCAATGCCGGCATCGCGGGCTTGGTCGGCTGTCTGCTGCTCGGCAAGCGCATCGGCTACGGCAAGGAGCTGATGGCTCCCCACTCGCTCACCATGACGCTGATCGGCGGCGCTCTGCTCTGGGTCGGCTGGTTCGGCTTCAACGCCGGCTCCAACCTGGAAGCCAACGGCACCGCCGCGCTCGCCATGATCAACACCTTCGTCGCCACGGCGGCGGCGGCAGTCGGCTGGCTCTTCGTGGAATGGGCCGTCAAGGGCAAGCCCTCGATGCTCGGCATGGTCTCGGGCGCAGTCGCGGGCCTCGTCGCGGTCACCCCCGCCGCCGGCTTTGCCGGTCCGATGGGTTCGATCATTCTGGGCCTTGTCGCCGGCGTTGTCTGCTTCGTCTTCTGCTCCACCGTCAAGAATGCGCTGGGCTATGACGACTCGCTCGACGTCTTCGGCATCCACTGCATCGGCGGCATCATCGGCGCCCTGGCGACCGGCATCCTGGTGAATGTCGATCTCGGCGGCGTCGGTATCCCGGACTATTCCTCGAAGCCCGGTGAACTTGCCGTCGGCGCCTATGTGCTGGGCGATGCCTTCCTGGCGCAGGCCAAGGCCGTGCTGTTCACGCTGGCGTTCAGCGGTATCGGCTCGCTGATCCTCTACAAGATCGTCGACGTCATCGTCGGCCTGCGCGTCGCCCCCGATCAGGAGCGCGAAGGTCTCGACATCGCCGAGCATGGCGAGCGCGCCTACCACGACTGAGCCGCTCTCGCCTCAGCGTCTCACGTGAAACAACCCCGGCGGGAAACCGCCGGGGTTTTTCGTTGCCGACAGCGCATTTCCCCAGCCCTGGACCTCCGTCCGTGCAAGGTTAAGCGGGTCTTAACCTCACCTTCCTAACGTGACCGGACAGGCCCGACTCTGGCGGCCGGAAGCCCGAAGCACGACACCAGCATGCGCACGATCCGACGTTCCTCTTCGCTGATGGACCGCCTGCCCGATCCGGTGCGGGAGTTCCTGTCGCGGCGCGCGGCGGAGCTCACCGGGCTCGGCCTGCTGGCCCTGACATCGGCGATCGCGATCGCGCTCGCGACCTGGTCGGTCGACGATCCCAGCATCAACAACGCCACCAGCGGCGCCGTCAGGAACTGGCTCGGCCGTCCCGGTGCGATGGTCGCCGATCTGCTGATGCAATTGATCGGGCTCGGCGTCATCGCCCTGCTGTTCCCGCCGGTGATCTGGGCGCTGCGGCTGGTGCGTTTCCATCTGTTCGATCGCGGCGCGCTCAAGCTCGGCCTCTGGGTCGTCGGCATCGTCGCCACCGGCGCGGTCGCCAGCGCGCTACCCGCCACGCCGCGCTGGCCGCTGCCGACCGGCATGGGCGGCGTCATCGGCGACGGCCTGTTGTTCGGCACCCGCAACCTCGTTGGCATCGCCGGCAATGCGCTGAGCGGCCTCGTCGGTTTCCTCTATGCCGGCATCTCGATCCTTGCGATCACGGCCGCGGCCGGCTTCGGCTTCGTCACCGACGAGGATCCGATCGCCGAGAACGAGGATGAGGACGAATCCTGGAGCGAGAGCGAGGATCGTCGCGACGACGAACCCGGCATCGCCGTCATCCTGATCGGCTGGCTCGCCCATGGCGCGATGTCGCTCAGGGGCATGATCCTGCGCCGGCTGCCGCAGCCGCCCGAGCCGCTGGTCAATGCAGGCCCGGCCGCCTCGGCCCCCGTGCCCGGCCGCGTCCGCCGCGAGCCGCAATTCGGCGAGCCCGCACCGCGCGGCGCGAACCAGCCTTTCGCGCCCGAGCCTTTGCCCGTTTCGCGCCCGCCCCGGCCCGCCGCGGTCGACCTGCCCGAGGACGACGACGAGCCGCAGGATCTGCGCGATCTCAACGCGCCGCGCGTCACTGCCCCCGCAATCGCGCCCAAGCCGGGAAAGCGCATGCAGCGCGAGGCTCAGCCATCGCTGCTCGACCGCGACCAGTTCGAACTGCCGCCGCTGACCTATCTGTCGGAGCCCAAGAAGCTGCCCGCCAACGCGATCTCGACCGACGCTCTCGAGCAGAATGCTACCTTGCTCGAAGGTGTGCTCGAGGATTTCGGCGTACGCGGCGAGATCACCCAGGTTCGCCCCGGCCCGGTGGTGACGCTCTATGAGCTTGAGCCAGCGCCGGGCACGAAGTCGTCGCGGGTGATCTCGCTGGCCGACGACATCGCCCGCTCGATGAGCGCGATCGCGGCCCGCGTCGCCGTGATTCCGGGTAAGAACGCCATCGGCATCGAACTGCCCAACGCCAAGCGCGAGACCGTCTTCCTGCGCGAATTGCTGGCCAGCCAGGATTTCGAGAGCTCCAAGCACAAGCTCGCTTTGGGGCTGGGCAAGACCATCGGCGGCGAGCCGGTGATCGTCGATCTCGCCCGCATGCCGCATCTGCTCGTCGCCGGCACCACCGGCTCGGGCAAATCGGTGGCGATCAACACCATGATCCTGTCGCTGCTCTACCGGCTCAAGCCGGAGGAGTGCCGCCTGATCATGGTCGATCCCAAGATGCTCGAACTCTCCGTCTATGACGGCATTCCCCATCTGCTCACGCCTGTGGTCACCGACCCGAAGAAGGCGGTCGTGGCGCTGAAATGGGCGGTGCGCGAGATGGAGGAGCGCTACAAGAAGATGTCGAAGGTCTCGGTGCGCAACATCGACGGCTTCAACGCCCGCGTCGGTGAGGCGAAGGCGGCCGGCGAGGTCATCACCCGCACCGTGCAGACCGGCTTCGACAAGCATTCCGGCGAGGCGATCTATGAGGAGGAGGTCATGGACCTCGAGCCTCTGCCCTATATCGTCGTCATCGTCGACGAGATGGCCGATCTGATGATGGTCGCCGGCAAGGAGATCGAGGGCACGATCCAGAGGCTGGCCCAGATGGCGCGTGCGGCCGGCATCCATGTCGTGCTGGCGACGCAGCGCCCCTCCGTCGACGTCATCACCGGCACGATCAAGGCGAACTTCCCGACCCGGATCTCCTTCCAGGTCACCTCCAAGATCGACTCGCGCACCATCCTGGGCGAGCAGGGCGCCGAGCAGCTGCTCGGCCAGGGCGACATGCTCTACATGGCCGGCGGCGGGCGCATCACCCGCGTCCACGGCCCCTTCGTTTCCGACGCCGAGGTCGAGAAGGTCGTCGCCCACCTGAAGACGCAAGGGCGGCCGCAATATCTCGAAGCCGTCACCTCCGAGGAGGAGGAGGGCGCAGCTGAGGGCGAGGATGGCGCCGTCTTCGACAAGAGCGCGATGGGGCAGGCCGAGAGCGACGACCCTTACGACCAGGCGGTGGCGGTGGTGCTGCGCGACAAGAAGGCCTCGACCTCCTATATCCAGCGCCGCCTCCAGATCGGCTACAACCGCGCCGCCTCGATCATGGAGCGGATGGAGAACGAAGGCATCGTCGGCCCCGCCAACCACGCCGGCAAGCGCGAGATCCTGGTCGAAACCGGCCGGGCCCGCGAGGACGAGGATTGAAACACCGCCATCCCGTCCTCAAATTGCCATGACGGTACTGCAACCTTCAGCCATCGCGATGCGTTGACTGGAGCGGGCTGGTAAAGAGTGGGAACCGGTTTTTCGAATGAATCCCGCGCCAAGGTTTGACCGGGCAAGATTTGACCGGAGCGGTGGGTTCGCTTCCATGACCCGTTTGTTGCAGCGTGCCGGCAAAGGCACGGTGATCCCGGCCTCCGGGCCGATTTTGAGTGGAGCTTGCATGCTCATGACACGCCGCCTCCGTATGCGGGCCTCGATCAGCGCGCTTGCCGTGCTCGGCTTCGCAGCCGCGCTCGGCGGGGCCAGCGCCCAGCCGCTGAATCTGCAGCCCTCCAAGCAGGCGATCACCACCGCCAAGCCGCCGCGCAGCGGCACGCGCCTGCCCCCCGTGCGGCCCGAGGGCCTCGGATTGCCGCGCATGGCGACGGCGGCGACGCCTGTGCAAACCGCTTCCGCCGAGGCGCCCCAGCGCATTGCAGCCACGCCGGCGAAAGCATCGGGCAAGTCCTCCGCCCCGCAGACGCAGGACGAGGCCGTCGAGCGGTTGAACGCCTATTTCAACGGCTTCGCCACTCTGCAGGCCGATTTCATCCAGTTTTCTCCCGATGGACGCCGTCTTGAGGGCAAGCTCTACATTCAGCGCCCGGGCAAGATGCGCTTCGAGTATCGCGCTCCGGTGACGACGGAGGTCATCGCCGACGGCACCTCCGTCGCGATCCGCGACAAGAAACTGGCGACGCAGGATATCTATTCGATCGGCCAGACTCCGCTGAAATTCCTGGTCAAGGAGCGTATGGATCTGGCGCGCGATTCGGTCGTGATGGGCGCCGGCACCAAGGGTGACATTCTGTCAGTCAGGATCGAGGACCGCTCGACGCTGGGCGGCACCTCCAAGATCACGCTGAATTACGACATCACCGCCAATGAGTTACGCGGCTGGGTGGTGATCGATCCGCAAGGCTATGAGACCACGGTTTCGGTCTACAATCTCGACACCCAGCGCCGCCCCGATCCGAAGAATTTCACGATCAACTACGAGCGCATGCTCTGAGGCCCAACGCCACATAGCTTGATTTCAACCAAGCTCCATCATTCCGGGCGCAGCCCTCGGGTCCGATCTTCGATCGGCCCAAGGATATACTCCGCGCAGGCCCGGAATCCATCATAGGGCACACCATGGCTCCGATGGATTCCGGCTCGACGCCGCTGATTGGCTTGTCCGGAATGACGGCGGATTGCCTTCGCGGAGCTTGCTTTTCTGCGCGCTACAAACCAGTTTCCGGCAGCCCTCCGCCCGGAACATTCGCGTGCAACTCACCGTCACCAGCTGGAATATCAATTCGGTCCGCCTGCGCATCGGCATGGTCTGCGACTTCCTGACCACGCATGCGCCCGATGTGCTGTGCCTGCAGGAGACCAAGACACCCGACGAGCAGTTCCCGGCCAAGGCCTTCGAGAAGATCGGCTATGTCCATCAGGCCTTCATCGGCCAGAAGGGCTATAACGGCGTCGCCATCGTCTCAAAGCTACCCTTCAGCGAGAAGGACGCCATGGCGATGTGCGGCAAGAACGACGCTCGCCACATGACCGTCGTGCTCGACAAGGCCGCGGGTGCCGCTGCCGGCGTCGCGATCCATAATTTCTACATTCCAGCGGGCGGTGACATTCCCGACCCGGCCAGGAACGACAAATTCGCCCATAAGCTCGCCTTCCTCGACGAGATCGGCGCCTGGGGCATCGCCAAGAAGCCGACCGACCGGCCCGCCATCCTGCTCGGCGACCTCAACATTGCGCCTTATGAGCACGATGTCTGGAGCCACAAGCAATTGCTCGATGTGGTCAGCCATACGCCGATCGAGACCACGACGCTGGAGAAACTGCGCAGCGAGCTCGGCTGGACCGACGCTGCGCGCACGCTCAGGCCCGAACCCGAAAAGCTTTATAGCTGGTGGAGCTACCGCGCCGCCGACTGGGAAGCCTCCAATCGCGGCCGCCGCCTCGACCATATCTGGCTCTCGGATGCGCTGAAGCCGGCTCTGCGCGACCTCACCTTCCTGCGCGAGGCGCGCGGCTGGGAGCGCCCCTCGGACCATGTGCCGGTGACGGTAACGCTGGAGCTTTGAAGCGCCAGCATTTGCTGCGCTTGCTCGGAAACACCGCGTCATCCTGAATAAACGGCCCTCGGATCCGGCCTTTGGCCAGACCAAGGACGGTAGCTCCGGGATCCGTCGTAAGGCCCTGGTGCTCCAGGAGGGATCCGGATCGCCCCGCGGGCGCCCGGAGTGACAGTCGCGTGTTATAAGGCGGAAGTCCCGCTCAGCCGCGATCGATCGCGTCCAGCGCGGCCTGGACCTGGCCCAATTCGCCGACGAACTCACGTAAACGATCGCCGATCGCTTCAGCGATCGCCTCGGCCGACTTCGGAAACTCGGCGAGGACACGGCGCATCACGCTGCGCGACAGCTTCATCACCTGCGTCGGCTCGCGCGCGATCGCCGTCACCGGCCGGTGCGCCGAGGTGAACAGGGCGATCTCTCCGAGCAAGGCGCCGGCGCCGACGATCTCGTCGGCGGGCTGGCCGTCATCCTGGTGCAGCAGGGCAACCGCGCCCGAGATGATCAGCACGGCGCCGTCCGACAAATCACCCCCACGGAACAGGACATCACCGGCGCGCAGGATGCGGCTTTCCGCCGCGAACGCCACCAGCCTCAGCGCATCGCGCTCCATCAGACTCAGCAGCGGCTGCTGGGCCAGCAGGGCAATGTCGTTGTCGAGAGCCATATCGACTTAAGGGTTGAGGCGGTAACCGCCCGCATCCGTCACGAGCAAACGCGCATTGCCCGGATCCGGTTCGATCTTCTGGCGCAACCGGTAGATATGCGTCTCGAGCGTATGGGTCGTGACCTGACTGTTATAGCCCCAGACCTCCTGCAGCAGGATCTCGCGGGCGATCGGCTTGCGGCCGGCGCGATAGAGAAAACGCAGGATCGCGGTTTCCTTCTCGGTCAGCTTGGTCTTGGAGCCCTTCTCGCTGACGAGCAGCTTCGAGCCGGGATGGAAGGTATAAGGCCCGACCTGAAAGACCGCGTCCTCGCTCGCCTCGTACTGGCGCAAATGCGCCCGGATACGGGCCAGCAGCACGGCGAATTTGAACGGCTTGACGACATAATCATTGGCGCCGGCTTCCAGTCCCAGCACCGTGTCCGAATCGGAGCCCTGGCCGGTCAGCATGATCACCGGGCTCTTAAAGCCGTTCTTGCGCATCATCTTGACGGCTTCGCGCCCGTCCATGTCGGGCAGGCCGACATCCATCACGGCAAGATCGATCCGCTCGGCCTGCACGGCCTTGACCGCCGAGGTCGCGGTGCCGGCAGTCGAGATCTTGAACTCGTCATAAAGCGCCAGCTGTTCGGCCAGCGCGTCGCGCAATGTCTCGTCATCATCGACGAGAAGGATATGATGGACGGCGGACATGAACAATCATTGTAACGGTTGCGCAGCGGGCACCATGAGCCCGCTGATTCGTGTCTGCAAGTCACGCAGGATGGAATTTCAGTGAGAAAACGTGAGAGCCCGATCACATCCTGGTCGGTTGACAGGCCACGCGGCCTCACCCGGCTGCGGGTCTTCGCCTCGGTCCGGGACCCCAGCAAGGGCTTCCTGGTCGCAGGTGGGGCGGTATTCCCCTGTGCGCTTGGCCGCTCCGGTATCGTCGTACTCAAGCGCGAGGGCGATGGCGGCACCCCGCGCGCCGCCCTGCCGTTGCGCAGCGTGCTCTACCGCAAGGCGCGGCTGCCGAGGCCGAAAACCCTGCTTCCGCTGCGCACCATCACCGCCCGCGACGCCTGGTGCGACGATGCCAGCGACCGCCGCTACAACCGGCTGATCGCCCGCCCGCCCGGCGTCGCCGAGGAGCGGCTGCAGCGCGAGGACCATCTCTACGACGTCATCGTCGAGCTCGGCTGGAACGACGCGCCGGTGATTCGCGGCCGCGGCAGCGCGATCTTCTGGCATCTCGCGCGGGCCGGCTTCACGCCGACGGCCGGCTGCGTCGCGGTCGAGGGCCATGTCTTCGCCAAGGTGCTGCCGCGCCTGGCGCGGCATTGCGTGATGGTGGTGCAATAAGCCGGGCCTGGGCGTCCTGCTCGGGTCTGCGCTTCGCCTCGCCCGAGCGTGGCGCAACCGCCCCACGCCCTCAGCCTGTCTTCACGCTCGCGCCCCGAAAATCGCGCTGCCTACGCGCACATAGGTCGCGCCCATCTGGATGGCGGCCTCGTAATCGGCACTCATGCCCATCGAGAGACCGTGCAGGCCGTGGCGCGCCGCGATCTTGGCGAGCAGGGCGAAATGTGGCGAAGGCGGCTCATCGGCCGGCGGAATGCACATCAACCCCGTGATCACGAGGCCGTGACGCACGCGGCAGTTTTCCAGGAAGGCATCGATCCCGGCCGGGCTGACGCCGCCTTTTTGCGGCTCGTCGCCGGTGTTGACCTGGACGAACAGGGTCGGGGTCTTGCCGGTGCGGGCGATCTCGCGCGCCAGCTCCTTGGCCAGGCTCTCGCGATCGAGCGAATGGATCGCGTCGAACAATTCGACCGCCTCGCGGGCCTTGTTGGATTGCAGCGGCCCGATCATGTGGAGCTGGGCATCGGGAAAAAGCTGCTTCAGCTCCGGCCATTTGGCCTTGGCCTCCTGGACATAGTTTTCGCCGAAGATGCGCTGCCCGGCTTCCAGCGCCGGCAGGATCGCCTCTGCCGGCATGGTCTTCGAGACCGCGATCAGCGCAACCGAATCGGGCTCGCGCTCGAAATCGCGCGCCGCGCGCGCAATCGCGGCCCGTGTGGCGGCCAAACGCGTAACCGTATCGCTCATCGGTAGTCCCTTCATGCCCTGTGCGGCGTTGACCGCGTGGCTGCAATGGTGTCCTAGTCCGGGCTCATCCGATCACGCAAGAATTGCCCGTTATCATGGCCGTCGAACGCTACAATCCCAAGGAATCAGAGCCGAAATGGCGCCGTGTCTGGGAGGAGCGCAAGCTCTTCGAGACCCGCAACGACGATCCGCGCCCGAGCTACTATGTGCTCGAGATGTTTCCCTACCCCTCGGGCCGCATTCATATGGGCCATGTCCGCAATTACGCGATGGGTGACGTCGTCGCGCGCTATAAGCGCGCCAAGGGCTTCGCCGTGCTCCACCCGATGGGCTGGGACGCCTTCGGCCTGCCGGCCGAGAACGCCGCCAAGGCCAACAAGGTGCATCCCCGCGAATGGACCTACGCCAATATCGCGACGATGCGGACGCAATTGCAGTCCATGGGCCTGTCGCTCGACTGGAGCCGCGAGCTCGCGACCTGCGACCCGAGCTATTACAAGCACCAGCAGAAGCTGTTCCTGGACTTCCTCAAGGCCGGCCTGGTCGATCGCAAGACCGCGAGGGTCAACTGGGATCCGGTCGACGAGACCGTGCTCGCCAATGAGCAGGTCATCGACGGGCGCGGCTGGCGCTCCGGTGCGCCCGTGGAAATCCGCGAGCTGACGCAGTGGTTCTTCAAGATCACCGACTACGCCCAGGAGCTGCATGACGCGCTGGAAGGCCTGACGCGCTGGCCCGACAAGGTCCGGTTGATGCAGAAGAACTGGATCGGCCGCTCGGAAGGGCTGCTGATTCGTTTCGCTCTCGAATCGAATCCTTATGGCCGCAACGAGCTGGAGATCTACACGACCCGGCCCGACACGCTGTTCGGCGCCAAGTTCATGGCGATCGCGCCCGACCACCCGCTGGCCAAGGCGGCGGCCGAGAACAACCCGGCCCTGCAGGCCTTCATTGAGGACTGCAAGCGCACCGGCACGGCCCAGGAGAACATCGACAAGGCCGAGAAGCTCGGCTTCGACACCGGCATCCGCGCCGTCCATCCCTTTGATAAATCATGGACCTTGCCGGTCTATGTCGCCAATTTCATCCTGATGGAATACGGCACGGGCGCGATCTTCGGTTGCCCGGCCCATGACCAGCGCGACCTCGACTTCGTCAATAAATACGGGCTCGGCGTCACGCCCGTCGTAGCGCCCGAGGGCCAGGATCCGGCAAGCTTCATCATCACCGACACCGCCTATGGCGATGATGGCCGCATGATCAATTCGCGCTTCCTCGACGGCATGACCATTCCGGAGGCGAAAGAAGAAGTCGCCCGCCGGCTGGAAGCCGAGACGCGCGGCAACAGCCCCGTCGCCACGCGCAAGGTCAATTTCCGCCTGCGCGACTGGGGCGTTTCGCGCCAGCGCTACTGGGGTTGCCCGATTCCGGTGATCCATTGCCCCGATTGCGGCACGCTGCCGGTGCCCGACGCCGACCTGCCGGTCAAACTGCCCGACGACGTCTCCTTCGACCGGCCCGGCAACCCACTCGACCATCACCCGACATGGAAGCATGTCGCCTGCCCGCAATGCGGCAAGCCGGCCCGGCGCGAAACCGACACGATGGACACCTTCGTCGATTCGTCCTGGTATTTCGCCCGCTTCACCGATCCCTGGCGCATCGACAGCCCAACCGACCGGCCGGTCGTCGACCGCTTCCTGCCGGTCGACCAGTATATCGGCGGCGTCGAGCACGCGATCCTGCACCTGCTCTATTCGCGCTTCTTCACCCGCGCCATGAAAGCGACAGGCCATGCCGGGCTGGACGAGCCTTTCGACGGCATGTTCACGCAAGGCATGGTCGTCCACGAGACCTATCGGGCCAAGGACGGCAGCTGGGTCGAGCCGGGCGATGTCCGCATCGAGGTGAACGGCGCCGAGCGCCGCGGCTTCCATGTCGATACCGGCGCGCCGATCGAGATCGGCGCCATCGAGAAGATGTCGAAGTCCAAGAAGAATGTCGTCGATCCCGACGACATCATCGCCTCCTACGGCGCCGACACCGCGCGCTGGTTCATGCTCTCCGATTCGCCGCCGGACCGGGACGTGATCTGGACCGATGAGGGCGTCCAGGGCGCCGCCCGCTTCGTCCAGCGCCTCTGGAGGCTCGTCGGCGAGATCGCCGAGCGCACCGGCAACAGCGCCACCCTGCCCAGCTCCCTGAGCGAGCAGGCCCTGACGCTGCGCCGCGCCAGCCATCGCGCCTTGCATGCGGTCGGCCTCGATATCGAGCGCCTCGGCTTCAACCGCTGCATCGCCCATATCTATTCGCTGACCAACGCCATCGGCAAAGCGCTCGACGCCGCTGCCGAAAACGCCGAGATCGCACCTGATATCGCTTTCGCACTGCATGAATCCGCCATCATCGCCACGCAGCTTGTCGCGCCGATGATGCCGCATCTCGCCGAGGAGTGCTGGCAGGCGCTGGGGCAGCCAGGGCTTATCGGCGAGGCTGCATGGCCTGTCGCCGACGAGACCCTGCTGAAGAACGACAGCATCGTGCTGCCGGTGCAGATCAATGGCAAGAAGCGCGCGGAGGTGACCGTCCCCGCCGATGCGAATACCGTGGCCGTGGAGGCGCTCGCGCGTGCCTCCGAGGCCGTCATCAAGGCGCTTGACGGCCGGGAGATCCGGAAGATCATCGTCGTGCCCGGGAGAATCGTGAATGTCGTCGCCTGAAGTCCAGAACCGGCCCCTGTCGCAGCCGGTTCCGACCCGCCGCATGATGCTGGCCGCCACATTGCTGGCGACCGCCTTCGCCGGGGGCTGCCTGCAGCCGCTCTATTCCGAGAATACCACGAGCACTGTCGGTGGCAGCGTCAGATCCGCGCTGAAGAGCGTCGAAATCCCTCAGATTCAGGGGCTGACTGGCCATTATCTGCGCAACGAGCTTGCTTTCGAGCTCGATGGCGGCGGCGAGCCTGACGTTCAGAAGCGCCTGCGTTTCGAGACTAAGATCTCCGAATCGATCGAGGTCGTCACGGTCGATTACAACACCGGCCGCGCCGATTCGGCGGTCCTGATCGCCACCGCGACCTGGACGGTGAAGCGCATAGGAGGCGCGGGCGAGACTGTCTCCTCGGGCACCAATGTCGTGCGTGCGCCCTATGAGCGCTCCTCGCAGCGCTTCGCTACGGTGCGCGCCGCGCGCGACGCCCAGATCCGCGCGGCCAAGAGCCTGGCCCAGCTGATCAAGGGGCAACTCGCCGCGGATCTGGTCTCCGGCTGAAGCGAGAATCTCTGCCATGGCCGCCGTCAAGGCGCATGAGGCCGAACGCACGCTGGCCAAGCCCGATCCGGCCTGGCGGCTGTTTCTGATCTACGGCCCCGATACGGGCCTGGTTTCGGAGCGCGCCGCCGCGCTGGCGCGCGCCAATGTCGACGACGCCAACGACGCTTTCCAGCTCGTGCGCATGAGCGGCGACGACATCGCCTCCGACCCGCTCAAGCTCGTCGACGAGGCCAACACCATCGGCCTGTTCGGCGGCCGGCGCGCCATCCGTGTCTCCGCTACGGGCAAGCTGCTGACGGCCGCCGTCGAGCCCTTGCTGGCGACGCCATCGCGAGACGCCATCGTCATCATCGAGGCCGGCGATCTCCAGCGCAGCAATCCGCTGCGAGTCGCCTGCGAGAAGGCGCGATCTGCGCTGGCCGTTCCCTGCTACAGCGACGGCGCCCGTGATCTCGGCAGCCTGATCGACGAGATGCTGCGCGCGGCAGGCAAGACCATCGACCGCCTCAATCGCGACCATCTCGCCGGATTGCTCGGCGGCGACCGGCAGACATCGCGCCGCGAAATCGAGAAGCTCCTGCTTTATGTCGGGGCCGATCCCGCTGTTCTAAGCGAGCATATCGAGGCGGTCGTCGGCGACACCGCCCAGCGCGAGCAGGCGGCTCTGGTCGACGCCGTCTTCGCCGGGCGCCTGCCGGCGCTGGATCTGGCCTATGCCAAATTGAGCGGGGAGGGCCTCGATCCCGGCGTCATGCTCGGTGCGGTGCTGAGACAGGCGCTGACACTGCTCAAATCCCGGCAAAGCGTCGATGCCGGCCGCGGCGTCAAGGACGTCGTTGCGACCATGCGGCTGCCTTTTCCGCGCATTCCAGCGATGGAGGCGGCGCTTTCGGCCTGGACGACCCCGAAACTGACGGAGGCCATCTCGCTTCTGGGGGCCGCGACGCTTGCCGTCAGGCGGGATGGCGATATCGCCCGGCCTGCCGCGGTGCGCACACTCTGGACCCTGGCGCGCCTCGGTCGCTCCGGAGCGCGCGGGGACTGAAGCGTTCTCGAGCGAATGGATACCAATTCGCGTGAAGAAACCGCGTCGTAACAAAGTGCTAGAGCAGTCGAACGATTCAGTTGGATCGAAAATTGCCCTGTTTCAGGCCTTCAGCCTGCGGCAAAGCGCTTCGAGCTGCTCGAGCGTCTTGTAGCTGATCTTCATCTCGCCGCCGCCATTGGCCCGGTGCTGGATCGAAACCGACAGTCCCAGCGCTTCCTCGAGAGCCTTCTCGACCGCGCGGGTATCGGGATCCTTGTCGATCTTGGGCTTGCCTGGAACGCTTTTGCTTTCGCCGCGCGATTCGTCCTGGACGATCCGTTCGATGTCACGGACGCTGAGCCCTTCGTCGATGATCTTGCGAGCCATCAGTTCCGGCTCCGAAACAGACAGCAAGGCACGGGCATGGCCGGCCGAAACCGCGCCTTCGCTGACCATCTTCCGCACCGATTCCGGCAATTTGGACAGCCGCAAGGTGTTGGCGACATGGCTGCGGCTCTTGCCGATGACCCGCGCAAGGTCGTTTTGCGTATAGCTGAACTCCGCGATCAGCCGCTCATAACCGGCGGCCTCCTCGATCGCGTTCAGATCGGTGCGTTGGACGTTCTCGACGATGGCGATTTCGAGCGCTTCGCGATCATCCGCCTCGACCAGGATGACCGGCACATCGTGCAAGCCTGCTCGCTGGGCAGCGCGCCAGCGCCGTTCACCCGCAATGATCTCGTAGGCATCGAGCATGGCTGGAATCGAGCGCACGATGATCGGCTGCAGGATGCCGCGCTCGCGGACCGAAGCCGTGAGCTCTTCGAGATCGTCCTCGCCGAAGCTGCGACGTGGATTGCGCGCGCTTGGACGCAGGAACTCGACAGGCACGCGCCTCTGGCCGCGCGCCCGGTCGATCGCCCCGATTTCCTCGCCGACATCGCCGATCAGCGCCGCCAGGCCTCGGCCGAGCCGTGAGCGCCCCTGTTCTTCGGCCATCGCCATCCTCTTGTACTCTCTCGTCTTTTCGTCGTGGTTCAGGCTGCTGCGCGCAGAACGCGCTCGCGCTTGATCACCTCGGAGGCCAGCTTCAGATAGGCCTGCGAACCCGAACAGCGCAGATCATAAAGCAGCGCCGGCTTGCCATAGGACGGTGCCTCCGAGACCCGGACATTGCGCGGGATCACGGTCTCATAGACCTTGTCGCCGAGGAATTCGCGGACATCCGCCATCACCTGGCCCGACAGGTTGTTGCGCGGATCGTACATCGTCAAAACCACGCCCTGGATGATCAGGCGCGGGTTGAGGCCGTTGCGGACCTGCTCGACGGTCTTCAGCAGCTGGCTCAAGCCTTCCAAGGCAAAGAACTCGCATTGCAGCGGCACCAGCACCGCATCCGCAGCCGTCATCGCATTGATGGTGATCAGGCTCAGCGAGGGCGGGCAATCGATCAGCACATATGTCAGGTCGGAGCAGCGCTGATCATAGACCAACTCGTCGATCGCGTTCTTCAGGCGATGGGCGCGATCCTTGGAGGAGGCGATCTCAAGCTCGACGCCAAGCAGATCCAGCGTCGACGGCGCCAGGAACAAGCCCGGGACGGCCGTCTCCTGCATCGCTTGCCCAAGACCGACATCGCCGCACAGAACATCATAGGTCGAGGATTTGCGGCTTCTGCGATCGATGCCGAGTCCCGTCGACGCATTGCCTTGCGGGTCGAGGTCGACGATCAGCACCTTTTCGCCGATCGCCGCCAGCGCCGTGCCGAGATTGATCGCGGTCGTCGTCTTGCCGACGCCGCCCTTCTGATTCGCGAGCGCCAGCACGCGCGGACTGCGCGGCAGGACAATAGGGGTAAGATCGGTCATGAATCGGCCCGCTTCTCGACCGCACGAACCATCAGGATGCGCGCGGCGCTGTCTGTCACGGAAGAAACCGTTGAGGCCTGAATCTTCCAATATTTAGACGCGTCGGTCAATTCGGCATCTAGATGTTGTCCCTTGGGAAAGAGCCCCAGGGCCCCTGTTCTCAACAGGTCTTTGCACCAGTCCAGCAGCAGCGGCAACGGCGCCAGAGCTCGCGCACAAACCACGTCGATCTTGCCCGCAAAATCGCCGACGGCATCCTCGATCCGCGCATTGTGAACCCTGACCGGTGCCCCCGTCAAACGCGCTGCATGGCGCAGGAAGGCGCATTTGCGGCTGTTGCTCTCGACAAGATGGATCTCGCCGGCTCCCCGCTCCGCCAGGCAAATGCCGATCACCAATCCGGGAAAACCGCCGCCGGAGCCGAGGTCGAGCCAGCGCTGCGAGTCTCGCGCCAGATCGAAGAGTTGCAGCGAATCGGCGATATGGCGCGTCCAGACATCCTTCAATGTGCCCGAAGACACCAGATTCTTTGCCGCCTGCCAGCGCTCGAGCTCGGCAACGAGAATCGCCAGGCGCTCCTCTGTTTCACGTGAAACAGGCGTCAAGCGCAAAGCATGCGCCCTGTCGCTTTTATCAACAGCCATGAAACATAATAGTCATCACGCGATCGGTTCAGGAGTGCGCTGGCGACGTCCGCGCCGCGCATGCGCTGCCAACAGCGTCAGCGCGGCAGGCGTCATGCCTTCGATCCGCGCCGCTTGGGCGAGATCGGCCGGCCGCTCCGCGTTCAGCTTCAGCTTGATCTCGTTGGACAAGCCCGAGATGCCGTCGAGATCGAGATCTTCCGGCACCTTCAACGCCTGATCGCGCTTATAGGCCTGGATCTCTGCGGATTGGCGGTCGAGATAGACCGAATAGACCGCATCCGCTGTCACACGTGAAACAACCGACGGATCAAAATCGGCGAGATCCGGCCAGATCGTCGCAAGGCTCTCATACCCAATATCGGGATAGGAGAGCAGCTGGTAGGCGCTTCGCCGCAGACCATCGCGATTGAGATGAAGCCCAACTGCCTCCGCCTGCTGCGGCGTCACCCAGACATCCTTCAATCGGGCCTGCAATTGCGCGATAGCGGCCCGCCGGGCCTCGAAATGGTCGCCACGCAGCGAGCTCACCAGGCCAAGCTCCAGGCCAAGCGGCGTCAAGCGCTCATCGGCGTTGTCGACGCGCAATGACAGCCGAAACTCCGCCCGCGACGTAAACATTCGGTACGGCTCCGTAACGCCGCGCGTGACCAGATCGTCGACCAGAACCCCGATATAGGAGGTGGTGCGCTCGAACGCGGTCGGCTCGGCCCCGCCGGCCCGGCGCGCAGCGTTCAAACCGGCGAACAGCCCTTGCGCGCCGGCCTCCTCATAACCCGTCGTGCCGTTGATCTGGCCCGCCAGGAACAGGCCACGGACCGCACGCGTCTCCAGCGTGTTCTTTAGGGCGCGTGGATCGACGAAGTCATACTCGATCGCATAGCCGGGGCGCAGCATCGTCGCGCGCTCCAGGCCTGGAATCGTCTTGAGCACGCCGAGCTGCACATCCTCCGGCAAGGAGGTCGAAATCCCATTTGGATAGACCGTGTCATCGTCAAGCCCCTCGGGCTCGAGGAAGATCTGATGGCCGTCGCGATCGCCGAAGCGCCCGACCTTGTCCTCGATCGAGGGACAGTAGCGTGGCCCGCGGCCTTCGATCTGGCCGGAAAACATCGGAGCGCGATGTAAATTGGCGCGGATCAGGTCATGAGTCGCCAAAGTCGTACGCGTGATCCCGCAGGAAATCTGCGGCGTGGTGATCGCCGTGGTCAACGCCGAGAACGGCTCAGGTGGATCATCGCCCGCCTGCATTTCGAGCGCCGCCCAATCAATCGTGCGCCCATCCAGGCGCGGTGGGGTGCCCGTCTTGAGGCGGCCAAGCGGGAAGCCATAACGCTCCAGGGTCGCGGACAACCCCAGCGAAGGCGCCTCATCGACACGCCCAGCCGGAATCTTGGCCTCGCCGATATGGATCAAGCCGCGCAGGAATGTTCCGGTCGTCAACACGGCCGTTCCGGTAGCGAATCGACGTCCATCCGCCAAAATCACGGCCTCGACCTGGCCGTTCCCGATCGCGATATCGAACACCTCGCCGGCGACAATCTCGAGATTGCCCTGTTCGGCTAACAAATCCTGAACAGCCAGGCGATAAAGCTTGCGATCCGCCTGGGCCCTCGGACCGCGCACGGCCGGGCCTTTGCGGCGGTTCAGCATGCGGAACTGAATGCCGGCCCGGTCGGCTGCCCGCGCCATCACGCCATCAAGCGCATCGATCTCGCGGACAAGATGACCCTTGCCGAGGCCGCCTATCGCGGGATTGCAGGACATCACGCCGATCGTCTCCGGCCGGTGCGTGATCAATGCCGTGCGCGCACCAAGCCGTGCGGCTGCGCTCGCCGCCTCGGCGCCGGCATGGCCGCCACCGACCACGATCACGTCGTAGCACGTTTCGACAACAGGAAGAGACATGCGGATTCGCTAGCGAAGCCCGGGCCGGGGGTCAATGATTATAAGGCGATGACCCGTCGTTTCACGTGAAACGGCCCGAATTATGGAGGCGATGCCGTCCGCTTGCTATTTTCCGATGCAGAAGCCGGAAAAGAGCTGGTCGAGAACATCCTCGACATCGATACGCCCGACCAGGCGCTCCAGCGCCGTCACGGCCAGGCGAACCTCTTCGGCCAGCAACTCGACCTGGCCATGCCGGGCATCGATCGCGCGCTCCAGCGCAAGCACGGCATCGGACACCGCGACCCGGTGCCGCTCACGCGTCAGCAATGCCGGCTCAGGCTGCGAGAGCGACCCGAGTTCGGCGACAATGCTCGCCAGCAGGTCATCCAGACCGGCGCCCGTCTGAGACGAAACCGCGATCTCGCCGGGCAAAGCCTGACTTGCCGGATCGCTTGCCAGATCGGCCTTCGTGGCGATGCAGAGCGTCTTTTGAATCGAGACGAAACGATCCGGAGGCGAATCGATTGCTCGAAGCTTGAGAACAAGATCCGCTCGCGCGACCAGCTCCAAGGCCCGCCTGACGCCCTCGGCTTCGATTGCCTCAGTGCTTTCGCGCAAACCCGCTGTATCGACCAGCGTGACCGGCAAACCCGCCAGATCGAGCCGCACCTCGATCGCATCGCGCGTCGTGCCCGCCATGGCCGAGACGATGGCGACATCGCGGCGGGCGAGCGCGTTGAGCAGGCTCGACTTGCCGGCATTGGGCGGGCCGGCGAGGACCACGACGAAACCCTCGCGGACGCGCTCGCCCATGGCAAAGCTGCCTAGAGCCTCGCGCAGTTCCGCGACGATGCCTGCTGCGATCGCCAGCGCCTCATCAACCAGCGGCCCCGAGACATCGCCCTCATCGGAGAAGTCGATATCCGCAGCAAGCAGCGCCATCGCCTCGATCAACCGGCTCCGCCACGCCGCTGCTTGCTTGCCGAGTGTGCCGGTCATCTGGCGCAACGCCTGCCGACGCTGCCATTCCGTTTCCGAATCGATCAGGTCCGCCAGACCTTCGACGGCGGCGAGATCGAGCTTCCCAGCTTCAAAGGCCCGCCGGGTGAATTCACCCGGCTCCGCCAATCTCACCCCGGGCAGATGCGTCAGGACGTTCAGCAGACGGGCAATCACGGCCCTTGCGCCGTGAACCTGGAACTCGGCGATATCCTCGCCCGAAAAGCTCGCCGGCGCGGGAAAATACAGCACAAGCCCGGTATCGATGACTTCGCCGGCCTCGTCGCGCAGTTGCCGCAAGACGGCATGGCGTGGCGCAGGGATTCTGCCCGCGATCGTTTCGAGCACGAATCGAACCCGCGAGCCGGATATCCGGATGACGGCGACACCCGCCCGGCCGCTGCCGGAGGACAGGGCGACGATCGTCGGATAGGCTGCTGCGTCGCTCATCTCTCGAACACCATGCTGCGCCCGGCCCCAACCTCGCCTTGGCGCCCGGCCGGAAAGCCACGCCGATGAACCGTCTCGCGGATGCCGCCAGCCCCTATCTCCTGCAGCATAAGGACAATCCGGTTCACTGGTGGGAATGGAGCGAGGCCGCCTTCGCCGAGGCCAAGCGCAGCGGCCGGCCGGTTCTGCTCTCGGTCGGTTACGCCGCCTGCCATTGGTGTCATGTCATGGCGCATGAAAGTTTCGAGGACCCCGCAACCGCGGCGGTGATGAACGAGCTCTTCGTGAACATCAAGGTCGACCGCGAGGAAAGACCCGATATCGACCATGTCTATATGAGCGCGCTGCACAGCCTGGGCGAGCAGGGCGGTTGGCCGCTGACCATGTTCCTGACCGCCGATGGCGACCCGTTCTGGGGCGGCACCTATTTCCCACCGGAAGCGCGCTATGGCCGGCCCTCCTTCACCGGCGTGCTGAAACAGCTCGCGGCAATCCACCGGCAGGATCCCGACCGCATCGCCCGCAACGCCGCCGCCATTCGAGCCGCCCTTACGCAAGCCGATGCTTTTGCCACGACCGGGGCAGGTGAGCCCGATCTCGATGCGCTGGCGGGCCAGATCGCCGGCGCCTTCGACCCGCATCATGGCGGCCTGCGCGGCGCGCCGAAATTCCCTAATCCCGGCCTGATCGAGGCGCTCTGGCGCCATGGCGCGCGAACCGGCTCTACTGCAACGTTGGAGCCTGCCCGTAAGACATTGGAGCAGATGGCGCGCGGAGGCATCCATGACCATCTCGGCGGCGGCTTCGCCCGCTATTCCGTCGATGAGCGCTGGCTCGCCCCGCATTTCGAAAAGATGCTCTATGACAACGCCCAATTGCTCAACCTCTACGCTTTGGAGGCGGCCCGCAGCGGCGATCCGCTGATGGGGATGGCGACTGAGGGCATCGTCGCCTGGCTCGCACGCGACATGCTGTTGGCGGAGGGTGCTTTCGCCGCCAGCCTCGATGCCGATTCCGAGGGCGTCGAGGGCAAGTTCTATGTCTGGACCGCGCACGAGCTCGAAACGCATCTCTCGGAGGAAGAGGCCCGCCTGCTCGCGCTCCATTACGACGTGACCGCGCACGGCAATTGGGAAGAGGTCACCATCCTCAATCGCCTGGAAACCCCGGATCCCGATTCGGAGACGGCAACCGTCCTGGCCGATATCCGTGAGCGATTGCTGGCGATCCGGGCCAAGCGGATTCCGCCCGCCCGCGACGACAAGATCCTGACCGACTGGAACGGCATGATGATCGCGGCGCTGACGCGGGCATCCGGCCTGCTCGGCCATAAGGACTGGCTCGCCCTTGCCCGGCGCGCCTACCATTTCGTCGCCGAATCCATGGCCGATGGCGACGGGCTCGCCCATTCCTATCGCAAAGGTCGCCTGATCAAGCCCGGCTTCGCGCTCGACCACGCCGCCATGGCGGACGCCGCACTGGCGCTGCACGACGCGACATTCGAGCAGCACTACCTCGACGATGCCCGGCGCTGGAGCGCCCATCTGCAGCGGCACTACCTCAGCAGCACCACGGATCTACTCGGTATGACTCTTATGGAAAACAAGGGCTTGCCGGTCATACCGCGCCCGACCCATGACGACGCCGTGCCCAACGCCAACGGGATTCACGCCAGCAATCTGCTGCGCCTGGCGATCAAGAGCAGTGATGTGGAGGATCGCGATCGCGCCGAGGCATTCCTTGGCGTAGCACTGGCCGCAGCCGAACGCGCGCCCATGGCGCATGGCTCGATCCTGAACGCCTATGATCTGGCGCGGCATGGTGTGGAGATCGTGCTGGCAGGGTCGCAGCGGGCGGCGCTGCACCAGGCGGCACTCGCCCTGCCCTATACGGCGACGACCCTGGTCGACTGCCCGGATGCCTCGAACCTGCCGGCCGAGCATCCAGCTGCCGCAATGGCGCGGCAAGCGGGCACAGGAGCGGCCTTCATCTGCTTTGCCGGCCGCTGCCTGCCGCCCGTCACGGAGCCGAATCGATTGGCGCAGGCCGTCGCTGAGGGCCGCTGAAACCGCACGACCTTTCCTAGAGCATTTCCGCGTTTCTCTGAATCGCGGAAATGCTCTAGCTCCTTGTTTTAACGCGTTTTCTTCACGCGAACCGGTATCCACTTCGCTCGAAAATGCTCTGAAAGTCGACGTATCGCAAATCACCTCAGCACGATCGCCTGACTTTAAAGCCTTGCCCTTGGCCCGCTAAGCCACGCCACTCCAAAAAGAAAAGGGCCGCTTGCACGGCCCTTCCCACATCCACCAGCTGAGCGGATACCTTCTCCTCCGAGAGGAAAATCAGGTGTTCATCGAGTCGAAGAAGTCGGCGTTCTGTTTGGTCTGGCGCAGCTTGTCCATCAGGAACTCGATCGCGTCCTGCGGGCCCATCGGGTTCAGGATACGGCGCAGCACATAGGTCTTGGCCAGCACATCCTTGGGCGTGATGAGCTCTTCCTTACGGGTGCCGGATTTGAGGATGTCGATCGCCGGGAAGATGCGCTTGTCGGCGACCTTGCGGTCGAGGATCACCTCGGAGTTGCCGGTGCCCTTGAACTCTTCGAAGATGACTTCATCCATGCGGCTGCCGGTATCGATCAGCGCGGTCGCGACGATGGTCAGCGAGCCGCCCTCTTCGATATTACGCGCCGCGCCGAAGAAGCGCTTTGGCCGCTGCAGGGCGTTGGCGTCGACACCACCGGTCAGCACCTTGCCGGAGGAGGGCACCACGGTGTTGTAGGCACGGCCCAGACGCGTGATCGAATCGAGCAGGATGACGACGTCGCGGCCATGCTCGACCAGGCGCTTGGCCTTCTCGATGACCATCTCGGCGACCTGGACGTGACGCGAGGCCGGCTCGTCGAAGGTCGAGGAGACGACCTCGCCCTTCACCGAGCGCTGCATGTCGGTGACTTCCTCGGGCCGCTCGTCGATCAGCAGCACGATCAGATAGCATTCCGGATGGTTGGTCGTGATCGACTGCGCGATGTTCTGCAGCAGCACGGTCTTGCCGGTGCGCGGCGGCGCCACGATCAGGGCGCGCTGGCCCTTGCCGATCGGCGAAACGATGTCGATGACGCGGGCCGAGAAATCCTTCTTCGTCGCGTCCGGCACTTCCATGCGCAGGCGCTCATCGGGATAGAGTGGCGTCAGATTGTCGAAATTGATCTTGTGCTTGATCCGCTCGGGATCCTCGAAATTGATCGTATTGACCTTGAGCAGCGCGAAATAGCGTTCGCCATCCTTGGGGCCGCGGATCGGGCCTTCGACCGTATCGCCGGTGCGCAAGCCGAATTTGCGGATCTGCGTCGGCGAGACATAGATGTCGTCGGGACCGGGCAGATAGTTCGAATCCGACGAGCGCAGGAAGCCGAAACCGTCAGGCAGGACCTCGACCACACCCTCGCCGAGGATCTCGGTGTCCTTCGCCGCAAGCTGCTTCAGGATCGCGAACATCAGCTCCTGCTTGCGCATCGTGCTGGCGTTCTCGACCTCGAGCCCCTCGGAGAAGGTCAGAAGTTCGGTCGGAGATTTGACCTTGAGGTCTTGGAGCTTGATTTCCCGCATGGGGCACCCGGATCGTGAAAGCCCCTGCGAAACGAACAGGGGTCAGGAGGTAACGGAGAAGAACGTCAGGTCCAGGACGGACCAGCGTTGCGGTTGCGCGCCATGAGCGTCTGCGCAGGCAGCGGGCTCACGAACCATCGGCAACAGGGAATACGCCAAACGAGCGCAGGGGCTTGATAGCGGGATTCTCACCTGGGCTCAAGCGGGAAACGACACGGCGCCGTCCCCCTTAGAGCAGGATGCGAAAAAGTGGGAACCGGTTTTTCGCAATCGATCCTGCTCTCACTCTTCAACTCTAGAAAACCGATCAAGCCGACGTGAAATTCAGAACGGTTTGACGATGACGAGGATCACGATCAGCGCCATCAAGACGGCCGGAACCTCGTTGATGATACGATAGAACCGCGCGCTCTTGAGGTTGCGATCCTCGGCGAAGGCGCGAACCCGTCCCGCCAGATAGCCATGAATGCCCGACAGGATGAAGACCAGCAGGATCTTGCCGTGCAACCAGCCGCCCTTGAAGCCGAAGGCCGACCAGGCGAGGTAAAGGCCCAGGATCCAGGTCACGATCATCGAGGGCGTCATGATGCCCTTGAGCAGCCGCCGCTCCATGATCTTGAAGGTCTCGGACTGGATCGACCCGGTCTGCGCTTCCGCATGATAGACCATCAGGCGCGGCAGATAGAGCATGCTCGCCATCCAGGCGATCACCGCCATGACGTGAAAGGCCTTGATCCATTCATACATTGCGATGGTCCTCCCTCAGGCCCTGACGGCGGCAATCAGCCGCTCGACATGCGCGATCGGGGTGTCGGGCAAAATGCCGTGACCCAGATTGAAAACGAAAGGCCTGGCGCCGAAAGCCGATCTGATCGCGGCAACCTCGCGTTCCAGCTCCGGTCCGCCTGCGCGCAGGATCAACGGATCGAGATGGCCCTGGACAGGCACCAGTGACTGGATCGCGTCACGCGCGAAATCACGGTCGATATCGGTTTCGAGTCCAGCGACGTCGACGCCCGTTGCCGTGACATAACCCGGAATGAGCGCGCCGGCTCCGCGCGGAAACCCGATGATGCGGGTCTGGGGATGACGCGCCCGCACACCCTCGACGATCCGCTTCGTCGGCGCAATGCACCAGCGCTCGAACTCGGCCGGCCCCAGCGATCCGGCCCAGCTGTCGAAGATCTGGACGGCATCGACGCCGGCTTCGATCTGGGCGTTGAGATAGTCGATCGACGAGACGACGATCCGGTCGATCAGGCGCTGGAAGAGATCCGGGTCGCGCATGAACAGCTCTTTCGCCGGCCCCTGATCCGGAGTGCCTCGACCGGCCACCATATAGGTCGCCACGGTCCAGGGCGCGCCACAGAAGCCGATGAGCGCGGTCTCCCTGGGCAGAGCCGCTCTCACCCGGCGCACGGTCTCGATGATCGGCGCAAGCTTGTCTTGGTCAGCTTGCCCATCAATGGCGCGGAGGCGCTCCTCATCCGCTACCGGCTCGAGGCGCGGACCTTCGCCTTCGGCGAACCAGAGGGCCTGCCCGAGCGCTTGCGGAACGACGAGAATGTCCGAGAACAGGATCGCTGCATCGAAACCGAAACGCCGGATCGGCTGCAAGGTGACCTCGGCAGCCATTTCGGGATTGTAGCAAAGCGCGAGGAAGCTTCCGGCCTTGGCGCGAAGCTCGCGATACTCCGGCAGATATCGGCCAGCCTGACGCATCAGCCAGAGCGGAGGAGTGACCAGTGTCTCTCCATCGAGTGCCCGCAGGAAAACCGGTTTGCTATGCGTCGACATTCTCGGGTCCAGACCATCGCTCTCGATCTCTTCTAAATATGATTCTTGAGAGAGAATCTTCTTTTTTGACTCTTGGGGGCAGGCACAGGCTTAGCCGCAAAGCCATCCACAGCTGGTCCACAGCTCTTGGACCCTCATGGCCGGAATGTGGCAATGGCGATCGAGGTCGTTAAGGCTTTCTTAACCAATTGGATTTGGGGTCGGGCTTCCGGCCTCGAAAATGATTCACGTGAAACATCGTTCAACCTGACCACAGCCCTTTGCCTGTTGATCGAAATGGCGGGTTATACACGCCGCGTCCCGGAGGCCTCCGGGACGCTCGGTTGTCCACACTCATCCCCCGCCCCGCGAATCCGCCCGCCCTGCCGACGGCCTTCCGGTCCAATTTGCTTTGTCCGCTCAGCGCGTCAGAGCAGGATGCGAAAAAGTGGGCACCGGTTTTTCGCATTGATCCTGCTCTAACTCTTTGATGAGAGACGGATTCAGATCTCAGATGGGATCACTTTGTGATTCCATCTAAGATCATCCGGCTCTAGAGGTGGCTCTGTTCGTTAATCCGGGAGCCAACGTGGCCCGCAATTATTTTCACCTTCACCTCGTCTCGGACGCGACCGGCGAAACGCTGATCGCGGTCAGCCGCGCGGCCGCCGCGCAATACGAGACTGTTTCGGCGATCGAGCATGTCTATCCGCTCGTCCGCTCCGAGGCGCAGCTCGCCCGCGTGCTGGCAGAGATCGAGGCCTCGCCCGGCGTCGTGCTCTACACCCTGGTCGAACCGGAATGGTCGGCGCGGCTCGAGGCGTTTTGTCGCGATCTCGGCTGCCCCTGCCTATCGGTGCTCAACCCGGTGCTCTCGCTGTTCCAGTCCTATCTCGGTCAGGCCTCGGCGCCGAAGCCAGGCGCCCAGCACGTCCTCAACGCCGAATATTTCCGCCGCATCGACGCGATGAACTACACGCTGCTGCATGATGACGGGCAGCTCGGCGGCGATCTCGAAAGCGCCGATATCATCCTGGTCGGCATCAGCCGAACCTCGAAGACGCCGACCTCGATCTATCTCGCCAATCGCGGCATCAAGACCGCCAACATCCCGCTCGTGCCGAATGTGCCATTGCCGCCAGAGCTCGAAGCTCTGAAGAAGCCGCTGGTCGTCGGCCTCGTCGCCAGCGCCGACCGCATCGTCCAGATCCGGCAGAACCGCCTGCTCTCGCTCAAGGCCGATGACGAGACGCCCTATGTCGATCCCGCCATGGTAGCCGACGAGGTCGCGCAATCGCGTCGGCTTTGCGCCCGCAAGGGCTGGCCGGTGATCGACGTCACTCGCCGCTCGATCGAGGAGACGGCGGCTGCGATCCTTGATCTCCTGCGCGACCACCGCATGAAGTTCATCGCAACATGAATGGTGCCGCTGCGCTCTGGCTCGGCTCGGTTCCGCTCGTCCTGGCCTCGGGCAGCACGACGCGGCGCGACATGCTGCGCGCGGCTGGAATTCCGGTCGAGGTGATCAAGCCCGAGATCGACGAACGCGCCGTCGAGGCCTCCCTGCTGCAACGAGGCCTGCCGGCTGAAGATGCCGCTGTCGAGCTCGCGCGCGCCAAGACCTTGGCGGTCTCAAAGGCTCATGCCCGGCGCATCGTGCTCGGCGCCGATCAGACATTGATCTGTGAGGGCGTCAGTCATCACAAGCCCGCTGACGCCGCCGCCGCCCGGGCCCAGATCGCCGTGCTGTCGGGCCGGACACACCAGTTGCGCTCGGCCTTCGTCCTGGCGCAGGCCGGCGAGGTGATTGCGCAGGGCGTCCAGACTGCCGGCCTGACCATGCGCGCTTTGAGCCCGGATTTCATCGCGAGCTATGTCGATGCGATGGGCCCGTCCGCTTTCGCCAGCGTCGGCGGCTACCAGATCGAAGGGCTCGGCGCCCAGCTCTTCGACACGGTCGAAGGCGACCATTTCACCATTCTCGGCCTGCCGCTCCTTGCCGTTCTCGCTGCCTTGCGCGGTCACGGCCTGCTCGCGCACTGATCCCTCGGACCGCTATCCACCATGACTCTTCGCTGCTTCGTCATCGGCCATCCGATCGCCCATTCGAGATCGCCGCTGATTCATGGAACCTGGCTCGAGCAGCACGGGCTCGACGGTTCCTATGAGCGCATCGATGTCGCGCCCTCCGATCTGCCGGGCTTCGTCGCGCGCATCCGGGCCGGCGAGTTCGCTGGCGGCAATGTCACGGTCCCGCATAAGGAAGCGGTGCTGCCCTTGCTCGACGAGGTCAGCGTGGCGGCGCGCGCCATTGGCGCGGTCAATACGATCTGGCGCGAGAACGGGCGGCTTTACGGCGACAACACCGATGCTGCCGGTTTCCTCGGTCATCTCGATGCGATTGTGCCGGGCTGGCAGGATAGGGTTCGCACGGCGTTGCTGATCGGGGCGGGAGGTGCGGCGCGCGCCATCGCCTACGGCCTGAAGAGCCGTGGCATGGCGCGCATCATCCTGGCCAATCGCGGCCGGGAGCGCGCCACTGAGCTTGCCCGGGTTCTCGGCGCGCAACTGCAAGCGCGCGACTGGGACGAGCGCGACGCATTGGTCGGGGAGGCGGATCTCATCGTCAACACGACCTCGCTCGGCATGAACGGCCAGCCATCGCTTTCTCTCGACCTAGTGCGCTTGCGCCCCGGCACGATCGTCGACGACATCGTCTATGTGCCGCTGAAGACGGCGCTGCTGACGCAGGCTGAACAGCGCGGCGGCGTCATCGTCGACGGCCTCGGCATGCTGCTGCACCAGGCCGTGCCCGGGTTCACGCGCTGGTTCGGCGTGACGCCGGCGGTGACGCCGGCCCTGCGCGCAAGGCTCGAAAGGGATATCCTGGGGGCCTGATTCGGCAGGACCCCATGGCCACCCCATGACCTTCATCCCATGACCTTCACCCTGGGACTCACCGGCTCGATCGGGATGGGGAAATCGACGACCGCGGCCTTCTTCCGCGCGCGCGGCGTGCCGGTGCATGATGCCGATGCCTGTGTCCATGCGCTCTATCGCGGCCGCGCCGCGCCATTGATCGGCGCGGCCTTTCCCGGTGTCGTCCGCGACGGCGTGGTCGATCGCGCGCGCCTCTCGGCGGCGGTGGTCGGACAGGCGGAGGCGCTGAAGCGGCTGGAGGGCATCATCCATCCGCTCGTTCGCGAGGAGGAGGAGGCCTTCCTCGGGAATAGCCGCAAGGCAGGTGCAGGGCTTGTCGTGCTCGATATTCCGCTGCTGCTTGAGACCGGCGGGCAGGGGCGTTGCGACGCCGTGCTCGTCGTCACAGCCCCGGCCGAGATCCAGCGCGCACGCGTCCTGGCGCGCCCGGAGATGACGGAGGAGAAGTTCGCCGCCATCCTCGCCCGCCAGATGCCGGATGCGCAGAAGCGCCGCCACGCCCATTTCCTTGTGGACACGGGCGGCGGTCTGCTGGCCGCGCAGCGGCAGGTGGGTTCTATCCTGAGCGTCCTTGCCGGCCGGCCCGGCCGCAGGCTTCCAGTGGAGAGCGCCACTCATGCGTGAAATCGTCCTCGATACCGAGACGACCGGCGTTGAAGCCAATGGCGGCGATCGCATCGTCGAAATCGGTTGCGTCGAGCTGGTCAATCACTGCCCGAGCGGACGCAATTTTCACGTCTACATCAATCCCGGGCGCTCGATGCCGGACGGCGCCTTCCGAGTCCACGGCCTCTCCGAAGCCTTCCTTTCCGACAAGCCGCTCTTTGCGGCGATCGCCGATGGCTTCATCGAGTTCATCGGCGATGCGCGGCTCGTGATCCACAATGCTGCCTTCGATATCGGCTTCCTCAATATGGAGCTGAAGCGGCTCAGCTACGGGCCGATCGAACAGCACCGCGTCGTCGACACCCTGGCCATGGCGCGTCGAAAGCATCCCGGTGCCTCCAACAGCCTGGACGCGCTCTGCTCGCGCTACGGCATCGACAACACCAGGCGCACCAAGCACGGCGCGCTGCTCGACTCCGAAATCCTGGCCGAGGTCTATATCGAGCTGATCGGCGGCAAGCAGACCTCGCTTGGCCTGGGCGTCGCGATGGCGGGTGACGGTGGCGGACTCGGCGGCGCGGCGATCGAGCGTCCGCAACGCCAGCGGCCTCTCGCCTCCCGCCTCGACGACGCAACCATCGCCGCCCACGAGACCTTCATCCGCACGCTCAAGACGCCGCTCTGGAGCGGCTATCTCGGCCTGACCGACGAGGCCTGAAGAGCCGCTAGCTCTTCGTCCTGCGCCGCGACAGCATGTTCAGCCCCTCGATCGCAGCCGAGAAGGCCATGGCGGCGTAGATGTAGCCCTTGGGCACATGCGCGCCAAAACCCTCGCCGATCAGCGTGCCGCCGATCATCAGCAGGAAGCCGAGCGCCAGCATCACGATGGTCGGGTTGCGCTCGATGAAGCTCGCCAGCGGGTCGGCCGCGAGCAGCATTACCAGAACCGCGAAGACGACGGCGATCACCATCACCGGGATATGATCGGTCATGCCGACGGCGGTAATGATGCTGTCGATGGAGAAGACGAGGTCGAGCAGCAGGATCTGGACGATGACGCCACCGAAGGTGACGGCCGCCGCCTTGCCGCCGTCGAAGACGTCGGGCCCGTGATCGGCGTCGACCTTGTGATGGATTTCCTTCGTCGCCTTCCAGACCAGGAAGAGGCCGCCGGCGATCAGGATGATGTCGCGCCAGGAGAAGGCCTTGCCGAGCACCGAGAAGACCGGGGCGGTCAACTGCACGATGATGGCGACGGTCGAGAGCAGGCCGAGTCGCAGGATCAGCGCCAGCCCGATGCCGATCTTGCGGCCGCGCGCGCGCTGCGCCTCCGGCAGCTTGTTGGTCAGGATCGAGATGAAGATCAGGTTGTCGATGCCCAGGACGACTTCCATGGCGATCAATGCCCCGAGCGCAGCCCACACCGTGGGGTCGGCGGCAAGCGTCATCAGATAGTCCATCCCGGCTCCTTCATGTCGCGAAACGGCGGGCGCCCGAATGAGCGTCCGCCGTCGACTGCTCCGCGAGATGGAAATTCCCCTGGCCTGCCGCAAGGGGGGAGCGAGCTATATCGTCAACGAAAAAGGGCCCGTGAGGGCCCTTTCCGTGACAATTCATGCTGCCGGCAAGTCTTGCTGCCCGAGGCTCAGGCGTTCGGCGCGCCCTGGGCCTGGAGCTCCTGCACGCGCTGCTGGAACAAGGCCGCGAAATCGATCGACGGCACATAGAAGGGCGGGAAACCGCCGTTCTGGACCGCCTCGGCGATGATCTGCCGGGCGAAGGGGAAGAGCAGGCGGGCGCAGTCGATCACCAGCACAGGGTGGATGTGCTCCTGCGGTACGTTCTGGATGCGGAACACGCCGCCATAGCTGAGATCGAAGGCGAACAGCGTCTCGCCGCCGAGCTCGGCCTTGCCCTCGAGCTGCAGCACGGTCTCGTAATCGTCCTCGCCGAGCGGAGCGGTCGAGACGTTGACCTGCAGCGACATCTGCGGTCCCTGCTGCGTCTGCTGGCTGAGCGAGCGCGGCGCCTTGGGATTCTCGAAGGAGAAATCCTTGGTGTACTGGATCAGGGCGCTCATGCTCGGAGCCGTCTCGGGGGCTTGCGCGCCGTTGCCGTTGGGAATGTCGTTGGCCATCGGTCCCATCATGATCTGAAGGCTGACTTAAGGAAATCCCGGGCCGGATTAAGACGTTCGGGACTGCGCGCCGTCCTGCGGTGCAATGCGGGCGTCGGCTATCATGGACGCCACCCTGGCACAAGAAGCCGCCTTCACAAGTTCAGGGGTGGATGTTACGAGCCTTGATCACCATATCACGCTTCACGGCCGAAAACCTTTAGGGGACAGGCCGATGCAAGGTGGCCACTGGAGCTTCGGATCAGGTTTCGATGCAAAATTCCTTCGACATGACGACGATTATTTTCCTGGCTCTGGCCGTTTTCGTCGCCTGGAAGCTGCGCTCGGTGCTGGGTCAGAAGACCGGTCAGGAACAGCCGCCGACCGATCCCTTCGCGCGTCGCGAGGGAGCGCCGCTGCGGCCAGACCAGGCTCCCCCGGCCGACAGCAAGCGCGACAACGTCATCCGCCTGCCCGGCGCGGCCAATGATCCCGCGGTGAGCCCGGCTCCCGCCACTGACCGCTGGAAGGATATCGCGCCCGCGGATTCAGCCATCGTTGCCGGCATCGAGGCGATCATCCGGCAGGAGCCGGGCTTCGACCCGCGCGCCTTCATCGGCGGTGCCAAGGCGGCCTATGAGACCATCGTCACCGCCTTCGCCCGGGGCGACCGCAAGGTGCTGAAGGGCCTCCTCGCCAAGGAGGTCTATGAGGGCTTCGAGCAGGCGATCACGGATCGTGAGAAGCGTGGCGAAAAGGCGGAATCCTCCTTCGTCTCGATCGACAAGGCGGAGATCACCGCCGTCGACGTCAAGGGCAAGAACGGCCAGGTCACGCTCGCCTTCGTCTCGCAATTGATCAGCGTCACGCGCGATGCTCAGGGCGCGGTTGTCGACGGCAGCGCCGAAGCGGTCTCCGAGGTCAACGACATCTGGACTTTCGCGCGCCAGCTCGGCAGCCGCGACCCCAACTGGCTCCTGGTTGCCACCGAATCCGCCGCGTGATCCGTGGCGCCGTTGCTGCGCTGGCGCTTGGCCTCGTGGCGTGCGGTGCGACCATGAGCGCAGCGCTCGCCCAAGCCCCGCCGCTGCCGCCCGGCGCGCGAGCCGAGGCGGTGCTCGTCGCCGGCATTCCGGGATGGGCCAAGGACGATCATCGTATTGCCCTGGACATCTTTGCACGCGGGTGCATGACGGAGCCGCCGCTGCGGGCGTCTGTACCGACCCCCGAAGTGCTGGACTTCATCTGCGCCCGCGCCCGTCTTCTGACGGGGAAGGCCCGACCCGATCGCGAGACGGCGCGCCGGTTTTTCGAGCAGAATTTCTCGTTCTGGCGAATCCGCCCCGCGGCCGCTGAGACCGGCTTCATGACCGGCTATTTCGAGCCCGAATTCGAGGGCTCGCTCACGCGCTCCGCAGCTTTCCCGACGCCGCTCTATGGCCGCCCGGCCGATCTGGTGACCCGCCAGCCCGGCGATGACTGGCCGGGCATCGAGGCAGGGCTTTCGGCCGCGCGCCGTACGGCGCGGGGGCTCGTGCCCTTCCCCGATCGCGCCGCGATCGAGGCCGGCGCGCTCGATGGCGAGAGGCTCGAAATCCTCTGGATGCGCGATCCGGTCGATCGCTTCGTGCTGCAGGTCCAGGGCTCCGGCCGGATCCGTCTGCCCGATGGCCGGGTGACGCGACTGGTCTATTCCGGCCGCAACGGCCACGCCTATACCTCGCTCGGCCGGGCACTGAGCGAGCGCGAGAACATCCCGCCTGCAGAGATGACGATGGACCGATTGATCGCGCGATTGAAAGCCGATGCCGGCTTCGCCCGCGATCTGATCGCGCTCAACCGTTCCTTCGTCTTCTTCGCGCGCCGGGACGATCTGCCGCCGGACTCCGGACCGATCGGCGGAGCCGGCTTGCCATTGACGCCTTTGCGCAGCATCGCGATCGACCGCACGGTCTGGCCCTATGGGGTGCCCGCCTGGATCGACGCCACGATCCCCGATGGCCTAGGCGGCAGCGAACGGCTTTTGAGGCTGATGATCGCGCAGGATACCGGCTCGGCGATCCTCGGGCCGGCGCGGGTCGACCTCTTCGTCGGTTCGGGCGCGGCGGCGGGACATCGGGCGGGGCTGATCCGCCACAACTTCGATTTCACCGTGCTCTGGCCGCGCGATCCGAGGCCCTGACGATGCGGTCGCGGCGAGGCAAGACATTATCGCCGGCCGATATCGCGCTCTGGCGCGAAGTCGCGCGTTCGGTGACTCCGCTTCCCGGCCGCAAGCCGGTCGAGCCCGAGCCGCCGGAGCGGGTTGCGTCCACCCCTGTCATGGCCGAGGCCGCCATTTTCGTGGTGGCTGCGAAGCCGGCCCAATCCAAACCTGCGCCACCGCCATTGGCGCCGCTCGAACGCCGCCTGCGCACCCAATTGCGGCGCGGCCAGCAGGGCGTCGAGGCGGTGATCGATCTGCACGGCATGCGCCAGGACGAAGCCCATCTGGCATTGCGCGCCTTTCTGCGGCGCGAGCAGGCGCGCGGCTGCAAGCTCGCGCTGGTCGTCACCGGCAAGGGCGCGGCGGGAGACAGCCTGTTCGGCGAGGAGCGCGGGGTGCTGCGCCGCATGGTGCCGCATTGGCTGCGCCTGCCCGATCTGCGTCCGCTGGTCGTCGGCTTCGAGGAGGCCGAGCAGCGTCATGGCGGAGCCGGCGCGCTCTATATACGCCTGCGCCGCCAGCGCGAGATCGGGCCATGACCCCCTTCGGCCAGAGGGTGAGGGCCCTGCGCGCGGCCCGTGGCGTCACCTTGGCGCAAATGGCGGGCTCGCTCGGCGTCACGCCGGCCTATCTCTCGGCGCTGGAACATGGCAAGCGCGGTCGGCCGACCTTCGTACTGATCCAGGGCGTCATCCACGTGCTGGGCGTGATCTGGGACGAGGCGGATGAATTGGTGCGCCTCGCTGATCTCTCGCATCCACGTGTCACCGTCGATACGGCCGGCCTCGATGCCGAGGCGACGCTGCTCGCCAACCGCCTCGCCCGCGAGATCGCGGTCCTGGAGCCAGACGAACTCAAACGTCTTGCGGATATCCTCGACGAAGCCGCGATTCGCCGCGCTGCCGCGCCGGATTGAGCCCGGCTTGCTTGACCCGAAGCCCGGCGGATGCAACACGCGCCGCCAACCCTTCCTTAAGATCAGCATCCGGACCTGTTCATGAGCAATTCGCGCACCGACGTCCTCGCCCTCGGCAACGCCATCGTCGACGTCATCGCTTCCGCCGAGGAGGACTTCCTGGCCAAGCACGACCTCGCCAAGGGCGCGATGATGCTGATCGACGAGGCTCGTGCCGAGGCGCTCTACGCCGCCATGGGCCCGGGCAAGGTCATTTCCGGCGGCTCGGCCGCCAACACCATCGCCGGCCTCGCCTCCTTCGGCGGCAAGGGCGCCTTCATCGGCAAGGTCAAGGCCGACGAGCTCGGCAAGCTCTACCGGCATGACCTGACCTCGCTCGGCGTGTCCTTCGACACGGCCTTCGCGACGGAAGGTCCCGCGACCGCGCGCTCCTTCATCATCGTCACGCCCGATGGCGAGCGCACGATGAACACCTATCTCGGCGCTTGCCAGGGGCTCACTGTCGGCGATGTCGATGCCAAGGCGGTCGAGAGCGCCGACATCATCTATCTCGAAGGCTATCTCTGGGACCCGCCGGCCGCCAAGGAGGCCTTCCGCAAGGCTTCCGAGATCGCGCACAAGGCGGGCGGGCGCGTCGCCATCACCTTGTCGGATTCCTTCTGCGTCGATCGCTATCGCGACGAGTTCCTCGGCCTGATCCGCAATCGCATGGTCGACATCGTCTTCGCCAATGAGCACGAGCTGAAGAGCCTCTACCAGACCGCTGATTTCGAGACGGCGCTGGCGGCGTTGCGGGCCGAGAACATCCTCGCCGCCGTGACCCGCTCGGAAAAGGGCGCTCTGGCCGTGACGCCGGACGGCATCGTCGTCGAGCCGGTCTTCCCCGTCGAGCGCATCGTCGACAGCACCGGCGCGGGCGATCTCTTCGCTGCCGGCTTCCTCTTCGGCCTGACCTCGGGCCGCGAGGTGCGCGACGCACTGCGCCTGGGCGCGCTCGCCGCCGCCGAGATCATCAGCCATGTCGGCGCAAGGCCGGATGTGAACCTGAAGGTGCTGGCAGGGAACGAAGGGCTGCTGTGAGCCGCAGCCCGCCTGTCATTCCGGGGCGGCCCTCTGGGCCGAACCCGGAACCCATGACTGGGTGAGAGATTGCGATTGGAGCGTCCACCCAGTCGTGGGTTCCGGGTTCTTCGCTGTGCGAAGCCCCGGAATGACAAGGTTGCCGCTCGTTCAACCTCTTCAATACAGCGTCGCCTTCACCCGCTCCGGCAGCGCCTTGTCATAGGCTTCGCCGTCGAAGGTCTCGACCTTGTCGTTCTTCTCCGTGATCCCGCGCAGGATCTGTCCGGCGCTCGGCAGGCTGCGCTTGTCGAGCTGTGCTGCCGGGTTCCAGAGGTCGGCGCGGACCACTGCGCGCGAGCACTGGAAGTAGACACTCTCCACCGCGACCACGATCACGCAGGCCGGCAGCTTTCCGGCCATCGCGAAGCCCGCGCAGAGCTCGGGATCGGTCGAAAGCGTCGCCGTGCCGTTCACGCGTAGCGTTTCGCCGTAACCGGGGATCAAAAAGAGCATTCCGATTCGATTGTCGAACAGGATATTCTTCAACGAATCCAAACGGTTATTGCCTCTTCTGTCCGGAATCAGGAGCGTTTTCGCGTCCCGGAGTCGCACGAAGCCCGGCATATCCCCACGCGGCGAGCAATCCAGGCCGTCCGGACCATTGGTCGCGAGCACGAAAAATGGCGAGGCGGCGATCAGCGCCCCGTAATTCGCATCGACGTGATCGATCTCCTTGGCGACCGAGGCCGGGGCGATGGGGTTGGGATAAAGTGCCGCAAGGTCATCGAGCGAGGTGAGGGTGTGGTCGGGCATGCCAATCTCCATGGTCATAATAGTCTAGACCATTGAGAATGAGCCGTCACCCCGGCTTTACGCCGGCCGGACCCATGCCACCTCAGGACAAGGCACGCGCGATTGCCCGGGCCAGGCCGGTCGGATTCTCCCAGGCCATGGCATGCCCGGCCGCCGGTATGATGGCGACGTTGACGCCGAGCCGGGGAAGTCCCTCCGCATCGTTGTTTGGAAGCGTAGCCTCTCCGAACAGGACGCAGCGCGGCTGCGCCAGCTCTGCGAGCATCTCACGCCAGCTCGGGATGCTGCCCGCGACCAATGAGCAGGCCGCGCGATGCGCCGCATAGGGGGCGCTGATGGCGAGCGACGCGGCCCAGATATCGTTGCCTTCGGAGCGACTGGCCTGGACGAGCGCGTCATGGCCGCGCTCGATATAGTCGCGCTCGGTCATGGCGGCGATACGCCGGCTGAAAAAGCCCCCGCCGGGCTCCAGATTGGGCTCGCCGAGGACGAGCCGCCTGAGGCGCCCACCCAGCATCCGTGCCGCCGTGATGGCCACCGCCCCGCCCATGCTGTGGCCGAACAGATCGAGCTCGGTCAGTCGCAGATGCTCGGTCAATGCCACGATGCTGCGGGCATGGTCCTCGATGGTGTAGCCGAACCCGGTCGGCCGATCGCTGAAACCGGAGCCCAGCAGGTCGACCAGGAGCATGCGCTGCCCCCACAAGGCGGCGTTCGCCGCGACGCTCGGATAGTCGCAGGACGAGGCACAACCCAGCCCATGAATGAAGAGAAGCGCGGGGCCCTCGCCTGCGATGTCGTGATAGCGCAGCTCTGCATCGGCGGCTGGGACGGTGAAAGACTTCATGGATCGACCCTGGTTTGCCGCGGAAGGCTGTGGCGGCTCGCATCATGGATCTGTCAGCATCGCCTAAGAGCAGGATGCGAAAAAGTGGGAGCCGGTTTTTCGCATCGATCCTGCTCTCCCTCTTTGATGAGAGACGAACAATAAAAAACGCCCCGCATCCTGCGATGCGGGGCGTCTCGTTTCACGTGAATCGCGCGCTGCTTACTCGGCGGCGCCGCGCTCGCGGCTCTTCTCGGCGTCGCGAGCGGCCTTGAGCTTCTCGGTCAGATCCTCGCCGGTCTCCTGGTCGACGACCTTCATCGAGAGGCGGATCTTGCCGCGCTCGTCCTGGCCGAGGAACTTGACCTTGACCTTGTCGCCTTCCTTGACGACGTCCGAGACCTTCTGGACGCGAGCAGCAGCCAGCTCCGAGATATGGACCAGGCCGTCCTTGGCGCCGAAGAAGTTCACGAAGGCGCCGAACTCCATGATCTTCACGACGGTGCCGTCATAGATCATGCCGACTTCGGCTTCGGAGACGATCGACTTGATCCACTTGATCGCGGCTTCGATCGACTTGCCGTCGGCCGAGGCGATCTTGATGGTGCCGTCGTCCTCGATGTTGACCTTCGCGCCGGTCTTCTCGACGATTTCGCGGATGACCTTGCCGCCGGAGCCGATGACTTCACGGATCTTGTCGACCGGGATCTTCATCGTCTCGATACGCGGGGCGTACTCGCCGAGCTGGCCGCGCGAGACCGAAAGCGCCTTGTTCATCTCGCCGAGGATGTGGTCGCGACCGCCCTTGGCCTGGTCGAGGGCGACCTTCATGATCTCCTCGGTGATGCCGGCGATCTTGATGTCCATCTGCAGCGAGGTGATGCCCTCGGCCGTGCCGGCGACCTTGAAGTCCATGTCGCCGAGATGGTCCTCGTCACCCAGGATGTCGGAGAGCACCGCGAAGCGCTCGCCTTCCAGGATCAGGCCCATCGCGATGCCCGCAACCGGCGCCTTCAGCGGCACGCCGGCGTCCATCAGGGCAAGCGAGGTGCCGCAGACGGTGGCCATCGAGGAAGAGCCGTTCGACTCGGTGATCTCCGAGACGACGCGGATGGTGTAGGGGAACTCCGACTTCGCCGGCAGCATCGGGCGGATGGCGCGCCAGGCGAGCTTGCCATGGCCGATTTCGCGGCGGCCGGGCGAGCCCATGCGGCCAGCTTCACCAACCGAATAGGGAGGGAAGTTGTAGTGCAGCAGGAAGGTCTCTTTGTAGGTGCCTTCCAGCGAGTCGATGAACTGCTCGTCGTCGCCGGTGCCCAGCGTGGTCACGACCAGCGCCTGCGTCTCGCCGCGGGTGAACAGCGCCGAGCCATGGGTGCGCGGCAGGATGCCGGCTTCCGCGACGATCTTGCGCACGGTCTTGAGATCGCGCCCATCGATGCGAACGCCATCGTCGAGGATGGTCCAGCGCACGACCTTGGCCTGGGCTTCCTTGAACTGGCCGCCGACCTGCTCCTTGGTGAAGGTGGTCTTGCCGTCCGGGGTCTCCGAGATCAGCGAAGCGACCTTGGCCTTGGCGGCGTCAAGCGCCTTGTAGCGCTCGGCCTTGGTCCTGATCTGGTAGGCGGCGCGGATATCCGCATCGACCAGCTTGAGGACGGCGTCGAGAACGACGGAGTTGTCGGCCGGAACGTAATCGCGCGGCTCCTTGGCGGCCTTCTCGGCCAGGCGGATGATCGCGTCGATCACCGGCTGGAAGTGCTTGTGGCCGAACATCACGGCGCCGAGCATGATCTCCTCGGAGAGCTGCTTGGCCTCCGATTCAACCATCAGAACGGCGTCGGGCGTGCCGGCGACGACGAGGTCGAGCTGCGATTCCTTGATCTCGTCGACCAGCGGGTTGAGCTTGTAGGCGCCGTCGAAATAGCCGACGCGGGCAGCGCCGACCGGGCCCGTGAAGGGCACGCCAGACAGCGTCAGCGCGGCGGAGGCGGCGACCATCGCGACGATGTCGGGGTCGTTCTCGAGGTCATGCTGCAGCACGGTGCAGACGACCTGCGTCTCGTTGCGGTAACCCTCGACGAAGAGCGGGCGGATCGGCCGGTCGATCAGGCGCGAGACCAGCGTCTCCTTCTCGGTCGGGCGGCCTTCGCGCTTGAAATAACCGCCGGGAATGCGGCCGGCGGCGAAGGTCTTTTCCTGATAGTTCACGGTCAGCGGGAAGAAGTCGATCCCGGCCTTGGGCGACTTGGCGGAGACGACGGTGGCGAGCACCACGGTCTCGCCATAGGTCGCGAGCACGGCCGCATCGGCCTGGCGGGCGATCTTGCCGGTTTCCAGCACGAGCTTGCGCCCGCCCCAGATCAGTTCTTCGGTCTGTACATCGAACATGGATTTGTCTTTCGGATCGGATGCGACCCGGCCGGTGTCTCCGGCCCATGAGCAAGACGGCGGAAAGCTCGGGTTTTTGTGAAGATATGCGCCCGAGCGCTCGGCGATCCTGCCATGGACATCGAGGACGCCCGGCGGGTCATGCGGGAAGGCCGCCCCTTGCGGCTCCCGCGATGAAATCAGGACGCCGCCCCATTGCGGCAGATCCTGGAAAACCGCCCGGAGCGATGTCGCACCGGGCGTGAAGCAGTCAGCGCTCGATCAGCGGCGGATGCCGAGCTTCTCGATCAGGCTCTTATAGCGCGGCTCGCTCTTGCTCTTGAGATAGTCGAGCAGCGAACGGCGCTGCGAAACCATCTTGAGCAGGCCGCGACGCGAATGGTTGTCTTTGACATGCGACTTGAAGTGGCCGGTCAGGTTGTTGATGCGTTCCGTCAGGATCGCGACCTGGACTTCCGGTGAGCCGGTGTCGTTCGGCTTGGTGGCGTGTTCCTTCATGAGCGCAGTCTTGCGCTCGGCAGTGATCGACATCGTGAGATCCTCATATTGGGGTTGATCTGGCGGGCCAGGCCGGGATGTCGTCCAGCAAGGTCCGAAGCCCGCAATCGCTCTCATCGAGGAGAGGATGCGCAGCCGGCTTTCACGCCGGTTGGCTGGGCATATACACGAAACGGCGGGAAAGGCTAGCGCGATGCGGTTTCAGCCAAATCCGGCCCGACCCCGCGATCATAGCGCCGCTGCGCCTCTTCGACCGTGCCGATATGGGTTTCCGCCCAGATCCTCAGGCTGTCCACGGTCACGGCCAGCGTCCGGCCGAGCTCGGTCAGCGAATATTCGACCGTGACTGGCACGGTCGGGAAGGCCTCGCGGCGGATAAGGCCGTCGCGCTCGAGGCTCTTCAGCGTCTGCGACAGCATCTTCTGGGAGATCGCCTCGATACGCCGGCGCAGTTCGTTGAAGCGCAGCGTCTCATGCTCGAGCAGGATCAGGATCAGCACCGCCCATTTGTCGCCGATGCGGTCGAGCACCCGTCGCGTCGGGCATTGCGCGTCGAAGGGGTTGGGGCGCTGCAGCATACAGGTTTCCTGGCGGTGACCATGTCTCGCGGAAGTGCCTTCTTTACGGAAGGGAACGACCGGGCCATCTAGGTTCCATTGGAGTGGTAGTATCCATCAGATACTGGAAAAACAGGACCGTGTCATGACAATCGCACTCATCGGCGCCACCGGCTTCATCGGTTCGCGCATTCTGTCGGAGCTGGTCTCCCGCGGCCATAAGGTCACGGCCATCGTCCGCAATCCGGAGAAGGTTCCGGCGCTGGCGGGCGTTACCGCCGTCAAGGGCGATATCTTCGACAAGGACAGCCTCGCCAGGCTGCTTGCCGGCCATGAGGCCGTGATCAGCTCCGTCCATTATCTGGCGAGCGATGCGGACGCGCTGCTCGGGGCCGTGAAGCAGTCCGGCATCAAGCGCTACCTCGTTGTCGGCGGCGCGGGCAGCCTGGAGGTCGCTCCCGGCGTGAAGTTGTTCGATACGCCCGATTTCCCGGCGGCCTACCATGCCGAGGCCAAAAAGGGTGGCGCCTATCTCGAGCTTCTGCGGCAGGAGACGGCGCTGGACTGGAGCTTCCTGTCGCCTTCGGCCGTGATCGCTCCTGGCGAGCGGACCGGCAAGTTCCGTCTTGGCGGTGATCAGTTGCTGGTCGATGGCGGCGGCAACAGCGCGATCTCCGCTGAGGATTTCGCGGTGGCGCTGGTCGACGAGCTGGAGAAGCCGGCCCATAGCCGCAGGCGCTTCACCGTCGGTTACTGAAAAAGCGAGAGCCGGCGCTACCGCGCCGGCCCTTTTTCATGCGGCGCTGCGTGCGCCCGGCCTGATGAAGCGATGGTCGCCCAGCGTGAGAATGCCGCGGCGGGTCTCGCCGATCGCCGTGCGGCCGGTATCGCCCTCGAAATAGAGGCGCGACCCGTCGACCTCGTAGCGGCCGCGATAGATGTCGCGACCCGCACGGAGCGTCTTGCCATAGCGGCCGTTCGGCAGGAGCGAGAGCCGGGTTGCTCCATCATCGGCGACCCAGACACCGATCATGGCGCGCTCGGCGGCGTTGGGCTGCATCAGGGCTTCGAGGTCGATCTCGAGCGGGCCGGTTGCGTTGGCGGCGCGGATGGATCCGGTGAGCGCGCTGAATGCGGTGAGAACGCGATTGAACTGCATGGCTTGCTCCTGTGTTTCGAGCGGCCACCTAATTGGGCCAGTGCGAGGAGATGAATGCCGCATGCAGGCTCGCGGGCGATAGACCGAAGCGCCGCAAGGATTGCCTGATCCTCCGTGAGTCCTGGCACAGGGTCGAAGGAACCGCCAATTCATTGTATGAAAATCCAGACGCTGGCGTCCGCTTGACTGGCGCCGGCCTTATGATGGAGCGGTTGGATGCGGCAGGCAGATGAACTGGTGGCGTTGCTCGGCCGCCTCGTGACCTTGGATGGCGTGCATCAGACAGCGATCCCGCGGCTCGCTTTGATCCGCTCCAGCCAGCCGACCGAGCCGATGCATGGGCTGCATCTGCCGGCGCTCTGCGTCATCGTGCAGGGCCGCAAGCAGGTCATGCTGGGCGAGCAGATCTATCTCTACGATCGGACGCATTACCTGGTCGTCTCGGTCGATCTGCCGATCATCGGCCAGGTCGTGGAGGCCAGCGCCGAGGAGCCCTATTTCTCTGTCCGGCTCGATCTCGATCCCGTCCAGCTCAGTGCGCTGATGCTGGAGAGCAAGCCCAGCGCGACCAAGTCCTGCGAGGGTGGTCATACCGGCGCCGGACCGGGCCTTGCCGTGAATCCGGCTGCGCCAGAACTGCTCGATGCCATGCTGCGGCTGGTCAGGCTGGTGGAGACGCCGCATGACATCGCGGTTCTGGCGCCGCTGGCCGAGCGCGAGATCCTCTATCGCCTGATGAATGGCGAACAGGCGGCCCGCTTGCGCCAGATCGCGACGGCGGAAAGCAAGTTGCAGCAGGTGAACAAGGCCATAGGCTGGATCAAGCGCAACTACGACAAGACCTTCAGCATCGAGGTGCTGGCGTCCGAGGCGAGCATGAGCCCATCGGCGCTGCATCAGCACTTCAAGGCGGTCACCGCGATGAGCCCGCTGCAATACCAGAAGCAATTGCGCCTGCAGGAGGCGCGGCGGCTCATCCTGGGTGCGGCGCTGGATGCCGCCTCCGCCGGTTTCAGGGTCGGCTATGAAAGCCCGTCGCAGTTCAGCCGAGAATATCGCCGGCTCTTCGGCGCGCCGCCGCTGCGGGATGTTACAAGGCTGCGCGGCGCTTCAGCCTTGGAGATGGTTGGAGCCTGAGGCTGCGCTCAGGCCTTCCCTGCCTCAAAACTCTTCCCATCCAGCGTCATTGGCGCGGCCGTTGACGGCGCGCTTGGCCGGTGCGGAGGCGGGTCTCTCCGGCGCCGGTGCCCTGGTCTGGCCGAAGGCGGCCTCGGCGAGCTTGCGCAGGCGCGCCGGCTCCGAGCCATGACCGGCTGGGGCCGCCCTGACTGGCGCCGGGGCGTAGCTGGCCGATGAGGTAGCTGCGCCCTCAGGCCCCGTCCTGAAGGCGGCGACGAGGTCGTTGAGCTGGACGATGCGGCCCGAGAGCGAACCGGCCGAGGCCGCGCTCTGTTCGGCGAGCGCCGCATTGGCCTGCGTCATCTCGTCGAGATGGGCGACAGCCTGGCTCATCTCGTCGATGCCGTTGGCCTGCTCGCCCGAGGCCGCCGAGATCTCGGCGATGGTGGCCGCGACCTTTTGCGAGGCGGCCAGGATCTGGGTCAGGGCGTCGCCGGCCTGGCGGACCAGCGTGACGCCCGCGCCGACCTCCATGTTGGAGGAGGAGATCAGCCCGGAGATGTCCTTGGCGGCAGCACCCGAGCGCTGCGCCAGGGTGCGCACCTCCGAGGCCACCACGGCAAAGCCCTTGCCGGCATCGCCGGCGCGCGCCGCCTCCACCGCTGCGTTCAACGCCAGGAGATTGGTCTGGAAGGCGATGTCGTCGATCACCCGGATGATGTCGGAGATCTTCTGCGAGGCGCTCTCGATGCGCGCCATTGCAGCGACCGCTTCGGTCGCGATCGTGCCGCCCGACTGCGCCGCCTGCATCGCCTCGGTCGCGATCGCGGCGGCGTTCTTCGAGGCCTGGGCCGAGGCCTTCACCGAGGCTGCGAGCTCCTCGGTCGTGGCGGCGGTCTCCTCCAGCGAGGAGGCCTGCTCTTCCGTGCGCTTCGACAGGTCATCGGCGCCCATGGTGATCTCGCGGGCGGCCAAGCCCACATCCGCAGAGGTCGTCTGGATCGTGCGCACCGTCGAGGACAGGCGATCCACCGTCTCGTTGATCGCGCCCTTGAGCTCGGCGAACTTGCCGCGATAGGCGGTCTCGATCCGGGAGGTCAGGTCGCCGCCCGCCACCGCCTGCAAAGCGGCCGCGAATTCGGATGTGGCGCTGTCGACCACGGCATTGATCTCGTTGATGCCGGCGACGAGCTTCTGCATCTGCTCGTCGGCATGCTCGATCTGCAGCCGCGCCGAGAAATCCCCCGACGCCGCAGCTGCGACCACATCGCCGACATCGGAGACCACAGCCTCCATCGACTGCGCCCGCGCCAGGCGAGCCGCCGAGGCTGCGCGCTCCGATTGCTCGAGCTCGCGCATCTTGACCAGATTTTCCTGGAAGACCGACAAGGCGCTCGCCATCGCCCCGATCTCGTCCTTATGGCTGATCCGCGGCAGCGCGACATCGAGATCGCCCTTCGCCAGCTGCGTCATCGCCGTCGTCATCTGCGCGAGCGGAGTGGTGACGCGCGAGCGCACCACGACATATCCGAAGATGGCGATCAGCAGGCTGACGAGCAGAACGGCGCCATATTTCAGGAGTTCGGCAAAGGCCTGATCTGCGGTTGCATTCGCTCCCGCAATGGCCTGGTCCAGCGCCGTGCTGGCGACGGCCGCGATGGTTTCGAGCGCGGGCACGATCTCGCCGCGCCATTGGTCGACCGACATGCTGGGCTTGCTGCCGGAGGTCGCTTGCGCGACGAGCTTTTCGCGCATCTCCCTGACCGGGCCGGAGAAATAGGTGGCTTGGCCCTTGACGATGGCGGCCTTGATCACCGGGTCGGTCTGGGCGGTGTCGGCCATGTCGCGCAGGGCTTGCCAGCTTGCCAGCGCGCTGGCGTCATTGTTCAACAGGATGCGCGTCTCCTTCGCATCGAAGGGTCGCTGCTGCGCTGTGATCGTGCTGACCATGACGCCGGATGTGCCGGCATAGGTGCGTGTCACCCAGGAGAGCGCGCGAGCGACCACGAGTTCGGTCAGAGCCGGATTGAGCGCGCGAATCTCGCTGTCGACGGCCAATGACGTCTTGTCGAGGCTGACCAGCAGCTTCTCGCCGACAGTGAGGATGCGCTCGGGCATCTGCTTGTCGCGGCCCTCGACCGGCAGTTTGAGCTCGCTCTCGACACTCTCGCGCAGCTTGCGGTTCTCGTCATAGATGGCGGCGAGGTCGCGCTGGAACGGGGCGAGAGCCGGGCGGTTCGAAGCGGTCAGTACCGAATTCGCCTGTGCGATGGCGTCGTCGACTTGCTTGCGCCGCTGCTGGTAGGTGGCGATCGAGGACTGGTTCTTGTCGCTCGGCAGGATGACGGCGCTCTGCATCGAGGCGCGCTCGAGCCGGAAGGCGCCCAGCGCATCGAACAGGTTCCGGTTCAATCCCGCCAGCCCGACAACCTGCTGGGACACGCCGTAGCGCTTGTAGGAGGACCAGATTTCCTGGAGCGTCAGGCCGCCGGTCGTCAGCGCCATCGCGCAGATCAGGCCGATCAGGATATGCCTGATCGACAGGTTCGAAGTCGACAATGTCATGCGCGGCCCCAGCTCGCCCCGGCCGCGCGCGCTTTCTGCCGCACGGCAACTGGATCAAATTGCCGCAGAAGCCTTGAAATTGTGTTTACGCTTGATTTACCAACCTATGCGTGCAGGTGATTCCAAACGAATTCACAGGTTGAAGACGTAGTGTGGCACCAGCTCGCCGTTGTCGACCGAGCCCGTCGCGATCAGCACGCCGGCCTATTTCACGACGCCCTGCGTCATCCCGGCGATGAATTGGCGCGATAGCACGATGTAGACCAGCGTGATCGGCAGCGCCGCGATGGTGAGCCCGGCGAACAGCATGCCCCAGTCGGTCGCGTATTCGCCGATGAATGTGGTCAGGCCCTGTGGCAGCGTCTTGCGCGCATCGCTCTGGATGAAGATCAGCGGGAAGAAAAAATCGTTCCAGACCGGCACGGCGTTGTGGATGCCCGCGATCACCAGGGGCGGCTTGCACAAGGGCAGCATGACCGACCACATGATGCGCGGCTCGGAAGCACCGTCGATGCGGGCGGCGTCCTCGAGTTCGCCCGGTAAGGTGCGCAGGAAGCCCGTCATGATGAAGACGGTCGATGGCAGCCCCATCGCGACATAGATCAGGATCAGCGAGAGCCGTGAATCGATCAGCCCGAGCCCGTTCATCTGGACGAAGAGCGGGATGATCGCGAGTTTCAGGGGCAGCATCAGCCCGGCGAGGAAGATCAGGAAGATCGGCGTCGCCAGCGCAAACCGGTAGCGTGCGATCGCATAGGCCGCCATCGTCCCCAGTATCAGGATCAGCGCGACCGAGACGCCCGTGACCAGGATCGAATTGCCGAGATAGCGCAGGAAATTGGCTTCCTCGACGATACGGACGAAATTGTCGACATTGCTGAAATCGGGCGGCGCGAAGGGCCTGGCGAAGATCTCCGCCGTCGGCTTGAAGGCGGCGAACACCATGATCACGATCGGGTAGAGCATCAACGCCGAGTTCAGGATCAGCACGAGCTGGACCATGCCGGCGCTGGCAAGATCGCCGGGACGAGCGAGCCAGCGCGTCACAGCACGATCTCGCGTCGGCGCAGACGGATCGTTGCCGCCGTCGCGACGGCCGCCATGAACAGGAAGAGCAGTGTCGCCAAGGCCGAACCATGGCCAAAATCCTGAACGCTGGCACTCTGGTTGCCGAAGGCGAGGCGGTAGAACACGAGGCCGAGCACATCTGTCGAACCGAAGGGCGAACCTTCGAGACCGGTCATCAGATAGGGCAGCTCGAACCAGTTGAAGGCGCCGATGAAGAGCAGGGTGAAGGTCACCGTCGCGCTTGGCGCCGCCAGCGGCCAGACGATGCGGCGCAGAACCTGGATCTGGCTCGCTCCATCGAGTTCGGCGCTTTCCAGGACTTCGCGCGGAATGCGCTGCATGCCCGCAAGGAAGACCAGCGTCGGGAAGCCGATCCAGTGCCAGGCATTGGCGAAGATCAGGGCGGCAAGCGCGGTGCGGCTGTCGCCCAGCCAAGGCAGAGCGAGGTTGCCCAGCCCGGCCGCGTTCAGCGCGCCGTTCACCGCGCCGAAATTCGGATGAAGCAGCAGCTTCCACAGGAAGGCGACGATCACGCTCGACAGGATGACCGGCAAGAAGACCGCGACCCGGTGAAAGCGAAAGCCGAAGGGCTCGCGGTGCAAGAACCAGGCGAGCAGGAAACCGCCGCCGTTCTGGACCACGAGCAGGGCCGCCAGCACGATCAGGTTGTGCCCGAAGGCGCGCATGATCGGCTGCGCGTAATGCGGCTTCGTGAACAGGTCGACGAAATTTTCAAGCCCGACGAAGGCCTCGCGCGACAGGCCATGCCAGGAGAAGAAGGCGTAAGAGAACGCTGACAGGATCGGATAGACCACGAACACCGCCATCACCGCCAGAGGCGGCGTGACGAGGAACGTCACCCAGACCCGGTGGCGGGTGGCCGAACCCATATCCGGCATGACTCAGCTATTTCTTGAACGGCGCATAATAGGTCGCGATGCCCTTGGTGATCTCGGCGCCGACTTCGGCGGGCGTCGTCTGCCCGGCGAGCATCTTCTGCACGCCTGCTTGCAACAGCACCGAGCCGGAGGGCTCCTGGTAGCGGAAATGCACCAGCATGAGGTACGACATCGCGCTTTCGTTGAGCTTCATCACCTGCTGCACCGCCGGTGCGTCAGCTTTGACGCCCTTGATCGGCGAGACGTTCTGCAGGGTGCCGCTCAGCATCGTCCCGAACTCTGGCGTGCCGAGCCAGCGCACCAGCTTCAGCGCCGCCTCCTTCTTGTCTGTCCTGGCGTTCACGGCATAGCCGCCATCGTAGAAAACGGCGACAAGCGACGGCTCGCCAGTCTTGGCGGGCGGGGAGGCGAAGACGCCAAGCTTGAGGCGTGGATTCTGTTTCTGAAAGGCCGCGACCTCGTAGGAGCCGCCGGCAAACATCGCCGCGCTGCCGGCGGCGAAGAGCTGCTGCGACGAGGCGTAATCGATGCCGGAGAAATTCGGCGCGAAATAGTCCTTGAGCTCGTTCAACTTGGTCAGCGCGCCGACGAAGCGCGGATCGGTGAAATCCGCCTTGCCCGAAAGCAGGTCGGCCTCGAACCCCTTGCCGAGCAGGGATGAGAGCAGCGCCTGAACGATGGTCTCGTTCTGCCAGGCTGTGGCGGTGCCGTTGGCGAACGGCGTCACACCCTTGGCCTTGAGCGCCTTGCACAGGGCCACGAGTTCGTCCCAGCTTCCAGGCGGGGTGACGCCGTGTTTGGCGAAGAGTTCGGTGTTGTAGACCACGAGCATGGTCTGCGAGGCGAAGGGCAGCGCGTAGACCTTGCCGTCGGCACGCAGGCTCTCGGCCGCCAACGCCGAATCGGGGAAATTGGCGGTTTCGGGCGCGTTGGCCTTGTCGAGCGCCATCAGATAACCGGGCTTGGCGATGCTCTCGAGATTGCCATAGGCCCGCACCTGCATCACATCGGGCCCACGCCCTCCCGCCAGCGCCGTCGACAGGATGGTCTGGTAGTTGGCGGGCTCGAAGCCCTCGAATCTGACCTTGATGCCGGGATTGGCTTTTTCGAACGCCTGGAAGAACGTCTGATAGGCTGCGCGATCCTCCTGACGCCAGGTCCAGAAGGTCAGCTCCGTCTGCGCGGCGGCGATGCCGGAGAATCCGCCGACAAGTGCGACAGCGGCCCCGGCGGCGATGCTGAGGCGGCGAGTGATCGCGATCATGGTTTTCGTCCCCTGACGTCGGGCCGCATCTGGTCGCGCAGCGCCGGCTCTATGGTCTCTAACAGGTCTGCCCGCTCCAATCTATTTTGGCCGCTCGGCCGATGCAATCGCGATTCAGAGTGGAGTGCAATAAGACCAGTTCGAGACCACAGGCGCCGCCAGGAATGCAACGCCGCCAGAAAATGACCGGAAACTACAGGTTGAAGACGCGATGCGGCACCAGCTCGCCATTGTCGATCGAGCCGGTCGCGATCAGCACGCCGCCCGAGGTCGCGTAGACGGCCTGCGCTTCGACCGGTGCGTCGCGCCCGCGCAGCAGCACGCTCTGGCCGCGCTTCAGGCGCAACGCCGCGTCGCGATGGACGACGATCTCAGGAATCAGCGACAGCGCGGTCTTCACCGGCAGGAGCGCGGCGGTCGCCGCCTCCGGGCTCTCACGCAGGCTCTCGACGCTGGCAGCATCTGCGACGCTGAACGGGCCGACACGGGTGCGCCGGAGATGGGCGACATGCCCCAGGCAGCCGAGCGCCAGGCCGAGATCGCGTGCGATCGCTCGCACATAAGTGCCCTTGCCGCATTCGGCCTCGAAGGTCGTGGTCTCGGCGCTGTGGCTGACGATGCGCAGCGCATCGATCTCGACGGGCCGCGCCTGCAGCGTCACCTCCTCGCCCTCCCGGGCGAGATCATAGGCACGCTCGCCAGCGATCTTGATGGCGGAGTATTTCGGCGGCACCTGCTGGATCGTGCCGGTGAAGCGCGGCAGCAGCGCGGTGATCGCGGCTTCCTCCGGACGGGTTTCCGAGGTGGCGATGACCTTACCCTCGGTATCGTCGGTGTCGGTCTGAGTGCCCCAGGCGACGGTGAACTGATAGGCCTTGCGCCCGTCCATGACGAAGGGAACGGTCTTGGTCGCTTCGCCCAGCGCGATCGGCAGCAGGCCCGAGGCGAGCGGATCGAGCGTACCGGCATGGCCGGCCTTCTTGGCGGAGAAAGCACGCTTCACCACGCTGACGGCATGGGTCGAGGTCATGCCGACGGGCTTGTCGAGCACGACCCAGCCATGCACGTCGCGCTTTTTCGGGCGCGGCGCGAAGCTGCGAGCTTCATCCTGCGCCGGCAGGGCGGCGTCTTCGGCAGCGGCGACCTCACTCATCGTCCTGCCCTCCCTCGTCCTGGTTCGGGTGGTCCTGCTGGATCCGCAGCGGCTGCTTCAGGATGTCCCGGCGCACCTTGTCGGAATAAAGCAGCGCATCGACGCGCTCGGCCTCGGCGAAGCTCTCATCCTGCAGGAAGCGGACATCGGGCGCATATTTCAGGTTCACGCGATGGGCGATCTCGCCGCGGATATAGCGCTTATGATCGGTCAGCGCCTTGAGCACCGGCTTCACGTCGCCGCCGCCGAGCGGCATGATGAAGCAGGTCGCGAGCTTCAGATCGGTTGAAAGGCGCACCTCGGGCACGGTGATGACGTGCTTGGCGAGTACATCGTCGTGGATGTCGCCGCGCGCGAGCAACTCGGCGATGGCATGGCGGATCAATTCGCCGATGCGCAACTGCCGCTGCGAGGGGCCGGAAGGTTTTGCTGGTCTTGCCATGGTTCTCGTTCTCCGGGATCGGACCGGATTAAACGTCATGGCCGGGCTTGACCCGGCCATCTCTTGAAGGATGAGGCGCTGGATGGCGCTCTTTTCGTCACGAGATGGTCGGGACAAGCCCGGCCATGACGCGCTTCCTTGGGGAAGCGGACGCTTTACAGCGTCCGCTTGATCTCCTCGACGCGGTAGCACTCGATGACGTCGCCCGGGCGCATGTCCTGGTAGTTCTCGAAGGACATGCCGCATTCCTGGCCGGCCACGACTTCCTTGGCGTCGTCCTTGAAGCGCTTGAGCTGGGCGAGCTTGCCCTCGTGAACCACGACATTGTCGCGGATCAGGCGGACATTGGCGCCGCGCTCGATCGTGCCGTCGGTGACGCGGCAGCCGGCGATCTTGCCGACCTTCGAGACCGCGAAGATCTCGAGGATCTGGGCATTGCCGAGCATGGTTTCGCGCAGGGTCGGAGCGAGCAGGCCCGACATCGCAGCCTTAACGTCATCCACGAGGTTGTAGATGATGTTGTAGTAGCGGATTTCGACGCCGGCCCGTTCGGCCGCCTCGCGCGCTTCCTTATGGGCGCGCACGTTGAAGCCGATCACGGCAGCGCCCGAAGCCTGGGCCAGCGTGATGTCGGATTCGGTGATACCGCCGACGCCCGACTGCAGCACGCGGGCGCGCACCTCGTCGTTGCCGACCTTCTCAAGCGTGCCGACGATGGCCTCGACCGAGCCCTGCACGTCGCCCTTGACGACGAGCGGGAACTCCTTGCGGCCGGCGCCTTCCTTGAGGTCGCGCATCATGTCGGCGAGCGAACGGCCCGCCGCCGAGCCGCCGCCACGCGCGGCGATGCGGTCGCGCTTCTGGCGCTCGCGGTAATCGGTGATCTCGCGGGCGCGGGCCTCGGATTCGACCACCGCAACGCGGTCGCCGGCCTCGGGCGTGCCGTTGAAGCCGAGCACCTCGACGGGAAGCGAAGGGGGGGCTTCCTTGATATGAGCCCCGGTGTCGCCGATCAGGGCACGCACGCGGCCCCATTCCGAACCCGCCACGACGATGTCGCCGGTGCGCAGCGTGCCGCGCTGGACGAGAACGGTCGCGACCGGGCCACGGCCGCGATCGAGCTTGGCCTCGATCACGGTGCCTTCGGCCGGCCGGTCGGGATTGGCCTTGAGATCGAGCAGTTCGGCCTGCAGCGCGATCGCCTCGAGCAGCTTGTCGAGATTCTTGCCGGTCTTGGCCGAGACCTCGATTTCCAGCGTCTCGCCGCCCAGCGTCTCGACCTGGATCTCGTATTGCAGCAGCTCGGAGCGGACCCGCTCGGGGCTGGCGTCGGCCTTGTCGATCTTGTTGATCGCCACGATCAGCGGCACGCCGGCCGCCTTGGCGTGATTGATGGCCTCGACCGTCTGCGGCATGACGCCGTCATCGGCCGCGACCACGAGCACGACGACGTCGGTGACCTTGGCGCCGCGGGCGCGCATCGCCGTGAAGGCGGCGTGACCGGGCGTGTCGATGAAGGTGACCTGTGCGCCCGACGGCGTCTTCACCTGATAGGCGCCGATATGCTGGGTGATGCCGCCGGCTTCGCCGGTGACGACATGCGTCTGGCGGATCGCGTCGAGCAGCGAGGTCTTGCCGTGGTCGACATGGCCCATGATGGTGACGACGGCCGGGCGTGGGAGAAGCGTGTCCTCGGGATCAGCTATGTCGAACAGGCCGCCTTCGACGTCGGAATCGGCGACGCGCTTGACGGTGTGACCCATTTCCTCGGCGACGAGCTGGGCCGTGTCGGCGTCGATCACATCGGTGATCTTGTGCATCGCGCCCTGCTTCATCAGCAGGCGGATGACATCGACGCCACGCTCGGTCATGCGGTTGGCGAGTTCCTGGATGGTGATCGTCTCGGGAACGATCACCTCGCGCATCACGCGCTCCTTGGCGACGTCCGAGGCGCGGTGCCCGGTCATGCGCTGGACACGACGACGGAAGGCCGCGACCGAGCGCGTGCGCTCGTCATCGCCGCCGGTTGCGGTCGACAGCGTCAGGCGGCCACGCGGCTTCTCGCCGACCTTGGGAGTTTTTGGCGCGGGCACGGGTGCGCCACGCGGCGGACCGCCGGCAAAGCCGCCGGGACGACGGAACGCGGGACGCGCCTCGGCGTCATCGGGACGGCTGCGCGGCGCTGCCGTGGAGGGCGCCTGGCGCGTGGGCCGGGTGATGGCTGGCTCGGCCGGTGCAGTCGTATCGACCGGGCGCGGCGGGCGCGGGGTGTCGAGGCGCGGCGGACGCGAATCCAGACGGGGCGGGCGAGCACCGATATCGCGCATCGGTGTACGCGGGGCGAAATCGGGACGCGGCCCGGAAGGAGCCGGACGGGGCGCCTGGGCGTAAGCAGGCGCCGGGGCTGCCGGCGCAGCCGCCGGGCTGTCGCCTTGCGGAGCGGGCGCGGCGTCACGCGGCGGCTGGGGGGCTGCCGGACGCGGAGCCTGCTGCTCGTCATGCATGCGCTGGCGGGCAGCGCTTTCGGCGCGACGCTTGTGATCGTCTTCCTGGCGGCGACGCTCTTCTTCCTCACGCTGGCGGGCGAGGGCGGCTTCGCGCTCCTGGCGTTCGCGTTCGATCACGGCGGCGCGCTGACGCGCTTCATCCTCGGCGATGCGGCGCGCTTCCGCTTCACGGTCGCGCGAGTCGGAGAGTGCGCGCTGGCGCGCGTCCTTCTCGTCTTCCGAGAGCGTGCGCAGCAGCATGCTGCCGGCGGGCCGCGTGACGGGAGTAGGCGCCGGAGGAACCGGGCGCGGCGCAGCCTGCTGGACCTGAGGCTGAGGGGCGCGCGCGATCGGCGCCTCCTTGATCTCGGGGCCGCCTGCGCGTCGCTTGACCTCGACGACGACCTGCTTCGAGCGCCCATGCGAGAAGCTCTGCCGGACAGTGCTCTGTTCGACAGGACGCTTCAACGTCAGGGTCTTCGGGGGGCTGACCGTCAAGGTCTTATCGCCCGGGGTCTTGGTATCGCTCATTCCGCGTTCGGTCCTGCCGGTTCGGTCGTTTGTTCGTCTAAGGGGTCGGAGTGCGCCGGGTGGTCAGGCTCCGTCGCACCGACATCGTCCGTCCTGTAGCGGACGAGCCGACGCCAGCGGAAGAGGAAACCCTCGGCCGCCGGACCCGGAGCAAGCGCCGCATGTATCACATGTGCCCGCCCCAACGCCAATTCCAAATCCGTTGCCGCAAAAATTGCGACGACGGGTGTCTTTCGTGCCTTCAGGCCAGCGCCTTCACGGGCAATTTCGGCCCGCTTCATAGCTTGTCCGATCTTGCGGCGGCCATCCTCGGCGCCGTCGCTGGCTTCGATCACCGCTGCACAGCGGCCAGATCCGATCACGGCCTCGACCTTGGCGAAGCCGCTCGAGACCAGCCCGGCCTTGTTGGCCATCGCCAGGGCCTGCAGCGCATCGCGCAGCATCAGGCTATCGATCATCGCGACCAGATCGGCCGGCACGGTGATCTTCGCCTTGAGCGATCGCTCGAAGGCCTTGCGCTTCACCGCCTCGGTGACGGTCTTGGCGCTCAGGCTCGTCCAGACGCCTCGTCCCGGCAGCTTGCGCCGCAGGTCTGGCGTCAGGACCCCGTCGGGCCCGACCACGAAGCGGATCAGGTCGTCGGGCGATTTCACCGCCCGGCTCACGACGCAGCTGCGCTCTGGGCCGTCCTTCCGCGTCTCGCTCATCGAGACAGCCCGTTGCATCTGCGCGATCCGGCTCAGGCCTCGGCCGATTCTTCCGCGGCGTCCGCCTCGGTCTCTTCGGCAGGGGCCTCGATCCAGCCGGCCTTGACGCGCGCGGCCATGATCATGGCCTCGGCATCCTGGCGGGACAGATCATAGCCGTCGAGATAGCCGGCATGGCGGGTGGTTTCGCCATCCTTGCGCTCGGTCCAGCCAACCAGATCATCGGTGGCGCAGCCGGCGAGGTCCTCGACGTTCTTCACGTCGTTCTCGCCGAGCGCAACCATCATGGAGGTGGTGATGCCCTCGACCTCGCGCAAGTCGTCGGAGACGCCGAGCGCGCGGCGCTTCTCGTCGAACTCGGCTTCGATCGTGGCGAGATACTCCTGCGCGCGCGCCTGGATCTCGGCGGCGGTGTCCTCGTCGAAGCCTTCGATCGCGGCGAGCTCGGAGGGCTCGACATAGGCGACCTCCTCGACCGTGCGGAAGCCTTCCGAAGCCAGGAGCTGGCCGACCGTCTCGTCGACGTTCAGCGCGTTCATGAAGATCTCGGTGCGCTGCAGGAACTCCTTCTGGCGGCGCTCGGATTCCTCGGCCTCGGTCAGGATGTCGATGTCCCAGCCGGTGAGCTGCGAGGCGAGGCGGACGTTCTGGCCGCGACGGCCGATGGCGAGCGAGAGCTGCTCGTCGGGCACCACGACCTCGATCTTGTCGGCCTCCTCGTCGAGCACGACCTTGGCGACTTCCGCCGGCTGCAGGGCGTTGACGACGAAGGTCGCGATATCGGGCGACCACGGGATGATGTCGATCTTCTCGCCCTGGAGCTCGCCGACGACGGCCTGGACGCGCGAGCCGCGCATGCCGACGCAGGCGCCGACCGGGTCGATCGAGGAATCACGGCTGATCACGGCGATCTTGGCGCGGGAACCGGGGTCGCGAGCGACGGCCTTCACCTCGACGATGCCGTCATAGATCTCCGGCACTTCCTGGCCGAAGAGCTTGGCCATGAACTGCGGATGGGTGCGCGACAGGAAGATCTGCGGGCCGCGCGGCTCGCGGCGCACGTCGTAGACATAGGCGCGGGCACGGTCGCCGACCTTGAAGGTCTCGCGCGGGATCATCTCGTCGCGGCGGATGATCGCCTCGCCACGGCCGAGATCGACGAAGACATTGCCGTATTCGACGCGCTTGACCGCGCCGTTGACGATCTCGCCGATGCGATCCTTGTATTCGTCGTACTGACGGTCACGCTCGGCCTCGCGCACCTTCTGCACGATGACCTGCTTGGCCGATTGCGCGGCGATGCGGCCGAAATCGAAGGGCGGCAGCGGATCGGCGATGACGTCGCCGACCTGGGCTGCCGGATTATGGCGCTTGGCCTCGTCGACGGTGATTTCGGTCGCGCCGTTCTCGACGAGGTCGACGACCTGGAGATGGCGGGCCAGCCGGAGCTCGCCGGTCTTGGTGTTGATCTCGGCATGAACGTCGGTCTCGGCGCCGTAGCGCGAGCGCGCGGCCTTGGCGATCGCATCCTGCATCGCATCGACGACGATCTGCCGGTCGATCGATTTCTCGCGGGCGACCGCGTCGGCGATCTGCAGCAGTTCGAGCCTGTTGGCGCTGACGACCATGGCGCTCACTCCTCTTCCGTTGTGTCCTGCGGAGCCTGTCCGGGCTTCTTGCCCGGGCGCGGACCCAGCGATTTTCCCATGCCCTTCTTCGGGCTGGCGATCTCTTCGGCCGGCGGCATCTCGGGCGGCAGGCCCGATTTGCCGCGGCGCAGCGATTCCGTCACGAGCGCGTCGGTCAGCACGAGGCGGGCCTCGGCGATCAGCGACATCGGAATGGCGACGTCGCGCTCCTCTTCCGATTTCGCATCGTCGCGAGCGAGCAGGGCATTGCCGCCAGCCACGCCGCGCAAGATGCCGCGGAAGCGCTTGCGGCCGGCGACGACAGCTTCTGTATCGATCTTGGCGAGATGCCCGGCCCAGCGCGCGAAATCGCTCGCCCGCACCAGCGGCCGGTCGATTCCCGGCGAAGACACCTCAAGATGATAGGCGACCTGCACGGGATCATCAACGTCGAGCGCCGGCGAGACGGCCTGGCTGACGGCCTCGCAGCCCTCGACATTCATGGTGCCGTCGGGCCGCTCGGCCATGATCTGGACCGTGCAGCCGTTCTGGCCGGTAACGCGCACGCGCACCAACCTGTAGCCGAGATCGATGATCGCCGGCTCGACAATGGCCGCCACGCGCGCCGCCACGCCGCTTTCGACGACGAGGCGTGCCTCCTGCTCGGTGCTTGCTGTGGTCTCGTTCATACCTTGGCCGCCTGCATGGAGCTGAATGTCATCGGGCTCCAAACCAACTCATTGGACCATGACGTCGCCCGAAAACCGGTTTCCGCTCTATCGCTGACGCGGGTCTTCGGTGCGGCATCATGCTCTGGCCCCGGCAGGGCTTCGGCCAATAAAAAAGAGCGGGCCGGCAGGCCCGCTCTTGATCATCGGCTGATACCGAAACCAGAGCTGTTAGACGCTATTTAGTCTGGCTCGCCAACGCATGCAAGGTCTGGATCGATTGCGGGCCGGGATCGATCGATCCAGGAAGTCGCGCTTTCTCCGTTCACGCTAACCGGCTGGTCATTCTTCTTGCCGATAGTGCGGCCGCAGACGTTGCGTGAGGATGCTGCATGAGTTCGGTGAGTGCGCTGTTGCGCGATCTTGAAGCGACGATGACGCGTGGGTCGACTGACGACCGCACTCAGATTCTGGCTCGCCTGACCGACCTTTTCCTCAGCACTGCTGCGGGCATGGAAGAGGACCAGGTCAGCATTTTCGACGTGGTGATCGGCCGGCTTTCGCGCGCCATCGAGGTCCGGGCCCGTATCGAATTGTCGGAGCGGCTCGCTCCCATTCCCAATGCGCCGAGCGGCGTCGTGCGCCAGCTCGCGCTCGACGACATCGCCGTCGCCAGACCGGTGCTGATCGCCTCAAAACGTCTCACCGACCAGGATCTGGTCGCTGTCTCCGCTGCCAAGGGTCGCGATCACATGCTCGCCATCACCGAGCGGCCCGATCTCGGCGAGCCGGTTACGGATTTCCTGATTCTGCGCGGTGGCCGCGTCGTCACCCATGCGGTGGCGGCAAACCAGACCGCGCGCTTCTCACGTCATGGCATGGGCGTGCTGGTGATGCGGGCCGTCCAGGACGATGCGCTCCAGGCGACTTTGGGCTCGCGCAGCGACATTCCGGCCGAATTGCTCGATCAGCTCCTGGTCGCCGCCAAGAATTCGGCGCGCCGCCGCCTCACGGCGACGCTGGAGCCCTCGCTTGCCGGCGCGGTCGACATGGCCGTCGAGCGCGGTGCTCAGGCGATCGTCGCCGAGGCGCAGATGAGTGACGGCTACGCCAAGATCAACGCGGCCCTGATCGAGATCAACCGGCTCCACGAAGCCGGCCAGCTCGACGAGGCCAAGCTGGTCGAATTCGCGGCTGCGGGCGCCTTGGAGCATGCGATGTGCGCCGTTGCGGCGCTGGCGCAGCTTGGCCTGCCGGCGACCGAGCAGATCATCTTGGGTACGGACCGTGACGCCGTGCTCCTGGTCGGCCGTGCTCTCGGCTGGTCCTGGGAGACCACGCGCGCGCTGATCGGCCTGCGCAAGGATCTCGGCAAGTCGGAGGTCGCGATCGAGCGCGCCCGTCAGAGCTTCCGCACCTTGAACACGACGACCGCCCAGCGCGTGCTCGGCTTCCTCAGGATGCGCGACGCACAGCCGTAAGGTAGCTCGGCACGCGGCCCGCCGCGACGGCCTTCGCCTCGTAGCGCGTGCGGATCCAGCCGGGATAAGGCTTGCGCCAATCATCGGCGCGCTCATCCGTCCAGTCGAAATCGGGCGAGCGGGCGAGCCGCGCCAGCGTCCAGCCGACATAATCGTCGATGTCGCTGGCGAAGCGGAAGCGCCCGCCCGGGCGCAGACAGTGGGCGAACAGGCCAAGTGTGCGTTCGGAGACGAAACGCCGCTTGCGCTGGCGCCGCTTCGGCCAGGGATCGGGATAGAGCAGGTCGATCGCATCGAGCCCACCGGCCGGCAGGCGCGGCAGCATCAGCGCAGCGTCGCCGTCCCAAAGCCGGATATTGGTCAGCCCTTCCCGCTCGATGACGGCGAGGAACTTCGCCATCCCGTTGATGAAGGGCTCGACGCCGATGAAGCCGATCTGAGGGCTCTCGCGCATCCGCGACAGCAGATGCTCGCCGCCGCCGAAGCCGATCTCGAGCCGAACCGCCGTCACGGGCTGCGGAAACAGCGCCGCCAGATCGGTGATCTCGCCATCAGGCAGGCGCAGACGCGGCAATACGCCCTCGATCATCGCATTCTGGCCTTCGCGCAGGGCCTTGCCTTTGCGACGGCCGAAGAAGGCGCGGTCAGGATCGAAATCGTCGGTCATCATCATGTCTTTGGTACAAAGAGGTTCTTCAAAGGAAATACGGCGTCATTCCGGGCGCAGCCCCCGGGTCCGATCCTTGATCGGCTCAAGGATAAACTCCGCGTAGACCCGGAATCCATCATCGAGCGCGGCCTTCGATGGATTCCGGATCTACGCCGCTAGCGCGGCTTGTCCGGAATGACGGCGCGTTTCTAGCGCGATCTATCAAAAGAAAAAGGCCGGAGCCAAGGCTCCGGCCTGATGCAATTCAGTCGAAACCGTCGCTCAGGCGACGGCCTTCTTCAGCGCATCGACCAGATCGGTCTTCTCCCAGGAGAAGCTGCCGTCGCGGCCGGCCTTGCGGCCGAAATGGCCGTAAGCGGCGGACTTGGCATAGATCGGCTTGTTCAACGCAAGATGCGTGCGGATGCCGCGCGGGGTCAGGTCCATGACCTCGCCCAGAACAGCCTCCAGCTTCGCCTCGTCGACTTTACCGGTGCCGTGCAGGTCGACATAGATCGAGAGCGGCTTGGCGACGCCGATGGCGTAGGAGAGCTGGATCGTGCAGCGATCTGCGAGCCTGGCGGCGACGACGTTCTTGGCCAGATAGCGCGCGGCATAGGCCGCCGAACGGTCGACCTTGGTCGGGTCCTTGCCCGAGAAAGCGCCGCCGCCATGGGGAGCGGCTCCGCCATAGGTGTCGACGATGATCTTGCGGCCGGTCAGGCCGGCGTCGCCGTCGGGGCCGCCGATGACGAACTTGCCGGTCGGGTTGACGTGCCAGACGGTCTCCTTGGAGATCCAGCCTTCGGGCAGCGTCTCGCGGATATAGGGCTCGACGATCTTGCGGACGTCGGCCGAGGTCAGGCTCTCGTCGATATGCTGGGTCGAGAGCACGATCTGGGTGACGCCGACCGGCTTGCCGTTCTCGTACTTGACCGTGACCTGGCTCTTGGCGTCGGGACCGAGCTTGGCGGCGGAGCCTTCCTTGGCGTGGCGGGCCTTGGCCAGCACTTCGAGGATCTTGTGGGCGTAATAGATCGGCGCCGGCATCAGCTCGGGCGTCTCGCGGCAGGCATAGCCGAACATGATGCCCTGGTCGCCCGCGCCTTCATCCTTGTTGCCGTTGGCGTCGACGCCTTGAGCGATGTCGGCCGACTGGGCGTGCAGCAGCACGTCGATCTTGCACTTCTTCCAGTGGAAGCCGTCCTGCTCGTAGCCGATCGCCTTGATCGCCTTGCGCGCCGCCGACTTGACCTTGCTCTTCATCGCCTTCTCGTCGAGCGAGGTGCGGACCTCGCCGGCGATGACGACGCGGTTGGTGGTCGCCAGAGTCTCGCAGGCGACGCGCACCTGGGCCGAGTCCATGCCGGCTTTCGCCGCTTCCTTGAAGAACAGGTCGACGACCTCGTCGGAAATCCGGTCGCAGATCTTGTCGGGGTGGCCTTCACCGACGGATTCGCTGGTGAACAGGTAATTCTGGCGTGACACGGTCAGATAACCCTTCGAATGGGGTTGGCGAATGACCGGCGTGACGACACGATCGGCCCACGAAAACGGCCACCCTCTTTGCAGCGGGCGCGTTCGCCGTCAAGCCGGAAATCCGTTTTTCGGGAGCCGTGTTCGTCAGGACGAACAAAAAGAGAGCTAGATCACGCGATTCCGCTGTCTTCTTCCGCCAGCGCCTCGACGAGATCGACAATGCGCCGTCGCACCCGCCCGCTCTTGATGCGCACGAAAGCCTTTGTCAGCTGCACGCCTTCGCTGGTCGCCATGAAGTCGGAGACATAGGCTGTCGAGGCGGCATCGGAGAAGCCGCCCGCCGGCATGTCGCCGGTCGGGGCTCCGTCGAAGAAGAAGGAGACCGGCACGTCCAGCATCTTGGCGATCTGCTGCAAGCGGCTGGCGCTGATGCGGTTCGAGCCTTTTTCGTATTTCTGGACCTGCTGGAAGGTCAGTCCGAGACCCTCGCCGAGCCTCTCCTGGCTGACTCCAGCGAGCATTCGGCGCATCCGGACACGGCTTCCGACATGGCGGTCGATCGGGTTGGGCACTTTTTTGATCATGAATCGACCACCCTCGGGTCAGTTTTCTTGGAAATCTATCATCCGGCAGGCATGAATTTATTTTAGCAATTTATATGCTTCCAGCGGGAACAGCCATCCCTTTCGCAGGAAAAAAGTTCCAGATGGGATGATCAACCCGCTCGAACCCGCGCAAGCAGCAAGAACAGCGCAATGAGCCCCACTAAAGCGGCATCTCCGAATTGTGCATAGAGCGTAACGGGAGCTGCTTGCGGCAAGTTTGCATCGAGAACACCCTGTGTGCCTAGGGGCAAGCTGGCTGTGATGCGGCCATAACCATCGATCACCGCCGAGATTCCGGTATTGGCGACACGTACCAGCGGCAGCCCTTCCTCGATGGCGCGCATCCTCGCCTGGGCCAGGTGCTGGTAAGGTCCGCTGGTCTGGCCGAACCAGCCGTCATTGGTCAGGTTGAGCATCAGGCCTGGGCGCGGGCCCTGCTGCGGCATGACCTCACCGGGGAAGATCGCCTCGTAGCAGAGCAGCGGCGCGACCGCGGGCAGGCCGCGGATCGAGAGCGGAGTGTGCCGCGTGCCTGCCGCGAAGCCGCCGGGAATCGAGACGAATTCCGACAGCCCGACACTGCGGATCAAGCGTTCCAGGACCGGCGGCAGATACTCGCCGAAGGGCACGAGATGGACCTTGTCGTAGCTCGAGACGATCACACCTTCGTCGTTCACGACCTGCACCGAATTGAAGATCGGCGGCCGGCTTTCGCCGGGCAGCGCCTCGCCTGCCCGCGCCGCGCCGGTGATCAGCGTCGTGTTCGGCGGCAAGGCCGCGGCGATGCGCGCGAGCGCCTGGGGCGAGCGGCCGAGCAGGAAGGGAAAGGCCGATTCCGGCCAGATCAAATGCGTGACGTCCTGCACGCCGAGCGTCGAGGGGCTCGTCGCCCGGTCGCTGAGCGCGAGATATTCGTTCAGAATCGCCTCGCCGTTACGGGCGTTGAACTTGGCGTCCTGCGCCAGGTTCGGCTGCATCAACCGCAGCTTCACGCCGGCAACCACGGGCGCCGCCGCGTTCGGGACGTGCCAGGCGCCAAAGCCGATGAGAGCGGCAAGCGTCAAGACGGAGAGGATCGGCGCGCGCCAGCGCCTCACGCCGGCCTCGGCCGTGCCGAGGGTCGCAGGCGCCGCGCCGATCGCGACCGCCAGCAGCGTCAATCCATAGAGCCCGCCGAGCGCGGTGAATTGCGCGATGAAGCCCTGGCCGGCCAGCATCATGCCGTAGACGTTCCAGGGAAAGCCGGTCAGCACATGGCCGCGCAGCCATTCGCTGACGGTCAGCGCCACGGCGAGCATGAGGATGCGTCCCGCCCCGGCCGGCCAGAGCAGCCGTGCGCAGCCGAAGGCCACTGCCGGGAACAGGGCGAGAAAGGCCGGCAGGGCGACGACACCGAGCGGCATCGCCCAGGCGAATTTATCGGCCTCCACCAGGAAGGCCGCGCCCAGCCACCAGAGGCCGGCGAGAAAGAAGCCGAAGCCCCACCACCAGCCCGCCGCGAAGGCCGCCCTGAAGCGGCTCGACGCTGTGGCGCCGACGGCTCCGTCGATCAGCCAGACGGCGACGGTCATGGGCACGACGATCAGCGGCCAGAGATCGAGCGGGGGCAGGGCGAGCGCGCCGCTGGCGCCCGTAACGAGCGCGATCAGGCGCTTGCGCCATCCCCAGGAGAGGATGATCCCGTCGGCCAGCGCAGAGAGCCGCATCAGCCGGCTTCCGCCTGCGGCGCCGTATCGGGGGCCGCCGTGCTGCGCCGGAGAATGCTGAGCCGCTTGATTCGGCGAGGATCGGCCTCGATGATCTCGAAGGACAGGCCTTCCGGCCCCTCGATCGTCTCGCCCTGCGCCGGTACGCGGCCGGCCAGCGTCACGATCAGCCCGCCCAGCGTGTCGATCTCCTCGGCGACTTCCGTATCCGAGAGATCGATGCCGGTCGCATCCTTGAGTTCGTTGAGCGTTGCGCGCGCATCGGCGGTGAAGCGGTCCTGGCCCGTGGCGGCGATCGCGGGAGCTTCGTCGAGATCGTGCTCGTCCTCGATGTCGCCGACGACGATCTCGACGAGATCCTCCATCGAGACCAGCCCGTCCGTTCCGCCATACTCGTCGATCACGAGGGCGATATGCGTCCGTGTCGCCTGCATCTTCACGAGCAGGTCGACCGCGGGCATCGAGGGCGGGACATAGAGCACGGGGCGCAGGATCTTCGCACTCGCCAGCGTGGTCGAGAGGTCGACCGCGGCGAGATTGTGCAGCGCCGGCTCCGACAGGCCAGGGCTCGGCTCGGACTTGCCCTGTTCGGCGATGAATTCCAGGAAGTCGCGGATATGGACCATGCCGCGCGGGTCATCGAGCGAATCGTCGAAGACCGGCAGGCGCGAATGGCCCGCCGTCCGAAACAGCGCCAGCAATTCGTCCAGCGTCGCATCGGCGGGGACGGCGATGATATCGGCGCGCGGCACCATCACGTCGCCGACGCGGCGCTCGCGCAGGCTGAGCACATTGGAGAGCATCACGCGCTCCTGCGCGCTCAGATCGGCCGATTGGCCGCTGTCGCGGTCCTGCGCCAGCGCTTCGGTGATATCCTCGCGGATCGTCGCGCCGCTGCGCATGCCGAGCCGTTCGAGGAACTGGCCAAGCCAATGGGAGAGGCCACGACCGGTGGCGTCTGTCTGGGTAGATCGACTGTCGTCGCTCATGATGCTGTGGAGAGAACCGGGGTTGGGGCGAGCGGCTCTGAGTCCGCATAGGGGTCGGCGATGCCGAGCCGGGCGAGCGCCGCGATCTCGAGCGCTTCCATCCGTTCGGCCTGCGCTGGTGTTTCGTGATCCTCGCCGAGCAGGTGCAGCAGGCCGTGTATCACAAGATGGCTGACATGGTCGCCGAAATCCTTGCCCTCGTCCTGCGCCTCGCGGGCAATCGTCTCATAGGCCAGGACGATGTCGCCGAGAACCGGGCTGCCAGCGATCCGCTCAGGCGGCGCGGCCGGAAATGAGAGAACATTGGTTGGCTTGTCGAAGCCGCGCCAGTCGCGGTTGACCACGCGGATGCGCTTATCATCGGTCATCAGCAGGCTGAGCTCGGCGCCTTCGAGCGGCGTGATAGGCGCAACGGCGAGCGCGGCCTGCGTCGCATCCGCCACGCGCTGGCGCAGATCGGCAAGCTCGCGCCAGCGTTTCGCCTGGATCCTCAGCGCCAGGGTCAACTCCGGCGCGGGCCTGTCAGCATGCGGCGCCGAGCGCCGCATGCGAGGTCGGTCGTTCATCGCGGCCGCTCCCGCGACAAGGTGCGCTTCAGGCCCTCGGTATCGTCTTCGATCGGGGGCTGGGGCTCGAGTGCGCGCAGCCGCTCCTCGCGTTCCTCGCGCTCACGCCGGGCCGCGCCCTCATAGGCCATGACGATGCGGCGCACGAGATCGTGACGGACGACGTCGCCCTCCTCGAACTTGGCATAGCCGACGCCCTCGACGCCTGAGAGCAGCTTGACGGCCTCGATCAGGCCCGAGCGCTGGCCCGGCGGCAGGTCGATCTGGGTCGGGTCGCCGGTGATGATCATGCGCGAGCCCTCGCCGAGGCGGGTCAGGAACATCTTCATCTGGACCGAGGTCGCGTTCTGGGCCTCGTCGAGCAGCACGACGGCGTTGGTCAGCGTGCGTCCGCGCATGAAGGCGAGCGGCGCGATCTCGATCATGCCGGTCTGCAGGGCGCGCTCGACATGGCGGGCCTCCATGAAGTCGTTCAGCGCGTCGTAGATCGGCCGCAGGTAAGGGTCGACCTTCTCGCGCATGTCGCCGGGCAGGAAGCCGAGCCGCTCGCCGGCCTCGACAGCCGGGCGCGACAGCACCATGCGCTCGACCACACCCTGCTCGATCAGCGAGACGGCATGGCCGACGGCGAGCCAGGTCTTGCCGGTGCCGGCCGGGCCTTCGGCGAGGACGAGTTCGTTGCGCTTGAGCTGGCGCAGATAGGCGTCCTGCGCAGCATTGCGGGCGCGCACCGGTCCGCGCTTGCGCGTCACGATCGCGTCAAAAGAGGCCTTGCCGGCGTCGGCGGCCGGGAAGAAGGAGCGTTGCACATTGCTCTCCTCGATCGCGCCATCGACCTCACCGAGGGTGACGGAAGCGCCGGCCTTGGCCCGCGTATAAAGCGTCTTCAGCACGCGCCCGGCCTGTTCGGCGGTCTCGCGCGGGCCCCTGATGGTGGCGTGGTTGCCGTTGGGGCTGATCACGACGCCGAGACGCCGCTCCAGATGCGCGAGATTCTGGTCGTAATCGCCGAAGACAAGGCTCGCCAGCCGGTTGTCATCGAAGGAGAGCAGGACCTCGGTGGCGGGCAATCCGTCGCGCGTCAGGGTCTCGACGCGTGCCGGCGTCGTCTCACGCCGTGGGCCTCGTTCCGGTCTCGGGGTCACCTGGTCAGCCTGTGCCAATAGCGTCGTCTCCCTGGCGAGTGGGCCGGCCGGACAGGAGCGTGAGGCCGGGTCGTCTTGCAATGAGCCGTCTTGCAACGCGTCGTCCTGCAACATAACCGAACGCAACAATCTCAGTCTGATGACAGGCGCTGCCCTGCCTCAAGAAAATCGGGTCGAACCGGGTCGCGTTCAAGCCGCCAGTCCCTTTCTCGGAACCTCGTCCGGCCCGGCCTTGCGGCCAAACAGCGAGTTGGACCCCGCCCGCTCGATCACCACCTGAACCTTGTCGCCGATCTGATTCGACTCAGTCTCGATCTGCACAGCCTGAAGGTAGGGGGTTTTTCCCGCAAGCTGTCTGGGGTGGCGGCCCACACGTTCCAGCAGCACCTCGACGGTGCGCCCCACCATGGCGTGGTTGAAAGCCTGGCGGTGGTGCTCGATGCGCTCCTGCAGGCGCAGCAGGCGCTCGCTCATCACCTCGGGCGCGACCTGCTCGCCGAGATCGGCGGCGGGCGTGCCGGGGCGCGGCGAATATTTGAAGGAATAGCTCGAGGCGAAGCCGATCTCGTCGACGAGGCGCAGCGTGTCCTCGAAATCGCTGTCGCTCTCGCCGGGAAAGCCGACGATGAAGTCCGAGGACAAGGCGATGTCGGGTCGCGCCGCCCGGATGCGCTCGATCAGGCGGCGGTACTCGTCGGCGGTATGCTTGCGGTTCATCGCCGCCAGAATCCGGTCGGAGCCCGCCTGCACCGGCAAATGCAGGAAGGGCATCAGCTGCGGCAGGTCGCGATGGGCGGCGATCAGATCGTCGGCCATGTCGCGCGGATGGCTCGTGGTGTAGCGGATGCGGCCGATGCCGGGCACCTCGGCGACGCGCTGCATCAAGCGCGCCAGGCCCCAGACGGCACCGCCGGGGCCTTCGCCGTGATAGGCGTTGACGTTCTGGCCGATCAGCGTGACGTCCTGCACGCCCGAGGCCGCCAATCGCTCGATTTCGGTCATGATCTGCGCGACAGGCCGCGAGAATTCCGCGCCGCGCGTATAGGGCACGACGCAGAAGGCGCAGAACTTGTCGCAGCCTTCCTGCACGGTGACGAAGGCCGAGATACCGCGCTGGCGGATCGCCTTGGGCGTGGGCGCCGGCAAATGTCCGAATTTGTCGTCGATCGGCAGGTCGGTATCGACGGTGCGCCGGCTCGCGGCCTCCGCCAGCAGGGCCGGCAGGCGGTGATAGGCCTGCGGGCCGACGACGAGATCGACGGCCGGCTGCCGGCGTTGGATCTCCGCACCTTCCGCCTGCGCGACGCAGCCGGCCACGACGATCTTCGTGTGCTGTCCGTTGGCCTTCTGCGCGACCTTCAGATCGCGCAGCTTGCCGAGCTCGGTATAGACCTTCTGCACGGCGCGGTCGCGGATATGGCAGGTGTTGAGCAGGATCAGGTCCGCGCCTTCGGGCGTCGCGGTCTCCTCATAGCCTTGTTCGCTCAGGATATCGGCCATGCGCTGCCCGTCATAGACGTTCATCTGGCAGCCGAAGGACTTGATGTGGACTTTCTTCATCGTGGCGGGTCGGGTCTCCAAACCGTCTCCTTACTCCTGATTGCGTCGCGAGGAAATGACCATGCTCCAGGAGGCGCTGATCAGCAAAGCAACAACCGAGCCAGATGGCTCGTCGCCATCGCCGGTCAGGCGCCCTGCCGCCCGGTGACAGCGTCGCGCCGCGCCTGGCGGATCGCGGCCTCGGCCAGTCGCGTCGCCTCCTTGCGCGAGGTCCTGGCGCCCATAGCGATCGGCGCGCCCCAGACGAGTTCGACATCGATCGTACCCGCATCGAGCACGGCCTTGAGATGCGGCGCCAAATCCTCGTCGCCATACCAGGCGAGCGCGGTGCGCTCGGCCCGGCCGCCGGCCAGGCCGTGGAAGCCGGTATAGGTGATCGTCAGCGGATAGACCGGGATGTCGCGGCCCTCGCTTTTGCCGAGCGCCTCATGCGCCGCCCCCAGCAGGGAGGAGCGCAAGGGCAGGATGCGCGTGCCGTCGCCCGTCGTCCCCTCCGCAAAGAGCACGATCGATTCGCCAGCCGCGAGCCGCGCACCCATTTCCGCCGCCACATCGGCGGTGGCGCCGCGGCGCATCCGGTCGATGAAGACGGTGCGTTGCAGCTTTGCCAGGAAGCCGATCACCGGCCAGCCCGCGACCTCGCTCTTGGCCACGAAGGACAAGGGCCGCAAAGCCCCGATCACCGCGATGTCGAGCCAGGAGACATGGCTGGCGACGATCAGCCCCGCCGCCCCGGGCGGCGGCGGTGTGCCCCTGACGCGGCGATGCACGCCGAGGCAGCGGCAGGTGAGGCGGTGGAACAGGCGCGGAATCGTGGCGCCATGGCGGGGCCCGAGCCGCATCGCGACGAGCTGCGCCGGCAGGAGCAGGAGCGCGCACGCGGCGAGCGCGGTGAGCCTCAGGGTCGCGCCGGGGCGAAGTCCGTTCATGCGCGGGCGGCCTCGGTCACGCGAGATCGAGCCGCATCGTCACCGCGCCGGTGCGGCTGCCGTCGCTCTTGGCGTAGTAATTCTTGCGCCGGCCGACCTCACGAAAACCGAAATGGCGGTAGAGCTGTTCGGCCGGCAAGTTGCCGTCCTCGACCTCCAGATAGACATGCTGGACGCCGCTGGCGGCGAGCTGGCCGAGATGGGCGTGGAGCAGCGCCCGCCCGAGTCCGTCGCGGCGATGGGCGCGCCCCACCACGATGCTGAGGATTTCGGCCTCGTCGGCCGCCTTGCGCGAGATCACGAAGCCGGCGGGGTGGGGGCTGTTCCCCGCGAAGACGCCTTCGGAGATGATCGCGGGATCGGCGAGCAGCGCGGCGCATTCGCCGGGTTCCCAGCCACGCGCGAAGCCGCCCTGGTGGTGCAGCGCCGCGACATGGCGCGCATGGCGCACGTCGAGGCGGCCGGTACGGGCCGGGGCCGATTCGGGGTGGAGCAATCTGCGCAGCCAGTCCATGGCGCTTGATGGCACAGACTGAACCGCTGGCAAGTGCTGATTCAGCGCCGCGGCAGCCGAGCGCGATCCTGCGGCGTCGTTTCCGGCGCCTTGAGGTAGAGCGGGCGCGGCGGTGCATCCTCGGGATCGGCGATCATTCCGAGCCGCGCGACCCAGGTCACGTCGGGCGCCCTGCTCTCGTCGAGCACCAAGGCATCGAGCCCAATCGCCCAGGCTTCATTGGCGACCGCCATCGCGGCCGAACCGATCAGGCTGACGGGCCCCGCCCCGATGGCGCGGGCGGCGTCGCGGTGGTTGACCTGACGCAGCGAGACCAATGGCTTGCCTTGCGAACTTAGCGCCTGGAACCAGACCTGGCCGTGTTTGGCATCGAGTGCAGCCGCGATCACCCGCCCGGATTCGCGCCCGATCAAGGGGGCTGCGGTCGCGGCCAGCGTGGTGACGCCAATCGCCGGGATGCCGGCCGCGAGCGCAATGGCGCGGGCCGCGCTGATGCCGACACGCAGGCCGGTATAGCTGCCCGGACCGACGGTGACGGCGACGCGGTCGAGCGAGGCGAAGCCGCCCTCTACCGCCTTCATGACGCGCTCGACCAGCGGCATCAGCGCCTCGGCATGGCCGCGCTCCATCGCGATTTGCTCGATCGCCAGCGGCTCAGCCTGGCCGGCTTCCAGCACGCAGGCGGAACAGGCGCCGAGCGCGGTGTCGATCGCGAGGATGCGCATCGGTGTCTTTTGCCGTTTCTAGCTTCATAAATCGAGGAACTGCGCCGTCATCCCGGACAAGCGGCGAAGCCGCGGAGATCCGGGCTGACGGCGCGAATCGTTGTGCCGACAGTGCAAGAGCAATGGAATTCCGTTCAGACCGCCTCGACCTCGCGCACATCCGGCAGGAAGTGGCGCAGCAGGTTCTGGATGCCGTGCTTCAGCGTCGCGGTCGAGGAGGGGCAACCCGAGCAGGAACCCTTCATGGCGAGATAGACCGTGCCGTCCTTGAACCCGCGGAAGGTGATGTCGCCGCCATCGCCGGCCACCGCCGGGCGGATCCGGGTCTCGAGCAGATCCTTGATCGTCTCGACCGTCTTGGCGTCCTCGGGTGCGAAGAACTCGCCCTCTTCGATGACATCCGCTTCCGAGCCGTTCGCGAGCACCGGCGCGCCCGACATGAAATGCTCCATGATCGCGCCCAGGATGGCGGGCTTGAGATGGGGCCATTCGCCGTCGGATTTGGTCACGGTGATGAAATCGGAGCCGAGGAAGACGCCGGAGACGCCGTTCACGCCGAACAGGCGCTGGGCCAGCGGTGAGCGCTCGGCTTGCTCGGAATCACGCAGTTCGAGCGTTCCGTCCGGCATCACGGTGCGGCCGGGCAGAAATTTCAGCGTGGCGGGATTGGGTGTTGCTTCGGTCTGGATGAACATGGCTAACCTCCGGCGCCGGCAGGTCAAGGCCGCCGTTCCTGCCCCCGATATAAGCCCGGCGTTGGAATCATTCCAGCAGGAAGCGCGCGTTTCGTCATGGTCGGGCTCGTCCCGGCCATCCACGCTTCCTTCGTCACGCCAGCGCGTCGATCTCCTCATCCTCCAGAAAGCCCGGCACGATGGCGACCGGGATCGGGAAGGTGCCGGCGGATTTGCCGGCAAGCGCGCTGACGAGAGGGCCCGGGCCGTCGCGCCCTGTGCCGGCGGCGAGCACGAGCAGGGAGATGTCCTCGTCCGCTTCGATCAGCTTGACCACCTCGTCGGCCTTCACGCCGGTGCGCACGACCTTTTCGGGCTCGAGCCCGGCGAGCGTCCGCACGGCGTTCGCCGCCGCGTCGATCAGCGCCTCGGCCTGCGCCTCGGCTTCGGCCTGCATCACCTCGCCGACGCCAAGCCAGGTCTCATGCTCGGGCGGCGTGACCACGCCGAGCAGCACGATCGAGGCGCCGACGCGGGCGCAGCGCCGCGCCGCGAAGCGCACCGCCTTGGCGCATTCCGCGCTGTCGTCGACCACCGCGAGGAATTTCGGGCGATGGCCCGCTTCATAGGACCGTCGTCGCTTGACCATTGGGATGACCTGTCGCCGCTTCGAGAATTGGGGCGCCTCGGATCGTTTCGATCCAAGGCGTGTGACCGGCTCTCACTCAAAACAGAGGCGGACGATTCACGGTTCGGGATGTGTCGTCCCGAACCGATCGCGCGCCAGGAGCCGGCATGGTGAACCGCGCCGCAGCGTCAGCGCAAGCCCACCGAGGTTGCAGCGGAAAACTCAGCGCCGGACGAAGCCGATTATGTCCTTGACGTCGGCCAGGATCGGCGCGGCGATGGCTTGCGCGCGCTCCGCCCCATTGCCGAGAATCGCGTCGATATGGGTGGGTTCGGCGAGCAGACGGCGCATTTCGCCGGCGATGGGCGCGAGCTTGGCGACGGCGAGATCGACCAGCGCCGCCTTGAAGCCGGAGAACTGCCCGCCGCCGAACTGGCTCAGCACCTGCGCCTTGGTGACGCCTTCGAGCCCGGCATAGATGCCGACGAGGTTCTCGGCCTCGGGCCGGCCCTCCAGCCCCTTTTCCTCGGAAGGCAGCGCCTCCGCATCGGTCTTCGCCTTGCGCACCTTCTGGGCGATGGTCTCGGCATCGTCGGTCAGGTTGATCCGCGAATAGTCGGACGGATCGGATTTCGACATCTTCTTGGTGCCGTCGCGCAGGCTCATGACGCGCGGCGCCGGGCCCTGCGTCATCGGTTCGGGCAGCGGAAAGAAGCCGAGATTGCCAGTGCCAAGATTCCGCTCCGCGATCTCAGTCGCAAAGTCGTTGTTGAACTTCTGGGCGATGTCGCGTGTCAGCTCGAGATGCTGCTTCTGGTCCTCGCCGACGGGCACATGCGTAGCCTTGTAGAGCAGGATGTCGGCCGCCATCAGGCTCGGATAGGCGTAAAGACCGAGCGAGGCGTTCTCGCGGTCCTTGCCGGCCTTCTCCTTGAACTGGGTCATGCGGTTCATCCAGCCCAGCCGCGCGACGCAATTGCAGATCCAGGCAAGCTCGGCATGGCCGGCGACCTGGCTCTGGTTGAAGATGATGCTTTTCTTGGTGTCGATGCCGGCCGCGACATAAGCCGCGGTGACCTCGCGGATCGCCCGCTTCAGGTCGGCTGGGTCCTGCCACATGGTGATCGCGTGCATGTCGACGACGCAATAGATGCATTCATGCGTCTGCTGCATCGCGACCCAGTTGGTCAGCGCGCCCAAATAATTGCCGAGATGCAGCGTCGAAGTCGGCTGCATGCCTGAGAAGACGCGCTGGTGAAAGGTCGCCATCGGGCGCTCCGTGATCACGAACGAGGAAAAGGAGGGGGGCTTCTGGCTCATGCCCGCCGCTTGCGCAAGTAGCGCGGCAAGGGGAAGGCGCCAAAGGCGCCCAGAAGCAGGCCGGCAGCGCCATAGGAAAAGGCTCCCCCAGTGCACAGAGCCGCCAGCCCAGCGACGCGCCAGAGCATCGATTGCGTCGGCGCCAGCCTGGCGGCGAGCAGGGATGAGAGAACCAGCAGAACGCCCAGCATGATGGCGCTAGCCGCAAGGCTGGCGGCGATGGGACGCAGATTGGCAATGCTGGGGCGCCAGATTCCGTCACGCAGCAGCGCCATGCCAAGCAGCACCGCCTGCGCCAGGAAAGCCAGGCTCGCCGCGCAGGCCGCCATCTGGGCGGCGTTGCCGTTTCCGGCCAAGGCATAGCCGGCAAGCGCCGCGACAAGGACGGCGAGACACCCCGCCAGCAAGGGCAGGCGCGGCGTCTGACGGGCGAAATAGACCTGTCCGAAGACCTTCGCGACGACGGCGAAGGGCAGGCCGAGCGCAAAGCCTGCGAGCGCGGCAGCGGTGCGGGCGCGATCCTCCGCGCCGAAGCGGCCATGCTCGAACAGCACGGAGACGATCGGCTCCGCCAGCACGAAAAGTGCGAGCGCCGCCGGCAGCGCCAGCGCGAGGCCGAGCGCCAGCGCCTGTCCGAGCCGGGCGTCCGGCCCGCTCGTCTTCGCCGAATCAGCCATTTCGGACAAGACGACGGTGCCCATCGCCACGCCGACGAAGCCGAGCGGCAGCTGGAAGACGCGGTCGGCATAGTACAGCGCGGCGACCGAGCCCGGCTCGGCGGAGGCGATCTGTGTCGCCACCAGCAGTACGAGCTGCGCTGCCGAGGCCGCCAGCAGGGTCGCGCCGCCGGTCCGGACCAGCCGTGCCATCTCAGGTGACCAGCGCAGGCTCGGGCGCGCAAGCCCGGTCTTGTGCAGGGCAAACATCTTGCGCAGGGCGAACAGGATCAGGCCGAGATGGGCGAGCCCGGTCAGGCTGACCAGAGCGGCTTGCGACTGCGCTGCAAGCTCGGCTTCCAGGCCGCGCCCCAGCGAGACCATGAGGAAGCCGACCAGGAGCGCGTTCATCAGCGCGGGCGCGAGCGCGGCCAGCGTGAAGCGTTTCTCCGCGTTGAGCACTGCCGCCAGCATGGCGGCCAGCGTCGTCAGCAGCAGGAAAGGCAGCATCAGCCTGGTGTAATGCGCGGCGAGCGCGAGCGTCTGCGGCTCCTCCGCGAAGCCGCCGGCCAAGCCCAGCACGACCCAGGGCGCAAAGATTTCGCCGAGCACGACCAGGCCAAGCAGCAGCAGGCCGAGATATCCGGCCGCCTCACCGGTGAACCGCCTGGCCGCCTCCTCTCCGCGCTCCGCCTTGATGGCGAGATAGAGCGGCACGAAGGGCGCGTTCAGCCCGCCTTCGCCGAGAACGCGCCGCACCAGATTGGGCAGGCGCAGCGCGGCGAGAAAGGCGTCAGCCACCGGGCCTGCGCCCAATAACCTTGCGATCAGCACGTCGCGGGCGAAGCCGAGCAGGCGCGACAGGATCGTCGCCGTGCCGACGACGGCCGAATCGCGGGCGAGACGGGATGATTCCGGCGCGCCCTCCGCCGGCTTCTGCATCAGAGGATGAACCGGCTCAGATCGGCGTTCTTCGCGAGATCGCCGATGCGCGCCTCGACATAGGCTCCGTCGATGGTGACCGTGTCGCCGGAGCGGTCGGGCGCGGTGAAGGAGATCTCGTCGAGAATGCGCTCGATCACGGTTTGCAGGCGCCGCGCGCCGATGTTCTCGACCGTCGAATTCACATCCACCGCGATGCGCGCGATCGCGTCGATCGCGTCGGGTGTGAAGTGGATGGTGACCTCCTCGGTCGCCATCAGCGCCACCGTCTGCTTGATCAGGCTCGCCTCCGTCTCGGTCAGGATGCGCTTGAAATCCTCGACGTCGAGCGGGTGCAGTTCGACGCGGATCGGCAAGCGGCCCTGCAATTCCGGCAGCAGGTCGGAGGGCCGTGAGACGTGGAAGGCGCCCGACGCGATGAACAGGATATGGTCGCTCTTCACCGCGCCATGCTTGGTTGCGACCGTCGTGCCTTCGATCAGCGGCAAGAGGTCGCGCTGCACGCCCTCGCGCGAAACGTCGGCCCCGCTTTTGCCCTCACGGGAGCAGATCTTGTCGATCTCGTCGAGGAAGACGATGCCGTTATTCTCGACCTCGCGGATCGCGGCCTGCACGATCGCCTCCTGGTCGATCAGCTTGTCGCTCTCCTCGGTCAGGAGCGGGCCATAGGCGTCCTTGACCAGCACGCGCCTCGGCTTGCCCTTCTGGCCGAAGGCCTTTCCGAACATGTCGCTGAGATTGATCGCGCCGATCGAGGCGCCCGGCATGCCGGGAAGCTCGAACATCGGCGCGGCAGCGCCGCCGCCCGATGCGATCTCGACCTCGATCTCCTTCTCGTCGAGCTCGTTGGCGCGCAGCTTGCGGCGGAAGCTGTCGCGCGTGGCGGGGCTCGCGGTCGAGCCGACCAGCGCGTCGAGCACGCGCTCCTCGGCGGCGATATGGGCTTTTGCCTGCACGTCCTTGCGCCGGCTCTCGCGCACCAGCCCGATCGCGACCTCGACGAGATCGCGCACGATCGATTCGACATCGCGGCCGACATAGCCGACCTCGGTGAACTTGGTCGCTTCGACCTTGAGGAAGGGCGCGCCGGCGAGCTTGGCGAGGCGGCGCGCGATCTCGGTCTTGCCGCAGCCGGTCGGCCCGATCATCAGGATGTTCTTAGGCGAAACCTCCTCGCGCAGCGGCCCTTCGAGCTGCTGCCGGCGCCAGCGATTGCGCAGCGCGATGGCGACAGCGCGCTTGGCGTCATTCTGGCCGACGATGAAACGGTCGAGTTCGGAGACGATCTCGCGGGGAGAGAAGGAAGTCATTTGCTGTCCGTAAATCAGGCCGTCAGACGGCGTCCAGCGTCTCGATGACGAGGCTGTGGTTGGTGTAGACGCAGATGTCGCCGGCGATCTTCATCGCCTTGCGCACGATCGTCTCGGCATCCGGTTCGATATCGATCAGCGCGCGCGCGGCCGAGAGCGCATAATTGCCGCCGGAGCCGATTGCCATTACCGAGCCGTGCTCGCTCGTCTCCGGCTCCAGCACGTCGCCCGTGCCCGAGATCAGGAGCGAGACCTCCTTGTCGGCGACAAGCAGCATCGCCTCCAGCCGGCGCAGATAGCGGTCGGTGCGCCAGTCCTTGGCGAGCTCGACGCAGGCGCGCAGCAGCTGGGTCGGGTATTGCTCGAGCTTCGTCTCCAAGCGCTCGAACAGCGTGAACGCGTCGGCTGTGGCTCCCGCGAAGCCCGCGATCACCGCGCCCTTGGCGAGGCGGCGCACTTTTTTCGCGTTGCCTTTCATGATGGTCTGGCCGAGCGAGACCTGGCCGTCGCCGCCGATCACGACCTTGCCGCCCTTGCGCACCATCAAGATGGTGGTGGCGTGCATCACGGGGGCGTTGCTAGCGTCTGACATTGCGATTCGGTCTCGGCCTCAGGACAAGTGGAAGCCGCCAACATGTTCAGGCTGGAGCCCGGTATCAAGAGCAACCCGGTGAAACGCTGGAATCTGCCTGAGCGCGTCTTCTTCGCCTGCGGCGCCTGTCACATCCTCGCCCATGCTTTCCTCGATGCGTATCCCGATCATGGTTTCAGTGCCGTTTGGATCAGACCAGCGGCAGGATTCACCGGCAACCACGTCTTCGTCACGAACGGTAAGACGGCTTTCGATTTTCACGGCTATCGCTGCGAGGAGACGTTGCTCGCCCATCATTGGGCCAAGGGACGGCGCTGGTGGCCGGGCTGGGACGGCACCCTGGTCTCTTTGCCGCAGGACGTGCTGATCTCGAATGCGAAATCGAAAACCTATGACGGGCTGTGGCTACGCGAACCCGGCCAGTTCCTCCATGATGCGATGCCGCGCGCGAACGCGTTCCTGGCGAGGTTCGGTGCGCCTCCCGCGAAGGCTCAATGACGCGTTGAGGCCCGCAGGTGGCGCGTGCATTAATCCCGCGGCGGGATCGCGATGGCCTTCCCGCCGCCCGACTGCTAAAGCGACGCCAAATCCGTAAACACCAGAGGTCAGCATGCGTTCTGGCGAAGTGAAGCGCCGCACCAACGAGACCGACATCGCGGTCAAGCTCGTGCTTGACGGCACGGGCAAGGCTGAGATTGCGACCGGCGTCGGCTTCTTCGACCATATGCTCGACCTGTTCGCCCGCCATTCGCTGATCGACACCAGCGTCACCGTGAAGGGCGACACCCATATCGACGATCACCATTCGGTCGAGGATGCCGGCATCGCAATGGGCGAGGCGCTCAAAGCAGCGCTCGGCGACAAGAAGGGCATCCGCCGCTATGCCGACGTGCATCTGCCGATGGACGAGACGCTGACCCGCGTCGCGGTCGACGTCTCCGGCCGGCCCTTCCTCGTCTTCCGTACGCAGTTCAAGGCGGAGAAGATCGGCAGCTTCGACACCGAACTGGTGCGCGAGTTCTTCCAGGCTTTCGCGATGAATGCCGGCATCACGCTGCATGTCGAGACGCTTTATGGCGACAACGCCCATCATATCGCCGAGAGCTGCTTCAAGGGCCTGGCGCGCGCCTTGCGGCAGGCGCTCGAGGTCGATCCGCGCGAGGGCGGCCGCGTGCCCTCGACCAAGGGCGCTCTCTGAGGAGACGACGATGGCGTTCTATACCGTGATGATCCCGCCGCCAGGCTCCGGCGGCCCGCGCGAGGAGATCGAGCAGGCGCGCCTGCTGCCGGAGACGTTTACCTGGTCGGCCTTCGTGCTGGGCGGGTTCTGGCTGCTGTTCAACCGGCTCTGGCTGGCGACTGCCGTTTTCGCATTGCTCTGGGGCGCGCTGTTCTATGTGCAGAGCCGCTTCGGCCTCAGCACCGGCGCGCTGATCCTGGCGCATTGGGCGCTGGCGCTGTTCCTCGGCTTCGAGGGCCAGAACCTGATCGCCCGCAAGCTCGCGCGCCAGGGCTGGCGGCTGGCCGATGTCGTCGAGGCGCGAGGACTGCCCGAGGCCGAGCGGCGCTATTTCGAGCGCGCCTTGGCCGGCGAGGTCGTGCCGCCGCGCGCGGCCCCTGTTGCACCCGCACGCCAGCAGCCCGCAGCCTCGCTGCCGATCATCGGCCTGTTCCCGGAGGCGCGGGGCCGATGAGCCAGCTCGTCACCATCATCGACTACGGCTCGGGCAATCTGCACTCGGCCGCCAAGGCTTTCGAGCGGGCGGCGAGCGAGTCCGGGCTCAGTTCGACCATCCGCGTCACCAGCGACACCGCCGAGGTGCGCCGAGCCGATCGCATCGTGCTGCCTGGTGTCGGCGCCTTCGCCGATTGCCGGCGCGGGCTCGATGCCGTGCCGGGCATGGTCGAAACCCTCGAGGAGGTCGTCCGCCAGAAGCAGCGGCCTTTCCTGGGCATCTGCGTCGGCATGCAGCTTCTGGCCTCGCGTGGGCTCGAATACACCGTGACGCAGGGCCTTGGCTGGATTCCGGGCGATGTCGCGCTGATCGTGCCCGACGATGACAGCCTCAAGATCCCGCATATGGGCTGGAACACCCTGCACAAGCAGGATGAGCATGCGCTGCTCGACGGCATCGAGACCGGGCCGGAAGGGCTGCATGCCTATTTCGTGCACTCCTATGCGCTGACGCCCGAGCGGCCGCAGGATGTGCTGGCGCTGACCGAGCATGGCGGCCCCGTCACCGCGATGGTGGCGCGCGGCAACGTTGCCGGCACGCAGTTCCATCCCGAGAAGAGCCAGAAGCTCGGCTTGAAGCTGATCGCCAATTTCCTCAGGTGGACGCCGTGATTCTCTTTCCCGCCATCGATCTCAAGGATGGCCAGTGCGTCCGCCTCAAACAGGGCGACATGGGCCAGGCTACCGTCTTCAATGACGATCCCGCTGCTCAAGGAGCCGCTTTCGAGGCCCAGGGCTTCCAGTGGCTGCATGTCGTGGATCTCGACGGCGCCTTCGCCGGCAAGCCGATGAATGCGGCCGCTGTCGAGGCGATCCTCGCCCGCGTCGCCTTCCCGGTGCAGCTCGGCGGTGGCATCCGCGACATGGCGACTGTCGAGGGCTGGCTGAAGAAGGGCGTGCGCCGCGTCATCATCGGCACGGCCGCGGTGCGCGACCCCGGCTTCGTCAAAGCGGCGGCAAAGGCCTTTCCGGGCAAGGTCGCGGTCGGCATCGATGCGCGCGACGGTTATGTCGCAGTCGAGGGCTGGGCCGAGACCTCGGCGCTGGCGGCGGATGATCTCGGCCGCCGCTTCGAGGATGCCGGCGTCGCGGCGATCGTCTACACTGACATCGCGCGTGACGGCATGCTCCAGGGCATCAATTGGGACGGCACCATCGCGCTGGCGAACGCCTTGACGATTCCCGTCATCGCCTCGGGCGGGCTTGCCTCCATGGCCGACATCGAGCGGCTCTGTGCGCCCGATGCGGCAATCCTGGAGGGCGCGATTACGGGCCGGGCGCTCTATGACGGGCGGATCGACCCGGCTGCGGCGCTGGCGCGGCTGGCGAAGGCCGGAAGCGAGACGGCGGCCTGAGCCGCCGACTACTGCCGGTTTTATCCCTCACTTCACGAACTGGTTGTAGATCCCGGCGAATTCGCCGGTCGCCTTGGCCAGATGCAGCCATTGGTCGACGAAGGCCTTGAAGGTCGCGTCGCCGCGCGGGAGCATGTAGCCCATCTCGCCATATTGCAGTGGCTCGTCGGGATTGACGGCGCACAAGCCCGGCTTGGCCTTCTCCTGGACCTTGGTCTCGATCGATTCCGAGATCATCAGATCGGCTCGGCCGGCCAGGATCTCGTCGAAGATGGTGACGTTGTCGGGGTAGACGCGGATGTCGGCCTTCTTGAAATTCGCCCGCACGAAACGCTCATTGGTGCCGCCGGGATTGACCACGACACGGGTCTCCGGCTTGTCGATGTCGGCGATTGTCTGGAACTTCGCCTTGTCAGCGCAGCGCACGATCGGCGCCTTGCCGTTGATGAGGTAAGGCGCGGAGAAGAAGACCTTCTTCTGTCGGTCGAGCGTCACCGAAATGCCGCCCATGGCGACGTCGCATTTTCCTGCCCCCATATCGGTCAGGAGATCGGACCATTTCGTCTGGACGAACTTGGCCTCGACGCCGAGCGCCTTGGCGAGCGATTTCGCCAGCTCGATGTCGATGCCCTCATAGCTGCCGTCCTTGGCCAGCGTGAACGGCTTGTAGTCGCCGGTGGTGCAGACCTGCAGCGCGCCGCGGCTTTGGATGGCGTCGAGCTGGCTCGCCGGGGTCTGGGCAAGCGCGGCTGCGCCGAGGCCGAGCCCGACAGCAAGGCCAAGCCCGATAGCAAGGCCAAGTCTGACAGTGAGGCCAAGTCTGACAGTGAGGCCTTCCGCCGTCAGCTTCAGGCCCTTGAATGTCGTGGTGAGCGTCATGGAAATCCCTCTGTTCTTGCTTATGGCGGGCAGGAGAGCAGGGAACGCGCCGCCGATCAATCCGGGCTCCTTGCGGGCTGTGTTTGCGTGCCGGGCGGCCGCGGCGCTATATGCGCTCGATTATCCGATTTCGCCTTGGCCCAGCAGCACTGATGACCCTGAAAACCCGCATCATCCCCTGCCTCGACGTCAAGGACGGCCGCGTCGTCAAGGGCGTGAAGTTTCTCGATCTCGTCGATGCCGGCGATCCGGTCGAAGCCGCCAAGGCCTATGACGCGGCGGGCGCCGACGAGCTCTGTTTTCTCGACATCACGGCCAGCCATGAGGATCGCGGCATCCTGTTCGATGTCGTGACGCGCACGGCCGAGGCCTGCTTCATGCCGCTGACGGTGGGCGGTGGCGTGCGCAAGGTCGAGGATATCCGGGCGCTGCTGCTGGCGGGGGCCGACAAGGTCTCGATCAACACGGCGGCCGTGACCAATCGCAGTTTCGTCAAGGAGGCGGCGGAAAAGTTCGGCGGCCAATGCGTCGTCGTCGCCATCGACGCCAAGCAGGTTTCGCCCGGCCGCTGGGAGATCTTCACCCATGGCGGGCGCAACGCCACGGGGCTCGAGGCTGTCGCCTTCGCCCGCGAGGTCGTCTCATTGGGCGCCGGCGAACTGCTCGTCACTTCGATGGACCGCGACGGCACCAAATCGGGCTATGACCTCGGCCTGACCGAGCGCATCGCCGATGCCGTCTCGGTTCCCGTGATCGCCTCGGGTGGCGTCGGCGATCTCGACGATCTCGTGGCAGGCGTGCGGGATGGCCATGCCAGCGCGGTGCTCGCGGCCTCGATCTTCCATTTCGGCACCTACACGATCCAGCAGGCCAAGGACCACATGGCGGCGGCGGGTCTGGCGATGCGGCTGGATTGAGCTGATGAGCGCTTTCACCCTCGCGGACCTCGAACGCATCATCGCCGAGCGGGCGAAAGCCTCGCCCGAGGAATCCTGGACGGCGAAGCTCATCGCCGCCGGTCCTGAGCGCGCTGCAAAAAAGCTCGGAGAGGAGGCGGTGGAGGCCGTCATCGCCGCCGTGAAGGGCGATCGCGACGAGCTGATCGCCGAAAGCGCCGATCTGCTCTATCATCTGTTAGTCGTGCTTTTGTCGCGCGATGTTGCATTGCGGGACGTGTTGAGCCAGCTTGAGGCTCGCACGGTGCGCTCCGGTCTGGCGGAGAAGGCCGCGCGGTCCCGTTGAGAAGCCGAGGCTAGTCCTGCGTTGAACCTCGAAGCCTGGAATGCGGGTCGCCTCATGGACCAGCGTCTGATCCCCGCCCCGGCCGATCCCGAGCTGGGCTCGCCCTATCGCAGCTTCACGCGCGATGAATGGGCGCACTTGCGCGCCGACACGCCGCTGACGCTGTCGGTTGACGACCTGACCAAGCTGCAATCGATCAACGACCCGATCTCGCTGGACGAGATCGTGGCGATCTATCTGCCATTGTCGCGCCTGCTCTCGCTTTATGTCGCGGCCACGCAAGGCCTGTTCAAGGCGACGCAGCGCTTCCTGATGGCCGAGGCCGAGGTCAAGGTTCCCTATATCATCGGCGTCGCCGGCTCGGTCGCGGTCGGCAAGTCGACCACGGCGCGCGTGTTGAAGGCGCTGCTCTCGCGCTGGCCCAACACGCCCAAGGTCGAGCTCGTCACCACTGACGGCTTCCTTTTGCCCAATGCCGAATTGGAGCGGCGCGGGCTGATGCAGCGCAAGGGGTTTCCCGAAAGCTATGACGGCTCGGCGATCCTGCGCTTCCTCTCCGACGTCAAGGCCGGCAAGCCCTCGGTTTCCGCCCCGGTCTATTCGCACCTGGTCTATGACGTGATGCCGGGCGAGGAGGTCACGGTCGAGCGGCCCGATATCCTGATCCTGGAAGGCCTGAACGTTCTGCAGCCGAGCCGCATGCCCAAGGACGGCAAAGTCATCCCCTTCGTCTCGGATTATTTCGACTTCTCGGTCTATCTCGACGCCGATGAGGACGATCTGCACCGCTGGTACGTCAACCGCTTCATGACCCTGCGCCAGACCGCCTTCCGCGATCCGCGCTCCTTCTTCCGCAAATATGCCGAGATCGACGAGGACGAGGCGCTTTCGATTGCGGAGAAGCTCTGGAGCGGCATCAACCTGCCGAATCTGCAGGAGAACATCCTGCCGACCCGCCAGCGCGCCAGCCTGATCCTGACCAAGGGCGCGAGCCACCGCATCCAGCAAGTGGCGCTGCGGCGGCTGTAGCGCCGCCATGACGACCTATGTCGCCCTCCTGCACTCGATTGTGCTCGGCCCCGGCAAGCGGCTGGTGATGGCGGATCTGAAGGCTATGGTGGCGGCGCTCGGCTTTGGCGATACGCGCAGCTGGGTCGCCACCGGCAATCTGATCTTCGAGGGCGACGATGCGCCCCTCCCAGCGATTGAGAGCCGATTGGAAGCGGCTTTCCGCACGCGTTTTGGCAAGCATGTCGATATCATCCTGCGCACGGCGCAGGCCTGGCGGCGGCTTGCCGCCCAAAATCCCTTCCCGGAAGGGAACGGCGCCGATATCGGCATCCGCGTCATGCGAAGCCCACTCGGCCCGGACGCCTTGTCCATGCTCGGCAGGATCGCCACGCCCGGTATTGGGCTCGCCCTTGCGGACGGCGATTTATGGATCGATTTCGGCGGCAAACCGAGCGAGACCAAGCTGCTCTCGCATCTGACGACCAAAAAACTCGGCATCGGCACGTTGCGCAACGCCAACACCGTCAATGCGCTTGCCGCGATGCTGGACTGATGCCCCGGCCAGCGAGAGCGTTTTCGAGCGAAGTGGGTACCGGTTCGCGTGAAGAAAACGCGTTAAGACAAAGATCGAGAGCAATTGAACGATCCAACTCGATCGGAAATTGCTCTCGTTTTGCGCGATAGGAATCTGTAGCGGTGCTGGAGCAGCTCGATCTTTCCGCTCTCGGTCTGATGGCGGGCGCGGCCTTCGTGGCCGCGACGCTGCTGCCGGCGCAGTCGGAGATTGTCTTCGTCGGGCTGCTGGCGGCCAAATCCGTCGATCCGCTGGCCCTGTTCCTGGTCGCGAGTCTCGCCAACACGGCTGGCTCTGTCGTCAACTGGTGGCTCGGCCGCGTGATCGCCCATGGCGGCGTCGAGCGCCTGCCGGCAAGGCTGCGGCCTGATCCGGAAAAGTTTGCCAAAGCGCAGCGCGGGTTCGCGCGCTTCGGCTGGCCGTCCCTGCTCTTCGCCTGGCTGCCTGTCCTGGGTGATCCACTGACATTCGTGGCGGGTACGCTGAACTATCCGCTCGGGCGTTTCATCGGGCTCGTGCTCCTCGGCAAGGCCGCGCGTTACGGCGCGCTCTGGGCCGGCTGGACGACGCTGGCCTGACGGCATCGTCCGAATGCGAAAAACGGGATCGATTCCAGGAGTTGAGAGCATCGCTCACGCGAAAAACCGGTTCCCAGTTTTTCGCATCCTGCTCTAGCGTTTGCGAAAGCCTCCGGCTCGGGCTACCAGCAAGCGCCCTTTTTCAGGAGACAAGAGCATGAGCATTCAGCGCATCGGCGTCGGCCCCCGCATGTCCAAGGCCGTCGTTCACGGCGACACCGTCTATCTCGCCGGTCAGGTTGCCGACAAGGCGGCCGGCAAGAGCGTCGCCGAACAGACCTCCGAGATCCTCGGTATCATCGATTCGCTGCTGGCCGAGGCCGGGACCGATAAGACGAAGCTGCTGATGGTCAACATCTGGCTTGCCGACATGGCGACCTTCGCCGAGATGAACGGCGTCTGGGACAAGTGGATCGTTGCGGGCGCGACACCGGGCCGCGCCACGGTCGAGGCCAAGCTCGCCGCGCCGCAGTTCACGGTCGAGATCGCGGTCATCGCGGCGAAGTAAGGCGTTAGAGCATTGCGCGAAAAAGTGGTTACCGGTTTTTCGCAAGAGCAATGCTCTCAACTCCTGGAATCGATCACGTTTTTCGCATTCGGACGTCTCCGTCCGAATGCGACGTGATCGAGCGCCAAGCCGGGACGGGAGGCAGCCATTAGTCAGTCCGAGGAGCTTGCGCCGCTCCTGGCGCGCGTCGCCGGGCGATACGGCCTGCCGATGGTGGTGCTGCCGGCCATGGTCGCCGATTGGCTCCGTCGTCCCGGCTCTGCGCCTCCCGGGGAGGCGCTGCTGGAGCGCAGGGCGGTGGATTTCCTCGCTTTGGCGGGCCGGCTTGGCACGCCGCTCGGCGACAAGGAAACCCGTCGCCTGCGCAGCGAGGCGGCGTCTGCGCTCGCAGACGGACGCTTCGCCGACGCAGATAAAGCGCTTGCTCAAGCTGAACTCCATTCGATTGGAGGCGCGAGCGATCTCTCGACGCTGCCGGTCGAGCAGCGGCTCCGGATCGGCGAGAATCGCGCCGACCGAGCCGGAATCAGCTTCCTGCGAACGACGCCGGACGCCTATCGCGAGGCCGCTGGCCGCTATGGCGAGGCTTCCGCCCTGATCGGCCTTGCCGATATCGACCGCAGCCGCGCTGTCGCGCTCGCCCAGGCGAAGGCGCTGGCGCGGCTCAGCGAGGATTTCGGTGGGCGCGACGGCTATGATGCCGCCGTGACCGTGCTGCACCGTTTGCTTGAAGGGCTCGACAGCCTGGAGGATACGGTTGCTTTTGCCGGCGCTCAGGACGCGCTGGCCGCCACACTTGAAGCTCTCGCCGAGATTGCCGGCATGGAAGATCTCCGCGTCGAGGCGCTCGCGCGCTGCCGGGCGGGGGTGGAGCACCTCCACCGCGACGAAGCGCCGCTTCTCTGGCACGCGCTGACGGTCCGCTTCGGGCGGCTCGCCGTCACGCTCGGCGAAGCGCGCGAGGACGATGCGCTGCTGGAGGAGGCGGTCACGGCGCTCGCCGCCGTCCTCGCCGTCTGGGATCGCAATCGCGACGAAGCGCGCTGGCTCGAGGCCGAGCACATGATCTCGCGCGCCCGCGCTGCGCTCGGCGGACGCCGTAACGACCTCGCTCTGCTCGAGCGTGCCTTCAACGGTTTCAACCGGGTCGCCAAGGCGGTTGACCGCGCCCGGGAGCCTTTGCGCTGGGCCGAACTGCAGGACCAGATGGGCGGCGTGCTTGTCGCCATGGGCGAGCGCTACCGCGAGCCGGTCGTATTCGAGGAGGCGATCGCGGTCTTCGCCGCAGCTCTTGAGGAGCGTCGGCGCGAGAGCGTGCCGCTGCTCTGGGCGACGAGTTCAGCCAATCAGGCGCTGCCGATGATGCGGCTCGCAGAACGACGCAAGGACGCGGCTCTCGCCAGGCAGGCCTTGACGCAGATCGCCGTCGCCATCGAGGCCATGCGCTCGGCCGGCTTTGCCGCCAATGCCAAGCATCTCGAGGCGCGCCTGATCAAGGCCGGCGCGCTGGTCGAGGCGCTGAACAAGGCTTAGATCAGGCCGCTTTTCGCCAATCGGCCAGCCGCTCCAGCGCAGCGTCCAGGGTCGAATCATGCTTGGCGAAGCAGAAGCGCACCACGGTCTTGACCGCTCCTTCCGCATAGAAGGCGCTGACCGGAATCGCCGCGACACCGTTTTCCATGACCAGGCGCTGGCAGAAGGCGACATCGTCGCTCTCCCCCAGCGCGCCGATGTCGACATTCAGGAAATAGGTGCCGACGCTGGGCAGGACGTTGAAGCCAAGCCCCGTCAGGCCGGCGGCGAAACGGTCGCGCGAGCGCTGGAAATCGGCGCGCATGCCTTCGAAATAGGAATCATCCTTGCCGAGTCCGTAGGCGACGGCGGCCTGCAGGTTCGGCGGCGTGGTGAAGGTGATGTATTGATGCGCCTTGGCCAGCACCCGCATCAGGTTCGGCGCCGCCATCACCATCCCGACCTTCCAGCCGGTCAGCGAGAAGATCTTGCCGGCCGAGGAGATCTTCACCGTGCGCTCGCGCATGCCTGGCCGCGACAGCATCGGCTTGTGCCTGTGGCCGTCGAAGACGACATGCTCCCAGACCTCGTCGCAGATCGCGACCGCATCGAACCGGACGCAGAAAGCGGCGAGCAGATCGAGATCGGCCTCGCTGAAGATCGTCGCGGTCGGGTTCAGCGGGTTGTTGAACAGCACGACGCGAGTCTTCGGTGAGAACGCCTTGGCGAGCGCCTCTTCGCTCAGCCCGAAGGCCGGCGGCGTCAGCGTCACGAATTTCGGAATGCCGCCGGCGCGGCGCACCAGTGGCACATAGGCGTCGTACATCGGCTCGAACAGCACGACTTCGTCGCCCGGCGTGATCAGAGCCATCAGCGCGCCGGCGATCGCCTCGGTTGCGCCCGAGGTCACCATCACCTCGGCGTCAGGGTCGAGATCGAGCCCCTGCCAGCGCTTGAAATGGGTTGCGACGGATTGGCGCAGCTCGGGCAGGCCCATCATCGGCGGATACTGGTTCCAGCCATTGATGACGGCATCGGCCGCCTTGCGCCGGACGTCCTCCGGGCCGGGGTCATCGGGAAAGCCCTGGCCGAGATTGACGGCGCCGGTCTCGCGCGCGAGCCGCGACATCACCTCGAAAACGCTGGTCTGCAGGGCGGAGAAGATCGGGTTCATCGTCATCGGGCCGGCTCGAGCGAAGCTATTCTGGGCGAAAGCAGGCAGGGCCTCTACCATGCCATGGGCCGCAGCGCATCCCGGATGGTCGATCGAGGATTCGTCGGATTTGGCCTAGCGGAATATGGAATGATGAATGTTGACATTCGTCAGCGATCAATGCTTATCTGTTCAAGCCGGTTCACGACGGGCGCCCGCGGCGGCTTCGCCCCTTTGACGTTGCGGGATATTGGCGTGAACCGGTGACCCCCCTTTCGCACCGCGTCTTCAGAGCCTGCTCCGACTACGGCTCGCAGCTTTCGGCGGTGGTGCGGATATGATGCCGAAAACCGGCTCCCCCTTTGCGCGGGCATGCTCTAATCACAGCGCATGAGCTTAGCGCGCACCCCCGCAATCATGATCCTGGGCACCGGCTCCAATGTCGGGAAATCCCTGATCGTCGCGGGGCTTTGCCGCCTCTTCACCGATCGCGGGCTGAAGGTCGCGCCATTCAAGCCGCAGAACATGTCCAACAATGCGGCGGCGACGCCGGGCGGCGAGATCGGCCGCGCCCAGGCCCTGCAGGCCCGCGCCGCCCGCATCGCGCCCCATGTCGACATGAACCCGGTGCTGCTCAAGCCCGAAAGCGAGACCGGCAGCCAGATCGTGCTGCAGGGGCGTGTCGCCGGCCATCTGGCCTCTGGCGATTATGCCAGGCGCGGCGACTTCCTGCCCCAGGTGCTGGAGAGCTTCGAGCGATTATGCGCCAGGGCCGACCTGGTCATCGTCGAAGGCGCGGGCTCGCCGGCCGAGACCAATCTGCGCGCACGCGACATCGCCAATCTCGGCTTCGCCCGCGCTGCCAACGTGCCTGCGATCCTGATCGGCGACATCGATCGCGGCGGCGTCATCGCCAGCCTCATCGGCACGCATGCGGTGCTGGAGGAGGCCGATGGCGCCATGATCCGGGCCTTCGCCATCAACCGCTTCCGTGGTGACGCCAGCCTGTTTCGCGCCGGCGTCGAGACGATCCAGGCCGCGACCGGCTGGCCCTGCCTGGGCGTCGTGCCCTGGTTCGCGGAAGCCGCGAGGCTGCCGGCGGAGGACGGGCTCGACCTGCGCTCGGGCGCGCGCAAGCCCGGCGTCGGCCTGAAGATCGCGGTTCCGGTGATGCCGGGCATCGCCAATTTCGACGATCTCGATCCGCTGAAGTCCGAGCCCGGCGTCGATCTCGCTTTGATCCGGCGCGGCGAGGCACTGCCCGGCGATGCCGATCTTGTCATCCTGCCCGGCTCCAAGACGACGCTGCGCGATCTCGCCGTTCTGCGCAGCGAGGGCTGGGATATCGACATCCTGGCGCATCGGCGGCGTGGCGGGCATGTGCTGGGCCTGTGCGGCGGCTATCAGATGCTGGGCCGTGTCGTGCGCGATCCGCTGGGCCTGGAGGGGCCGGCCGGGGAGGCTGCGGGGCTGGGCCTGCTCGATGTCGAGACGGTGCTTGATCGCGAAAAGACCGTGCGCGAGGTTGATATCGCTCATGCGGCGAGTGGGGCCGCTGGTCGCGCCTATGAGATCCATCTCGGCAGCACCCAGGGCGCCGATACCATAAGGGCGCCGTTTTACGTCGGTCCCCGCGCGGAGGGCGCGGCAAGTCAGGATGGCCGCGTCGTCGGCACCTATCTGCATGGCGTCTTCTCGGCCGATCCCGTCCGTACGGCCTGGCTTGCGGCGATTGGCGGCGTTGCCTCTGAATTCTCCTACGAGGCCGATGTCGAGGCCACGCTCGATCGGCTGGCGGCCCATCTCGCGGCCCATCTCGATGTCGAGGCGCTTTTGGCGCTGGCGCGGCAGAGGGCCGGATTCGCCTGAGCCGGATGCAATCGCCCGCTGTCCGGCTTGGGCGCGATCGGCAGCAAGAATGTGCAATCGGCACCTTGCACAAATCGGCTAAAGTCTTTATCTGTCATGAAGTTGACGAATGATGAAATTCGTCATACCAACAAATTCCGAAGACTGCCTGCCAATCAGCACATCGGACAACCGCGTTGAGCCATCCTGAACGCGATACGAGGCAAACCATCGTCGACACGGCCGAGCGCTTCTTTCGCGACATCGGCTACCAGAAGACGACGGTCGCCGACATCGCCAAATCGCTGCGCATGAGCCCGGCCAACGTCTATCGCTTTTTCGATTCGAAGAAGTCGATCAACGAGGCGGTGCTGGCGCGCTACAAGGGCGAGCATGAGGCGGCGCTGGCTGAAATCGCGGCCCAGGACCGGCCGGTGACTGACCGCCTGCGCGACATGCTGCAGACCTCCTACCGCATCAACCAGGCCCGCTATGCCGACCAGCAGCGCATGCATGAGATGGTCTGTGCGGCGATGGAGGAGAGCTGGGACGCGATCCTGGGCCATATCGCCCGGTTCGATGCCTTGATGTGCAAGGTCGTCGCGGAGGGCGTCGAGAGCGGAGCGTTCCGGAAGGTCGATCCCGGTGAGGCCACCCGCTGCATCCGCACGGCGATGATCCGCTTTCATCACCCGCTGCTGATGTCGCAATGCTCGCGCATGCCGGGGCCCAGCATCGACGAGATGATCGACTTCATCATGGCCGCGCTGGAGCCGCCGGTCGGCGCCGCTTGAGCTGCTCCGGCCTTCGCTTGCGTTGACAAGCCCTCCGGGGAGCGGGATACCCCGCCTGCCATGGCCTCTTTCTCCAAACAGAATCTCAAGAAGCTCGCCGTCATCGTCCATGATCTCGTGGTCACGGCGCTGGCGATCTGGCTCGTCTTCGTCATCCGTTTCGAGAACTGGCAGCTCGCCGAGCATCTCAGGCACCTGCCGCGCGGCCTGCCGTTCTTCGTCGCCTATGCCGGGCTGGTCTACTGGTTCTTCTCGCTCTACCGCTCGAAATGGCGCTTCGCCTCGCTGCCGGACCTGTCGAACATCGTCAAGGCGGTCTCGATCCTGAGCCTGACCCTGCTCGTGGTCGACTATGTCCTGGTCGCGCCGAACCTCTATGGCACGTTCTTCTTCGGCAAGATCACGATCGCGCTCTACTGGCTGGTGCAGAACGCGCTGCTCGGCGGCCCCAGGCTCGCCTATCGCTATTTCAAATACTCCCGCTCCAAGCACTTGGCGCAGCGCGGCCAGACCCTGCCGGCGCTGCTGCTTGGGCGCGGCGTCGAGGTCGAGATGGTGATCCGCGCCATGGAGGCCGGCACCATGCGCAATCTGCGGCCGGCCGGTATCCTGTCGCCGCGCGCGGATGATCTCGGCCAGTCGATCCGCGGCGTTCCGGTGCTGGGCCTGCTGGCGGAGATCGAGACGGTGGCACTGGACGCCGCCGAGCGCGGCGAGCCCTTCCGCCGCATTGTCGCAACCGCGAGCGCGCTGGTTCCCGAAGCCGAGCCCGATAAATGGCTGGCGCGCACGCGCAAGCTCGCCTTGCCGATTTCGCGCGTCGACAGCCTGGGCGAGGGCATGCGCGACACCGAGCTCGCACCGCTCGAGATCGAGGATCTGCTGGTTCGCCCCACGGTCACGATCGATCGCGAGCGGCTGGGCTCCTTCCTGAAGGGCAAGCGCGTGCTGGTCACCGGCGGCGGCGGCTCGATCGGTTCCGAGATCTGCTTGCGTTGCGCCGCCTTCGGTGCCGCCGAACTGCTGATCGTCGAGAGCTCGGAGCCTGCGCTCTTCCAGATCACCGAGGAGCTCATCGCCCAGGGTCACCAGACCGTGGTCAACGGCGCGCTGGCCGATGTACGCGACCGCGCCCGCATCACGCCGCTCTTCACCTCCTTCGCGCCCGACATCGTCATCCACGCGGCGGCGCTGAAGCATGTGCCCTATCTGGAAGCCGACTGGACGGAAGGCATCAAGACCAACATCTTCGGCTCGGTGAATGTGACGGACGCCGCCATCGCGGCCGGCGCCAAGATCTTCGTGCTGATCTCGACCGACAAGGCGATCGAACCCGTCTCGATGCTGGGCGCGACCAAGCGTTTCGCCGAGATGTATGTCCAGTCGCGCGATGCCGAGTTCGTCGCGGCCGCTGCCGGCATGCGGCTGGTCGCCGTGCGCTTCGGCAATGTGCTGGGCTCGGTCGGCTCGGTCGTGCCGAAATTCAAGGCGCAGATCGAGCGCGGCGGGCCGGTGACGGTGACCGATCCGGAGATGATCCGCTATTTCATGACGATCCGCGAGGCTTGCGATCTCGTCCTGACCGCCGCCTCGCATGCGCGCGGCGACGAGCCCGAGGCCGAGCGCGCCGCGGTCTACATCCTCAAGATGGGCCAGCCCGTCAAAATCATGGACCTGGCCGAGCGCATGATCCGGCTGGCCGGCTATGAGCCCGGCATCGATATCGAGATCGCGGTTACCGGCGTCAGGCCGGGCGAGCGCCTCAACGAAATCCTGTTCGCACGCGACGAGCCCAAGGCCGAGACCGGTCTCGACGGCGTCATGGCGGCCAAGCCGATCTTCGCCGGGCGTTCGCGCATGCAGGGCTGGCTGGCGCGGCTCGAAGTCGGCATCAAGAACGACGAGCGCGCCGCCGCCGAGGCCATCCTCGACGAGGCGATTCCCGACTTCAGGCTGCGGGCGAAGCCGCAAGCCGGGCCAGAGCTGCCGGTGTCGCGACCCGTGGCCGCCAACCGGCCCTGAGCAGAGCGTCCGGCGCGGCAACGAGTCCGCCGCTCAGCTTGGCGAAGGCGTCCTGCTTGCCGGCAAGACGGGCGGCAAGGCCGAGCCACCGTGCGGGCACGGGAATCAGTCCGGGTTTGCGTTCCAGGCCCGCCCGCATCGCCGTGATGATCTCCGCGACGCTGATCGGCTCGGGATCCGAGACGATATAGCTCCTGCGGGACGGGCAGGCCGGCGTCAGTGCGAACAGGATCGCTTCGGTCAGGTTCTCCACCGCCAGCAGCGAGCGCGGCGCGTTGAGCCCGCCCAGCGGCAGGGGCAAGGGCAGGCGGGCGAGCCTGAGCAGCGCCGCCATATTGGCCTTCACGCCCGGCCCGTAGATCAAGACCGGGCGCAGGCTGACCCAGTCGAGATCGAGCGCGGCCAGCCCCTGCTCGGCGGCGAGCTTGGAGCGGCCATAGGCGTCGTCGGGTTCCGGGCTGTCGTCGTCGCGCAGGGCTACGCCGTCGAAAGCCCCGCTCAGCGCCTTGATCGAGGAGAGATAGATGAAGCGCGCGATGCCTGCTCGCCTGGCGGCTTCAGCGAGATCCAGCGTCGCCTGCGTGTTGATCTGCCGATAGAGCGCCTCTTCGAGGCCGGGGCCGGCATGGGCGAGCCCGGCCATGTGGACGACATGGTCGACGCCTTCCAGCGCGGCGCGCCAGTCGATGGGCGCGCTCATTTCGCCCGTTACGACGGTCTCGATGCCGGGCGGGGCCGTGGTGGCCCGGCGCTGTGTCAGCCGCAGGCGATAGCCCGCATCGCGCAGCGCCGCGACGACATGTGGCCCGACGAAGCCGCTCGCGCCGGTCACGAGGATGCGCGCCTCAGCCATGGGCGGCCTTCGGGCGTGAAAAGGCGCGAAGGAGAGCCGCGGTCAGCAGCAGCGCCACCGCAAGGCAGGCGAGTTGCCCCCAGAGGCCGGGGATACGCAGGCTGAGCGCAGCCAATGCGATCAGGATCAGGTTCAGGACGGCGATGCGCGTGACGATCCCGAGCACGCTGAAGCCGTTCGTGGTCGCCTGCTGGTAGAGATGCGAGCGATGCGCCTCCCAGATTTTTTCGCCACGCGCCAATCGGCGCAGCAGCGTCAGGGTGGCGTCGCAGAGATGGTAGAGCGGCAGGATCAGCGCCGCCGCGAAAGCGCCGGTTCCGGCGAGCCGGTAGAGCAGATAGGCCGTGAGCAGGCCGATCGGCAGCGAGCCGACATCGCCAAGGAAGAGCCGGGCGCGGGGCTTGTTGAAGGGCGCGAAGCCGATCAGCCCGCCGCAGAGCGCCGCCGCCAGCCAGCCGCTGCCCAGATCGAGCGCGCCCGCCTGTCCAGCCAGCGCCAGGGCGCCGGTCAGGGGCACGATGCCGGCGATGGTGATCCAGTCGATCCCGTCCATGAAGTTGACGAGATTGACGAACCAGACGCCGGCCAGCAGCGCCAGCGCTCGCTCTAGCGCGAGCGGCATCAGAGCGGGAAACAGCCGCAGGCCCGGTGCAGCATAGACGACGACGAGCCCGACGCAGGCTGCTTGCAGCGCGAGCCGCAGGCTTGCCGGCAACGGCCGGATATCGTCCCAGGCGCCGACGACGGCGAGCAGGATCGCAGCAGCGCCGACCAGCAGGAGCTCGTTTTGCCCCCCGGCCGGGAGTGGGCCGAACAGAAGGCCGGGCCCGAGCGCCAGGAAAGCTCCGGCCAGGACCGCGATCCCGCCGCCTTGCGGCGTCGGGATGCTGTGGCTGGAGCGTGCATTGGGGCGCGCCAGCGCATAGCGCGTGAGCAGCGGTCGCAAGGCGACGCAAAGCACGGCCGACATGGCGGCCGCAGCAATCAGGATCAGGAGGGGGGCGAGAAAGCTGTCCAAGGCGGCGGCACCATAAGCAAGTCGAGGCAAATGCCTAGAGGGGATGATCTCGCTTGGAACCATCACCCGTCATTCCGGACAAGCCGCGTCAGCGGCGCCGATCTGGAATCCATCGTAGAGCCAGATCCGTCAAAGGATTGGCCCTCCGATCGATTCCGGGTCTCCACGGAGTTTATCCTTGGGCCGATCAAAGATCGGACCCGGGGGCTGCGCCCGGAATGACGGCGCGTTTCCGGGGCTTGTCGCGAGACCGTTGCTGAAAGAAAATTCGACTTGCCGTACCGGGCACAAACAGGGAACATGTCGTCATGCCCCTGACCGACGCCCGCCTGAACCCGCCACCGACGCGGCCCGACATCACCCGCGCCGTCTGCCGTGGCGCGGGCCGGCATCTGCGCGAGCGCGGCTACGCCATCGTCAAGGAGATGACCTTCGCCAATGGCCGGCGCGGCGACATCGTCGCGCTCTCGCCGTCGGGTGAATTGCTCGTGGTCGAGGTCAAATCCGGGATCGAGGATTACCGCGTCGACGGCAAATGGCCCGATTATCGCGACTATTGCGACGGCTTCCTCTTCGCGGTCGCGCCGGAATTCCCGCGCGAGATCCTGCCTGAGGATGTCGGGCTGATCGTCGCCGACGCCTATGGCGGCGAGATGCTGCGCGACGCGCCCCGCCACCCGCTCAGCGGCTCCAGGCGCAAGGCGCTGACCATCGCCTTCGCCAAGCTGGCGGCTGGACGATTGGCGCTGCTGGAGGATCCAGGCCTCTAGACGAGGCTCGATTCGGCGGCTTTTGCCACGCGGGGTGGGCGTTTGGCTTCTGCGGCCTCTGGCGGCGTCGTCAGGTCCACTGTTTCGACCAGGAAATCGATGAAGGCGCGCACGCGGGCCGGCAAGCGGCCGCCATGGCCGACATAGACCGCGTTGATCTCTTCGACATCGCCGGGATTGAAATCCTCCAGCACCGGCACGAGGCGGCCGGCCGCGACGTCTTGGCCGATATGGAAGAGCGAGAGCCGCGCCAGCCCCTGCCCGCTCAAGGCGAGCTGCCGCGCGCTTTCGCCGTCGCCGACCGAGACGCGGCCATGGGCCGGGACGGAGAGGCGCTTGCCGTCGAGACGGAACGGCCATTCGTCGCAATGGCGGGCGAAATTGAAGGTGATCAGGTCGTGCTGTGGGAGATCGGCGATGCTCCGGGGCGCCGGGTGGCGGGTGAGGTAATCGGGCGAGGCGACGATCGCCATCGCGGCGGCGCCGAGCTTGCGCGCCACGAGCTGCGAGGGGCGCATCGGACCGACCCGGATCGCGACATCGGCGCGCTCGTCCATCAGGTCGATGACCTGGTCGGTGATGGTGATGTCGAGCTGCACGCCGGGATGGGCGGCCATGAAGCGCGGCGCGAGCGGCAGCAGGTAATGTCGGCCGAAGGGCACGTTCGAATTCACCCGCAAGCGTCCGCGCGGAATCTGGCAGGCGGCGACAGAGCGCTCGGCCTCGTCGAGATCGGCCAGCACGCGCAACGCCCCGGCGTGAAAGGTCGCGCCCTCGTCGGTGAGCTGGAGCTTGCGGGTCGAGCGGATGATCAAGCGCACGCCGAGCCGCGCCTCGAGCCGCGCCATCAGCTTGCTCACCGCCGAGGGCGTCATCCGCAGGGAGCGCGCCGCCGGCGAGAAGCCGCCGAGTTCAACGACCCGCGCGAACACCTCCATTTCGCCGGAGCGGTTGATGTCTGGCCGCGGCATGATGACTTCACCTCACAAATCAATGTCCTGACAGCAATCTAATTCATAAGCATGCGAACGGCCATATCCCTGCCTCCTCACCAATCGTGGAAGGCCGTCATGCCCGTCGCACTCTATGCCCTCACTGTTGGCGCCTTCGGTATCGGCGTCACCGAATTCGTTATCATGGGCCTGCTGCTGCAGGTCTCGGGTGATCTCGGCATTTCGATCCCGACAGCTGGTCTGCTGATGACCGGCTATGCGCTCGGTGTCTTCGTCGGCGCGCCGATCCTGACGATTGCGACCCGCGGCCTGCCGCGCAAGACGACCCTGCTCGTCCTGATGGCGATCTTCACCCTTGGCAATCTCGCCTGCGCGCTTAGCCCCAGCTTCGGCTGGCTGATGGCCGCGCGCATCGTCACGGCGCTGGCGCATGGCACCTTCTTCGGCGTCGGCTCGGTCGTCGCGACCGGGCTTGTCGCGCCGGAGCGCAAGGCATCGGCCATCGCCGTGATGTTCACCGGCTTGACGCTGGCGACCTTGCTCGGCGTGCCCTTCGGCTCCTGGCTCGGCCTGGCCTATGGCTGGCGCGCGACCTTCTGGGCGGTGACCGCGATCGGCGTCCTGGCTTTCGTCATCCTGGCGCTGTTCGTGCCCAAGGCTCGCGAGACCGTGCCGCTGGCGCCGCTCTCGGAGGAGTTTGCGGTGCTGTCCCGGCCGCAGGTCCAGCTCGGCCTGCTGATCACCGTGCTCGGCTTCGGCGGGGTCTTTGCGGTCTTCACCTATATCCAGCCGCTGCTGGTCGAACTCGCCGGCTATAGCCAGGAGGCGGTCTCGCCGATCCTGCTGGTCTTCGGGGCCGGCCTCGTCGTCGGCAATCTGCTCGGCGGCCGCTGGGCCGATCGCAGCCTCTCGCCGGCCCTGATCGGCACGCTGCTGCTGCTGACGCTGGTGATGGTCGCAGCCGGCTTCGCCCTCCACAGCAAGATCGGCGCTGTCGTCGCGGCCTTCGCGCTGGGAGCGGCCGCCTTCGCCACGGTCGCGCCGCTGCAGATGCGGGTGCTGCAGCAGGCCGGCGGCGCGGGCCAGGGGCTGGCGTCGAGCCTCAATATCGCCGCCTTCAACCTCGGCAATGCCTTCGGCGCCTGGCTCGGCGGCTTCGTCATCAGCCATGGCCCGGGGCTGCCCGGCATCGCGCCGATCGCCGCGCTGGTGCCGCTGGCGGCGCTTGGCCTCGCCGCCTGGAGCCTCGCCATCGAACGGCGCAGCGCCCGCGTCGCGACCATCTGACTCACAGGAGAAACCTCATGGATTATCGACAGCTCGGCGCATCCGGCCTGAAAGTCCCCGCCCTCAGCTTCGGCTGCGGTACCTTTGGCGGCGAGGGGCCGCTCTTCAGCGCCTGGGGCGACACCGACGTCGCGCAGGCCAGGCGCCTCGTCGACATCTGCCTGGAGGCGGGCGTCACGCTCTTCGACACGGCCGATGTCTATTCCAGCGGCGCGTCGGAGACGATCCTGGGCGAGGCGCTGGAGGGCCGGCGCAATCAGGCGCTGATCTCGACCAAGCTCGGCCTGCCATTGGGCGACGGCCCCTCGCAGGCAGGCACCTCGCGTCTGCGCCTGATCGCGGGCGTCGAGGCGGCGCTGAAGCGCCTGCGCACCGACCGTATCGACCTGCTGCAACTCCATGCTTTCGACGCCGCCACGCCGGTCGAGGAGGTCTTGAGCGCGCTCGATGCGCTCGTGAGGGACGGCAAGCTGCTCTATGTCGGCGCTTCCAATTTCTCCGGCTGGCAATTGATGAAGTCGCTCGCCGCCGCCGACCGCCATGGCTGGCCGCGTTATGTCGCCCATCAGGTCTATTATTCGCTGGTCGGGCGCGACTATGAATGGGAACTGATGCCGCTCGGGCTCGACCAGAAGGTCGGCGCGATGGTCTGGAGTCCGCTCGGCTGGGGCCGCCTGACCGGCAAGCTCCGCCGTGGCCAACCGCTTCCCGCCAGCAGCCGCCTGCATGAAAGCGCCGATTTCGGCCCGCCGGTCGATGATGAGCGGCTCTACGCCATCGTCGATGTGCTGGATGCGCTCGCAGAGGAGACCGGCAAGACCGTGCCGCAGATCGCGCTGAACTGGCTGCTACGCCGCCCGAGCGTCTCCAGCGTCATCATCGGCGCGCGCAACGAGGAGCAGCTGCGCCAGAATCTCGGCGCCGTCGGCTGGAATCTGACGCGCGAGCAGGTCGCGCGGCTCGATGCGGCGAGCGCGGTGACGCCGGCCTACCCGCATTATCCCTATTGGCGCGAAGGCGGATTCAAGCGGATCAACCCGCCGCCGGTCTAAAATGCCCTGTAGCGCGCGTCCGCTCTATCGCGGCGCGCGCTTCGCCAGGATGCGCTGCAAGGTGCGCCGGTGCATGCCGAGACGGCGCGCCGTCTCCGAGACATTGCGGCTGCACAATTCATAGACGCGCTGAATATGCTCCCAACGCACCCGGTCGGCCGACATCGGGTTTTCCGGTGGCATCGGGCGGGCATTGCGTGAGGCGGCCAAGGCCGAATGGATCTCGTCGGCGTCGGCGGGCTTGGCGAGGAAGTCGAAGGCGCCGAGCTTCACGGCGCTGACGGCGGTCGCGATATTGCCATAGCCGGTCAGCACGATGCCGCGCGCGTCGGGCCTGCGTTCTTTCAACCGCGCGATCACATCGAGTCCGTTGCCGTCGGCGAGGCGCAGATCGATCACGGCGAAGGCCGGGGCGGCTTCTTCGACGGCGGCAAGCCCGGCCGAGACGCTTTCAGCGGTCCGCACCAGATAGCCGCGTCCCTCCATGGCGCGCGCCAGCCGGGTCAGGAACGGCTTGTCGTCATCGACCAGCAGCAGGGACATGTCCGCCACGGTTTCGGTCGGGGCGGCTTCGCTCAGCACATCTTGCATCGGAACTCTCCTTCCGCCGGGCCTGTCCCGACGGAATTGTAGCGCGGTTGCCGCCGCTGCGCATCCGGCAGGGGGAGCGGGTCAGCCAGCCTTATGTAGGGCCGAAGCGTCCGGGTTTGTAGCCCCTTGCGGACGCAGGCCGGCCTCGAATACAGCTCTGAGCCAGCTGATCCTGATCGAGGCGCCGCTTGCAGGTGCGGGCAGATTCGAGAACTCGATGGCCGCCCCGCCGCGCTCGAGCAGCGTCTTGGCGATGAAGAGGCCCAGGCCCAGCCCGCCGCCGGCGCGATTCTCGCCCGCCCCACGGGTGAGGTAGGGTTCGCCTGCGCGCATCAGCACGTCAGGTGGAAAGCCCGGCCCGTCATCGGCGATGATCAGCGTGACCTGGTTGTCGTCCCAGCGCGCCGTAATGGTCACGGCCGCCTGGGCAAAATCGACCGCGTTGTCGACGATGTTGCCCAGGCCATAGATCATGCCGGGGTTGCGGCGGCAGATGGGTTCGGGCTTCTCGCCCTGCATCGTGATCTCGAAGGGCATGCCGAAGGGGCGTTGCGGCCCGGCCGCTTCCTCGATCAGCAGGCGAAGCGAGAGCTCGTCCAGAGGACCGCCATCGTCGTCCTGCAGCGAGGTGAGCTTGCCGAGGATGCCGCGGCAGCGCTCGACCTGTTCGCGCAGCAGCGCGATGTCCTCGGCCATTTCGCCTTCCGCCGGCGCCAGGCGCGAGAGCTCGCGTGCCACCAGCGCGATCGTGGCGAGCGGCGTGCCGAGCTCATGGGCGGCGGCGGCGGCGAGCCCGTCGAGCTGCGAGAGATGCTGTTCGCGCGCCAGCACGAGCTCGGTGGCGGTGAGCGCATCGGAGAGGTCGCGCGCCTCCTTGGCGACCCGCCAGGCATAGATGCCGGTAAACCCCAAGCCCAGCACGAGCGCGATCCAGTTTCCGGCCTGGTAATAGGGCGGCAGCACCGGGCGGCCCTCGCCGGCCCAGGGCAGCGGCAGATGCGCGAAGCTGAGCCCTGTCGCGAGCGCTACGCCAAGCATGCCGAGCAGCAAGGTGCGCTGCGGCGGCAGCGCTGTCGCCGAGATCATCACCGGCGCGAGGAAAAGGATCGAGAACGGGTTCTGCAGCCCGCCGGTGAGGTAGAGCAGCGCGGCAAGCTGGATGATGTCGAAGGCCAGCAACGCGGTCGCAGCGCCCGCCGTCAGGCGGTGGCTGAGCGGAAAGCGGATGCGCAGCGCGATATTGAGCCAGGCCGAGACGGCGATGACGGCGAAGCACCAGCCGAAGGGCAAGACGAAGCCGAGCCCGAAATGCACGCCCGCCACGGCCAGGCTCTGGCCCGAGATCGCGAGCCAGCGCAGCCTGACCAGCGTGTCGAGACGCAAATGCCGGCTCGACCGGGCGAGCGCCGACTCCAGGAAATCGGGGGGCGTCACGGCTGTGTTCCGGACGCGGGCCAGTGCGGCATCGTCAGCAATATCCTGTGGCAGATCGGCATCGCAGCGAAATCTTAGTCTTTAGCCGGGTTGTATGAGAACAAATACCACCTACGGTGCGTTCCCTGTTGCGGCGCATCATGAATCGTCGCCGCGACCGAAAGACCGATTTCGCATGTACGGGGCCGCCATGTCGTTTGCCTACCATGCCTTCGAAGCTGTGCACATGATGGTGAGCCCCGCGCGCGGACTCTCCGACGCGATGCAGCTCGCTTTCAAGAACCCGGCCAATCCGCTGAGCTACACGCCGTTTGGGCGCACCATCGCCGCGTCCTGCGAATTGTTCGAGCGCAGCACGCGTCGCTATGGCAAGCCTGCCTTTGGCCTGGCCGAGACCACGATCAACGGCGTCAAGGTCGCGGTCGAGGAGCGCATCGTCTGGGAACGGCCCTTCTGCAGGCTGATTCATTTCGACCGCAAGATCGAGGGCCGCCGCAAGCCGCAGCCCAAGGTGCTGCTGGTCGCGCCGATGTCGGGCCACTACGCCACGCTGCTGCGCGGCACGGTCGAGGCCTTCCTGCCCGGCCATGAGGTCTACATCACCGATTGGGTCGATGCTCGCCATGTGCCGCTCTCGGCCGGCCGCTTCGATCTCGACGACTATATCGACTACGTCATCGCCATGCTGCAGATGCTCGGCTCCGACACGCATGTCATGGCCGTCTGCCAGCCTTCCGTGCCGGTGCTCGCCGCGATCGCCCGCATGGAAGCGGAGAACGACCCTTGCGCCCCGCGCTCGATGACGCTGATGGGCGGGCCGATCGACACGCGCCGCTCGCCGACCGAGGTCAACAAGCTCGCGATGGATCGCGGCATCGACTGGTTCCGCAACAACTGCATCACCACCGTACCCTTTCCGAACCAGGGTTTCTTCCGCGCCGTCTATCCCGGCTTCCTGCAGCTCTCGGGCTTCATGGCGATGAATCTCGATCGGCATGTCACCGCCCATTACGACATGTTCAAACATCTGATTCGGGGCGACGGCGACTCCGCCGAGAAGCATCGCGATTTCTACGATGAGTACATGGCGGTGATGGACCTGACCGCCGAGTTCTATCTCCAGACAGTCGAGACCGTCTTCGTCGAGCATGCCTTGCCCAAGGGCACGATGATGCATCGCGACAAGCCGGTCGATTGCACGGCCATCCGCCGCGTCGCGCTGATGACGGTCGAGGGTGAGAAGGACGACATCTCCGGCGTCGGCCAGACCCAGGCCGCCCATGATCTCTGCGCCAATATCCCCGCCGACAAGCGCGTCCACTACCTTCAGATGGGCGTCGGCCATTATGGCGTCTTCAACGGCTCGCGCTTCCGTTCCGAGATCGCCCCGCGCATCTCGGACTTCATGGTCAGCCTCGACATGGATGCGGCCAAGATTCGGCGCGATGCGAGCGCGGTCGAGGCTCGCAAGGCGCTGAAGATCGCGAGCTGATCTTTTGGCGGAAACGGTCTTTCAGGCTACCTGAATGTCGGTCTGAGAAAAGTCGTTGCCCTTGAACAGCAGGGGAACGCGGTAGGCTTGGGCGCAGGCATAGGACATACAGTCGGCGAGATTGAGCTGGGCCGGATGGCCGCGGCCCTTGCCGAACGCCGCGAAGGCAGCCACGGCCTTTTTGGCGATGCTGCCATTGATCGGAACGATTGAAATTCGGGCCTCGTCCAAAACCAGCTGGATGCGGATCTCCGCCTCGATCGGATCGACTTTGAGCAAGCTCGACAGCCGCATCGCCGCTTCAAGAATGACAAGCCCCGAGGTGTAGCGATGGGGCGCGGCCGAGAGCTTTAGGGCGAAGCCATCCGCCTCCGGCTCGTCGGCCAGGATCGCGACGATGACCGACGTATCGACGAACATCAATGGCCCCACATCGCGTCGATTTCGTCCTTCGTCATGGCGCGGCCGCCCGGCTCGCCCTTGGCCGCGAGTTCGGCCGCGATCCGTTTCAGCCGAGCGGCCAGCGGCTCTTTCTCAGTCTCGCGGCGCAATTCTCCCTCGAGCGCTTGAATCACGGCCTCGGTCATCGTCACTTTGCGCTTGCGAGCGAGCTGCTGGGCGAGCTCGCGAGCGCGATCGTCGCGGATTTGCAGGGTCATGCGGGTGTCTTCCGAAACCTGTATGGACATTCATATCAATACGCCATGTCGCTGTCATCAATACAAATGGGGCTGGGCGCATGTCGCGACGTCCGTAGCATCCGCTTCGCGCCGCACAGGCGAGGAGCCGAAAGCCCTCCATCTCTCACCAAAAAGCCGGCCGGCGTGACCATGTTCACCGACCGTTCGCCCTTAGAGTGTTTTCGCCTCTTCCGCAAAGCTTGCGAATCCGGCACCATTCCGCGCGATGCGGCTCTCCCTGTTCAAGCGGCAGCCCGATCCCGACAAGATCGAGGTTCCCCATGCCGGCACGACCTATCCGGTCGTGGTCAAGCGGCGGGCGAGTGCGCGCCGCATGACCTTGCGCGTCTCGCAGGCGACGGGCGAGATCACGCTGACCTTGCCTGAACGCGCCGATTTCGCCACGGGCCGGCTGTTCGCCGAGAAGCATGGCGGCTGGATCGCGGCGCGTCTCGCCAAGCGGCCGCTATCGGTTCCGTTCGAGCCCGGCCAGAGCATCCCCTATCGCGGGGTGCCGCACCGCATCGTGCATTGGTCGAAGGTGCGCGGCGTCACCCATGCGACGACCGACAAGGATGGCACGGCGATCATCGCGGTGGCGGGGGAGGCGGTGCATGTGCCTCGCCGCGTCAAGGATTTCCTGCGCCGCGCCGCGCTTGACGATCTCGAGCGCGCCGTCAGGACGCACACGGCGACGCTCGGCATCCCGGCGCGCAAGATCACCATCCGCGACACCACCAGCCGCTGGGGCTCGTGCTCGTCCAAGGGCCATCTGAACTTCTCCTGGCGCCTGATCCTGGCGCCGCCGCTGGTGCTCGACTATCTCGCTGCCCATGAGGTCGCCCATCTCAAGGAGATGAACCATTCGCACCGCTTCTGGGCCCTGACCCACAAGCTCTGCCCGCGCACGGAAGAGGCGGAAGTCTGGCTCAAGCGCCATGGCGCGGGGCTGCACGGCTTCGGCTGATATGGGCACTGGGAAGCCTTCGAACACGACGTTCGTCATTCTGCTGACACGCTACGTCGCCGTGCTTGCCGGCGCATTCCTCGTTTTCTTCGGTAGCCTTGCAGCCTGCTCGAGCGCGTTCGAACGCAACAGCTTCCGATATCGCCTGACCGTCGAAATCGAGACACCGGAGGGGCCAAAGCTGGGTTCCGGTGTCGTCGAGATCGCCGAAAAACGGAGCTGGCTGGGCACAGCGCGAACCTTCGCCAAAGGTGAGGCGGTTGTCGTGGACCTTGGTGCGCAAGGTCTTCTAGCTGTGCTCCTGAGTGGGCGGGAGGGGCCTGCTTGGGGTTTTACCGATGCGACACGGATCGCTTTTCAGAATTTTGCGGACGATCCATCATCGGCTCGCGGTTTTGAAGATGTTCGACGGGAGATCAAGCGCTACGCGTTCGGTCGCTTCGAAAAGGAACTTGGGCTCGCGCAGTTGCCTGCAATGGTCCGGATTCGTGATGCGAGCGATCCGTCGACGATCACGCGGGTAGACCCGCTGAATTTCGAAGCGGCTTTCAATTCCATGGCATCGTTCAAACGAGCAACCCTCGAAACCACGCGTGATGCCGTCACCTCCAACCCGGTGTGGAAGAACTGGCTGGTCGGAGAGGAGCCGGATAGCGGACGCGTGCTGAAGCGCGACGACAAGGGAATGGCACTGGTCCTTGTCCGGCGTTCGGATTTCGTGCGCTGACGCCGAACCTCGACTCCATGGCGAGCCAAGCCTAGACAACAGCACCCTGATGAGCGAGCGCTGCCGCCTTGATGAAACTCCGTCCCGATACGCTGGCGATGACCGCCGTCCTCGCCATGCTGACGGCGCTTGGGCCGCTCTCGACCGATTTCTACCTGCCGTCGCTGCCCGAGATCGTGCGGGTGATGGAAACGGATGTCGCAGGCGCGCAGGCGACCTTGTCCTCCTTCCTCTTCGGCTATGCCGGCGGTCAGATCATCTGGGGTCCGCTCTCCGACCGGCTCGGCCGCAAGCCCATCCTGCTCGCAGGGCTGGCCCTCTTCCTGCTGGCGACGCTCGCCTGTGCGCTCGCGCCTTCGATCGGGGCCTTGACGGCGGCGCGCGCCGTCCAGGCCTTCGGCGCCTCCGGTCCGATCGTGCTCGGCCGCGCCATGGTGCGCGATCTCTATGAGGGGCCGCGCGCCGGCCGCGAAATGGCGCGCATGGGTATGATCATGGGGCTGGTGCCGGCGGTCGCGCCGGTCCTGGGCGGCGTCTTGCAGGACGCCTTCGGCTGGCGCTCGACCTTCGTCGCCTCGCTCGTCTTCGCGCTCGGCCTCGCCGCGACGATCATTCTCGTCATGCCCGAGACGCTCAGGGCGCGCACGCCCGGCGCGCTCTCCATCCCCGCGATCTTCCGCGGCTTCGGCGTGCTGCTGCAGAACCGCGCCTTTCGCGTCTATGTCGGCTTGACCGCGCTGGCCTATGCCGGGCTCTTCGCCTTCATTTCAGGCTCGTCCTTCGTGCTGATCGGCGTCTACGGCCTGTCGCCGGTGCAGTACGGCCTGTCCTTCGGCTTCGGCGTCCTCGGCTTCATCGGCGGCACCATCCTCGCCCAGCGCCTCGTCGGCTCGCGCGGGCTGGACGGCGTCATCGCGATCGGCGTGGCCTGTCTCGCCGGCGGTGGCGTGGCGATGCTGATCTGCGTCGCGGCCGGTTTCGGCGGGCCGTTCGGCGTGGTCGTGCCGATGGCGCTCTATGCCTGCGGCGTCGGGCTGACCATGCCGCAGTCGCAGGCCTCGGCGATGATGCCGTTCCCCGACAGGGCGGGCGCGGCCTCGTCCTTCAACGGGCTCTGCCAGATGCTGCTTTCGGCCTGTGTCGGGCTTCTCGTCGGCCATGCCCTGCAAGGCACGGCGCTGCCGCTGCCGCTGGTGATGTCGGCGCTCGGTGTCGCCGCGCTGGTGCTGTTCAAGGCGAGCACGGCGATCCGCGCCAGCAAGGCCTGACCGGCTATCAGCCGCCGAACAGCTTCTGCAGCAGGTTCTTCTCCTGCGGCGCCGGCGGCACCCAGCTGCGTTCGCTGTCGGCCGTCTGCGTATTGGCCGGCGGCCGCGCGGCCGCGACCGGCGCGCCATTGTCGAAGATCGATTTCGGCCCGCTGCGCCAGAGCCCGCCCGGCAGCGGCGCAGGCTGCATGCCGGCATGGGCGGCCTTCATGTACTTGCCCCAGATCTCGGCCGGCAGCCCGCCGCCGGCGACCCGCTTCATCTGGCTGTTGTCGTCATTGCCGAGCCAGACGGCGGTGACGAGGCGGGCGGTGAAGCCGACGAACCAGGCGTCGCGGAAATCCTGCGTCGTGCCCGATTTGCCGCCGACCTCCCAGCCGGGAATGTTGGCCTTGGTGCCGCTGCCGCTGATCATGACCTCATGGAACATGGTGTTCATCATCGAGAGCGTCTGCGGCTGCACCACGGCGCCGAAACCTGAGCCCTTGCGGGCATAGATCACCTTGCCGGAGGCCGATTTCACCTCGCGGATGACATAGGGCAGCACCGATTGCCCGCCATTGGCGAAGGTGGCATAGGCCGTCGTCAACTCCACCGGCGTGACCTCGGAGGTGCCCAGCGCCAGCGAAAAATTGGGCTGCAGGCTGGACGAGATGCCGAGGCGCTGCGCCGTGCGGACCACCTCCTTCGGCGTCACCTCCTGGATGAGCCGGGCGGCGATGGTGTTGAGCGAATGGGCGAAGGCGGTCTGCAGCGTCACCGGGCCGCGATAGCTCCGGGAATAGTTCTCCGGCTCCCAGCCTTTGATCGAGACCGGCGAATCGTCGCGGATCGTGTCCGGCGTCAGGCCTTGCTCCAGCGCGGTCAGATAGACGAAGGGCTTGAAGGACGAACCCGGCTGACGCTTGGCGGCGGTGGCGCGGTTGAACTGGCTCTTGGTGTAGTCGCGTCCGCCGATCAGCGCCCGCAGCGCGCCGTCCGGCGCCATCGAGACGACCGCGCCCTGGCTGACGCTGAGTTTGGCGCCTTGCGCCGCCAGCGCCTCGACCAGCGTCGTCTCGGCCGAGGCCTGCAGCTTGGTGTCGATCGTCGTCAGCACGGTGACGTCGCCTTCGACCCCCCCAATGAAGTCGTCGAGCACATCCATCACATAATCGGCCGCATAGTTCACCGACCCGGCGCCGCTGCGTTCCGGCACCTCGGCAGGCGCAGTCAGCGCCGTCTTGGCGGCAGACTGCGAGATGAAGCCCTGATCGGCCATCGCCGCGATCACGAGCTGCGCCCGCTTTTCGGCGGCGTCCGGGTTGCGGTTGGGCGCGAGCCGCGAGGGCGCCTGCACGAGGCCAGCCAGCATCGCGGCCTCCGCGATCGTCACCGAGCGCGCCGATTTGTTGAAATAGCGCTGCGCCGCAGCCTCGACGCCATAGGCGCCCGAACCGAAATAGACGCGGTTGAGGTAGAGTTCGAGAATCTGGTTCTTGGAGTAGGTCCGCTCCAGCCACAGCGCCAGGATCGCCTCCTGGATCTTGCGCGCGGCGGTGCGTTCCTGGGTCAGGAACAGGTTCTTGGCGAGCTGCTGCGTCAGCGTCGAACCGCCCTGCACGCCGCCGCTGCGGCGCAGGTTATTGACCATGGCGCGGGCCAGGCCGATGGGATCGATGCCGAAATGCTCGTAGAAGCGCCGGTCCTCGATCGCCACGAAGGCCTTGGGCAGATAGGGCGGCACCTCGCCGATGGTGATGGTGCGCCCGCCGGTCTCGCCGCGATTGGCGAGCAAGGTGCCGTCGGCGGCGAGGATCGCGATATTGGGCGGTCGCTTCGGCACGGTGAGCTGGTTGATCGGCGGCAATTGCGCGGCGTGATAGGCGATCAGCCCGCCCAGCCCGATGGCGCACCAGAGGCCGAGCACCATGGTCCAGTAGAACAGGCCGCCGAGCAGCGAGCGGCCTTTGCGCTTGCGCCGCCGGCCGCCACCGCCATTGCCGCCACCGCTGCGCTTGTCGCGTCGCGGGGCTTCGCGCCGCTCGTCATAACGGGCGGGCGCGCGGTTGCCGCGCCCAGGGCGATCATCGTCGGACAGACGCATGTCGAAATCGTCGCGGCTTTCGTCGCGGCCGCGTTCGAATGACGGCTCGCGCCGTTCGCCCCGTCTCGTCCTGTCGCTCATTCCGCCCCGTTCAAGCCTGTCGGCACATTCTCAAAAAGGTAAAGCTGCCCTCGCGTCAAACAGGAGTGAAACATGGCGCTTTTAAGGGGTGGTTAAGCCTGGGGCAGACGGGGATGCGTCGCAGCGTCACGCGAACGTGAAGATGTTGCAATCATGCAAGCCTGTATCGCCGCGCGGAGAATATTGCGCCGCCTGCGACAATCTGCCTATCAAGCGCAAAATAAGCCTTCGGGTGGTGATGCCTCGATCGATTCTCCGCGGGTCGACGAAGATTCAGTGTCGAAATCGCAAGCTGTACAGAAAGAGAGATACATGCAGGCCCTCAACTCCCTCCAGCGCTACTCCCCTCAGATGCTCGGATTGCTGCGCATCGTCACGGCGTTGATCTTCATTGCCCATGGCACGCAGAAGCTCTTCGGCTTCCCCGTGGCGCCGGCCAGCGGCCTTCCGGCCGCCTTCACGCTGTTCTGGTTCGGCGCGATCCTCGAGACTTTTGGCGGTCTGCTGCTGCTGGTCGGCTTCCTGACCCGCCCCGTCGCCTTCATCCTCGCGGGCGAGATGGCCTACGCCTACTGGATGATGCACGCACCCCGGAGCTTCTACCCGATCATGAACGGCGGCGACGCCGCGATCCTCTACTGCTTCATCTTCCTCTATCTCTTCGTCGCCGGCGCCGGCGCTTTGAGCGTCGATAACCGCAGCAAGGCCTGATCGAGCCGGCCTCGGCCTTTGATGCAACGAAAAAGCCCGCCTTCCCCCAGGGAAAGGCGGGCTTCTTTTATTGGATTGGGCGAAACGTTCAGACGGAGCCGGCGATCCAGCGCGACAGGTCGCTCTTGGGGGCGGCGCCAACCTTCTGCGAGGCCAGCTTGCCGTCCTTGAACAGCATCAGGGTCGGAATCGAGCGGATGCCGAACTGGGCGGGGATCGCCTGGTTCTCATCGACGTTCATCTTCACGATCTTGACCTTGCCGTTCATCTCGCCGGCGATTTCCTCGAGCGCCGGGCCGATCATGCGGCAGGGACCGCACCATTCCGCCCAGAAATCCACCACGACCGGCTCGGAGGACTTCAGGACATCCGCCTCGAAGCTCGCATCGGTCACTTTGGTCGTCGCCATGGCTTGGTCGCCTTTCACAATCTGTTTGGCAGCAGCGCTGCATTCGCGGTGAAGCTATGAATGCGCAAGGCCCGGGTCAAGGCACGGTCGCAGGCCCTTGAAGCAAGGCTAACCTGCTATTTTCGCCGGATCTGCCATTCTTGCCAGGACAGCGTCGAGATCATGCGCGTCCGGCTCGAGCGTCGTCAGCGTCGCGGTGTAGATCGCCAGCGCCCGCACGCGGCGGCCGGGATAGATCGCCTCGACAAGCGCACGATAGACCGCAAGCTGCGCCAGCGTCGTGGGCGGGATCGCGGCCGCATTCGCGGGGGGCCGCGCCGTGGTCTTGAAATCGGCGATCAGGACTTCATCCTGCGTCACCGCAAGCCGGTCTATCTGGCCTGACACCGAGCGCCGGGAACCATCCGCCAGCGCGATCGCGCCGGTGACCGGCACCTCGGCGAGCGAGCCTTCAGCGAACAGCGCGGCCAGCGCCGGCTCGCGCAGCAAGGCAAGCGCCGCCGTGACGATCCGCGCGCGCCGCTCCGTTGGCAGGCCGCCGCCGCGCGTCGCCGCCAGCGCCTGTGCGGCCGCCTCGCGTCGTGCGGCTTCGATTTCGGGCAGGATCTGCAGCAGCAGATGCGCCAACCGGCCGGCGCTCGCGGCCTGGGCCAGGAAGGGTCCGTCGCCCGGCCGCTCAGTGCCGTCGGCGGCAGAGAGGGCGCTCGACGGCTTCAAGGGCGGCGCGGGTTCGTGCTCACGCGGCGCGGGGCGGCCGAACCAGGGGGGTATCTCGATCGCGCCAGGCGCGTCCAGCGCTTTGGCGGGCGCGGCGGCGCGCGGCACGGAAACGCGGAAACGCTGGATCACGCCCTGGCCGTCGGGCGCGGCAATGTCCCGCAGGCCCTGTTCGGAGGCGGCGAGCCCGGCTGCGACCATCGCATACCAGCTGCCCTCGGGCGCTTCACCCTTGGGCTGCGCGCCGCAGACGATCAGGCGGTCCTCTGCCCGCGTCAGCGCCACATAAAGCAGGCGGTGGTGCTCCTCGACCATCTGCTGCACGACCAGCGCCTTGGCGGCCCGCGTCGCCTCCGCATCCTCCGCGCCGGCCGGCGGCCAGAGCGGCACAGGCAGGCCGCGTGGCGCGTCGACGGCGAGGATCTTGGGCAAACGCTTAGCGCCGGGTTCGGGCGCGAGATCGGCCAGGATGACGATCTTCGCCTCCAGCCCCTTGGCGCCGTGCACGGTCATGACGCGGACCTCTCCGGCGCTGGCGGAGAGGTCGCGTTTCACATCGGCCGCCGTGCCGGAAATATGCTGCAGGAAACCGGCGAGCGAAGGGCCATGGCGGCGCTCATGGTCGAGCGCCGCGTTGAGGAAGGCATCGAGTGCGTCGCCGGCCTCGGCTCCCAGATGCGCCAAGGCGAGATTGCGCCCGCCGCGGGGGCCGAGCAGCCCGGCGAAGAAGCGGAACGGCCCGGAGCGCCCGGCCTCCTCGGCCAGAGCGACCAGCTTGTGCTCGACCGCCGCATAGCGCGGCTCGCTCGCGCCGGCCTCTCGCAGCGCCTCGCGCAGCGAACCGGCACGCTCGGGCGCCAGGCGCAGCAGGTCGTCGTCGTCGAGCCCGATCAACGGCGTCTTCAATGCGGTTGCGAGCGTGAGGTCGTCATCGGGCAGCAGCAGCGTCCGCCCGAGCACGATCAGATCCTCGACCGCCGGGTGGTCGGCGAGTGTCAGGCGGTCGCGGCCGGTGACGGGCACGCCCTCGTCCTTCAGCGCCTTGACGATCGTCTCGAACAGCGCCCCGCGCTGGCGCAGCAGGATCATCACGTCGCCCGGCGCGAAGGGGTGGCCGAGATCGTCCTGCCCGGACCGCTTCCAGCGGCCGAGCACGCCGGCGATGCGGGAGGCCAGCTTGACGATGCCGCTGCGCCGCTCGGCCGCGTCGACCGGGGTCGTCCAGGCGTCGGGCGGCTCGCCCTGGTCATTGGCGCAGAGCGGCCAGAGGTCGACGCAGCCGGGGTCGTTGCGGCGCACCGTGTCATGCGTCTCGGGTCGCTGAGCACCGTCGAAGACCAGGCCGCGCGCATGGTCGGGCGCGGCGAAGACCGCATCGACCGCTTGCATGATGTCGCTGGTCGAACGGAAGGAGGTGTTGAGGCTGACCGGCTCGAAACGCTGCCCGGCCTCTTGGATGCGTCGGCCGAGCCGCTGGCGCTCGTCACCGAAAGCCTTCGGCATCGCGCCCTGGAAGCCGTAGATCGACTGCTTCTCGTCGCCGACGACGAAGACGGTGCGTGGCTTGAGCGCGTCCTCGCCTGCGCCGAGACCGGTGCTGAACTCCTCGGCGAGCTTGCCCAGGATCGCCCATTGCGCCTCGCTGGTGTCCTGCGCCTCGTCGAGCAGGATGTGGTCGATGCCGGCGTCGAGCTTGTAGAGCACCCAGGTCGCCTCGACGCGGGAGAGCAGCGAGCGTGTCTTGGCGATCAGGTCGTCATAGTCGAGCAGTGAGCGCTCGCTCTTCAGGCGTTGATAGGAGGCGAGCATCCGCGTCACCAGCAGCGCCAAGGCATGGCTGCGGTCGCGAATGGCGATGGCGTTGAGCTGGTCGCTCGCCGCGAGCACGCCGGCTGCAAGGCTTTCCAGCACCGAGAGCAGATCCGGCTCGAATTCGGATTTGCCCTTGCCGCGGATATTGGCGTTGATGCTGCCGGCCTCGGTGATGAAGCCGCGCCGGCACTGGGCGACCGGGTCGCCGTCGCCTTGTCCGGCGAGCAGCGTGCGCAGATTCGCGGCGAAAAGCTGCCGCGTCGCGCTGCCTGCTTCAAGCCCGGCGATCAGGCGCGGCAGCCCGCCCATCCCGGCGAGCGTCCGGCGGAAGGAGGCCTGCACCTCCTCGGCGGTCAGATCGGGCGCGATGCGCAGGAAGGCCGCCATGCCGTTGCGCATCTGGCCGGCGTCTCGTGCCCGCCCTTGCGCATCGCTGAACAAGGCGCGCTGGCGCAGCGCCTCCTGCATCATCGCATCGAATGTGTCCTGCGCCGCCTGCCGGGCGAGCAGGTCGAGCGCCTTGGCCTCCGCGCCTTCCGGGTCGGCTGCGACCAGCGTCAGCAAGGCGCGCCGCGCATCGCGCAGCATCTCGGCCTGGGCCAGATCATCCGCGACCTCGAAGCGCGGCGGCACATTCGCCTCGAAGGGGGCCGATTGCAGCACCCGCGTGCAGAAGGCGTGAATGGTCTCGATCTTCAGGCCGCCCGGCGTCTCCAGCGCCTGCGCGAAGAGCCGTCGAGCCGTTGCCCGCTGGTCCGGGGAGGAGGTTTTCCCGGTCAGCGCCGTGAGCAGCTCCGTCAGGCCGTCGTCGGGCATGGTCGCCCATTCCGACAGCGCCTTGAAGATGCGGTTCGCCATATTGGCGGCGGCCGCCTTGGTATAGGTGATGCAGAGCATGCGGCCGGGCTCGACGCCGTCGAGCAGCAATCGCAGCACCCGGTTGACCAGCACATAGGTCTTGCCCGAGCCGGCATTGGCCGAGACCCAGGCGCTGAGGCGAGGGTTGGCGGCGAGCGCCTGCCTTTGCTGTGTCAGCGGCGGAATCTGGGGTGCCGACCTCATGCCTCGCCCCCCTCATCCTCGCTGGAGGCGGCCGACCATTCCTTGACGCGGGCGAGCTGGTCATAGGGGCTGGCATATTTGATGTAGTCGGGCGCGCGCCGCGAGACGAAGGCTTCGCGCCCGCTGCGGAGCGCGTCGAGATGCTGCAGCAGGCGCTCCAGATGGCGCGCGGCGACATCGGCCAAAGGCTCGCCGTCGAAATCGAGCGGCTTGTCCTTGGCCCAGGCCTTCGGATCATGATGCAGCTTGAGATAGAGCAGCGCCTCGACCGGCGTCGGGCCGATCAGGTCGCGGAAGCCGGCGCGGGCCGCGAGCTCCGCTTCCAGCGTCAATTGCGGCGCGAAGCCCTTCTCGACCTGCGCCTTGCTCGGCGGCGCCCCGGTCTTGAAGTCGATGATCCTGAGCTTCGGCTCATGCGTCACCTCGATGCGGTCGGCCCGGCCGCTCAATCGCAGTTCGGCGCCGTCGGCGAGCGTGAAGGCGAAGCCCGTGCCGCGTTCGACGGCGACGCGCGCCAATGTCCCGCGCCGCCTCTCCTCCCAGGCGATGAAATGATCCGCCGTGAGCAGGAAGCGCGGCCACCAGAAGGCGCGCACCTCCGGAGTATCAGTGAAATCCTCGAACAGCCGGTCTGCGATGGCGATCAGGCGGCCGAGCGCATCGGCCGGCAATTGCTCGGGATAAGTCTGCGCGAAGGTCGCGACGATGTCGTGCAGCAGGCTGCCGCGATCGGCGGCTGTGGGATCCTCGATCAAGGGGTCGAGCGCGTCGAGCTTCAGGATCTTGCGGGCGTGGATCTGATAGGGGTCGCGATAGAGCGTCTCGACATCGGTGACGCTGAGCGAAAGCGGCTGGAGATGCCGCGCCGGCTTCGGCGCGGGCCGTCCCGTCGGCCGCACTGGCGCGGGCGCGCTGAGCTGGTCGGCCAGAGCGATCAATCGGTTACCGGCCGCGCTCGCCTGGCTCCAGAGCGGTGGCGGCGTCACCGCTTTCAGCCGCAGCCAGAAGCGCGAGGCGATGGTCTCGGATTCGCCGGCCTTGCGCGCCCGCGTCAGGGTCACCTGCCTTGCCATCAGCGCCTGGACGAAGTCATGCGCGGTCTGGCCGATCCTCCGCTCCGGCTGCGACAGCTTGAGCTCGGTCCGCATCGGCCGGTTGATGAAGGAATCCGTCTTCGTCTCCGGCGGCCAGACCAGCTCGTTCAGCCCGCCGAGCACGATATGGTCGGCTTCGAGCAGGCGGGCTTCGAGCAGGCCCCAGATTTTGACGCGCGGATGGCCGCCGCCCGACCGCCTGACCACGCGCTCCGCCAGCAGCCCGTCGAGGATCGCGATGAAATCCTGTGCCCGCCCGCCTGCGGGCATGTCGGCTTCCGCACCGGCGAGATCGTCGAAGAGCCCGGCCAGCGCCTCGCCATCCGCGCCCGTGAAGGCGAGCGTGTTTCCGTCCGGGCCGCGGGCAAAAGCCTCGATCGCGGATCTCGCCGCGGCAGTGGTGGCGGCGAGCGAGGCGTCCGGTGCCTGCCATGTGTCGATCAATGGGCCGAGCGCCGCACAGAGCGCGTCGAGGAGCTGAGCGGCAGCGGCCTGATCCTCGGGCTTGAGCCGCCGGCGCGGGCCCGGCGCATGCGATTCCAGCTTGAGCCCCTCCAGGCCGGCCAGGGCAATGCGCAGCCCGTCCAGCCCCTTGGCCACTGAGACGCCGCGCCAGCTGCCGATCTCCAGCGCGGCCGCCCCGCGCGCAACGGCCTCGGGCGTCTGCCCCAACCGGCAGAGCGGATGCGCCAGCAGGGCGACCAGGCTCGCCGGGCTCGCCTGCGTCAAAGCGGCCTCCAGGATCAATCGCAGCAGCGCCCCGGCCGGCCAGCGCGCCAGCGGCAGGCCGGCGGAATCGTCGATCTCGATGCCCCAGCGCCGCAGCTCGACGCCGACACGCTCGGCCAGCCCGCGATCGGGCGTGATCAAAGCCGCCTGCCGGCCCGACTCCTCGAGCGTCTCGCGCAAGGCGATAGCGACTGCCAGCGCCTCCTCGCGCTCGGCCGAGGCCTCGACGATGCGCAGGTCGCGAAAACCGGCTTCGGAACTCGCAACGCTGATGCGATCCCCCAGATCGGCCCAGGCGTCGGTCACCGAGGCTGGCAGCAGGGCCTCGCGCAGCAGGATCTCCCGGCTGGCGCGGCTGGCGTCGGGCTCGGCCAATGAGCGGACATCAGCGCGGGTGGCTTCGAGAATCTGCATGAGATGATGCAGCGCCGCCTGCGGATGCGACGGTGCAGGCTCGGTCTCGATCGCGCTCCAGGCTGTTTCCGGCAAGGCGAGATCGAGGCCCGGCAGCACGACCGCGCCGTTCGGCAGGCGCGCGATGGCTGCGAGCAGCCGTGCCGTCGCCGGGATCGTGCCGGTCGAGCCTGCGGCGATGATCGGCCCCGTCGCGCCGCCGGCGAGCAATCGCTCCCGCTCGACCGCGAGCATGGCGTTGCGGAAGGCGGCCGGGTCGCAGGCGTTGCGCTCGGCCAGGATCGCCGGCCAGGCCTCGCCCAGGATCGCCAGGAAGCTGGCGTTGAGCTGCCAGATCTTGTCGAAGCGCGTCGCATCCAGCGTCCGGAGCCGCTCGACCGGGACGCCCTCGGTCTGCAATTGGTCGAGCAGCGCGGCGAGGTCGCCGGCAAGCCCGTAAGCCTCGGCGAGCGTGGCCGGGACAAGCGAGGGCTCGGCTGGATCAAGCTTGAGATGGCTGCGATTGGCTGATTTGCCCCAGGCGTCGACCAGCCGCGTCAACAGCATGCGCCTGACCAGCGGGTCGATCGGCGCGACGCGTTCATCCGTCCAGGCGCCGGCGCCGATCAGGGCAGTCTCGGCCTCGTCGACATCGCCGAGTGGTACGATCCGCGGCAGCAGCAGCGGTTGGCCTCCGAGCTTGTCCGAAAGACTGGCGGCGAAGGCCCGCGCGGCCCGGCGTGTCGGCAGATAGAGCGTCGCGCGCGCCATCGCGGCGGGATCGTCGGGGTCGTGGATCCTGCCGAAGCGGCCATCCAGCATCGCCTGCGCCAGCACCTCCAGAAAGGGTGCGCCAGCGGGAATGCTGAAGAGGTTGAGTTCAGGCATCGAGCGCCTGCGCCGCCGCGAAGGCGGCTTCGGCGGGCGCGATTTCATGCGGCGCGCCGACATGCAGCCATTGCCCCTCGAGCATATGGCCAAAGAGCCGGCCCGCGGCGATGGCGCGGTCGAACAGCAGGTTGAGCGAGAACGGCCCGTCCGGGGTCCTGGCGAAGAATGGCGAGGTCAGCACGGCGACACCCGCAAAGATATAAGGGGCGCTGGCGGCCTCGCCCCGCCGCGTCAACCGTCCATCGTCGTCGCGGAAGAAATCGCCCTTGCCGCCGGCGCCCACGCTGGTTTCGCGCTGGGCGAGGAGGAGCAGCATGTCCATGCGCGCCGGATCCCAGGCTTGTGCCATCGCCGCGAAGTTGGAGATGCCGGTCTCGCTCCAGAGCGAATCCGAATTGACGCTGAAGAACGGCCCATTGCCCAGCAGCGGCAGCGCCTTCTTGGTGCCGCCTCCCGTCTCCAGCAGCGCGGCCCGCTCATCGGAGATCACGATCCGGGGGCTCGTTCTCCCCACGACATGCGTCTCGATCTGTCCGGCGAGGTGGTGGACATTGACGACCACCTCCTCGACCCCGGCCTCGGCCAGCCGGTCGAGCGCATGATCGAGCATCGCCTTGCCGCCGATCCTGATCAGCGGCTTGGGCAGCGTATCGGTGATCGGCCGCATGCGCTGGCCCAGCCCGGCCGCCAGAACCATGGCCCGGCGGATTGGTGGCGATGCGGCTTCCGTCACGCGAATCTCCTGAGCGGGGCGAATCTGCGCGATCCATAGCGCGTCATGGCCGGGCTTGTCCCGAACATGACGCGCGAGCTGAATTCAATCTGCCGCAAACAGCTTCGGCAGATGCGCCTGATACCAGCCCTTGAGCTCTTCGAGCGCGGGATGCTCGAGATTGCGGCGCAGATAGGCTTCGATGCGCGGGAGGTGCTCTAGATAGGCGGGCTTGCCGTCGCGCCGGTCGAGCCGGGCGAAGATGCCGGCGATCTTGGTGTTGCGTTGCGCGCCGAGGATCGCATAGGCGCGGGCGAAGCCGGCGAGGTCGAAAGCGGGATCGTCGCCGCGCCGTACCGCGCCATAGGCCGCGAGCAGTCGCAGCTCCAGGGCGGCAGGCACATCGACGCGCGCATCCTGGCCCAATGAGACGAGGTCATAGGCCGGGTGCCCGAGCACCGCGTCCTGGAAATCGATCAATCCGAGCTGGGCAAGCCCCTGGCGCTTCGGCAGCCAGATCAGGTTGGGCGAATGGAAATCCCGCAAGGTCCAGGTCGAGGGCGCTTCCAGGATTTCGTCGAAGAGCCGGCCCCAGATTCGCCCGAACTCGGCCTGCGTCACCGCCGGCAGCGTCACGCCGGCGATATGGGGCGCATACCATTCCAGGATCAGCTCGGTCTCGATCGCCAGCGCACCGCGGTCGTAATCGGGCACGATATGGTCGCGGCCCTCGGTGACGGGCAGGATCGTCGGCAAGGTATGGCGGTGCAAATCGGCGAGCAGGCGGGCCGCAGCCTCGTAGCGCTCCGGGATCGGGCCGTCCGTGTCGAGCACGCCCTCCTCGCCGAGATCCTCGATCAGCAGCAGCCCGGTCGAGAGATCCTGGGCCAGGATTTCCGGCGCGGAATAGCCCAGCGAATGCAGACCGCGATCCATCGCCACGAAGGCGTCGATGGTCTCGGCCAGATGCGCGATGGCGCTGTAGGGCTTGCCTTGCCGGATGGCGGGGCCGTCCGGACGCGGCGGCGAGATCATCAGGATCGCGCTTTCGCCATTGCTGCGCATCAAGCGCTCATAGGCGCGGCTGGAGGCATCGCCTTGCATGAAGTCGCGTTGCGCGTCGCCCCAGCCGGCATCGTCGAGCATATGCCGCGTCGCGATCGCGATGCTGAGCCGCTGCCGCCAGAGCACGCCGCCGGCAAGCGTCGCGATGCGGCCCGTCTCGGGATTTCTCGGATCGACGTCGAGCACGATGTCGAGCCGGCGTCCGGCGGGCAGCCGCGTGCCGGCGCGGTCGGGCCACTCGACCAGGGTGACGATGCGCTCGAGATCCTCGATCAGCCCGATATCGTCGAGCTCGTCGGGTGAACGGACGCGGTAGAGATCGGCATGGAGCACGGGGCCGCGCGGCGTGTCGTAGCTCTGCACCAGGGTGAAGGTCGGGCTCGGCGCTTCCAGGGCCGGATCGCCGGCGAGTTCGCGCAGGATCGCCCGCGCCAATGCCGATTTCCCGGCACCGAGATGGCCCGACAGCGCGACGATGTCGCCCGGCTTCAGGATGGCGGCGAGATCGGCCGCCAGCCGGGCGGTTGCCGCCTCATCGACCAGCAGGAGCCGATGCGCGCCGCTTTTCGCCAACTCCTCGCTCATTCCGCCGCATCCGAAAGCGGCAGGCCCTCGGACGGGAACACGGCGGTCACCTGCGTGCCGCGCCCAGGCGTCGAATCGAGCTCGACGCGCCCGCCATGCAGTTCGACGATCGAGCGCACGATCGAGAGGCCCAGGCCGACGCCGCGATGGTTGGAGCCGAGCGAATGGCTCTCGAAGCGGTCGAACACCTTCTCCTTCACCTCGGCGGGAATGCCGCGGCCCTGATCGCTGACGGTGATGCGGACATGGCCGCCGCTGCGCGCTGCGCTGACCGTGATGGTCTGACCCGGCGAGGAGAAGCCGATCGCATTCGAAATCAGGTTGAACAGCACCTGGCGCAGCCGTTTGCCGTCGGCGCGCAACGGCCCCGTCTGCGGAGCGATCTCGACCTGCAGCTTCATCTTGCTGTCGGTCAATCGGTCGTGCAGCCCCGCCGCGGCCTCGGCGATGGTCTCGGCGACGTCGACCTCGTTCAGCTCCAGCGTCAGCGCGCCGTTGTCGATCGTGGCGAGATCCAGGATGTCGTTGATGATCGCAAGCAGCGCGCCCGAGGAGCGCACGATATGGGAGGTGTAGTCGCGCTGCTTTTCGTTCAGCGCGCCGATCGCCTCGGTTCCCAGCAACTGGGCGAAGCCGATGATGTTGGTCAATGGCGAGCGCAGCTCATAGGAGACATGGTGGACGAAGTCCTCGCGCAGGCGAGAGACCTTCTCTAGCGCTTCGTTCTTCTCGGTTAGGGCGCGTTCGACGTTCACGCTCGCGGTCACGTCGGCAAACGAGATCAGGGTCGCGCCGTCCGGCAGCGGCGCCGCGGCGCAATCGAGCACCGAGCCGTCGCGCCGCTCCATCCGGCAGCCATAATCCTCGCGCGCATCGCGCACGCCGGTGATGACGCTGTGCAGCTCGCTCCAGACCTCGTCTTGCGGAAAGAGCGGCCGGCACAGCCTGACGATCTCGTCGATATGGGGCGCGGCGCCGGCAATGTCGGGCTGAATCCGCCAGGCCTGGGCGAAGGCCGGATTGGAGAGCTTGAGTCGCCCGTCCGAGCCGAACACGGCGACGCCCTCGCGCAACGAATCCAGCGTCTCGCGCTGGGTGCGGGAGAGTGCGTTGAAGCGCGATTCCAGCGTGAAGCGCTCGGTCACGTCGTCGAGCAGATAGGTCACGCCGCCCTGCGGATTGGGGCTGGCGACGACATGGATGGTGCGCCCATCGGGCAGATACCACCAATCCTCGATGGCGCGTGTCGCGGTATAGGCGGCCTGCACGCTGGCTTTCCAGCTGCGGTAATCACCGAGTTCGGGCAGGCGGCGCTCGGCCCGGAGCCGGTCGAGGATCTCGCTGTCGCTCGGCTGGCCGTCGAGGAAGCCGGCATCGAGCGACCAGAGCGTGTCGAAACCGGAGTTGCGGTAGACCAGATGCTGCGTGGCGTCGAACACCGCGACCGCCGTCTTCAAACGGTCGAGCGTGCGCACATGGGCGTCCATCTGGCGCTGCAGATCGGTCCGCACAGCCTCCAATTCGCTCATATCGGTCGCGATGCCGGCAAAGCCCACAGGCGTCGGCAGTTCGAGGATGTCGAGCGTCCGGCGTTGCCCGGCGACGACGGCCGGCGCTCGCATCGAGAAGATGCGTCCCTCGCGCCTGGCCTTGGCCGCGGCTTCGCGCTCGCCCCGGTCGAGCAGTTCGAGGCCGCTCTTGGTCGCTTCTGGGCCGTCAGTGGCCTCCACGGCGCGGGCATAGGCGGCGTTGCACCAGGTCAGGCGCCCGTCCGCTGCGCGCGTCCAGGCCGGCTGCTGCAGGCCTGCCAGCAAGGCGATCAGGGCGGAATGATCGGAAGAGAGGCGCTCCAGGTCGCCGCGCAACGTCATGACCTGGGCACGTTCGCCGGTGACCTCGCGGAAGCGGATCACCGCGCGCCCGGCGACGGGACGGCCCTCGACATCGATATAGGGACCGGTCTTGGCGCGCAGCGTGAAGCCAAAAGCCTCGCCGCGCTCTTTCAGCGCATCCGTGGCGAGCTCCAGTTTCTTGGCCTCGACCGGGGGGGCCCAGGCGCCATAGGCCAGCGCCAGTGTCGCGCCTGGCGCGCCGAGGAAGCCGCTGTCGCCTTCGAATATCGGCTGGGCGTCGCGCCCGCTCCAGCTGACCACGACCTGCGGATCGGCGGCGAGCAAGGCGGCAAGGCGGTCCTGATGGCCACGCGCGGCCTCGAGCTCGCTCGCCATCTCGGTTTCGCGGCGCTGCCAGCGTCCCCGTTCGCGCACATAGACCAGCGAGGTCGTCGCGGCGAAGACGGTGAGGCCGATGAGCAAGAGCGACAGGCTGCCTGTGCTCAGCGTCTCCGTGCGCAGCGGGGTGAGCCAGTCGGCCTGGGCGAATGTCGCGGTCGGGGCCTGCGCGACGGCGAGGCCGGGAAGAACCGCGTGGCCGCGCCAACCGCCGCCGCTTCGTTTCTGTCGCCTCGACCGTCTCATCCTGCGTCCGTTATCGTTGAAGGCGGCGGGTAGCCTGCCTGGCCACCCAAGCACGCTCGGAATCGGGCTTGAGGCCGGTCGCTACGCCGTCCTCCTGGACCCGACGCAACGCCTGCCACCACGCCAACCACATCAGAGCGTCGATCCGGCCCATGCAAAGGGGCGGGCCCGAATCAGCCCCACTCTAATCGTCCGTAGACTCCGGCAGGAAGTGCTTAATGGATGGTAAATCGGGCGAATTTCGAAATCGCGCCACAGATTTCCAACGATCGTCAATCAGTAGACGATAGATCGCATTGAGTTACTATTAGTAGTAGTTTTAGCCAGGCTCGTGCCTGTTCCAAAAAAGAAAAAAGGCCCGGCGATTGCGCCGGGCCTGATCCGATTTTGCCGATACCGACTGTCAGTAGCGGTAGAGTTCCGGCTTGAACGGGCCGGTCGGCGCCAGGCCGAGATACTTGGCCTGGGCGTCGTTGAGCACGGTGAGCTTGGCTCCGACCTTGGCCAGATGCAGCGCCGCGACCTTCTCGTCGAGATGCTTGGGCAAGGTGTAGACCTTGTTCTCGTATTTGGCGTGGTGGTTCCAGAGCTCGACCTGGGCCAGCGTCTGGTTCGAGAACGAGCAGGACATCACGAAGGAGGGGTGCCCGGTCGCGTTGCCGAGATTCACCAGGCGGCCTTCCGAGAGCAGGATGATGCGCTTGCCGTCGGGGAACTCGACCTCGTCGACCTGCGGCTTGACGTTGTCCCATTTGAAGTTCTTCAGGCCGGCGACCTGAATCTCCGAGTCGAAATGGCCGATATTGCAGACGATGGCGCGGTGCTTCATCGCGCGCATGTGGTCGACGGTGATCACGTCGAGATTGCCGGTGGCAGTCACGAAGATGTCGGCGCGCGGGGCGGCCTCCTCCATGGTGACGACCTCGTAGCCCTCCATCGCCGCCTGCAGCGCGCAGATCGGGTCGATTTCGGTGACGAGCACGCGGCAGCCGGCCTGGCGCAGCGAGGCGGATGAGCCCTTGCCGACGTCGCCATAGCCGCAGACGACCGCGACCTTGCCTGACATCATCACGTCGGTGCCGCGGCGGATGGCGTCGACCAGCGACTCGCGGCAGCCATAGAGGTTGTCGAACTTCGACTTGGTGACGGAGTCGTTGACGTTGATCGCCGGGAACGGCATGCGGCCGGCCTTGGCCAGCTCGTAGAGGCGGTGCACGCCGGTGGTGGTCTCTTCCGAGACGCCCTTGATCGCGGCACGCGTCTTGGTGAACCAGCCCGGATTGGCCTTGAGCTCGCGCTTGATCAGCTTGAAGAAGATGGTCTCTTCCTCATTGCCCGGCTTGTCGAGGAACTCGGCCTTGCCGGCCTCGGCCTCGGCACCGAGGATGATCAGCATGGTCAGGTCGCCGCCATCGTCCAGGATCATGTTGGGCGTGCCGCCATCGCCCCAGGTCGCGGTCTTGAGGACGTATTCCCAATACTCTTCCAGCGTCTCGCCCTTGATGGCGAAGACCGGCACGCCGGTCGCGGCGATCGCGGCGGCGGCATGGTCCTGGGTCGAGAAGATGTTGCAGGACGACCAGCGCACATCGGCGCCGAGTTCCGTCAGCGTCTCGATCAGCACGGCGGTCTGGATCGTCATGTGCAGGCAGCCGGCGATGCGCGCGCCCTTGAGCGGGTTCTTGCCCTTGTGCTCGGCGCGAATTGCCATCAGGCCCGGCATCTCGTCCTGGGCCATGTTGATTTCCTTGCGGCCGTATTCCGCGAGGCTGATGTCCTTGACGATGTAATCGGTCTTCGACACGGGGCTGCTCCACTGCTGGTTCTAGAATGACGGGCGGGTCTTTAGCAGCGCGGACGGCGGAGCGCAATCAAAGATATAAAGATGTCTTTATGTCCCTGATCTGTTCGGGGACGAGAGTCGGCAGCGCAGGCCGATCCTGTTGGCCGGCGCTTTGCTGGGTTAGGAGGAGATGGCAGGGGTGGCGCCGGGTTTTTGCGCGACGCTTGCGACGCCACTTCGGAGACAGCCTTGTCCGCCAACGCAGCAGCTTTTCAGCCTTGCCCCTTGCTCGACGCTGCCGTCATCGCCCGTGAGGCCTTCTCCGTCTCGATCCTTGATGCTCTGCGCGCCCGGAGCTTGGACGGGCCGGGCGTGACCCGAACCTCCTACATGGCGGGCGAACAGGCAGCGCATGATCTGATCGCCGATCTGGCGCACGGGCTGGGCCTTGCGGTCTCAGTCGATGCGGCGGGCAATCTGTCGGCGCGGTTCGCCGGCAGGCATCCGGAGCGTCCGGCCTGGATCACTGGCTCGCATCTGGACTCGGTGCGCCAGGGCGGCAATTTCGACGGAGCGGCCGGGGTCATCGCCGGATTGATCGCGATCGCGGCGATGATCGACGCCGGGCTCCAGCCGGATTGCGACATCGTCCTGATGGCGTTCAGGGCGGAGGAGAGCAGCGCCTGGTTCGTCGGGCGCCATGGCGGCCATTTCGGCAGCCGCGCCGCGCTTGGCCTGCTCTGGGAGGGCGAACTCGACAGCGCGATCCATGTCGCCACCGGCCGTTCGCTGCGCGCGATGATGACCGAGGCCGGCTTCGATGCGGCCCGCATCGCGGCCGGGCCACCGCTCCTGAACCCGGCCGATATCGCGGGCTATATCGAACTGCATATCGAGCAGGGGCCGATTCTGGAGAATCGCGCGCTTCCCGTCGGCATCGTCACCGGCATCCGCGGCGCCTATCGCGCCCGCACGGCGAGGGCGCTCGGCGCCTACTCGCATTCGGGGGCCGTTCCGCATGAGTACCGCCAGGACGCCGTCTTCGCGACCGCCGATCTGGTGATGGCGCTGGACAGCGAGTGGAGCCGCCGCCGTGGTGCGGGGGAGGATCTCGTGGTCACGGTCGGGAAATTCTCGACCGAGGCGGAATTGCACTCGATCACCAAGGTGCCGGGCCAGGTCGATTTCGCGATCGACATCCGCAGCCAGGACGTGGCGGTGCTCGACGGCATGGAAGCTTTTCTGCGCGCGAGCGCCCGTGACATCGCGGCCCGGCGCGGTGTCTCCTTCGGGCTCGACCCGTTCGACCGGTCGACACCCGCCTTGATGGATGCCGGGCTGGTCGCGGCGCTTCAGGCCAGCGCGAGCGGGTTGTCGATCCCGTTCCTGACCATGGCGAGCGGCGGCGGGCACGATGCCCAGGATTTCGCCGATGCCGGCATTCCCGCCGCGATGATCTTCGTGCGCAACGACAAGGGCAGCCACAACCCGGCCGAGGCCATGGCGATCGCCGATTTCATGCAGGCGACGCGTGTGCTGGCGAATGTCCTGCGCGCGATGACGATGCCTGGATCGGCCCAGGCATGCCCGATCGGTTGATGGCGAACTACTCGCCCTCGCCGAACTTGTCGGCCACCAGCGCTTCCAGCGCCTTCAGCGCCTCTTCCGCCTCGCGCCCCTTCGCCACCACGGTGATGGTCGAGCCGATGCCGGCTCCCAGCGTCAGGATGCCCATGATCGAGGTCGCACCGACCGTCTCGCCGCAGCGGGTCACGGTGATGTCGGCGTCGAAATTCGAGGCGCATTGCACGAATTTCGCCGTGGCGCGGGCGTGCAGCCCCTTCTTGTTGACGATCGGCAATTCGCAATAGAGCGAGCCGGTCGGGATTACGGGCTCTGGGCAGTCGCAATCCTCGTCGTCTTGCCGCTCATCCACCTGGCTGCTCGTCTTCATCTGGTCAGCGCCTATTTGCCGGCCAGAACGCGGCTGGCGACGGTGATGTATTTCCGCCCGGCATCCTGCGCGCTGGTCACGGCCTCGTCGAGGCTCTTTTCCTCGCGTACGCTGGCGAGCTTGATCAGCATCGGCAGGTTGACGCCGGCGACGACGTCGATGCGGCCGGGCTCCATCACCGAGATGGCAAGATTCGAGGGCGTGCCGCCGAACATGTCGGTCAGCACGATGACGCCCCGGCCGGTTTCGACCTCCTCGACGGCCGCGATGATGTCGCGGCGTCGACCCTCCATGTCGTCATCGGGGGCGATGGCGATGGTGGCGAGGTTTTTCTGGGGGCCGACGACGTGTTCGAGCGCGGCGCGGAATTCCGTCGCCAAATGCCCATGCGTCACGAGGACGAGTCCGATCATTCACTATGGCGCCTGGAGAGCGCGCGTGGCGCCCGGACAAGGTCGCGGTTTATGCGGCAGGTGCGAGATATGCGCAAGCCGGCGCGCTTAAAACTTGTCGAAATCCCGACTTAAGGCTGATCCAGAAACAGTTTTAAGGCTGCTAGGACCAGCCTTTCATCGCCGGAACGGCCCGCCAGCCGGAGGCGCGGCAGGTCGATGCCCGCCAGACGGTCGATCAGATCCTCCGGTTCAGGCATCCGCGCCGGTTCCTCCGCGAGCAGATCGACGATCAACCGGACCTGGACCGCCGGCAGATGGGGCTCCGGCGTCAGGCCGAGCCCGCGCCGCTCGACGAGCCCTTCCAGCGGTGCGACCGGGCGGGCGAGCAGGCGGCCGGCATGGCTGGCGATCTCAGTGCGATCATCGGCCACCAGCCTGGCGAAGGATCCCGCTTGCGTCGCGGCCGCAATCAGCGCCAGCGCCAATGTCGATTTGCCCGAACCGGACGGGCCGCGGATGAGAATGCCGGCCTCGCCGATCGCGATGGTGCTGGCATGGATGCGGCTGGCAGGGCTGCCGCTGGCAGGGTTATGACTGGACTGCTCGCTCGTCGCGCTCATCTGCTTCAGGCCGCCAGCGGCACGGCCGGCAGCCGGACGATGAAGCGGGCGCCGATGCGCGGCTGTTCGCCGTCCCCATCAGCCGGGCCGAGGCGGTTCTCGGCCCGGATCGAGCCGCGATGAGCCTCGACGATCTGGCGCGAGATCGAAAGGCCCAGGCCCGAATTCTGGCCGAAACCCTCATTGGGCCGGTCGGTGTAGAAGCGCTCGAAGACGCGCTCCAGCGCATGTGGCTCGATGCCGGGGCCGTCATCCTCGACCGTGATCAGCACGTCGGCCCCTTCGCGCGACAGCGTGACGCGCACCGGCTTGTCGGCCGGCGAGAAGGAGCGGGCATTGTCGATCAGGTTGACCAGAACCTGGCCCAGCCGTGAATCATGGCCCATCACCAGGAAGCCGTCGCGCCCGCCGGGCCGCTGGCCGCGCCGCTCGGTCTTGAGCTCGATGCCGGCGCGCGCCTCATGGCGGGTCTCGTTCTGCACCGAGACGACCGCATCGAGGACCTGCCCGATATCGACCGGGGCGGCGTCGTTGCGGGCGAGTTCGGCGTCGAGCCGCGAGGCATCGGAAATATCCGAGATCAGGCGGTCGAGCCGGCGCACATCATGCTGGATCACTGCGAGCAGCCGGCCGCGCGACTCGTTGGATTTGGCGCGCGGCAGCGTCTCGACGGCACTGCGCAGCGAGGTCAGCGGGTTCTTCAATTCATGGGCGACGTCGGCGGCAAAACTCTCGATCGCCTCGATCCGGCTGTAGAGCGCCTTGGTCATCTCCCGCAGCGAGCCCGAGAGATGGCCGATCTCGTCATGCCGGCCGGCGAAATCGGGGATCTGTTCGCGCGATTTGACGCCCTTGCGGACGCGCTGCGCCGCCTCGGCGAGCTTGCGGATCGGCTCCGCGATGGTGCCGGCGAGCAGCACCGAGAGCACGATCATCACGCCGGCGGCCACCGTGAAGACCTGGAGGATCGCGTAACGCTCGGAGGCGATGATGGCGTCGATGTCGCCGCCCTGCGTCGAGAGCAGCAGCACGCCCTTCAGCGCGCGGAAGCGCTGTACCGGCACGGCGACGGAGACGATGGTCTGCCCGCGCGTGTTGACGCGTACGACGCTGGCCGGGGTGCCGTTCAGCGCGCGCGCCACCTCGGGATAGGACTTGCCGTTGGCGTTTTCGAAATCGTCATAGGTCGGAACGTCGGCCCGGCCGAGCCGGTTGCGCAGCATGTTCCAGGTGCGCTCCAGCAAGGGCGGCTCGTCGGGCTCGCCGACGCGCGGCAGATCGAGCCGGAGCACGTCGCCACGCGAATAGAGATTGCGCGAATCCAGCGTCAGCAGCCCGTCCTTGTCGTAGACCCGCGCCCGCGTCTTGGTCGGCGTCACCAGCCGCCGCAGCAGCGGCGCGACCTTTTCGGGGTTGATCGAGAAATCGAGCGGGTCCTCGGGGATGCCGGCGCTCTCGCCCGCCTGCAACTGGAGCAGCTTGTCGGGGTCGATGGTGATGGTGTCGGTCTCGACCGTCGCCGAAGCCGAGATCGCGCCGGCGATGATCTCGCCTTGCGTTAGCAGGCTCTGCACCCGCGATTCGATCAGCCCCTCGCGGAATTGGTTGAGATAGAGGAAGCCGAGCAGCAGCGCGACGAGCCCTGCCAGGTTGAGGACGACGATGCGCCGCGTCAGGCTGGAGGCGGCGCGGGAAGAGATGGCGCGCAGGCTGCGCCGGCCGAACACGGCTAGACGCTTGCGCAGCATGGGCGCGAAGCGCTGCGCGCGGATTACAATCCTGCGTTCGTCGTCGACCGTCGCCATAGGCCTCAAGCGCCCTGCTTTTCCTGAGCAGCCTAGCCCAAAGCCTTCGCCCTGGGGAGCGTTTCGGGGAAACGCGCCGCGAGGGACGGTTCAGTGAGCGTTTCCGCTGCGAAGTGGCGCATCGGCGAAGACGCCGCTTCACGGCGCCCCGGGACGAGGGCTGAAAAGCCCGTCCCCCGATGCTCAGCTTTCCTTGAAGCGATAACCGACGCCATACAAGGTCTCGATCATGTCGAAATCGACATCGACCTGATTGAACTTCTTGCGCAGGCGCTTGATGTGGCTGTCGATCGTGCGGTCGTCGACATAGACCTCGTCGTCATAGGCCGCGTCCATCAAGGCGTTGCGGCTCTTCACCACGCCCGGGCGCTGCGCCAGCGATTGCAGGATCAGGAACTCGGTCACGGTCAGCGTCACCGGCTCGTTCTTCCAGGTGCAGGTGTGGCGCTCCGGGTCCATGCGCAGCAGGCCGCGCTCCAGCGCCTTGGCATCCTCGGGGCGGGCAGGCGCGCCGACATCCTTGGCGCCGGCGCGGCGCAGGATCGCCTTGACGCGCTCGACCAGGAGCCGCTGCGAGAAGGGTTTGCGGATGAAGTCGTCCGCGCCCATCTTCAGCCCGAAGAGCTCGTCGATCTCCTCGTCCTTCGAGGTCAGGAAGATCACCGGCAGGTCGGACTTCTGGCGCAACCGGCGCAGCAGCTCCATCCCATCCATGCGCGGCATCTTGATGTCGAAGATCGCCAGATCCGGTGGGTTCTGCTTCAGCCCGTCGAGCGCCGAGGCGCCGTCGGTATAGGTCATGATCCGGTAGCCCTCGGCTTCGAGCGCGATGGACACCGAAGTCAGGATGTTGCGGTCGTCATCGACCAGCGCAATTGTTGGCATAAGTTTTACGTCTCTTGGCCGCGTTGCAATAAATGGGTCCACTCTCGCGAGAGAGCGGCCAAACCGTGGCTGCAATCTAGCGATGGCGTGACAGTTCCGCTACCGTCATCAGAATAAGGCCGGAAAGGCGAAGAGGTTCCGTGGTGCAAGACCCCGTCAGGCGGAATCCAGACCCCGTCAGGTCGAATCCAGACCCCGTCAGGTCGAATAACGAGCCCGTCGAACCGAGCGAGAACCCTGCCCGAACGACCAATCCAATCAGGCCGACCGACGAGACGGCGCGCGGACTGGCGCGAAATCTCTTGCGTAGCGCGCGCTTCGGCTCGCTCGCGACCTTGGGTCAGGACGGCCACCCGGCCGCGACGCTGACGAGCCTGGCCACCGACAGCGACGGCACGCCGCTGATCCTGGTCTCGGCACTTTCGGCCCATACCGGCAACCTGATCGCCGATCCGCGCGCCTCGCTCCTGATCGCGCCGGGCGGCAAGGGCGATCCGCTGGCCCATGCCCGCATCACACTCAAGCTCAGAGCACGGCGCATCGCGCGCGAGACGGAGGACGGCCTGCGCATCCGCCGCCGCTTCCTGGCGCGCCAGCCCAAGGCCGCACTTTATGCCGATTTCGGCGATTTCTCGTTCTTTGCCCTCGGTATTGAAGCTGCCAGCCTGAATGGCGGTTTCGGCAAGGCCTATGAATTGGGGCCGGCGGATATCCTGAGCGAACCGACCCGGGCGCAGGCCCTGGCCGAGATCGAGGAGGATGCGGTCGCGCATATGAATGCCGACCATGCCGACGCGCTCAAGCTCTATGCGCGGGTGCTGCTGGGAGCGCGCGACGGGGCCTGGCGGGCGACCGGGATCGATCCGGATGGGCTCGATCTCGCGCTCGGCGATGCCGTGCTGCGGCTCGAATTTCCCGCGCCTGTGGATGGTCCGGCGAGTTTGCGAAAGATATTGGCGGAGCTTGCTGCAAAGGCCCGCGCCGAAGCTTGAACCGGGTTTACCATTCCGGGCTATTTTAAACGATTTAAAGAATTTTCTTGGTTTGTGGGCCTTTTCGATGGGTTGAGCCGGCGGCATCATGGGCCTAAAGAGCCTGCCACTTAAATTTTTAAGTCCGCCTCGTCTGTGCGACGATCTCTGGTCGCGCATCTTTAAAACAGCGCTTTTGCCTTGAATGGCAGGCCTCGGGAGTATCCCAGTGGAAACCATTGGTCAGTTCAACGCAGCTCACGGCGCCGAAACCTTCGGCTTCCGCAAGCTGAAATCCCTGTCCTGGAACCTGCAGGCGCCGCAGCTCTACGAGCAGGCCCTGAAGCGCGGCGAAGCCGGGCTGGCCGCAGGCGGCGCGCTCTGCGCCGACACCGGCACGCATACCGGGCGCTCGCCCAAGGACAAGTTCGTCGTGCGTGACGCCACGACCGAAGGCACGGTCTGGTGGGAGAACAACGGCGCGATGTCGCCGGAGCATTTCGAGGCGCTGCTGGCCGATTTCCTCAAGCATGCCGAGGGCAAGGAGCTCTTCGCGCAGGACCTTTATGGCGGCGCCGACCCGGTGCACCGCGTCAAGGCGCGCGTCTTTACCGAATTCGCCTGGCATTCGCTGTTCATCCGCAACCTCCTGATCCGCCCCGAGCTCGAGGAGATCGCCGGTTACGTGCCGGAGCTGACGATCGTCGACCTGCCGAGCTTCAAGGCCGATCCCAAGCGCCATGGCTGCCGCTCCGAGACCGTGATCGCGATCGATTTCACCCGCAAGATCGTGCTGATCGGCGGCTCGGCCTATGCCGGCGAGATGAAGAAGTCGGTCTTCACCTATCTGAACTACACGCTGCCGGCCAAGGGCGTCGTGCCGATGCACTGCTCGGCCAATGTCGGCTCCAAGGACGATTCGGCGATCTTCTTCGGTTTGTCGGGCACCGGCAAGACCACGCTTTCGGCAGATCCCGACCGCACGCTGATCGGCGATGACGAGCATGGCTGGTCGAAGAACGGCATCTTCAACTTCGAAGGTGGCTGCTACGCCAAGACGATCAAGCTCTCGGCCGAGGCCGAACCGCAGATCTTCGCCGCCTCGCAACGCTTCGGCACGGTGCTCGAGAATGTCGTGCTCGACCCGTTCACCCGCGTCGTCGATTTCGACGACCAGAGCAAGACCGAGAACACCCGCTCGGCCTATCCGCTCGACTTCATCCCGAACGCCTCGCGCACCGGTCGCGCCGGCGTGCCGAAGAACATCGTCATGCTGACGGCGGACGCCTTCGGCGTGATGCCGCCGATCGCCAAGCTGACGCCGGCGGAGGCGATGTACCACTTCCTCTCCGGCTACACCGCCAAGGTCGCCGGCACCGAGCGCGGCCTCACCGGCGTCGAGCCGGAGTTCTCGACCTGCTTCGGCTCGCCTTTCCTGCCGCGCCACCCGTCGGAATACGCCAATCTGCTGCGTGACTTCATTGCCAAGCACCATGTCGATTGCTGGCTGGTCAACACCGGCTGGACCGGCGGCAAATACGGCGTCGGCCGGCGCATGCCGATCCGTGTCACCCGCCGCCTGCTGACCTCGGCGCTGGACGGTTCGCTCAACCGCGCCGATTTCCGCCGCGATCCCTATTTCGGCTTCGCGGTGCCGACTTCGGTGCCCGGTGTCGAGCCGCACATCCTGTATCCGGTCAAGACCTGGCAGGATAAGGCCGAATTCGCCGAGACGGCCAAGCGGCTGGTTGGCATGTTCCGCGAGAACTTCAAGCGCTTCGAGGGCCATGTCGACGATGCGGTCAAGGCCGCGGCGCCGGTGAATTCCTTGGCGGCGTGAGCGCCTCCCGCTTCATCTGTGATATGGGAAGGCGGCGATGAGCCGCCTTCTTCTTGTCACTGCCCAACTCCTGGCCACCTTGATCGTCGTCGGTGCGACGGCATGGGGCTCCGGTCTCCTGCTGTTTCGCCTGACCGGTGCGGTCGCGACGCTGGCCGCCATCGGCTTCGGCCTTGCCGGTCTTGCTGGTGCAATCGGGATCTGGACCGGCGCGGCGCGCCTGCCGCTCTCCTTCGCGGTGCTGTTTCTCGGCCTGCTCGGCTGGTGGAACGGCATGGCGCCGTCGCACGACCGGGACTGGATTCCCGAACTCGCCAAGCTGCCGCAGATCGCGCGCGAGGGCGAGACGATCACCGTCCGCAATCTGCGCGATTTCCGCTGGCGCACGGAAGCCGATTATGACCAGCGCTGGGAGACGCGCAGCTACGATCTGACCAAGATCGAGGGCGCGGACCTGTTCCTGTCCTATTGGTCGGGCGAGGCGATCGCCCATCTCCTGGTCAGCTTCACCTTCAAGGATTCGGTGCCGCTGACCTTCTCGATCGAGGTCAGGCGCGAGAAGGGCGAGGAGTGGTCCTCGCTCGCCGGCTTCTTCCGCACCTATGAAATGGCCTATGTCGCCGCCGACGAGCGCGACATCGTCGGCCTGCGCAGCCATGCCCGCAAGGAGGATGTCCGCCTGTTCCGGCTGGCCGCCACGCCGAGCCAGGCACGCGATGTGCTCCTGGCCTATATCGCCGACGTCAACCGGCTGGCTTCGAGCCCGCGCTGGTACAACACGCTGACCACGAACTGCACGACGGTGGTCTACCATCTCGTCGGCTCTGTCGCGCCGGGATGGACTTTTTCGCTGCCGCTCGACCCGCGCGTGCTGCTATCCGGCTATCTGCCGGGTTATCTGCAGCGCATCGGCGCGGTCAGGACCGACATTCCACTCGACCAGCTGGTCCGGCAGGGGCGGATCAGCGAGCGGGCGCGGATCCTGACGCTCGATGATCCGGAGTTTTCGAAAAAGATCCGCGAAGGCGTGCCAGCCGGGCGGCCATAGGCCTGGAAGCGCGCCGTCAGGCTCGGGCCTGACCCGAGCACCTCTTGCCGGAGATGCCCAGGGTTTATCCTTGGACCGATCGAAGATCGGACCCGAGGACTGCGTCTCAGAGCATTTTCGAGCGAAGTGGATACCGGTTCGCGTGAAGAAAATGCGATAAAACAAGGAGGCAGAGCATGTCCGCGATTCGGAGAAACGCGGACATGCTCGAGAACGACGGAAAGCGGTCTCACCTATTCTGGAAATCGGGCTTCCGCTTCTCGATGAAGGCGGTCATGCCCTCTTTCTGGTCATGCGTCGCGAAGAGCGAGGAGAACACCCGGCGCTCGAAGCGCAGGCCTTCGCTCAGCGCCACCTCGAAGGCGCGGTTGACCGCCTCCTTCGCCATCACCACCGAAGGAAGCGACTTGGCAGCGATGCTGTCGGCCGCCTTCATCGTCTCGGCCATGAGATCGGCCAAGGGCACGATGCGGGCGACGAGGCCGGCGCGCTCGGCCTCGTTCACGTCCATCATCCGCCCAGTCAGGATGAGATCCATGGCTTTCGCCTTGCCGATCGCCTTGGTCAGGCGCTGCGTGCCGCCGGCTCCGGGAATGACCCCGAGATTGATCTCGGGCTGGCCGAATTTGGCGTTGTCGGCGGCGATGATGAAGTCGCACATCATGGCGAGCTCGCAGCCACCGCCGAGCGCAAAGCCCGCAACCGCCGCGATGATCGGCTTGTGGCGCTGGCCGATGCGGTCCCAATCGGCGAATTTGTCGTCGAGATAGGTGCCGGGGAAGGTCCGGCCTTGCATCTCCTTGATGTCGGCGCCGGCGGCAAAGGCCTTCTCCGAGCCGGTCAAGACGATGCAGCCGATACCGCCATCCTTCTCGAAGCCGTCGATGGCCGCGTTGACCTCGTCGATGAGCTGGCCGTTCAGCGCGTTCAGCGCCTGCGGCCGGTTCAGCGTGACGACGCCGACCTTGCCCTTCACCTCGACGAGAATGGTCTCATAAGCCATGGCGGCCTCCCGGATGCTTCGTTGGGCCACGTTTAGCGGGCGGGAGGAGCGCGGTCCATGCGAGGGAGCGCACGCCGACATGAGCGCTCCCGTGACCAGACCTTGCCGTCGCGGGCCGGATCACCTTCACTCGCCCCGTCTCGCACTCGCCCCGTCTTGCAGGAGGAGGGCACCACCATGACCGAGCCCGTTACCGGCCGTTGCTTCTGCGGCTCCATACGCTTCCGCTTCAATCAGCCGCCGGTGGCGAAGCGCGCCTGCTGGTGCCGCGACTGCCAGTATCTCTCGGCCGGCAACGCCTCGATCAACCTGATCTTCCCGCTCGCGAGCCGCGAATTGGAGGGCGAGGTCTGCGACTATGTCAGCCTCTCCGACGGCGGCAACACGATGCGCCGCAGCTTCTGCCCGCATTGCGGCACGCCCCTGTTCAGCGCCTCGTCATCGCGGCCGGATATGGTCGTGGTACGTGCCGGCGCCCTCGACGACCGCGAGCTTGGCAAGCCTGAGGGGTTCATCTGGACCGCGTCCGCACCGTCCTGGGGCCTGACCGACACCGACGTGCCGTCCTGTCCGAACCAGCCGCCTCCCATTGCCGCCCGCTGATCAGCGCTGCGGCTGGCAGCTTTCGCAATAGAAGGTCGAGCGGCCCGACTGCACCAGCCGCTTGACCACAGAGCCGCAGCCCGGCGTCACGCAGGCATCGCCCTCGCGGTCATAGACGCGAAACCGGTGCTGGAAATAGCCGAGCGAGCCGTCGGCATGGGCGAAGTCGCGCAGCGTCGAGCCGCCGGAGATGATCGCCTCTTCCAGGACCTCGCGGATGATCTGGGCCAGCGCATGCGCCGCCGGGCGCGGACGGCCCGTCGCAGTCGCGATCGAACCGGCCTCGGCTTCGGGATGGAGCCCGGCGCGGAACAGCGCCTCGCAGACATAGATGTTGCCAAGCCCCGCGACGAGGCGCTGGTCGAGCAGGGCCGCCTTCAGCGGCGCGAATTTCCCGGCAAAAAGCTTGGCCAGCGTCTCGCCCGAGAGCTCATTGCCCAATGGCTCGATGCCCATGCCGGCGAAATGCCTGGAGGCGGCGAGATCGGCACGCGGCACGAGGTCCATGAAGCCGAAGCGGCGGACATCGTTATAGGTGACGCGCGCGCCGGAGCCGAGATGGAAGACGACATGGTCGTGCTGCAGGTGCCGGCCAATCTCGTTGTAATAGGCGCCAGGCTCGGTCGGCGGCGTGCCGGGCGCCTCCACCACGAAGCGCCCGCTCATGCCCAGATGCATGATCAGCGCCTGACCGTCATCGAGATCGACGATCAGATATTTGGCGCGCCGCGACAGGGCCTCGACCTTGCGGCCGGTCAGGCGGGCGACGAAGCGATCGGGCAAGGGAAAGCGCAGATCGGGCCGGTTCTGCTCGACGCGCGCGAAAACCTGCCCCAGCATGGCGGGCTCCAGCCCACGACGAACGGTTTCGACCTCGGGAAGTTCGGGCATTCCAGTCCACTCTCAAGCCTGCGTCGAGACGGGCCGCGACAAGCCCCGCTCGTTTCGCTATTCATCGCCTCACCAGAACACAAGAGCAGCCCGCGCCGTGACAGCAGCCTCCGACACCACCCATTTCGGTTTTGAGACAGTGCCGCTCGCCGAGAAGCAGGCCAAGGTCGACGACGTCTTCCACAAGGTCGCCAGCCGCTACGATCTGATGAACGATCTGATGTCGGCGGGCCTGCACCGGCTCTGGAAGGATGCGCTGATCACGACGCTGAAGCCAGCGAAGGATCGGCCCTTCCACCATCTCGACGTGGCCGGCGGCACCGGCGACGTCGCCTTCCAGGTGCTCGACGCCGGCGGACCGCAGACCGACGTCACCGTACTCGATATCAATGCGCAGATGCTGAGCGTTGGTCGCGACCGGGCGCAGAAGCGTTTTCCCGATGACGATCGCATCCGCTTCGTCCAGGGCAATGCCGAGGAGCTCGGCCTGCCCGACAACCATTTCGACGCCTATACGATCGCCTTCGGTATCCGGAACGTGCCGCGCATCGACAAGGCGCTGTCCGAGGCTTTTCGCGTGCTCAAGCGCGGCGGCCGATTCCTCTGCCTCGAATTCAGCCATGTCGACGTGCCGCTGCTCGACAAGGTCTACGAGGCCTATTCCTTCAACGTCATACCGCCGATGGGGCGGATGGTGACGGGCGAGGCCGAGCCCTACCAGTATCTCGTCGAATCGATCCGCAAATTCCCCAAGCCGCAGAGCTTCGCCGGCATGATCGAGGATGCCGGCTTCCGGCGGGCGAAGTTCACGCCGATGACCGGCGGGGTCGTGGCGCTGCATTCCGGCTGGAAGCTGTGAGGATGCAGCTTCCGTCATGGTCGGCCTTGTGCCGGCCATCCACGTCTTGCGACGCGGATTCTTGCGATGCGGCTGAAGGGAAGAAGACGTGGGTGCTCGGGACAAGCCCGAGCATGACGTCAAGGTTCGCGCGCGCATGATCACCGCCATCGCTCATCTCGCCCGTTCCGCACGGGTCGGCTTCGTGCTGGCCCGCGAAGGCGCCCTTGCCCTCGTCGATCCCTCGGTCCTGCCGCCTTTGGCGCGCGCCGCGATCCGGCTCGGGCGCTTGATCGAACGCAAGGGCGCCGGCTCCTCGGCGACGCGGCTGGCAGCGGCGCTGACGCGGCTTGGCCCCTCCTATGTCAAGTTCGGCCAGTTCCTGGCGACACGGCCGGATGTTGTCGGCATGAAGATCGCCGAGGATCTCTCGGCTCTGCAGGACCGGATGGCCCCGTTCCCGATGGAACAGGCGCGTGCCGCGATCGAGGCCGCCCATGGCCAGCCCGTCGAGGCGATCTTCGCCGAATTCGGGCCGCCCGTCGCCGCCGCCTCGATCGCGCAGGTGCATCGGGCCCGGTTGAAGGATGGCTCGGAGGTCGCGGTCAAGGTGCTGCGGCCCGGCATCCGTGACCGCTTCCACCGCGACCTCGCAGCGATGCGCTTCGGCGCGGAGATGGCGGAACGGCGCTCCGCCGAGGCGCGCCGCTTACGCATGTCGGGCGTGGTCGAGACGCTGGCGCGCTCCGTGACGATGGAGATGGATCTCAGGCTGGAGGCCGCCGCCCTCTCTGAATTCGCCGAGAACACCAAGGACGATGCCGATTTCCGCGTGCCGGCGCCGGATTGGCAGCTCACCGCGCGCGAAATGCTGGTCGATGAATGGATCGACGGCATCCGGCTCTCCGACATCGAAGGCTTGCGGGCCGCCGGACATGATCTGCAGGTGCTCAGCCGCACCGTCATCCAGTCCTTCCTGAAGCATGCGATCCGCGACGGCTTCTTCCATGCCGACATGCATCCGGGGAACCTGTTCGTCGACTCGGCAGGGCGGCTGGTCGCCGTCGATGGCGGCATCATGGGCCGGCTCGGGCTGAAGGAGCGGCGCTTCCTCGCCGAAATCCTGCTCGGCTTCATCACCCGCGACTATACCCGCGTGGCGGAGGTGCATTTCGAGGCTGGCTATGTACCGGGTCACCACGCCGTTGCCGATTTCGCCCAGGCGATCCGTGCGGTTGGCGAGCCGATCCACGACAAGAGCGCCGACCAGATCTCGATGGCGAAGGTCCTGACCCTGCTCTTCGAGATCACCGGCCTGTTCGACATGGTGACGCGCACAGAGCTCGTGATGCTGCAGAAGACCATGGTGGTGGTTGAAGGAGTAGCCCGCACGCTCGATCCGCATCTCGACATGTGGACCACGGCCGAGCCCGTGGTGCGCGACTGGATCACCCGCAATCTCGGGCCGCTGGGCAAGATCGAGGATGTCGGGCGCGGGGTGCGCTCGCTCGCCTTCAGCCTCGCCAGCCTGCCCGAAACGGTCGGCCGGGCTGAGCGCGTGCTCGGCCAGCTTGAAAACGCCTCGCGGCACGGCTTTACGCTGGATGAGCGCAGCATCGAGGCGATCGGCCGGGCCGAAGCCCAGCGCAACCGCTGGGGCAATTGGGCGCTCTGGCTGATCGCGGGCCTGATCGCCTATGCGGTGCTGGGATAGTTCAACGAACACGACGACGCCGTCATTCCGGACGCAGCCCCCGGGTCCGATCTTCGATCGGCCCAAGGAATAAACCCCGCGGAGATCCGGAATCCATCGGAGAGCGCAACGCCCTATGATGGATTCCGGATCGGCGCCGCTTACAGCGGCTTGTCCGGAATGACGGCGAGGATGTGAATTAGCCCGTCACACAGGCCTGCGCCGGCTCGGCGCCGATCATCCAATGCGTGCCGAAACGATCCTGCAGCATGCCGAAGCGCGGCGCCCAGAAGGTCTCCTCCAACGGCATCTTGATGCGCGCGCCGTCGGACAGCGCCGCGAAGATGCGCTCGGCCTCGGCGACCTCCTTGACGTTGACGGAAACCGAGACGCTCTGCATCGGCCCCTCGCTGCGGTCGGGTGGAGCGTCGGACGCCATCAGCATCTGGCCGCCATCGAGCTGGAGGCAGGCATGCATGATCTTGGGAACCCAGTCGGGGGCGACCTGGCTCTCGGCCGGCGTGCCCTTATGGCTCATCATGGCGATGATCTTGCCACCGAATATCTTTTCATAGGCGGTGAAGGCTTCCTCGCAATTGCCGGGGAAGAAGAGATAGGGGGCGATCTTCATGAGACCTGTCCTTGCATCGTGAGGGGATAAGGCCGCGCTCAGCCGGTCCGGCGGAAATGGGCGGTCATGAATTCGGTCCAGCCGCCGTTTCCATCGGGCACGGACGAGGTCAGGGTGCGGTGATCGGGGCTGACGATGGTCATGACGTCGCGATAGGCCGAGAGCGAGCCGTCACCGCTCATGCTGGGTCCCTCGCTGTCCAGCAACAGGGCCGTGCCGGTTTCGTCGAGGGCTCCGTCATAGAGCCATTGATGGGTCATCATCGAACCGATGAAGCTGCCGACAAAGCGGCCCTTGGCCGGGTCGAAGCCGAGCGTCATCAGCGTCCTCCCGGTGCAGCCGTCGGGCATCTCGCCCTGGCCTTCGCCGAGCGTCCAGAGCCCGCCCAGCGATCGCACGCTTTCCTTGCCCTTGAATTTCTGGCGCGGCTGGTCGGGGCCCATGGCGCAATCCATCTCCGAGGCCCACTCGCCGACGAGCTCCGCGAGCCACTCATGCTCCTTCTGGGGGTCTGCTTTCATGGGGTACCTCCTCTCTGGCTTTTCGGCTTGGGTTTTTTGGCTTGGGTTTTCTCGATTTGCGGTCAGGCGGGGCGCTCGGCCTGCGCCTTGAGGCTGGCGAGGCCGGCTTCGAAATCGCCGCCGACCATCCGGTCCATGTTGAAGAAGACATGGATGATCTTGGCGAAGAACGGGGTCGGCCCCGTCATCGTCCAGGTCACATGTGTTGCAGAACCTTGCGTCGCCGTTCCCTGCGGCTGCAGCGCGAAGACGACGTCATTATGAGCCTCGAAGGGCTTGATGAAGTCGAGCTTGAGCCCGACCTTGCTTGATGGCTCGGCGGTGACGATCTCCATGCTGCCTTCGCCGACATTCTTGTCGCCGACCCAGGCATAGATTGAGCCCTTGCCGGCCTCGGGCCCGCTGAAGCTGCGCTTCAGGTTGGGATCCTTCTTCTCCCAGGGCGACCAGGCGCCCCAGGCCCTGAAATCCGCGATCAGCGGGTAGATGCGCTCGGGCGGCGCATTGATGGCGATGGCACGCTGGACCTGGAAGGTGTCTGGCTTCATCGCGGCGAGGATCAGCACCACGACGATGCCGGTGGCGAGGATCGCCAGCAAGCTGAGAAGAACGGTCTTGAGCATGGGTTTTCCTCGTTTGACGCCGCCACGCGGCTCTTGCTCTTTGGTTTCAACGCGTTTTCTTCACGCGAGCCGATGCCCGCTTCGTTCGAAACCGCGTTACGGTTGAACGTCCCCGGCCGGCGCTGCCTGCATCTCGCGCAGCACCTCCTCCAATCGTCCCAGGCTCTGGTCCCAAAAACGGCTGTAGTGTTCCAGCCACTCCGAGACCTCGCGCAGCGGGCCGGGATCGAGCCGGCAGGGCCGCCATTGCGCCTCGCGGCCTCGTGTGATCAGCCCGGCCCGCTCCAGCACCTTGAGATGCTTGGAGACGGCCGGCAGGCTCATCGCGAAGGGCTCGGCCAGCTCCGTAACCGAGGTTTCGCCCAGCGACAGCCGCGCCAGGATCGCGCGCCGCGTCGGATCGGCAAGGGCGGACAGGGTGAGGCTGAGCGGGTCGCTCGACATTGAATTAAACCGATGAGTTAATTAACTTGACGGTTTATTATCGCCGCGCCGTTTTGCTGTCAAGCGGGCAGCGCCACGCTCCAGCCGGCCTGCATGGGATCCATCCCTGTTGTCAGCAGGGCTGTCGCACAGCTAGAAGCTCGACCGAACGAGAGGTACGTTCGCTCCATGACATTCGAGACCGCTGCCACGCCAGACGCCGCCGTCGACCGGCTGGAGCTGCTCTATGCGGACGCGAAGGCGGCGTTGCGCGGCGACCTGCAGCGTTTCTTCGATACGGGCGAGGCGCCGACGGCCGAGGAGCGCGCGCGCTATCGCTACCCGCTGCTGCGCGTCACCTACGAGCCCTCGAAGCTGCCCGCCGCGACGCGGCGCGGTTTCGCCAAATTCGCAGCGCCCGGCATCTATTCGACCACGGTGACGCAGCCGGCCGAATTCCGCACCTATCTGCTCGACCAATTGCAGCCGCTCGTCGCGGAATATGGCGCGACGATTGAGACCGGCGTGAGCCATCAGGAGATCCCCTACCCCTATGCGCTCGAAGGCGGCGATGAGCTCGGGCGCGGCAAGGTCACGGCCGCGGAGCTTGCGCGGCATTTCCCGACGCCGCTGCTCTCGCTGGTCGGTGACGAGATCGCCGACGGCACCTTCGACATCGTCGAGGGCGAGCCGCGCCCGCTTTCGCTGTTCGATGCAGTGCGGGTCGACTACTCGCTGCGGCGGCTGGTGCACTACACCGGCACCGACTGGCGCGCCGTACAGCCCTGGGTGCTGCTGACCAACTACCACCGCTATGTCGACCAGTTCGTGCGGCTGGCGTTGGCCGAAATCGAAGCCGGCACGGCCGAAGCCCTGGTGACGCCGGGCGGTGTGCGGATCGAGCGCGACGGTATCGACGTTTCAGCAGCCGAGCGGGTGATGTCGGCGCCCTGGCATCGCTTCCAGATGCCGGCCTATCATTTGATCCGCAGCAAGGGCGACGGCGTGACGCTGGTCAATATCGGCGTCGGCCCCTCCAACGCCAAGAACATCACCGACCACCTTGCGGTGCTCAGGCCCAATTGCTGGCTGATGGTCGGCCATTGCGGCGGCCTGCGCCAGACGCAGATCATCGGCGACTATGTCCTGGCCCATGCCTATCTCCGGCAGGACGGCATCCTGGACGAGCTGGTGCCGCCCGACATCCCGATCCCGGCCCTGGCCGAGGTCCAGGTCGCCCTGCAGCAGGCTGCGGCCGAAGTCACGGGCGAGCGCGGCGACCGCTTGAAGAACCGCCTGCGCACCGGCACCGTCGTGACGCAGGACGACCGCAACTGGGAACTGCGCTGGACCAAGGAGCGCCGCCGCATCAACCTCTCGCGCGCCATCGCGGTCGACATGGAATCGGGCACGATCGCAGCGCAAGGCTACCGCCTGCGCGTGCCCTACGGCACCTTGCTCTGCGTCTCCGACAAGCCTCTGCATGGCGAGATCAAATTGCCCGGCGCGGCGAACGCCTTCTATGAGCGCGCCGTCGGCGAGCATCTCAAGATCGGGCTCGCGGCGCTGGAGAAGCTCAAGGAAGCGGGCTCGACCATTCACTCGCGCAAACTCAGGAGCTTCGACGAGCCGCCGTTTAGGTGAGGTATGGAAACGCGGGGAACCCCTGCCCCTCTCACTGAACCCGGGTATACCCGGGTTCAGTGAGAGGGGCAGGGGTGAGGTGTAGGCCCCTGGACCAGTTGCGTGGAAGCCTCACAGCGTGGCAGCGGTTGGCGCACGGCCAAAATGTCAAACGGCCTACCCCTCACCCTGCCCTCTCCCTCCAATCTCGGGCCTGCCCGAGATTGGCAGCTAGAGTGGCCCAAGTCGGAAACATCTGACTTGGGTTGGAGAGGGTTCCCCGCGCCCCCATGACATCCTGGCTTTTTCGATGCTAGGTGAAGGGCATCCCGGCTCAGGAACCTCCGCCCTTGTCCGCATCCCGCTCCGTTCTCCTGATCATCGGCGGCGGCATCGCCGCCTATAAATGCCTGGAGCTGATCCGGCGCTTGAAGGATCACGGCATCGCCTCGCGCTGCATCCTGACCAAGGCGGGCGAGGCGTTCGTCACGCCGCTCTCCGTCTCGTCGCTGGCCGGCGAGCGCTGCTTCACCGATCTGTTCTCGCTGACCGACGAAGCCGATATCGGCCATATCGCGCTGTCGCGCTCGACCGACCTCATCGTCGTCGCGCCCGCGACCGCCGATCTCATCGCCAAGATGGCGACGGGGCTCGCCAATGACCTGGCCTCGACCGCACTGCTCGCCACCGACAAGCGCATCCTGATCGCGCCTGCGATGAATCCCAGGATGTGGGAGCATCCGGCGACGCGGCGCAACATGGCGCAGCTCGAAAAGGACGGCGTGCTCGTCGTCGGGCCCAATTCCGGCGCCATGGCCGAGCGCGGCGAGAACGGGCCGGGCCGCATGGCCGAACCGCTCGAGATCCTGGCCGCGATCGAGCGCGCTTTGGCCGGCGATATGGCGGCGCAACCGCGTGCGATCGGCTTCCTCGGCCGCACGCCGGGAGGCACGGCAATCGCGCAGAAGCCGCTCGCCGGGAAACATGTGCTCGTGACCTCGGGGCCGACGCATGAGCCGATCGACCCGGTGCGCTACATCGCCAACCGCTCCTCGGGCAAGCAGGGTCATGCTATCGCGGCCGCGGCCGCCGCCGCTGGCGCAAGCGTGACGCTGGTTTCCGGCCCCGTCGGCCTGCCCGACCCCGACGGCGTTACCACGATCCATGTCGAATCCGCCCGCGAGATGCTGGCGGCGACCGAGGCGGCGCTGCCCGCCGACATCGCGGTCTTCGCGGCAGCCGTCGCCGATTGGCGCGTGGCGGACGCAGCACCGGAGAAGATGAAGAAGGGCACCAGTGGGACGCCGGCCCTGGCGCTGGTCGAGAACCCCGACATCCTGGCGACCGTCGCTCACCGCAAGACGGGCCGGCCGGCGCTCGTCGTCGGCTTCGCGGCGGAGACCGAAAACGTCATCGACTATGCCCGCGCCAAGCTCGCGAGGAAAGGCTGCGACCTGATCGTCGCCAATGATGTCGGCGGCACCGGCGTGATGGGCGGCGATTCCAACACCGTCCATCTCGTCACCCGCGACGGCGTCGAGACCTGGCCGACTCTGGCGAAGGAGGAGGTCGCGAGCCGCCTGATCGCGCATCTCGCCGGGCTGACGGGCGTCTCGAAGGCGGGAGCCTAGGCATGGTCACGATCCCCGTATGCCGCGTCGGGCATGGCGCCGGGCTACCGCTGCCAGCCTATGAAAGCGCGGGCGCGGCCGGGCTCGATCTGCGCGCGGCGCTGGAAGAGGGCGGCGCACTCGTCATGGCGCCCGGCGAGCGCATCGCGGTCCCCACCGGCCTTGCCCTGCAACTGCCGACGGGTTTCGAGGCGCAGGTACGCCCGCGCTCGGGATTGGCGTTGAGGCATGGCATCACCCTGCTCAATTCGCCAGGCACGGTCGACAGCGACTATCGCGGCGAGGTCACGGCCATCCTGATCAATCTCGGCCAGGAGCCTTTCACGATCCGCCGTGGCGACCGCATCGCGCAATTGGTGATCGCACCGGTCACGCAGGCCCATCTCGTCGAGACGACAATTCTGGACGAAACCGCGCGCGGTGCCGGCGGCTTCGGCTCGACCGGCGTCTCGGACACGCCCAAATCGGACACGGTCAAGGGAGCCGTCGCGTGAACCTGCTCTCGCGCCGCAGCCTGCTCGCCATCGCGGCGGTGGTCGATATCGCCTTGCATGCGCGGCCCTCGCCGGTCGCGGCCAAAATGCTGGCGGCGCGGCATGACCTGCCGCCGCGCCATCTTGAGACGCTGCTGCAGGCGCTGGTCCGGGTCGGCATCCTAAAGGGCGTTCGTGGCCCACGCGGCGGCTATGAGCTGGCGCGCGAACGCCGCCGGATCACCGCCGGCGAGATCGCGCGCGCGGCGATGCAGGAGGCTGGCGAGGATGGACTCGGGCCCTTGCCGCAATCGCGCCTGATCGACCTCGTGGTCGGTCCGCAGGTGGAACGAGCCTCGCAGGCCTTTCTCTCGACACTGGATGGAGTCACCGTGGAGGAGCTGTGCCAGCAGGCGGAGCGAAACGCTGCCTTTGACGGGGCAAGCGCGACTACTGATTTCACAATCTGAATTTGTATATATTGCCTATCATCGACATGGACTGTGAATTGAATTAGCGTCGCCATCAATCACGATCATTCCCAGGAGGACCCCATGACCGAGGCAGTGCGCACGCTCCACCCCGCTCCGAGCAAGGCCCCAGGCCGCGGCCGGGTCTATGAGTCGATCACCGACACCATCGGCGACACCCCCCTGGTCAAGCTCAACCGCTTGCCGGCCGAGCGCGGCGTCAAGGCGACGATCCTGGCCAAGCTCGAATTCTTCAACCCGATCTCCAGCGTCAAGGACCGCATCGGCGTCAACATGGTCGATGCGCTGGAGGCCTCCGGCGCGTTGAAGCCGGGCGGCACGCTGATCGAACCGACCTCGGGCAATACCGGCATCGCGCTCGCCTTTGTCGCCGCCGCGCGCGGCTATCGCCTGATCCTGGTGATGCCGGAGACGATGTCGCTGGAGCGCCGCAAGATGCTGGCGCTGCTCGGCGCCGAGCTCGTGCTGACGCCCGGTCCCGGCGGCATGCGCGGCGCTGTTGCCCGGGCCGAGGAGCTCAAGGCGGAGATTCCAGGCTCGATCATCCCGCAGCAATTCGAGAATCCGCATAATCCGGAGATCCATCGCAAGACGACCGCCGAGGAGATCTGGAACGACACTGACGGCAAGGTCGACATCTTCATCTCCGGCGTCGGCACGGGCGGCACCATCACCGGCGTCGGCCAGGTGCTCAAGGCGCGCAAGCCCGGCGTGAAGATCATTGCGGTCGAGCCCGAGGATTCGCCGGTGCTGTCGGGTGGCGCGCCCGGCCCGCATAAGATCCAGGGCATCGGCGCCGGCTTCGTGCCGGGCATCCTTGACCGCTCGGTGATCGACGAGGTCGTTACCGTCGGCAATCAGACCTCCTTCGAGACGGCGCGCGCACTTGCCAAGAGCGAGGGCATTCCCGCTGGCATCTCGTCGGGGGCCGCGGTGGCCGCGGCGCTCGAAGTCGGCGCGCGGCCGGAGAACGCCGGCAAGACCATCGTCGTGATCATCCCCTCCTTCGCCGAGCGCTATATTTCGAGCGCCTTGTTCGAGGGTCTGTGACGCCGGCCTCGATTCAGATCGTCCGCGTCAGCGCTGCGCTGCCGGACGGTTTCGAGGCCTTGCGGCACGAGGCGGCCGGGGAGGATTACGCCTTCCTCGACCGGCTGACCGATGAGGTCGCGCGCGGCGACTATGCCGGCGATGCCGACTTGCCTGTTCTCTTCGCAGCCTTTGCGGAGGGTGAATTGGCGGGGCTGGGCGGCCTCACGCCCGACCCTTACGACCCGGAGCCGGACCTCGCCCGGCTGCGTCATGTCTATGTGCGTCCCGCCTGGCGCCGCCATGGCGTCGGGCGCGCCATCGCCGCGGCTCTGATCCAGCAGGGTTTTGCCGTGGCGGCGCGGCTCTCTTTGCGCGCGGCGGATGACCGCGCCGCCGCCTTCTGGGATGCGGAAGGTTTCCGGCGCGATCTCGGCGGCGCAACGCGCACACATCTGCTGGAGCGCTGACTCCTAGAGCAATTTCCAATCCCATTGGATTGTTCAATTGCTCCAGATCTTTGTTTTAACGCATTTTCTTCACGCGAACCGGTATCCACTTCGCTCGAAAATGCTCTGGCCGCTCAGCGACGCAGCACGAGCCTGTTGCCCCAGGGATCGGCGATCGAGGGGCCCTTGGCATCCTCGCTGCCGCCGGCAGCCAGGATACGCTGGCGCATCGTCTCGAAATCCCCGGCATCGCGAGCCACCAGCTCGAAAAAGCCGAGCCCCGCTTCGCCCTCGCCACGTGCGCCGGCGCCGCGGCTGTTCCAGATATTGCCGGCGATGTGGTGGTGATAACCGCCGCTGGAGAGGAAGCTCGCGCCGGGATAGCGCACCATCAGGTCGAAGCCGAGCTTGCCGGCGTAGAAGGCCTCGGCCTCAGCCGTATCCCCGACGCGCAGATGGATATGGCCCATGCGCGTGCCGCTCGGCATGCCGGCATAGGGGCCAGCCTGCGCTTCGTTCAGCAGCGCCTGCAGATCGAGCCGCTCGGTCGCCATCTTGATCGCACCGTCGCGGCGCGGCCAATCGGCACGCGGGCGGTCGCGATAGATCTCGATGCCGTTGCCCTCGGGGTCCGACAGATAGAGCGCCTCGCTGACGAGATGATCGGAAGCGCCTTCGAGCTTGATGCGCGCATTGGCGGCATGGCCGACCCAGTTGGCCAGAGCGCCGCGCGAGGGCAGCAGGATGGCGAGGTGGAACAGGCCTGCCGGCGAGGTCGGGCGCTCGGCGCCCTCCTCCAGTCGTACCAGGACCTCGCCATCGACGCCGAGCGTGGCGAGACCCGGCTCCTGATGGATCAGGGCAAGGCCGATCGCGTCACGATAGAACGCCGTCAGCTTCGCCAGGTCGTGAACCCGCAGCGCCACCGCGCCGATATGGAAGGGCGCATCCAGCGCTTCGAGCCGGATGGGCGAAGCGGATTTAGAATCCTGGACCGCGAGCATGGCAGCCTCCGAAAATGAGCCGGCCTTCACTGGCCGCGTGACCCGGAAGATGGCGATCTTCGCCCGCCTTGTCGCCCCTGGCGGGGGCAAGCTCATGATTGCAGCCGCGCAATCGCGGGCGGGGCTCAGGGCTTGGTCGGGTCGCGCCGGTCGATCGCGAAATGCTGGAACCATGGCGCTTCCACCCCGCCGATGAGCGAGGCGAGCATGCGCGAGGCGAGGAAGCTGAAGGTGATGCCGTTGCCGCCATAGCCATAGGCTGCGAGCATGCGCGCCTGCCCGGGCACTCGCCCGATCAATGGCAACCCGTCCGAAGTCTGCCCGAAGGCGCCCGACCAGGCATGGCCAAGCGTCGCCTCGGTCTGCGGCAGGAGAGCCTTGAGCTTGCCGAGCAAGGCTTCTGTCTTCTGCGGCCCCAGCCGCTCGCGCAGCTCGGGATCCTCGGTCTTCTCATCCTCGCCGCCGAGCACGATGCGACCATCGCTCGTCGTGCGGCAGTAGATATAGTCCTGCGAAGCCTCCCAGATGAGCGCAGGGCCGGGCCAGAGCGCCGCCGGCGGCTGCGGCAGGGTTGCGATCGCCCAGCTCGAGGCGGTTCGGTGCAGGTCGCTCGTCACGCAAGTGGGCATCACATAGCCCGTCGCAAGCACGACATGGCCGGCTTCGACGGTGCGGCCGCCAGCGAGCTTGACGGCGGCCGCTTGCGAGTTGCTTTCGAAAGCAACCGCCTCGTCCCGGATCAAGCGCGCCCCGCGCCCGGCTGCCCGCGCCAGCAAGGCGTGGCACAGGCTGAGCGGATCGGCCTCGGCGGAGCCCGGCGAGACGAGCGCGGCCGCCCGGTCGAAGCCGAAGGCGCCGAGCAGCGTCGCGTGGTCGAGCAGAGCGCCGGGAAGCCCGGCCCGCTCGCGCAGGATATGCTCGTCCCTAAGCTCGCGCGGGCCGACCTCGCCGGCCGCGAGATAGACCGTGTCGCGCGGGACGAAGGCCGCGCCGAGTTCCAGCTGCGCGACCAGCTCGCCCAGGCCGGCCACGGCGCGGAAGCTGCGGCGATAGACATCGGCGGCGCGGTCGAAGCCGTAAAGCTCCGCCAGCCGGCGCAGTGGCAGGTCGATCTCCCATTGTAGCATGGCTGTGCTTGCAGCCGTGCTGCCAAAACCCTCCCGCTCGCGATCGATCACGACGACCCTGTGGCCGAAGGCGGTGAGATGCTCCGCCGCCATCGCGCCGGTGATGCCGCCGCCGACGATCGCGATGTCGCACTGGATATCCGTTTCCAGCTCTTCGCTGGCTGGGCGCGCCGGGCCAGCGAGCCATGGGCCGCGACCGCTGCGCAGATCGTCCTGACGGGTGGTGTCGGGATCGAGCATCCGCCTCAATCCGCCGTCGGTTCGCCAACCGAATCGGCCATGGTCGCGCCGCGCTGGCCCAGCGGCTTCGGGTTGCCCATGGTGGTGTCGTGCGCGGTCTGGTGTTCAAGCTCGGCGTTGAATTCGGCCCCGGCGAGTACGATCACTGCCGAAAGCCAGAGCCAGGTCATGAACACCACGACGGTCGCAAGCGACCCATAGGTCGCGGTGTAGTTGCCGAGCGTTCCGACATACCAGGAAAAGGCCCAGGATGCGGCGGCCCAGAGCAAGGCCGCACCGACCGCGCCGGGCATCACCCAGGCGAAGCGCGCCGGGTGCCGGCTCGGGCCGATCCAGTAGAGACAGGCGATGGAGAGCGTCGCGACGACCAGGAAGAACGGCCAGCGCACCAGCCGCAACAGCCGTTCCACTTCATAGGCGAAGGGGAACAGCGCGGTCACGACAGGCACGGAGGCGATCACGATCAGCGCCGCCGTCAGCAGCACCACGCCGCTGATCGTTGTCAGCAGCGACAGGGCGTTGAGCTTGAGGAAGCTGCGCTTCTCGCGTTCGCGATAGATGATGTTGAGTGCATCGAAAATCGCCTTCACGGCGGCGTTCGCGCTCCAGAAGGCGACGAGGACGCTGATCAGGACGGTGAGCGACAGGGCCGAGGAACTCTGCCCGGCAAGCCGCATGGCCTGTTCATGGATCAGGTCGCGCGCGGCCTGCGGAAAGACGATGGTGAGGCCGTCGAGCTGCTCGGCGATGGTCGAGGGATCGGTGAAGGAGCGGTAGATCGTCACCAGGAGCGAGAGCGCCGGCACCAGCGACAGCAAGGTGTAGAAGGCGACCGCGCCGGCAAGCGAGGCCAGCCGGTTGTCGGCGACATTGCTGGAAAAGCGCAGCAGCACGTCCTTCCAGCCGAGCCAGGTCATCTCCAGCGGGGACGAGGCTGCGCGCCCGCGTGCGGCGTCCCGCGAGGCCCGCGTGAAGCGCCGCGACACCGCGCCAAAGGCATAGCCCAGAGCCACGGCCGCGCTGGCCAACCCGGCAATGCGTTTCAGGAAGGCCATCGGCTGATCGTCTCCACCGCCAGGACGTTTCCACCGCCAGGACGACAGCGTAGCTGCAACAACGCAGCGCAACGCTTGTTCCGTATCAGCGCCCGACATGGCGGCTCGGACATGGCGGCTCGGACATGGCGGCTTAGTTGATTGTTAACCTTAACGCTTTCTTCTGTTCAAGGACCGGCGCGCGTGACGAATGCGCGGAAAGGCTCGGATGCTCCGGAAGGGCCGCGCTGCAAGGTGCGGGGCCTGAGCCCTGAGTCCCAGATGTCGTTTGAGAGTTGAGATCGTGATGAGAACGCCGCTGAAACCCGCGTTGGCTGCCCTGCTGATCCTGACCGGCGGCGGCGCCATGGCTGCCGATCTGTCCTCGGGTAAGCAATTGCCGCCCGCGCCGGCCTTGCCGAGCTTCTACTCCTGGACCGGCTTCTATCTCGGCGCGCAGGGCGGCTACTCCTGGGGTTCGGACAAGATCAGGCAGCTCTCCGCCACCGGGCTGGGCTATGCCGGCGCCTTCCGTGATACGCCCGGAAGCGCGCTCGGCGGCGGGCAGGCCGGCCTGAACGTCCAGTTCGACTCGATCGTGCTCGGCCTCGAAGGCGATCTCGAAGCCTTGCAGGAGCGCGGCAGCTTCAGCCTCGGACGTAGCCAGCGCGACTGGCAGGCCTCGCTGCGCGGCCGCATCGGCTACGCCTTCGACACCGTGATGATCTACGGCACGGGCGGCGCGGCCTTCACCGAGTTCAATCTCCGATCCTACGATCCCGCCTCCGGTCTCAGCGGGAGCACGCAGGTTTCCAGGGCCGGCTGGACGCTGGGCGGCGGCGTGAACTACGCCTTGACCGGCAACCTGATCCTGGGCGCGGAATACCGCTACACCGATTACGGCAAGTTCGACCCCACTGCCCGGAACACCGCGCTGGGCCTCGCCGGCGAGCAGGAGGCGAAGACGCATACCGTGCGGGCGAGCCTCGCCTACAAGTTCTGAGCGGGCGTCGTCCGGAGGTGCCCTAGAAACCTGTACGCTGCCTAATCGCAGCGGCGAGCGTGCCGTCGTCGAGATAGTCGAGCTCGCCGCCGACCGGCACGCCATGGGCGAGCTTGGTCACCTTGACCGGCAGATGGGCCAGAAGGTCGGTGACGAAATGCGCCGTGGTCTGGCCGTCGACCGTGGCGTTGAGCGCCAGGATGATTTCCTTGACCGCCGGATCGGAGGCGCGCGCCACCAGCGCCTCGAGCGTCAGATGCTCGGGCCTGACGCCGTCCAGCGCCGACAGAATGCCGCCCAGCACGTGATAACGCCCCTGGACCGCGCCTGAGCGCTCCAGCGCCCAGAGATCGGCGATATCGGCGACCACCACGATCTGCCCATCGTCGCGGCGCGGGTCGCGGCAGAGCGAGCAAGGGTCGGAGGTATCGATGTTGCCGCAGCTCGAGCAGACGACGATGCGCTCGCGGGCGACCGCCATGGCTTCCGAGAGCGGGCCCAGCAATTGCTCGCGCTTCTTGACGAGGTGCAGCGCGGCGCGCCGGGCCGAACGCGGCCCCAGCCCCGGCAATTTGGCCAGGAGCTGGATCAGGCGTTCGATCTCGGGACCGGCGATGGCGCGGGACATGCGGGGCTGAAGCTCAGAACAGCTTCATGCCGGGCGGGATCGGCAGGCCTTTGGTGATCTCGGCCATGCGCTCTTGCATCACCCGCTCGGAGCGGCTGCGCGCATCGCTGCAGGCGGCGACGATCAGGTCCTCCAGGATCTCGCGCTCATCGGCGAGCATCAAAGCGGGGTCGATCTTCACAGCCTTGACCGCGCCCTTGGCCGTCATGGTGACGCTCACCATGCCGCCGCCGGCCGCGCCCTCGACCTCGATCGTGTCGAGCTCGGCCTGAACATCGGCCATCTTCTGCTGCATCTGCTGCGCCTGCTTCATCAGGCCCATCATGTCGCGCATGGTCGCTTCTCCCGTAGTCCCTAACAGCCTCTGGAAACCGGATATCGGAAAATCAGAAATCGATGCCGTCGAAATCCGGCTCGCTATCGTCGAAGAGCGGCTCGGCCTCGGGCAGATAATCATCCTCGGAGGACGCCGCGGCAGGCGTCTCGGAGGCCGCGGCGCGGGGATCGCGGACATCGACGATGCGCGCGCCCGGAAAGCGCTCGAGCACCGCCTTGACCGCCGGATGCGAGGCCGCATCGCTTTCGCGCCGGTCCTTCTCGGCCTCGGTCTGCTCGCGCAGGGTCGCGCCACCCTCGGCGGTGACGACCGCCACCATCCAGGTCTGGCCGGTCCATTCCTTGAGCTTGCGCGAAAGGTCGGTGGCAAGCGTGCGCGATGCGCCCGAGGTCACGGAGAACTCGATCCGGCCGGGCTCGAAGCGCACCGGGCGGACATCGCGCTCTAGCGCGATCTTGAGCGTGATGTCGCGATGCTGCGAGGCGAGCGCCACGACATCCTCCAGCGAAGCCACCTGCACGAGCGGCTGGGCCATGGCGCGCGGGGCAGCCATGGGAGCCGGCATCGGGTTGGCGCTGGCGAGCACCGGCCGCGCGGCCAGCGCCGTGTTGCCGCCACCCGAGGGCGGGCGCGGCGCGGAGGAGGGCGCGCCATTGCCGCCGGACATGGCTCCGGAGCCGTCGCGCAGCATCCGCAGGGCTTCATCCGGCGTCGGCAGATCGGCGGCATGGGCGAGGCGCACCAGCACCATCTCGGCTGCCATGACCGGCCTGTCGGCCTGCTTCACCTCACTGATGCCCTTGAGCAGCAATTGCCAGGTCCGGGCCAGCACGCGGATCGACAGGCGCTGGGCGAAATCGCCGCCGCGCAGGCGCTCGGCCTGGTTCAGCGTGTTGTCCTTCAACGCCTCGGGCACGAGCTTGAGGCGCGTCACCAGATGGGTAAATTCTGCGAGATCGGTCAGCACCACGACGGGATCGGCGCCGGCGTCATACTGCGCCCGGAGTTCGCCGAGCGCGGCGGCGATGTCGCCCTTCATCACCATCTCGAACAGGTCGATGATGCGAGCCCGGTCAGCGAGGCCGAGCATGGAGCGGACATCGTCGAGCATGATCTGGCCCGCCGCATGGGCGATGGCCTGATCGAGGATCGAGAGCGAATCGCGCACCGAGCCCTCGGCCGCGCGCGCAATCGCCGCCAGCGCCTCGTCATCGGCGTCGACGCCCTCGGCCTTGCAGATGCCCGAGAGGTGCGACACCAGCAGGCTCGCATCGACACGGCGCAGGTCGAAGCGCTGGCAGCGCGACAGCACGGTCACCGGAACCTTGCGAATCTCGGTCGTCGCGAAGATGAAGCGCGCATGCGGCGGCGGCTCCTCCAGCGTCTTCAGGAAGGCGTTGAAGGCACCGGCCGAGAGCATGTGCACCTCGTCGATGATGTAGACCTTGTAGCGGGCCGAGACCGGCGCGTAGCGCACCGCGTCGTTAATCTGGCGGACATTGTCGACGCCGTTATTGGAGGCGGCGTCGATCTCCATCACGTCGATATGCCGGCCCTCGATGATGTCCTTGCAGTGGATGCCGAAACGCGTGAGGTCGGTCGTGGGCGCGCCGCCGCCATCCTCGGTCTGGTAGTTCAACGCGCGCGCCAGGATGCGGGCGGTCGTGGTCTTGCCGACGCCGCGCACGCCGGTGAGCATCCAGGCTTGGGGAATGCGGCCGGCGCTGAAGGCGTTGGTGAGCGTGCGCACCATCGCGTCCTGGCCGATCAGGTCGCCGAAATGGGCGGGGCGGTATTTGCGGGCCAGCACGCGGTAAGGCGTCGGCGCAGCCGCAGGCGCCGGGTCGAAGCCGGCAAAGCCAGGTTCGTCTGAGAAGGCGGCGTCGGTCTCGTCGGTCATCAGACTGCTTTCGCCAATCGCGAGGCGACGGTCAACGCTTAGTCTTGTCGCGGATGGCCTGAGGAGCGTCGCACATGGTGCAATCGCGCCGCCAGGCCGCATGCCGATCGCGCGCATGAGGTGGGAGGCTGGACGAAGACCCGTTCGGTCTCGTTAGGGCTGCTTCCTTCCGGACCTGACCCGGTTGGCGAGTGAGACGTCCCTCGCCAACCTCCCGGGCGCTATATCGGGGATGTCGCGCCCGAGCGCAAGCCTGCCTGTCGCTGTTCCCGGCTCAAGTCGGCCTGGGCCGTAATGACCGCCTCGCCCTTCGCCAAGGACGAAGGGTCGCAGGCCGGCGCGCTCAAACCGGGCATGCGGCCGGGCATTCGGCATTGACTTGGACGGAGCCATCCGCCATAAGCCCGCCACTTGCGCAGCCTTGTAGGCGGCGCAGAACCTTTTGCATGACAGGCTCGCATGGTCACGCTTCCCGAGGGAAGCCGCGACCGCCGGGCTACAAGGCCCCGGAGACGGATCGTGAAGAGAACTTATCAACCCAGCAAGCTGGTTCGCAAGCGTCGCCACGGCTATCGCGCCCGCATGGCGACTGCCGGCGGCCGCAAGGTCATCGCAGCTCGCCGCGCCCACGGCCGCAAGAAGCTTTCGGCCTGAGCTGCCGGCGCGTGAGCCTCGCGCGCCTTCTTGTCTGGAAGACTGGCCAATCGCCATGCGCCTCGCCCGTCTGACCCAACGCAAGCAATTCCTGGCGGCGGCCGAGCACGGCCGCCGTTTTCGTTCGTCGGTCCTTACGGTGCAGGTGCGCGACGCTGCCGAGGAGGCGGGCCGCGACGGCTTGCGCCTCGGGCTGACCGCCTCGCGCAAGGTCGGCAACGCCGTCAAGCGCAACCGCATCCGCCGCCGCCTGCGCGCCGCCGCCGAGCTCGCGCTCGGCGCCCAGGCCGGGCGGGCCTGCGATGTCGTGATCATCGCGCGCACTGAAACGCTGAGCGCCGGCTTCGAGGCCCTGGTCGCCGATCTCTCGATCGCGCTCGACCGCGCCCGTCCGGCCAAGCCCCCTGCGGCCAGATCCGGCCGCAAGCCCCCGCAAGACCAGCGACGCGCGCCCGATAGCGGCAGCGCGACCGCCAAACCTTAAGCCCCGTTGGGCGTCAGCGAGATTTGTTTCCGATCATGATGAAAGAAGACAACCGCAACCTGCTTCTGGCGATCGCGCTCTCCGTGGTCGTGCTGCTCGGCTGGCAGTTCTTCTACGGCGTGCCGCAGATGGAGAAGCAGAAGCAGGTCGCGCAGCAGAACCAGCAGGCGCAATCCACGCCCGCCGGCTCGCCCGCCACGACGCCCGCGCCCTCGACCGTGCCCGGCCAGCCTGCCGGCACAGCCGCTCCGGCCGGCGTGCCCGCGACACTGGCCTCCGAGACCCGCGAACAGGCGCTCGCCCGCAGCCCGCGCGTCCGCATCGAGACGGCCAAGATCGCCGGTTCGATCGCGCTCACCGGCGCGCGCATCGACGACGTCTCGCTCAAGGCCTATCGTGAGACGGTCGACCCCAACAGCGCCATCATCGTCCTGCTCTCGCCGCTCGGCGGGCCCAACGCCTATTATTCCGATTTCGGCTGGGTGGCCTCTCCCGGCGCCGCCGTGTCGCTGCCCAACGCCTCGACCCTCTGGACCGCCGATGGGCCGGTGCTGCGGTCCGGCACGCCGCTGACGCTGTCCTGGGACAATGGCCAGGGCCTGCTGTTCAAGCGCGTCATCACCATCGACGACAACGCCATGTTCACGATCAACGATCAGGTCGAGAACAAGGGCGGCGCGGCCGTCTCGCTCTTCCCCTATGGCCAGGTCGTGCGCCAGGGCAAGCCGGCGACGCTGGGCTATTACGTCCTGCATGAGGGCCTGATCGGCAATCTCGGCGAGCAGGGCCTGCAGGAATACACCTACGACAAGATCGACAAGGAGCCGCTGCTCTCGCCCGGCGCCAACGGCAAGGTCTGGAAGGATGCCGTCGGCGGCTTCGTCGGCATCACCGACAAATATTGGGCCGCGGCAGTCGCCCCCGACCAGGCGCGCAAATATGAAGGCCGCTACTCCTCGGTCCAGACCGGGTCGCAGCGCACCTATCAGGCTGATTTTCTCGGCGAGGCCGTCACCGTCGCGCCGGGCGCGAGCGCGGCGAGCCAGGCGCGTCTCTTCGCCGGCGCCAAGGAAGTCGCAGCGATCGACGGCTATGAGAAAAACCTCGGCATCAAGCGCTTCGAACTGCTGATCGACTGGGGCTGGTTCTACTTCATCACCAAGCCGATGTTTTTCGTGATGGACTGGATCTACAAGCATGTCGGCAATTTCGGCATCGCGATCCTGGGCGTCACGCTGCTGCTGAAGGGCCTGTTCTTCCCGCTCGCGAGCAAATCCTACGCCTCGATGGCGAAGATGAAGGCCGTGCAGCCGGAGATGGTCGCGATCCGCGAGCGCTATGCGGACGACAAGATGAAGCAGCAGCAGGCGCTGATGGAGCTGTACAAGACGCAGAAGATCAACCCGATCGCCGGCTGCTGGCCGGTGCTGCTGCAGATCCCGGTGTTCTTCGCGCTCTACAAGATCCTGTTCATCACCATCGAGATGCGGCATGCGCCGTTCTTCGGCTGGATCAAGGATCTGGCCGCGCCGGATCCGACCTCGATCGTCAACCTGTTCGGACTCCTGCCCTTCGCCTCGCCGGCCTTCCTGCATATCGGCGCCTGGCCAATCTTCATGGGCATCACGATGTTCGTCCAGATGAAGATGAACCCGGAGCCGCCGGACCCGGTGCAGAAGATGATGTTCACCTGGATGCCGGTGTTCTTCACCTTCCTGCTCGGCTCGTTCCCGGCCGGCCTGGTGATCTACTGGAGCTGGAACAACCTGCTCTCGGTGACCCAGCAGGGCTACATCATGAAAAAGAACGGCGCCAAGATCGAGCTGTTCGACAACATCAAGGGCCTGTTCGGCAAGAAGCCGCCGGCGGCGACAGCCACCGCGGTCGCGGCTCCCACCAAGCCGGCCAACAGCAACAAGAAGTAAGGCGGCGACCACTCAGCCGCCGCTCCAGATCCGTCATCCCGGTTGACCTGCGGTCGCCGGGGTGACGAGGAGGTCGCGATGCCCCTCCCCGATCCCCTGACCCGCCATCCCATTCCCGGCTGGAAAGGCACGGCCTTTCTCAAGGCGATCGTCGACAATCCGCTGATCCTGGTCGGTGACTACAGCTATTACGACGACTCGCGCGGGCCCGAGCATTTCGTCGCGCGCTGCGTGCGCTATCATTTCGACTTCATCGGCGACCGCTTGATCATCGGCAAATTCGTCGCGATCGCGCAAGCCGCGCAGTTCATCATGAACGGCGCCAACCATCCGATGGGTGGCTTCTCGACCTTTCCCTTCGGCATGTTCGGCTTCGAGAATGCGCCCGACTATACCCGTGAAAACACCGGCTTTCGCGGCGACACCGTCATCGGCAACGATGTCTGGATCGGCCGCGAGGCCGTGATCATGCCCGGCGTCACCATCGGCGACGGCGCCATCATAGGCACGCGGGCACAGGTCGCGCGCGACGTGCCGCCCTATGCCGTCGTCGTCGGCAATCCCGGACGCGTCGTGAAGATGCGCTTCGCACCCGAGATCGTGGCGCAGCTGCTTGCCATCCGCTGGTGGGATTGGGAGCCTGAGACAATCGCGCGCAATATCGGCGTCATCGCCTCGGCTGACATCGACGCGCTGCGCGCGGCCGTGTAGGCAAGGACGATGAGTAGACAAGCACGATGACGACGAGCCTGACCACGCCTTATGGCGACGATGAGATCGAAAGCGCGCGCAAGCTGTTCGAGGGCCCCTGGGACTTCGTCTGGGCCTCGACCCATGTCGACGACCTGCCGCCCATGGTCGGCCAGGAGATCGCCTTCGCCGGACGCTCAAACGTCGGCAAGTCGAGCCTGATCAATGCGGTCACCCGCCGCAACGCGCTGGCGCGGACCTCGCATACGCCCGGCCGCACCCAGCAGCTCAATTTCTTCCGCCAGGTCGGTGCCGATGAGCGCCTGACCATCGTCGACATGCCGGGCTATGGCTATGCCGCCGTCGGCCGGGCCAAGGTCGCGGCCTGGACCAATCTGATCCATGAATATCTGCGCGGGCGCTCCAATCTGATGCGCGTCTATGTGCTGATCGACGCCCGGCACGGCATCAAGGATGTCGACGGCGCGGTGCTGGAGACGCTCGACAAGGCCGCAGTCTCCTACCAGGTCGTGCTGACCAAGGGCGACGCGCTCAAGAAGGCCGATCAGCAGTTCATGATCGAGGCGACCTATGACGAGATCAAGCGCCGCCCGGCCGCCTTCCCCGAGGTGCTGCTGACCTCCAGCGAAAGCGGTCTCGGCATCCCCGAACTGCGCGCAGCCGTGGGCCGCGTGCTGGCGGAGCGGGAATAGCGAGCGGTTCCGGCTTATCGCGTTCTACAGCTCAAAATGGATATGGTCGTCATGTCGGGCCGCTCGGCAGCCCTGAAACCGCAGCTTGGGTAAGTCGACGTTAAATCGTTCTTGCAGATGCGGCTCGACGAAGATCTTGCGGACACGCTGATCCTGAGAAAGCCAGTCTATCGCCGCGCGAATGCGCTGCGGCTCTGGTTGGAGATCCGCCATCAGAGGCTGCAGCCAGGTCAGGTCCCACCGCAGCGTCAACCAGCGCGGCGGGCAATCGGTCGGTCCCTGTTCAAAGGCGAAGTAGCCGACCGGCGACCGCGTTGCGCTTGGAACGTAGGATTGGCCGCTCTTGTAGTAGAAAGCCAAATCTAGTTTGCGCCCGTCATCGTGGGAGAGATGGGGAAGAAGCGGGAAGCCGTTCAAAAAAGGGAAATTTGCGTCGAGGATCAGCGTGACAGTGCCGGGAAACTGTTTGGCGAGATGCGCGGCAAGGTCCTTGGCGGTATCGCGCAGCTCAGGCGTCACATATTGCCGATTAAGGACACAGTAGAACCAAGACTGCACCCTCATCGAGCCATCCGCGCCACAGGAAAGCGGCACGCGCCCAAAGACCGGCGCGATCCAGAGGCTTGCAATTGAAAGACTGATATAGGCGAGTGCGAAAGTCAGAAGCCTGAGCCGAAAGTTCAGCGCAAACAGCCAAGCCAGCCCACCGACCTGCGTGAGCAGCGTGAGAAGCGCAGCGAATGCAAGGTTGAGCGCCAAGCGCACGATAAGTCTCCCCCCCATCGTCAAAACGCACGACACTGGTTTCACTCTTCCGCAACAGCCCATAACGCGGGACCTTGAGGGGATAGCCTATTGCCCGACCACCGCAAGGGATCGACGGCCAGCCTCCTGCTCGTCACCTCGGTCGCTTCACCATGTCACGCCAGGTCCGGCTTGACCCGGACATCTCTTCATCGCTTCTCCGTCCGGAGATGCTCGGGTCAGGCCCACGGGTGTCCGGTTTAAATTAGTAGACGTTGTGCATGGCGTTGATTCTACTTGTTTCCAAGCACTTGCCGGTGTTTTGGACACGAGACAGGAC